>NZ_FOCQ01000016.1 GCF_900110165.1 Lihuaxuella thermophila
CAGCAGACCACTTTCTTCTAGGCATAAGAAAAACCCCTTTCAACCCTATTCTATAATAACTTAGAGTTTGTCTGGGGTCTTATGGGGTCAGTATATCTATATAATCAACCGTTCCATCTGGTTTTGGAACTACATACCCTTCTACTTCTATGTTTTTCCCGTCCGGTCCTTTAACTACAGCATTAAATTTAATCGGCTCAACATCTCCATTGGGAAGTGTAGAATATTGCAGTTTATGGCTCTGGAGATATTGATCTAATGCTTTTTCACCCATTTCATCAATCTGTTGTTCTGTGTAATGGGATGGATATACAGTTTTTGATATCACCTGTTCTTTTCTGGCGAGAGTTTTAGGATCTATACTATTTGGATCCGTATTCGGATCAATATTATTTTGCTGCAATAGTTTCTGAGCTTTCTTTTGTTGCTTTTTTGACGCATTACCGGACTGTAACGTTTCTAAAGCTTTTTTTATGTTTTCGTATTTGTTTAAGGTTTTTGGGTCATACCCAACTCTCCGCACTTCCACATTAAGGACACCGTTCTGATCTTTTTCAACCTTGTTGAAGTAGTAACCATCTTGTTTAACACGCTCTTTCATTTTTCTCCAATTATGAAGCCCGCCACCACTCCATTTCCCATTGTAAGGTGATTGAGGATCTGTTACTGTTTCTCCTTCATGTACATGTTTTTGCGTTTTAGACGTTGTATATTTCAAGTTACATGCACAAGCAGAATTCGGTTTAAACCACTTCCCAGCTACCGACTCAATTTTGGCAGTTACTGTTTTTACTATAGGAATTTTGTTGGCTTGTTGGGCGATCGCAGGCCCGGCATAAGCGAATATACCAAAAGTTAAAGTACCGACAAGACCGGACGCTAACGCTTTTTTCCAGTCTATTTTTTTACCGCGCAGCCAGTCATCGGCTATACTCGTTACAACACCATCTACTGCTCCAAAAACCCCACCCTTAGTTGCTACCTTACTTAAAATTCCCCGAATTGGACCAGGAACCTTGGTGAGAATATTTTTTCCACCTGACACCAAACTTCCGATCACTCTTCTTGTTATAGGAGAACTCCCAATTGCAGTTATTATTTTTTTCCCAATTGAGGAGGCAACTTTCGTAAGAACTCCTCCAACTCCGAAACTCACTGCTCCCAGAATCCCACCAATTGCAGCTTCAAGGAATGTAGATTTATCGATCTTTCCGCCATTAAACAATATGCTTAACCCAAAGGATAGTCCCCAACCCAAAAGAATGGAAACACCAACACCTTGTGCTCCCGGAATAAACAAGCATACAACTCCGGCGACCACAACTGCTCCTGATATAATGTATTCTTTATTTTTCTTTGTCCATTCCCAAATATCAGAAACTGTTTGTTTTGTCCAATTCCAAGCACCAGATGCTTTGTCTTTTGTCCAATCCCATGCTTTTTCCCACCAACTCTTGGGCTTAGACTGGTTATCATTATTTTGGTGTTGATTATTTGTGGATGGATCATTAGAAGATGACGTTCCATTTTCAAAAGGTTTTCCCTCCGGAAATGGCTTCCCTTCCGGAAAGGGTTTGGCTTCCGGAAACGGTTTGGCTTCCGGAAACGGTTTGGCCTCCGGAAACGGCTTTGCCTCTGGAAAGCTCGGTTCTGCTAATACAATATTTGTAAGTGTAAAAAGAGTAAAGAGGGTTATAAGCAGTGTCAGTAGAAAAACAAACCCTCCTTTTTTGTGGTGGAACAAGTAACATCACCCCATTCAAGTTAGTTTTTCAGTGGAAAACTAACAATAAGCAGTAGCCCTATGTGAGATTCGTGTTAACCAAATTGTAAATTTGAGCTTCATTTAACTTTCTCCTCACGACAAACGCCCTAGCATCATTTAATAATTTAATTACTGCTTCTTTGATCATTTGGGACATATAAGTTGCCTGTGCCAGGAGCCACTATAATTGAGTAGATTTTGCCACCACATTTAAAAAATTCACATAGATAATAATTCTATCGTTCTCTTACATTATAGTGTTCTTGATATTTGTTTCCTTTCCTTCCACAAACAACTAAACCCTAATTGGGAATTGCTAAAGTTATAGATCTTGTATGGTCACGTCAAAAAAGGCTTTATTTATCAACAATGCCTACAAAGATGGAGAGTTCTTCCTTATCCAAGGACGATGGGCGAGTAGTGCACCTAACAGTGTGATAATAATGGTCATGCTAATGACTGAGATGAAGTCAAAAAAGCTTGTTGCAAATTTCACTTCGAATATAGAGGCTATCAAAATATTTAAGAGACTGAATACTGCACCAACGATTGCGGCTGTTACATATGGACGCGGATTTGCCCGACCCCCGGCATATCCAGCTAAACCATAAGTAAAAACAGCAAGCAATAAGTCGGTAATCGGGTTGTATAAAACACCAAACGCAATCGCTAAAAAGTTGATGACAACAAAGCCAGCCAGTCCCGATCCAACCGAGATGAGAACTCGTTTTGTCATAATAATAGTGAAGCCTCCTCCATTATGTCCTTCTTTTTAACTACATTAACTTACATAAAATATAAACAAAATAACGAGAGGGATTGGTTAAACAATCCCCTCATACATCATTCCCATACTTTTTGGATTCATTTCCATTCAGTATTTCTCTGTTATTAATTTGGGATATTAACAAAGTCCTCTTTTAAATCCTCAATCGATTTATACTTCGATGGATTATCGATATATACACCCAGTCTGTTACGATAGTACTTATCAAATTTATCCTGATTTTTAATATTAATTTTTTCCTTGCTTTTATTTAGCAGGGCTTCATCGTAATAATTAATTTCTAAATTTACTATCCGTATATCATTCTTCTCACAGTAATTGATAAATTTTAACACCTTTTCGAGCTCTTCATCCTGATTCTGATCAGTTACATTTTTAATGAGATAAATCGTCATCGTGTTGGTTATCTGATCTGGATGTGCTTTTCGCAACTCCCGATAACTTGGGATTTTTTTTCCTGCAATCTCAGTCTCTATCCTATCTTTTACGGAAATACTGGTGCTAAAGTTCCAAAGGTGATCAAAGAACGTTGGTAAAACCGATTCCAACTCTTCTTTTGAATCTCGGTCCCAGACTGATTCCAAATAGGTATCCAGAAAAGGATCAGAGCCTAATTTTGTGACCCCAAATACGATATCCGGGTCATTTTTGGGATAGGCATACATTCCATATTTATCAATGGCAGGAATATAGTTTGGTTTTTCCACAACAAACTCTTCATGATATTTATTTTCGAGATACTTCTTTGCTTCCTGTTGGATTTTCTTCTCTTCTTTCGACAATGCTAGACCACCTTCATCTGTTCCAGTCTGATCAAATGCGCAAGCGGAAGTAAAAAAAAGCAAATAGGCGACTACAATTGCAAGTCCCAACTTTACATATCTCCGTTCTCCCTCTAAAGGCGGGGCTGGTATACTTCCCTTTTGTTGTTTTACCGCTACAACAATCGCATCTACTAAACTCCATACCCATGCAACTACATAAAAAACAGCAAACAACGGATAGCCAGACGTTGCCATATTAAGAGACATAAACAGCAAAATAGCCGCGATAAAGCTGACTCCTTTTCCGTTTTGCCCATTGTATATCTGCCCAATACCAGGGAAAACAATGGACAATACCGTTGCTAAAATTACGTTTTTCATCTGCTCCTCCTCCATAGGGAGAGTTGTTGGTTCATCCAGTGTATTTCACTATCCCCATCTCTCCATGTGGATTATCGACTCGGTTGCTCTTTCATTAATTTCTCAATTTCACCAGAATATTTGTAAAAACTTGTTAGCCCATTCTTGCTACGTAATCCATGATACGGGTAACCTTTACGGGTATCATCGATAAAACCTAGCAGACTATTAAGCGGTGTATTTTCCACTTTTCTCTCTTCACTGTAGTCATTCACACGTTTGGGTCCTTTTCCATCTCCTATTGTATAATAGCTGCCCGCGTGCTCGCTACGTGTGCCAATCAGGTCTCTTTCATCTGAGATATTTAGGATTAAATTATCGTAATAACCTTGCTGGTTAAATTTAACCTCATTTGGATGGAAGTTGACATTCGTTCTTGCTCGATACTCGTTGATTTTTATCTTTGCAATATTACCGGCTATATCCTCAATACTTCCAACTAAGCCTTTAAGGTAATCAATTGGTGTTGGACCGTAGGTAGTGCTCGGTTTAACCTCGAATTTTACAGGTGTGAATGGCAAATCCTGCTGTTTCAAGCCAGGAGCGTTTAAGGCAAGCGTCGGAATTTTGTAATCAATAGCGGTACGCTGGACGATGTTCCCTCCCAGTGAATGGCCCACTTGCACCAATTGATAACCATGGAATTCTCGTTGTATCTCCTCAATCAACTTTCTTGCAGATTGGTATTGATTCACTTCCCGATTAGGTATTCCAAATGTAAGTTGTGCATCATTAATGTAGTCCCATCCAGCATCGGTTCCACGAACGGCTATGACTACTTGCTTTGTCTTATAGTTCACAAATACTTTTGCTGCAAACCCATTTGCTTCTCCTGCTTCATTTTTCCTGATTCTCCAGCCTTGATCTTCAAGTCTTTTAAAGATTTCGTCTGGATTGGTCCCATCGTTTCTTAAGTCATCCCAGTCATATGCAAGCTGGGCCATATCGGTCAAATCAGCTGGATGAATGTTTACATCAGCTAATGTGCCGTAAGGTCGGGCAGTTGGGTCTTTATCTCCACCATCTATTCTTTTTGGACCAAATGCCATGTCGCGAAGAAAGATTAGTTCTTTCACTGTTTTGATCGATGTCTCGATCGTCCAATTCCTTGCTGCGACTGCTTTACCAACTGTCCAGTCCTTAACAGCGACTGCTGTATTCTTTGTCCAATCCCACGCCGAGGATACTGTTCCTGTTGTCCAGGTCCATGCAGCCGAAATCGTATCTGATATCCAATTCCACGCACCGGATCCTGTCTCCGTTATCCAGTCCCAAGCACCTGATATTGGATCAGTGATCCATTTTTCCCACCAACTTTTTGGTTTTTCTTCATTATTTTGATGTTGATCATATGTAACTTCATTATTTATAGAAGAATTCCCATTGGGAAATGATTTTTCATCCGGAAATGGCTTTTGGTCTGGAAATGGCTTTGCCTCAGGAAACGGCTTTGCTTCTGGAAACGGCTTTGCCTCAGGAAACGGCTTTGCTTCCGGAAATGGTATTGCTTCTGGAAATGGTATTGCTTCTGGAAAGCTCGGTTCTGCTAATGCAATATTGACAAGAGGCAAAAAAAGAAAGAGGGTCAAAAACATTCCAAGTAGAGCAGACCCTCTTGTTATTCGGTTGAACAAATAATCTCACCTCATTCAAGCTAGCTTTACAACTGAAAAACCAACTATTCAAAATGAGTCTATACAAAGTACGTCAATCATCTAAGGCATAAATTTATCGTCTAGAACCGGAACTTCAACCGATTTATTATAGGTAAATGGTGCAAGACCACCCATGAATAATACTTCTATTTCCGTTTGTGCTTTCGCAACTACTTTATCACCACTTATATTAATAGAATAATTTTTTAAACGATAATGGTCTGATGTCCCAAACGAAGAAAGAAGCTGGGCCCTCCCTTTATTTACATCACCTGAATTAGCTGCGACCCTGGCTGCATCACGCAGTGCAGCCTGAGTATCCAGGACTGCCATACCTGCTAGTGCCATTTGCCAAACGACCATAAACATCATGATGAATAGTGGTAAAATTATTACAAACTCAATGGTTGAGGAACCTTTTTTATTTGAATGGATAACGCGAACCATCTTTTTTATCATATTTTTCATGTCGCCCTCCTAAGGTTAATACTCAATGACAATATCTCCTTCACTGATTCCTTTGAGGTAGATTCTCTTTGGTCCCGCTCCTTTTTCTTTCACTGTTTTTCCTGCAAAGTATTCCTTCAACAATAACGATTCAAAAGGGGCCTCAGCTTCTACCTCAACTCTGTCATTTACGGGCAGAACAATTCGACCGTGAGGTTTGCCACCGTTTTTCTGTACATAAGTTCTTACCGCGTTTGCAATTTCCCCTTCATGAGCTTTAATTACCCCTTTAACAAAATGGCTCATGATCAAGTGATTACCGTGAAACATATGTTCCAGCTTTTTTTCCATGGGAATTTCATTCAAGTTTATATGATCCGGGAAAGCTTCCTGAAGCTTTGGGTCGTTTGGAAGATTATCTTTAATCCATTTATCTATTTCAGGCAGTAAAAGTTCATCTATTTTTTTTGTCGCCGCAAAGCTTCCTGCGTCAGCGGCCGTTTGAGCAGTTGATTTACTAGCCCAAGCCAAACCCATACTTCCTAATAAAAGGAAAAAACCAATAAAAACAGGTAAAGCACCTAACCAAGTAATAGTAATGTTTCCATTTTTATTTTTTAGTAAAGAGGAAAGCTTAATACACATTTTCTCACCTCACCTAACGCAATATAGACCAAAATTAACCAATGAAAGAACAACTCTGTAGGCAACAGATTTTATAAAATCCTTCACCTCCAAAAAAGTAACCCATCCAATCATCAACATGATAAAAAGATTGCAGGCAAAAGATACTTAAATTACAAACAGCCCTATATCGACAATGACTATATTGAAAGTTCTTCGGTGTTCATATAATCAAAGTCTGTCCAATCCATATATAAGAGACTAATTATAATAATAAAGAGTGGCATAATTAGGCCGGAAAAAAATATCAGAATCAGGTTGAGAATAAAGAAAGAGTTTGAAAGAAGCATAAACCCAAACGATATGGTATAACTAACAAGAAAATCAATGATGGCAAATACAACCAACAACAGCATTAAACGAAAAAAATGTTGTTTAGCAAATAAGAATGATTGTTTTATCCCTTTAAACCAAACCATCTTATCGATAAGTGCAGCTTGGGCAATCCCTAAGGTAAAAACTAAGAATATAATGCCCGGAATGATAAACAGTAATGACCCTAATGAAATGAACAAAGCGGCAACCACAGACAGAAAGTAAATTGAGTATCCATGTTCCAATAATGGAGACCAGATCCTTCGAAAAGACACCATTCCTGATCTGGAGTCATTCAATACCAGCGCAATAAAAGGAATTTGCACAAGGGAAAAGGTTAATACTCCAAAAAAGATTTTTATCAGGGTGGGCCAAACAGGTACCAAAAAGACCGCCAAAGGCTCCTCAACATAGTGCATCAGAAATGTATATAACAGCCCAATCGGCACAGTAAAAAATAGAGTAATCAACAATATCTTAGTAAAATTATTTTTGTAGATCTCAAGGGATTCTCTTATAATCTCCATTTCTGTCACCTCATTTAGGATTGCGATACTTTTTAAGTATTGTATCTGCTTCATCATCCTGCTCCAAAGGCTTATCCACTTCTACCATTCTTTTTAGATCCTCCATCTCTTTAGCCTCTTGAGGATAGTGTGTTTTGGATAAGAAACCTTTATGGTGATGTCTAATGTAGGCCAATATGAGCCAGTCTTTTATGTTAAAAAGAGGGATAGCTGCAGACAGACCCTGGATCGCCTGCACTCTGTCTCTTTCCGCTTCCAACTGGATGTTGTTTTGGTTGACTGCTGAACGAACCATGATGACATTGTAATTCCTCAGCGTATAATAATCCTCTTCTGTTACCAATTCTTTTTTATTTGTCCCGTCCGCAAAAGATATTGCTGATTTGACTACATTAGTTAACTGGTTTTGGTAGTAATTCATTTCATCAATCATGTGAATAAAGCTATCCACGGATTTAATAGTTACTGAGTCAAGCTTTGCTAAGTACTTATCCTTCATGTACATTAGAGCCTTTTGTAAACGTTTAAAAGCACCTGTTTTATAGGTGTTTACCCATCTTGTACCTGTTTTACCGATGTTACCACAAATCGTGTTATAACTTGGGGCAATTAGAGCTGGTTTGATAACTTCAGTTAATTTCGGAACCGTCCCGTCCTCTTCAACTATAAGTCTCTCAGCATTCCCTTTAAACACAAAAGCATAATACGATTTTCCTCCTACATTTACTTTTGCAGGAAATACATCGTATTTATCATTGTTTGGATTGAACGGAGCAACAGCTTTATGAATGTGTGGTGGTAATGTGCTAACACTAATCATCTTTTTTCCTCCATGAAATCAAGACCACTACTGTTTGTGTGGCCTTGATTTTTATAAACTTTCTTTTTCTTCATTTTGAGTTAAAATACCTAACTGAACCAACCTTTTACAGTACTAACTGCACTGCTAATTCCGTTAGACACCTTTTTAACCACATTTGGGGTTTCCTTTACAAAATCTACAACAGATTTTACGGCACCAACCGGATTGGTGACCACTCTCGAGATGGTATCCCAATGCTTATAGATTTTTGCTCCTGCCCATAATAACCCTCCTGCGATTGCCACCCCCGCCGCAACCGGGGCACCGACCCCTGTAGCACTAAGCACAACAGCTCCAGCCATCAATGTATTTCCTAAGCTAGCTATACCATCGTTGTACTTACCGCTTGCAAAATTCTTAAATGTATCGAATCCACTTTTTACAGAATCTATCGCAGCTAACCAAGGTGTAAACCTGCCTGCAATCTGGGCTACTCCTGGTAACCATTTAGCTTGCCATGGCCTGAATAATTTCAGTTTATTGATTTTATCCATGGAAGCAGCATCAAGTGGTTTGGTAATGTCGTTCCAGAAATTATTTAGCTTACTAAGCTTACTAATATTTCTAGCTTCATCAAATGCATCCTCTACCGTATTAAACTTTTGCCATGCAGCCTTGATCTCACTGGCAGATTTAAAATGCTCTCTTAAATATTTATAGTATTTAGTACCCTTATAAGCATCCCATCCAAACTTCGACAGATCAACCGTAAATTCCGCGTTCTGCAAATAATTTTTGAAGTAGAGAAATTCACCGAAAGCTGTCGCCAAAGCCTGTTTGTTAATATCTCTAATATCCGGGTGCTTGGGGTCTATGTTCAGTTTATCCTGAAGTATATCATTGAATGTCTGTTTTGCATTATCCCAAGGAGAATTTTGGGAAGATGAAGTGCTACCTGGCTGACCCCCATTTGAACCTCCATTATCTAGGGAAGATTGGTTTTTTGGAAATTGTTTTCCTTCAGGAAATGGGTTGGCTTCCGGGAATGGCTTGGCTTCCGGGAATGGCTTGGCTTCCGGGAACGGTATGGCTTCAGGAAAGCTCGGTGCTGCCAAAACAATAGTAGCCCAAGGTGCAAATATGAGGCCAAACAAAAAGAATAACACGGTTAAGGCATAGATTCGCCTAAAATTACGCCCCATTTCTTTCCCCCTTTCTAATTCCTATTGATTATATTTGTTATACTCTTGATTAGCTTTCTCTTGAATTTGTTTTCCAAGTTCATCTCTAATCTTCACTATTTGCTTATCAAGGTTGTCATACTTCTCCGTAAAATACTTTTTAATTTTATCGCTACGATCATTAATCTTTTGTTCGAGAAGTGCGGATTCTGCGATGTCCACCTTTCCTTTTTGCTCCAAATAAGCAATAGCATCATCGAAATGCTTTGTTTCAGTATCAAAAATTGAAATAAATAAGCTGGGCTTTCCGGTGCCTATAATGACGGGACCCGGATAAGCTATTTCATCTAATTCATTTCTCTTTTTTAAAGCCGTATTATTTACTTCAGTAACATTTAGATTACCCCAACCCCACCATTCAAATTGTAAACGATTATGCTCTCTTTCCAGGTATTCTTTTAGATCTGTTTCTGAATTGACAGTAGTATACGAGCCTCCCCCAGCTTCAGCAACCTGTTTCAATGCTTGTTGCCCGGCATTATCCACATCAAATCCAATAATATTCACTACTGCTTTAATTCCTGAAGTATGTAGTTTTTTCGCTTCCTCAACGGGATTCCCACCACAGGTTTCTATCCCATCGCTAACTATATAAACAATATTTTGTGTATTTTCCTCTTGAGCTGATTGCAAATCTTGCTGAGCGCCACGAATGGCTAAGGCGATGGGAGTATAACCTGTGGGTTGAAACTTATTCAACGCCTGATTAAATGCCGTTTGATCATATTTCCCCATCGGATACACAACTTCACTGCTTGCACAGGAAACAGCCTTGTCCTTTGCACTGCTGCTGCCTTTATGGCCATATACACGTAAGGACACATTCGTTCCTTCCGGAAGTTTGGATGCAAACTCCTGAATTGCTTTTTTAGCCAGATCCATCTTCTTGCCACCGCTAACTTGACCATTCATGCTCCCGCTTGAATCTAAAAGAATCTCTACGTTTAACTTGGAAAGTTTCGGCTGGTTTATCCCACCCGGAGTATTACTCAATTTAGGAGCCACATTCGGGTCAAAATCGTCCAATTTTTGCTTTACTGGCTTGTAATCTTCAGCAAGCAGCCGTATTAAACGGTTATATGCCTCATCCGCTTTCATATTGTCAGGGAATTGATCCAACTCTTCATTTACTTTGTTTACATCATACCGGCTACCAGCAAATTTACCTGGTCCCTCAGCAATCATACCTTCTGCATCTGTGGCAGCTTTTTTTACGTTTTCACTCGTTCCATCTTGATTTTGATTATTAGCGGGTACTGATTGAGAGCATGCACTTACAGTCAATGCGAGAAGGATAGATATAATGGGTGTCCATTTTTTCTTCATAAAAAACATGAGAAGCACCACTCCAAAAAAATTAGTCTGGCCGTCAGATAAATGACGGCCAACTCCATATTTACTTCGGTCATTACTAAAGAAATTATTTGAGAGCCTCTGAGATTTTTTTCGTAATATAACCTTTAGCTTCTCCACTAAGAACAGTTGCAAGGACCCCGGCAAATGCTGCAGCTGCCGCAAGTACGATTACATATTCGACAGTGGAAGAACCTTTTTTGCTGCTGAAGATGTTTTTGTAAGCCACATACATACGAATGGAAGCTTCATTAAGTTTGTTTTTCAAGTTTTTCATATAATCTAACCTCCTAATATAAATTCGTAAAATAAGAAGACCAGTCCAACCTTACACATATATTTCCTCTTTTTCCTCAAATCACCTCCTTCAATGCTTCATCAAAACATCCCTTTAAACGGACTGTCATCACTGAAGAAATATTTGAGAACAAAAGATCCAATAATGAGTAGTACAATTGAAGGTGCGATAATCAAGCCGCCCACAATTGAAATCTTGGGTTCTGCTTTACCAGCCGCTTCCTTGGCTCTTTCGCCCCTCATCTTTCTCATTTCTTCAGCCTGTTGGGCAAACGTTTCTGAGATGGGGGTACCTAAGTTGTGTGCCTGGATCATTGACTGAATTAAACTATCCAATTCTGGTGACTCAGTTCGGGAGAGCAAGGCCCGATAAGCGACTTCTCTTTGCACTCCGAAACGGATTTCTTGGTTCATCTTCGCAAGTTCTTCACTGAGTGGCCCCTTTGATGTATTGACAAAATACATTAAAGCGGAGTCCAAGCTCATTCCCGCTTGCAATGTAATACTCATCATGTCAAGAAAATCAGGCAGATCATAGCGAATTTGTTCCTGCCGTCTTTTGGCCAGCAGTCTGATCCCTAAAATTGGAATACAGTAACCAATCAGTGGATAAAAAACTAACGCAAAAGACGCTAAAGGCAGTCCAAGAATGACACCAAAAAAACCAAACCCCAATCCTATTAAGGCAAAGACAATTTTTGCTCCTTGTATCCGATCGACTGTCAAGCCATAAGGATAACCTGCTTTTAATAGATGTTCTTCCAACTCAACAGGATCACTTAAGAGCTGAATTTTATTTCCGACCGGAGCTAATTGATCAAACCACTTAATCGCACGATTAATCAATTTGTCATCATCTTTGGCTTTTAAAACCACTTTGTCAAACTTCTCATCCAGGTACCGATCTATTTGTTGCTTTTGTTCTCTAAACTTGATATATGAAAAAGCAGCGATAATCAGACTGATCCAAGCCAGAAACAAGACCATAAAAATAATCATAATGTTCACCTTAAACTTTGATATTGGCAATTTGACGAACCAGGATTATTCCAACTACTTGCATAATCACAAAGACCGCGATAATAATTATTCCAATTGTTGATTTGAAAAGATCAAAAAAACCATCGATGAGCTTACTCAACATAAATACGACAAAAATCGAAATCAGAGGAAGAGCATAAGCCGAATACCTGGCTTGGGCAGTAACAGCTTTTACTGTTTGTTGGATAATTTTTCTTTCCTCCATCGTAATTGCCATTTCACTCATGACCCGGCCTAAATCTCCACCTGCTCTTCGCTGAATGATTAGAGCATTGACAAACACTTGAATATCTCGGCTGTTAACCCTTTCCAACAGCTCTTTCAAAGCACTTTCCAAGTCTCTTCCAAGTTGCACTTCTCTAACCACCATGCCGAGTTCATTTTTCACTGGTGGTGGCATTTCCCGCACAACAAGTTCCAATCCTTGCTGAATGGATAACCCCGCCCGGGCTGCGCTGCTTAACAATCGGCAAGCTTCAGATAGCTGTGCGTCCAAACGATTTGCATATATATGCTTTCTTGATTTCAAAAATAGTTTTGAGCCCAGCGGAGTAAGTAATAACGCTAGAATGAAGCTATATAAAGCAGGAACTCCTAACCCCAGGCTGAATGCAAAGTATAAAACGATTGCAGCAAGAAAGAGAATGGATCCATACTCAGACGGTCTAAGGTTTAAACTGGCTTGTTCAATCTGAGGTTGGATTTTTTGGGCCCAGGAAGTCTGGTCAATCTTATCTGCTAGAGAATCTGACCACCTAACTTCCCCGACACCCCTATTGACCCATTTGGCGATACGTTCATTGTTTGCTTTTTGAATATTTTTCATTAAGAGATAGTAATACAAAGCCCAGATGACAAAGAATACGGATAGTGCCCCCAATACAGCTATCATGTACGAACCCCTTCTTTATTAGGGATAAACATCTTAGGATCCACAGGTGCTCCATAGGCTTTCAATCGAGACAGACACTGAGGTTGAACACCGGTAGCCGTAAAGTATCCCAACACTTTGTCATCCTTGGATACACCTGTTTGCTGAAACTTAAAGATTTCCCTCAGTTTCATTTCGCCATTGGCGTCTTGTTGAAACTCAGCAATTGATAACATTTTTCTTTGCCCGTCTGGTAAACGTCCAATTTGAATAATAAAATCAATCGCGCCCACTAAATACTGGCGTATAATCGCTGGCGGCAGATCAGCAGCTGACATCATCACCATAGCTTCCAACCTGCTTAATGCGTCTTCAGGGCTGTTCGCGTGTACGGTAGTTAGCGAGCCTTCGTGACCTGTGTTCATCGCCTGAAGCATGTCAAATGCTTCCGCACCGCGAACCTCACCGACAATAATTCGGTCGGGCCTCATCCGTAAAGCGTTTCTTACCAGCTGACGAATGGTAATTTCACCTTTGCCTTCCGTGTTGGCTGGTCTCGCTTCCATACCAGCGACATGGGCATGTGGGATTCGTAACTCCGCCATGTCTTCAATCGTAATAATCCGCTCGTTCTCAGGGATGAAGCAAGCTAACGCATTAAGCAGTGTAGTTTTCCCGCTTCCGGTACCACCTGATATGATAATATTTAATTTTGATTTGACTATACTTGCCAAAAATGTAGCCATTTCAGGAGTTAAGCTATTAAAACTTACTAAGTCCTCCATTTTTATCGGTTCTTTACGGAATTTTCTAATTGAAACGAGTGAACCTTTTAAGCTGATTGGAGGAATTACTGCATTTACCCGGCTGCCGTCGGGAAGCCTCGCATCTACCATCGGGGAACTCACATCAATTCGGCGGCCTAAAGGTGCCACAATCCGGTCTATGACGTGTCTTAAGGCCTCTTCATCCCTAAATTGAACATCTGTCTTATATAATCGCCCTTTTTTTTCGTAGTAAATTTCATAAGGGCCATTAACCATAATCTCTGTTATTTCCTCGTCTTCAAGCAAAGGCTCCAATGGCCCATAACCGACAGACTCATCAATAATTTTGCTAATTAATTGGTCACGTTCATTACGAGTGATTACTACTTGTTCATCTGCCAGATAACGGCCAATGATCCTGTCTAAAGTGATCCGGAGCTCGGCCGAAGGCATCTGAGTCAGTTTTTCCAAATCGGTTTCTCTCAAGAGGCGAGTCTTAAAATGCCTGGATAGTTTCTCTACTCTTGCTTCACTCTCTCTGACCGCACGACTAGATGGACGCGGTAAACTGCTTGTTTTTGTCTGCTTTTGGCGTTGAGGGTTTCTGTTAAACAATGACATCGTCGATCGCCTCCCCTCCTATGAAGCGGATTTTCCTGCTTGTTGCACCAAAATCATCTTCGCTAGTTTTTGGACATCCTTCGCAAAGTTTGTGAGATTCCTCTCTTTTCTTGTTGTTCTCAAAGTTTGTCCACGATTCAATAGCTGTTGAATCTTTTTCGTATCGTCTCTTAATTCACCTATAATTGGATAACTAAAATGTTGGCTTATATCCCGGGGTGTCAATTCATTATCTTTGCTTATTTTATTTATCAAGATCTCAAGTCGATCTGTTGGATCAATATCTAACTTATCGAACAAATCAAGTGTACGGCTGAAGATCCGAAGTGATATTGACTCCGGATTCATCACATAGATGATCCGATCTGCTTCTTCCAAAGCTGTATATGAAAGGTTATTCATTTCAGTTGGAAGATCCACCAAAATATAGTCATAGTAGAGACGAGCAGTCCGTAATAGCCGCTCAATGTGATCTTCAGTTATGAGTTCGGCAATTTCAGCATCAGCGGGACTCACTAATACCTCTATCTGCGAATAAGGTTCTATGGTCGTAACGCTGCGAATATGGTTATCATTTAATTCGTTTAATACAGGAGTCAAATCATATAAGTTTCGGTCATTTTCAATATTTAAATATGTCTCTAACCCTCCATACTGGTGGTTTAAGTCGACCAAAAGCACGCCGCTTGTCGATTCCAGCTGAAGTGTCTGTGCTAATGTCGCCGCGACCAAACTTTTTCCGCTTCCGCCTTTTCCGCTGTAAAATGTATAGATTTGTCCTCTTCCCCAGCTAAAGCTTGAAGCCACTTCATTTCTCGTATTTTTTTCCAATAATACCTTTGCGGCTCTATTTAGAATATCCTCTAATGCATTAATTTCATCAGGAAGAAATAATATATCAAACGCCCCGGCTCTACTCACATCCCTTGTACGAATCGGATCACGGCGCTCAGTTAGATATACAATGATTGCTTCCGGCACTTCCCTAGAAATATACGGGATTAATTGAATACCGGTCCCGTCTTTTTGCTCGTATAGCAATACAATATTGGGCTGTATACGGGAAATCTCCCGCCTTACTTCTGATGACCGTATATAACCATTTAATGGAAACTTCGAGTTCACAAGCATGCGTATTTCTTGAGCCTGCGATTCATCTTCACTGACTACCAGCAATTTTAATTCACTACTCATCACACAAATTTCCTTTCCGTGTAGCAGAATATTAACTCTCTTTAGTCATTGTTTTTGTTAGAAGCATTCGACGTAGTGGTTTTACTCGTTTTTACAGAATTGCTGTTTTTATTCGTACTACCCTTTCCCTCATCTGAAGATTTATTGGCTTCTTGTGGAGCTTTTAAGACCCGGATCGATACAGCAAAGTTTTCCATATGTATTAACTTTCTAGCATCTTCCTTAGATAATTCAACACCAATCACATCTTTAGCAGTGGCGACAACCGGTACATCTGTGAGCAAATACTCAGTAACCGGCTGTTTACCCTCCACTTTTTCATAAGAAACTACAATATCGACCCGATCCTGCTCTGAAAATCTATCATCAAACTGTATTTTTTGTGATTGAGGGATCAGAACCATCCGTTTATCGCCAGATGTCAGTTCGTGTGCTCTTTTTAAAGTATTACTGGAAAGTAAATCTCCTTCTTGCAGAGGAACAACCGATACAAGATTTTCTTTTTCAATGATCGAAAAATCCGTAACAACATTTTTTGAAAGAAACTGCACAGGTACTTCCTTCACTTCAAAATCTTCTTTTCGTAAAGGCTGACGTGACAAAATATTCTTTTTGGCTACATATACAGTTGCCAGCTCCCCTAACTTAGCATCTACCGCACTAACCTTCTGTAAAAACAAAATCCCAGCCAACGTTGCCAACGCAATAGATATTACTGTAAATATAATGGCTCTTCTTTTTGCATCTTGCATATCTGTCTAACACCTGCTTATCTAAGATTAAAATTAAATACCAAAATTCAATTCTACCATTTCTTGCTTACATAGCTAATTCTATCAAGTTGGTATTATATTTACAACAGTCTAAGTTTACAAATTGATAAAGAAAACATAAAAAAAACGGCGAGCCCATCCTCCCCGATTGAAGATATAGTCCCGCCCAAGAGGTAGTTGCGATAAAAATTACAAATATCACAAGGCTCAACACTTGTGCTACGGTCGGTGCGAACAAAAGATTCAGAGCGGCAAGGGCGTAGGCTTTGCCGCTCCTGTAACGGGCTTTTAAGGCGTTCGAAAAGATGAACGAAATCGGACAGGCATTCTCTCCCGTGAATTCCCTTACGATTAAAATCCTGTACTTGGGAGTCGGGGCAGAGAAAATGTAGAAAAATGCAAGTGATGAAGAAGGTGTTCAGCCTGATAAAAAGGATGGTATCTATGATGATCAGAGGAAGTAAACTGATGAAGTTTACTGTAAATATGCGACCTTTCTCCGCTGAATGTAAATGGAAGAAGACCAATCATCTCATAATAGTTTTATATAAACCCAACTTTCCATTGTCAAGGGTTAGCTAATCGCCAGTTTGCTGACACGGAGCTGCTTTTCCCTGACTTCCTCTTCCGTCAGGTTGGAGGTCCGTTCGATGTTTAATTCGCCAAGGAGCGCTCCGGCTGTGGAGTCAACGACAGAGATATGGATGATCCCGTCGCTGTCGTACTCAAAAATGACTTCCAGCGGTGCCCCTTTGGGGTATTCCGGAAGATCAATCATCCCTTCTCCGACAATTTTGACGTAATCGAGATCGCTATCTTCCCCTTCGGTCACCTGCAGATGCAACTGCGTTTGCCGGTCAACCGTGGTGGTGTAATGGCCGCTCACCCGGCTGGGGATCACGGTATCCTTCTTCATGACGATGGAATTGACTTCGTTTCCCCCTTCGTCCAGGGCGACTACACCCAGGCTGTGGGAGTTGACATCTTGAATCTCGACGACCGGGAAAGACTGGCTTGCGGACAAGTCTGCTTTTCCTTGCTTGATATGTAGGATTTCTCCTTGAATCGCGGCTCCCAGCGCCACGACTTCATCGGGGTTGACGTCGAGAGAAGGCTTCTTGCCGGTCACACGCTCAATCATGGCCGGGACCTGTTTCATACGGGTGGAACCCCCGACCAGGAGGATCCGATCGATTTCCTTCCATTCCAGGCCCGCATCTTCAAGGACGAATTCCATGATTCTTTGTGTTTTATTCAGCAAGTGGGAGGTAAGCTCTTCAAATTTGGCCCGTGTCAGGGGGATGGAAACGTTGACCCCGTTGGCTGACAGGAAGACATTGGTGCGGTCGCGGGAGGAAAGAGTTTTCTTGGCGATTTCCGCTTTGTCCCGCAAGTCCTGTTCCAGCATGGGATCATCCAACAAATCGATGCCGCCTTGTTTCTGGAATTCTTCGTTCAAATAGTTCATGATCACGTTATCCCAGTCAAAACCGCCCAGGTCTTTCGCACCGCCGGTGGAAAGCACCCTGAGTCCTTCCGGGGTGAGGCGCATAATCGTTACGTCAAACGTTCCGCCCCCCAAGTCGTATACGAGCAGCGTCTGGTTTTGGTCCAGTTTGTCCAATCCGTAGGCGAGGGCGGCCGCAGTAGGTTCATTGATAATGCGGAGCACATTCAGCCCGGCAATCCGTCCCGCGTCCTGGGTGGCTTTGCGCTGGGCATCGTCAAAGTATGCCGGGACGGTGATGACGGCATCTTCGATCTTTTCCCCGAGCAGTGTTTCAGCATCTTGTTTGAGACGTCTCAGAATAATGGCCGAAATCTCTTCAGGTGTATAAACCTCGCCGTTTTCGGTGCGAAATTTCCAGCCTTTATCCCCGATCTGCCGTTTCACGAACTGGACCACGTTGAAAGGGGTGGCTACGGCAGCGCGTTTGGCAATGCTGCCCACTACCGGGTCTTCCCCGTCGAAAAGTACCACTGAAGGAGTGATCCGCTCTCCTTCACGGTTGGTGAGTATTTCCGGCTTTCCGTATTTATTGACGATAGCGATCGCTGAGTAAGTCGTTCCCAAGTCAATCCCTACGACTCTTCCCATCGATATTCACTCCTTCGATCCTCTTTCATGAAAAATTGCACGGGTGTGAGCAGTGCCCTTTCCCGGGCAGCAGCGGCCTGTATCTGTAAGCAGCCACAGCGAACGCGGGAATTGCACCGCTTCCTTACCGCTGTGATCTAGACCGAATCACAGGGCGTGGCAAATGGAACCCCGGACCATTCCGGGAAGAACAGATCTATTTTCGGCAGCCTCCGCCCTAAGCTGTGTGAAAACGAAAAGATGGGTGACCCATCTCTCATTTTAAAAAGCGCACCACTAGTCCTGCTCTGATGGCTCCTGCGAGGCAGTCGGTTTTAAAAATGATGGAAGGAGTCCCTTCATGGGGAACGGTGGCAACAGAGAGCAGTCGAAAAAGCAGTCTCCAAACCGCTCCTGCGGATGGCTCTACTGCTTCGACTTTATTCCGGCGGTCAGCCTTGATACTTTTTGATTACCACTTCTTCCGGTCTGAGCACGACATCCTTATACTTGAATCCATGGCGCACCATATGTACCACGGTATTATCTTCTGCAGGGTTCTGGGTGGGGATCACTTCAACCACTTTTTGTACTTTGGGGTCAAAGACAGGTGAAGTGGTAACGATGAGTTCAACGCCCCTCCTGTATAAGATCTCCAGCACTTCATGGCTGAGCGTTTGCAAAATGTTTACCAGCTCCGGGTTTTGCGAACCTGAATCCAGCTTGTCGTTGTAAATGGTGTTCATCCGGTCGATGAGCAGGATCAGGTCGATGTACAACGGGCGAAGTTGGCTTAATTCCTGATCTTGCTTCAGTTCTTCCATCTCTTTGTACAGTCTGTCAAACGCGGCTTCCTTCGTCTTGTCATAGCTGAGCCGGTTGGTGACCACCTGGAGGAGTGAAGAAAAGTTTTGCTGCAAACTGGACAGCATGGAGAGAACCTGCTGCTGTGCGCGTTCATCGGATCTCGTCTCTTTCGCTTCCCGGACCGCCCCGCGTTCCCGTCCGAAAAAGCCGTAACGGGATTCAGGAAGCGGAAGGTGGTGACCCTGCTCCAAATACCTGTGGTTCTCTTTCTTGGGGCCCATAGCTTTACCTCCCTGAACAGTTCACCTAAGGTTAAATGAACCCGAATAGTTTGAAACTATTGGTAAAAATCAGCCCAAACAAAATAAAAGGTGCAAATGGGAATTCCGTATCTCTTTTAACTTCTTTCCACTTATATAATTTTACTAGGAACATAAAGACTGCCGCAAGTAGATGGGAGATAAGAAAAATATATAAAAACTGGGTAAAACCGAGTGAAAGTCCAATCATGGCAAAAGCTTTAATATCTCCGCCACCGATTGCCGTCCCTCTAGTAATCGCCGCAATGGTAGCAAGAATGAATAGTACCCCAATTCCTGTGGCCAAATATTCCCACCAGGGTTCAGTTCGGTAGAAAATCCGAAAGATCATCGAAAATAGAACGCCAATGAGAATAAACCGGTCATAGATGAGCCGCTCTTTCAGATCTGTGATCGTTGATGCAATCATGAGAATGATCAACACTGCATACACCAATTGCTCAGACCAAGGCATGGAGATCCTTCCTCCAATGTGTACGGTAAACCTCACGGTCATTATAGTAGGTTTCCATTAATTAGACAAGCGATTTTTTCCAGCTGGCCGGTGGTTAGAAATAAAACAGCGGCTTCTTCACAGAAAAGAAGCCGCTTATATTTGTGCATCAACTGTGGATAACCTGTTTATTTTTCATTTTGTTCGCGCATGTGCGGGAAGAGCAGGACATCCCGAATCGAGGGGCTGTCGGTCAGCAGCATCACCAGCCGGTCGATGCCGATTCCCAGTCCTCCGGTCGGGGGCATGCCGTACTCCAATGCTTCCAGGAAATCCTCATCCATCGGATGGGCTTCCTCATTTCCGGCCGCTTTCTCGGCTACTTGCGCTTCAAAGCGTTCCCGCTGGTCAATCGGATCATTCAGTTCCGAAAAGGCATTGGCATGTTCCCGCCCGACGATGAAGAGCTCAAACCGGTCGGTAAAACGCGGATCTTGTTCGTTTTTCTTCGCCAGCGGGGAGATGGCCACCGGATGCCCGTAGACAAAGGTGGGCTGGATCAATTTGTGTTCCACTTTTTGTTCAAAAAATTCGTTGACGATATGCCCAAAGGTCATGGACGGCTCTACTTGGACCCCGTGTTCTTCCGCCAGGCGACGGGCTTCTTCATCGCTCATTTGCCGTGTGAAATCCACACCGACATGTTCTCTGATGAGATCGGTCATCGATTTGCGCGCCCAGCCGGGGGTCAAATCCACCTCATGTCCCTGGTAACGGATCTTGGTTGTCCCGAGCACTTCCCGGGCCACATGGGCGATCAGATTTTCCGTTAAATCCATGATATCGTGGAAATCGGCATACGCCTCATACAGCTCGAGCATCGTAAACTCGGGATTGTGACGGGTGGAAATCCCTTCGTTGCGGTAAACGCGCCCGATTTCATACACTTTCTCAATACCGCCCACGATGAGCCGTTTCAGGTGCAGCTCAATGGCAATGCGCATGTAGAGGGTCATATCGAGTGCATTGTGATGAGTGATAAACGGACGGGCCGCAGCTCCCCCAGCGATGGCATGCATAGTCGGCGTTTCCACTTCCAGATAGCCGTGGTCATCCAGATAGCGGCGAATTGCCCGGATGATTTTGCTGCGCGCAATAAAGGTATCCTTCACTTCCGGGTTCATGATCAGATCCAGGTAACGCTTGCGGTAACGCAATTCCACATCTTTCAGCCCGTGATATTTTTCCGGCAGGGGGCGGAGCGATTTGGTCAAGAAAGTGACTTCGTCCGCTTTTACACTGATTTCCCCGCGGTTGGTTTTAAAGACGACACCGGATACACCGATCCAGTCGCCGAGGTCAGCCGTGCTGAAGATGTCATACTGTTCTTCGCCTACGCGGTCCAGGCGGACATAGATTTGAATCCGGCCGGACATATCCTGTAAATGGGCAAATGATGCTTTACCCTGAACCCTCTTGGCCATCAGCCGGCCGGCGATGGAAACGCGGACGGCTTTTTCCTCCAACTCTTCTTTGGATAATTCCCCGTAGAGGGACCCGATGTCCTGTGCCGAGTGGGTACGGACATATTTTTGACCAAACGGGTCGACTCCCCGTTCACGCAGCGCTTTTAACTTTTCCCGCCGCACTTCAAATAAATCGCTGCTGTGTTCTTCATGTGTCATGCAAATCTCACTCCTTCGGATTCGGGGGCTTAGACGGCTTGAGCTGTCGTTTCTTCGGTCTGATTGTTTTCCAGTTCCTCAGCAAAGCTTAACAGAAGGCGGGCCATCCCGTCACGGGTTTCTTGTTCGTTCACCAGATCTTTAATCCGCGATGCCCCGCGCAATCCTTTGAGATACCAGGCGGCATGTTTGCGCATTTCGCGAACGGCGACCCGTTCTCCCCGCAGCCCTACCAGGCGGTCCATATGCAGGATGGCAATGCGCATTTTTTCCATCGGGCTCGGTTCCGGCAATAGCTCCCCTTTTTCCAGGTAATGGACGGTGCGGTACAGCATCCACGGGTTCCCGAGAGCGCCGCGGCCGATCATCACTCCGTCGCAGCCGGTGGTGTCCAGCATCCGGCGGGCATCTTCGGGAGTAAAGACATCCCCGTTTCCGATCACCGGTATCTTGACGGCTTCCTTCACCTGGCGAATGATGTCCCAGTTGGCTTTGCCCTTGTACATCTGTACACGTGTCCGGCCATGGACGGCGACGGCCTTTCCTCCCGCGCTTTCAACCGCTTGGGCGTTTTCGACCGCATAGATGTGTTCATCATCCCAGCCGATGCGCATTTTTACCGTAACCGGCTTGCTGACGGCTGCCACTACGGCCGAAACCATGTCATAGATTTTATTCGGGTCCAGCAGCCATTTGGCCCCCGCATCGCAACGCGTCACTTTGGGTACCGGACATCCCATGTTAATGTCGATAATATCCGCATTGGTCTGTTGGTCGACCACCTTGGCGGCCTCGACGAGCGTCTCTTTATCTCCGCCGAATATTTGCAGGCTGAGCGGTTTTTCCCTTTCATCCACATACAGCATTTGTTTCGTCCGTTGATTTCCGTGCAAGATCGCTTTGTCGCTGACCATCTCCGCGCAAACCAATCCGGCCCCAAATTCCTTGGCGATCAGACGGAACGCCGGATTGCAAACACCGGCCATCGGGGCGAGAACCACTTGGTTTTTCAGCTGAATGTCTCCGATTTTCAGCATCTCAAGTGCCTCCTTCCTGTTCGAACTCTTAATTGAAAGTGATAGACACGTGTGAGCGAAGGAAATTGTTTTTCGGCAGAGTGGCTCTGCCACCGTATCGGGGCGAGTCGTAAAAAGATTTTGGAGCCGCGTTAAAACTCCCCCTGCATTATTTGTTTGTGTCCAGTAAGCATGATCTGTTTTGTGAGCAAGCGGGTTGTGTTAGAAGTCTTCTGTGGTTGTGCTTCCGAGTCGGTCGGCCGTGTTGGCCTTCGTGCTCTTGAGGCCGGCAAAGACGTGGAAACTGGCCGCTCCGGCCCTCTCACTACAGGCGCGGATCAAACTCGCATTCGCTCAAACAGGTGATCCGCTTCCTCCCTTCGTTCGGGGCCTCCGCTGGGGACGGCCTCAAAGGCACTTCGTCCAATCACGGCCTCCCTGCACGATTTTGTAATTCGTCTTTAGGTTGTATCAACTAGTCTCTAGATTGTATCAAATAGTCAGATGGTTTTCGTACAAGATAGACATGATGAGCGAAGGAATTTGTTTTCCGGTGGAGCGACTCTGCCACTGCATTGGAGTGGAGACGGAAAACAATTTCCGGAGTGGGCACTATCCCAGGGTTGTGGCAAGCTGTCATGGACTGTATTCTTTGCAATCTCCATAAGCAGAACCAGCGAAGAAATCTTTTTTGCGACGAGTGACTCTGCCACTGCATCGGAACGGAGTCGTAAAAAAGATTTCGGAGCGTCCTTCAAACAGATCCACTTTCATTCCCGGATAATCGCTTTCTGTTCCCTATCTATTCAGTTCCAGGCTTAAGCCTTCGGGGTAAAGGAGCAGATCCAGACGGCGAATCTGTTGATCAGGCGTTAACGCCCCCGCCCATTGTTCCACGGTTTGATCCGTGCCGGGGATGATCTTGTTTCCGGCAAGCTCCGAAAGGGGAACCAATACGAAGGCCCGTTCTTTCATCCTCGGGTGGGGAATCTGTAATTCGTCCTGCTCGATCGCCCGGTCTCCGTACAAAAGGATGTCGATATCGATCGTTCGCGGGCCCCATCGTACTTCCCGCACCCGGTGAAGCTTTTGTTCAATCTGCAGAATGACGGAAAGGAGCGCGTTTGGAGTTAACGTGGTCTTCACTTCGGCCACGAGATTGTAAAAGTTGGGCTGATCCAAATATCCGACAGGAGCGGTTTCGTATACGGAGGAGAGACGGGTGACGCGGATCCCGGGAGTTTGGTTTAAGCGTTCAATCGCTTGCCGGAGTTGGGACTGACGGTCACCCAGATTGGCTCCCAGTCCGAGATAAGCAGTTACAATTCGGCTCATGATTTACGCCTCAGTATTTCCACGCCAACCGCCTTGTAATGGCCGGGGATGGGCGGATCGGGCTTGGTTACGCGAACCAGGACCTGTTCAACGGGGAATGTGGAAAGCAACCGGTCCGCGATCCGCTCCGCGAGTGTCTCCACCAATTGCACCTGCGTCTCTTCCACTTCCTTTTTCACCGCCTGGTAAACCTCCGCGTAGTTCACCGTTTGGCTCAAATCATCGTTTAAAGCGGAGGGTCGCAAGTCAAGTCCCAGTTCCAGATCGACGATAAAGCGCTGCCCCAGTTTGTTCTCTTCCGGATACGCCCCATGATATCCATAGAAATACATCTCGTTGAAAAAGATTTTATCCATCCCGGCCCCTCCTTACTTCTGTCCTCCGTACAGCATCGCATCCATCATGCGGCAGACCCTCACCATCTCTTTCACATCATGGACGCGCACGATTTTGCAGCCCTGTGCCACGCCGAATGCGACGGTGGCGGCGGTTCCCTCCACGCGCTCTTCCGGAGGGAGTCCCAGTGTTTTGCCAATCAGGGATTTTCTCGAAGTTCCCAGGAGAACCGGATAGCCAAGGTCTACGATCTGCTTCAGGTTTCGCATCACGATCAGGTTTTGCTCGTAACTCTTGGCAAAACCGATCCCCGGATCGAGGATGATGCGTTCCTCTTTGACTCCTGCTTCTGTGGCGATTTGCACTGATTGCTCGAGATCGGACAGGATGTCATCCATCAGGGAGTGGTAGTCCGCCTCTTCCCGGTTATGCATCAGGATGATGGGAACATCCAGTTCGGCCGCCACTTTCACCATGCCGGGATCCCGTTTGCCGCCCCACACATCATTCAACATGTGTGCCCCTGCCCGAACCGCCTGTCTGGCCACTTCCGCTTTATACGTGTCCACGGAGATCGGGAGATCAATTTCCTGTGCCACTTTTTCGATGACGGGAATCACCCGCTCCAATTCTTCATCCAGCGAAACGGGAGTTGCTCCCGGGCGGGTCGATTCACCCCCGATATCGAGAATATCGGCTCCGTCTTGCGCCAGTTTTCTCGCATGCTCCAAGGCCAGGTCGATGCGGTTGTAGCGTCCCCCGTCCGAAAATGAATCAGGTGTCACATTTAAAATGCCCATCACCAGTGTACGCCGCAGGAGAGGCAAACGGTAATTCCCTGCTTTGAGTACTTCTGTCTTCATTGCTTCAACTTCCTTCCCCGGAGTTCTCCCGCGCTTCGCAAACGGGTCGTGAATGTTTGATATGCTTCATAAAGGCGTTGGGTTATAACCGGATTCCGCTTGGGCTTACCCGAAAACTCATACACCGGAACCATTTCCTGCACGGAATTGGTGACAAAAATCTCGTCCGCCTGCTGCAGATCTTCCAGGGTATATCGTCCCTCTTTCACCCGAAAACCCAGGTATCCCGCCAGCTCCATCACCCAGTGTCTGGTCACTCCTGCCAGAATGCCGGACTCCAAAGATGGGGTGTGGAGAACTCCCCCGGAAACAAAAAAGAGATTGCTGACAATCCCTTCGGCCAATGCCCCGTCCGGGGTTAGCATGACTCCTTCGGTTTGCGGAAAATCTTCCACTTCCTGTCTGGCCAGCACGCTGTTGAGGTAATTGCTCGTTTTGTATTTTTCCACTCCTCCGGGAGCCTGTCTGGGAACGGATACCACCTGCAGCCGTTTGCCTTTATGAAACAATTCGCCCGGTTCAAAAGGAAGGGGGCGGATAAAGATCATCGTTGACGGCCGTTCATAGGAAGAAGCAGTTAAACCCAATCCTTCCGCGCCGCCGGTGACGGTGATGCGGACCGACGCATTCTGCAAATGATTCCGCTCTGTCAGTTCCCCGATCTGCCGTTCCCATTCCCGGGTGGTATAAGGGGGCCGGACGGACATACGTTTCAAACCTTCATTTAACCGATTCAAATGGTCATCCAGCAGAAACGGATGTCCCTCATAGAGGCGCAAGGTTTCAAACGCCCCCACCCCATACAGGAGACCGTGATCAAAGACGGAAACCACCGCCTCCTCTTCCCGGACCAGGCAACCGTTGAGCATCATGATGGCCATAGCGTCACCTCGCAAAACGCTGTTCGCACCGGACATGTTCAGAAAAGCATTTGCAAATAATTGTCCTGCTGTTACAATCGCGGATCGCACCCAGGGTTTCCACAGGAGTCTGCTCACTGCAGACCCATCCCCTTGTATAGGGACGACGGGTTGGAGTGAACAGCAAAAACCAAGCAGCAGATCTTGCCTGTCCTGGTAACTAAACCTGTTAACCGTGGAACCCAGGGGAGCTTGGTCAACTTCCTGACAGACGGATGACCCGGGAATCCCCTGCATGGACACATGGGGAGTGATTAAGCGTAGGTGTTGATAAAATTAGCGAGTAATTGCTTGCCGTGTTCACTCATAATGGATTCCGGGTGAAATTGAACTCCCTCGATCGGAAGCGTCCGGTGGCGGATGGCCATGATCTCCCCTTCGGCCGTCTCCGCACTGATCATGAAGCATGCCGGGAGCGACTCTCTTTCAACGATCAGGGAATGGTAACGCGTGGCCGTAAACGGAGAAGGAATGCCGCCAAAGATCGACCGGCCATCATGGTAGACGGGTGAGGTTTTTCCGTGCATCAAACGCTCGGCCCGGACTACATTCCCGCCAAATGCCCGGGCAATGGTCTGATGTCCCAGGCAGACCCCCAGCATGGGGATCTTTCCGGCAAAATGATCGACCACGGACAGGCATATGCCCGCGTCATCCGGTGTCCCGGGGCCCGGGGAAATCACGAGATATTCCGGGCGCATCCTTTCTATCTCCTCGATGGTCATCTCATCGTTTCGCGCTACTGTGAGTTGTTCACCCAATTCGCCCAAATACTGGACCAGGTTGTACGTAAAAGAATCGTAGTTGTCGATCATCAAGATCATGATCTCTTCTCCCCTCTTCTCGCCTTATCTACACTCTGCTAACTTCATTATTTTAACATATGAAATGGCAATCTTCATCATCAAGAAAAGCTACCCTTAAGATAAGGATAGCTTTCCGGAGCGTTGATTATCCAATTGACCGATTAGTTCTGTTCAAACTGAAAGAGCGGAGTGGTCAGGTATCTTTCACCGTTACTCGGCGATACAGCGAGCACTTTTTTGCCTTCTCCCAGACGGCGGGCCACTTTCATGGCAGCAGCGACAGCAGCCCCTGTCGAGATTCCGCCCAGAATTCCTTCCTCGCGCGCCAGACGACGGGCCCATTCAAAGGCTTCCTCGTTTTCCACGGTCAACACTTCATCATAGACTTCGGTATTCAAAATGTCCGGAACAAATCCGGCTCCAATTCCCTGGATTTTATGCGGTCCGGGGTTTCCTCCGGATAAAACGGGAGAAGCAGCCGGTTCAACGGCAACGATGTGAACATGCGGGTATTTTTCCTTCAGAACGGTTCCTACACCAGTAATCGTACCGCCTGTACCGATGCCCGACACGAACGCATCCAGGTCACCGCCCATTTGTTCAACCACTTCCACAGCGGTGGTTTCCAGGTGGACTTTCACGTTATCCGGGTTCTTAAACTGTTGGGGAAGGAAGTAATCCGGATTTTGGCGGGCGATTTCTTCCGCTTTGGCGATGGCTCCCTTCATTCCTTCCGCACCCGGAGTCAATACCAGCTCCGCTCCGTAAGCCCGGAGCAAATTGCGACGTTCCATGCTCATCGTATCCGGCATGACCAAAATCGCGCGGTAGCCTTTTGCAGCCGCTACCATGGCTAAGCCGATCCCTGTGTTTCCGCTGGTGGGTTCCAAAATGGTGGCCCCGGGCTTCAGTTCCCCCCGCTTCTCAGCTTCCTCAATCATGGAGAGTGCGATCCGGTCCTTAACACTGCCGCCCGGGTTGAACCATTCCAATTTCAAATAAACATCCGCATCCGCTTTCCCGACGATGCGATTCAGTTTCACTATTGGAGTTTGACCGATTAGTTCAAGGATATTGTTGGCTACGCGCATTCTAATGTCCTCCTATTCCGAGTAACAATGTAGGATTTATTGACTTAATCTTAACAATGAAGAAAAGGAATTGTCAATCAATTTTCTTTAAAAATGGGCTTGTATTTGCGCGCTTGCCATCAGGCATGGCCGAGCTCTGCGATCATTTCCTCAAGCCGGGAACGGTCAAATACATATTTTTCATTGCAGAAATGGCAAAGAACCTCCGCCTGGTTCTGCTCCTCCAGGATGGAGCGCAGTTCATCACTGCCCAAACTCTTTAGCATCGCTTCCGTTCTCTCTCTGGAACATTTGCACGCAAAGGTGACCGGTTGGCGTTCCAGAATCCGGGTGTCTTCCCCCATCAGGTGGATCAGCAAATCTTCCGGTGTTCCTCCGCCATGGAAAAAATCGGTGACGGAAGCGAGTGTGGAGATTTTTTGTTCCAAGCGGCTGATTGTTTCCTCCGTGGCACCGGGCATCACCTGTATCAAATACCCCCCTGCAGCGAGGATCTGATCCCGGTTCACCAGTACCCCGAGACCTACCGAAGATGGGATCTGTTCCGATGCCGTAAAATAATACGTGAAATCTTCCGCCAGTTCCCCGGAGATAATGGGAGAAGTTCCCCGGTAAGGCTCCTTTAACCCCAAATCCTTGAGAATATAGATGGATCCTTTTCCGACAGCAGCCGCCACGTCCAATTTCCCCGCTTGGTTTAACGGAAGCAGAACCGCGGGGTTGTCTACATAACCCCGGACTTCTCCTTTTCCATTCGCGTCCACCATCATCCTGCCAAGCGGACCGTCACCTTCAACCTGAATGGTCACCTGGTCTTTCTCCGCTTTTAACATACACCCCATAATCGCGCCCATCGTTGCAGTCCGCCCTAAAGCGGCACTGGCGACAGGCAGCGTCTGGTGTCTTCTCTGCAATTCTTGAACCAACTCTTTGGTCAGGGCCGCAAAGCCTCTCACTTCTCCATCCGGGGAGATCGCGCGAACCGTGTAATCACTCATCCTGTTTTTTCCTCCTTACAACAACATACATGAAACAACGCTTCTCTTTTCATCATTCCCTCATACAAAAAGGAAACTCCTTCATGATAGGAATTTCCTTTTGGTGGGATCGCGGGTTTAAAACAAATCCACTTTCATTTCCGGTTTGTGTCATGATCGTTTTCCGTGAAAGTATGCTGAGTAGTAAGCGTGTTTCTTTGATTGTGCTTCCGGGGCGGTCGGCCGTGTTGGTCTCCGTGCTCTTGAGGCCGGCGAAGAAGTAAATACTGGCCGCTCCGGCCCTTTCGCTACGGACGCGGGTCAAACTCGCTGCCGCTCAAACACGTGACCCGCTTCCTCCCTCCGCTCGGGGCCTCCGCTGGGTACGGTCTCAAAGGCACTTCGCCCAATCACGGCCTCCCTGCAAGTTTTTGCCTTACGTCTCTAGGTTGTATCAAGTCAGTCCCTTTTCTTAGCAAGATCGACACGAATGAGCGGAGGAAATTGTTTTCCGGCGGAGCGACTCTGCCACTGCATCGGAGCGAAGACGGAAAACAATTTCCGCAGCGGGCTCTCATCCACGGTTGTATCAAACTGTCATGGTCTGCATTCTTTGCAAACTCCAAAAGCAGAACCAGCGGAGAAATCTTTTTTGCGACGAGTGACTCTGCCACTGCATCAAAACGGAGTCGTAAAAAAGATTTCGGAGCGCCTTCAAACAGACCCGCCTTCATTCCTGGTTTAGGTTCAACATTCATGTCCGTTTTGTGAACATGTGCTGCTTAAAATTATTTCTGTGATTGTGACAAAGCTGCCATGACCGATTTCGATTCTACCTTTGGTTGCGCTCGTAGATGATTTTCAAACCTTCCAGGGTGAGCAGAGGGTTTACTTCATCGATGGTCACGGCGTCCTTGCAAATCAGTTGCGCCAATCCCCCTGTCGCCACTACTTTGGGCCGTTTGGACAACATCTTTTTCATGCGGGTAACGATGCCGTCCACCACTCCGACATAGCCATAATAAATGCCGGCTTGCACCGCTTCGACCGTGTTTCTGCCCACAACGCTTCCCGGTTTTACAATCTCCACGCGGGTCAGTTTAGCGGTCCGCTGGTAGAGCGCTTCGGCAGAAATATTTACCCCCGGAGTAATCGCCCCGCCGATATAATTGGCCTCTTCATCAATAAAACAGAAGGTGGTCGCCGTACCGAAGTCGACAATGATGACGGGAGCTCCATACAGTTCAATGGCGGCAACGGCATTGGCGATCCGGTCGGCTCCCACCTCACGCGGGTTGTCGTACTTGATGTTTAAGCCTGTTTTGACGCCCGGACCCAGAACCAGCGGTGTTTGGTCCAAATACTTTTCGCTCAATTTTCTGAGTGCAAACGTCAGCGGAGGAACGACCGAAGAAATGATGACCCCTTTAATGTCACTCAGTTCAATTCCAACATGGAACAACAGATTTTTTAAAATCATTCCGTACTCATCTTCAGTTGCGTTGCGGTCGGTCTGCAAACGCCAATGATAGATCAATTCGTCCTTTTTATATAAACCCAACACGATGTTGGTGTTCCCAACATCCATCACCAAGAGAAGCTTTTGTTCCTGATTCATGACGGTCCCACCTGCTTTTTACGAATGGTCAAATCCATGATAGCAACCAGGATGAAAGAGTACAAGCAGGAAAACATTTTTAGCCGTACTTTTCAGGCTTATCCATCGGAGATAGCTTAACTCCCAATTCCCCAACGCATACTTTCAACAGAAAAAAACCGGGCATCGGATCATACGATCCAAACCCGGGCTGATGGCATGTTTATTGAATCGGTTTATCTTCATCTTCTTTTTTGGGATCTTCCTTCGTATAATCACTCGGAGAATACGAATCCTGTTTCCGTCCGGCATCCGGATCGTTCCCGGCACCGTTGATAAATTTCGCCTCATCTTTCCCGTCAGGAGTGTGGGATTGTTCCGTTCTCGCTTTTTCTTCTTTCCCCTGAATATTGACTTTCACATCGTCCGGGTTATCGGCGATTTTACCGGTTTCCAGCAGCTGCTTGATTTGATCTTCGTCCAGCGTTTCGCGTACCAGAAGCGTTTGCGCCAGGAGTTCTAGCTTATCGCGGTGCTGCAGGAGCAGGTTTTTCGCGCGGTTGTAGCAACTGCGGATCAGCTCCTGCATCTCCATATCAATTTCATACGCGATTTTGTCGCTGTAATTTTGCTCAAGACCTAAATCACGCCCAAGGAACACTTGGCCTTGCGGGCGACCGTACTGCATGGTGCCCAATTTATCGCTCATCCCGTATTCGGTAATCATCGCGCGAACAATACTGGTCGCTCTTTCAAAATCGTTGCTTGCGCCTGTGCTCACTTCACCAAAGACGATCTCCTCTGCCACGCGCCCGCCTAAGAGACCTGTTACGCGATCCAACAGTTCGCCCTTGGTAGCGAGGTAACGGTCTTCCCTCGGCAACATCATCGCGTAGCCGCCCGCTTGACCGCGGGGAACGATGGTCACCTTGTGCACGACATCCGCATTTTCCACGTAATAACCGCAAATGACGTGACCGGCTTCATGGTAAGCCACGATTTTGCGTTCTTTCTCGCTGATGACGCGGCTTTTCTTCGCCGGACCGGCAATGACGCGGTCAATCGCTTCATCGATCTCTTCCATGGTGATTTTTTTCTTATTGCCGCGAGCTGCCAGGAGGGCTGCTTCGTTGAGCAGGTTTTCCAGGTCGGCTCCGGAAAAACCGGTCGTCCTCTGGGCAATCACGCTCAGCTTGACATTATCCGCGAGCGGTTTGTTGCGCGCATGCACTTTGAGCACAGCTTCGCGCCCTTTGACATCGGGACGGTTTACCAAAATCTGACGGTCAAATCGTCCGGGACGCAACAGGGCAGGATCCAGAATATCCGGCCGGTTGGTCGCCGCCATAATGATGATTCCGGCATTGGCATCAAAACCGTCCATCTCCACGAGCAATTGGTTCAACGTTTGCTCCCGCTCATCATGACCTCCGCCAAGACCCGCTCCCCGCTGACGTCCTACCGCGTCAATCTCATCGATAAAAATGATACAGGGGGCATTTTTCTTGGCTTGCTCAAACAGGTCACGCACGCGGGACGCACCAACACCGACAAACATCTCAACAAAATCCGAACCGCTGATCGAAAAGAACGGTACTTTCGCTTCACCGGCGACCGCCCGGGCGAGCAGGGTTTTACCTGTCCCCGGCGGACCCACCAGCAGAACCCCTTTGGGAACACGCGCTCCCATTGCCGTATACCGGCGGTTGTCTTTCAAGAAATCAACGATTTCGACCAGCTCTGCCTTCTCTTCATCCGCCCCGGCCACATCCTCAAACGTAACCCGCTTTTTCTCTTCATTATAGAGCTTCGCTTTGCTCTTCCCGAAATTCATCACCCGGCTGCCGCCACCCTGGGCTTGGTTGAGCAAGAAAAAGAAAAGAAGGAGGATGATGACAAAGGGAATGATCGATGTAAAAAAGGTCAGCCAGACGGAATCGCCTTTGGCTTTTTCAACAGTGATTTTTACACCGGCTTTTTCCAGGTCCTGAGTCACACCGGGTACATCCGGCGCACGCGTCACAAACGCTTTTCCCTCAGCTTTGATCTTACCTTCAATATGGTATGTACCGGCTTCAGGCTGAATGGTAATATTATCCAGCTCTTTATTCAGAAGTTTTTGCCTGTATTGATCATAGCTTAAAGGTACCGTATCTGTTGTCGGGTTTGCGATCATATTCACAACCCCGATGGTTACAAGGATCAGGATAATATATAGTACTCCGTTCCTGAGGAAGAAGTTTTTCATCCCTGGCCTCCTCTCAGTCCACTTTTTTCATTGTATCACAGTCAATGTTTGCCCCACAATAGACCAAACTATGAACTGTAAACCTCTTCCTTTAGCACTCCGATATAGGGGAGGTTTCTATACTTTTCGGCGTAATCCAGTCCATACCCTACCACAAATTCATCCGGAATCTCAAACCCGCAGTAATCCGGCTTTAAGTCAACGGTGCGGCGAGCCGGTTTATCGAGCAAAGTGGCCACCTTGACGGATGCTGCTTTTCTGCCCTTCAACATGGCGATCAGATAGCTGAGAGTAAGTCCCGAATCGATAATATCTTCGACGACAAGTACGTGCCGGCCTTCAACGGATGCCTCCAAATCCTTCAGAATCCGGACCACACCCGATGATTTTGTGGAGCTGCCGTAGCTGGACACCGCCATAAAATCCACTTCAACCGGAATCTCCATTTTGCGGATGAGATCGGCCATAAACGGAACGGCTCCCTTTAACACACAGATGCACAATGGATTCAGGTCTTTATAATCCCGGGAAATCATCTGACCCAGTTCAGTCACTTTTTCGGCGATTTCCGCTTCGGAAATCAGGATCTCCTTCATATCTTGATGCATTGGAATCCTCCTATAAGGCTCGTTGATCCGATGCTGAACGGAACTCGGGCGGCGGGCCAATCAGGAAAACGCGTCTTCTTCCTCCCCGTCATGCCACAGCATATAGAGGAACTGTTTCGTGCGCGGGGTGATCATGGCCAACTTTGACCGCCTGATTCCCGGAACCCACAAAATATGTTCCCCTGCAGTCACAATGGGGTATGAGTCCCGGACTTGTCTCGGTATCTTTGCTTCTATGAACAAGTCTTTTAACTTTTTGGTTCCGGCCATCCCAAAGCAGGTCATCCGGTCGCCCTGCTTCCGGGAACGAACCATGACGGGTTCATCAATTTGGCACGCGTCAAAAACCGCAAAATCACGGCAAGGCTTTATGGAATCAAGCGGCGCACCGGACACGATTACTTCTATTTTACCCATAAAACCGGGCAGGGAAGTCATGCCGGGAACAGAAAGAGGGATCGGTGCAATAGGTTGATTCTCTTGTGACCCGATTTCCTTCAGCGTAAGGGTGAGCAGATGGTATTGGCGCTCTGCCTTCACCCCGCCGGGCAAATCGACTTCCGCCGAAGGGTTGGGGTGCGCTGCAACTTGTCTTACCTGTTCGATGGATGTAAGCGTCGCCTCATTGGTTCCCTGTTTCAAAAGACAACTTAATATTAGTTTAACTATCCTTCTTTGTAAAGCGACAGAGAAGTGAAGAAAACTTGAAAGATCAAGCGTGAAAGAGGTTGTTGACTCCTGTTTCACCACACGCCGGCAGGCTTCTGTGACCATCTCCTCCCATACTTTTTCTTCTTCACGGATGATTTCGCTTAACTGTAATATGGCCTCTTTCACCCGTGGATTATAAGTGGAGAGTAGCGGAAGCAATTCTAAGCGCACCCGGTTGCGGGTATAGGCAGGCGAAAGATTGCTCTTGTCCAATCGCGGGTTTAATCCCTGCTCCCCGCAGTAACTTTCGATCATTTCGCGGGAAATGGAAAGGAGCGGCCGGATCAGGTCGATACCGTGCCATCTTCTGATCTTTTCCATTCCTCTCAGGCCTCCGACGCCTGTTCCCCGGATGATGCGCATCAAGATGGTTTCCACCTGGTCATCTGCGTGGTGGGCCAGAGCCAGCTTATCTGCTCTCCAGCTTTCCGCGGCTTTTCGGAACGCCCTGTAGCGTAATTTTCTGGCAATCGCCTGTTTGTTCCCTCCTTCTCTTCTTAAAACGCTATTTACGTCCACCGTTTCGATCCGGCAGGGAATTTGCCATTTTTCACAACACTCTTTGACAAAGCGGGCATCTTCCTCACTCTCTTTTCCCCGCAGACCGTGATTGACATGAATGACAAAAAGGCTCCACCCGTACTCGGAACCCAGAGAGCGGAGCCCGTGCAATAAGGCGAGCGAATCCGGTCCTCCCGATACGCCGACGAGAACCTTCTCCCCCCGCCTGATCATTTGGTGTTGTTCGATCTCTTTCTTGAGCTGATCGAGAAACACTGATGTCCTTCCCTTCAAAAAATCAAGACATATCCTTGTTCTGCATACATCTTATTCCTTTTAGACTCAAGAAGCAAACCGTTTTTTCACACGATCGCTTCGGAACGCTCTAAACGGCTGACTCCGGGCAAGCGAATCGTCGACCATTCAGGCACATGACGTTCCACTTTGGAGACAACCACCGTCATATCGTCCTCAATTTGGCCGCCATGATCGCGAACCACTCTTTCCAGGAGGCAGTCAGCAAAATCTTGCGGATCTTTGGTATCAATTTCCGCAATCATCCGGCTCATATAAGCCTCCTTATTTGCCGCATGGCGGGGGGCATCATAGATGCCGTCCGTAACCATGATGATCAGATCCCCGGGTTCAAGCTTCATCTCGACAGGCTCAATTTCTATTTCATTCAGAATGCCGATGGGCGGGTTGGAAGCCGACAACATGATCACTTCTTTTCCGCGCTTAATAAAGCCGGGAGTGGAGCCGATTTTCATAAACCTGCCCTGTGCCGTATTCAGATCGACCATCGCCAGATCAATGGTGGCAAATATCTCATCCGTGGAGCGCAGGCTGAGAATGGAGTTGACCATATCCACGGCACGATCTTCATCCATGCCCGCGTGCAACAGTCGCCTGAGCAGCTTCAGGGCGGCACTGCTCTCTTCCTGCGCCCTCAGCCCGTTCCCCATCCCATCGCTCAGGGCAACCGCATATTTGCCCGTACCCAGATTCATGTAACAATAGCTGTCTCCCGAAACAAATCCCCCACCTTTGGCTGCGGTGGCCGCGCCCGTCTTCAGCTCGTACCGTTGTGCCGAGCCAAGGGTGATCACCGCTCCGGGCGACCCGTCCTTCACCACTTTGCGGTAAACGGAGATCGGTTCTCCCAAGATTTCCGTCAGCATCGGCGCCACCAGCTTTTTGCATTCGTCCAATGCGTCCCGATGAGGCATCACCACTTCAATTTCTACTTTCCCTTCCTCCAGATTGATGATGTCCACCCGGCCAATGGTCAGACCCAGTTCTTCCAACGCCTCATGAATTTGCTCCTCCTGGGCGGACAATACTTGGGTTTCATGACGGATTTCGCGGGCCAACTTCGCCATCACTTCGGCCATGCCTGCCAATTGATCCGAAACGAGCCGGCGAGACTCTTTCATTTTTTCCATCCAGAAGATGCTCTGCTCATAAGAAGTGTACTGTTCCTGGATCGTGCGAAGCACTTTTTCTCCCCGAATGCAGTGGCTTTCCCAGGAAGGGGGAACGGCGACAGCGGAGGTCGTTCCCTCTGTTTCCACCAGAGCCATCAGGTCGGTCATCCCCTGGTAGGTTTTCATCACATTTTCTTCCCAGCAATGTTGATACCTCGCACAGCCGATGCAACTCCGGTTCATCACTTCGGAAACAAACAGATGGATTTGGCTTTCATCTTCCCTCCTTTTTTTGACGGAATCTTCTCTAAAGCTGAAGGCCAGCTCCTGAAACAGCTCCATAAAGTGTTCCACTTTCGCGGCGGTTACATCCCGGAGGCGCCGGATGTAATCCTGGTGGGCAGTCTGATTTTCCAGTGTTCCGGGAACAAACCGGCTGACGGCCTTAAAGATCCGATCCGGTGTCATCATAAAGAAAAGAATGGCGATCAAAGATTCTTGGAGTGACATCCACATCGCCGGCGTTCCTCCGTCGTAGAGGGTGAGGATCGCCGAACCCAGCATGAATCCAATGGCGACACCCAGACGGCGCCCTTCTTTAAACAGGCCGGCAAGGAGTCCGGCAAAAGCCAGCAAGCTGATCTGAAGCATGGCTTTGGTGTCGGACAAGCTCAAGATCAACCCGGTTACCACCCCCATGGAGGATCCCAGCATGGCTCCCCCGACCAGTGCGAGTGTCAATATGAGATAACGGGAAAAGATATGAACCACAGATAAATCCCCAATCTTCCAATCCATCATCCCGGTCATGACGGAGCCGATGAGAATAACCAGGCAGACGACTTCTTCATGCCTTAATGAAATACGCCTTTTCTTGACCGTAAAAATGGGCAGCGAATGAACAAAGATAAAAGTGAGAATAAAACTGAGCAACACGTCCACACCGGCTAAAAGTCCCTTGTACTGGGGCCAGCCTTCGGTCCACAAGTAAATCAGGTGGCCCGCGGCGCTGCTGCTCCCTACGACAAAAGGGGCGTAATTGATCTGTCCTTTCCCGGTCCAGCTTACCACCTTTTGAATGACCATAAAGAGGGCAAGAAATCCCGAAATTTTTGCCGCATGCATCAGATCCAACGTAGCGGCGCCGGCGATTAAAGAGGAGAACACCAACGGCCACTGTTTTCTCGCCAGATAGAAGATGACAGCCAGATAAGCGACCGCAAACGGGGAGACGGAATCGAGAATCGTCGCCCTGCCGAGCAGGAAGGCGAACACCAACACGGGAACATTCCACATCCGGCTCAGGCGGTTCAGAAAACGTTTTTGACGCTTTCCATCCCATCCCGTCCACTTTCCGATCGGACGAATGAACACCTGTTTCATTTTTTGAGCACTGATTTGCATGAATACCCACCCCTCTACGGTTTTGTGCCACCCATTATAGCGGGGCGGAAACGGAAAGTTTGTCAGAATGGCTGAAACAGCAAAAAAAATTTCCGACAGATTTTTAAGATCCGTTTTCTTCCAATGAAGATGATCAAAGCAAAGCCTTCCGATCCGGGTGAAGGGCAAACAAATAAGCCCCCTGTTTCGATTTGGGGGCTAGAATAAACCGTCTGTATTTGTCGCATTTCATCGGAAACCAAACGGACTCGACAAAACTTCTGAATACAAGTCATTTCACGCGCAGTTTTCCTGTTGCCTCGGCTGGTCCTGTCGGAAGCTCTGAAGAAATCCATCAAAATCTTATTTTTTGGGAAGATGGTCGGGGAGCGGGTACATTTTGGCCTCTTGAATAAACGACGGAATCAGCTTGCGTTCCGTTTGCAGGCGGATCATCTGGTCCAGCGTGCGAAGGGCGTGTACGAGTTGCCTTCGCTTCAGCTGTCCCTTTTCAACAGCATCGGCAAACTCATCCACATCGATCAGATGATACCTTCCGTCCGGATAAATAATCAGATCCAGCAAGAGGTCCACCATGACATAGCGCAAGCGCCCAATCTGATGCATATCCATGACATCGCAGTAGTAGTAGAGGAATTCCCCGGTCCGGCCAAATACCTTGGAGATCGTGTACCCTTTCCGGACAAAGTAATAAGTTAGAAAAATCCTCTTTCCATCGGGGTTTGCATACTGGGTAGCGAAGCAGTGTCGTCCACGCCAATCCCGTACCAATTCGGTATAGGTTTTATTTATTGTTGTAAATTTAATTTTTTTGATGACGACATTCACACAACCACTCCCACATTCCCCGGTAACTTGGCAGTGCGGACCGATTCCTCAGAGGAAATCCATAAAAAAAAGGCGATTATCCGCTCTCCCGTTGAGAGCTTTCATTCGCCTTCTCCTCTCTGAAGTTTGGTAGCGGCGGAGGGCCTCGAACCCCCGACCTTACGGGTATGAACCGTACGCTCTAGCCAGCTGAGCTACGCCGCCACAAATGTTTGGTTGCGGGGGCAGGACTTGAACCTGCGACCTTCGGGTTATGAGCCCGACGAGCTACCAACTGCTCCACCCCGCGTCATTTCTTATTTGCATCGCTGCGAACAAATTCTATTATATATACCGTCCGCAGCGATGTCAAGGTTAAAATAAAAATTTTTTATCGGGAAATTCCCCGTGATGGATAGAGGAGATATTTCTCGCGCAAATCCTTGAATTTATTCAGTTCTCGCGACCATTCCCGGACGATTTCCGCTGCCGGAATCCCCTGGTCAATCCGTTTCCGCACTTGATCGGTTCCGGTTAATTTATCCATCCAGTACGGTTCCCGGGATTCCCGCCATGCGAACTGAGCAGGATACAGTTTTTTTGTTTTTTCAATGATCATAAGTCCTGTCAGGATCGGATCGAACGCATCCGGATCTTCCACATGCACCTGGATTCCGCCCACCGCTTGATCTTTGTATTTGGAGAAGGTGGGAGTGAAATAGGCTTCACGAAAGGAGACTCCGGGAAGACCGGCTTTGTTCAATTCTTCCGCCAGCTTCCACCCCTCGATGTAAGGAGCTCCGATCAGTTCGAACGGCCGAGTCGTTCCCCTGCCCTCCGACAAGTTGGTCGCTTCAATCAAACCCGTTCCCGGGTACACCATGGCGGTATCCGGTGTCGGCATATTGGGGGAAGGCAAAACCCAGGGTAAACCGGTTTCCGAAAACCGCTGGTGGCGAACCCAGCCTTTCATCTTGATGACTTGCAGTTCGGCTTTCTTTTTGCCCATTTTCGGGAAAAACTCTTCATTAAACATTGTTGCCAATTCGCCGGCAGTCATTCCATGTCTCAGGGGAATCGGAAAGAGACCTACAAACGAACTGAATTTTTCATCCAGCACAGGTCCTTCAACCTTCTCACCGCCAATGGGGTTGGGGCGGTCCAGGACGATGAAGGGCCTGTCCGCGACGGCCGCCGCTTCCATGGCATAAGCCATCGTATAGATATATGTATAGAAGCGGGTTCCCACATCTTGAATATCAAAAACGAGGACATCTACGTCTTGAAAAAGAGGAACCATGTCAGCCGGCTTTTTGCCATAGAGATTGACGAGAGGCAAGCCGGTTTTGGGGTCGATCAGCGTGCCGGGAATATCCCCAGCCTGCTCGGTTCCCCTCACCCCGTGTTCGGGGCCGAAAACTTTCGTCACACGGATTCCCCGCTCCAACATCGCGTCCAGCGCATGTTGATACTCGCGGGTGATTCCCGTCGGATTGGTGATCAATCCAACCCGTTTCCCCTTCAGCAGATCCGGGTTATCCAGAAGCACTTCCAAACCGGTCACCACGCCTCTTTTTTTCGGTTGAGGACGTTCGGTTTTGCCGCTTACAAAATGATAGCCGGCCAAACAACTAAAAGCAATCAGAAAAGAAAGGGTTATAACCATCCACGGTTTTCGCTTCACGCCGACTGTCCCCCTTGTATTTTCGGGTGTACATTTCCCTTGTTGGTTCAGGATTCCCCATTAACTACATTCGGTCCTCCGCTCCATATTCCTGCAAAAAAGGAGACCCCTGGTCTGTGAAGAGGAAGAAGGCGGACTTTTTTCTGTAAGTGTAACAGTCCGACTGAACGGAGAAGTTTGTTTTCCAGTGAAGCGACTTTCTCATGCATCGAAGCGGGGTCGGAAAGCGATTTTCGAGCGGGGCAAAAAAATCCACTTTTATTCCCGTGGTGTTCAGCAGCCGGAATCGATTTTTTTCTGTGGAAGTGTGCAGTTTTAAGAGTGTTTCTGTGGTTGTGCTTCCGGGGCGGTCGGCCATGTTGGTCTCCGTGCTCTTGAGGCCGGCGAAGAAGGTAAAACTGGCCGCTCCGGTCCCCCACTACGGGCGCGGATCAAACTCGCTGTCGCTCAAACAGGTGATCCGCTTCCTCCCTCCGTTCGGGACCTCCGCTGGATTCGGCCTCAAAGGCACTTCGTCCAATCACGGCCTCCCTGCACGATTTTGCATCTCATCCCTTGATTATATCAACCAGTCAGATGTTTTCTGTGCAAGATTGACACGAATGAGCGGAGGAATTTGTTTTCCGGCGGAGCGACTCTGCCACGCATCGGAGCGAAGACGGAAAACATTTTCCGGAGCGGGCTTTCATCCCAGAGGTTGAGTCAAGCTATCATGGACTGTATTCTTTACAAACTCCATGAGCAGAACCAGCGGAGAAATCTTTTTTGCGACGAGTGACTCTGCCACTGCATCGGAACGGAGTCGCAAAAAGATTTCGGAGCGTGATTAAAACAGATCCACATTCATCTCCAGGTTGTGCAAAAAGACATGCATGTTTAGTGTGAAAGTCATACGCTCCGGTGACTCAGGGCCTAATTTCATAAATCTCTTCACCCGGTTTGCTGTAGCCCAGTTTATGAGCAAGTTCAAGGAGATAATCTTCATTTCCCAGCTTTTTAATTTCATCTTTGAGCGTCTGGGTTTCCGCTTGCACAGCCTGCAATTCTTTCTTTTTGGCCGCCAACTGTTCTTCTTTTTCCCAGATCCGTCCCTGCTGGATGATCAACTCTATGAGTGACCAGCTGATGATCACAATCATGGTTCCCAGCCAAATCAATCGGCGGCGGCGAACAGCGGGATGAAGTTTGTGCCTGGTTTGACGCGCTTTCTTTTCCGTTTCCGAAGAACGGTGAGGATTCCCGGTATGGCTAAAAGCGAGAATATTGTCCATAGGACGACGGGAAGGCATGTTTTTTCACCCTTTTCTCTTTTTCTTTGTCCACCATGTCTTCATTTTTCCATAAATCCGCTGAATCTTTGCGAAATAAGGGCTGAAGAAATTTCTGAGCGGGCGTGTCATCCATTCAAGCGGGGTCAAGACTTTGAGGGCAACTTTCCCTAAAACGAGCAGCAATCTCCAGAGGACATGGAGCACCTTCTTCAAGAGCAGCCACAGGTAAACGAGGGGAACCCAGATGAGCGTATGCAGGGCTAACACCAACCAGCGTAAGACCTGTTCAATCCATTGGACGAGACAGCGAATGCAGCGGCTCACCGGCCTGCTCAGCCAACTCAAATAGAGAAACAACCCCATACATACTGCGACAAAGATGTAGAAGCGGAGTTCTCCCCAGTTACTCCACATGAGCAAGCTGAAAACGAGAGCCGCCGAAACCGTCCAATAGAGAAAGTCAACGAGTGAAACCGTCCAGCCTCTCAGGCGAAAGCGCGCTTTTAATACACGATAGGTATCCAGAATCACCCCGATCATGACTCCTGAGCTGAGCATAACGGCCATGGTCATCCATTGCGTATGAAAAGTCACTTAAATAACCTGCCCAACAAACTCTTGGTTTTTTCCCCCCGGGGCATGTGGACATCCAGATAACTGATGTCCATCAGTTGACCTTCAATGGAGACACGTCCCTGTTCTAAGTCCAGGTTTTTTATATGTAAGTCCTGTCCGCGGATTCCTAGATACCCGTATTCGGTTTGGAGCAAAAACTCTTCACTGTCAAAGCTCTCCACACTGACCACTCCGGTCACTTCCATGGTGTTCCGGTTGGTCATCACAATCTCATGCTGACTCATTTCCTCGACCACAGCATGTACCTCCTCTCTTGGTACATGATATGGACAAAGGTCAGAAATTAGAACTTAAGGACTCGTTCTCCTCTTCCTGCACTTGTTCCTCTTTCAAAATGGTAAACAGGCTGGCCGCTTCTTCTTTTTTCACCGATTCCTGAAGTTTTTCGATGCGTGCAGTCACTTGTTTATGGCCAAAGCGGATGGTCAGTTCATCACCGACCCCAACATCGGTCCCCGCTTTCGCCACTTTGCCGTTGACCATCACTCTTCCCTGATCACAAATTTCTTTCGCCAGCGTACGGCGTTTCACCAGCCTCGACAATTTCAAAAACTTGTCCAGCCTCATGATTTCCTCCTTTCCTCCTTTTGTCAGTCCAGGTAAACATTCTGGATGTCCGCTGAAAATCCTGCCTTCATCCAATAAGGCTGACAAAGGAATCTGTTTGTCGGGTCACTCGGCCAGTTTGGCTTCGTTCCACCAGGCATCCATCTGTTCCATGGACAATTCCTCCAATGGCTTCCCATGGGCTTTCGCTTGTTTTTCTATATAACGGAAACGGCGGTCAAACTTGCGACAGGCGCCCAAGAGAGCCAGCTCCGGGTGGATGCCCATGAAGCGGGCAAGCGATCCCAGGACGAACAACAGATCTCCAAATTCTTCTTCCCGCTCTTCCGGCGTTTCGGCTTCAAACAGCTCCTTTAACTCCTCGTGCACTTTCTCCAGCACGTCTTCTTTGGTCTCCCAGTCAAAACCCGCTTTGGCCGCTTTCTTCTGCTGTTCATACGATTTGAGCAGCGCCGGCAAATGTTCCGGAATCCGATCCAACAACGATTGTTCTTCTTGCCCGCCCCGCTCCTCTTTTTTGATCTCTTCCCATTTCCGTTTGACATCGTCAGCCGTTTCTGCTGTCTGCCCGCCGAACACATGGGGATGCCGCCGAATCATCTTGTCCGAAAGACGATGGATCACTTCGTAAATATCAAAGGTCCCTCTCTCTTTGGCGATTTGCGCGTGCAACATTACCTGCAGCAATACGTCTCCCAGCTCGTCAGCCATCGCCTCTTCATCTTGGTCGGCGACCGCATCCAAAAACTCGTAAGCTTCCTCAATTAAATACGGTCGCAGGCTCTCATGGGTTTGTTTTCGATCCCAGGGGCAACCCTCCGGACTCCGCAGATGTTCGATCACTTGAGCGAGAAAATCAAAGCGCCGGTATAAGGCTGTCTCACTTTGGACAGGGGGGACGTAAACGGAGGTCAGATCGGTAAAATGATCCGCCCGGTCCAATTGAAAGAGCGGAACAGTCTCGATTCTTTCCAGTCCTTTCACGCCAAGAGCCGTTGCAATCCGGACCGGGTGGTCATCCGGATAAACCTCCATCAGAGACAGTTTGACGTCGGAGGCGATGAAACGGTCATACACTTGCCCCACCAACAGATGGATGCGCGGGTCGATCCGCGAAGGATGCAGGTCATTCCCGTCGGCCAGCTGGAATCCTTCGATCGGGTCAATTCCCAGCCGCGCAAAGGCTGCATCAAGAAAACTGCCGCCTCCCCGAACTTCGACTTCGATTCCCCGTCCGGGCCCTTCATTCCGAAGGATTTGCACGGCTTTTTCCGCCACCATCGGATGGCCCGGAACCGCATACACCACCGGGGAAGAGTGTTCGGCCATGGACAGCAGCCGATCCGCGATTTCGCGGTACACCGAAGGAAAATCGTCATGCGCTTCGTAGACAGAGTCAAAGGTCTGAAAGTGAATTCCTTTTTGTTTGAGCCAGCGGACGACGGGATGCTTTTCCGTCCGGAGCCAAACATGTTTACTCTCCTCAAAAAGCATGAGGGTTCCCAAAGGCAAGGCCTGTTCATCCCCGAACCCGAGTCCGGCCACAATGATTTTTCCTCTCATGTGTTTCCCACCTCTACGAGCGTAGTAAACGCCATTTATCCAAAATCGGCAACAATTTCTTCTTCAACTTCGGCACTTTTTCCAGGTCGGAACGGCTGAGGAGTCCGAAGCGGAAAAGAGACCGGAAATAAACCAAGGCACCCGTCACCACGGACACCAATGAAGTGACCGCCATGGCCAGCCGGTATGGCAACAAATCGGATACGGCCATCTGAACGGCTGTCATCATGAGAAAAGTAACCATAGCCATCCATCCGGCTGCCAACAACGATTTTCCGGCGATTCTTCCATTGTCCTTTGAGTATGCCAGCAGCGATCGCAACGCATGTAAATTGAGCAGGGTTGCGACTGCATAAGCGGCAACGGTACTGACGGCTGCCCCCCGGATGTCCCACACGGGAATCAACCACAGGTTGAGCAGCAACTTAACCGCTACGCCGATGAATAAGTTTCTTGCCGGCAGATAAACCTTTCCCAACCCTTGCAAAATGCCGGAGGAGGTAATGCCGAGGGTGGAAAAAACGGTGGTCATGGCGAGAATAGCCAGGGCATCCGAACCTGCGGCGTCTTCAAACAACATCACATTGGCCGGGACAGCGATGACCGCCAGGCCAAGAGAGGCGGGCAGCCCGAACATCCAGGTCAAACGCAGGGCGAGTGAAGCACGTTCACCTGCTTCCCGAAAATTCTTTTGCGTTTCGGCGATCGCGGGAACGATGGACAAAGAGATGGCGGTAGCGAAGAAGGAAGCAAACTGAATCAGTGGCTGCCCCCGGTCGTAAATTCCTTTGGCCTCAATCGCCGCGTCGTTCGTCCATCCGTTCCAAACGAGCAGATTGCCCACGGTAAACGAATCGACCAATGAATAGAGAGGAAGGACCAAGGACCCGATGCAGATCGGAAGCGATAAGGCAAGGATGCCGGCAATCATTTGGCGGGTCGGCTCCCGTTCCGTCTGCCGGAAGGCGGTTCGTCCGGCCAGCGGCTGATTTTTCCTCAGGTAGATGAGCAAGACGATCAAAGAAGCGACCGCTCCCGTAAAAGCGCCGAAAACCGCTCCGGCTCCGGCATAGACAATCCCGTAACCCATCTCGATAAAATAGAAGGACAAGGCCAAAATCGTGGTTACGCGGACCGTCTGCTCGATCACTTGTGAAACGGCAGTCGGCACCATATTTTGATGCCCTTGAAAATAACCCCGCAAAGCTGCTGTAAACGGAACGATCAATAAAGCAAAAGAAACCGTTTGAATCGGCAATGTGAGCAATGGACGGCTGCCCATCCACTCGGCCACTTGTCCCGCACCGAAGAACAGCAGCAAAAAGAACAGACAACCGGTAGCAAAAAGAGTGACCGACGCCACCCGAAAAATTCTTTTCGCGCCATCCGCATCCCCTTCCGCCAACTTTTCCGAGACCAATTTGGACACAGCGGTCGGGAAACCGGCAGTTGCCAGGATTAAGAGAGCACTATATAAAGGATATACTTGCTGGTAAACATACATCCCTTCATTGCCGGTAATATTTTGATAAGGAATCCGATAAGCGGCTCCCAGGATCTTGGAAAGCAATGCGGCCAGTCCCAGGATTGCCGCGCCTTTGACAAAGGACTGCCTAACCTGAGCCATGGTCTTCTCCTTTCAACACCACATTGCCTTCCATTATACTAGAGGATTGGACGCGCGAAAAGAAAAAGCAGGTGCTTCACCTGCTTCCTTTATTGCTCCATTTGTTTGCCGAGAAATGAGGCTGCTGTGCTGGCAAGCTTCGTCTCTGTCTCGCCCATTTTGACTCCTTCATTTTTGGATAGAACGATCACTGCCCCAATCGGATCCCCTCCGGCGATAATCGGAACAACCACATACGATTGATATTCCTCAGGGGCTCCCTTAATGATTTCCGCTGTGCCCGGAGCTGTTTCGACAAGAGTTCGCCGCCCGTCCATACAATTTTCAACCAGTTCACCGATCGGCTTATCCAAATATTCCTTTTTTGAGGCTCCCGCAACCGCAATCACTCCATCCCGGTCACAAATTAACGTGATGTGTTGCAGGTTCTCATAAAGCGCTTCTGCATATTCTTGGGCAAAATCCCCTAACTCGCCGATAGGCGAATACTTTTTTAAGATGACTTCTCCATCGCGATCGACGAAGATCTCTAGCGGATCTCCCTCCCGGATGCGAAGCGTCCGGCGAATTTCTTTTGGTATTACCACACGTCCGAGATCGTCGATCCGACGCACAATGCCGGTTGCTTTCATACAGAGTACTGCCTCGCTTTCGTAAAAAATTTTCTATCAGGCCCAAATGCTTATGTCCTAACGCCCATAGTATTGTTCTGCTGGCAAAATATTATTCAGTTTCCATATACATAAAAAAGCAGGGCATGGTTGCCCTGCTTTCCGATGGTTCATTTATTTCTCGGCCGGCTTCGGTGCCGGCAAGAAAGATTTGAATTGAAGTTCTTTTTGCACCATCTCTTCGAAAATCTCTTGCTGCTTGTCCATTTTCAACTGATCCGGAGCCTGATCATAGCTTTTTTTGTTGCGTTCGACCACTTTGAGAATGTGGTAGCCGTAATCTGTTTTCACCGGGTCGCTGATTTTCCCGATCGGAAGCGTTTTGGCGGCATTGGCAAACTCGGGAACAAACATTTCCGGCGGCCCTTCCACTAAACCGCCTTGGTCCTTCGAGCCGGGGTCATCCGAATACTCTTTGGCCAGTTTGGCAAAGTCTCCGCCCGCATCCAGTTTTTTCTTGACTTCTTCGGCCCGTTTTTTGGCCTCGGCATCCGTGCGCTTGGGTTTGTCATTCCCGACGCCGATGAGAATGTGGTTGACTTTTACGTTGTCATATTGCAGCTTTTTTAAGCGTTCCTCATAATAAGCCTGGATTTTGTGGTCCCGGATGATAAATTCACGCAATTCATCCTTGGTGAAACCTTTTCCTTTGATCGCTTCTTCAATGGATTGCGGCCCCTTCTGCCCGTCTGCCGCCTGTCCGCTTTTCAATTGGCTTTCGAGCTGTTTCAGTGTTTCATCCGCTTTTTTCTCATATTCCCCGTCGGGTACAACGCTTGCAATATAAAGCTGTCCGGCAAAATCCTTCGCCAGCTGGGCTTTGATTTCATTCTGTTTTCCTTTCAGGCTGGGATCGGTAAACATCATCGCAAACTGGGGCTGAAAGAAACTGAACACATTGATGTAACGATTGAGCTCTCCTTCGGTGATCTTCCCGCCCTTAAATTCGGCCACCACTTTTTTGCTGGTCGTGCTGAGCGGTTTGAACTGTGTCGGTTGGGTCGTTTGCTGTGCCTGTTTTTGCTCTTGTTTTTCGGCTGTACCGCAACCGGTCAATACCATAGAGCTTGCCAGAAATATGGTTAACGCTCCGATCACGAGCCGCTTATTCCACACCTGCATTTTGAATTTCTCCTTTCCGTTTTGGAACCATTTCATATTTTACTAGAAACTGTTCAACCATTTCCAGGGCGGCCCGCGAAGACATCCCTTTGATCTTGAAGGCGATTCCGATCCGCTGCCCGGAGGAGAGACGTATTTTTCCGGGGAACTCCTGCGCGAGTTTGAACAGTTTGGACCCGTCAATTTTTTCGTTTTGTTCGGGATGAAGCTTTAAGGAGATCTCATCTCCTTTTTGCTCAATGGTTTCCACTCCGTACATCAGCGCATAGGCACGGATTCTGGCGACCCGCAACAAGTTTTGCACAGGTTCCGGCAGATCGCCGAAGCGGTCCTCAATCTCTTCTTCCAGATCCATGACTTCCTGCAGGGTGGTAACCGCCCGGATTTTCTTGTACAGCTCGATCTTTTGTTTTTCATCGCGAATGTACTCCGATGGCAAATAGGCGTCCACGCTGAGTTCAATTTGCGGTTCAGCCGGCTGTTCCTGCGGCTTTTTGCCCTGCAGTTCCGCCACCGCTTCTTTCAACATCTGACTGTACAGTTCAAATCCGACCGAAGCGATGTGCCCGTGCTGTTCCGCTCCGAGAATATTTCCGGCTCCGCGAATGGCCAGGTCCCGCATGGCGATCTTAAATCCGGAACCCAGCTCCGTGAATTCTTTGATCGCCTGAAGCCGTTTCTCGGCGGTCTCGGACAGCACTTTATCCCGCTGATAAGTAAAATAAGCATAAGCGATGCGGTTGGATCGACCAACACGCCCCCGGAGCTGATACAACTGGGACAAACCCATCTTATCTGCATCGTAAATAATCAGAGTATTGACGTTGGGGATATCGACGCCTGTCTCAATGATGGTCGTGCTGACCAGGACATCATACTCCCCGTCCAGAAAGTCCAACATGACTTTTTCCAACTCGGTTTCCGCCATTTGTCCGTGTGCGACGGCCACCCGCGCATCGGGAACCAGCATGCGGATCTGGTCGGCCATCTGTTCAATGTTGTGCACCTGGTTATACAGAAAATACACCTGTCCGCCCCGGGCCAGTTCCCGTTCAATCGCCTCACGCACCAGGGCTCCCGAGTACTCCAATACATAAGTTTGCACAGGGAAGCGGTTTTCCGGAGGCGTTTCGATCACGGACAGATCGCGGACGCCCATCATCGCCATGTGCAGAGTGCGGGGAATCGGCGTAGCCGTCAGCGTGAGTACATCAATATTGTGCTTGATCTGCTTGATCTTTTCTTTGTGTTTCACCCCGAAGCGTTGCTCTTCGTCGATGATCAACAGCCCCAAATCCTTAAACACAATGTCTTTGGACAACAGACGGTGCGTTCCAATCACGATATCAACGGTCCCGTTTTTGAGTCCTTCGATGGTCTCCTTCTGTTCTTTGCGCGACCGGAAACGGCTCAGCACACGGATCTGCACCGGATACCCCGAAAAACGCTCCCGGAATGTTTCATAATGCTGCTGTGCCAGAATGGTGGTCGGAACCAGAACAGCTACCTGTTTTCCATCCATCGTCGCTTTAAACGCTGCCCGGATCGCTACCTCAGTTTTTCCGTATCCGACATCCCCGCACAACAGGCGGTCCATCGGCCGTCCCTGTTCCATATCGGTTTTGATTTCCTCGATGGAGCGCAATTGGTCCGGCGTTTCCTCATAAGGGAACATCGCTTCAAACTCTTTTTGGTAAGGGGTGTCCTTCGAAAAGGCATATCCTTTGGCCTGCTGGCGCTTGGCATACAGTTCGATCAGATCTTTCGCGATATCCTGGACGGAAGAGCGAACCTTATTCTTCACTTTGCTCCATTCGCTGCCGCCCAGGCTGTACACTTTCGGCGTCCGTTCCTCACTGCCGACGTATTTTTGCACCTGTTCGATCTGCTCGACGGGAACATACAGCTTGTCATTGCCGGCATATTGGATATGCAGATAATCTTTGTGCAAACCGCCGACATTCAGCGTTTCTATGCCCACATAGCGGCCGATTCCGTGATTCACATGGACAACATAATCACCCGGTTTCAATTCCTGGTAATCTTTAATCTTTTCCGCGTGATCCAATTTCACGTTTCTCCGGGTGCGTCGTTGTTTCTGGGTGAACACTTCTCCCTCGGTGACCACGGCCAGGCGGATCCCGCTCATTTCAAAGCCGTTTTGCAACGCGCCTACACGTACAATCGGCCGTCCCGGCAACGGGGGATGATTGGAACGGTCATGGATCACCTCCATTCCGTAGTCAGCCAGCACCCGTTCCAGCCGCTCCAGGCGGTCCGGGCTGCTCGCGGCAAAAATGACGCGGTAATTGGATTTCACCCAGCGGTCCCACTCGCCTTTGAGCACATGCATCTGGCCGTGAAACTGCTGCATGCTCCGGCACATCATTTGAATGATGTTCTGCGGCTGGATTCCCGGAACCTGCCTCATAAACAAAGACAGATAGATTCGCTGGTACTCATTTTTCAAAATCAGCTCTTCATAAGAGAGGGAGATTTTGAGTCGCGGCAAAAATTCCCCTTGGGAAAGGAGGGCCGTTTGCCATTCTCCTTCTTCCCGCTCCATGTGTTTCGCACTTTCCATAATGCGGGTGGGTTCATCCAAAACCATCACGCAATCTTTTGGCAAGTAATCAAGCAAACTCTCGCAATCCGGATAGATTTGCTCGATATATTTATAGATCCCCGTGAAAAGCGTTCCGGATTTTAATTGTTCAATATCAAATCCGATCGATTCGGTCAGCTTCTGTTTGAGCGCTGAATCTTTCACTGTGGCCAGCCGCTGTTCAAGAAGTTTTTCCACTCTTTCTCCTGCCTGGTACAAGAACTCCCTGGAAGCGAAGAGTTCCCTTGCCGGCGGGATGATCACCCGTTCCCACTTGTCGATCGAGCGTTGATCAGACACAGAGAACGGACGGATCGAATCCACTTCGTCATCAAACCACTCAATCCGTACGGGTTGCGCAAAATTGGCGGGATAAACGTCGACAATTCCGCCGCGAACACTGAACTCTCCCGGTTTTTCCACCATATCCACCCGTTCGTACCCGGTTTTGACCAGCCGGTCAATCAAAGGGTCTAAGGGCTGTTCTTCCCCTACTTGGAGAGAGATATGGTTTAGCTTAAAAACTCTCTTAGGGGGAAATAGTTTTCTCAGCCCGGCGAACGGAACGATCATCACGCCGGAAAAACCTTGAGACAACCGTGATAATACCTCAATGCGCTCTCCCAGCGTTTCATGTCCGGCCAAAGCGATTTCCGTTGTTACCAGCTCGTTGGCCGGATAAAGAAGCACTTCTTCTTTGGGGAGGAATTCTTGTAAATCCTCAGCGGCTTTTTGCGCCTGATTGAGATTGTGGGTAACCAGGAGGATGGGACGCTTCACTTCGTGGTACAAAGCGGTTAAATACAACATGCGGGCGGTTCCCGTCAACCCGGCCACCAGTTGTTCCTTCAGATTTCTTTTCAGTCCCGCTGCGGTCGACTGAAAATCACTGTCCTGCCTCATGATATGGATCAACGGCTCCAACACATGTTCCTCCTCTTAATCTTCGTCCATCTATATCAAACTCCATGTACTTCCATCTCAAAACGGGTTCTCTTTCCCGCTTCGCCAAAATATAAAAGAAGCCTCAGCTTCGGGCAGCCAAGGCCATTTTCATTATAGTCAGAAAAAACAGCATTATAAGGGAAGATGACTCCTCATAGCTGAAGCCAGGGCTTATTGCCTACATATATAGGATGCTCCTTCATCAGTGGAACAGATAAGGGTACAGGGAGAGATCAGGATTGTTGTCAAGCATTTCCTGACATGATTCGCACACGACGCGGACCCGGGTGTTTCCATTCGCGTCACTCGTTATTATATCTTTCCGCTCTTCAGGGGTCAACTGATCAAAACCCAGATCCTGATCAGTCAAGCCATCTCCTTCCAACTTGCCGAGGAAAGCATTGCAGTAACGACAGATGTAGTCAATTGCCATCCAAGCGCCTCCTACAATAGACAAAGGTTTCTTGATCTAGTATCGCCGGATGGCAAAAATTCATTCACGATAGAAAAGATTTTTTAGCCTCTCCTGTATTCGTCAAAAAATTCCTGTTATTAGTTTAATCCTTTTTGCTTGTGAATATGACAGGGACTCCACAACACTTTCCAATCGTCGTCATATTAAAAATCATCGCGAATTATATACATTCATTGCTTCGCGGAAGTCGGACTTCACCCAGCGTTCAATCGCCTCAGCGGCTCGCCTGACCGCTTCTGCAATCACTTCTTCTTCCTCTTTCCTGAACGGAGACAGCACATAATCCGGGACGGGCATCCCGCCATCAGGACGACCGATGCCAATTTTGATGCGTTTAAATTCTTCGGTTCCCAGATGCTGAATGATCGATTTCATCCCGTTGTGCCCGCCGGAGCTGCCTTTGAAGCGGAGCCGGATTTTTCCCGGCGGCAAATCCAGATCATCGTAGACGACACAAAGATCTTCCATGTCTGCTTTCAACCAATCGACGGCAGGGCGGACGGATTCCCCGGACAAATTCATATAAGTGAGCGGTTTGAGCAAGATGACTTTCTCTCCCCCTACCATTCCTTCCCCGACTTCTGCTTTCCATTTTTCTTTTTGAATCGGGATCCCCCACATACGGCTCAGTTCATCCATCACCCAGAATCCGATGTTGTGCCGGGTCAGCGCATACTTCGCCCCCGGATTTCCCAAACCGACGATGATTTTCATTCATAAGCCTCCGTTTCATCAAAACAAAGGCGCAACAGATGGTTGCGCCCTGGCAGTTATTCTTCTTTTTCTTCGTCTGCCGCTTCCGCCTCTGCCGGTTCCCCGCCTTCTTTGGCGGCTTGTGGCGGGATCACTGAGGCGACCACGGTATCCCCGTCGGACAACAGCTCTACTCCTGCCGGCAATGCAATGTTTCCCAAGGTGACCGAATCCCCGATCTCCAACTGGCTGATATCCAAGGTCAGCTCTGCCGGGATCTGGTCCGGAAGGCAGCGGATCAACGCAGAGCGGGCGGTTTGCTGCAAAACCCCTCCTGCTTTGACTCCGTTCGCTTCTCCGACAAGATGTACGGGGACTTCCGTTTCCACAGGTTTATTCCTCTCTACTTTGAGAAAATCTATATGCAGGATATTGGCTTTAACCGGGTCTCTTTGCACCTCACGGATCATCACATGATGGACTTGGTCATCCACTTTGATGTCCATAACCCCGGGGCCTTCCCCCGTATGTTTGCGAAACTCTTTTCCATCCAGATGGATTTCAAGAGCTTCTGTCCCGTTCCCATAGATGACGGCGGGAACACGCCCCTCTTTTCGTAAACGGTTTAATGCAGCTCGGTTCTTTTGTTCGCGTTTTTCAGCGGAAATGCTAGCTACCACTCTTCAATCCCCCTTCTCTAATGATCACCCTAAGAAGGTTTATATCCTTTTTTTGGGGGATTAAAACCTCACCGGCTGAAAAACATCAGTCGAACAGTTTGCTGACCGATTGTTCATTGTGAACGCGAATGATCGCTTCCCCGATGAGCGAGGCGACCGACAGCACTTTGATTTTATCCAGCCGCTTGTTTTCGGGCAGCGGAATGGTATCGGTGACGACCATTTCCTTGATGTTGGACTGGCGAATGCGGTCGATGGCCGGGCCGGAGAAGACCGGATGCGTGCAACAAGCATAAACCGCTTTCGCTCCCTGCTCCTGGAGGGCATTCGCGGCAAGGGTGATCGTTCCTGCCGTATCGATGATGTCATCGATGATGATCGCTGTTTGGCCCCTTACATCCCCAACAATATTCATCACTTCAGCCACATTGGGTTCCGGCCTTCTCTTATCGATAATGGCGATCGGCGCATCCAGCCGCTCTGCGAGACGGCGGGCGCGAATCACTCCCCCGTGGTCGGGAGAAACCACTACGACATCGGACAAACCTTTGTTCTTAAAATATTCCGCCAAGATGGGAATTCCGATGAGGTGGTCGACGGGAATATTGAAAAATCCTTGGATCTGCATCGCATGAAGATCCATGGTGATCACACGGTCCGCTCCCGCCGTTTCAATAAGGTTGGCGACCAATTTGGCCGTAATCGGATCCCGCGCGCGGGCTTTTCGATCTTGACGGGCATATCCATAGTACGGGATGACGACATTGATTGTGCCGGCAGATGCCCGTTTCAAAGCATCCACCATGACTAGCAGCTCCATGAGGTGCTGATTGACCGGGTCACATGTGGACTGGATCACGTATACATCAGACCCGCGCACACTCTCATTTAGTTTGACATGGATTTCTCCATCGCTGAACTTTCCTACCTGGGCATCGCCCAGAGGAATGCCGATATGCTCACAGATACTCTTGGCCAGGGATGGATTGGAATTACAGCTGAACACTTGTAGACGGGAATTAGACATGGGAATACGTTCCTCCACCTATTTCCAATTACTTGGATAGTTTTTTCATCAATTTTTCCACATAATCCGGTTTGGTCGTTTGCCGCTCTCTGGCAATGGCAAATGCATTTTCCGGAACATCCTGGTTAATGGTTGAACCCGCTGCCACATAGCCGCCTTTTTTGACACTGACAGGAGCGATCAGGTTCACATTGCAGCCGATAAATGCGCCGTCTTCAATAATGGTTTTATGCTTATTTTTGCCATCGTAGTTAACGGTTACAGCACCGCAGCCGATGTTTACATGTTCACCCACTTCGGCATCTCCCACATAAGCCAGGTGAGATACTTTGGAACCTTTGCCTAAACGGGTTTTTTTCAAGTCTACAAAGCAACCCACTTTGGTTTCCTCGCCGAGATGTGTTCCCGGGCGAATGTATGCATAAGGGCCAATCGAAGCGTTTTGATCCACTTGACTGGAATCGATGACCGCATACTTAATTTTGGCATGGTCAGCTACCACCACGTCCGTTAAATCCGCTTGCGGCCCGATGTGGCAACCGGCACCGATCTTCGTTTTCCCTCTTAAGAAAGTTCCCGGTTCAATCACGGTATCCGGGCCAATCGTGACATCCGCTTCAATATAGGTATTGGACGGATCCACAATGCTTACGCCATTCAGCATATGGGTTTGCAAAATGCGCCGGCGCATGATCGCTTCCGCTTCCGCCAGTTGCAAGCGATCATTGACACCCATGGCCTCATCGGAATCGGAGATGACTTCCGCGCTGATCCGCTCCCCTTGTTCCCTCAGGATGGAAATCACATCCGGCAAGTAATATTCGCCCTGCGCATTATCGTTATTGACAAGGGATAAAGCAGAGAAAAGTTTTTGATTATCAAAACAAAAAGTTCCGGTATTCACTTCGTTGATTTTCAATTCTTCCGCTGTGGCATCTTTATGCTCCACAATGCGGTCCACACTTCCGTCGGTACGCCGGACGATCCTGCCGTAGCCGGAAGGGTTCTCCAAGCGGGCGGTAAGCACTGTCGCCGCGGCTTGGGACCGCTGATGCTCCTCAATCAGTTTGGACAGCGTTTCACTCGTGAAGAGGGGATGATCTCCATTTAAAACCAGCGTGATACCTGTTTCGTTCTCAAGAAGCGGCTTGGCTTGCATGACGGCATGTGCGGTTCCCAATTGCTCTTTTTGCTCGACAAACCGGACTTTGTCCCCCAGATACTCTTTAATCGATTCGGCTTGGTGTCCCACAACCAAAATCGTTTTTGCCGTGTTGAGTTCGGATAATTGCCCGATGATGTGATCAATGATCGGTTTTCCGCAGACAGGGTGCAAAACTTTATGTTTTTGCGATTTCATCCTGGTCCCTTTGCCCGCTGCAAGCACAATCGCATAAAGTCGTTGCATGACGAAGCGCCCCCGTTTCCTTGCTAACTTCCTACCTGAATATATCCCAAAGTATGTTTGATTGCAACCAAGGGGGGTCAGAACTTATTGCCAACAAAAAAGAACCCTGAATAAGGGTTCCTGTTTGCTCTTTCGGGGCGGTTACGTATCCATGGCCGCTTTTTCCGCCGTGACATGCGCGGTTCCGTTTTCCTCTGTTCTGTGATACACTTCCAACACTGCTGCTTCGATCTTTTCACGGCTGACAGGGGAGATCGGATGGGCGATGTCGCGAAATTCACCATCCGGAGTGCGCTTGCTCGGCATGGCAACGAACATTCCATTATTCCCGTCAATGACACGAATATCATGAACCACAAATTCACTATCAATCGTAATTGATGCGATGGCTCGCATACGACCTTCCTTGTTTACCTTGCGCAGGCGAACATCAGTAATCTCCAACGGAATCCACCACCTATTTCCAATGATGACTTGAGAAATACTATTCGAGATGGCGGAACCAATTCCTGCTAATTTTGGAGATCGGTTTACACTTTTTTTCAATTGTTATTTTTTCTTCGCGATGACTTCCATTTCTATCAGGACATCTTTGGGCAACCGGGCGACTTCCACACAGGAGCGGGCCGGCTGATGGTCCTTGAAATACTCGCCGTAAATGGCGTTGATTTGCTGGAACTGATTCATATCTTTGATAAAAAGAGTGGTTTTTACAACATGATCCAGATCGCTGCCCGCCGCTTCCAAAATGGCGCGCACATTTTGCAAGACCTGATGGGTCTGTTTTTCAATATCCGCTTCCACCAGTTCACCCTGTGGGGTGAGGGGGATCTGCCCGGAGGTAAAGATCATGTCCCCGACTTGGATCGCTTGCGAATAAGGCCCGATCGCTTGCGGCGCATTTTTTGTTTCAATTTTTAACATCCTTCCATTCCCCTTCCCTTGTAAACAGATTTCCTAACTCCACATGAATTTTCCGCTCTTTCACATCCACTTCGGTGACAGCCGCCAACGAAACGTAGGATTCGACCAAACGCTGTTCGGCTGCCGATTCCACCATGACTCCCACTCCCACGACTTCGGCGTTAAATTCATGAAGCAAATCCATCATGCCGCGAATCGTGCCGCCAGCCTTCATAAAATCATCGATGATCAGTACCCTTGATCCTTCTGCCAGGCTCCGTTTGGACAAAGAGAGCTGCCTCATCTGCCTGCCCGAACCGGAAATGGTATTCACGGTTACCACCGAACCCTCCGTGACACGGTAGCCGTAACGTGCGATCACCACAGGCGCCCTTAAATAAGATGCAGCGGCATAGGCAAGCGGAATCCCTTTGGTTTCCACCGTCATGATCGCATCTATTTTTTTCCCGGCAAATACAGTGGCAAAAATCCGCCCGATCTCGGAGAGAAGAGTCGCATCGCCCAGCAGGTCCGACAGATATAAAAAGCCTCCGGGCAAAATCCGGTCCGGATTTGACAATTGTTCACACAACACCTTGAGTACATCCAAAGCCCGCTGCCGGTCGATTTTTGGAATATATCGCACACCGCCCGCAGCTCCTGCAACCGTCTCCAACTCTCCGCTTCCGCCGCTTTGGAACACTTCATGGATAATGGCCAAATCTTCGCTGATCGAAGACTTGGCCGAATTATACCGCTCAGCAAATGCGGTCAAAGGGATTAAGCGGTAAGGTTCTGACAGGAGTTGCCGGGTCATATCCACTAACCTCGAACTCCGCTTCCACTTATCCATCGAGTACCTCCGAAAAACCGAATATCATGACCGAAATATATCATTTTGTACGGATTTGATCAAGAACTCCCTGATACCGCACACCGAGCATCCGAACGGCAAACACCTGCCCGCAAAAACCTTTGAGACCGTTTACCAGCCGTTTGGCACGGGCTTCTTTCTTCACCAGGCCGAAGACCGTGGGGCCGCTGCCGGACATCAGGACACCGTCTGCCCCAAACTGCAACATTTTTTCTTTTATTTTACGAACTTCCGGGTGCATCTCCATCGTCACAGGCTCCAAAACATTGCCCAAATGTTTATTGATTTCCTCATAATCCCGGTTTTGGATCGCCTCGATCATCGCTTCAGTCGACGGATGCTTTTCGATTTGGTCCACCTGCAGCCGCCCGAATACATCCGCAGTGGAAACGCCGTGCCCCGGCTTGGCCAACACCACCCAACAAGGAGGCGGAGGCGGCAGAGGAGTTAAAATTTCTCCGCGCCCTCTGGCGACAGCTGTCCCCGCATGCACGCAAAACGGGACATCCGACCCGATTTCCGCTCCGATCTCCGCCAGCTGATCATCGGACAACCCGAGATTCCACAAACGATTCAATCCGCGCAAGGTAGCGGCTGCATCACTGCTCCCCCCGGCCAAACCTGCGGCGACGGGAATATGCTTGTGAATGTATATGTGCACGCCATCCTTGACACCCAATTTTTCCTTGAGAAGTGCAGCCGCCCGGTAAGCGAGGTTGCGCTCGTCCTGAGGCACGAGTCCTGAACTGCTCTCGAGCGTGATGGAAGAATGAGAAGTATGAATGAGATCAATCCGGTCAGCCAGGTCCACAGTGGTCATGACCATCTCCAACTCATGATAGCCATCCGGTCGTTTATGTAAAACATCCAAGGTTAAATTGATTTTGGCAGGTGCTTTTTCCGATATGTACAATCACAGTTCCCCCTATCTGCACCTTCTGTTTAAAAGATATCCACGTTTCCCATTCCCTTCTGAAATCAGAGAGCTTCTCTTATTTTATCATGTTCCGGCTTGAATTAAACTATCTGGTCAAATGCGGACCCTTTGACAAAAAAAGCTGAGAGGAATCTCCTCTCAGCTTACCCTGCCGGTCTTGAAACCTGCTATCGACCCCCCATCCTTTCTTCTGCAATCTGGATGGCGCGTTTGACCATATTACCTGCGTCACGGGCTTTAATCCCGCCCCAGCCTTCTCGTTTTACGACATCGTAAAAACCAAGCTCCTTGGCCAACTCGATCTTAAAGGATTCCGACATGACACCTCTGCGTGCCATTTTTCCGCCTCCTTTGTCTCAAGCAGTCAAGGCAGGGTATGAGTAGTATGGTCTATTCCGCAAAATCTATGTAAGCGCTACCAAACACCCTGAAAAAATAGAACACAACAGGTGTGTTCTTATTGCGGAGTTTTTACATATTTGACCGGAACCTGTTGATTGTCGCCGTCCAAAATGGTCAGTTCCACCGATTCCGTCAAAACATCCGCATAACTGTATGAAACGCGATTAAATGCGTGTTGATCCTCATCCAGCTTGACAACAAAAACGGATGGATATATCTCTTCTAGAATACCCGTTCGTTCAATGGTCTTGCGGCGTCCGCTATTGGCTTTCAAGCGAATCTTGTGCCCAATGTAACCTTCCAAGGTTAGCTTAATTTCAGATAGCGCGTTTTTGCCCATGTTTATCGACCACCTCACTTGTAGAAGATTATACTACAAATGGGTGTCAGAGTCAAATGCAGTATTATAGCAGGGGGACAACCCCTTTGTCAATGGGGTTTCTGCTTATTCATTTGGTAAACCGGTCGGCGACAGCGCTGGCCGCGTACGATTCCGGTTTAATTTTCGCGGTATAGCCAACAGAGGTAACCCAACCGACAACTTCCTGAATCAACTTCCGCGTTTCCCCTTGCTGGCCGACATCGAGATGGATTTCCATCGGGATGTTAACGGAAAAGTCGAAGAAGCCGTTTTTCTTCAGCAGCTCCACACACTGCAGGCTGTACTCCGTCTCACGGTAGATCCGATAACGCAAATCCCTCATCGCGCGATGACTTTTCTTCATGTAAAAAAAGATGGCCCCTTTACCGATCCGTTGGATAATGATGGCAGTCACAAACAGGGTTTCGCGCTCCCGGGTCTGCGAATCGGTTCCGATGACAACTTTGTATTCTGCCTTCTTGTCTTGTCCGATATAGGACTGAATCTCGGCGATCATTTCCTCCATACTGCATCGGCCTTTGCGCGGATGGAAAAAGTTCACGAAAGTGACCTCCAAGGTGAAAGAGTCTTGAGATTTTTCGCCGCTTCTTAGGACTGGGTATCCTTCGAGTCGATGACTTGTGTTAAGGCAGCAAATTCTTGAATGTCGAGTGTTTCTCCGCGTCGTTTGGGATCAATTCCTGCTTCATGCAGCCATTTTTCAACCTCGTCTTTGCGACGGGAGGAAAACAAGTTGGCATGAAGAGTGTTTAAGAGCGTTTTCCGCCGCTGGGCAAATGCGGCCCGAACCACTTTAAAAAACAGCCTCTCATTGGAAACATAAACCGCAGGTTGATCACGCAGGGTTAACCGCGTTACGGCAGAGTCTACCTGGGGTCTCGGTACGAATACGTGGCTGGGCACGCGCGCGACTTCCTCAGCCATGGCAAAATACTTGACCAGCACCGTGAGCGAGCTGTAGTCTTTGGTCCCGGGTGAAGCCGTTAAACGGTCCGCGACTTCTTTTTGGATCATGATGACGATGTTCTTCAAGGGCAAACGTTCACTCAATAACCGGACGATAATGGGAGAAGTCACATAATAAGGGAGATTGGCAACCACATGAATGGTGTCCACATCTTGAAAATGGTCCCGGAGGAAGGTTCGCAAATCGATCTCGGTTGCATCCCCGTGAATGATCTTCACATGCGGCCGGGAAGCGAATAACTCTTCCAGCACGGGAATGAGCCGCTGATCGATCTCGATGGCCACTACTTTCCGCGCCTCATTTGCCAGGCGTTCGGTGAGAGCCCCGATCCCCGGACCAATTTCCAGCACACCCGAGCGCTCAGTCAGTTCGGCGGCACGAATGATTTTGTCTAATACATGGCTGTCTGTCAGAAAGTTTTGCCCCAAACTTTTCTTCAGAACAATGGCGTGCTCAGATAACAGCTCCCGAGTCCGCGCCGAGATCGGTTTATTATTCATCTGTCGCATCCTTTCTCACCCGTTCGATCGCCCGGTACAATTCCTCTTTGCCGATACGGAGCACCTGGAGCCTGCGGTAAAATTGCTTGGCATTGCCGTATCCGATTCCCAGCTCGTCGGCTACCTTTTGGCGAAACCATCCGGAGTCGCTCTGTCCGGCAAATCCCAAATGAAGGTAGTCCTCCCAGCTGATCGGCGGATCGCACGGGATTTCCCCGCCTTCCGTACGAACCCCGAACAGTGCTTGTACAATTGCTTCGGGCGAAGCGTGTTCGATGCCGATTTTATGCTTGGATTTTGCTTTATCCTGTGGTAAGAAAGCATGTTTAACACCGGGAACCTCCTCTGAAATGATCCGGCGGATTCTTTCTCCGGCATAGTCAGGGTCGGTGAAAACGATCACGCCCCTTTTTGCTTGGGCCCTTCTGATTTCGGCAAGTACGCGGTCCCCGATGGCCGATCCCCTCGTCTCAATGGTATCGGCAATGACGGCCCGCCGGACCGCCACGGTGTCATTTCGACCTTCTACTACTATGATCTCTTTAATCGTCGGAATTGACAATGGACGAAAACCTCTTTCTCTTGCAGTTAAAGCCTGTTTCTTTGTGTCCTCTCAAATCAAGTGGTTCCTGTCATCGGGCTCCTGAGTCGCCCCCGATACAGGCCTCATCTTCCGGATTGTGCCGGCGTCGCAAAACTATGGAGCAGCACAAGCATTTATTGCTATTTTATGTTAACACCTCCAATTTAAACAACCTCTTTGCATTTTCTGCGGTCGTTTTAGCCAGGTCTTCCAGCGTGGTTCCCCTGATCTCAGCGATGGTTTCCGCTACCAAACGGACATAGCCCGTCTCATTTCTCTTGCCACGGTAAGGGTGAGGGGCCAGATAAGGGCAGTCCGTTTCTAAGAGCAGCCGGTCTTCGGGTACATGTGCGGCGATTTCCTTGGGCAGCTTTGCATTCTTAAAGGTGACGGGTCCGCCGAGGCCGATCATGAAATTAAGTTTCAAACACTCTTCCATGATCCGCAGATCCCCCCCGAAACAGTGCATGACACCCCCCACTTCTTCGGCATGTTCTTCTTTGAGAATGCGCACCACATCTTCATGCGCATCCCGGTCATGAATGATGATAGGAAGGCCGGTCTCTTTTGCAATGGCGATTTGTTTGCGGAATACCTCCGCCTGTTTGTCTCTCGGCGAGTTGTCCCAATAATAATCCAATCCCATTTCCCCGAGAGCCACCACTTTGGGGTGGCTGGTCAAAGAGCGAATCCACTTCAGATCCTCGTCGGTACACTTTGCGGCATCATGGGGATGCCATCCGACAGAGGAGTAAATAAAATCATATTTCTCGGCCAGTTCCAGGGAAGTGAGAATCGTTTCCCGGTTATATCCGACATTTAGGATCGCACTCACTCCGAACTCATCTCTGGCTCTTCGGATCACTTCTTCACGATCTCCGTCGAATTGCTTGTCGTTGAGATGTGCATGACTGTCAAACAACATAGGAATGACCCCCGATGATTTCCTTGTTTACTAAAAGGATAAAACATCAAATTTATGTAAGGGCAACACGATGACCTCCGCCCGTCCGACAATTTCATCGATCTTGACCGGCCCGATCTGCCGGCTGTCCTTGCTGTTGTTGCGATTATCCCCGAGAACGTACAGATATCCTTCAGGAATCTGTTTTTGTTCATATGTCTCCTTGTTCATCGGGCCATTGACATACGGTTCGTACAAGGGCTTTCCATTCCGGTATACTTTTCCGTTTTTGATCAAAATCCGGTCTCCGGGAAGACCGATGACTCGCTTGATGAAATCCCGCTCTTCCTCGGTATGGAAAACGACGATATCGCCGTAGTCCGGCTTCTTTACCTTGTAGATCCATTTATTCACGATGAGCAGCTCGTCCCCATGCAGTGTCGGGTACATGGAAGTTCCGTGTACTTCATACGGGGCAAACAAAAAAGACCGAATCACGATCGCGATGATAAGCGCAGATAGAATGGCGACCAGCCATTCAGCGGACGAGCTCTTCTTTTCTGCCATGCTTCTTAGCCCTCCCGTTCATTTTCCTACCCTTTTTAAAACCATTCAACGCACCAGATTCCTCGATATTCCCGAAAAAGTGAAGCCTCCCCCGCAAGGGGATACCCCGGTTGTGGCAAGGGTATCTTCCCAAGCAAGGGGAGAACTTCTATTTGACCCGCGTACCATTGGGAATATCCCCGGAAACGGTTGCTAATACCAGCCGGCCGTTTTCCGATGCGGCCAAGATCATGCCTTCTGATTTTTCTCCGCGAAGCTTCACCGGTTTCAGATTGGCGACACAGATCACTTTTTGTCCAACCAGTTCTTCCGGGCGGTAATACTCGGCGATCCCGGAAACCACTTGTCTTTTCTCCGTTCCTAAATCCAGTTGCAACTTCAGGAGACGGTTGGCATTTTTGACCGGAGCCGCTTCCAGGATTTCCGCCACACGCAGATCGGTTTGGAAAAATTCATCGATGGAGATATACCCTTCTTGCTCAGAAACTTTTTTCTCCTCTTCCACCGGTTTGGTCACCGTACCTCGCATCATTCCCAGAATCGCCTCCACTTCTTCTTTTATATCTAAACGCGGGAACAGCGGATTTCCTTTCGACGTTTGGATACCGGCAGGCAAAACGCCAAACCGCTCAACGCTTTCCCAGCTTGTCAGCTCACCCTCGCCAATCCCCAGTTGTTCCCACATTTTTTTCGGGGTTTGGGTCATAAACGGTTGAATCAGAACGCTGACGATACGCAGCACTTCAAGCAGGTGATAGAGCACTGATCCGAGAGCCCGATGTTTGTCCGGATCTTTGGCCAGGTTCCACGGCTGGGTATGTTCAATGTAGCGATTGCCCGCGCGTACCAGTTCCCAAATGGCCGTTAAAGCGATGGAGAACTGTAACTCTTCCATTGCCTCCTCGACACGCTTTACGGTATCTTTAGCCAGCTGCTCGAGTTCCCGGTCATGCGCGGTTGCATTCGGGACGTATTCAGGGACAACACCTTGATGATATTTTTGCACCATGGTGAGGGTCCGATGCAGCAGATTGCCCAGGTCGTTGGCCAGATCCGCATTCACCCGCTCCACGAACGCCTCCGGTGTAAAGACGCCGTCTGCACCGAACGGAACTTCCCGGAGAAGATAATAGCGCAGGGCATCCAATCCGTAACGATCAATGAGCGGCACCGGGTCGACCACGTTCCCCTTCGATTTGGACATTTTGCCGTCTTTCATCAGCAGCCAGCCGTGGCCAAAAACCTTTTTCGGCAGAGGCAGGTCCAATGCCATTAAAAAGATCGGCCAGTAAATCGTATGAAAGCGCACGATTTCCTTTCCGACGAGATGAACATCCGCCGGCCAGTATTTCGCAAAGAGTTCGGATGATTCCCCCTCCTCCGCCAGATATCCGAGCGCAGAGATATAGTTGGTCAATGCGTCCAACCATACATACACCACATGTTCGGGATCCCCCGGCACTTGGATTCCCCAGTCAAAGGTCGTCCGGGAGACGCTCAAATCTTCCAGGCCCGGTTTGATGAAGTTTTGAATCATCTCATTTTTGCGGGACTCCGGCTGGATGAAGCCGGGGTTTTCCTCATAATACGCGAGCAGCCGGTCCACATATTTGCTCATGCGGAAGAAATAGCTTTTCTCTTTAATCTTTTCAACCGGGCGGCCGCAATCCGGGCAATTTCCTTCGTTCAACTGCCGCTCCGTAAAAAAGGATTCACAAGGGACACAATACCAGCCTTCATACTCTCCCAGATAGATATCTCCTTGATCGAGCAAACGTTTGAAGACTTTTTGCACCACTTTCTTGTGGCGGTCCTCGGTGGTCCGAATGAAATCATCATAGGAAATATCCAGTTTACTCCAGAGTTCTTTGATTCCTTTAACAATGTCATCGACAAATTCCTGCGGTTGTTTGCCGGCTGCCTGGGCCCTTTTTTGAATCTTTTGCCCATGTTCGTCCGTTCCGGTCAGATATCTGACATCATAGCCTCTCAGGCGTTTATATCTGGCCATGGCATCACCGGCGATCGTCGTGTACGCATGGCCGATATGCAGTTTATCGCTGGGATAGTAGATGGGTGTGGTAATGTAATAGGTTTGATTTCCACCCACTGCATCAACACTCCTTTCTATAATAAAAAATCCCGCCCATGTTTGGGGCGAGACAGGGATCACGCGGTACCACCCAATTTCAGCATAATCCAGAGAGGATTATGCCCTCTTCAAACTTCCCGGTAACGCTGGTGTGCGTCTTTTCCTACTCCGCTTCCGGAAGAAGCCTTTCAGAAAAAAGCCTCCAGGGCCATGTTCATCAGGCGTTTCTATGCTGGCTTTCACCTGACCCAGCTCTCTGGTGATAGAACCGGCTGACTACTCATCCCTGTCATCGACCTTTGGTATCATCTGTATCTTCTTTCCTCTGATTGCTCTTATATTATACAACACTTGTTAACAAGTGGAAAGGCGCGCCTGCACCCTTTTGCCATCAGTTTAACCTTTTCTGCCGGAATCCAACCCGCGCATGGATGAATCTCATCTCCGCCTGAGGAACGATTCCGCTTAAGTCTTCGGAAACACATTTTCCCAGAAAACGGTTATGACCGCTTGACACAACCTCGAATGAAAAGCCGTTCCCGGAGAACATGGCTGAGCTACCCGGAACACAGAAACATTCTTACTGTACAGATCACATCCCTCGGGAAACGCTCATGGACTTCTGAACATAAACCGGGAATAAAGGTGGATCTGTTTGAAGGCCGCTCCGAAATCTTTTTTACGACTCCGTTCCGATGCAGTGGCAGAGTCACTCGTCGCAAAAAAGATTTCTCCGCTGTTTCTGCTTATGAAAATTGACAAAGAAAAGGGTCCCATGACAACTTGACCCAATATCGGGTGAGAGCCCGCTCCGGAACTTGTTTTCCGTCTTCGCTCCGATGCAGTGGCAGAGTCGCTCCGCCGGAAAACAACTTCCTCCGCTCCATCGTGTCTATTTTGCACAGAAAACATTCTGACTGGTTGATACAATCAATCATGAGATGCAAAATCGTGCAGGGAGGCCGTGATTGGACGAAGTGCCTTTGAGGCCGTACCCAGCGGAGGGCCGGAGCGCGTCCAGTTTTACCTTCTTCGCCGGCCTCAAGAGCACGGAGACCAACACGGCCGACCGCCCGGAAGCATAACCACAAAAACACTCTTTGAAGCACACTTTCCCAGAAGACGATCATGACGACTGAACACTAACCTGGAATGAAGGTAGATTTGTTTTTAAGCCCGCTCCGGAACTAGTTCCCCTCTCCGCCCCGATGCACAATCTCGGATATTTGGTTGTATTGGAAGATTAGAGCCGTTTTCCTAAAAGATTAGAATCAAGACCCATCCGTCAACACTTATCATAACGGGTAGCAAAAGGCGTCTCCACTTTTTTGAGCCGGCCTTCTCCCGCCAGCCGATCCAATTCCTGTTTCAGCCGGGTCACGTCCCACTGACAGCCGCATTCGCGGTTGACATGTGCAACTGTCTGCACCAAATCCGTATCAAACAAGGGCAATAGTCCGGAGATCGTCTTGAGCATTTTTTCATCCCGTTCACCGGCCATCTGCTTTAATTCGTCAAACGGGTTGGCCAGATGCGGGCTTCTCGTGTAGGCGCAGCGGATGCGTATAAAAATGGTCCGTCCGAACACGGCAGAGGAAACAAACGTATCCCCCGAACGGAGATAGGGCAATCTTTTTCCTTCTTCCGCAGTTAAATCGGTTTCTTCCCTTAATGTGGCAATATCCGTGCCGCGAACGGTGCGAAACACAAATTTCGTGTTCAACTGTGCGGTAATCGTTTCATCCAGCAAAGTGGGACGTTGCGTGGCCAAAAAGAGAAAAACGCCGTATTTTCTTCCTTCCTGGGCGATTTCTTTCAAAATCGATTTTGCCGGTGAATCGACCGCTTTCGGCGCAAAGTTGTGCGCTTCATCGGTCACGATCACAAACGGCGGGAAAAATCGCCCCTCTTCCCCGTTCATGCGGGCATCTTTGTATTCGCGCCGCTTGCGGTAGAGAGCACCGATCACATAAGTGGCAAATACCTGTAAAATCCAGGTGCTTCCTTGTACGACAACCAGTTTCCCTTGTTCCATTCCCCGTTCAATCGCGCGGATATCGTGGTGGAACAAGCCTGCTTTTTCCAGCCGGTTGAGTCGCCAATGAATTCCTTTGACGGAGGAAAGGGGAAGGGATCCATATTCATCCAGGAGACGCAGCATATCATTCACCCTGGCCGCATCGGTGGGGGTCAGGTCCGGCTTGTTCAGTTGGCGTTTCAACCCTTCTTTTCCTTCTTCCATCGCCTGGATCAAATTATTTAACCTGTCGCTGAAAGAAGTAAATGAGTCTTTTCGACGATGCAGCGTCTGCACCACATTGGCCATCGAATCGGTCAGATGCCCTCCGGACGCACCCAACAGTTCCGTAATATCCCGCGTCGTTAAGTCGGAAAAGGAAATACCTACATGCTGGCCGATCTGAACAGAGATAAACCGTTCCGCAAAGGATGGCCCACGGTCTGCCAGTTCCGGCACCCGTTCGCTAAAATCCATTTCAAAGTGAGGGTCAAAAACAAGTGTCGGAATCCGGAGCTTCATGAGTTCTTCCAACATCACCCGGAGGCCGAAAGATTTACCGGAACCGGATCCTCCAAAGATGCCTACATGGGGATATTGCTGCATCGCTTTCACATCAAACACAAACGGAACCCCCTGTTGCCGGCGCAAATCCCCTTGCTCCATGAGGACGACTTGATCCCTTAAATCCTCGCTGAGGGATTCGGCCAGCGATTCCGTTCCGCGGATCTCCCCGAGAAGCATCCCTTCATCTGGCGCCGTTGTAACCAGCAGATCCCGAACTTCTTCAAAATCGGGCAAACGCACGGAACATCCCGTCCCGATCGGGTGAGGTGCTTCTTCATAGAGGCGAACTTTGGCCAGATTGATCTCATCCGAGCCGATATCGTAACCGATTTGCTGCAAAGCCTGAATCACCTGGGAATCGACCAGCGACTTATCTGTTCCCATCGGAATCAAGCGGTTATACGACATCGTCTCCACCACTTCACCGCGCGGAAAGTTGAGCGCAGGATCTTCCACCACCAAAATTTCATTGATACGAAACTTGCGCTCGCGGGATGCAACATAAACTTCCTGCTGGGTCGTAATTCCTACCACCTGCATGGGTTCTCCTCCTCTTAAATCACGCGTTCGCTTCTTTTCGGGATCAGTAACCGATGCCGCAATTCCGGATCGATATATTGATCGACCATCATTTGAACCAGTCCGTCCGTCACACGAACCTGGTTGTCTACAATATCCAGCCAGAAAGGAATGCCTCTTCCTTGTTCGGGTGTCAGACTGTATACCAATCGAAGCAGGTCCAAGCGCACTTCATATTGCGATGCGAGACCATCTACCCCGATCGGTTGCGGGTGATTGGATGGGCGAAACACCATTTTCCACATCCCGCTTCCGGACGGACTCCAGCCCTGCCACTCGAAAGCCTCGCCTACCCTGAGCACACCGTAGAGCAGATCCCGGTCCGACCAGACAGGGTATTCCGGGAAGAGTTCACGTGCCAGTCCCCGCGTTCCGATCTCTTCCGAGACCCCGATCAACAAACTTTCATTTCTTTCGGCTGTTTGGGCAACCCCCTTCCACTTATTGGGGTTTTCAATGTGAAAATGCAATAGAGACCCGTCCAACATGACCACTCCGGGAGCCCACTCGGCGATTGCCTGTTCCGCTACTTCCATTTCCAAATGCGATAAGATAGCTCCTCTTTTTCTCGCTTCTCTCGCCTCTTGCCCCTCTTCCGGCTCCCCATCTCCTTCAAGGAGCGGAGTATACACTTCGGCCGCCCATTTTTCCTCCCCTTGCGTTCCCTTGGCCAGAGCCTGAAACACAGACAGGGTCCTCATCTGTGTCCCCCGGATCGAATTAACGGACCCGTCCACTCCGACTAATGTTTGCCCCTTCAACCACTCTTTGAGTTTACCCTCTTCCCACTTTTCGATCTGGTAAAAAGTACCTACCTGCTCCAGCTTTTCACGAATGCGCTGTTCATTAAAGGCGGACGCGGGATAGGCAGCCTTCAGGGACGTGTTTACTTTTTTCAGCTTTTCTTTCAACTCTTCCGAGACCGGTAACATGACCATCCTCCTACACAGTTACTCATCGAGGCGAAGGATTTTATAGAAAAAATAACCGAATCGCTAGAATAGGCAACTTAATCCTTAACATTATAAAGAAATTTCCTATTAAACTCCTCTAATTATATTGACTGTTATGGGAATCGTTGGTATGATGATTTTGACGCGCCGATGTCGAAATTTGACGGCAATTCAAAGAGAAATTAAGACCAAAACCAAAGACCAAAACTGAGAGGAGACTCACGAAATGCTAAAATCTACTGGGATTGTACGCAAAGTTGACGAGCTTGGCCGGGTAGTCATTCCAATCGAATTACGTCGAACCTTAGGAATCGGAGAAAAAGACGCTCTCGAAATCTATGTAGACGGTGAGAGAATCGTCCTCAAGAAATATGAACCCGCTTGCATCTTTACCGGCGAAGTGGATGAAACCGTTCGCTACAAAAATAAAGTGGTCAGCAAAAAATGCATTGAAGAAATGTATGCAATGATCCATGGTGAAAAAGTTTCCGTGGAATAATGAGTTCCACCCTATTTTTGAACATAACAAATAGTATTCACGATCTGAGATACATGGATCTGGAATACTATTTGTAGTTTATCAAACACATACCGGATGAAAAAGAAATGGTCGATATAAATGAAAGCGAGGTCTTCATGAACCTCGCTTTCTCTCTTGTTGCGCTTGTAAGTAGCGGACAGTCTTCTTCAATCCTCTTTTTTCTGTGAAACGATCGGAACAACAGAACGAAGGAATTTGTTATCCGGTCACTGCATTGGAGCCGGGACGGAAACAAATTCCGGAGCAGGCTTTCATCCAGGGTTGGGACAACCTGTCCGTTTTCATTCAGTTCGCATCACGATTCTTTCATCAGTTGCAAAATCCGCTCTTTCAAAAGCTCGGATTTGGTTCCGAACACAGCCTGAAAGTTTCCGGTCCCGACCTGGATCACACCGGCTGCCCCCAGTTTTTTCAACTGCTCTTTGTCCAATTTGGTCTCATCCTTCAGCGTCATGCGAAGACGGGTGATACAAGCATCCAACTGCTGGACATTCTCTTTGCCCCCGATGGCTGCCAGCACCGCTTTAGCCAGCTCATCATCCCCGGCAGCCTGACTGGCAACGTTTTCCTCACCGGCATGTTCTTCTTCGCGTCCGGGTGTCTTCAGATCAAAGAAGCGAATGACAAACCGGAAGATGATATAGTAAAGAGCCGCATAAACCAGTCCGACCACGATTAAGAGAAGCGGTTTCGTAGCCCGGAATGAATTGAGAAAGAAGTCGATCCCTCCGGCGGAGAAGAAAAATCCGTGTTTAATCCCCAGCCAGTAGACAACCGCCATGGACGTACCGGTAAGAAGGGCATGAATCAGATAAAGAACGGGGGCAACAAACATAAACGCAAATTCGATCGGCTCCGTGATTCCCGTCAAAAAAGCGGTCAAAGCGGCACTGATAAAAATCCCGGTCACTTTTTTCCGCTGTGAGGGTTTCGCTTCATGGATCATGGCAAAGCAGGCTGCCGGAAGGGCAAACATCAGAATCGGATACATCCCGGCCATAAAGATTCCCGCAGACGGGTCGCCAGCAAAGAAACGATGGAGATCCCCTCTTACCACTTCACCCGCCTGATTGACAAATTCACCCACGTTAAACCAGACAATCGTGTTCAAAATATGATGCAGGCCAAAGGGTATGAGCAACCGGTTTAAGACTCCATAGACGAATAAACCAATGGAACCCTGGCCAATCAACCAGTTTCCGGCACTTGTGATCCAACTCTGAACGGTAGGCCAGATGAACAGAAAAACGAGTCCGACAAGGATCATGGCAATCGAAGTGACAATTGGCACAAAGCGCCTTCCTCCAAAAAACTGCAGCCAATCGGGAAGTTTGATGTCATGATAACGCCGATATAAAGATGCAGCGATAAGTCCCGCGATAATCCCGCCCAAAACGCCGGTATCCAGCTTATTCGTATCCGTATTATGCATTCCGACCACATTGTTCATCACCAGATAACCGACAACGGCAGCAAGAGCCGCTGCACCGGCCCCGCCGGTCATGCCGAGGGCCACCCCGACAGCGAACAGGATGGGCAAGTTGCTAAATATAACCCCTGCTCCTTTGTCGAGAACCTCTCCAATGAAAAAGATCATACTCCCTTTGTCAAAGTACTCCGGATTCTTGAACAGCGCTCCCAAATAGAGCAAAATACCGGCTGCCGGCAAAACGGCGATGGGCATCATCAACGATCTGCCCACCCGTTGCAAAGCTCCGAGCACATTCCGCTTGCGTGAAACGCTTACATCACTCATTCTTTTTTACACCTCCATTAATTTGTATAGACAACTATACTTCTATTCTACGTGATCAGCCCTGATAAAATAAAGTGCATAATTGTGGATGCGTAAAAAATTCCGGCCTGGTATTGAGCGAACTGCATCCTTGCTCAGCCGGAATCTATGATCGTTCATTTCTTTTTTTCTCCAAATAATGTTTATTTCCTTTCAGAATGTTCCTTTGATTGTTTATTTTATTTCTCTTCACGATGATAGACGTTGTAGACTTCCCTTTTAGAAAGGGAGCGGTCTTTGGCCGTTTGCTGAATGGCCTCTTTTTTTGTTTTTCCCTGCTCCATGTATGTATTGACATGCTCGATGACCGAAAGGCTTTCCCACCAGTTTTTCTGCGGGTCAGCTTGGCCCGCTTCCTGTTCTGCCGCTCCTTCAATGACAACGGTATACTCTCCTCTTACCCCGGCTTCTTCCATATAGCGAATACACTCCGCCAGGCGGCCGCGAATCCATTCTTCATGCTTCTTGGTTAATTCCCTGCTGATGGCCACCCTTCGGTTTCCCAGCACTTCGAGCACATCTTGAAGCATGGGGAGCAATCGGTGAGGAGATTCGTAACAAAGTAAAGTGGCAGGGATCCGGGCCCAACGGGTTAACTCTTCCCTTCTTCCTTTGGGAGTACGCGGAAGAAAGCCAAGAAACAAAAACGGTTGGGCGGGGAGACCGGAGGCGACCAATGCCGAAAGGGCCGCATTGGGCCCGGGAATGGGAACGACGGGAATATCATGTTCCACCGCCAGTCGGACCAACTCCTCCCCGGGGTCGGAAATGGCAGGCGTTCCGGCATCGCTGACAAGGGCGACCGACTCCCCTTTCATCAGCCGTTCGATCAATGCCTTCCCCCTCGTCTGTTCGTTGTGTTCATGGTAACTGACGAGCGGAGTGGAAAATTGAAAATGGGACAGCAATTTGCGTGTATGCCGTGTGTCTTCGGCCGCGATGACATCCACTTCCCTTAAGATTTCCCCGGCTCTGGGAGTCAAGTCTTGCAGATTTCCAATCGGAGTCGCGACCACGTACAGAATTCCTTTGTTGCTCTCAAAGCTTTTCTGGATCTTCAAAATCGAATCCCCTTTCCTGAATTAGCTTTTCCTTTTCCTTTCTGCGCATTCTCTTGATCTCTTTTTCCCGTCTCAGCGCCCAGGACTTGCTTTCTCCTTTTTCCGCATACCGCAGCGTTACCGGAAGTCGCCCGCGTGTATATTTGGCGCCTGTGCCTTGTTGATGCTTCTCAAGCCTTGCTTTCAAATGATTGGTCATTCCCGTATAGTAAGTTCCATCGGCACATTCAAGTATATAGACGGTATAGGTTCCCTTCTGATCATCCGACATGAAATACTCCCACCTTCTGTAGCACAAAAAAACGCCGGGTCCCCGGCGTTATTGATCTTTGGATGTTTTATTGAGAAAGGCTAGACAGAATAGACAATCTCCTTCCGTGCGCAACCGGCCGTAGTGAACATTACAAATGTGAAAGCCTTCTTCGTAGAGCTTGGTTAAATTATTATATCCCTTCCCGCTTCCTTTCGGTTCAGACGGAGTTTTTTCCCCTTCTCTATTCTCCGGCACAAATGAAGGTTCTTGCTCGTGTAATTCGCGCAGGCGTTGATTTTCCATCTCCAATCGGGTATTCTCCTCCATCAACGCGATAATTTGTTCTTTCAGACCGCCTAACTCTTTATACAATTCACCAATTTGCTCTTCCACCTGAGCCACCCGCTTGAAAATTGCTTGCTTGTCCAAACCCCCACCTCATTCAATCATCACAGCATTTTTGATGTTGGACAACAAAAGCCTCATATTCGAACCTTGGCTAGATCCCGCTCGTTTGCGGAGAGGTAGCCACAATTACGTCTTCGAGCGAATGTTCCACCAATGCCCCAGTCTCTGAGAGTTTCACTTGAACTTTTTTCTCCAAGAGGTTGAGCACGACTACGCTTCCGTCCCCGTTCGGTGTCAGCACTTGTTCGCCGATATCGGGAAGCAGTTGCTTTGCTTCCTCATAATGGTCATTTTCATATTTAAGACAACACATCAATCGGCCACACAGTCCGGAGATTTTGGCCGGATTGAGCGATAAATTTTGATCTTTGGCCATCTTGATGGAAACGGGCTCAAAATCCCCCAAAAAGGAGGAGCAACAGAGAACCCGTCCGCAAGGACCGATTCCCCCCAGCATTTTCGCCTCATCGCGCACTCCGATTTGCCTGAGTTCGATCCTCGTACGGAAAACGGAGGCCAAGTCCCTGACCAGCTCCCGGAAGTCCACCCGGCCATCTGCGGTGAAATAGAAGATAATTTTATTGCGGTCAAATGTGTATTCGGCATCTACCAGCTTCATTTCCAGCTGATGGTCGCGAACCTTTTCTGCACAAATCCCAAGCGCTTCTTTTGCTGCTGCGATGTTTTCCTCCACTTGTTGACGATCTCCCGCCGTCGCAATGCGTATCACCTTTTTTAAGGGGAGGACTACTTCGTCTTCATTCACATAACGGATTCCCAAAACCACTTTCCCGTATTCAATGCCGCGTACAGTCTCTACGATCACGTGATCGCCACGCTGAATCTCCAAATCGACCGGATCAAAATAATATATTTTACCCGCTTGCCTGAAGCGAACTCCAATCACTTTTAACACTAAAGCGATCCCTCCTGCATTGCCAATACCATCTGCTCCAGTACGGCTTGAGGTTGCATGGGGCCGGCTAGTTGCGATCGAGCACGTAGTACGGCTTCCATCCCCAACAACAAACGGGATCGATTCCACCTATATGCTTGTTCCTCTCGAGCAGCCTCCCACTCCGAAAACACGGAAACGTCTAGCTTTCCCGTTTTGTTCAAATGATGATGAACCAAGTCTCTCAACCAAAGAAGCAATATATCTAATACCAACGGTAAACGTTCATTTTCTGTTTGTTTTTGGAGCCATTCTCTCTGTATGGAAACAAGGGCTGACGATTTTCCAGAGAGAATTTCCTGATTCCATTCTATCACCCGTCTGCAAAGTTGGGCAAACTCTTCTTGATCCAAAAGTTGGTACTCCTCTTCCCCCTGGGAGAGGTGGGCCAGAATGCGGGCATTATCCTTGCGGATCCCTTGCTCTTCGAGCTTTTTGGCCAGAATGGCAGGAGGCAACTGAGAGAAACGCAAAATCTGGCAACGGGACAAGACCGTCGGCAGCATTGCATGAATATTTTCAGTGATTAAGATAGCCACCATGGCCGAAACCGGTTCTTCCAAAAATTTAAGCAGGCTGTTGGCTGCTTGCGGTGTCATGAAGTCGGCTTGTTCAATCATGATCACCCGGACCACTTCTTTGCCCGGTGAAAAAGAAAAGGCCCGTTGCAATTGCCTGACTTGATCGATCTTAATCGATGCGCCGTCCGGCTTGATCCGAATCACATCGGGATGATTCCCGTGTTCGATTCTGAGGCACGACCGGCATCTGTCACAGGCATCGGCCCCTTTTTGTTCACAGTTCAGCGCTTTCGCCAATTCCATGGCCGTTTTCTGTTTGCCGACTCCACGCGGACCGGCAAAACAATAAGCATGGGCGATTTTGCCATGCAAGAGTCCGTTTTGAAGGAGGCGAATCACCTGAGATTGACCTTTCACTTCTTGAAAAGACATTCGATCTCCTACCTTTTCATAAACCGCCGACTGATAGCCATGGGGTCCCATCCGGGATGGAAAGAGACTGCATGGAGACGGGCATTTCCGGTACGAAAAGCCCAACCGCTGTACGGGTAGGCCGGACAGATTCCCGGCCTGAGAAACATCCGCTCCGATTTATCTTTTCGCTTTCAACATGCTTTCCAAGTCAGCCATAATTTGCCGAAACACTTCGTCGATCCCGGCGTCGGCACGGATCACCCGGAACCGGTCCGGCTCTGATTGTGCCAATGCCAGATAACCTTCACGCACACGATCATGAAACATTTTCTCTTTTTGTTCCATCCGATCCTTCTTTGATCCACGGGACTTTATCCTTTTTTGTCCCAGTTCCACAGGCAAATCCAACAAATACGTCCGGGAAGGGAGAAGCCCTCCCGTAGCTACTTGATTTACCTTGAGGACTTCATCGAGGCTCCACATGGCTCCGTAACTTTGATAAGCAATACTTGAATCGACATAGCGGTCGCACAAAATAATTTCACCATTTTCCAGAGCAGGCCGAATAACCTGTTCGACCAACTGTGCACGCGATGCCGCATACAGCAAAATTTCCGTCCTTTGGTTGATCTCTGCTAATTGAGGATCCAACAATATATTGCGAATGAGGTCGCCGACCGCCGTTCCCCCCGGTTCCCTCACGACTGTGCAGGAAATGTTTTGATCAGCCAAATATTCTTTTACCCTGGCAATCTGTGTCGTTTTGCCGGCACCTTCCGGTCCTTCAAAAGTTATAAATAAGCCTTTCAACTCTGTTTTCCTCCAAATAAGTAGGCTCTCTTCATTTTAACACGCTGACATGAGGGGCGGAAGGTTGGAAAATGCCCCGGACGTTCCCTCCCTGCCGGATCACGCTCATCAAATAATCGACAACTTCGGGTGTAAACGGTTCACCAGGGAGGATCAGCGGAATGCCCGGAGGGTACGGAACAATCATTTCTGTGGAAATTCGGCCAACCGCCTGCGCCAGCGGAATCTGTTCTCTTGGTCCTTTTTTGATTTCCCCCAATGATTCCACGGGTGAAACGGATTCAGGAAGCGGAGGCATCGAAATCTTCCCGTCCCCCTGTAGATCAGGGACGGATTCGTCCAATTCAGCCAGCAGATCTGCCACCCGCCGAAGTTCTGCCTCCGTCGTGCCCAAAGAAAAAACAAATAGCACTTTGTCATGATCAGCCAGCTCTGTATAGCAACCCCGCTCTTCCAACCAGCCCGCCAACTGATAGCCGGTAATTCCGCTCCCCGCGCGCAGGCTCAGCTTTAAAGGGTCCTGTCCGCCGGGAAATACGACTTCATGAAGATGTCGGAAAGAGTCAATATTTCCCCGGAAATGATTCAGATGAACCAGCAATTTGTCGAATTCATCATATCCGTGTTGAACGACATATCTTCTGGCCAAATCCAACGATGCCATCAGCGGATAAGAGGGGCTGCTGGACTCGATCATCCTCAACCAGCGGGCAATTTCCGTTACTTCCACCCGTTTTCCTTGAACGTGCAGCATGGAAGACATGGTCATCGATGTCAACATTTTATGAGTGGATTGAATCGCTACATCAGCACCACATTGCATGGCGGATAAAGGGAAACCGGGATGAAATCCAAAATGGGCTCCATGGGCTTCATCCACCACCAAAGGAACATCAAACTCATGGCAAACCCCGGCGATGGAGCGGACAGGCTGAACCATGCCAAAGTATGACGGACTCGTGATAACCACAGCCTTTGCCTTCGGATTTTGAGACAGCAATGTCCGAACTTCTTCCGGATCGACGGGCATCTCCAAACCGTTGGTCCCGTCTACCGAAGTTTTCAGGTAAACCGGCACCGCTCCGGCAAGAATGCACGCATGAAACACAGATTGATGACAATTCCGGTGAACGATGATTGGATCCCCGGGTTGACACAAATGCAAGATCGTCGCCAGATTTCCCGCTGTCGTTCCCCCGACCAAAAAAAGAGTATGTTCTGCCTGAAAGGCCCGGGCCGCCAATTGTTGTGCCTGCTCAATCACTCCGTGGGGGTCATGCAGGTCGTCAAGCTCTCCCACCTCTGTTAAATCCAATCTCAGAATGGGATGGAACCACCTGTTTCCGTTTTCGTCAAATGCTCTCCCCTGTTTATGTCCCGGGACATGAAAGTTCCCCTTGGATTTTTGGTCATGACTTATTAAAGCCTCAAACAGCGGGGCCCTGTTTTGATCAACCAATCAAACATCTTCCTTTCTAAATAAAGCAGTCACCAACCGTAACAAATTGTTATCCATTGCAGCTGCGCAAAGTGAAAAACGGGTATCCATGTTCTGATAATTCAATGTAAGAGGTCATAAGAGGAGATAAGATCATTTTTCCAAAAACTTTTTCACTGAAAACCGATCACGGCCGGGGTTAGAAATCCGTCCAGGAATTGGTTTCCGTTCCGTTCAAATCATTTCACAGAAAAAGGGACTTGTGGTCAAGTCCCGGATTTTCTTTCGTATCAAAGATAAAACCTGTGCAGTTAACCTTAACCTGTGCAGTTAACCTTAAATCGTTGCTTGCCCGCAATAAGAAAGGGAAGCATCCATCTTTCGGTTTCCATCGGGTGAATCAAAGTGAAGGATCGGGAGGCTCTATCCTACTGACATGGCAGGAGAAACTCAGCAATCGTCATTTTACACCAAAAAATCAGATCGCAGTCCTGCCGTAAAAGTAATCCTGTCCGGCAATAGGATGCTACATAAATTTGTGGCATGAAACGTGCCGTTTTGGCCGGATGAAGCGATGCATACACGATGAATGTCAGTTGGTGATGGATTCGGAAAAAAGAGCCCTAAGCCGGAAGATATAATGTAAATAGCGAAGCTCCCCTGCATCACATTCTACTAAATCACGTTCGCAGGAAGTGCATATATATTTCCCTAAAAGCTTCAATCCCTCTTTATGCTGTTGGTTACACATCATGCAGTGAATGGGCAAAGTTTTTTCTTCCACTGAAATCGCCCGCCTTTTTCTTCTTTTCCTCTTATTATTTCCAGCATTCACCCAGTTAAACGACTTCTCTGAACAATATATTATTTTTCGCAAACCGGCAATTCACACATGTTTATTATTTCTTTGCGTGAATCTTCCCGATAGCGGTCTTTTTCCTATTCAACCGCCAATGTCAGCTCATCGGGGAATAAAAACCGTTTACAAATCCCACAAGAAGCCTCGTCGGAAATGGGGTTCTCCTAAGAATAATCTATTCAACTGTAAAGGTGAATATTTTTTCTCCGGCGGTGAAACGTTAAGGTATAAAAAAGGTGGTAACAATCATGCAGGCGACCAAGTGGCTGGTTCAGTTTATTCTTGGTGTTTACGTCCCGGTTACCGCTATTTTGCGTACCTATTTACGCTATAATCATCAACACCAATCAACCTCTAAATGAGAATAAGAATTGAAATGAACTGATAGGCAATGATTCTCTCTTCATTTTACCACTGTTCGTCTTCCGATGTGCATGTTCAACAACCCGCTAAAGAGAGTCGTTTATTCACTCCGATTCGTCCATGACATTCCCCGCCTGACCGGATTGATTGCCCGAATCACACATCCCAAATGCTTGGGAGGGGCAAGTTCTAATTTTTTTGCGTATCAACAATCCTATTGAATCGACCTTGGCAGATTTCCGTTGCAATGATCAGATGGACAATCATGGACAACCATTTAAACCATAGTAACACGCTTCCCGAGGGAGACGCTGTTATCTTGGAGATGCGTTTGACCAACCGCTCATTTATCTTCTGCCATTGCGCTATTGTGGTTTAGCGTATCTCTTTTTGATCTCCCCTGTTCATAGTTTTGATCGATCAACATCTGGTTAGCGAGTTGATCCATTTACATGTCTTGAAAAGGAAGAGAGTTCAGACTGATGTCGTGAAATTTGGTCTGTTTCCAGTAGTCCCACCCTTCTGCAAAGCTATTCATCAGCCAAGGGAATGGGGCAAGAGAAAAGGTATCGTTACCAGCTAATCAAAAATACGTTGAGCTTGATACATTGCTGGATGACCAAAGGTAGAACGTAAGGTAATCCCCCGAATCCTCTTTTATGATCTCCTTTGCTCATCGAAAGGGCCAGCAAAAGCTAAATCCGGAATTTTCGCCGAAGTGCACCCATATCCATCCATGTTGGCACGTTCCAGGATGACTGGAACACTGTTTGACCCTCACCAGCTTTCCTTGTTTTGGCGTAGCTCTTGCTTATCAGACCGATCGCTTCCTCCGGGTTCCACCTAACGGAGGGGAACCTGGGCCTAGTGGTTCTGCTGCCTTCACCATCCAGGACTTTCACCCTACAGTCTGGTCCCATTTCGGGTAACTAAAAAAGCCACCCATTGAATGGGTGGCTTTCATTCGCCTGGCAACGTCCTACTCTCCCGGGGGTCATCCCCAAGTACCATCGGCGCTGGAGGGCTTAACGGTCGTGTTCGGGATGGGAACGAGTGGA
>NZ_FOCQ01000017.1 GCF_900110165.1 Lihuaxuella thermophila
TCAAGGAACACTTTCTTCTGTTTCGTTGCCGCCTTGCATCTCGCGGCGACAAATAAGATATTAACACCATTTATTTTAGCTGTCAACACTTTTTTATAAAAAATAATAAAGACGGATAAAAAATGGTTCTCCGTTTCCAGAGAACCATCAAGATAACTAAAGCGATGGATTATATTTTTTATGCCTGTTTTAAACCTCCTTGGGGCGCCATGCTTGTCTCGGGTTTCTGTTTCGGAAACCAGAACGTGGTAATCCAAGCGCAGACGGACAGGATAACAAACACCAGATAAATGTTGTGCAGCCCGTAGACTAATGCCTCCCGCATCATCTGCATGGCAGAAGCGGATAGATCTGACAGGCCATGCGGGTTGAGCAACTGATTGAAGTCAGAAGACGCGATCGGGCCGTGTCCCTGGTTATGCCTCATCGCATAGCTCATAACCAGATGGTTGAACAAGGTGCCAAAGAAAGCCACTCCGATCGTTTGTCCGAGCGATCGCAAAAAAGTATTAGATGCCGTCGCCACTCCCCTCATTTGCCAGCCTACAGAAGATTGAACCATCACAGTCATCACGGTCATGGCAAAACCAAACCCAAAGCCTATGATGAACATGATGGCAATCAGGAACCAATGAGGCGAAGCGGGCTGCAAAACCGCCAGCCATACAGTGCCAAGCAGAATCAAGAGGAAGCCGGCGGCTGCGGTCTTGCGCGGGCCGATCTTAAGCATGACCCGTCCTCCTAAAGTCGCTCCGATCGGCCAGCCGATCGACATGGGCAGCAAAGCCAAGCCTGAACCGGTAGCCCCCTTTCCCTCAACCCCCTGTACCCACAAAGGAAGATAAGCATTGATCCCGATCAGGATGGCACTGGCTAAAAATCCTGCTGCATTGGAAATAAAAATGACCGGGTTTTTCAATAAGGAAGGAGGCAAGATCGGCTCGGCACATTTAGATTCAATGATCCAGAAAGAGGCCAGAAATACGAATCCGACCGTAAACAGACCGAGGATGAAAGGCGAGTTCCAGGGATGAGCCGTACCGCCGGTCAACAAAGCATACAGGATCGAGGTGACAGCGATGGTAAAGGTCAGGGCACCCCAGTAATCAATGTTGCGCTTCTCACGAGAGGCATTTTCTTCTTTTAAAAACATCCACAACAGGGCGACAGAAACCAATCCGAACGGAACATTCAAGTAAAAAATCCATCTCCAGGACACATAATCGACCAGAAAACCACCTACCAGCGGCCCGATGATCCCAGACAAGCCCCAGATGGAGCTGAATAATCCCTGTACTTTTGCCCGCTCTTCATAGGGATAGATATCCCCGATGATCGTAAATGTGACGGGCATTATCGCTCCGGCTCCGATCCCTTGCAGTGCGCGAAACCAGATCAATTGATGCATATTTTGTGACAAGCCGGATAACATGGAGCCCAGGAGAAATAAAACGGCTCCAAATGTAAAAACCACTTTTCTTCCGAAAAGGTCGGCCAGCTTCCCGTAGATGGGGGTGGTGACAGTTGATGTAAGCAGATAAACGGCAAATACCCAGCTGATCAATTGCAATCCGCCCAATTCACTCACAATCCGGGGCATGGCCGTACTTACGATCGTCACTTCAATCGCCGCCAAAAAAGTGGCAATCATCGTCGCAAGCGTGACTTGTTTTCGATTGGTCTGCATGATTTCGTCCTCCGCAACGCCTATTTCACCTTATTAAATTTTTGCATATCAAATATATCTTATCATGATCTTGCGCAGCTTAGTGAGTGAAATAAGGAGCCCCTTCTCATACAAAAAAAGAAACCCATTGAATGAGTTACTCCTCCACAATGGATTCCCTGATACGGCTTTTTCTTTTTTATGTTGAAAATTCGTTCCGTACTTACTCCACGACGTTAAGGATGACTTCCATATTTCCTCTGGTTGCTTTGGAATAAGGACAAACTTGATGGGCAGCCTCAGCCAGCTCTCTTGCAACGGCTGATTCTGCACCATGTACTTTTACATCCAGTTTTGCCGCCAGCTGATAGCCCCCGTCTTCCCCTTTTCCAATGGATACATGTGCCGTTACTTCCGTCCCTTGTAACCTGGATCCGTTTCATTCTGATCATCAGGTTTAATGCACTGTCAAAGCAGGCCGCATATCCTGCGGCAAAAAGCTGTTCCGGATTGGTCGCATTTCCGCCCGCACCGCCTAACGCTTTAGGCATTCTAACATCCAGATTCAAGGTACCATCATCAGAAACGACTTTTCCATTTCTCCCGCCTCGGGCCGTTGCAGTCGCTGTATATAAAGGTTGCATAGATGATCTCCTCCCGCTTGATTCATTTATCTAAACTTCTCGTTCAACTGATGGACGCGTTCCAACAGTTGCTTGCACTGGTTCAAAAGACGAATAAACTCTTCTCTTGAAATTCCGCTTTGTGTCAGCAGGGCTTTGGGAATACAGGTGGCCTTCTCTCTCAGGTCACGTCCCTGTTCAGTCAGGCGGATGATCACCTTTCGCTCATCCTCAGAGGACCGCTCGCGGATGATGAGACCGGCTGCTTCCATCCGTTTGAGCATGGGGGTTAAGGTACCGGAATCCAGGTACAAAAGTTCTCCCAACTCTTTGACTGTACTTTCCTGCTGCTCCCATAAGATGAGAAGAACCAGATATTGCGGATACGTGAGTCCCAGTTTATCGAGCAAAGGGCGATACAAGCGGGAGATTTCCCTTGAACAGGCATAGATCGTGAAACAAAGCTGATTATCCAGTTTAAGCAGCGTTTGTTCATCCATTGGCAAACACCTATTCTGCTAATAATTTTTCAATCTCCTTTTGCAGTTTCTCCGGTTTCGTAGTCGGAGAATAGCGTTTAACAACTTCTCCCTGTTTATTCACCAGGAATTTCGTAAAGTTCCACTTAATCTCCTTAGAGAGAAAACCCGGCGCATTTGCGGTGAGATACTTGAACAGAGGATGTGCATTTTCCCCCTTCACATCCACCTTACTGAATAAGGGAAAAGTCACACCATAATTGAGCTTGCAGAAGTGTTGGATTTCCTCATTGCTTTCAAACTCTTGATTGGCAAACTGGTCACAGGGAAATCCTAAAACCTCAAACCCCTGTGCATGATAAGTTTCATAGAGTTTTTGCAGTTCTTTGTACTGTGGAGTAAAGCCGCATTTGCTGGCAGTATTTACAACCAGAACAACTTTTCCTTTGTAGTCGGATAGCGATTTTTCTTCCCCTGAAATGGTTCTCGCCGAAAAAGTATAAATACTCATCCGCACCCTCCATTTTGTCAAATTTAATTGTGTACAATTTAATTTCCTAAAATAAATATAGCGCCGCAGCCACCTGGATGTCAATCACTTTTGTGTCCGGTTCGCCACGGGAAGTTGTACACAAATCATCAATTGCCTGTCTCCCGCCGTTCGTGATACAATCAACCTGATTTCCGGACTTTCGGGGAATTGTGGATATCACTTATTTCAATAAGGAGGAGCATGCGTATGCTGCTTTCCGGAAAGTTAAACAAGATTCGTACATTCGCCCTGCTCCTGATTTTCATCGGCATGGGGATTATGTATATCGGTTTTGTCTGGCCGAGCTGGATGGCATTGTTCTTTATTTTGGGAATGTTGTTCGTTCTGGCCAGTGTCGGCATCTATTTCTGGATCGGAATGCTCTCCACCCAAGCAGCCAAAGTGGTCTGTCCTGTGTGCAAGAAAGAAACGAAATTGCTGGGCAAGAGAGATGAATGTATGTATTGCAAAGCCATTCTATCGCTCGACCCCAAAGATGCCGGGCAACAAACAAACGCATGAGATCTTGCGCCTTTCCGGATGGAAGGCGTTTTTTTGTCCGCACCGGGCGTATTCCCTTTTTTTTGAATTGTCTATATAATATGGTTAATTATTCCATCCTGATTGAACCATCCGCAAACTGACGTCTTGAAGGAGGCACCGATGCTGAGATGAAGCCTCACAATCTGGTGGAGATGCTTTCACGGACGGTGAAGCGGGCTCCGGACAAAACGGCTCTCATGTGGAAAGAAGACGGAAAATATCAACAAATGAGTTATCAAAAACTGTGGAGCATGATCCGTGACTTCGCCTTTGGGCTGGAGCGGTTGGGAATTCACCAGGGGACAAAAGTGGCTATTCTTGCCGAACATAACCCGCGCTGGTTGATCAGTGACTTTGCCGTTTTGAGCCTGGGGGCTGTCTCTGTCCCCATCCCGCCAAAATTGGAGGACGAACAAATCACGCAGATCCTGCAACATGCCGATGTGGAGGCCATGATTGCCAAGGACAGCGAAACCCTCGCCCGTGTGCCGGAGCTTCCCGGCTGCGTCAGGCATTCGATCCTGATGTATGGAACAGCCGCAGGTGACATGAAAGCTCTTCAATTTGAAACGGTGATGCAAATCGGGCAATCCGTCGGCATGGAGGATTCTGACTGGGCCTATCCGGCCATCCAATCGTCCGATCCGGCAACCATCGTACATACTTCCGGAACAACCGGAGACCCCAAGGGTGTCCTGTTGTCACACGGAAATCTCCTGAGCAGCCTGGATGCTGCTCAACACTCTGTTCCCTGCACCTCTTTCGACCGTTTTCTGTCCGTCTTCCCGTCGTCCGGGATCTTTGAACGCATGGCCGGACAGATGTTGCCGCTGTACTTCGGCGCTGCCATCGCTTATGCGGAAAATGAAGAGACCGTCACGGAAAACATCCGCGAAGTGCGTCCTACCATTCTCGTCGGGGTGCCGCGAAGCTTCGAAAACATCTACAGGCAAATCCGGTCGGAAATGAACGGCTCCCGGATGAAAAAGTACTTGTTTGACCTGGCGGCGAAGCTTCTGAACGAATATGCACAAATTTCTTCCAGGGGTTTCAATTGGCCGGTCCCTAACCATCTCCTGCTGAAGCATGCGCTGAGTCATGTGCTCGTTTTTTCCAGCATTCGCGAAAGATTAGGCGGACACCTTCGGTTTATGATTGCGGGCGGAGGGGCTCTCGCCCCGGAAATCCATCGTTTTTTTCATACCCTGGGCATTCCTGTCGTCGAAACATATGGATTGACCGAATGTTCTTCCCTCGTCAGCTCCAACCGGCCGGATCAGGTCCGGCCGGGCACGGCGGGAAAACCGTTGCCCGGCACGGAAATCAGGTTATTGTCCGACGGGGAACTCCTGGTCAAAAGTCCGAGTGTGATGTTGGGATATTACAAACAACCGGACCTGACGGCGAAAACGGTAATCAACGGCTGGCTTCATACCGGGGATATCGCCGAGATCGACGAGAACGGCCATATTCGCATCATCGATCGCAAGAAAAACGTCATCGCTGAACCCGATGCGGCGGCCGCTACATCCCAATAACCCGGACAATGATATTCTGCATACTCATTTCAACAAAATGGGCCGCTCACAAGCAAAAAACGGACAATCCGATGAACAGATTGTCCGGACGATCCCTTTTTATCTGTAACGTTGAATGAACTCCACCGCTTTTCGGATGTCTTCCTCGGGCCGGTCACCCGCTTCGCGCTCAATCGTCAGGTAGCCGGTATAACCGATCTCATTTAATGCCGCAAAATAGGCATCAAAGTCGACGTTGCCTTCTCCGAGGGGCACTTCTTTAAATATCTCGCCATTTGCTACCATTTGCTTAATATGGTCGTGATCCATCGGTTCATAACCGACCGCACCATAAACCGCCCGCGGATCGACCTCACGGAAGCGGATTCCATCCTTGACATGCGTATGCACAATATAATCCTTTAAGGTGTATACGCCTTGGACGGGATCATCCCCGGTCACCATCACCATGTTGGCAGGGTCGAAATTGACGGCAACCCCTTTGGTTCCAAGCTGATCCAAAAAGCTTTTCAGATGGCTGGCGGTTTCGGGTCCCGTCTCGATGGCAAAATAAGCATCCATGCTCTCCGCAAAGCGGCCCAGCTCCGAACAAGCCCTGAGCATTTCTTCATAGACGGGGTTGTGCTCATCCTCAGGCACAATTCCGATATGGGTCGTCACAATCCTGGTTCCCAGATCTTTCGCCAACTCCAGAATCCTCTTTGATTTCTCCAGTTTTTCCGGATTCGCCTCTTTATCCTGAAAACCATGACCGCCCAAATCCCCGCAAAGCGCCGAAATTTCAAGCCCCAGAGAATCGATGATATCATTCAATTCTCTGCGCGCGGCGGGGGTGAGGTTGACGGGGTCCATCTCGCCTCTGACAGCCCAAATCTGTACCCCATCCGCGCCCACATCCTTTGCTTTTTTTAAGCCTTCCCGGATGCCGACCCCAAAACTGTCCACAATGACGCCGATTTTATTTTGGATTTTTACCATGCCGCTTCTCCCCTTTATCATCAATCAAAGCAGATTTCCTTGCCTTTTTCGCTCGATTCGTAGATTCCGCACAGCATTTTCATCAATTCAACGCCATGTTGGACCGGGCTCAGCGGTTCACGTCCGTTCAGACAACAGTCGACAAAATGATCGATTTCACTTTCGAACGCTTCGACAAAATCAAATTTGAGATTGTCCACTTGCGGGGTCATATTCAGGATGGTATTGTGCTTTTCCGATACGAGAAAGAGTTCCGGTTCGATTTCCGCCCCGCCCTTCTCACCGTACAGCTTGACCGAAATTTCATCTTGCTTGGCATGTAACGTAAAGCTGACATCCACCATGAGGGAAGCTCCGTTGTCAAACCGGATCAGGGCATTGGCCAGGTCCTCCACCGTATTCTTCGACGCATCATAATCAGCCGCCCTGTAGAAAGACAGGTTTTGCACATTCGCCCGGTTCCCCAGCTTGTGATAAGTGTTTCCTGTAACCGATTTCACTTTCGGGCAACCCATCAGGTACCAGCAGATATCGATCATGTGAACGCCCAAGTCCAGAACCGGCCCTCCGCCGGAACGCACTTTGTCGGCAAACCAGCCTCCCGGATTTCCCAGCCGGCGCAAACAGGAAGCTTTGGCATAATAGATTTCACCCAAATCACCGGCATCGATGAATTGTTTCAAGATCCGGGTATTGGCGGCATAGCGGCGGACAAAGCCCACTTGGAGCAGCCTGCCTGTTTTCTCCACAGCTTCTTCCACCCGTATGGCTTCCTCCACCGTCACACTCAGCGGTTTTTCCACCAGAACGTGTTTGCCCGCGTTGAGTGCGGCGATGGAAATCTCGGCGTGAGAGTGATTCCAAGTACAAATGCTTACGGCATCAATCTCGGGATCGGCCAAGAGCGCCCGGTAATCGGTGTAAACGCGGCTTGCCCCGTATTTTTCGGCTTTTTCTTTGGCTCTTTGTTCATTGAGATCACAGACGGCGAGAATCGTCGCATGTTCATTTTTCTGGTAAGCCCCAAGATGCAGATCGGAGATGGAACCAGTGCCGATGACACCAATTTTTAATCTTTCCATTTTTACACCTCTTGTTGATGATGGAATCGTCATCCGGGATTACGGAAGCCAGTCGGAAAATGAGTGAACCAAAAATTCGGAGTGTCCTTCACATTTCGTTCTTTCAATGGGTGAAGCTTAGTTGGGGAGATGTTTGCTTTTGCAAGCCGGTATTTTCCGTAATATTTGTAAATTTGGAGGGCTATTTCAGCATAAACGGTTTATCTTCCCCTTTTAGATAACAAGGCTGGATGAAATGTATTTTCCCACTAGTTTAAACATTCATTTTCTATTATAAGCACTCCTTTCGGATCAAACAACAGATCCGCATAAATAAAAATGACTCTGCCGATCTTTTGCAGAGTCTGATTATTGTTTGCGTTGTTGGCATGTTGGACAAGTGCCGTAGATTTCCATCCGATGCGAATCGACGTGATAGCCGGTTGCACGGGATGCTTCCCGTTCCACATCAACCAGAGACGGGTATTCAAAATCCGTGATTTTCCCGCACTTGCGGCAGATCACGTGGTAATGTTCATCCATGTTGGCATCAAATCGGCTGGATGCGTCACCGTAGGTCAGTTCCCGGACTAACCCCGCCTCTTTAAACACACGCAAATTATTATATACGGTTGCCACACTCATGTTGGGAAAGCTGCCTTCCAAAGCTTTATATATTTCATCGGCTGTCGGGTGATTCATAGCTGAAAGCAAATAGTTGAGAATGGCATGTCGTTGCGGTGTCATGCGAACGCCGATTGCTTTCAATGTCTCAACAGCCTCGGTCAGGCGGTTGTTAGCCATTGTCTTCCACCTCACTGAAGTCCGCCATCTAACAAAAACTGATTATCAGTTAATAATATATATAAATAGTCTACTGCTCTCCTCTATTGTTTGTCAATGTATCTTTAAGCTTTCCCGACCCATCCGCCCGTATGATCCTCAGTAAAAACATCTTTATTTGGAATTTTTTGGTTTATTATCAGTCTATGGTACTGAAAACCAGCGTGTTCAACCCCATTTTAATTTTGTCAACATTCACCTTGACGAAGCTGCATTTTCATTTTGTTGAACCGCGTATGATACCGCTTTACTATATGAACAAAGGACTGATTTCCTGTTTTTATCAAATACATGCAGAAAGGAGATTTATGATGGAGCACCCGATTGAACAGGTGGATAAGAACTCCAATCTCCGGGTTGGCATTCAAAGATTCGGGAGATTTTTAAGCGGCATGGTTATGCCGAATATAGGAGCTTTTATCGCATGGGGATTGATTACCGCATTGTTTATTCCCACCGGATGGATTCCCAATGAACAGCTGGCTGAGTTGGTCGGTCCGATCATCAAATACTTATTGCCCCTGCTGATCGGGTATACCGGCGGCAAGATGGTTTACGATGTCCGGGGAGGAGTGACCGGCGCCCTGGCGACAATGGGAATTATCATCGGCACGGACATCCCCATGTTTTTGGGAGCCATGATCATGGGCCCTCTGGCCGGCTTTGTGATCAAGTGGGTGGACGGAATTTTTAAAGGACGAATCCCTGCGGGTTTTGAAATGCTGGTCAACAACTTTTCGGCGGGAATTGTCGGTGCGCTTTTAACCATTTTGGGTTTCATTGGCGTCGGTCCGGTAGTGGCTGCTTTAACTCAAGGATTGGCAGCGGGTGTGGAGTGGATCGTACAGGCGGGCTTGCTGCCACTGGCAAGCATATTGATCGAGCCGGGGAAAGTATTGTTCCTCAATAACGCGATCAACCATGGAGTCCTGAGCCCGCTTGGATTAAAAGAAGCGTCTGAAGCGGGCAAGTCCATCTTTTTCCTGCTCGAACCGAACCCGGGGCCCGGACTGGGCATTCTGCTCGCCTACTGGTTATTCGGAAAAGGATCGGTAAAACAATCCGCTCCCGGAGCCGCCATTATTCACTTCCTGGGAGGGATTCACGAGATATATTTCCCGTATATCCTGATGAATCCACGCTTGCTCATTGCAGTGATCGCAGGCGGAATGAGCGGTGTCTTCATCTTCCAAACGCTGAATGCCGGGCTCGTGGCCGTTCCGTCTCCGGGAAGCATCTTCGCCCTGATCGCGATGGCTCCCAAAGGTGTCCAGTTGCCGGTACTGGCTGGTGTTGCCGTAAGTACGGTTGTTTCTTTCCTGATCTCTGCCCTTTTCCTCCGAACCCGGCAGGTTGATGAAAAAGACATGGCAAAAGCGACTGAGAAGTTGCAAGAAATGAAAGGAAACAAAACCGTGGCCGATCCGGGCATTGTCGGTCAAAAAGATCGTACCGCTGTTCAAAAAGTTGTGTTTGCGTGTGATGCAGGAATGGGATCCAGTGCAATGGGGGCTTCGATTTTAAGGAAGAAATTCAAAGACGCCAATCTTCACGTTGAAGTCATCAACACCGCGATTAATGATATTCCCGAAGACGCGGATATTGTGGTCACTCAGAAAACATTGACCGACCGCGCCAGAGCGAAAGCTCCCCAAGCCGAACACATTTCCGTGGACAATTTCCTCAACAGCCTCAAATACGACGAATTGACCAGACGCCTGAGCGAGTAAACTACGGGATAAACACTAGTGCAAGCTAGTGTTTATCTCTTTTGCAGCATGAAGGTGAGAAGATGAATATTTCTTCCAGACAGCGTCAAATCCTTGAAATTTTGCTCAGAGAGCGGGACGGAATCACCGTCCGTGAGATTGCAGAAGAAGTTCAAATCAGCTCCCGCACCGTTCACCGCGAATTGAACGATGTTGAAAAGCTGTTAAACAGGTATGAATTGAAACTGAAGAAAAAGGCCGGAACAGGGCTTCTGATTCAGGGAGACCAGGAAAAATTGGAAGAGCTGAAGCAGGCGCTGCTCCGGATGATCCCAAATGAATACACACCGGATGAACGAAAAACCTTTATTTTGTGCACCTTGCTGGAAGCAACGGAGCCGGTCAAACTCATTGGCTTAGCCTATGATTTAAAAGTTACGCCCGCTACCATCAGCCACGACCTCGATGAAATCAGCGACTGGGCTGCGCAATTTAATCTTCAAATCATTCGGCGGCGCGGGTACGGAGTGGAAATCACCGGAACCGAAGAGTCCAAAAGAAAAGCCATCAGCGCGTTAATCGCCGAGAATGTGGACGAATCCGAATTCATCAGGCTGTTGAAAGACAATATTCAACATAAGCCTGTCCAAGCCTTGGATACCGCCTCACAGAGATTGTTCCATCTGATCCCGAAAGAAAGGCTGGTCGCCGTTGAACATGCGCTCGCGGATCTGAGCGGGCTTCTTCCTTATCCCCTGGCCGACAGTGCCTATATCGGTCTGGTCGTTCACCTGTCCCTGGTCATTGAACGGATTGCCAAAGGGGAACAGATCGAGATCGATCCCGTCTATTTACATGAACTTGAGGGTACACCGGAGTTTCAAGCGGCAAAACAAATCGTTGAGCGATTGGAATCTTATTTCCGCCTTCCGTTTCCCGTGGATGAGATCGGATATGTCACCATGCATTTAAGAGGAGCCAAGCTGAGGGGTTCGCAGTTCCTGGAAGATCCCCGCGCAGAATTGACGGCGAGCGCGAAAAAACTGATTCGCATCTGTGAAGAAAAGTTGGGAGCCGATTTAAGCGATGACCGCTCATTGCTGCAAGGTCTCATTACCCACCTGGAGCCGGCCGTTCACAGATTGAAACGGAACCTGAAAATACGGAATCCCCTGCTCAAAAAAATAAAAGCGGATTACTCCGAACTGTTCCAAGTGGTTCAGGAAGCGGTGAGCGAAGTTTTCCCCCGCTTGCGGGTACCGGATGAAGAAATCGGATATCTGGTGATGCATATCGGCTCATCCTTGGAGAAAACGGACAGAGGAAGGAAGCATTTTCGGGTCTTGATCGTCTGTTCAAGCGGAATCGGCTCTTCAAAAATGTTGGCGGCCCGTTTGAAAAGTGCAGTTCCCGAAATCCGGGTGCTGCGGAATGCATCCGTGTTTGAAATCAACGACATCGATGACAAGGAATACGACTTGATTGTGTCGACGATCCCCATTCCCTCCAAAAACCCTGAAGATTATATTGTCGTCAGCCCGATGCTGACTGAAAAAGAGATAGAGAAGATCCGCTCTGTTTTAAGAAAAAATCAACCTTCTTCCACAGTCAAAACGGGGCAGCCACCTGAAGCATCCAGCCTGGGGCAGCTTGAATCCCTGCACGCTTCGCTGGGGTATGCGGTTGATTTGATGAAAAACTTTCATTTGGTAACCATCGAAAATCAGGACATGAACTTACCCGAAATCCTTTTCCAAGCCTGTGAAACGCTTGTAAACCAAGGGATTGTAAAACAAAGTGAACCGGTGGTACACCAGTTGCTCGAAAGGGAGAAGCAGGGAGGCTTGGGGATCCCGGAAGCGAAAGCGGGATTGTTTCATTGCCGGAGCGAGCAAGTGACCAAGCCCTCTTTTACCATGTATGCGCTCCGTGATCCGCTTCCGATCCGATCGATGGATGAAGGAACCGTCGAGATCGACAAAATTCTGCTGATGTTAACTCCGGTTTCCATCCCTCGTGAAGCCGCCGAAATACTGAGCGAGATCAGCGCCTTATTCATTGAACCGGAAACGGCCAGGATTCTTGCTTCCGACGATCCGTCCGACATCCGGCAATATTTCATTCAGCATTTATACCGATTCTGTTCAGAAAAGATCAATCACAGGGAGAGATTGTGATGAGCATCTTATCGAAAGATAAAGTCATGATCAACGCAAAAGTAGCAGACAAAAAAGAAGCCATCCAATTGGCAGGAACATTGTTGGTTCAAGGAAATCATGTGACAAAAGAATATATTGGCAAAATGCTCGAGCGCGAAGAATCGCTGACCACGTATATCGGCAATGGAGTTGCCATCCCCCACGGCACGAACGACTCCAAACAATGGATTCGCTCAACCGGAATCTCCATCGTCCAAATCCCCGGCGGCGTCGATTTTGGGGACGGCAACAGAGCTTACCTGCTGTTCGGGATTGCCGCACTAGGCGATGAACATTTGGGGATCCTATCCAATCTTGCCGTGATCTGCTCCGAGGAAGAAAACGTGAAGAAAATGGTGCAATCCAACTCAGCCGAAGAATTGATCGCCATTTTGCAAGGGGGAATGTAAGATGAAGGCCCTACACTTCGGCGCAGGGAATATCGGCAGAGGTTTTATCGGCGCGCTGCTGAATCAGGCGGGATATGAAGTTTGTTTTGTCGATGTGGTTCAGGAGTTGGTAGATGAGATCAATCAGAGGGGAGAATATATCGTAGAAATTGCCGGCCCCGGCCATGAAAACATCAAGGTGAGCGGAGTCAGAGCCATCAACGGTCTGGATCAGGATGCCGTGACAAAAGAAATGATAGAAGCCGACCTGGTTACTACGGCAGTCGGCCCCAACGTTTTAAAGCAGATTGCCCCTGCCATCGCCAATGGCCTGGCCGAACGGATCAACCAGCATGCACAGCCGCTCAATATCATTGCCTGTGAAAATGTCGTGGGAGGAAGCACTCTGCTAAAAGAATACATCCACTCCCATTTAAACGAAGCGGACCGGCAAAAAGCGGCGCAAATCGCCGGCTTTCCGGATGCGGCAGTGGACCGGATCGTTCCGCTGCAAAATCATGAAGACAAACTTCGGGTCACCGTGGAGCCTTTCTACGAGTGGGTGGTGGATCAGGATAAGATCGTGGGAGAACTTCCTCGAATCGAAGGAATCACTTATGTCCGGAATCTGCAACCTTATATCGAGCGAAAATTATACACCGTGAACACCGGTCACGCGACCGCCGCTTATCTTGGCTATCATTTTGGATACAAAACCATTGACGAAGCTCTGCGGGACGAATATATCCGGCATGTAACCGGACAAGCCATCATGGAAACCGGCCGGTTGCTTGTTGCCAAACACCGATTCGATCCTGACCGGCAGGAACAATATATCCATCAGATTATGGAACGCTTTTCCAACCCCTATCTTTCGGATGAGGTGACGAGAATCGGCCGTTCACCGATACGAAAACTCGGACCCAACGATCGTCTGGTCGGCCCAGCCGTGCAAGCCGAACAATACGGGATCATTCCGGAACATCTGTGTACCGGGATTGCTGCGGCTTTTCTGTTTGATTACGATCAGGACGCCGAAGCTGTCAAGATTCAGGCGGAGATCCGGGAAAGAGGACTGGCAGAAACCATTCGCCATTACACGAACATTGAACCCCATTCTTCGTTGTTTCAATTCATCAGCGAAAAGCTGGAACTGTTAAAAGAAATGAAATCCTCCCCATCATCCAAACCATCCGGCCGTCTCTGACCCTCAGCTGATTGATGCTCCGGATGACCGGGAAAGAGGAAGGGATAACCCGGTCTCAGGTTGAGATGAAAAATGTAGACTCCGCCCATGTTCTATGAAAAAATGGAAACAATGAACCATCTACATCGGTCTTTACCGGTATGAAGGAGGCAGCGGGGGATGGCGGTTCACAAGTTGGAACATGTCGGTGTCATGGTGAAAGATCTGGACAGATCGATCGCTTTTTACCGTGAAGTCATCGGATTGGAATTGGCAGGAACCTTAACCCACACCAACGGAGTCATCCAACTGGCTTTTTTAACTTTTCCGGGTGCAACAGAAACCCAGGTTGAATTGATCCAGGGATATAATGACCAGCTTCCGGAAGAGGGGAAAGTGCACCATCTCGCTTTTACGGTTGACATTGAAGCCGAATGGAAACGGTTGAAACAGCTCGATATCTCGTTCATCGACGAAGAGATCACCACCCTTCCCAACGGAAGCAAATACTTTTTCTTTTACGGACCGGATCGGGAATGGATCGAATTTTTCCAGCCGGTGAAGCAGGGATAAAATCCTTCAAATGAAAAAATCCACTCTGATTTTCCAACGGCCCGGGCTGCTGATCCGGGCCGTTGAACTTGCTTAGGGGCGGAAAAAGGAGTACCATATATATGAATAATTGATCATATGAGCCAATAAAATAATGACGGAGGTTTCAGTTTTGAATAAAGACAAACATATCCATTTACCGGATCGCGTGGTGGAAGAAGCGGTTTCCATCTTTAAAGCCCTTGCCGATCCCACCCGGCTCCGCATCCTGTATTTATTGGCTGAAGAAGAGTGTTCAGTCGGGCACATCGCTGAAGTATTGGAACTGTCTCAATCAGCCGTCTCCCACCAACTGGCGTTGCTTCGCTCGCTGCGCCTGGTTAAAGCCCGCCGGCAAGGACGGACCGTCTTTTACACCTGCCAGGACGAACATGTGGTCAGGTTGTTGCACCAAACGATGGATCATGTTCAACATGATTAATGAAAAGGGGGATTAGTGTGCATTCCCATCATCACCATCACGGCCATTGCCATGAACATCAGGGTCACAGCCACCAGAGAACCAATAATAAAAAAAGTTTAACCATTGCTTTACTGATCACTACAGGGATTATGCTGTTTGAATGGATCGGCGGATGGATCACCGGAAGTCTGGCGCTATTATCCGATTCAGGTCATATGTTAAGCGATGCAGGCTCCCTGGCACTCAGCCTGATCGCCATGTGGTTCGCGGTGCGACCTCCTTCTCCCCGCAAAACTTACGGATATTACCGGTTTGAAATCCTGGCTGCTTTATTTAACGGAGTCACCTTGTTTGCCATTGCCGGATTGATCATCTGGGAAGCGGTCGAACGCTTCATGAATCCGCCGGCTGTTTCCGGCGGAACGATGATGATGATTGCTGCCATCGGTCTTCTCGCCAATCTTGTCAGCGCCTGGGTTTTAATCCGCAAAGGTGATGTCAAGGAAAACGTAAACTTGCGGAGCGCGTATCTGCATGTGCTGGGAGACGCCCTGGGATCGGTGGGAGCGATCCTCGCCGGTCTGCTCATGTTTTTATTCTCCTGGTATGTGGCTGATCCGATCATCAGTGTCATCGTGGCTCTGCTGATTTTAAAGAGCGCCTGGGGAGTGGTTTCCCATTCAATCCATATTTTGATGGAAGGCACACCGGTTACCATCGACCGCTTTCAAGTGGAAAAAGTCCTGTTGAATATTCCCGGCGTGATCAATGTCCATGACTTGCATATCTGGACCATAACCTCCGGGCTCGATTCCTTATCCTGCCACTTGCTCGTCAAGGATGAAGCCGACACCCAGCAAATCTTGCAAACCGCCATTCAAGCGATCGAAGACCATTTCTCCATCCAGCATACGACCATCCAAGTGGAGACCTCCGACTTCCAACACCATGAGCATCAAGTATTGCATTAAAAATGAACGACCGGCTTTCTTCCCATGGAGAGCCGGTCTTCTTTTTCTTGGCAGGAAGATGGCAAGCCCTGTTTATCGCTATCTTCTCCAATCAAACCAATCAATCGTAGAGCAGGGATAAGGAATGACTTTCGGCGGCTACCGAAAGGGCCGAATTATCGACCCTACCGTGATGCCATGATCCTTGTCATTTATTATGGCCAGTTATAATTATTTATCGGATTTTCAAGGTAGAGAGAAGGAAAAAGAACGTTGTCAAGATGGTTTTTCGAATTTAATTTTTGCGCACGGAGCCAGTATGGGGACTCAAAATATATTTTTGGGTACGAATTATTGATTGTTACCATCACAGGACGCAGGTTCTGATCAAGAGGTGAAGTTCATACATGATTCGATGGAAAGCTGCCATGGGGGCGCTCGCTATTATTTTCTCTCTATCCCTTCCCCCATTCACCTATGCAAGTGCCGATGCAAGTACCAGGGGATCTGGATTAGACCGAGCAGGTTTCAATGCCATAGTTGAATGGAATCGCGAAAGTCTCAGCCGCATTGTTCGATGGCATCGACAATTTGTCAACAGCATTGTTTATGCAAAATGGGATGAAGGATACAATATCTACATTTCCAAGCCGGACGGGACCGATGAGAAGCAACTTACGAACAGATATGGAGAATACGCAGTTGAACCCCGGATTCATCCAATGGGAATGAAAGTGATGTACCGTATAGAGCGTGATCTTTACATAGTAAACATCCTGACAGGAGAAGAAAAACTCATTCCCTATCAATCGGATGAAGTAGAGAATAATGCAAGCTGGACCAAAGACGGAAAAATTCTTTATGACAACGGAACCGACATTTTCCTGATGGAAGAGGATGGATCAAATCGGGTCAACTTGACGGATCGATATGAAGGTCGGGCCACTCATGCAACACTCTCACCAGATGGAAGCAAGCTCGCCTTTGAAAACTGGGGTCACGTTTATGTGATGGACATGAATACCAAAGAGGTGAAACAGATTTATACGGGCGGCCGTGACCCTGAATTTTCACCAATTGGTAACCGTCTCGTTGTAACTTTGGACAGCTACTATGAAGGCGCGGTCATTACGATGGATGCTGACGGTCAAAATGTACAGAAAATCTCTGTAGGTAATTTGATTAATCTGTCCGATCCGACTTGGTCTCCAGATGGGAAAAGAATCGCCTTCAACGCTCCATATAACGTCTACACCATCAATAGCGATGGAACCAATTTACAGAAAATCACCAATCAAACCAGTTACGTCGGGAACTGGTCCAGGGCGATGATCCGATAAATGAAAAAAAAGTCTGATTCCATCATTAGGAGTCAGGCTTCTTTGCTTCCGTGCCAAGGTTTCTCACGTGTATGGCAACATGACGAGTCTTGAGTATAATGACTGCTTTGCCGACGTATCGGTATATCAGTGGATGTCGATTTCCGCACTCCGTTCGCATAAGAAAGACAAGAGATCCGGCTTTGAGAAGAGTCACGATGCCAAATATACGGGAACTTCTGATGGAACCCATCGTTTAAGCGATCCTCCTCCTGACCCTCCCAACACTTGGTACGATAACAATTAAACGCGTAAGTATATTTGATAAAAAGGGTATCTATGGGTTTTTTATCTGTGTGTTTGCATAGTCCTTCGTGTTCAGTATCTCTGTCTAATAGGGTGATTTCCGATCCTCAATTATTATGGTTTTCATTTGATATCAGAAACCACAAAGTATTGAGAAGTATGGATCAGGCAACAAAAAAGTTGAACCATTTTCACACTAAAATTTAATCCTTCTTTGTTTTGATATATTCTTCATATAACCACTCTGCGATAATTCCAGTTCCTATAATCCCAGCAGGATTTTTAACAGCTTCAGCTTCTGCTTTAGAAACCCCATAAACTCTAGCATCTGGGTCATCTGAACTTCCTTTAACGATATAATATACCTTCTTGTTACTGAAAGGTGTTTCATCAACTCCATAAAAATCAGGAAGCTGATACTCACCTTCATTAAAAGGCAGAGTACCAATCTTTTTCCATAGACCTGAAAGGATATAAGTAAATCCTGTATTGGCAGTAAATAAATAAGGCTTCTCTTTTCTTTTAATTTCCGTGATCGATAACACATTTTCAGTAAACAGCCGATAATATTCTATGTAAAGATCATCCGTTTGACTTTTTCCTTTTACAACCATACCATATCCGTACACTTCACCTTCATTTAGAGGAATCGCAAACACATCTCCAGGTTTCCACTGGATTCTTTTAGACTTTTTCTTTTTCTTTAGCTTACATTCACTAATTAGGAATCCGCCCATGTCAGCCTGGTAACCTTCTTGGCCTTCGAGTGCCAGCTCTATCAATTTTTCCAATTCTAATATAGTTGGCTTTCTTCCCACATCTGTTTGATAATGATTTGCGATTTGCTGAAATGCATCTGTTAGGATATCCAGGGGTTCATCCCCAATCAGTATTTTTTCACCCTGTCTTTCTTCTTCCCAAAATCCCATTAACAATCACCTATTCAAGATGGGCTTAAATATCAATCCCAGAAGTTTCTATTTGCCAATAGGTTTTTTACACCTTTTTATTTTTGATCTTTTTTTATTGTCTCTTCTACGTCTTCAGATAATCCGGCCATCCAATGCCAAAACTTCCAGATGGGGCGTCTGTAAAGTTTTCGATCCAGAAATTGCTGTAGCCTCTGGATGTGTTGATAATCATCTTTTGTCAATACTTTTCCAAGCGCTTCAGAGAGGCTCCCATCCTACATAGAAACGGGAAATTCCCTTCCAGAATCTCAAATAGTCTTTCTATTATTTTTTCATCTACGTGAGATAGTAGATCTACATGATTTATGGCGGCATGTAACCTTAAAAATTTGGATGAAAAGAGATCTTGAACGATAATCTGTTCTAAATATTTACCAGGTGGGGAGTTATATATAGCCTCAGCGAGTACGTCTTCGCTATATTCAGGCTTTTCTTTTTTATATTCGTCAATAACGGCTTGTATTCCTGAATGAATTTGAAGTTTAGCTACTTCTATTTGCTCACGTACTTTTTTATTCGTCGTTTGAACTTGATCCAACACAGATAAAACAGATGAGTCTCCATATGCTCCCAATGTAGCAATATCCAAACGAAGATCGATTCCTCTTTGCTTAGGCAATCTTTTAATGATACGAACCAACCGCTTCTTGTTTGATTCCAGTTTTTCCAGTGCTCCTTCGGCATAAGCCTTCACAAAAAAGATTTCACGATCATCTTCGACAATCTTTTCCAAAAATGGGATTGCAGATGGATCACTGATATAAATAAGAGCTTCAATCAGTCCGCATTTTCCAGAAGGACCGGCTTTATTATAATTTTCAATAATCAAAGGAATAATTTCCTTTCTGTATGGTGATAGTGCCCGTATAGTTTCTTTTGCTTCATTTCCATCTGAATCATTATCGATCAATCGTTGAATGAAAGTATTATATTTTTCCATATGACTACCTCTCTGTTTGATCGTTGCGTTTACTATATTATCTTTCAATTGAATATTGTAGGGAATAGGATGGGTTATGCCCGCAAGGATTTCATTCCGGCAAAGTTGTTGATACAGCCCAATTTATTTAGACAAACGTTATACTTTTTGCCTGGCACTTGATTGTAGGCGGGGACCAAAAACGTTTCTCTAGACCCACACGACCTTCAGCTGTTAAGCTTTGTTAGGCAGAGTCCGACGGAGGGGGATCTTGTGCACGATGGAGAAAGACCTGACAAAGCTCAGCGAGAAAGCGGCATGGGTCAGCATTGCCGCCTATATCGCTTTATCGATATTGAAGCTCCTGGCGGGATCTATTGCCCATTCCAAAGCGTTGACCGCAGACGGATTAAACAACGGCACGGATATCCTGGCATCGGTGGCGGTTCTCATCGGACTGAGACTTTCCAGAAAGCCGGCCGATTCGGATCATCCTTACGGACATCGCCGGGCGGAAACGATCGCCTCGCTGGTGGCTTCTTTTATCATGATGGCTGTGGGTTTGGAAGTCTTTGCCAATGCGGGAACCGTCTTATGGACCGGGCAAGCGGAGAAGCCGGACTGGAAGGCTGCCGGGGTTTCCCTGTTTTGCGCGGTGGTTATGTACCTGGTGTACCGGTTTAATTTGGCCGTTGCGAAGAAAACCGGCAGCCATGCAGTGATGGCTGCCGCCAAAGACAATCGATCCGATGCCTGGGTCAGCATGGGAGCGGCGATCGGAATTGCGGGTGCTCAAATTCAGTTGGCCTGGTTGGACCCCGCAGCCGCTGTCATTGTGGGAATCATGATTTGCAAAACAGCCTGGGATATTTTTCGGGAAGCCACCCACAAGCTGACGGATGGGATCGATGCCGACTTGCTGTCGCGGTTGGGCCGATCCATTGAAGAAGTGAATGGCGTCAAAAGGATTGCCGATCTAAAAGGCCGGTTTCACGGAAACGAGATATTGGTGGATGTGGATATCAAAGTGAACCCTCAGCTGAATGTGGCAGAGAGTCACTCGATTACTGAGGAGATCGAAGAGAAAGTGCGGAAAGAATTTAATATTATGCATGTTCAAGTCCATGTAGAACCCGACGAACTTGAAATCCGCTGAACACAACCGAATCGCCCGGAGGAATGGGGTTGAGTAGCAAGCATACCATCCGTAAACGGCCAACTCTTGGGTTTCACAAAAAAAAGCCGACCCCGCTCTATTCCAACTTCCATGGGCCCCCAGAGGGGCGCATGGAAGCCTGGTACCTGGGATTTTTGGCTGACCTTTATGAAGTTTCAAGGCAATGGTAAGGTTCATCACCCTTGAAACGGGGAATTCCCGGCCCGCTTCTCTAAAAATAGCGCTTAACAGCCAAATCCCACGCCTGCAAATACGAAAATCGTTGCGATGACTAGCAGGAAGATGAGAAGACGGCGAAAACCGATTCCGACATAACCACCTGAACCTCCGATTCCGGACATTCGTGTAACCTCCTTTGCCCTAAATCACTATTATCCTATTCATGGTTATTTCCAATGGTGATAGTCAGCGATCTAGCTTTACCAAAAATGTGCTTTATACTGAGTCAAATATTAGGGTTCGGATCGTATCATGACGATATTGGAGCAGGAACTTTAACCGAGAGTCAAGATGATAAGGGATGAGATAAAAAAGGGTTGGCAGCCGTCAACCCTTTTTTCATACCCTTTTTTGAGAACTAGCTTTATTTTCTCTTTCGCGGGATTCCTTTTTTCCCTTGCAATATATCCTTCCCGAGATCAGGATTGGATTTCACATTGTTTGCAAATTGTTTGAGCTCTTTGAGATCCACATCTGCCTGTGTCACCTTCATCAAATATGCTAAAACGGCATTCATGCCCCCTTGATCGTGAGCTCTTTTGGCACCCCGCATGATTTGCTCTAATTGTTGTTCTGTAAGAACCTTATGTCCCATCACGCTATTGATCATCTGGGCTAAATCCCTCATGGACGGACCGGTTCCGGACATGCAACTCCCTCCTTCTTCGAAAAAACTCTTTATACCTTATGTAAATAAAAAACAAATGTCAGTATCAGATGCCCAGATCGTCCGTCTAAATAGCGGGAATTGGGGAACCGGCCTATCACTTTCCGTACCTTGTCATGAATATGAATAAAGAGTCAGGGATGGGAATGAGTAGGAGAAAAGCTCACTCACTGATTCATTCCGGTCATCACATTTTTTACATCCATGGGAAGGGATTTTTTCTCTTCTTGATGGTGAACCGGATGGTCCTAAGCATCTAGTCTTTGACCTATTTTTTGAGATACAGGTATTCGCCTGTACCATCCATGCACCCAAGGCATACAGTAAAGCAGGCGGATGATGAGAGAAGCCGATCAGCTTCTATCCGATCCCCAAACCGAAACGGCTTCTTTCATCCCAGTGACACTCACAAGGAGGGCGTAACATGAGTCATAAAGACTACTACGGCTACTTTGGTTGGTGGAGGCGCCTGCTGATCTTTTTGCTGGTGATTGCAACCATCTTCGTCTTTGCAGGCGTAGGATTTGGTTGCTGATTCATTCTCTCCTTTCATCAAGCGATCCTGAAAGGAGGTGAGATCAATGAGTGGTTACGGTGGTTACGGCTTCGGCATCGGCCTGCGTCGTCTCCTGATCTTCCTGCTCGTTATCGCCACCATCTTCGTCTTTGCAGGCGTTGGATTTGGTTACGGTTGCTAATTCTTTGCATGATGTCTCCACATTCGGCGAGACAGTGAGATTATCAACCTAGTGAGTCAACAAGCTTGATTCGCTAGGTTTTTTGTATGATTCAGATTAAAACGACCGCAAGAACCGGAACAAGACATACAAAAGGCTGCCTCGTTAAGAGACAGCCTTTTTGATCCGGCAGGGAATCCATTTGATCTTTACGTTTCAACATGCGGATCGATCCACCATGTCGATAAAAACCCGGTTATTTTTCTCTCAGCATCGTTTTCCCGTACCAACAGTACGAAAGCAGGTCACAGACCGAACACTTGGGATTTCTGGCGCTGCATACCCGCCGGCCATGCCAGATAATGCGATGGTGAGTATCGCTCCACTCTTGGCGCGGCACTTTTCTCATCAATTGTCGTTCCGTTTCGAGCGGATTGTCGCTATCAGCCAGAGCCAAACGGTTGGAAACCCGCTGGACGTGGGTATCCACCGCAAGGGCCGGAATTCCGAAAGCATTGCTGAGGACGACATTGGCAGTTTTCCTGCCGACTCCCGGCAGCTGCTCCAAATCCTCCCTTTTGTCCGGAACCTGCCCGCCATACTTTTCGACCAGAATGCGGCAGGTCTGCAGGATGTTCTTGCTTTTGTTGCGAAACAGACCTAACCCGCGGATGTGTTCAGCCAGCTCATCTTCCGTCAGTTGGAGAAAAGCTTCCGGAGTCGGATACCGGGCAAACAGGTTCTTGGTCACCTTGTTTACCTGGCGGTCGGTGGACTGGGCAGACAAAATCGTGGCAATCAACAATTCAAAAGGATTGCGAAATTCCAGCTCGCAGTGAGCATCCGGGTACATCTCCCGAAGCGTGTCCAGAATTTTGCGGGTAGGAACGCGTTTCGGTTTGGACTTCAACTTCTTTCACTCCCATTCACTGACCATCCCATCCTTCTATTTATAACGCTGTTTTGGATGAAAGAAAACCCGTACATTTTTGCCAGCCTCCGGAAACTTTTCTCATTAAACCGGGCGCTTCACCGCTTCAATGATCAATTCCTTGCTGCGTCCGTCAAACGGCGTCCGGTGAAAAGAACCATACCGGTTGACGATTTTAAACCCGCACAAGGTTAACAGATGGTAAAGTTCAGTAGGATATATGTAACGAAGCCGGAAAAACGTGCGGATGCGATCAACTGAACGACCCGCTCCGTCAAAACGCTCCACATATCGAATGACATGAGCCACCTGATTAAAGTGGTCAAACTCGGTCAGGTCATACAAATCCACCCGTTCATCGGTGCCGGGAACCGGAAACGTGCCACGGAACGAGTATTTGCCGTCCAACTCACAAAAATCCCGGATATGCGGGACAAAAATATTAAAAGCGAACAAACCATCCTCCGTCAGGTGCTGCCGGACCCGCTTCAAAGCCGCGATTTGTTCACGAACCGAGAGCAGATGCAAAAATGAACGGTACGGAATGATGATAAGCGGAAATTTTTCGTTCAGGGTGAACTGGGTCATATCGGCTTCAATCCAGCGGACATAATCCGTTAAACCCATTTCCTCCCCCTTTTGTCTGGCCCTCTGCAACATGGAGGAGGAGAGATCCAGCCCGACAACCGGAATCCCAAGCCTTGCAATCGCCAGACTGCAGCGTCCCGTCCCGCATCCCAGCTCCAGGACAGGGCCGCCCGACTGCTTGGCCAATTCCGAGTAATAAGTGACATCACGATCCAGCCCCGTCGAAGTCCAGTCATAGTATTCCGGCCAATCGTAAAGGGAGCGATCGGACAAATTCATCCCTCCTCATGGATCGATTCATTTATTGCAATTGTTCCCGGATATATTTCAGCGCTTCTTCCACATGATCTTTTACTTTCACTTTCCGGTATACTTTGGCGATTTTTCCCTCGCGGTCGATGATGAACGTGGATCGCTCGATGCCCATCGCTTTCTTGCCGAACATCGTTTTCTCTTTAAAGACATCGTACTTTTTGCATACTTCCGCATCGGGATCGCTTAAAAGCAAAAAAGGAAGCTCATATTTGTCGATAAATTTTTGATGGGATGCGACGGAGTCCCGGCTGACACCCAGAATCACCGTGTCCAAATCTTTAAATTCACCGGCGCGGTCACGGAAATCACACGCTTGTTGTGTACATCCCGGGGTATTATCTTTCGGATAAAAATACAAGACTACATTTTTGCCGCGAAAATCGGACAAAGAAACCTTTTCTCCATTTGACGCTTCCAGGGTGAAGTCAATGGCCATATCGCCTTCTTTTACCATCACCAAACACCTCCGTATAAGTTAAAAGGGGTTACTCCCATTCTAACACGTCCCCCTTGGTTTGATTCACCACTGCCGGGAAATCAACCACTCGATGAAAACTTCGGCAAACCCCCAATTCGAATACACCCGTATGAAGCGGCATTGGGTAGCAGCATGGGACCGATAAAATCCGGTGGTCTTATGTATATAACAAGAAAGCCCAGGTTGCTTCCCTGAGCTCCAAAAACGTTCCTTTTACTTAAAGTAAAGATTTGAAAAACCCACTTAAGCTTTGGATCGAGCAGATTGCTTTCAATCCCCACACGGGTACCACCACAACCAGCAGAACGGCCTCAGCCAACAGTTTCATCTGACTCAACCCCTTTTTCACGGATCAGTGGGCTTCGTCCTTTACTTCAGTATTTTCTGTTGATGGATGTACGTTCATAAGAGAAGCACATGCTGTGTATCTATAATTTACCACTTTTTTTAAGGCTCGTCTATTTGTTGCTGAATGGATCCAAGGAGTTTTTTTGCCCGATGTCCGGTTCTTACCGTGGTTATGGTGGTGACGGTGGTGACGGCTGCCCCGGTGTGGGAGCCGGTGCAGGTGCTGGTGCCGGAGCCGGGGCTGGGGGCGGAACAGGAGGCGGCTGGGCAGGAGGAGTTTCCGGAGAAGGCTCTTCAGCGGGTCTGCCCAGGGTAAGGTTGAGCGTGGAACCAATATTTACGGAAGCCGCATTGTACACCGCCTGAATGCGGATGCAGCGGATCGTCACCTTCATCATAACCATCATCACCTACCCTGAGAATCAACAATATCGGGGTCCAGGTAAACATTGCGCTCAAAGTCTATGTTCCGCGGAAAATCACCGATCGGCGAAGAGCCGCCCAGGGATTTGGTATTGGCTTCAGGTCCGATATTGATCGTATTTCCAAAATTGATCGAAGAGGCACTGGACACGTTGTTGATCTTGATACTAAAAATGTTGTTAATGGTAGCCACAATTCCCCTCCTCGCTTTTTTCGCTCTTGTCTCTCTCTAATCTTCCGAATGAATCCGGATTTTTTTCAGGTTTTTTCGAGTTCCCGCTTTCGGAAAGCGGAGCTCCAGCACTCCTTTCCGGTAGCGGGCACTGGTACATTTGGGGGATACCTGGACCCCAAGGGAAACGGTCCTTTGAAATTCGCCTCTTTTTCTTTCGATCATCGCCGATGAATAAGCCTGGTAAGGAGTAGAAAAATACCCTTTAATGTAAAATGTATCCCCGTCTACCCCCAGATCCAGCGAGTTGATGTCTTCGATGCCGGGCAGATCAATGACCACGATTACTTCATTTTTCCCATGATACACATCTATACAAGGATACGTGCCCCGGGCAGCCTCCAGGACGTCGGCAAAAAAATCTTCTCCCAAAAACTGGCGTGCCAGTTGATTCCATTTTTTATTATCAGGAATGTGGTTTTTCAAGGGGAAAACCTCCTTACAAAAACCAGGGCATACACCCAAGTGCCCATAGTTTATTCCGTGTGGGCTTGTTTGGTTACCCATGGAATGAAAACAGGCGGCATTTCCATATACTTTAGCAACCTAAGCAAAGGGGAGGAGTCATTTGTGTATATTCATCCCTACCATTATTTGTATGAACAACTGCAACAGTTGCAACAGCAAATCGACACACTCAAACAAGAAAATGCGGAATTGAGAGATAAAATCGCCCAAATGCGTCCGGTTCAAATCGACAAGATTGAATATAAAATCCATGAACTTCAGATTCAAACACTGAGCGGAACATTAAATGTAGGGTTGACTGCCAACGGGGAAGATACTTGTATGGGAGAAGTGATCGAAAAGATCGTGGAAGAACATCGTTCCAACATCATAACAGAAGAGGATCGCCCGGAAGCAGATGCAGAATCTTCCGGCGTTTCCCCATAAGCAGGAGCGGTATGCCGGGTACAGGATGAAAATATCAGCAAAATAGGCTATCCTGATGAAAACAGCCCTATCCCGAAAATGAGACAGGGCTTTCTTCTATCTTAAAACCGTATGACGAAGGAGGCAGACCGGCGCTTGAAGCAGATCTGGTATGTGGCAGTCGGAGGATTTGCGGGGACTCTCCTCAGATTTTCCGTTTCATCTCTGTTGAATGGCCAGGGTTTCCCTTGGGGAACACTTTTGGTCAATTGGACAGGCTGCTTTTTTCTGGGGTGGTTGTTCTCTTTCGCCTCCGGAAGCAAGCGATTCCCGCCCGAATGGAGGACCGGCCTCGGAACCGGGCTGATCGGCTCTTACACCACATTTTCCACCTTTAGCGCAGAAACTCTCCGCCTCGAAGGTTGGAGTCTGCAAGCCCTCTATGTTACGGCATCGGTGATTGGCGGGATCTTGCTCGCGATGCTTGGAGACGTTCTTGGAAAGGAGAAAGGAACCGCATGAAGCCGGACGTTTGGATTTGGGCCATGACCGGATTCGCCGGAAGTTTGGGAGCAGTGGCCAGATATATGCTGAGTGAGTGGGTCCGATCGCTCACCACGCGCACGTTTCCTTTGGCTACCTTTCTTATTAATGGTTCCGGCAGCTTTTTGTTCGGAATCGTTTGGGGGTGGAACCCGCCCGCTCCGTTTCAGGAATCCTGGCCTCACGCGATCGTCCTGCTCACCACCGGTTTTTTGGGCGGTTACACGACGTTTTCCACCTTCGGGGTTGAATGTGCAGGGCTGATACAAAAAAAAGACTGGGGGACCGCTATGCTTTACATCTTGCTCAGCGTATCCCTCAGTCTCGGTGCCACTTTTCTCGGCTGGCGGATCGTCCGCTAGTTTCCGGCACCGCGATAATGCCGGATGCCCCTGTTCCAACAGGTGATGCCGATCGCCAGATAAACGGCTCCCACAAGCGGCGTGATCAAAGCGTAACCCTTCCACTGCTCCTGATCCAACAGAAAGCTGGCCGGATAAAAGCCGACAAAAGCAAACGGCAACACCCATGTCAATGCGAATTGAATCACGCGATGATAAATATTGACCGGATAGCGCCCATACGACCCGATATTGAAGATGATCGGCTGAATGTCCGTTTTGGAATCGGTATACAGGCTGATGCTGGTGAGGGCGATATAGATTCCCGCATAGACGGCCACTCCCCCCAGCGTAAACAGCAAAAACAGCAGGGGATCGGTCCAGCTCCAGTGGAGATGGAGGTCGGTCATGGCATAACCCATCACGATCAGTCCGGTCAGTACGCCGAGCAGCGATTCAGGGCTCATCGTTTCCATGATCACCTGCACCAGGCTGTGGACAGGTCTCGTCAACACCCGGTCCAGCTCTCCCCTGATAATATATCGCTCATTAAAATCCCACAGGTTGAAAAAGGCTGAGAAAACTGCCCACGGAATTAAAAAATATCCGTAGATAAAGATCACTTCACTCTGATTCCATCCGTTTAAACTTTTGGTATGTTGAAACACAACCAAAATAAATACCAGGTTTACCGCCTGAAACAAAAAGTCGGTGGCAAACTGGGCGACAAAGTCCCAGCGATACTCCAGACGCGTTTTCATATATTGCTTGAAATACTCGATAAACAAGCGAAGATGGAACATAGTTTAACCACCCTGAACGATTAACGTTTTTCTCGCTTTTTTCCAAATGACCCGGATGGGAATCCAGAGCAGCACACACCAGGCTGCCTGAATGAGAATGGCATGGACAAATTCCTCCCCTGCCAGCCCTTTCACCAGCACCAGGCTGGGCAGGTAGCTGATCGCTTGAAACGGCAGATAGGACAGGAGAAGCTGCGCCCACTCCGGATAAAACGGAATGGGGATAATGAGACCCGACAAAAGGTCGACTGCCACCCGTTTCGCCCGGATCAAGCCCTGGTTGTTCAGGATAAAGAAGGCGCACACGCCGGTCAGGATGTTCACCTGCACGTTGACGATAAAACCGAGCAGCAAACTGAGGGCGAACTTCAGCCAGACATCCGAAAAGCCGGGCAAATGAATCGGAAAGATGAAAGAGACGACGATCATTCCCGGCACACTGAACAACAACAGCCGGAACAAACCTTCTCCAAATCCCTGAAACACTTTCACCAACAAATACGGGTACGGGCGGATCAACTGGATCGCCACCGTTCCGTCACGGATTTCCTGTGCGATTTCCCGGTCCAGATTGTTGAAGTAGAAAGCGCGGGCCATCCAGGAAACCGCGATATAAGTGGCCATCTGCAGGGAAGTTAAACCTTGCAGACTGGATTCTCCGCCGTAGATGGCCATCCACAGAAAATAGTAAACACCGATATTTAAACTGTAGATCACAATCCCGCTGTAATAGTTGACCCGATAAGCCAGCATCATCAAAAAACGGATGCGGATGACTTCCCAATACATACTAAGCAACCGTCATCCCCTCCGAATAGATCTTGCGCACGATTTCTTCCGTCGATGCTTCTTCGATCTGCATTTCCTGAATGGGGACATGCTGCACCAGCCTGGACAACACTTCCGACACGGTGGTCTCACCATTCCGCAGGTGGGCGGTATACTGCCGGGGACCTCTTTTTTCCCAGCTGACCCCAAGTCCGTCTGTCCGTGCTTCCAGATCGATTAACATCACTTCCTGTTCCATTTCCAGATGAACCTTTTTGTTCCCGCCCCACATCGTGCGCAGTTGTGTCAGGCTGCCGTCATAGATGATTTTTCCCTGGTCCAGCATGACCACCCGCGAACAGAGCGCTTCGATATCCGAGAGGTCATGGGTAGTCAAGAGAATCGTCGTGCCAAATTCGCGGTTGATCTCCTTCAAAAACTGGCGGATGTTTTCTTTGACCAGCACATCCAGACCGATCGTCGGCTCATCGAGAAACAAAAGTGACGGACGATGGATCAGCGATGCGGCCAATTCACAGCGCATGCGCTGGCCCAGGCTCAATTTGCGCACTGGCTGATCCAGCAAGCTGCCAATGTCCAGCACCTCGATCATCCGATCCAGATGCTTTTTATACTGGTCTGCCGGAATCTGATACACTTTCTGCAACAAGCGGAACGATTCCTGAACGGCGATATCCCACCAGAGCTGGCTCCGCTGTCCGAACACCACTCCGATCGTCTTCACAAATTTCTCCCGCTCCCGATGGGGATCAAATCCGTTCACTTTCAGTTGCCCGGCAGTCGGTTGCAAAATGCCGGTCAACATTTTGATCGTGGTGGACTTGCCCGCGCCGTTTTCACCGATATAGCCCACCATCTCCCCTTCGCTGATCTCCAGGTTGATCGAATCCACTGCCCGGATGATCCGGTATTGCCTGGAAAACAGATCGCGAAAAGCCCCCGTTAAACCGGGCCGGCTTTGATATACTTTAAACTCTTTGGTCAAACCATGTGCTTCGATCGACAGCACCTTGACTTCATCTCCTCTGCCGTTTAAAACAGATTTCTCTGTTCTCTTCACGATTCGACTCGAAACGCAATTCATTTTCTCAAGAAAAAAGGTATTCCCATTTTCGGAATACCCGTATTTACACTATCATTGTAATACCCGCAGGAAAAAAGTTAAATCCTGTTTTTATTGCCATCTGTGTACATGAAAATTCGGAAATGAAACCAGGTCAAGATCAGACGCGAGAGGATCTTAGTCTGGAACATTGGAGCTGTTTGAAACAGACGTTAAAATAGAAGAAATAATAAGAATAGAGTATGATTGAAAAATTCAGAGGAACCGTGACTTCCCTTAATAAGGAGGTAAATGAATGCGTTGAATCAGTGTTATGGTATTGGGAATCTTAGCGGGTTTACTTCTTGTTCATGGTGTACATCTGCTGACTCTGGGCACAGATGTTGATGGTGAAGGGATCGGAGTTTCCTTTTTAGGGTTTGAAATCAATGACCGCTTCCGGTGAAAAACATCCCGCAATATGCTGCAGGCTTTTTGATCGCGGGCGTTTTTCCGGCGTTGATGGCTTTTGCGTTGGGGCGAACATTAGGGTTGAAGTCGAAAAAGTCGCATAAATAAAGCACCCATAAAAAACTCCGTTTTCTTTAAAACAGTGGTTCCAATGCACCAAGGAAAAAGAAATATAGGATGACAGAAGATCCCATACAAAATTGAAGAAACTCTCTAAAGGAGCTTCTTATTTCGATTTCCAACGTTTGCAAGGAGACCCGGCCCGACCGAAAAAGCATCCAGTCCATTGAATACTTGTGACGGGAGTGAGAAGCGTCATTCCAGACCGGACGTCAACATGGGGATGCGCCTCCCATACTTGTGGATCATCTTCTGATTGTGCTCGTCCGCCCCGTCTATATTGCCGCTCAAAAAAACCGGTACGTCGGCTCCATTTTCGGCCAGGATTTGAATCGCTTCAGCAAATATGGCATTGATGATGGCAGCTCCAACCACTGTGGATGTCGGTGCAAAGGGGACTTTGACCTGTTCGTGGGTTAAGACCGCATCGCCGACAGGGGAAAAATTATCGATCACCAGATCGACGGCTTCATACAGATGTTTTCCACTGTGGTGCCTGGAGGGTTGACTGCTGGCATAACGCATGGAGGTCACCCCGATGACATAAGCTCCTTTCGCCTTGAAATACTCGGCCGCATCGACGGGAACGGGATTTCTTCCTGAAGTGGAGAAGACAAAACAAACGTCTTCTTCGCGCACCTCTTGATCAGCGAGAAAACCTTCCGCATAATGATTTTTTCGTTCCAGCCGGGAAGAGCGGACGGCTCCCTCATGCAGCATCAGCGGCTCGTGCAGGATCGGTTTGACGGGGACAAGCCCGCCCGCCCGGTAAAATACTTCTTCCGTCATCAAGTGAGAGTGGCCGCAGCCAAACAATTGCACAATCCCGCCCTTTTGAATCGACTCAGCCACTTTTTCCGCCGCTACTCTCATCCGGCCGCTTTGTTGAGACTGAACCCGGTCCAACAGTTCCTGTACTTTTTGAAAATAACTTTCCAGCATGTCTGTTCCTCCTTCATCGCTCGCATCACTCCCGGCAGGTTGCCGGTACCTTCATATGCGTCGGATAAATCTTTCACCTTAAAACCAATCCTCTTATGCCCACATTGTAATCCTAAATCCATGCAAAAAGAATGTGCCCATTTTTAGGAAACCAAAAGAAATGATATGTAACCCTGATCCCGCGAAGTCCGCAAAGGAAAAAGTGATTGCAGTATATTTAGAATCTCTTTGCAGCACTTGTCAAAATAATTGTAATAACGGTAATTTTATTATAGAATTTTAGAAAAAATGCCGTACTGAGGAGGAATCGCGTGACAACAGAAGCACTCATTACAAATCCGACCGGGGTTGCGGCGGTCATCGCGGGATTAATCGCCATTTCATTTTGGCTGGATCGGCGCTTTCGGTTTTTTTCCTATCTGGGGACGGCCATTTTGGTGATCACCGGTGGCGCGGTTTTGGTGAATGCGGGGATCATTCCTCCCTCCATTGTCGAAAATCCGGACGACTTACATCCGATTTACCAGTTTGCCAATGACTATTGTGTTCCGCTGTCGATCGTTTTGCTGTTGATCTCGACCGATTTTAAAAGTTTGCGCTATCTGGGGAAGCCGGCGCTTCTTTCGTTCTGCCTGGCATCGGCGGGAACACTGATCGGGTCGATCATCGGCGTCTGGTTGACAGCGGATGGAATCGGGACGGAAGCGTGGAAAATCGCGGGACAGTTTGCAGCCAGTTATATTGGCGGAGGAGTCAACTATGCGGCCGTGGGTGCGGCGTTTCAAACTTCCCAGTCGATGTTTGCCACCGGGGCTGCGGCGGATAATATTATGACCAACTTGTGGATGGTGGCGACAGCGATCTTGCCAAGCTTGCTGGTGAAATATTATCCGTCCATCCAGCAGTCCGACCGCCTGGTGAAAAAAGCGGACGAGGACTTTTGGGCGAAAAAGGGAATTTCCATTTACGACATGGTTACCCTGGCTGCTGTCGCATTCGCGGTGGTGGCCGTGTCGGATCTGTTGGCCCCCGTCATCAACGATGTTACCGGTTTTCAGATCCCCGCCGTGGTCTGGTATACGACCTTTGCTATTTTGCTCGCTTTGTTCACACCGGTTCACAAGTTGAATGGCGGCGCAGAGTGGGGCAATCTTTTATTGCACTTTTTCTTTGCCACGATGGGGGCGGGCACGATCCTCAGCACCTTGGTCGATAAAGGGCCGGTTGTCTTCATGTTTTTGGTTATCCTGGTTGGTGTTCACGCTCTCATTGTGTTTGGATTTGGCAAATGGTTTCAAATTGATGTGGAGATTCTGGCAGTCGCCAGCCAGGCTACGGTAGGCGGGCCTTCAACCGCTTTGGCGCTGGCTTCTTCCAAGCGGTGGTTTTCGCTGATTACTCCCGGGGTGTTGATGGGAGTGCTCGGGTATGCCATCGGCAACTACGTTGGCATCCTGGTGGGACACTTGACGAAGCTGCTGCTTTCTTAACAGCAATCCCCCCGATCCCGCTCATAAACGGGCGGGGGGATTGCCATTCTCAACAGGGAGTATCGGTTCAACCCTTATGGATCCCGTTCCTCAACATCTGTTTCAATGACTTTTATCTCCACTTCCCCATTATGTTCAACCACATGCTTAAGCTTTGACAACTTGTTATTCCAAAAGCGTTCATAAAACGAAAGCCATCGTTTTAATTCTGTTAACGGCTCCGGTTGCAGCCGATAAAGTTTTTCTCTGCCAGCCTTTCGCCCACGCACTAATTCCGCTTCAGAAAGAATATGAAGATGTTTGGCAATGGCTGTCCGACTGATCGAAAAGTGAGAAGTGATTTCAGAAATGGGCAATTCTTTTTCGGCCAGTAATCGAAGGATTTTTCTGCGGGTCGGATCAGCAATGGCTTGAAATACATCATGCTTTTCCGCTGATGATGACATGTACCCCTACCCCTCAACAACCTTTTTCAGCCGTTCTTTGACAATCCCTGCCCAACCATGGTCCATTCTGTCGCGAATAACGGAACTTTTCTCGTTGGCTTTCGGAAGGACCACATCCGCTTGTTTCCATCCTCCATGGATGAGCGTAAACTCCGTTTTGTCACCTGACTCTTTTAAAATAAACGTAACCACCCAGCCATCTGTATCCCATGAAAAGGAAAGCCGGTGCGGCGGATCCATTTCCAAGACCTTGCACGGAGATGGACCAAAAGGAGTTTGCAAATGGAATTCATGCCCTAATTTCGCCTGAAAATCATTGGGCATGAACCACGAAGCGATGCCTTCCGAAGTGGATACGACTTCCCATACTTTTTGAATGGGTGCGTTCAAAATCACTGTCTGCCTGATATCTTCCAGTGTGTTTTTATGATTCGTTTCCATCTGTTTTTACCTCTTTCATCGGATAAATATAAAACCATTTGGTTTCATTTCGATAATATAACACCTTTTGGTTTCATGTCAATCCTAGTTTCTCTCCATCCTGCTGTTCTTATTCAACATAGGAGGATTCTTGAAGATGGGATGAAAAGCGGGCAAAAGCCTTCCTGCAATAGATTCCAGCCCACATTTATGTTCGGGGAGATGCATGGCAACTCCCAAATCATCTGTTCCGCTGACCCATGTTTCCGATCTTGATGGAAGAAAAAAGAAAAAGGATCATCCCTACGCGTTTCATGCTGTGGATGATCCCTGCGTCTTTTTTCGCTGATTTATACTTCACACAGATAGTACTTTTTCTTGCCCCGGCGGATGACCAGATATTTTCCGTCCAAAGCCGGAATCTCGCCTGCTTTGGTGTCAAGGCAGGTCACTTTTTCGTCATTGACCGTAATGGCTCCGTTGGTGATAAATTCACGCGCTTCGCGTTTGGATTTGGCCGCGCCAACTTGTACCAGGGCATCCACCAAGGGAACCTCGGGACCTTCGATTTTGGCTGACGGGACATCCTGGAAGCCTTCGGCGATCTCATCCGCAGACAGAGATTTCAAATCACCCCGGAACAGCGCTTGCGAGATCCGGACCGCCCTCTCACAAGCTTCTTTCCCGTGAACCAGTGTGGTCACTTCCTCAGCCAGCCGGCGCTGTGCTTCCCGTTTTTCCGGTTCGGTTTCAACCAGTGCCGCGTATTCGTCGATTTCTTCCAGACTCAGGAAAGTAAAATATTTCATAAAGCGGATCACATCGGCATCATCGGTGTTAATCCAGAATTGATAGAACTGGTAAGGCGAAGTTTTATCGGCATCAAGCCAGATGGCTCCCGATTCTGTTTTGCCAAACTTGCTGCCGTCGCTTTTGGTGACGAGCGGCAGGGTTAAACCATGAACCTCCGCTTTCTCCCCGTAGTTTCTGCGGATCAAGTCCGTGCCCGCGGTGATATTTCCCCACTGGTCGCTTCCGCCAATTTGGAGTTCACACTTGTACAGTTCATGCAGCTTCATGAAATCATAGGCCTGCAAAATCATGTAGCTGAACTCGGTAAACGAAATCCCTTTTTCCAGGCGGGAGCTGACGGATTCTTTGGCGAGCATGCTGTTGACGGAAAAACTTTTCCCGATATCCCGCAAAAATTCAATCGCACTTAAAGCGGAAAGCCAATCATAGTTATTGACAAGGAGAGCCGAGTTTTCCTTGGTATCAAAATCGAGGAAACGTTCCAGTTGTTTTCTCAGCTTTTGGGACCACTCCTCCACCACTTCCCGGGAGTTCAGCGTTCTTTCCGTCGAACGCCCGCTGGGGTCTCCGATTAAGCCCGTTCCCCCGCCTACCAGGGCGATCGGCTGATGGCCGGCCAATTGAAATCTTCTCAGCGTCAGGATGGGAACCAGGCTGCCAATGTGCAAACTGTCAGCCGTCGGGTCAAACCCGCAATATAAAGTGATCGGCCCCCGGCTCAGTCTCTCACGCAACGCATCCAGATCCGTATGTTGATAGATAAGGCCTCTCTTTTCCAGATCCTGTATGATATCCATACGCAAATCTCCTTCTTGCATATCATTGGCATTAAATTTAACACAAATTGCGGCGGTTATCAAAACAGATTTGGACAGCATGATGTCCATCGGCCGCATTCCGTTCAACAGATCCTCGACCGGCCATCCCAAGCAAACGGTTCCTGATGTCCGGTTCAAATTTTCGTATCCGCTCATAACATCAAATCGGGAACGGGCACGTCCAATGAAAGAAGCCTGTTTCCTTCTCCATCAGGAAGGTCCAACAGGCTTCTTTCATCTTATTTCAACTTATCCAGTTCGCTCCAAACGGCCGGGTCTTCACTGCCCAAATACCACTCTGTGACACCGCCGATGTCGGGGTGGTTTTTCTTCAGCAGCTCCAATTTCTTCTGCCAGCTGGAACTGTCTTGATAGTAGCCGGTATACTTTTTGCCGTCTTTTTCATAGGTGAAGAAAGGTTCCCCATTGGGGTCCCTGTTTACTTTCGCTTGGTTCGTTTTAATGAGATCCATCGCTTTTGCATAGGTCAGGGAAGAAACCCTGCCCTCCTGGGACCACAGATATCCGTACGAAGGCAATCCGATAAACACTTTGTGCGCGGGCATTTGCGACTTGGCGAAGCGGGTGATCTCGTCAATCCAGTGGAGCGGGGCTCCGGGGCCCGGCGATGGCATGCTGTAATTGTAGGCCATGATTTTAAACTCATCTACGGCTTGTCCCAATCGCTTCCAATCTTGCGCCATCGGTCCGTCCCAGCCGCCCGGTTCTGAGGTCTTGGGATAGACGGACACGGACAGTTTCTTGTTTTGGCGATGCAGTTTTCCGGATAACTCTTCCATGAACAAAGAGAAGTTCTCACGGTCACTGCCGTAAATCACTTCAATATTGATATCGATACCGGCAAATTTATTTTGGACTACCCACTTGACCAGATCGTCCGACAGTTTTGCCCGGTCTGCTTTGGTATCAATCAGCTGATGGAAGGCCTGGGCTCCTTTGTCGTAATCCGCCCAGTCGTCTGTATTGGCGACAGTGGCCATCACATCGATTCCCTTTTTCCCTGCCGTGCTGATCACTTTCGCGTTGTGTTCAGCATATTGCATCAGTCCCACTTGCCCGTCGGCCTTCAATTGATACCAGAAAAGGTTGACGGACGAGAGAGTAGACGGATGCTGTTCCATGGCCTGAATGGCTTTCTCTTGTTGCCAGAACGGCAGCCAGGCGTTAAATTTGAACCCTTGGTCCGGGGCGGGAGACGGAGGTTTGGGTTGAGGCACCGGCTTGGGTGTTTCGGGCTGAGATGGCGGTTGCTTTGGCCGATCCGGCTGGTTGGGCGATGGTGTCGGGCTTGGTTTAGGTTGATCGGATGGCGGAGTCGCCGGTTTTGTGTTTTTACCTGATTCCGAATCAGGCTTTTCCTTGGCAGGCGGTTTTATCGGCGGGGTGGAAGGCTTGACCGGCGGAGTGGACCTTACCCTCCGGGGTGTGTTTTTGTTATGTGCCGCGATCAGACGTTCCACGTATTGTTGCTTCTTTTTTTCTGCCGGAGTACGTGCTTCATCCTCTGTGGGGTCATCGATCGGTGTTTCATCCGTTTCAATGGAGGAAAATTGATCTTCTACCGTGTTGGAGGAACCGTCTTCAACCACCGGCGGTTTGTTCTGTCCCGCTTCAGCCGGGGAAGAAGAATCCGTACAGCCGCTCAAGACAGCAATAAACAGGAAACTTGAGAGAATAACAGAAAAAGTTCTGAACCCAAGAAGCCGCGAAGGTTTCATCAAAAGACCCCTTTTCGTAAAAAATGGAGGAAAATACAGAATAAATCTTACATTATATAAATAAATGTGTAAATACATAAAATAAAAACTTCGGAATTCAATTATAAATTCTAAATGAAACGGACAAGCCCCGGAGTGACCAAAAAATTGCCAGTCCTTTCGAATAATTAAAACAGAGGAGGGGAACCGTTCATGGAATTTGAAAAGTTTCAGCAAGCACTCTATGAATCGCAACCTCAAGACTGGATCTACTCTTCCCATTTAAGAAAGTTCATCTACGCCCCGGACATCTCCATAACGGTGGAAGAAGATCCGACGGCGAGAAAAGAGCTCAGCCGTGTCCACCACCCTTGGTTGGAGGCGTTTCAAGAATCTGCCTGGGAGACTCGGTTTTTGTTTCTATACCGGGGGATAGCGATTGAAGAATTAAAGTGCTATCAGGTGGGGGACGTCTACCTGCCCACCCCGCACCCTCAATTTTCAGGAAAGATTGCGCTTCCGGATTACTGGATCGCTCGCAATCTGAACCGGGGATCGGAAAAATTGGACGACTATCTCAGCAAAGCCGGTTTTGAGGTTGATGAATAATCCGGGCACGGGCCCTTTCCGGCGGACTTGTTGACAGCGTTACGAGGATAAATAGCGGCTGGCGATCGGTTCAAAAAATCGGTTCATGATGATAAAAATCAAATAATTGCATAGCAGATAAATTTCTTTTTCAGGCCAATTTGATGACCAGGGAGGAGAGGGAAGGAATCCGCAGCGGGGCAATGAAAACCGGCGATCCGCTTCCGCCCGGAAGGACGGGAAAGCCACCGCCGGTTCTTTATCTTCCGGTTTCCCATTCATTGATCCAGCCGAACAATCCGCGCATGTTCTTCGAACGCCCGGCGAACGGTTGGATGAAGCCATTCCAAATCCTGTGTCAGACCAATCACATGAACGCTTTTTTTCTTGCCTTTTCGAATCAGTTCGGCCAATTCATCCACTCTTTCAAACTCATGAACGTTTTCCAAAAAAAGATATATTTCTTGTTCGCCCCAATCCCCGCGAGTTATTTCCTGACAAAGCTTAGCCACGATCTCCCCTGCAAACCGCTGGTGCTGAGGAAAATAGTGAAAGTTGGCTCCCATCCAGTACACCATTTCCATCCACTGTTGAATCAGCACTCGGCGGTTGACAAATTCCCCGATGACTAAACCATGCCCCTGCAATACTTCCTGCGCTTGTTGGGTGATGACGATCATTTTCTTCACTCCTTCCGGCTCCTGTGCAGTGTTGAAACCTTTTTCATTATGTCTGTTTTTCATGCAGCAGCCAAGAATTTTTTATCTGAAAAACATGAATCGGACGTCAGATTTCAGATATCAAAGAGTTATAAAGCTGTTTGTTATTTCAGTGTGAAACGGGGAGTCTGCATAAAGCCGGTATCTGTCGCTGAATCATTTATTAGTGTAATAAACTTGACAAAAGTAAGCGACTAACATAATATACTATACAAGGATTAGTTCATTACATCTTGAATGGTGGTGAGCAGAATCGATCTGATGGATCACCCCGAATAACAACGGATTTTGTCAAACAGCATATAAGGTAGCAGGCTTGTGCTTGTTTAAGGAACATCATCTAAAACCGGAAAGGAACGATCCAACGTGGCAAAAGTACTTTATATCACGGCAAATCCCAAAGCGGAAGCAGATTCCTACAGTTTGTCGGTTGCAAGGGAATTTTTAAATACTTACCGGCAAGTGAAGCCGGAGGATGAAATTATCGAACTCGACCTGTATAAAATCGACATTCCCTATATCGATACGGATGTATTCAACGGATGGGGCAAATTGCAGCAGGGGACGGCATTCGAAGAGCTGACTGCGGAAGAAAGAGCAAAAGTGGGACGCATCAACGAATTGACCGATCAATTCATCGCTGCGGACAAATATATCTTTGTCACTCCCATGTGGAACTTCAGCTTCCCGCCCAAAATGAAAGCTTATATCGATACCATTTGTATCGCGGGTAAAACATTTAAATATACCGAACAAGGTCCGGTCGGTCTGTTGACCGACAAAGCCGCCGTTCACATTCAGGCACGCGGCGGGGTGTATTCGGAAGGACCCTCCCGGGAGTTTGAATTTGGCGATCGTTACATCAGGGCTGTCTTAACTTTCCTTGGCGTTCCGTCCATTGAGTCGGTCATTGTCGAAGGGATGGCCCAAATGCCGACGGAGGCGGAAAATATTAAAGCAAAAGCCATCGAGCGTGCCCGTCAAGTCGCTGAAAAGTTTGCCCAAACAGAAGTTACCGTTTAACCCTTCCCGGCCATTCGCAGAAAACCGATATCACCTGTTTTGTGCAACATGATGTGGGAGCCTCTAAAAAGGGCTCCTTTTTATCTGTTTCAAGTCCAATCAGCACACGTTTTATTTTTTCAAACCTGCACAAAATAATGATGGCAATGACGGGCTAAAGGAGAGAAGGAAACGATGTTTGGTAAAACAGCAGGTGAAGTGCTGATCGACTTGTTAATCGAATGGGGAGTCGACCATATTTACGGGATGCCGGGGGATTCGATCAACTCGATTATCGAACCTCTGCGGAAAGCTCAGGACAAAATCAAGTTTATCCAGGTACGCCATGAAGAGGCCGGGGCTCTGGCCGCCGCAGCCTATGCCAAATTAACCGGAAAGATCGGGGTCTGCATGTCCATCGCCGGTCCGGGGGCGATCCATTTGCTAAACGGACTTTACGATGCCAAACTGGACAAAGTGCCCGTTTTGGCCATCACCGGACAAGTGGAATCCGATTTGTTGGGGACTGATTTTTTCCAAGAGGTCAATTTGGAGCGAATGTTTGATGACGTCGCCGTCTACAATCAGCGGATCATGTCGGCGGAACAATTGCCGGCCGTGGTGAACCAGGCGATCCGGGAAGCCTATACCAAAAAAGGGGTATCAGTGCTCACGATTCCGGATGATATTCCTAAATTTGAAGTGAACAAAGAAGCCCGTCTGACCAGTTCGTTGTTTGCCGTTCCCGAAATCCTCCCCCGGGAATCGGATGTGGAAAGAGCCCGGCAATTGCTGGAGCAAGCCCACAGACCGGTTATTCTCGCCGGTAAGGGGGCGAAAGCTGCCAGGGCATCCCTGATCTCCTTTGCCGAGAAAATCGCTGCTCCCATCGTGCTGACCCTGCCCGGAAAAGGCGTCATTCCCGATGAGCATCCTCTTTGCCTGGGAGGCTTGGGGTTGATCGGCACCAAACCGGCCTATGAAGCGATGAGAGAAGCAGATACACTGATCATGGTCGGTACATCCTACCCATTTACCGGATTTTTACCGGAAGAAGCGAAAACGATCCATATCGATACCGACGCATCACAAATCGGAAAACGCAACCGGGTCGATGTCGGACTGGCGGGGGACGCCGGTCAAACCCTCCGCCTGCTGACAGATCGGCTGGAGAAGAAAAAAGACCGTTCCTTCCTGGAACGCCAGCAGGAGCGAATGAACCAGTGGTGGGAACGTCTCAACAGACAAGAAGCGGACGAGTCCATTCCGATCAAGCCGCAGCGGGTGATTCAAGCCCTGCAAAAGATCGCCCGCGATGATGCCATCCTGTCTGTCGATGTGGGAAATGTGACGGTCTGGATGGCCCGCCATTTCCGCATGACGGATCAGCAGTTTATCATTTCCAGCTGGCTGGCCACGCTCGGCTGCGGATTGCCCGGGGCGATTGCCGGGAAAATCGCCTTTCCCGAACAACAGGTTTTCGCCATCTGCGGAGATGGCGGATTTGGAATGACCATGAATGATTTTGTGACTGCCGTCAAATATCGCCTGCCCATCGTGGTGGTCGTCTTGAACAATCATAAAATCGCCATGATCAAGTTTGAACAGGAGGTCATGGGCAATGTGGAATTTGGCACCGATCTCACCAATCCCAATTTTGCTCAATACGCGGAAACTTGCGGCGGAGTGGGTTACCGGGTGGAGCACCCTGATGAATTGATGCCGGCTTTCGAAAAAGCGGTCGCTCAAAACAAACCCTGCATCATCGACGTAGTTGTCGATGCCGATGAAGCTCCCATGCCGCCGAAGATCACGTTTGCCCAGGCTGCGGGATATGCCAAACACATGCTGAAAGAGCTGTTTGAGGAAGGAAAAGTGGATTTGCCCCGTTGAAAATGGCTCTGTTGAAAAAAAGCCAATTCCCTTGGGCCAAAGGACAGGGAATCGGCTTTTTTCTTGAGTGGCTTGGATAGATACCGTGATCTTTCAGGAACAAGCTAAGACACGTATTTGAATGGAGCAGCCGTAAGTAATACAGGAACGATGGGGATTTATTTTTCCTGCAAACCTTGATAACAACGACGGACCGGGATTCGTCCCCGGTCCGTCGTTTCGCCGATTAGATTTGCGCTTCGATGAGCTGTTCGATCTTCTTTGCAAGTTGTGAACCGTGCTCTGCTTCTTTGGCGGAAACGTGAAAACGCGCCATCCGTTCATCCAGATCGAGCGCTTCTTCCATGGAGCTCATCAGATCAACGGCCTTGCGGTCCACGAGCAGGATCGCATCCAGTTCGCGAGCCTGCGGGAAAAAGATTAGTTTCAGCTCATCCAAAACACCTTCGAAACGCCCCATCGGCCGAAACTTATACTCCTGAACGAACGGGTGACGGGAATAAAATTTGTCAAATTCGTACTCTACCCGGTAGAGCTGGAAACCGATTTTCTCCACAACATGGAGAACCTCATCAATCAAAGGATGGGGCAATACCTCGATTCCGTCGGTGTCGCTGGGATCGACAGCCATCTTGATGTCCAGTCCCGTCTTGAGATAGACCGGGCATCCGGCGGTGGTGACGGGTGTGTCGTAAGGGAGCTGGAACTCAAACGGGATCACTTTGGTCTCTCTCGGCGTAATCTCAAAAGCGTCCGTGATTCGGAACTCACTGATCACGTACTCATCCTGGGTTCCCTCATGATGATATGCAACCACTAAAAAGAGATAAATCTCGTCGATCCATTGTTCGGTTTGTCCGCCTTGAATGAACACTTCCCCGCGAACGGTTTCTCCTTGACGGTAGGTTGCTTTCTCCAAGCGGGTATCCACTTTCGCCGCGCCGACTCCAAAACTGGCCAAGGCTTTTCCGAAGACTGACATTTTTTGCACTCCTCTTTTCATATCATATTTTTCTGTTTAACATCTCTTGGATTTTGAGAATCGGATCTGCAGACATCTTCTGATCATTGACGGACAGGGTTCCGTTCGGGTCGTCATACCGCCAGTGGAAACTGCTGGTTAACACCTTTTCGGAGCGGACCAGCTCCACATCCATTGAAATATCTTCCTCCGAAACGTGAAAAATCACGTTAAGTGCATCCAGATACCCGTGATAGCGGCCGGTGGGACGAAACTGAAACATTTGAAAAAATGGATACGGCTTTTGGTCCGGATCATGTTCATTGTGAATTTTATAGAGAATAAAGCCGGCATCTTCAATTTCCTTCAGAACTTTTTGTACCAGCGGGGTGGGAAATACCTCGATTTTATCGGTATCGGTCGGGTCGATCCCCAATTTGATATCCAAACCTGTTTTCAAGTAGATGGGGAAACTTCCGCTGGACATGGGCAAGGACATCGGCAACTTCACCTGAAACGGAATTTGTTTCGCTTCCCCGGGCTGGATGGTGAAGGATTCTGACAACTGGTATTTTTTGATCACACAAGGGCTTTTTTTGCCGTTACTGGATACATCCACAACCAAATAAAGGTAGATATCATCGATGTGTTGTTCGCTGTTTCCGCCCCGGACAAGAACTTCTCCCCGAACCACATCCCCCGGGTAAAACTGGCTTTCCGTAAGCCGGGTATCCACCCGGGCGGCACCCACACCTAAACTCGCCAACGATTTAAATAGCACCATATGTATCCTCTCCTCACCACTAAAAACCCTTTGTCTACCCGAAAAGACAACAGAAGTGCAAACCGCTCGTCCACCTGTGCGGTTTACACTCTTTGACTGCTTCACGTATAACTTTAAGGCGAACAGCCGGCCACATCCGACCCGAAGAACTGTCCGCAATCAGTTTAACACGAAGCGGCCGGAGTGGCGAGAGGGTGAAGCAGCTTCGTTCGTTGCGGCATGATTTCTCACTCATGTCAGAGTGATGATGGCCGGCTCTCATATCAAATTTTTTTCTTGTTCAACATTTGTTTCATGTATTCCTCAAATTGTCTGGCCAGTTGGGCATGCTCCTCGCTTTCCCGGTAAATCCTTTCCCTCAGCAGTCGCTCACGCTCTTCCTTTTCTTTCTGCACACGTTCCAGTTCCTGACGTTGTCTCTCGATGGATTTCGAATCGACCCGTTCGGGTTGCGGATCGTCCGGACCGGCGGATCGGCCGCGATTCCTATCCTGATCGCTGTTCTGTAACTCGAGCTGCTTGAGGTCTTCTTGCAATTTTTTACGCAATTCACGTTCCTTGCGTTCAAACTCTTGCCGTTCTTTCTCCAGGCGTTCGCGTTCTTTCCGTTCCCACTCCATGCGCTCCCGTTTCAGCCTTTCCAGCTCCTGAAGGGCACGTTCACGCTCTTCTCGTTCCCGGCGCTCGCGTTCCAGCCGTTCTCGTTCTTCCTGTTCCCGGCGCTCACGCTCCAGCCGTTCACGCTCTTCTCGTTCCCGGCGCTCGCGTTCCAGCCGTTCACGTTCTTCCTGTTCCCGGCGCTCACGCTCCAGCCGTTCTCGTTCTTCCTGTTCCCGGCGCTCGCGTTCCAGCCGTTCTCGTTCTTCCTGTTCCCGGCGCTCGCGTTCCAGCCGTTCTCGTTCTTCCTGTTCCCGGCGCTCGCGTTCCAGCCGTTCGCGCTCTTCACGCGCCCGCTGCAATTCCTTCTCTAAACGCTCCTTTTCGCGTCGTTCTCTTTCCAGTCGCTCCAGTTCTTCCTGTTGCCTTCTTAGTTGCTCCAGCAATTCTTGTTGACGGCGTTCATATTCCAAGCGTATTTGTTCCAGATGCTGCTGTTCCAACTCGTTTGGTGTTTCTTCTTTGGAGACGGTCGGCTGGGCTGCTTGAATGCGATCGGAGGGAGATTCAGACCTTTGCACGGGTGGAATTACCTTTTGTCCGGATGACGAACTCTGGGGTCGAGGCTCTTCTTTCTTCTCTCCGCCAAAAAGGCGGCTGAACAAACTTTTCCCATGTTTTCTTTTTTCATACGCGTCAATTTGTGACCGGACCGAGTCGACTGAGCTGTTCTTCAAGCTTTTTTGGATTAAACGGATCATATGCTTGGACACGGGTAAATCTTCGGGCACCTTGTCAATCGGCTCTTCCAGATATTGTCCGGATAAAAGGCAGTAAAAAAAGGTCCCCCAATCCAATGTGAGTTTCTGGGAAGTGATTCTCTGCAACCCACAAAAAAACACTTTTAAGTCCCCGTCATCGGTAAGCCCGATATTGCGGGGATCTAAGAGCAAATACATGGGAATCGGCATGGACTGGAGTTGCGAGGCCAATTGGAGCAATTGTTTTCCCCACTCCACAACCTGATCTTCATCCACCTGCCCGGTGGAAATCGCCTCACTCAAAGGCTGAATCGATACATAAGGACGGATAAACACGAGTGAGCGCTCTTCGGTATATACCTCCAGAAACGGAATGACCAATGGATGGTTCAATGAACGGTATTGTTGGATCGCCCGCGCAGGGGCTTGCTTCTGCAAGTGGGCAGATTGGAGATAGTACCGCTGCGAGTCAGACTGTGCGATCGCCAGTTCGCCGTCAAAAAACGGCACTGCATGTTCAATATAATAAGAGTCCCTGTAACGTTCACCCACATGAAAAAAAGCCAAAGTTCCTCGCCTCCAAATGTTTCACTTCCAGATCGCCGTTTCTATTTCATCTGTTACTTTCATCGTATCCAGGAAAACGCAGAAGTTGCCAGTTTCAGAATATCACAATCCGAAATAAACCGACAACAGACAAACCATGCAAATTCCCTAGGCATTTCTCCGCGCCAAAGGTAAAATTGTATAGAGTAAGTAGAGGGAGGATTCCTGTTGAATATTCATCGATCGGAACACTTGTATAAAGAAGCGTTAGATGTGATCGTCGGGGGCGTAAACAGCCCTTCGCGTTCTTTCCGCGCTGTCGGAGGAGGCGCCCCCATATTTATGAAAAAAGCCCGGGGAGCCTATTTCTGGGACGAAGACGGCAACAGATATATCGACTATCTCGCCGCATTCGGTCCCATCATTTTAGGCCATGCCCATCCGGCTGTGACTTCCGCCATCATGGAGACGGCGGTGAACGGTGTTCTGTATGGAACGCCGACAGAGAAAGAAGTACGCTTTGCCCAACTGCTTCGCCGGTTAATCCCCTCCATGGAGCAAATCCGCTTTACAAACAGCGGAACAGAAGCTGTCATGACCGCGATCCGATTGGCCCGTGCCTACACAGGACGCGACAAAATCATTAAATTTGCCGGGTGTTACCACGGCCATTCCGACCTCGTCCTGGTGGCGGCAGGATCAGGGCCGTCGACCCTGGGCATCCCGGACAGCGCAGGAATTCCGGCCAGCATCGCCCAGGAAGTAATCACCGTTCCTTACAATCATCCGGATGCGTTGAAAGAGGCCATCGACGCCTGGGGTGATCAGGTTGCTGCCGTTCTGGTGGAACCGCTGGTCGGTAACTTCGGCATCGTTCCGCCTGCTCCCGGTTTCCTGGAGCAAGTGAATGAATGGGCTCATCAGGCAGGGGCCCTGGTCATCTATGATGAGGTGATCACCGCGTTCCGCTTCCACTATGGCGGTGTCCAAACATTGTTTAACGTGGAACCCGATATAACGGCACTTGGCAAAATTATCGGGGGCGGACTGCCCATCGGCGCTTACGGCGGCAAACGGGAGATCATGGAAAAGGTCGCTCCCACAGGTCCGATGTACCAGGCGGGAACCATGGCGGGAAATCCGCTCTCCATCTCCGCCGGAATGGCTTGCATTCAGACTCTCTCGCTGCCTGGGACTTACGAGCGGTTGGATCAAATGGGAAAAGAATTATGCGATGCCATCTCAATGCTGGCTGAAAAATACGGCATCCCCGTTACCATCAACCGGGTGGGCGGAGCATTTACCGTTTACTTCACCGATCAGCCCGTGGTGGACTACCAGGGAGCTCAAGCCGCCGACGGTGAGTTGTTCGCTCAATTTTTCCGCCTTTTGCTGGAAGAAGGCGTCTATTTGGCCCCGTCCAAATATGAGGCGTGGTTCCTCACCACCGCCCATACGGACGAAGATATCCAGTTTACCATCCGCGCGGTGGAAAGAGCTTTTAAAAAGATGAAGCCCCATCACAAGTCAGGTGAATCGCATGCATGAAATGACAACATTGTACGAAAAAATCGGGGGTGCGGAAAAGGTACGTCAACTGGTGGAGGCTTTTTATCCAAAAGTCCAGGCCCATCCCCTGTTAAAGCCCCTTTTTCCGGAACAGATCCGGCCGGTCATGGAAAAACAGTACATGTTTCTCACCCAGTTTCTGGGCGGGCCTCCGCTGTATACGGAGAAATACGGGCATCCGATGCTGCGCGCCAGACATCTGCCCTTTCCGATCACTCCGTCCCGCGCCAACGCCTGGCTGGAGTGCATGGATCAGGCGATGGACGAAGCGGGCATCACCGGACAGGAACGCGAAGAATTCTTTTCCCGTCTGGTTATCGCTGCCCATCATATGATCAACCAACCTGAGCCGGCATCGGAATAAACAAAAAGCTTCCCCCTTCTCTGCTTGTGGGGGAAGCTTTCTCTTATTGATTTATTTCAAACTCAACCACAAGACCATTCCGGCCATCCCGCCCCGGAGAAACTACTTGATGAGTCCGCGAATTCTCATGATGGCGATCGTCCTCGCCTGGTACTCCATCGCCTCCATCGAATCCGACTCTTTCCGCCCTTTCTTCTTCATACAATCGCGGCAAAAGGGAAGTTCATCCCCTTCCACCTGTACCAGGCAGATCTCTTTGCGGTGCTTAAAATCCCAACAGCATGAGCAAAATGCAATCAGACTTGTCAAGCTGGGATGGGGCCCCTTCATGATCAAATCTCTCAATTCCTCTTCAATCTCATCTGCCAACTTTTGAACCAGCTCATCTTTATGATTTGGCATCCCCGGCCATTCTTCCATTTCTCTTAACCCCTGATGAAATTGTCTGTAAGGATTATTTCGATCGGAGCGGTAGGATTTCCTCTGTCAAGAAGGGTCCATTTTTCATTTAAAACAAAAATCATTTCCATTGTGTTTCTTCATTCACTCCGGAAAGCAATTTATAAATATGCATTTCATTGTGTAAGCGTTTTCCAGTATCCGAAACGAATCAACTCCTATCTCTTAAGCATTCTTCCATCAACAAAGTGATTCTTCAACATTACAAAACCGCATAATTACGTGACAAATTGAATAAACATGTTATTCAATCCTTGTTTGCTGGCAATATTCGTGTTATTCTTTTATTACTTCCTATTTCGGATTCATTTTCTTTTCCCCGCGCATGAATTCATTTGCTCTTGCCCCCATCTTTCTTCTTTTTAAAGAAACCTCTTTTGCGACTGTTCTAATTCTTTGCCGGAGGTGAAAGGTCAACGATGACCGTTCCTATGAAAAACCACTTGGGCCGCTTTCAACATCTCACAGCCGATGAACATGACAGCTGCGGTATTATCGCTGTGATCGAAAAAGACGGCACCCCGAAGCGCCAAAATATGTTGGATACGATTGAAGCGCTGATCAAAATGGAGCATCGTTCGGGATTTATCAACGGTGAAGGGGACGGTTGCGGAATCCTGACGGATCTCCCCCGTGAGCTGTGGGCAGAAACATTGTCCCGTGAAGGTGTTTCCGCTGAGTTGGCTTTTGATCCCCGCTTTGTTGTCGCTCATGTGTTTTTGCCGAAACGAAATTCCGAAGCAGCGGATAGAGTCAAGGCTGAGATCATCACCTGTTTCAAGAAAAACGGGCTGCAAGTATTATGTGAAAAGCTTGACCAGGTAAACAGTTCCGTGCTTGGTAAAAACGGCCGGGCCGATGAACCCCACTTCTGGCAGGTCGCCTGTTTGGCCGACACGGCCGAAGATTTACCAAGGCGTTTATTCGATATGGTCGTTGAAGTGGAAAAACGGTTTCCGGTACAGATCGCATCTTTTTCTGATCGGACCGCCGTATACAAACTGATGGGAGCCGCCAACCTGTTGCCAAAGTATTTCCGCGATTTGAATCACCCCGCATTTCAATCGCTGGTCACCATTGGACATAACCGTTACTCGACCAATACCCTGTCCAACTTTTTCCGTGTCCAGCCTTTCTCGTTGTTGGGGCATAACGGGGAAATCAACACGATACGCAAATTGCGTGACGAAGCGGAAATGATCGGCGTCCCGCTTGCGGAAGGCAGCAGCGACTCACAAGATTTGAACCGGCTGATCGAAACCTTGATTCATCATTATGGCTTCAGCTTGTTTGAAGCGATTGAAATCGTCTTTCCGCCTATTATTCATGAAATCAAGCACCTTCCTGCGGAACTCCGGGACCTCTATATGTATTACCGGCAAACATGGGGACCATTTGCCCAGGGGCCTGCCGGAATCGTCTCCCGCTACGGGGATGAGTGCGCCTTCAGCGTAGATGCATTGGGACTCCGCCCTCTGTGGATGGTGGAAAGCGAACGCGCTCTCTTCTTCTCATCCGAACAGGGAATTTTGCCCGTTCATGAAATGGTGAGCGAACCCAAGCCACTGGCGCCGGGAGAGACGATCGGTGTGCAGCTCCTCCCTCACGCCCGGGTGCTCGCCCACCACGAACTGCAACAACTGGTTCTGGAAAGGACGCGTGAGCGCACCTGCTTCAGCGATTACCGGAAATATTTGTCCACCCCCAAAGGATGCGGCGTGCCGGGGGTCAAAACCGAACCGGCCACAGACCAGGCCTATGCCGCTTTTGGCTGGGAACGGGAACAAGTTCAGATGGTAGAGCAAATGGCGGATACAGGCGCCGATCCCATCCGTTCGCTCGGGCATGACGGTCCGTTGGCCGCTCTCGCCAAAGTGCGGCAAAATATTTCCGATTACATCAAAGAAAGCGTCGCTGTTGTCACAAACCCGGCAATTGACCGCGAACGGGAAATGGAGCATTTCTCCACACGCGTGGTGATCGGGAAGCGTCCGGCCCCTGGTGAGGCGACCGACCCGGATCCGCTGCGGGTGGAACTCCCTTCCCCCATTCTGGTCGAAGGCCATCTGGCCCCCGATGTTTGCGCGGAATTCTCCACCCTGTCGCTGGAGGAGCTGATCCAGCTCTATGCCGAACAAGGTTTAGTCACCCGGCTGTCCCTCTCATGTGCAAGAGGCATCCGGTGGGCTGACGCTCTTGACGAGCTGCAAGCCAAAGCCGTGGAAGCCGTGAAAAACGGAAAGGTCCTGCTGTTGCTGGACGACTCCGAGTGTCACCAAAACGACCGGCTCTATCTCGATCCGCATCTGGCCATTTCCATGGTGGACCAGGGACTGAAAAAGGCGTCCTTCTCCAGTGGACAAAACCTGCGCCGCCAGGCGAGCATCGTGGTGCGCTCAGGGGCCATGCGAAACCTGCACGATCTCGCCGTCGCAGTGGGACTTGGAGCCGATGCCGTTTCCCCTTATCTGATGTTTGGCACGATCGTGGAAAAGGAGAACAAAACCGCCGTCAACCTGTACGCTGCCATCAATAAAGGGCTGGAAAAAATCATTTCCACGATCGGGATCCATGAACTGCGAGGCTATGCCCGCCTGTTTTCCTCAATCGGCCTCAGCCCGGAAGTGGCTGATGTATTGGGAATTGTCAACTACTGCGGCTCCGAAAAGGCGGGCTTGTCATGGGAGCACCTTGAAAAAGATGCGGAAGAGCGTTATCGGGATTTTTCAGATTCCAAAGCCAAACCGGCCCGCCTCTTTCATCTCTGGCCGCGGATTTGGAAGTCGATCGGGCAAGTGGCGGCCGGCTCGATCCGTTACGAAGAGTTCGCCGAGAAATTGGACAGTCTCGAAAAGGAAAACCCGGTCAGCATCCGCCATGTAGCCGATCTGCGATTGGACGACCGCTCTGAGATCGATCCATCCGAAGTTGATTTGCGTGTGGGAGATCACGACCTGCCGATGGTGATCAGTTCCATGTCGTTCGGATCGCAAAATGAAGTGGCCTTCAGGGCGTATGCGGAAGCGGCGGATCGCCTCAATATGATCAGCCTGAACGGCGAAGGCGGCGAAATAAAGGATATGCTTGGCAAATACCCGAGAACCCGCGGACATCAAGTGGCTTCCGGCCGTTTCGGAGTCAATGTGGAACTGGCCAACTCGGCCAACATTCTGGAAATCAAAATTGGCCAAGGGGCCAAGCCGGGCGAAGGGGGCCATCTGCCCGGCAAAAAAGTTTCCCCTAAAGTGGCGGCAGCGAGAAATGCGACTCCCGGCAGCGATTTGATTTCGCCATCCAATAACCATGATATTTACTCGATCGAAGACCTGGCGCAGATCATCACGGAATTGAAAACGGCCAACAACCGGGCCAAAGTGATCGTCAAAGTGCCTGTCGTTCCCAACATCGGGACCATCGCGGTCGGCATCGCCAAAGCGGGGGCGGACATCATCACCTTGAGCGGATTTGACGGCGGAACCGGCGCAGCGCGCATCCATGCCCTCCAGCATGTCGGCCTGCCAGCGGAAATCGGGGTAAAAGCGGCTCATAACGCTCTGATCGAGGCAGGCATCCGCCATCAGGTGGAGCTCTGGGCAGACGGCGGGGTGAGAAGCAGTCTCGACGTGGTAAAGCTGATGCTGCTCGGGGCCAACCGGGTCGGTTTTGGAACCCTGGCTATGCTCGCAATCGGCTGTACCACCTGCCGCGGGTGCCATCTGGATACCTGTCACGTCGGAATCGCGACGCAGATCGAATCGGTGGAGGAAGCGGAAGAGCACGGTTTACGCCGCTTCGTGCCCCGCGATTTCGATCTGGCTGTCGATGGCTTGATGCGGCTCTTTACCGCCTTCGGCGAAGAGATCAAACGACTCACCGCCAAACTGGGCTTCACACGTGCGCAAGACCTTGTCGGCCGTTCCGATCTCCTTGTACAAACGAGGGAACTGGAGAAATTGGACCTGACCGACCTGCTGCGCGTCACCTCGGCAGACTGGGCGCAAGTGCCGGTTGAAGCCTCGCAAGAAGCGTATTCCACTCCCGTTCTGGTGGCCGCCGGAGCTGAACACGCCACGGACACGTTCAGCTTTAACCAGCCGGTTTCCCGGTCGTATTCAGGCATCAACAGCGCCAACCGCGTCATGTTGAGCGATATCTCCGGCGCCCGGGTGCGGAACCGCCTCGATGGCAGCTACCGCTCATTACCGGAAATGAACTTTTCGATCACGGAAGGTTCTGTACCGGGTAACGGGTTTGCCGCTTTCCATGCCGACGGCATCCACGTAACCGTTCATGGCGGAGCGCAGGACGGTGTCGGAAAAACAGCCTTTGGCGGACGGGTCGCCATCCTCAAGTCGCCAGGCAGAAACAGACAATTCATCAACGGTTCAGTTGGAAAAGGATTCTGCTACGGCGCGCAAAAAGGGCTGTTCATCGTTCAAGGCAATGCGGATTCCCGCGCGGGAATCCGTCTCTCCGGAGCCGACGTGATCATTGCCGGCGAAATAACAGAGCCGCTCTGCGACGAACTGGGCATGATTGCCAACCGGGCCAATATCAAAGGTTTTGCCTTTGAATATATGACAGACGGCCGTGCCGTTGTCCTCGGAGATCCCGGCCCGTGGATTTGTTCCGGCATGACGGGCGGTGTCGTCTACCTGCGGCTGCAACCCGACATGGGTCTGGATGAAGCGGCCATCATGCGCCGGATCGCCAAGGCAGCAAAAGTATCGCTGGAGCCGCTGGACCAAAAAGGCGTTCAGGACCTGAACGAGTTGCTCGGCGCTTACCTGCAGGAGCTGATTCGTTCCGGCCAGTTGGAAGAAGCGGATAAGGTGGAAAAACTCTTGCAACATCCGGATCAACATTTTATCCAGATCATCCCGAACAAACAACAGGCCGATCAATCCATCGCCACCGAATAATGTTAGCCGAATCCCTCTTCTCACTCAAAGAAGGGGGATTCTTTTTATACGAAAATGACAAAATCCGTATTTTCATCCATGGTGATGGACGTCAGGCCATGACGGATCTTGTGGATGTGTGATGATTAAGTAAGAGTTTTTGTGATTGTGCTTCGGGGCGGTCGGCCGTGTTGGGCTCCGTGCTCTATAGGCCGGCAGAGAAATAAAAAACTGTCCGCTCCGGACTCTCACTACGGGCGCGGATCAAACTCGCTGTCACTAAGGACATGTGATCCCCTCCCCTCCGTTTGAGGCCTCCGCTGAATACAGCCTCAAAGGCACTTCGGCCAATCATGGCCTCCCTGCACGATTTTACCTTTCTCTTTCAGTGATGTATCAAGTCAGCCCGATTTCTCAGCCGGATCGACGAGTAAGCGAAGGAATTTGTTTTCCGGTGGAGCGACTCTGCCACAGCACCCACGCGGAGACGGAAAACAAATTCCGGAGCGGGCTTAAATCCAAGGTGGTGACAAGCTGCCATTTCCGTTTTTACGGGAAGACAATCCAACATAAACGTTGACGTTAACGTAAACTTTATTTATGCTAGAGATGAAGTACAGGAGGGGACAGGATTTGAAATGGTACAAGATTGATGAAGTAGCCAGGGAGACAGGGCTGACCAAACGCACTCTCCGCTTTTATGAAGAAATCGGCCTGATCAAACCCCCGGAGCGGAGTGAAGGAAAGTTCCGCCTGTATTCGGAAGAGGATATCAACCAGATTCACAATGTCATACTGGCAAGAGAGGTACTGGGTTTCTCCCTGCAAGAGCTGCAACAATTTCTGGCTTTAAAAGAGACGATCCGGAAACATACCGAAAGCAAGGATGAAATCCCTCCGGGTCAATTGACTGAGATCGCCCGCAGTCTGGAAGAACAAATCCTTATGCTGGAAAAAAAAATCAATCGAATGCAGTCGTTTAAAAATGAGCTGAACGAGCTGTTAACCCATTTACATGAAACGATCCCAACAAAGGAGGAATAACCCATGACGGATCAGGTCATGCGCCGGGGCCGCAACATCACGGTTTTTGCCACATTTTTGGCGTTCATGGGCATCGGTGTCGTCGATCCCATCCTGCCCGTGATTTCAGAACAGATCGGCGCCTCTCACTGGGAAGTGGAGATGCTTTTTACGGCCTATATATTCACGATGGCCCTGATGATGATTCCGTCCGGACTGGCCGCCGTAAAATTTGGCGACAAAAAATTGATGGTGGCCGGTTTGGGGATTGTGACCGTATTCGCCCTTCTGTGCGGGAGTTCTGATACCATCTTCCAGCTCTCCCTGTTCCGTTCGGGTTGGGGACTTGGCAACTCCATGTTTTTCTCCACAACCATGACCCTGCTGATCGCCCTCTCGGGTGAAGTGAGTCAAGCGGTCGGTCTGTACGAGGCCGCAATCGGGCTTGGAATGGCCGGCGGGCCGCTGGTCGGCGGCATTTTGGGAGGTTTCTCCTGGCGATATCCCTTTTTTGCCACCGGTCTTTTGATCTTCACGGCTTTTCTGCTGGTGATCTTCCTGGTTCCCCGTCCGGAAAAAAAAATACAGCGGAAAACGGCGGGATGGAGAGAGCTGGTGCATCTGCTTTCTTACCGTCCCTTTTTGCAAGGGGCTGTCTCTTCCATGCTTTACTTTTATGGATTCTTTGTCGTTCTGGCCTATTCCCCGCTGGTCATCCATTTAACCGCGATCCAGATCGGATTGGTGTTCTTTGGTTGGGGACTTCTGCTCGCCTACGGTTCGGCGGTTCTGTCGCATCGCCTGGAGAAAGCATATCCGCCCAAAACCCTGATTCCTTACGGACTGTTGGCATTTGCCGTCTTACTTGTGCTGTTTTTCCTGATTTCTGTCATCTGGGTGCAAATCACATTAATCGTCCTGTCCGGTTTGATTTCCGGGTTGAATAACGCGCTGTTTACCAGCTACATGATGGAGGTATCCCCCTATGACCGCGGAGTCACCTCCGGGGTATATAATTTTGTGCGCTGGATCGGCGCGGCCGTCGCTCCGATCCTGTCGGGATTGATCGGTCATGCCCTGTCACCGCACATGCCCTTTCTCATTGCCGCTGTAGTGGGACTGTTCGCCTTTCTGTTCATCCTGATTCCCGTCAAACAGCCCGCTTCTGAGCTGAAATAACAGATTGAAGCCAAACACTTCCCCCTTCCAAATTTGAGCTGACTTCTACTGGAATGACCCCATAAGCTTCCGTACGAACGATCAAGTATAAGGGAAGGAAGCTTATGGGGTCATTTTTATGATTGTTGGCGGGATGGCCCGGAGCTTGCCCAAACGGATCCTCTCCCGGTTCGTTGATTACGTTTATGAAGGAGAGCTGTTCGTCTGCTTTTTGAGGATCAGCCATTCGGCAAATAACAGATTGAGAAGCAGACCGATCCAGATATTCACTTCCAATATGGTGGATATCATTTGTTCCCGTCCGCCGGCAAGTGTAAAGCCGTGGAAGCTTACATAAGCCAATATACAAACAGGAACGATGAGACGTGCGGTGATGGCTGCTAATGTAACGGCATAATTTCTGATCATCCAGATCCTGTGTTCTTCATAACGCTTTTTTAGAATCAGACGATACCCTTTCCATCCGGTAAATAACCATAACAATCCTAATGTCAGAAAAGCCATGGCTTTAACAAAACTATCCGCATATATCGTGATGACCAGAGCGATCATTCCGCTTAGAAATACGCTGACAAAATAGATTCTTCCAAGGGATCGGTGCATATGGGGATATTGGATCCGAACACGTTCGATCAATTGTACGAAACCGGTGATGAGTGCGATAAATGCCAGGAAGATATGAGTAACCAGCAAAGGATAGTGCAGAGAAAAAGATGGATTTAACTGTATTCTGCTCTTTGAGGGATCTAAAGTGACATATGGGGATATGATGAAAATCCCGACACCCAGACAGATCATGACTAAGAAATACCAACTCATTTTCTTCTTCATGATTATAAATATTCTCCTTTTACCATGGATAACCGACTAAACGCCTTCCAATATTCATTGAAAGACGACTGCCTAAACATTGAACCGATAACCAACGCCCCAGATCGTTTCAATATATTGGGGATTAGACGGATCAACCTCGATTTTTTCCCTTAATTTCCTGATATGAACGGTTACTGTAGCCACATCGCCGGCAGCATCCATTCCCCATATGCGTTCAAATAAATGTTCCTTGCTAAAGACCCGATTGGGATTTTTAGCCAAAAAGTACAGTAAATCAAATTCCTTGGAGGTAATCTTTACTTCTCTGTCATTGACATAAACTCTGCGTGAAGCTACATCAATGAAAATTCCCCTGATCCGGAGGCCTTCATTTTTCTTCTGCTCTGTAACACCTGTTAACCGCTCATATCGTGTAAGGTGGGCTTTCACTCTTGCCACTAACTCGCTTGGACTGAACGGCTTGACAATATAATCATCCGCCCCCAGACCCAGTCCCCTGATTTTATCGATCTCTTCTTTTTTGGCGGTGACCAGCAGAATGGGGATGTTTTTTTGGCTGCGCACTTGTCTGCATATTTCAAAACCGTCCATTTCCGGAAGCATGACATCCAAAATGATTAAATCATAGGGAGTTTGAAGCGCCTGCTGCAACCCTCTTTTCCCTGAGCATTCAATATCCACACGAAAACCGTTAACCTCCAAATAATCCCTTTGGAGCTCTGCAATACTGGGTTCATCTTCAATAATCAGAATCTTTTTCATTCGTGACACCCTTTTTCGATTCAATGACCTTTTTTAGCGTAAAAGAGATCACCGTTCCTTTGTTTGGTTCACTTTCTGCCCATATCTCGCCACCATGCTCTTCGATGATCTGCTTGGCGATGGCAAGCCCCAGACCGCTTCCCCCGGTAAGCGTACTTCTTGATTTGTCTGTCCGGTAAAATCGATCGAAAATATAGGGCAAAGCTTCCGGATCAATTCCGGACCCGTTATCTTCTATCTGAATCCTTACTTTGTCATCCAGATCCGCGACATTTACAGAGATGCGGCCATTGGTTTTGTTCATATATTTGACGCTGTTTCCGATCACGTTCATGATGACTCTTTTTAATTTTTCGCGGTCGGCAATCACACAAGCAGGCCCGATGTTCTTTGTCAGGCGAATCTCAATCCCGTGCTTTTCCAAATCAAATTTAAGCTCTTCAATACTATCGCTCAGATATTCCATGATTTCCACATGTTCAAAGGTAAACGGCAATTTTTTCAAATCCAGCTTGGAAAACAAGAACAGCTCATCAATTAATCGATCCATATCCTCCGCTTTTCTGGCGATGATCGAGAGGTATTTCTCTCTCTTTTCATCTGTATCCGCCACTCCGTCCCTAATTCCCTCTACATATCCTTTAATCGCAGTAATAGGGGTTTTTAAATCATGAGAGATATTGGAAAGCAATTCTTTTCGATTCTCTTCGTATTGAAGTTGCAGATCAATGGACTCTTTTAGCTTTTGCCGCATTTTTTCAAAGGCCAGGCTCAGTTCTCCCAGTTCATCGTTGGATGTGGGGGTGATTTGAAAGTCTAAATTTCCCTCTTTTATCCGTTCGGTTGCACGTTTCAAGGTGTTGAGAGGTTTAAGAATACTTCTGGAGACCAAATAAGTGAGCAATCCGTTGGTAAAGGCTAACACAAGAAGTAAAACGACAATAATAACAGGAAAAAACCTTCTCGCTATATGAGCAAACGGGCTCAAATCCCGTAAAATATAAATGCTCATCTCTTTATGATTTTCCGTCAAAAAGTGATATTGTTTATAAGAATACCGGCGCTGGCCGATTTTGATCTGTTCACGATCATGGTTATTCTTGCCGGCTAACAGAGCACGGATGATCGAAGGATCTTTCAAAGAGGGGGATGTATAAACCAACCGGTCTTCTTTGCGGATGATCAGCCCGGATCGGATTCTGCTTAACTTCCGGTCCATCTCCCTCAAAAACTCAGGATCTTCCAACTTCTGCGGCGCATACTTTGCAACATACGTTAACTCGGTAAAATAAGCCTCATCCGCGTTCATCAAGTTTTTGATCGATTGGGGCCCCTTAAAATCCACTTGATAATCTTCGGTAATATTTTCTATGTCGCCGATAAATGCCAGACCGATGATAAATAAGGCGAACAAAAACAAGAATACCGGAACGATCAACATGGCGATATAAGAAATCAACAATCTCACACGAATCGACAAATACATCCCCTGCCGTTCAAACTTCTTTGATCTCAAATTGATACAGCCCTATTGTAAAAAACAGGACCAGGCTTGATAAGATGACGAGAGTGATATGGATCAAATCGTTTACGGGCACTGAGCTGTTGATCCATAACGAATGCCAGTCTGTATACGAGGTGAATAAGAAAGCCTCAAGTGAGGGAAAGAACATGACGGCAATTTTAGCAATAAAAAACAACATCGTACACAAGGCAAATGCACTGCCGGTATGATTCAAGTACTGCCCGATAAATACAGCAAATATTCCCAGCGTCAACATCGGTATAAAGTCGATCGCATATGCCAGCAATACTTGCAATAATGCATTGAAAGATGCGCCATGGAACATCAGACTTCCTGCTGTAACCGAACCTATTCCGATCAATCCCAACATCAACATGACAAAGATCCCCATGGCCAGGACTTTGGATGCATACACTTTCCATCGGGTGATGGGACGGACTAACGTCAGCTTCAATGTTCGTGTTGAACTCTCACCCACAAACAGTTCAATGGAAACCATAAAGATAAACAACGGTAAAATGGTGGTCGTCAACCAATCCAACACCAAAAAAGAAAAATCCGTTCCCGAGAAGATACGAACCCCCCATCGATGTTGGGTGTAATCGAGTATGCCGGCGAGGACGGCCGGAATGAAAAGGGCAAATCCGAGCATGCCTTTTGTTTTTCTTTGTGCAAAGATTTTTTGGATTTCATTGATTACATTGACGTAGAGAACTGACACGATTCCATCCCCCTTGCCTTCCGAATCTGCGCCATATAGAAATCTTCCAATGATTCATTCGCATTCATCATGTCTGAAGCCAGTCCGCTGGCGATCAGTTTTCCATCATAAAGAATGCCGATCCGGTTGCACATCCGCTCCATTTCATGAATGGAGTGATTGCAAATAAAGAATGTGACTTGCTCTTCTTTGGCCAGCTTCTTAACTATATTTCTGAAGTCAATCATCCCTTCAATATCCATACTGCTGGTGGGTTCATCCAGGATCACCAGCTCCGGATGGGAGAACAAGGCGGCTGCCAAAGCGAGACGCTGTTTCATCCCTGAAGAGAATTCTTTCACTTTCTCATGTCTAACCTCTTTTAAGCCTGCCAGCTCCAACACTTCATCGATCCGCGATGAGGAAATGTGGGGATAAAAGCGGGAAATCATCTGCAAGTTTTGAAATGCAGTCATATATTCAAAGGAATTGCCGGTTTCGACGATGCATCCGACTTTCTCCATCGCTTTTTCAAACTGTTTGCTAACCTCATATCCAAAAATATGAACCTCCCCTTGATCCGGACTGCACAACCCGGTGATCGCTTTGATGAGAGTCGTTTTTCCGGCGCCGTTAGGGCCGAATAAACCAAAAATATCTCCTTTATATACAGTTAAATCAATATGAAAAATACCCCTGCCATTCCGATAGCACTTGGTTAAACCTTTCATTTCTAAAACCTTTTCCATCTTTTTCTCCTTTGTTCTAACAGGTAGTGTCTGAAACAGACGCTACCTGTTAGAGATTTGATGATTCGCCTTTCCGATCACTGATGCGCCCGGCACCGGGATCAACATCATCGCGACCAGCAAGGAGACGGGGATGTCCAATCAACGGATGATGTCTGAAACACTACCAGTCTTGACGAGCTTTGGGTTCAAAGGTTTTGACTTTCTTTCCCGTTAAATCGACTTTATCCATAACGGTGTGATTAAATTGCGACAGATCCAATCGGATGCGAATCGTTAATTGGTGTTCTTTTCCAGCCGCGTCTTTACCCGTCACCAGCACCTGGGCTGTCTGCTCTTCAATCCGGTTTTCCTTGTTGATTTCCGCTTTGATATTTACCTGTTTAATCTTAATATCACGGGTCAGCTCCGGCAGATCGGGTTTTAATTCTCCCTTGAAGAATGGTGCTCCATGGTGACCGCGGTCCGGTTCATGCCCGGCGGCATTTTGAACCAATATCGAAACAAGCGCTTGAACAACAGGTGAAATTTGACCTTCCGAAAGATTTAAAGAGACTTCCTTGCTGCCATCTGTACGGTTTACAGACTGAATATCATTGCGCAATCCACTCATCAGCGCATCGATCACAAACTCTGCTTTTTGAGCACGATCACCCGATTTGTGATGAACTTTCTTTTCTTTTTCATTCATTACGTAATAGATCTCACTGTTACTTGCCTTCATGATTTTTTTATTTTCTTGATGGTATACCTCAAGCGTTTGTTTTTTCCCATTCGCTTCAATGTTTATTTTGCCGTTACCCGCATGGTTTTTGAGATCCCTTCGAATCGTCGAATCGACGGTAAACAGTTTTTTTCCGTTATCCTGTATGGATAAATCAAGATTTCCGGTCAGATTCTCAACTGCTTTTGTCTGCTTCAGCGCTGCCTTGTACTGATCGTAACCGGATGCGTTACCGGCCTTAACAGATAAAGCACTGGTCAGCAATACGCTTGCACTCACTCCCAGACTCAATGCAAAAATCCCCAATTTTTTCTTGTTCATTTTGTCACCTCTTCATTTCAGATCTGAATTACTTACACGTCTTATCATAGAAGGCAGTTCTAACCTGCCCCTAAACGAATTCTTAAGAAAATCTAAACCCGGATGAAAATTTATCTAAAATGCCGGTGACAAGATTGTGAGCTGTTGAACTGACCATCCTGGACGACATTGAAATCATCAGCCAATCCAACATGGTCATGAAGGGGCGATATGAGTTCTAAAAGCTTGCTTATTACAGATGCCGCGACTGGATTACCCATCTCCTATGCGAAAGTTGCCCTTTACTCCGTGGTTAATGGCGTGGCGGAAAAGACGACACCAAAAAAACGGCGAAAGCTCATGCGGTACTGCTTGACCACATGAGCTTTCGCCGTTTTCAAATGGGTGCGTTGTCCGTAACCGCTGGCCAGGAGATATTTTTGATTCCAAACCAAGTTGGAATTGTTGGCATTTCCATTATGTTATCTCATCTTACCGGGCTGAGTTCAGGAGCTTTCTTGTTTGTACTGAACAGGCCTGTTTTTACCGGTTACAACAACAATTTATAAAATTGCAATTTCCCTATTGCTAATATCCAACACTTCAATCTTCACAATACCACCAAGATTCTGTGACACTAAATCAGACAATTCTTTAAGCGCCATATGAAACTCATCGCTTCTTGTCTCATCTATTAATTCAATACAGAGGAATGATAAATCTAGACATAAACGATCACTCCATTTCATTTTACATATGGTCTTGGCCGAATCGCTATTTGCTGTGTCACGACACGATCACTTTCATCATGTTTTGGAGTTGGAGGGGCTCGCGAAGGCGGAGAATACCCCTAGAACAATATATAAATAACCAGTTATCCGATTCAGCAGCTTTGAACTCACTTTACTTCCCAGAATCCTCTCTCTCATATTTGCCGCAAGAACTGCATACAGCCCATCACTAATAAGAGCCAGCATAATAAATATAGTTCCTAAAAGCAAAAATTGTACTGGGACGGATCCGGCAGAAGGGGAGATGAATTGCGGAAAGAAGGCTAAAAAAAAGAGTGCTGTCTTAGGATTCATTACTTCTACAAGCGCTGACTGGTAAAAAATTCTAAATAAATTTTTGTGCGGAGCTTTTGGAGTTTCTGAAGTCGGTTTATCAGATGCAGAAAATAAAGTCTTACACCCCAGATAGATCAGATAAGCAGCCCCCAAGTATTTAACGATATGAAAGGCTGTTGCTGATGTCATCAGGATCGCGGAAACCCCAAGTGCCCCAGCTAAAACGTGAACAGAACCACCAAGTGAAACACCGAGAACTGATACCAGGCCTGCTTTCTTCCCTTGATCTATACTTCTTGCCATAATATAGAACACAGCTGGCCCTGGTATTATTAACAATGTAGCAGCAGCAACGACAAACAGCCAAATCGTTGAAAATTCCATAAAATTCAACTCCTTGTATTACTTTTAGCACATCATTTACCCGGGCTCCTTCTTTCTGGATGGGTGGAAGTCAAGGACACACTTTGTTCATACCAAACGAGAAATTCGGCATCCATCCTGCAATCAGAAAAGAACTGCCAGGAGCCCTCTGTGTAAAGGACCGGTGTTGACTGCCCCAGTTGTACACGATAAACAATTCAAAACCGTAAAATAGGCCTTATCATTTAAATAACCCTTTCCGTTTCTCACGCATCCACTGAGCAACCTGGTTTTCCCCTTGTTCATTTGATTTTTCAAGCTCTGCAACAATCGATTTGTAATCGGTGTCATTACGATTCTGACTCATTTTAGCTGCAGCTTGAATCGATGTGATTTCAATTTCAAAGCCAACTATTCCTTTCATTTCCCTCTTAAGAAACTCTGGATCAAACGTATCCCAGAGGCGACCATTTTCCCGGTGAGACTCATAGTGTGTAAGCATCATATCCAAAGCCGATATCAGCTCGTCATCAGTGAGTACACGCGATGTTCCATACGCATGTACAGCTACATAGTTCCATGTAGGAACATCTTCATGCTCATACCAACTTGAAGAAACGTAAGCGTGCGGCCCTTGGAAAATGAGTAACACATCACGATTATTTTCCAAAGTCTTTTTCTGCATGTTTCCGTAAGCAAGGTGCCCAGTCGCATATATTTTCCCCTCATCTTCCCGGATTTCCAAAGGAATATGCGTTGCCAAGGGCCGATGTTCATCCACAGTAATCAATATGGCAAACGGATAAGACTTCATTATTTGTACTGCTTCATCATGATCCATACGATATTTCTTAGGGATGTACACAATTATCATCCTTTCAACCTGTATTTGAGTTTAAAAAAATAATCATAAAAAATGGTAAAAAAATAATACTACACAAACTGACATAAAAAAAGGTACAATATCGAGAAAATATACATGTCAGAAGGGATGCAAATGAATAATATCATTTTTACTTTTAAAGATAACTCCCCGAAATACAAACAAATCTACGAGAAATTTAAATCACTTATTGAGCAAGGCGACATAAAGGCGAATGAGCCATTACCCTCCATTCGTCAACTTGCAGATTCCTTAGATGTGAGCCGTAATACAACATTAATGGCATATGAACAACTTGTTGCGGAGGGTTATATTCGTGGGGAGAGACGAAAAGGTTATTTTGTAAATGAGTTAGAACCCCTTTTATTTCAAGAAGCTCACAGCTCTTCTAATAATCACAAGCGAACAGAGACGATATCACCTGTTCGCGTTGATTTCCGTGCAGACGTGGTCGATCAACAACATTTCCCTTTAAAGACGTGGAGGCGGCTCTCTAATCAAGTATTAACGGTAAAGGACAGCTTTCGATACGGGGAACCTTTTGGCGAATTATGCCTACGCGAACAAATCGCATCATATTTACTCCAGTCACGTGGGGTGAGAACAGATCCTAATGCAATCATTATCGGAAGTAGTACTCAACAAATGCTTGTATACCTTGGGCATCTATTGAAGGATGAGTTCCAGAGCATTATCGTCGAAGACCCTGGTTTTGACGGTGCCAGAGAAGCTTTTCAATTCCATCGTTTTATTTTTGAAACTTTGCCGGTTTATGAAACAGGTGCTGATCTTTCACAATTAGAACGAATGAAATCACGATTAATCTATGTAACCCCTTCTCATCAAAGTCCATTGGGAGTCAGCATGTCTATTCAACAACGGCACATGCTTATTCATTGGGTTAACAAGATGCGTGGATTTATTATCGAAGACGATTATGACAGTGAATTTCGCTATACACAAAAACCATTTCCTGCTCTTGCCTCCATTGATTCAACAAGAGTCATTTATTTAGGGAATTTCTCAAAATCATTTCTTCCGGGAATCCGTTTAAGTTATATGGTGTTGCCGCAGCCCCTGTTAGATCGTTACAAACATCAATTCCGTCTTTTCGAAAGTACTACTTCCATTCTTAGCCAACTGACCATGGCTAAATTTATGGAAGCTGGAGAATGGAATCGCCACCTTAAACGCATGCGTCTTGTTTATAAACGAAAAATGCACCATTTAGTATCCGCATTAAGAAAAGAATTTGACAATAATCTATCGATTATTGGTGAGCAGTCTGGTTTATACTTGTTAGTCAAAGTGCACTTGAATCGTTCAGAAGAATGGCTCATCGAGCGTGCTTCCTCTTATGGTGTTAAAGTGTATCCCACCTCACGCTACTTCGTTCAAAACAATCCTGATAAACCAATTATTAAACTTGGTTTTAGTCATCTTTCTATTGATGAAATCCAGCTTGGTGTGGAACTCTTAAAAAAAGCTTGGTTATAAAAACACTCAAGATATTATCAAGAAATTTTTTCACATAAAGAAAAACCGGTTTTTCGTTCCAAAAATTGTCTTAGAGTATGTTTTCCGCGTTTTGTTGATCGGATTCCTTTTTGAATGCAACACTTCCGCCTTTACACCTTGGCCACGCGCCGCCGTTTCCCCACTTGTCTAATTGGAGATTTTCCTGTTGGTCATAGCCAACCATCCGCCCGGCAGGCTATATAGAAAAAAGCCCGGGAAGATATCCTGAGCCTTCATGATAATACCCGTGGCTTGCGAAGCAATGGCCGGAGGGTTGTATCTTTTTTCCGAAAAAACAAATTTGGGGAGTTAGATGCAGCAAAATTAAAAAGGAGTAACAAGATGTTTGGACTCACGGCGCCGTGCCTGCCGCCGAGTCCGAAATGATGTCCCGCGGCACGGACTTCATCATTTCCACCATCAGTTCTGAACCGGCCGTTCGTTGGTTCTGGACTTGGAAATCTTCTACAGCTGTTCCTAAATGGCTCCATCACGGAAACGGGTGAGTATTTCCCTATCCCTAAACTTCAGAGACGGATTTCTTCTTTTTCTCCGCCCGAAGATCCTGGACGAGATAATACACCGTGTTGGCAGCGAAAATCACTACGAATAGCATGATGGTAAACGGAGTCATGCTGTCTTCTCTCCTCTCAGATCCGTTTCCGGTATACGGTGTTCGATCCGGCTGGAATCCCAAAAGATCATGAGCAATTTCCTGCGGTCTGCCCACAGCAGAAACAGATTCATGACGACCAGAACCGTGCTTAAATCCGCCACACCGATGCCGAAACAAACATTCACCATCAGCACATTGACCGAAATCGGGAAATAGGCGACTGCCCCCAATGTCGCGGTCCGGGGAATCATGATGAGGATGGCTGCCATCACTTCACCGACACCGATAAAAATTTCGTAAACCCGTGAATAGGCAAAAAAAGTCCAGGCCAAAGCAAACCCTTTCGGGTCCGGATGCAAACCGGCGATCTGACTCGTCGGCTCAACGGCTGCAAACTGACCCATGATGATTTTGGCCAGCCCGTAGATCAGGAAGATGAATCCCAGGTACAGACGAAATGAAACGGGAACCGATTTTTTCATCGCACGCCACAAGCGCTTCATACGTTTTTAACCACCTTTTTTGTTCCAATCATACAGCAGCCATCTGAACATCAGAAAAATATAAGCTTAACAAGAGTTAAACTTTTCGGCGGATTTTTCCATGATTATGTTTTTTTTGATGATGTTGGTTGTGGTGGTTGCGGTTTTTGCGCTTTCGATGTATCCAATGAATGCATTTGCTGATGTTACTGATTATTGCGTTTGTGATGGTGATTCTCCTTACACTTTTTGTGATGGATATTGGGTATTCTTGCCTACGTATGGTCATGTTACATTAGATAAGTTCATTTCTATACACAGGCCAGGTGACAGGGTAGCCGCGCAGATCCCATAATAAGAAAATAAGATGCATTCTAACTGGAATACATCTCTATACCCTATACGCTATCTATCATTTTAGAAATAGTGCCGTCAGATCCATATTCCCTTGGAAATCCCTTCCAACATCCCAGGGAGGACCACATAAAGGCCAATGCCCGGGAGCAACAGGCCCCAGATCTCCATTGGGATGAAAAACAAGCTGCTTTCCTCTTCAGCGTCAGGCGTGTTTATACTTTTGCCGATGAAAAAATTGAGCAGGCCGGCGAACACAAACCCGAGGTAGAAAATCAGGTTCCCGAGAATCGAATAACCGGAAAAGTCAAGCCATTTAAAAGCGAGCACGCCCATGAGCCCGACGCACAGGGCCGAGATCGGCAACACCACAATCCCATAACCACTCCACCAAATAGGAATATCAAATCAGCCCTCCTCAAGGATACCATCTGCGCCGCCACCAAGAAGCCCTTTTCAAAGTAGCAAGCAAGTAACCTCAATATCATTATACAAAACATTGCGATTATTTGCCAAAGTGAAGCACTTGGGCGCAGCAGAGAAAAAATCCATCTTGTTTGTGATGGCAACGGAAAGAAGAATCGTGTTGTGCCGTTTCCAAAGCGTACGGGATGCCAGTTATATTGTATCAGAAAAATGTCTTAACGTAAGGAGGAAAAGTGGCTGCAACAAGCGATGGAATACTATATGATTCAAAACGGAATGTACGATCCCGTCACGGATCAAGAAAAGGAGAAATGAACTTTATATTTGTATTTGAGTGCATTTTCCGTTCCTGAGGTACGATTGAATCAACCTGAATGAAAAAGATCCCGCCCCAATCGGGCGGGATGCCAGGCAGAGGAATAATATTTAGTTACGGACTCATTCACTGGAGAATGCGTTATTTTCCCCGTCTGATCCGTATGATGGCAATCGTTCTCACTTCAAATTCAAGAGATCTTTCCGCATCGGGAACCCGGATGTTTTGCTGTTTGATGCAATCATGACAAGCCATATAATCATCGACGACCCTTTTCTCATCCGGCACGACCAGGCGGAGTTCCAGCCTGGATTTTGTTTTCAGGCAGACTTCGCAATACAACTCCATCTTCGTATAGCAGGGATGGGGTTCGATCAGGATGGCTTCCCTCAATTCCCGTTCAATCTTGTTTGCCATCTGGTTGATGAGTTTCATTCTGTCCGCCATCTTCCATCCCTCACCTGCTTTCAGGATGGTCCCGGCTATCGACCGTCGGCAGCAGATGTTTGCGGTCCGCCCTGCCGGATGTCAGGTTCATATCGAACACCCGGCCCGTACACTTCAGGTTAAACGTGTTTCGCAGCTCTTTAACCACTCTTTCGATCTGGGGCCGGGGATAACCCAGCTTGGCCAGCACGTAAACGACCTGGCCCACCGCATCCCCTTTCCTGATCATCGAAGACTCCCTGGCTGACGAACTCTTTTTCTCTCCCAATTTCCTTCTCCCCCCTCTGCTCTGCTCCGATCCGATGATACAAGCCCCGTCTTTTCCGGCTCCTCTTCGGGTGTTATAATAGAGCCGTAAACCATTTACATTTTTGTTGAGCCATTCTTTGTAGAGTCGGCTCTTTTTTTGTGCCCGTTTCAGCCTCCCGCTTTTTCCATTCCGGAAATTTTCAGCCTCCCTTCCTGAAGAAATTGAATCCACCCCAACAAAAAAGTGAGTCGACACCAGCTTAAGCGCTGGTTCGTTGATTAAATTATAGTCCATTAGATTAAATTTTTTCAATATTCCGTCATCGAAACTTTATTTTTTAAATCAGGAACCGTTTGCCTGTACCCATGCGGTTGCATGCAAATGTTTGCCGTTTTCACCCTAACAATTTAAAAAATATTCATTTAAACGGAATAGTCCCATTTTCATTTCTGCCTTTTTATTACATAATAGGGATTATCAACGAAGATGATCAGGGGGTTTGCCAAATGGGCCATTACCTACACGACGGCCTGATCCGTTATGTGATTAAAAAAACGCGAATCGACAAAGGGTTGCATCAGAGGGATTTAGCCGATGTACATATCTCCGACGGCACGATCAGCAATATCGAGCGCGGAAAAGTGGTGGTCAAAGATGATACCTTTCACTATCTTCTTCACAAACTGGGGTTGGACAACGGAAAACTGGAGGAGCTTGTCGAACAGGAAAGAAAACGGATCGAACATTTGAAGTTTCAGTTGGATGGAATTGAAAGCCTGTTAGAAAACGGGGACTTGGAAGCTGCATATGAAGATTTGAGACTGGTTCCCATGGATGAATTTCACCCACTAGCTCCCTATTACACCTATTTAAAAGGACGATACGAATATAAAAGAAAGCAGTGGAATAAAGCAAGCAAATACTTCAAACTTGCCCTGCGACTGTGCAAACAACATATGATTGATCCCGAAGATAATATAATTTCCATGTGTTTTAACCAATTAAGCAGATGTAGCTATCATCAAAATGATTTAGCTCAAGCGCTTGAATATGTCAAGCATGGATTGGAGAAATACGATGATACAAAAGGAAAAAGAGAAGTAAAGTATTTTTTGTTTTCTAACAAGATTTTATTTCTGATCAAATCATCCCATTTAGATCATGCATCACAGATATTAAATGAGCTATGGCCGTCTATCCCCCAGATTGACAGCATACCTGTATTACTTGATCTGTACAAGTACAGAGCCGCCATATTACGTGAGCGTGGAGCGTTTCAAGAAGCAATATCAATTTCTAATGAGGGAATAGAAATTGCCCGTAGAAATTGGATTCAAAATCAACACCTTGATTTACTTAATGTATTGGGAAGCGTCTATCTTAAAAATAAAAAGTTTGAAATGGCTTTTCCACGATTTGAAATGGTGCTAAAACTGGACCGTAAATTAAAATATCCGCGCAGGCATGTAGATGCACACACGTACCTGGCGATGTTATATTCGGCTCAAGAAGATTGGGGGAAAGCAGACTACCATTTAAAAAAAGCAATTGACATCGGACGGAAGGTAGCCGACCTTTTCCGGTTGGCTAAAGCTCTTATTGTACAAGGAAATTTCTATTATTATCAGCAGAAATACAATGAAGCGATACCACTATATCAAGAAGCATCGGAACTTTCCGAGAGGCATGGTTTCAAACAAAGACAAATTTCAGCCTTATTGAAACTATCAGCCTGTTTTGCTAAGATGAAAAAAACCGATGAGCTGCACAAGTGCAATGAAAGGCTGGTTTCTATCATAAATGAACTCAAAATCATAAGTGAGGATGATTTTTATGAAGTTTGGCCTACATAATTTTCCCAAATCGGACAATCCCCTCCTTAACTCTTCTGTACCAATAAAACTTGGTGACGATGATGATGATACACGTGGATAATTCTAGAAAAATTATCAACATAACATCCTGCAACCAGGATGTTATTTTTATGCCGCGACGGCAGATGATACACTGATCATCATCAGCATCACGAATAAACATTATTGACCGTTCATTCAAAAAAATGATATCCTCAGGTCACAGGGGGTTTCAGTATCATGGCAAGACCCAGAGAATTTGACAAGATGGAGATACTTACCAAGGCAGTAGATATCTTTTGGTGTCGCGGTTATCGAGGGACTTCTATGGAAGATCTCGTCAAACATTTGGGGATCGGGCGTCAAAGTTTATATAATGCCTTTAGCGGCAAACGCGATCTGTTTATTGCCGCTCTGAAACACTATGCGGATCAAAAGACGGCTCATGTCGTGAATATCCTTGAAAACAACCAATCAGGGAGAAAAGCCATTTCCCGTGTATTTTATGATGTGTTGGAAACAGAGCAAAACGAACGCGAAAAAGGTTGTTTGATCGTCAATACGGCAATCGAACTCGCACCGGATGACCCGGAGATTGCGGATCTTGTTCAATCGAATGGCAAGAGAATCGAACAAGCGTTTTACCGGGCATTGGTCCGGGCCAAAAACCAGGGTGAGTTAGGTCATTCCCATGATGATCTGCTGGCGTTAGCCCGGTTTTTAAACAATGCCCGGGGCGGATTGATGGTAACGGCAAAATCCACATCTGACACTGATGTTCTGCGAAATATCATTCAAATTACTCTTTCAGTATTAGACAAAAAAATATAGATCGCCTGACAAGACTCCTGATCTATATTTTTTTGTCCATTTTGGAATGATCGATCAAAAATAATCGATTTTTGAACCGGGAAAGGAACATCTGTTAATGAAGACAAGATTGATTTTTATATTAGCGATGGCCAATCTCATTTCCGCCATGGATTTTACCATCATCTATGTAGCGCTTCCTGCAATTGGCGAAAGCCTGGATTTTGATGGAAATCATCTGCAATTCGTCGTCAGCGCTTATACGATCATATACGGAAGTTTCCTCTTGTTTGGCGGACGAATCACCGACCTGCTCGGTCGGCGTCGAATGTTTATTTTTTCCTTAGGATTGTATGGATTCGGTTCATTCATCGGCGGATTTTCCCAACACGGATGGCTTCTCATTGTTGCCCGCGGAATTCAAGGCATGGGTGGGGCAATCCTTTTTCCTGCGACTCTTGCGATACTTTCTACCAGCTTTGTTGAACAGTCTGAGCGAAATCGCGCTTTTATGATTTGGGCATCTGCAGGGGGGATCGGATTGTCCTCAGGTATGATTCTGGGCGGATTTCTGACAAATGAATTCGGATGGGAGTCGACTTTCTTCTTTCTTATTCCCGTTGTTCTTCTATTGATGATTCTTACCCCGTTCACTCTGAAGGAGAGTTATGGTGCTAATCAGACACGTCATTACGATGTGACCGGAACGGTTTCTGTCACCACCGGCATGATACTGATTGTTTATTACCTTGTGCAGGCGCCTGTCTACGGCTGGCTGACAGCTACCACTTTGTTCGCGGCCATACTTGGCACGATCTTACTGATCCTCTTTTTGTTTATTGAGTCCCGCACGAAAGAGCCTTTGATGCCTCTTCAATTTCTCCGTATACGAACGTTGACCGGTTCCATGTTGATCGCCGGATTTTTTCAGATGACATTTGGCACTCAATATTATTTTCTCACTTTATACATGCAACAGGTTCTTAGCTACACTCCCATTCAGGCAGGGGTTGCATTTTTAGCCATATCCATGGCGGGCATAGCGGGCGCAAGAATCGTCAACCGCATCGTATCCGCCATTGGTTTTGCCCGTACGCTGGCTGGTGGAATGCTTCTGGGTATGATCGGTTTTCTGCTGTTTACGCAACTTTCAGTAAATGGAACACTTTGGGGGATGCTTCCGGGAATGATTGTCAGCGGCATCGGTTCGGGCTTTGTTTTTCCCATTATGTTCCGGCCTGCAAGCATCGGCATCGATCCAACAAAACACGGAGTCTCTTCTGCGATGGCCTCTACCGGGCAACAGATTGGCGGTTCGATCGGACTTGCGATGATTTACATCTTTATCACGCTGCGCATTGCAGAGATCGGCGATCCAAACCTTCCCTTGGAATCTCAGAATCCTGTCACGTTAACCCATGTTCTTCGTACTGCCTTTTTGGTGGAGGCTGTTTTTGCACTGATCGGAGCGATGATTGCACTCAAGATCTTTAAGCACCATCAAGTGCTTTGAAGGAGGTGATTTTTCAAAACCCTTCATAAAAAATCGGATGCCAAACTAATTAAATGTGAAAGGATGATTCGATGCAAATTTCATTAGAAGGAAAAGTAGCCATTGTAACCGGTGCAAGCCAGGGAATTGGATTGGCTACAGTGAAGGCATTGGCACAATCCGGCGCAAAAGTAGTAGCATCTACCCGTAAACCATCAGAGGAATTAGTGAAATTATCCAAGAGCACCTCTGTGCTTCCGGTCGTTGCAGACGCCACAGCCATGGAAGGTGCGCAAAAAATTGTGAATGAAGCAGCAGCCAAGTATGGGCGACTTGATATCTTAGTAAACAATATCGGGGCTGTGGATCGACGCCAAAATATAGGTTTTTTGGAATTAACGGATGAAGAATGGCTGGAAATGATCCATGTTAATTTCATGAGCGTCGTCCGGACATCACGTGCTGCTTTACCACTATTGGTCAAACAAGGCGGATCGATCGTGAATATTTCAAGCATCAATGCAATCATGCCAATCAAGCAAATTATCGCCTATAGCGCTACGAAGGCTGCGGTTACCAATCTTTCCAAGAATCTGGCTGAGGAATTTGGGCCGAAAGGGGTTCGTGTCAATACGGTTGCACCAGGGCCGACACGAACGGCAATGTGGGATCAAGCTCCCGGAGATTTGGATGAACTGGCCAAAAACTTCGGCATCACCCTTCAACGTTTTGCAGAACCCGAAGAAGTAGCCAATCTCGTTTTATTTCTAGTTTCCGATCAAGCAGCTATGATCACCGGTGTCGATTATATAATCGATGGTGGTTTGGTAAAAACCATTCATTGAGAAACGGGAATATCAAAAAGGGCCAATGCCAATGGCCCTTTCTTTCATTACGCATTTTGTAATCCCCCGCGATAGGTTGAATGTTTATTCTAAAACGCTTGTGTTGCTCGATGAGATGACTACTACGGTGCTCCCTCAAGAACACGACCCTTTCGGATCAAAACTCCCTTTGAAGAATATGCACCCGATTGGCTCGTTTTAGCTGAAATTGTATAAAATAGTCAGATATAATAGGATCAAACAAATGTTTTGTCACTCATTTGTTCAGTGTTCAATACTGAGGAGGATCAAACAAATGGAACATTTGCGCTACCCGATTGGACAATTTCAAATGGATCAAGAAATAACGGGTCAAATGCGCTTGCGATGGATCGATGAGATTGCCGCCGCACCGGGTGAGTTGCGCCAAGCGGTTCAGGGTCTCACGGAAGACCAGCTCAATACTCCTTACCGGCCCGGAGGGTGGACAGTCAGGCAGGTGGTTCATCATTTGCCTGACAGTCATTTGAATAGTTATGTCCGTTTTAAATGGGCATTAACTGAAGAAGTACCATTCATCAAACCCTATGATGAAAAAGAGTGGGCAGAACTGGCAGATTCCCGGACTGCGCCGATTGAAGTTTCTTTATCTTTATTCGATTCATTGCATCAACGTTGGACCCTATTACTCCGAGCGATGACAGACGAAGACTTTCGCCGGACTTTCCGGCATCCTGAAAGCGGTACCCTCACTTTGGATCAAGCGCTGGGTCTGTATGCGTGGCACGGGAAACATCATATCGCGCATATTACTTCATTAAGAAAAAGAATGGGATGGTAATACAGACAAACCTCATCCATAACGGTGTCGGGGTTTAATTGTTTTGACGGCTATGTTTTCACCTTTTGATGTGTCTGCTGTTTCTCATTTCTCGGAATCCTCTTGAAAAGAGTATGAAGAGGAGATATGGACAGACGCAAACCTGATAGGATAATCAGTAAAATAAGGAAACATCTTCAAGGGGAATCAATGGTACAATGGGAATAGATATTCCTATTTAAAAGGAGAAGCGGGACATGTGCGGACGTTTTAGTTTATTCTCTCCTGTCGAAACCCTTCGGGAACGGTTTGACTTTGAAATCACCGGTGAATGGGAGTATCAGCCCCGATACAACATCGCCCCAAGCCAGCAAGTTTTGGCCATCATCCACGACGGAACGAAACGAAGAGGAGGTTTCCTGCGCTGGGGCTTGATTCCGACATGGGCCAAAGACAAGAAAATCGGATACAAGATGATTAATGCGCGGGGTGAGTCTGTCCACGAAAAGCCAAGTTTCAAGCGGCTTCTACATCGCCAGAGATGCCTCATCTTAAGTACGGGATTTTATGAATGGGCGAAAACACCAAACGGCAAAGTCCCCTATTTCATCCGGCTGGCAAACGGGGAGCCCTTCGCTTTTGCCGGACTTTGGGACAGGTGGGAGCAGAACGGGGAAGTCATCCACTCTTGCACCGTGATCACGACCATCCCCAATGAATTAATGGAGCCCATTCACAACCGGATGCCAAGCATACTGCGGCCGGATGAAGAAGAAGCCTGGCTCGATCCGCACGTAAAAGACACCGAATACCTGAAGTCATTGCTAAAGCCATATCCGACGGAGGAGATGATCGCCACTCCCGTTTCCACCATGGTCAACTCACCCGCAAATGATCGGCCGGAATGTATTGCTCCGTTCGGTGACGGTCATGTTTAGAGGAATGGACCTCGTCGAAAAAAATAAAAAGGTTATATTTACACGCCCGTTTATCTTCATGATAGCGGGCTTTTCTATATGCTTGCGGTTTGACATTTTCGCGATGAAAAGAGAGATTGCTTCTCCTCATGCCCGAAACACTATTAGTGTCAATCCGTTTTCAAAGCGGTAGGAGACGATTCTTATCGTAGAAGACATTCGCACACCGGAAAAACCCAAAAAACACTTGACAAATACAATAATTTATGGTATAATAATAATTTATTTGAATAATTATTGTGAGTCTATTAATATATGAATAGAACGTCAATCAATCACCGCACCAGCTTCGATCTTCTATTTATTCCAATCAACGGAGTTCCCGATCAACAAACTCACCAAATAAAGAACCGGGAGGCTTTTATGCGAATCGCCAATGGAGTGGAAATGTTGGAAATTCAGGCAAATATCATGGGCAAGCTCGATTATATTCACCCTGTGTTCATCTGGGATGAAAACGAGGCAATCCTGGTAGACACGGGTTTTCCAGGTCAACTGGCAAAATTTCGCGAGGCGGTCGGTAAGGCGGGTATAGATTTTGATCAGCTCAGCAAAATCGTTATTACCCACCAGGATTTGGACCACATTGGAAGCTTACCGGATCTTGTGTCCGAATTGCCGCATCAAGTTGAAGTGCTGTCACATCCATTGGAACAACCGTACATTCAGGGTGAACAAAGACTGCTTAAACTTTCCCCGGAGGCCGTGACCCAGGCCATTGAGTCGTTGCCGGAGGATGTGCCGGAGGAGTGGCGCAAGGCCTTTCAAGCGGTGCTTGAAAACCCGCCCCACGCCAAAGTTGACCAGACCGTAACGGATGGCGATGAGTTGCCGTACTGTGGAGGAATCATCATCATCCATACCCCCGGACACACTCCCGGGCATATCAACTTGTATCATAAACAAAGCAAAACCCTGATCGCCGGAGATGCCCTGGCCGTGGAAGAGGGGCGGTTGGTTGGTCCGGACCCCCGATATACGCTGGATATGAATCTGGCCGTCAAATCATTGAAAAAGCTGACCCGATACGACATCGAAACGGTCATCTGCTATCATGGAGGCTTATATCAGAAGAACACAAACCGGCGCATCGAAGAATTGAGCGAGGGGTACAAAATGTACCGGCATGACTGAGTGCATCCTATCGCTTTGACAGAAAATTATTCGATACGATCTCTTCCATCCTCCTTCCAAAACAGGATGGAAATTTTTTTATATTTGCCAATCATGCCTGGTGTCCGAACCGGCCTGAAACCGCATCTGTTCTTAAATGAAATATACAAGGGAATCCGGAGATCATTCATGCAAACGAGACTCATTCAGACACATTAAGTAAATGTCGGATTTATATGGAGGAAAGTGAGCCGGAATCGAGAATATTATTATTCCACCCTAAATCCAATTGTTGGAAAAGGAAGGGACTCAAATGTTCAAAAGTCGGACTCCGAATCACACGGATTCCCAAGGCAATGATGTGGATGGGAGTATTGCTTCCATCAAACGGGTAAAGATCGGCGGAGTCGATCAATATATCCTGCTCAGGGGAATCGATCGCAATAACCCGATCCTCCTTTTTTTGCACGGCGGACCCGGTGCGGCTCAGATCGGTTTTGCCAGGCATTACCAAACCGATCTGGAAAAGCATTTTTTGGTCGTCAACTGGGATCAGCGTGGTTCCGGAAAATCTTACTCCAGAAAAATAAACCCGACATCCATGAATATAGAACAGTTCATCCAGGATACCCATGAGCTCATCCAGGTCCTGCTCCATTTATTTGGGCATAAAAAGCTGTTTCTGGCCGGCCATTCCTGGGGAAGTATCATCGGGGCAATGACCGCCAGGAGATACCCCGAACTGATCCATGCTTATATCGGGATCGGTCAGATGGTCGATGCCCGGCACAGCATGCTTCTCTCTTACCAAAAGCTTTTAACATGTGCAAGAAAAAAGGACAACCAGAAAGCGATCCGGCAACTGAATCGGATCGGGCATCCTCCTTATGACAAAATCAGATCTTTTTCCGTCTATCAAAAATGGCTGAAAAAATTTGGCGGCTCCATTCGGGGAGGAACTTTCACAAAGATATTTGCAAAGGGTTTTTCCTCAACCGAATATACGCTGAATGATTGGTACCGCTTCAGAAAAGGCCTCCGGTTTTCAGCTCAGTATCTGGGTGAGGAGATCTTGAAAGCCAATCTGCTTCAGGAAGTGCCGGAGCTGAAGGTTCCTGCCTATTTCTGCACAGGCCGTCACGATTGCCAGGCTCCCTGGGAGCTTCAGGAACAATACTTTGCTGATTTAACCGCTCCCGCCAAACAGATGATCTGGTTCGAAAATTCAGCCCATGCCCCGCATTTTGAAGAACCTTTTTCTTTTTTCATCCAGTGTTTGCGGATCAAAGAAGAGGTTCTCACCCCTCATTTAAAAAGAAGCCTGTTTTTGGTGTAATAAAGAAAGGCGCTAATGGGGAGCGCCTTTCTTTTTGCTACTTCAGCTTACAGGAAAAACGGGTACTTCCATAGGAAAACGCGTCCCTTCCCCGAGTTCGCTTCCACCCAATGGTTTCCCTCATGCGTCCACAAACATTTTAGCTAGCTAGGCCCAGAACTGTTCCACTAGACAAGCGGTTGCTCAAACCTGCTATCTGAAAAAAACACTGAAAGATGTTTGGAAACTTTTCCGGCAGGATGCTGGGGCAATAGTCTTGTATTTCGAAATCCTTCCCATTCCCCGAAGGAAATAGGGATGAAACAGGGATATCCTATTCAGATCCTGTCCCCGTTAGACCTCTTTTTCTCAAGGCTAGAAAAAAGCTAGCTACGTAAATCAGACTTTTTATTCCTAACCAAAGTTAGTAGGTAACGGCTTTGTATGCATTAACCCTTCCATATGTCCAGTAAACTCCCGTACCGGTGATTTTATCAGCTGTTTCCTCAATTGCTGCGCGAATCTCTGCATTATTCCGTCCCTGACTAGCCAAACCCCATTGCTGTGAGAGAAAAGCCGGGTCATTTGGAGTCCACATAGCATCGTAATCATATCTTAGAAATCAAGAATAGCAAAGTTTTGTATATGCCACTTTTTCTTAGGCAATATCATCTGGCCTTCTTTTTTGAAATCCTCTAGCCTGAAGGAAGCTATTATCCCGCCAAATCTTTTGGGGTCTTTGCTGTGTAATTGTGTTAAAATAAACAGTTTCCCATTGTTAAATGACGCTAACTCATAAGGAAAATGAAGTTTTTTATTATGCAATAGGTTTAAATTGGCGTCATAAACAAGAGTACCGGCACTTACATAATCATCATAGTAACTCATATATAGTTTTTGATCTTTCTCATACAGTTTGTCTGTAGTAATGTTATTTGAAGGATAATCTAAATAAATCAATTTGTGTGTTTTAATATCTAAAATGCTTAGCTTTTCTTTTGTTGTCATTATCAATTTGTTATTAAAAATGAGTAAATCGTTTGCATGATTGAATGCTATTGGAATGGTTTTAACTAATTTACCTTGGTTACGGTCTATCAAATACAAATATGAACTTTGTTTTTCGATATAATCACAAAAAACATAAACAAAGTTATCGTCGTATTCGGCCTGAATTAACAATGGAGGCAGAGTGACTTGATATGTTTTTTTCTTTTTTAAATCATTTATATCAACAATGTTCTTCTTTACGTCTATATTAAAAGACCTAATTTCTATCTCGTCATCAGAATGATAAAAAGAAAAGGGGGATCTAACCTTTTTCTTATTGATCAGTTCAAACTTACGATTTAGTTCATACTCATGAAAATTAAATTCTTCTGAAACCAAAACAATACCTTGTTTTTTGGGGTGAATTTCCGTAATCCCATCAATATCATAAGACTGCGAAAATATCTCTTGTTGGTTTTTAATAACAAGAAGATCTGTCTTTTTATCAAATGGATGAGAATAAATAATTCCTATTTTTTCTTTTATAACACCCTCATTTTTCGCATTAAGAAATTCATTTTCTATGCTATTTACTTGCATTTCTCCATCGGCAGGTGGGGGGATTTTAGAGAGCATTATTTTAATTGCTCCAAAAATACCAATAGCAATCAGTAACAGAGATAAAACATAAACAGCAACCTTCTTATTCACGAGCATCAATCCTTTGTAGTATATATTGCCTGTTCATAATGAACAGGCAATAAAATCTAATTATATCAATCCTGTTTAGTTTTTTGCCCAGTATCTATACGTGTGTGCATCTCTTTCTAAGTCAACAGGAAAAACCCAATAACCTCCATCCGCATCTAAATCCCATCCCTGTTGACGCCAAGCCTGCCAGACTAACTTTGAACAGTAATATGAGCCAGTAAATGTCTTAGATGCAGAAAGTGAATATGGTTTACCAACTTGTCGAGCAGCATAATAAGCTGCATTATGGAGCTCCTCTCCTTCTAAATTTTTTCATTATCAATTCAATCTCCTACTAATTGCACGAATTTCTGTATTTATATTCATTTTTAGATGTTAAAAAATATTATCCTCAATTTAACTTACTATTTAAAGCCTGTTCTACTGTGCTTGAACAGGTGCAGTTTCAGAAAATGTAGAAACCGAATTAAGCCTAGGTGTTTCCACAATCCAAAGAATTGATGGGGCCGATAGATATGCAGTATCTGCAAATATTGCAGAAAGACTTGGGACACCACTTGCATCAGTAACTGCCATTGTAACAAGTGGATTTATACTGACCCCATAAGACCCCAGACAAACTCTAAGTTATTATAGAATAGGGTTGAAAGGGGTTTTTCTTATGCCTAGAAGAAAGTGGTCTGCTG
>NZ_FOCQ01000002.1 GCF_900110165.1 Lihuaxuella thermophila
CTCACTCCGCTTTGAATTACAGGTCTCCAAGAGAATTTAGACAAATGCTAACTCAAAAAGTTGCATAATTGTCTGGACTTATGGGGGGCATTAAGGATTTATTCTCTTTTACATCAAAAAGAATATTTATCAGGATTTAAATTATAATCCTTTATCGAGACCATACTATCTGTATCAAATTCTATACTTACACTATCTGCAATAATATTGATAGTCGCAAAACCGCTTGGCCAATCAATCACACACCCATCTAAAAAGCGATATACATTTCCTTCATTTAAACTTCCCCATTTGCGATAAATTTGAACTCTTCTTCCCTGGCTATCTTTTAAAAAATCATCTGGTGAAAGTGGGTCATACAAAGAAACCTTAATTTCTCCACCTTTTACACCGTAAAACCGGATCTTTGACATCCCAGCAATATAACTATCTTCTCTAACCGATATCCCCATTATCTCTTTTAGCAGATCTTTATCTAAATTCCCCATGCTCTTAATAATAACTTTTCATTTAATTCATGGGGCGGAAGAAAAAAGATAGTCGATTCGCTAAAATCAATAAAATACTTTGTCTTTTCATCGATTGTAATATCTATTAACATTTTGCTCCTCCTATAAAATGACAGTTTCTTGCAACTTTGAGCAAGAAGACTGTCAATTAAACATTAGAATAACTTCCCAAAAATTATGGCTTCAATGAATCTATTTCAATTCTCTTCCCATTCGTTTGCCTCATTATTCCAAAATTTAGTTCCTCAATTACATGATCATAAAATTAAGAGGGTGTTGAAGAAAGGGGGAACATTAAACGTTGTAGAAAATCACTCAAACAAGAACTTTGGACGTTTATGGGATAAAAAAGGAGATACAGAGTATTTTGAGCATTTTGCTTACATCCCCTGTCATATTCCTATAACGCTCATAAGCTTGTGGTGCATATTCGAATTCTCTTTCATAAGAACCCATTTTTTGTCTATAATAATAGATTCTTCCTGTTGTTACTCTTATTTTTCAACAATCTTCTATTTAATTTTTCATAATTACTATACAGGGTTACGTATTTTTGATAAAGTTTTTTCATAAAACCTCTTCTAATAAGAATTTCATGTTTTAATTCTTCATAATTCTCATCCATAAATTGAATATCTTTCTTATTCATTTTATTTCGGTTCAACATTTGATTGTGATGAAACCTTAATTCTTGTAGAACAAACCACAATTTCAAGTCGAATGCTGATATTTGAGAAGATAAGTATTGTAATAGCTTTTTTCTATCTTCATAGGTATCTACCTGGACCGTATTTTGCCAGAATGCACTACGACTTATCTCACTGTGATACCAATCCAACTTTTGGTTAAGCTCTAAAGTCACTATTTTTGTATCAAATAATTGAGCGTCAATTTTCATTCCTTCCCTATAGCATTCTTGAATCTTCTTCTGATTTTCTATATAGGTCCTAGATGTTCGGTAAAACTCGTTAAAAGATTGTTGTACATCTGGTGGCATAGACTCACGGAATGTTTCATTAATTATATTTAAGAGCTTCATAACTCGTTTATGAAAGAAAACCGGGGACTTTGACTATTTTTTCCAAATTTAGAGATATAGACTGATTTAATATCTGTACTATGCGCAATCCATATTACATCTTGGTAGTCTTGTTTACATATTTCCTTAAAACGGGGTACCTCCCCATCTTCACGAATAATGAAATAACAACTCACAAACAATACAAAGAAGGGGCAACCCTCAAGTAGGTTTATCTACTTTTGGGACACCCCCGAAAAATCCACAAAAACCTCAGTCTAAAAATGGGTCACCAGTAGTTAACTTTTCAATAATCTCTTTATCCCATTCACTCAAATTGATATAAAGCTCCTTATACTTATCTCTGGAAATAGGATGGTCTAAAAAATACAAGGCAGCTATAGCCAAATGCCCTACGGTATAAATACCCATTAATTTATTTTCTTTGGCCGTTAAGGAGCTTATTTTTTCTAGTTTCGACACGATGTCTTGGTTGCACAATTTCTTTTTTACAATTTTTTTAATTGCATTGCTTAGAACGAAATTATGAGGTATATCCAAGCAATCAATTAACTCGTCGTCCCTTAATTTATCGCTCTGAATCTCTTTAATCAAAGTTAGATATTTCAAACAACCACCTCAAAACTATTCAATTTTACTTCCAAGAAGCAAGTCAATTAGTTGCTGTCTTTCTTCTCGATAATTATTCCACAATTGGTCAACTACATCTTTATATCCTAATTTTTCAGCTTCACGTATTTCTGCTAAATAGGCTCTCAGCTCTTTTCTAGTTCTGCTCTTAAGGTCATATAATCCTCTCATCCCAGGCCAACCCTCTGCCATATCATCGAGAAAATGTTGATACTCATGCCTTAGAGCACTAATAGATGCGTTTACATCTATATAAACTTCACCAGGAGAACCTGAGGAAGTAGGTGAATAGGCCATTGTACCATTACCCCTATAATGTACCTTACCACCCAGTTCCTCAATATGGCTAATGATTTGTTTCCATTCTTCCGGATGTGATTCGATTCCAGGACCAAATATATCTCGGAATGGATCAGCATTTTTCGCGAACCATTTTCTCCCCTGCACCAACAACTTGCTTTCGACCAAGCATTACTAGTGGAATATATTCAGTCCAGCCTAAGCCTGATTCCTCTAAAATCTTGCTGAATGCTTCATCAAAAGTAAGTTCAGTGACACCTGGATCATATGAAACCATTTGGATATTTGAACCCATCCTAATAGTCTCATACTGGCCATTCTCTCCTGGGCGTGAAGATCCAGATATCTCCCCAATTCCAGTATTCGGATTCTCTACATATTTTTCTCCGTCAATTCCTGCAAAATAATGACCATCTAACTCAACTCTTGAAATGGGGTTCCCGCCTGTAAACGCATAACGGTTGTTGGTCCATACGTCCGTGGTGAGTCCCATATCAGACAATGCACCGTTATACATATCCAAGCTCAAGAAGCGGTTCAACCCAGGCGAATAATCCCGGAAGCCCATGTCATAAGACTTGGTCGCAGGATCCCAACGCTTGGCACTGTAGCGATACGGGTTATGCGGTTCATCCGGATTGTAGTTCGGGTTACCTTCTGCATCCGGGCCTGTGGTCATCTCTTTGTCTTCTTTTCCGTATGCCGTGTACCCATAGGTCCCCTCGACGCTGCCATCCTCTTTGTACAGCATCTCCACATCCGTGTGAGGGTTGTAGCCGTAGTAGGAGTTTTTGTCTCCCAAAGTCTCATGCTTCACCATGGCCAGGCGTTTGCCCCATGGCGAGTACAGGTAAGATTTTTGCACCACTCCCGCCACGGACTCTGTCAAGACTTCTCCGCTGAGTCCCAGGTAACCAAACTCGGTGGTTTTGGCGCCGGTTGTACCTGCTTTGATGGTTTTGCTGACGGTACGGTCTAACGGGTCGTATGCGTATTTGGTGGTGTCCAGACCCTGGGTTTGGTCGTTCCATTTCTTATGTTCAATGATGTGATCGAACCCGTCGTATTTGTAGCTTTCGATGACAGTGCTGCCCGAGGTGACCGAACGCAAACGCCCATAAACGTCATAGCTGAAGTTAAGGTATATGAACCCTCACCATATTTTGCAGCCATTTTTCCATACAACACTGCTTCATATTTAGTAGCTGTAAAGTATTTCATATTTAACCACCCTGGATTTTCATAAAAACCAGTTTTCTTAATTTGCTCCAACTCACCAGGTTTGATTTTACCCGGAGCAAATCACGTACAAAATAATACTCATCAGCTCCACTATCCATAGAACTTACTAGATCTATTGATGTCAGATTTCGTTTTGGTTCTGTCAATCTAATTCGACAAAAACATTTTTCGTGGCTAGATTAAGAGAATTCTACTCTTTTTCACTACTGTACCTAGCAATCCATCCTTTTGGACCAAATAAATTACTATATAGCCCATTGGTACCAACATTATTTCCTATATCTTTAACTTCTTGTCCATCAATGTCTACATTTATTTTAATTTCAGGATTTTGATCAAGCGTAAACAAAAGTTGATAAAGTAAGGTGTCAACTGCTGTCATGATAAAACTTCTCAGCATCTGTATTTGTTCTTTATTAAGCGTTTGTATTCCTTTACTAAGCTCGTTGTTTTCTTTCAATATATTATTAAATTTTGAATTAATTTCTCTGCGAGCGTTATCTCTTACCTCTTTTATTAATTGTTTTCCAAAGTAATCTAAAGCTCTTAATTCCAACTCTGTTTGAATAAAAGCGTCTGCATACTTATATAAAATTTGAAGCTTACTGGTAAGTTTGTATAATGAATGAAAGATGTATCTTATATCTCCATCATCAAACCAGTCATCTTCTTTAATAAACGGCAAGTGTTTTTCGAAGATTATATCTAATAATAGTATTATCTCTCTTTGAAGGGACGGGTTCTCTTCCCAGAACTCCTTATTTAATCTAGACAACAATTCTAAAAGCTCTCCTTCTCTCATATGTCCTTGAAAAGGATTTGTCTTAAGACGACTAATTACTTCATAACAAATATATTTTAGAAACAATTCTTGTCTTAAAAATCTAGATAAATCAAAGTTGCTTAACTCCGAAATTTTTTTGTGGCGAATTTGAATTAGCCAGCTTGTAATTGAATAGTCAGAATTGATGTTTTCTATCTCTTGAATTCCCTCCATTTTCCCAATGTCACTTATTTTTAACAAACTAAACTTATGTTCCATCATCTTATCACCTTACACTTCATAATAAACGAGGAAATGGTTACCTAAAATTTTCTAGATAGCCATTTCCTTATAGTTACCCAACTTCCTACTCGTTATCCTACATTAAAACCTTACTAATTTCATCTTGATTTTTCCTACTTTTTATATGGATTGTAATTATACTTACTAAAAAGTTCATTAATTTGACGGATATAATCACCTGATTTGTCATAATAGATTTGTAAAGTTTGTCTCACATCTGGAGCAAGATTGGGGTTCTTTAGCGCCCCACTCAACTTTCTTCTTGCATTTTTTAAACCAATAAGAGTATCTACCATCTCTTGTAAGTGATTATAGTAACCTCCACCCTTTCTCGGAACAGGATTTCCTTGTAAATCTCTCTCCGCTCCTGTAAAATCGTGTGGTTTCAAGTGATCATTAATAAGGTTATCAATAGTTTCTACTACAGCTCTTTGTCTATCATTTAAATGGTCAAAGCTTGCCTTAGCCCCACCATTAGAAAATCTAGCACTTAGCCAATCCCAAGTACTTTTAAACCCACCTTCGAGAGAAGATCCTCCTACAAAAGGAGAAAGTAACCCAGCAATCCCCCACAATCTAGACTGTTCTTCACCTGTCCAACAATCTTTACCTGATAGTACATTACTAACATCACCAATCTCTGAATTGATAGGTACAAAACCCATCCCGATACTAAATAATCGATCTGTATCTGTTACTTGACGATCAGACATTTTTCTTTCTGGTAATCCTGCAACATCTTCTCGATAAGATCGATAGTTGTTGGCGTAACAAAATCTCGATGTGGGTTATTTGAAGGTCTATCACTTACTTCTACTGGAATATGCCCGTCGTAATCCGTATTGGTAATCGGATTTCCTCCCGCAAAAGCATAACGGTTATTGGTCCATACGTCCGTGGTGAGTCCCATATCAGACAATGCACCGTTATACATATCCAAGCTCAAGAAGCGGTTCAACCCAGGCGAATAATCCCGGAAGCCCATGTCATAAGACTTGGTCGCAGGATCCCAGCGTTTGGCACTGTAGCGATACGGGTTATGCGGTTCATCCGGATTGTAGTTCGGGTTACCTTCTGCATCCGGGCCTGTGGTCATCTCTTTGTCTTCTTTTCCGTATGCCGTGTACCCATAGGTCCCCTCGACGCTGCCATCCTCTTTGTACAGCATCTCCACATCCGTGTGAGGGTTGTAGCCGTAGTAGGAGTTTTTGTCTCCCAAAGTCTCATGCTTCACCATGGCCAGGCGTTTGCCCCATGGGGAGTACAGGTAAGATTTTTGCACCACTCCCGCCACGGACTCTGTCAAGACTTCTCCGCTGAGTCCCAGGTAACCAAACTCGGTGGTTTTGGCGCCGGTTGTACCTGCTTTGATGGTTTTGCTGACGGTACGGTCTAACGGGTCGTATGCGTATTTGGTGGTGTCCAGACCCTGGGTTTGGTCGTTCCATTTCTTATGTTCAATGATGTGATCGAACCCGTCGTATTTGTAGCTTTCGATGACAGTGCTGCCCGAGGTGACCGAACGCAAACGCCCATAAACGTCATAGTTGTATTTTGCTGTTACTCCATTGGTGACGGCAGATACCAGACGGTTGCGGTCATAGGTGTATGTCGTCGTGTCGCTGCCGATCGTTTGCTTGATGACGTTATGGTTGGCGTCATGTTCATAGGTTTCCGTACGGAGTGTTGTACCCGTAGCGGTGTTCACCTTGGTCATCCTGGCGATCCGGTCCATCGGATCGTATTCATAGGTCAGGGTGTGGTTGTCGTTTGCGCCGTTGGCATTGACCAGTTGCACGACATCCTTGATCTTATGCCCGTTGGCGTTGTAATCGATGCTGTGCTTGTTGACAATGGTGCCGTTGGAGCCGCCTTTTCTCGTTTCCTGGATCTGCAATTTGTTGTCCAGGTAGTAAGAGTAGGTGGTGATGTTGCCGTTTGGCAGCTTCTCGGTCGCGACTTGTCCGTTGTCGTTGTAGGTGTAGCTGGTCACCTTCGGATTGAGATCGGCTGCATTCTTCTTCTGCGTCACCTTGGTGACCAGGTTGCGGACATCGTACTCGAAATCGGCGATCTCGCTGTCGTAGCTCCGGTTGAGCGGGTTGCCGTTTTCGTCGTAGGTGAAGGTGATGCTGCGTTTGGTGGTGTAGACTCCCTCCGCATTTTTCACCTGTTCATCCACTTTGCTGACCTGGTTCAGCTCGGTGTAGGCGATGGCGTATTGATGGATTTTCGCATGCTTCGAGTTGTCCTTCATGAGGGTCATGTTGCCGTTCGGGTCGTAGGAATACTCGAAGTCGGTTTGCTCTTCATCGACCACGCCCGTGGTGTCTTTTTCGAGCTTGACCGCATCGGCGCTGACAACCAGACCGGTACCGGTGTTGGCGGTTTTATCCGTCAATTTGACACTGGCGGTTTTGTCAAAGTTGAACAGGACCCAGGTTCTATTTTACACAATTTTCTAATAACAATATTTAACTTTCCGTTCCAAATCTTTGTACTCTTTTCCTACTCTGTTCCATCCTCTGCTGTCGTTGTAAATTGTTCGGTTCTAGCAGAAAATTTTCCCAGTATTTTCTGTACCTGTTCTCTTTTCATTCCAAAACGTAGTTCATTTATACCAGTGTAAGGATAGATCAAAAACTCCATTTCTTTCACTTTGCATTAAATCATACCCATTTAGGTTCGTAAGCCATAAGAACAGAGACTCCTTATATAAGCAGAATCAAGCTTTGCAAGCAATTTAGTTTATAAATCTAATTCAAACCCAAATAAACATCCATATTATCTTTCGGTGTGGAGGGAGATTTTAAGTGCAGACAGAGAAAGGCAGGGGATCCGGTCACATCAGGAACCGAACCCTGCCTTTCTGTTCACACCGCTATCCTCTTCTCACCCGTTACGGCAAAAAGATCAAATACCGCAAGTAAATATACACATGGGAAATCACCAGCGAGACAAAGGTGATCGGGGCTCCTACCTTGAGAAACTCCATATAGCTGAAGCCTTTGCCCTCCCGGTCGGCCAGGCTGGCCACTATCACATTGGCGGAGGCGCCGATGATGGTCCCGTTGCCGCCGAGGCAGGCCCCGAGCGCCAGGGACCACCAGAGGGCGTTGATTTGCGGGGAGCTGACGGCCAGTCCCAATCCTTCGGCCATGTCTTTGATCAAAGGGATCATGGTGGCGACAAACGGGATGTTGTCGATAAAGGCGGACGCCACTCCGGAGATCCACAAAATGAGGACGGCCGCGTAGGAAATGTCGCCGTTGGTGATGTCCAGCACCTGGGTAGCCAATGCTTTGATCACGCCCACTTCCTGCAATCCGCCTACCAGGGTAAACAGTCCGGCGAAGAAAAAGATGGAGATCCATTCCACGGAATGGAAAGCTTCTTCGATCTGCTCTTCCTTAAGGCCGATCAGCATCAGCAAGGTGGCCCCGGCCATGGCAATGACCGACGCTTCTAGGTGAATAACGGAATGCAGGATGAATCCCAGAATGGTAAGGCCAAGCACGAATAATGATTTCTTCATTAAGACCGGATCTTTGATAAAGTCCTGTTCGTTCAGCTTCATCAACTTTTCTTTATTGACGGCGTCCCCTTTGAGTTCTTTGCGGTAGATCAGATACAGCATCAGTAAGGCGGCAGCGAGAACCACGGCGGTGGCGGGTCCCAGGTGGATCAGGAACTGGTTGAAGGTGAGATGCTTGTTGGCCGACCCGATCATGATATTGGGCGGATCGCCGATCAAGGTGGCCGTGCCCCCGATATTGGAAGCGATTACTTCAGAGATTAAGTAAGGAACCGGATTGACGCCAAGGATTCTCGTAATGGAAAACGTGACCGGAACCACTAACAGCACGGTCGTGACATTATCGAGAAATGCCGATGCCAGGGCGGTCAGCAAGGAAAGGCTGATCAGGATGCGCATCGGGTGGCCGCCCGCAGCTTTGGCCGATTTGATGGCCACATATTGGAACACACCCGTTTTGTTGGTGATTCCGACAATGATCATCATCCCGATCAAAAGAGCGATGGTATTCCACTCGATATATTCTTTGAATGCTTTTTCCACATCCAGAATGCCCAACAGTACCATCAGAGCGGCACCTGTCAAGGCGAGTACGGCACGGTTGATTTTTTCCGTGACGAGAACGGCATAAGTGAGCAAAAAGACCACAATCGCCAAAATGGTTTCCATTTTCTCCTCTCCCCTCCTAAAAATAAATAGAGGAGCCCCTTGGTGACAGGCTCCTCCTAAAACACTTCTCTTATTTAATTCATTCACATTATACATAAAAAACTTGAGTCAGTAAAGAATTATGACTCTGTCTAAAATCCGGTAACATAACCATTTCTTGACCACACCCCCATGAATTAAAGGCAGGGGATTTCTGACAAAGGGACTTCCTACGGTCGCTTGGCTAATCTCTTCGACTGAAGAGAAAATAAAAAAGCACCGCCCCACATGTGGGGAACGGTGCATGATGAAAACTACGGGGTATAACTTGCAATTTGCCGTTCCACTTCCGGATATACGACTCCTTCTCCGCCAAGGATGTATCCCTTTTGAAACTCGCCTTTCTTCCCGGTCAGGTACGACTGTACTTCAGTAGGAAGAACAGATGGTTTCGTCAGGATCACCGGGGAGGCCGTATAAGCCGCCAGCGGGCCGCCGGACAGGGCATCCGGGAAACCATTCCCATTTGCGAATACCAGCGAAGAGGCGCTCATGTTAAATGTTTTGGCCACATTGACCGCTGTTGCGAAACGGTTGGCTCCATCGATCCGGGTGACGGTTCCTTTGGTTGCCAACTGTGTTTTCACCCGGTCGGAAACCACTCCGGAGCCGCCGACGATGTAGAAGTTTTTAATCTCGGGGTGATTGTCGATAAACTGTTGGATCGGAGTTGGGATCAAGTCGGTCTTCACCAGCAAAATCGGCCAGCCTTCCTGGGCGGCAATGCTGGAGGCAGCCAGCGCATCCGGGAAGTTCAACCCGCTGGCGATGATGGCCGTGTCAGCTGTCCCGCCGGACGTCACTTGATTGGCGATGGAGGCGGAAACCACGTAACGGTCCGCTCCGGCAATGCGGGTGACGTTTGTTACACCCAGGTTTTTCAGCTGGGTTTCCACATTGGCGGAGACAGCCCCCGTTCCGCCGAGGATCACGGCATTCGTCGGTTTGCGGCGCTGGATCTCAGCCTGGATATCCGGCTTTAATGTGCTCGTGGGTGTCAGCAGGATGGGTGATTTGCTTTTCGCTGCCAGCGGCCCGCCGGACAGGGCATCCGGGAAATCATCGCCGCGGGCAATCACGACGGTATCGGAAAGATTACCCAATGCGCTGATTTCATTGCTGATGCTGGCAGATGTGCCGTAGCGGTCCGCTCCGGCCACCCGCTTCAAGTTGGTGCGCGCTTTGATGGTCAAGGCTACATCATTGCGGATGTTTGGCAAATCGGGTTTAATATACGCGCCCGGGCAGGCGGTTTGCGCCCTTGGCAGCAGTCCGTGCCCCTGAATGGTAGGTACTTTATAATCTACCTTTGGAACATTTGGATCATCATATTCGTAGTTCCGTACAAAATCGGCCGTGCCCGTGGGATTGATATTCCACAGTTTTGCCTCGTAGGACAGAAGGTTAATTAAGGAGTTGCGCATCACTCTTGGCAACGGTTTGTTGTCGTAATTTCCCATTACGGACACGCCAAAAGTCCCTTTATTAAAGGAGTAGGCATGGAAGCCCACGACGCCGTCGGAGAGGAGATTTTCTGCCCCGTCTTTTCCTTTTCTGCCCTCATAAATGGTTCCGTCCGGACCGATGACGGCATTGTAAGCCAGATCTCCCCAACCTTTGGTTTTGGCATGATAATAGTAGTCAGCCCGGAGAGCTTCTTCCGGAGTTTGCTGTCTTTTTTGACCCGTTTCCGGATCGGTGATGATGGCCAGATCATGACCTGTATGATGGACAACAAGGTGCGTCACATTAAAATATTCACGGGGCTCAACCTCGTTCCCGTTCGCATCATAACGAAGGGATTCATCTGCTCCCCATTCGGCCCTTGTCTTAATCTTGGGCCGGTCGACAGCAGCGTCCACCGCATCAAACAATACTTGCCAAAAAGATTGTTTGCTTTCTACTTTTTTACCGTCGCGGGCGTTAATAAAGGTTAACTTGATGTCTTTCACGCGCGGCAATAGTTTTTGCCCCTTTTGCAGATGGACACGATACTGGGCATAACTCGCTTTGCCGGCATAAATCAAATCACCGAATGTTTCTGCATTCTGTTTGCTATCCGGACCTTCCCGGTCATCCCCAACCTGGACTCTTGTCCATTTCGTCCAGTTTTCTCCGTCGGGAGAAGTGCGGACTTCAAACCGGATCAGATTCTTGGATGCTTTTTTGTCCAATGAATCATTGATCCAATGAATCCCTACGTCTGTAAACACGATGTCCGATTGAATCACCGGAGAGGTATATACCGCTTTCTTTTCCGTTCCCGGCAGAGTGAGGACGGCTTGTTTTCCTTCCGCTTCCATCTTGACCTTATCGCTTTTCCCTTTGGCAAAATCGCTTTGGAATTGCTGGCGGACATCATCCGCCAAAATTTTGACCACCGGAGGCTTGGCCCAACTGGAGGGGTATACCGGCAAGGAAAAAGCGACCGCGGCAACAATGCCTGAGACGAATAGCATACCGCCTTTCGATTTCCAACGAGACATTTGATTCCCCCTATATCATGCTCACTCTTCTTTTAAACTCCGATCCCCTCGGTGCAAAGACAGGTTTTGCTCTATGTAAGCCCCTGCATATACTATATTCGCATAACACCTTCGTTTTAGGTACTGAAAATGATCGTTTTTGAGAATTTTTTATCCTCAATCAACAGGTAAAATCCGGTCGTTGCGACCTTGCCTGTCTTTCACAGTTAAGGGCTGCTGCCAACAACCAACAGCCCGCCATGCAGCATGTGATGCGCCTCTCTGATTTTATCACAAATCCCTACGCTTTCTTTACCGGATTGATCGTTGACGATTTAATCCGTCAGATTGGCCTGGGTCACTTTTCCGGCGGTAATGGATACGGTTTTTGAGATCTTGCCACAGGTGATCGTATACGTTCCGGGTTTTAAGTCAATCGCTGAATAATCGCCGCTGCCGTCTGTCTGCACGGTACGGGATTCCGGACCTCGGATGGTGACCGTTTCGTTGTCGCTGATGGTTCCGTTGCTGTACAGAACCTTTCCGGTTAAGTGCCCGGTGATGGGTTGCGCTTTCCAGGGCAGGACGGGCGGAGCCACTTGTTCAGCCAATACAGGGGTCTGGTTGTCATAGGGACTGGGTTCTGACAGTGCGGCGTAAAACTCGCTGTTCGGTACTCCATCCTTGTTTGTGACCGCATAGCTGTAAAGATGGACGCCGGCCAGTTTATTTCCCGAAACAGACGGCTGCCGGGCTTTGCGGATCTGAGTCAGTCCGTCCGGGATGGAGTTGAGGTAGAGACCGACTCCGGCGGAGATCCTACGCTTATATTGATGATCTTTTTCCCAGGCCAGCCAGTTTTCGTAATATTGCTTCTGCGTTGGATCGTATTCCCGGAAGTAGTTCATGGGAATGGCCAGATCGATGGCTCCCGTCTCCAGCCAACGATTCCAATCTTGAAGAGCGCTGTTCATGGTGAGCGATGCTTTGTACTCGTCGATCGTTTTGGGTCCGTTTCCCCAGGCGATCGTTGCTGCTGAAACCACCAGGTTTGGCTTTACGGCGAGCAGGTTGGCGTACGCTTTTTCAACCAGGTGATTCACCTGTTCCCTGCGCCAGGCCTTCCAGGTTTCATCGTTCGGGTCCGGCAGCCCGGTCCGGCCATACCGTTGGTTAAACCTGTCCACACTGGTCGGATTATATCCCCAATCCGTTCCCATATAGCGGATCAGATCCATGTGTATGCCATCCACATCGTAATGAGCGGCTACATGTTTCAAGACGTTGATGGTATAGTCTGCCGCATCCGGGTGGCCGGGATCGATCACGTATTCGGAATTGCCATCCCCCGTAAAACTACCGGCAAAATTTTTGCTCAGCCACAGGTCCCTTCCCGTTTTGCCGGGCCCATGGAGATTGAAAACATGGTTCGGGTCTTTCGGCGGAGTTGATTGATTCCAGACCGGCATCATGGCAAACCAGGCATGTACCTCGATGCGCGGGTTGGAAGCATGGGCTTTCTGAATGAGATCTTGCAGCGGATCATATCCGGGTCTTCGGTGCGGGGCTCCAGGCTGTTATTGTAGAAGGCATCCCCGCGGCGGCGGACTTGCAGGAAAATCGCATTCGCTTTCGCCTTTTTTACATCGAGCAACAGCTGATCGACCTGGGCCGGTGTTTTCGCCCCGTTTCGGAACATATCGACCCAGAAAGCGCGAAGTTCTTTTTTGGGGGGATAGGTCGTAAAGCTGCTGATCATTCGTTCCACTTCTGCGGAGACCGATCCGGTTCCGCCCAGTATATACCCTTTGTAAAATTCACCTTTTGTCTCTTTGATCTCCCTTAAATAAGAAGAGGCTTCCGGGGGCAATACCGCTGGTTTGGTCAGGATGATCGGTGATCCAGTACAGCCGGCCAGCGGACCGCCGGAAAGAGCGTCAGGAAAATCCTGTCCATTTGCAAAGATCAGGGAATCGACCGGCAACTTAAAATGCTTGGCTACATGGACCGACACTTCATAGCGGTTGGCTCCGCCGATTCGGGTGACCGTTCCGTAAGATTGCAGCTGGGTTTTGACCTGATCGGATACGACAGCCGGCCCGCCGATGATGATAAAGTTTTTGATTTCCCTGTGCCTGGCAATAAATTGCTGAATCGGCGACGGAATCAGATCCGTTTTTACCAGCAGAATGGGCCAGCCTTTTTGGGCGGCGACACTGGAAGCGGACAGCGCATCAGGAAAGTTTAACCCGCTCGCGATGATGGCTGTATCGGCTGTCCCTCCGGCGACAACCTTCTCTGAGGTCAGGGCCGATCCGGCATAGCGGTCTGCCCCGGCAATCCGCTCAACGGTGGCAACACCCAAACTTTTTAACTGGGATTCCACCGTGGCGGAAACGGCACCCGTTCCGCCGAGAATCACCGCTCTTGAAGGTTTGCGGCGCTGAATTTCCGCTTTGGTCTCCTCTCTTAACGAAGCGGTCGGTGTCAACAGAATCGGCGATTTGCTTTTCGCTGCCAGCGGGCCCCCGAATAAAGCATCGGCATAAAGATCGCCGCGGGCAATCACCACGGTGTCGGAAACCAATCCCAAAGCATTGAGCTCTTTGCTGATGTTGACCGACGTTTCATAACGGGTCGCTCCGGCGAGACGCTTCAGACCGGGTCCGGACTCCAAAGTGGTTGCCTCCTTTGTTGAACAGATGGTCGTAAGTGAAACGGCGGCTAACACTCCTAAAACCAAGGCTTTTCTGCCTTTGGCTTGATGATGATCCATTCGATTCCCCCTTAAATACGCTGGTTGACTCGATCCCCTTTTCCCGGAGGCGGGAGAAATGCGTTTATGATAAACCCTCCTTATATTGTATTCGGAATTGAGTAGATTTTTCTTTCTCTTAAATAAAATTATCTATAGTCCGTTTTCCGTTTCGAGAAAAAAGGCTGTTGATCGTTGCCGGTCAACAGCCTGTGAATGATTTCCCCTATGCAACTATACCAATTGTGCTTCTTTACTTCCGACCAATACCCGTTTGATGATGGCGACTCCCTGCTCGATCTGTTCTTTGCTGATCACCAGAGGAGGCAGCAGACGTAACACGTTCTCCCCGGCCGGCAAGGCGACAAGTCCCTGTTCAAGCAGCTGTTTGATCAGCGGACCCGCCGGTACATCCAGCTGGATGCCCACCATGAGGCCGAGGGCGCGAATCTCTTTCACTTCCGGGACTTCCGCCAGTTCCGCGGTCAGCAGCTGATGCAGATACTTCCCTTTCTCTTTGGCCTCGGTGAGCAAAGAGGTCTCCTTCAGTTCTTGCAAAACGGCAATCACCGCAGCCATGGCCAGCGGATTCCCGCCGAAGGTGGAGCCGTGGCTGCCCGGGCTTAAGATCGGCTTGATCGCTTCCTTTGCCATCAGTGCGCCGACCGGAAAGCCGTTTCCGAGACCTTTGGCCAGCGTGACCACGTCCGGCTGGATATCATAAGCTTGAAACGCGAAGCATTCACCGGTCCGCCCGATTCCGGTCTGTACTTCGTCGATCATCAGCAGGAGATTTTTTTCTTTACACCAGGCGGCCAGCTCTTGAACGAAATCGTAATCGGCCGGCCGGACTCCTCCTTCCCCCTGTACCAGCTCCAGGAAGACAGCGGCTGTGGTCGCTCCGGTCGCTCTTTTCACGGCATCCATGTCCTGGTAAGGGAGGATGCGGAATCCTCTCGGCAGCGGATCAAATCCTTTTTTCACCTTGTCCTGCCCGGTGGCCGTCAAGGTCGCAAGCGTCCGTCCGTGAAAGGAGTTTTGAAATGTAATGATTTCCGGCTCCAAAATAATTTTTGCTTCTTTCCCCCACTTGCGCGCCAGTTTGATGGCCGCTTCATTGGCTTCCGCCCCGCTGTTGCAGAAAAAGACAGCGCCCATGCCGCCGGCCTCGCACAGGAGGCGGGCCGCTTCTTCCTGCTGGGGAATGGTAAACAGATTGGAGACATGCCAGAGTTTTTGGGCTTGCTCCGTCACCGCCCGGGTGACACGCGGGTGGGAGTGGCCCAGATTGGTAACTCCGATTCCTGACCCGAAATCCAGGTACTTGTTACCAAAGACATCCTCCAGTTCAGCCCCCTTGCCCTTCACAAAGGCGATATCATGACGAAGATAATTGGGAAAGAGTGACACGGTTCCCCACCTCCTCTTTGATCAGCCGGGTTCCGCCTGTCGCGGCAGAAAGCGGATGGGGTTTTGTTCCGTTTACAATCCGGACTACGTCCACGCTTCCTTCCAGACAGCGGATTCCCGAACGCACTTTGGGAATCATCCCTCCGGTAATCACACCGGTTTGGATATAGTGTTCAACCATGCCGGGCGTGGCTTCCGACAAGACATGGCCGTCACCCGTGCGGATTCCGTCTACGTCGGTGACCAGAATCAACTCTTTAGCCCCGATCGCCCGGGCGATGGCACCCGCCGCTTCATCCGCATTGACATTGTAATGTTGCCCCTCGCGGTCCGTCCCGAGCGTGGCGATGACCGGAATCCAGCCTTGATCGAGCAGGCCGAAAATGGCTTTCCCGTTAACTTGTATGACTTCACCCACATATCCGAGCTCCGGATTTTGCGGCTTCACTTGCAGCAGCTGAAGATCCACCCCACTGAGTCCGAGGGCTGAGGCTCCCAGAGAGGCAAACCGGGTGACGATCTGTTTGTTCACCCTGCCTGCCAAGACCATCTCCACAATGGACAGCGTCTCTTCATCCGTCACCCGGCGCCCTTCCACAAAACGGGGAGTTTTTCCGAGTTTCCCCATCCACTCCGAAATCATCGGGCCGCCGCCATGGATCATTACCGGGGAAATATTTTTCCGCATCCATTCAACGCAATCGGTAAAAAAGGTAGGATGCAACTGATGCATGACACTGCCGCCCAATTTGATGACAACTGTCTGTTTCACCTCTTCCCCCTCCTTTTTCTTTGAACGCAGGCTGTGTAGTAAGTGTGTTTCTTTGAGGTGCTACGGGGCGGTCGGCCGTGTGGGTCTCCGTGCTTTTGAGGCCGGCAAGGATATCCAAACCGGCCGCTCCGGCCCCTCACTCCGGGGCGCGGATCAATCCCGCTGTCGCGTGGGACGGGTGATCCGCTTCCACCCTTCGTCACGGTCACCGCTGGGTACGGCCTCAAAGGCGCTTCGCCCAATCCCGGCCCCCCCCCGCACGATTTTGCCTTTCATCCCAAAGTTGTGTCGAAAAGACATGGACGCTTTTCTCTCAAGTGCGATAACTGGCGTTGATTTTGACGTATTCGTAAGTGAGATCACATCCCCAGGCGGTGGCTGCATGCTCTCCCTGGTTCAAGTGCAAACGGATTTCCACCTTCTCCTGTCTGAGCACCTCGGAGGCTGCTTCCTCCTCGTATACAACCGGCACTCCTCCCTTGACCACGGCGATGGGCCCGAGATAGACATCGACCGTATCCGGAAACAACATCGGTTCCCCGTACCCGGCGGCGCATAAGATTCTGCCCCAGTTGGCATCCGCTCCAAACACGGCCGTTTTGACCAGGCTGGAACCCACGACCGCTTTGGCGATTTTACGGGCCACCTCGAGTGTGGGGGCTCCTTCCACTTTGACTTCGATCAGTCGCGTTGCCCCCTCGCCGTCACGGGCAATCTGTTTGGCCAGCTCCCGGCACACATATCCAAACGCCGCCCGGAACTTGGGCCACTCCGGGTGCTGGGGGTTGAGAGGCTGGTTTCCGGCCAGGCCGCTGGCCATCACCACCACCATGTCATTGGTGCTGCAATCCCCGTCCACGGTGATCATATTGAATGTTTCATCCGTTGTTTGCCACAGCAACGATTGCAGCTGGTTGGGATCGATCACGGCATCGGTAGTGACAAAGCCGAGCATGGTCGCCATATTGGGCTCAATCATGCCCGAACCCTTGGCAACCCCGGCAATCTTCACCGTTTTTCCGTCTATTTCACATTGGGCTTCCGCTTTTTTGGTGCAGGTGTCAGTCGTGAGAATCGCTTCAGCAAAGGATGAGTCACCGTCCGCGCTCGCTACTTTCGTTACCTGTTTGAGACCGGAGAGCATTTTCTCCATCGGCAAATACTCGCCGATCACGCCGGTGGAAACCACTCCCACTTGGTGGGCCGGGATCCCGAGAAGCGATGCCGTCTCCTCTCTTGTCTGGTAGGCATCCTGCAATCCCCGCTGTCCCGTACAGGCATTGGCATTTCCGCTGTTGACCACAAACGCTCTCAGCTTTCCTTCCACGCCGATGCTTTCCTGGGTCACTTTGAGCGGCGGTGCTTGAAACGCATTGGTGGTATACACGGCTGCGGCGGCAGCGGGCACGGAACAGATGATGATTCCCAGATCTTTACGCTTTCTCTTGATGCCGCAGTGGACTCCCGCCGCTGTAAATCCAAGCGGCGAAGTGATTTTGGGGTCTTCCGCCACTTCAAATGGCGGTTGGATCGATAATTGGGTGTTCAATCGTCCATTCTCTCCTTTTCTGTAAAATCCGTACATTCAAGTGATTGAAATTGAAACCAATTACATCAGGGGAATAAAGGTGAAAAACCGAGACCCGTTTCTTCCGGCCATCCCATGCGGATATTGGCATTTTGTACCGCTTGACCGGCCGCTCCCTTCATCAGGTTGTCAATGGCCGCCAGCACCATGATCCTTCCCGTTCGTTCATCGACATGGTAGCCGATATCGCAATAGTTGCTTCCCTGAACAAATTTGGTTTCCGGCCATCCGTTCTCATGAATCCGCACAAACGGAGCTGCTTCATACGTTTGCCGGTAGATCTCCCTTACATCTGCCCGTGTATAATTATTCATATTGTCCGCATAAATGGTCACCAGAATCCCGCGATTCATCGGCACAAGATGGGGAACGAAGCTGACGGTGATGTTTTCTTGAGCGATCAAACTTGCAAAACGCTCGATTTCCGGTATATGCTGATGCCCGTCCAGCTTGTAGGGACGTAAATTCTCGTTGACTTCGCAGTAGAGCATGGCTTGCTTCACTCCGCGTCCGGCTCCCGTCACCCCTGATTTGGCATCGATGATAATCGACGAAGGTGGGATGATGCCCTCTTTGAGTAAAGGTGCCAGCGCCAGTAACGCAGCGGTCGGATAACATCCCGGATTGGCGATGAGTGAGGCTGTTTGGATCTGGTCGTGAAACCATTCACTCAGTCCGTAGACGGCTTGTTCCAGCCACTTGGCAGGGGCAGCAGGCCGTTTGTACCATTCTTGATAGGTGTCCGGGGAATCCAGGCGAAAATCTCCGGACAAATCGATGACCACTTTCCCCTGTTCCACAAGAGCGGGTGCCCACGCGCCGCTCACGCCCGGCGGAGTGGCAAAAAAAATGAGGTCAGCTGTACAAAGCCGCTCCATGTCCAGTTGTTCAAAAGAACAGGAAAGATGGATCAGGTGAGGATATGCCCGGGCAAGAGGCTCCCCCGGCTGGGAAGAGGAAATCAGCACTTCCGGTTCCAAATAAGGATGATTTTGAATGAGGCGAATCAGCTCTACCCCGCCGTAACCGGTGGAACCCACAATGGCCGCTTTCACTTCAAACACTCCTTTTTAAAATTGACGTGCAAAAGAAATTATGTATTATTATACATTCTATGTAATATTTATTCAATATCTTTTTTTCAGCTTCTGCATAAAAAAAGCAAGGGAGACCCTTTGAACGGGTCTCCCTTGCTGTTGGTTGATTCCAGGTATGCAATTATTTCTGTTCTGCCAGCCAGGCAGCCAGTTTTTCCCTGGCCTGGTCGGAGACTTGCGGTTGTCCCGGCATATTTCCTGTTCCGTTTTTGATGATGTCGGCAATTTCCTCCCTGGTCAACTTACTGCCGATTTTTTGCAGCCCGGGCCCCATGCTGCCCTGCAAGTTGCCGCCGTGACACGAAGAGCAGTTGTTCACATAGATGTCTTTCGGTTCCATGGCCGCATCATCTTTCTGGTTGCCGCCCGTTGTCTGCGGGTTGCAACCAACCAGGAGTAGAGCGGTGATCACACCGGCCATTCCCATACCAAGCTTCTTCACAAGTATGGTTTCCCCCTTCTTGCGCGCTCCATCGGCGGTGATTCCATTATCGTTTAAACATTTTTTTCTTCGCCCATCGTTTGGAACGGCTCGGCAATTCATCCCCCTGGCCCGCGACGGTCTGCAGAGGCTCCGGTTGTTCCGCCGCGTTTGCCGGAGTCGTTTTCTTGGTGTCAGCAGTCACGGTTGGATCATGCTTTTCGTCGTTTGCTTCACCGTCATTCTCCTGTTTGCCGGCAGACGGATTGGACGACGTCTCCGGACTTGAGGAATCCTGATTCATAAACCGGTCCGGATTGAGCAGGCTCCTCTTATACAATTGGCGGCTGGTGGCAGCATCTGTTTTGCTTTCCCTCTTTTTCACCTGCTCCGCTTCACTCGTCGGTTCGCCTTTATTCTCACTGCGTGCTTTTCGCGTCATCTTTCTGACGGCGATGGACTTGTCCCGATCCTCCCCTGCTGCCGGCGGGACAACAGCTTCTTTCTTTTCGTCCGCGTCAACCGATGACGGTTTTTTCGGGAGAAAAGATTCCAACAACGACTTTTTTCTTTCCTTCTTCGTCGCTGGTTCATCTTTTTGCTGAGGTGGATCGCTCTCCTCTTTCTTCAGGTTGAGATCTGGGTCTCCATTCGGCAACGCCTTTTCTGTTTTTTGGGGACGCGTCTTCTTAGGCTGAGATGCCTGTTCATTTTTCCGTTTCTCCCGTTCTTTCGTGGCCCGGCGAACTTTTTCCAGCGAGATGTCCAAACCTTCTCCGCTGATGACATTTTCCGGGAACATTTTTTCCAGCTCTTCCACTTCTCTCGCCCGGCGTTTGCTGATCCAGATGCTCAGGGCGATGATAATGATCACAACCAGTCCCAGTCCTCCCCATAAATACGGGTGGGTAAGATACGATGCGATATCCATCCGATTTACCTCCTCATCGGTTTTCTCCACCCCCGCACAATCCCGGTTGAGCCTTGAATCACTTTTTTATGTGCATAAAGGAAAGCCGGCTGGAGTGCCGGCCCGCGTATTTTCGTTATTTGCCCTTAAATCGGGGGGGTCTCTTCTCCAAAAAGGCATTCACACCTTCGATCCGGTCCTCGGTGTCAAAACAAAGGCCAAAATAGGAAGCTTCCAGCTGCAAGCCTGTTTTTAAATCGATGTCCAATCCGTTTTGAATCGATTTTTTTATCCATTGAATGGCGAGGGGGGCTTTTTGCGACAGTTGTTTGGCCAAGCTCTTCGCCTCATTCAGCAACTCCGAGGCGGGGAGCACTTTTTGCACCAGACCCAGGCGATGTGCCTCAGCCGCCGTAAGCATTTCTCCGGTCATGCAGAGGTACTTGGCCATGTTTTTTCCAACGACTCTGGCCAGCCGTTGGGTTCCTCCGTAACCGGGGATAATTCCCAGGTTGATTTCGGGCTGTCCAAAACGGGCATGTTCAGACGCTAATATGATATCCCCGCACAACGCCAGTTCGCAACCCCCGCCAAGCGCATAGCCGTTCACAGCCATGATGACGGGCTTCGGCAAGTTTTCAATCCGATTGAACAAAGTTTGTCCCTTGATCGCCAGCTCTTCCGCCTGTCCCGCGTGCTCAATCTGAGTGAACTCGGAAATGTCGGCACCGGCGACAAAAGCTTTTTCCCCGTCGCCCGTCAAGATCAGAACACGGATGGAATCCGTTTTTTCGACCCAGTCAACAGCTTCATTCAGCTCGTCCAACAATTCCCGGCTCAGCGCGTTTAAGACTTTCGGACGGGAAAGAGTAAGCAGGGCCCAGCCTTCTTCCTGCTCTAACATGATATTTTTCCAATTGGACATGATCCGATCACCCCGCATCTGTGCTCCAACGGCCAATCTACCCGGATTTTTTCCTGTTAAAAAAACCTGCTTTTCTTTTCGGCATCCGATTTGCCGATTCCTTCTTTCAGGATTTTTTATTCATCTGACTGCGGAGATAGGCTTCAATAAAGGAATCGATCTCCCCGTCCATCACAGCCTGGACATTGCCCACTTCCACCTGGGTCCGGTGATCTTTGACCATGCTGTAAGGATGAAACACATAGGAGCGGATCTGGTTGCCCCAGCCGATTTCCGTCTGCTCCCCTTTCAGCGCATTCAGTTTTTGCTGCTGTTCTTCCATTTTCCGTTCGTACAGTCGCGCTTTGAGGATTTTCATCGCTTTTTCACGGTTTTTGATCTGGGAGCGCTCCGATTGGCAAGTGACCACGATGCCCGTCGGCAAGTGGGTAATGCGCACGGCGGAATCGGTGGTATTGACATGCTGTCCGCCGGCCCCGCTGGACCGGTAGGTATCGATTTTTATCTCATCCGGGCGGATTTCCACTTCGACATCGTCATCCACTTCCGGCATCACATTGGCCGAGACAAAGGAAGTATGACGTCTGCCCGAAGCGTCAAACGGCGAAATGCGAACCAGACGGTGAACGCCTTTTTCCGCTTTCAGATAGCCGTAGGCATTCATTCCTTTAATGAGCAGGGTAACACTTTTCACGCCGGCTTCTTCCCCCGGAAGATAATCCAGTGTCTCCACTTTAAAACCGCGCCGCTCTGCCCAACGGGTATACATGCGAAGAAGCATTTCCGCCCAGTCTTGCGATTCCGTACCGCCTGCTCCCGGATGGAGCTCCAAAATGGCGGAGTTCCGGTCGTAAGGCTCGTTCAACATAAGGGAGAGTTCAAACTCATCCACCTCTTTGGCAAGCGTCCGGAGCCCTTTGGTGAGTTCGTCCACCAGTGCCGGGTCTTCCCCTTCCTCAGCGATCAATTCATACATGAGCTGGTATTCTTCGCATTTTTCTTCCAGGGCCTCCATGGCTTCGGTTTGTTCTTTGAGATGTTTCATCTCATCGATCACTTTCTGCGCTTCGGACTGGTTATTCCAGAAGTCGGGGGAAGCCATCTTCTCTTCCAGCTCACTCAATCTGGCTTTCTTGTTATCGAGGTCAAAGAGACCCCCTGATATCCGCCAACCGCTTGGCTGTATTGTTCAGTTCATGCTTGATTTCATTCAGTTCCATTTCCGTCACCTCTTATTCAAATCTGTTCCCATTATAACGCGCACGGATCACGGATGTCACACCACGGAAAAGGCAGGGGAAACCCCTACCCTTGCATGCCCGCCTGTACCGTTTTTTCCGCCTTCTGACAACAGTTTTTATATTTCTTGCCGCTCCCGCACGGACAAGGTTCATTGCGGCCGATTTTTTCGGTCCGGCGGATCGGTTGTCTTTTCGCCGTTTCTTTTTGCTCCTCCGCCTCTCCTCCGGAAGAAGCGGTTGCGTTGACAGCCACTTGCTCGCGCTCGATCGCTTCTTCTTCGGTGATGACAGATTTCATCACATATTTCACGACTTCTTCCTGGATTTCCTGAACCATCTGCTCAAACATGGCAAACCCTTCAAACTGGTAAGCCCGCAGAGGGTTATCCTGTCCGTATGCCCGGAGGTGAATTCCCTGGCGAAGCTGGTCCATCGCATCGATATGGTCCATCCATTTGCGGTCTACGGTGCGCAGGACGACGACTTTGGAGAATTCCCGCAGCCGCTCATCGCCGATCTCTGCCCGGCGCTCTTCATAGTATTTGACCACTTCATCGTAAATCATCTGAACCATTTCCGCCGGTTCTTTTTCTTCGAGATCCTCTGTATCGATCCGGCCTTCCGGCAACAGGTTGCCATCGACGAAGTCGGTAATCGCCTCAAGATTCCATTCTTCTTCCAATTCCTCTTTCGGCGTATGAGCCTCAACCACCCGCTCGATCACGGCTTTGGCCATCTCCAGCACGACGTCTTTCAAGTCGTCGGATAAGAGGACTTCACGGCGCTGTTTGTAAATGATTTCCCGCTGTTGGTTGAGCACATCGTCATATTGCAATACCCAGCGGCGGGCATCGAAGTTGTTGCCCTCTACTTTTTTCTGGGCATTGGCCACTGCTTTGGTAAACATTTTCCCTTCGATCGGCTGGTCTTCTTCCAGACCCAGCCGATCCATCAAAGACTCCATATTTTCCGACCCGAAACGGCGCATCAGATCGTCGGAGAAGGAGAGGAAGAATTGAGAAGAACCAGGGTCACCCTGACGTCCGGCCCGGCCGCGCAGCTGGTTGTCGATCCGGCGGCTCTCATGGCGCTCGGTACCGATGATGTGAAGGCCCCCCAGTTCAGCGACCCCTTCCCCAAGCTTGATATCCGTTCCGCGGCCGGCCATGTTGGTGGCGATGGTCACCGCGCCTTTTTGTCCCGCCTGGGCGATAATTTCCGCTTCACGGGCATGATGCTTGGCGTTCAGAACCTGATGGGGAATCCCTCTCTTTTTCAACATGCGCGACAATTTTTCCGATTTCTCGATGGAAACGGTTCCCACCAGCACCGGCTGCCCTTGTTCATGCCGCTTGGCCACCTCTTCCACAACAGCGCGGAACTTCGCATCTTCCGTTTTGTAGAGCACATCGGAGAGGTCCTGGCGGATCATCGGGCGGTTGGTCGGAATCTGATAGACATCCATGCCGTAGATTTTGCGGAATTCTTCTTCCTCCGTTTTCGCCGTACCCGTCATTCCGGACAGCTTCTTATACAAACGGAAGTAGTTTTGCAGCGTGATCGTCGCCAGTGTCATGCTTTCACGCTGAACCTGCAAGCCTTCCTTGGCTTCAATGGCCTGGTGCAATCCGTCGCTGTAACGGCGTCCGTGCATGAGACGGCCGGTAAATTCGTCCACGATCACCACACCGTCTTCATTCACCACGTAATCTTCATCCCGTTTCATCAAAACATGGGCTTTCAGCGCCTGTTGGATGTGGTGATTGAGCGTGATGTTTTTCATGTCGTACAGGTTGTCCACGCCGAGGAAAGACTCCACTTTTTTCACGCCGTCTTCCGTCAGCGCCACTTGTTTGGTTTTGATATCCACCGTATAATCTTCTTCGGCCTTCAACCGGCGGACGACCTGGTCGGCGGTGTAGTATAAATCGGTCGCCTTGTTTGCCTGTCCGCTGATGATGAGCGGTGTCCGCGCTTCATCGATCAGGATGCTGTCCACTTCGTCGATGATCGCATAGTTGAGTTCCCGCTGTGTCAACTGTTCCGGATAGAGAACCATGTTATCGCGCAGGTAATCAAATCCGAATTCATTGTTGGTTCCAAACGTAATATCGGCCAGATAGGCGGCCCGCTTTTCTTCCGGTGTCATGGTCGGCAGATTCAGGCCCACCGTCAGCCCCAAAAATTCAAAAACCTGTCCCATCCATTCCCGGTCCCGCTGAGCCAGATAGTCGTTCACGGTGACAATGTGAACCCCTTTGCCCGTCAGCGCATTCAGGTAAGCGGGAAGTGTGGAGACAAGCGTTTTTCCTTCCCCTGTCTTCATCTCGGCAATGTCGCCCTGATGCAAAACCATTCCCCCGACCAGCTGTACGCGGAAATGGCGCATATCCAAAACGCGCTTGGCCGCTTCCCTCACCACGGCAAATGCTTCGGGAAGGAGGTCGTCCAGCGTGGCGCCGTTCTCCAGCCTTTGTTTGAACTCATCCGTCTTCGCACGGAGTTCCGCATCGGACAGTGCAGCAATCTCCGGTTCCATCGCATCGATTTGGTCCGCAACGGCAAAAAACTTTTTCAGTTGGCGTTCATTTGAATCAAATAATTTACGAAGGGTTTTGAACACCTTGATCCCTCCTGATTTGGGATGATCTATCTCAAACGAAAATCGTGCACTCTCATTCAAAACATAAAGAAATGAACAGTCTAACTAACATTTTATCAAATTTAATACACTTTTTCACTTTTTTCCGTACAACTAATTTTTTCTGGGACATTTTGATCACAGGATCAGACAGAACCGGCGGGGAAAACATTTTGGCGACGAGCGTGCCACCGCATGGAAACGGAGTCGGAAAAATGATTTCTGAGCGGGGACAAACAGGCCCGCTTTCGGACTGCATTTGCTGAGAAAAAGATCTCACAGTCGGACGTTCATTTCCATTGGTGTCTGGCAGTCAAACGCGTTCCCCGGCTCCTCCTATAAAAAGAACGAACCTTGTAAGCGGTTCGTTCTTTTGCGAAAAATATCCTCTTGCATTCCTTATCCCGTGGAACCAGGACGCACCAGGCCCTGCAAAATTTGATAGAAACGGCGGGCGAGCTTTTTGCGGTCCCCTTCACGGTCGATGTATTCCCGCCCGTTTCGCTTAATTTCTTCCAATTGTTCAGAAGTATAGGAACGGACCTGATCGATCGCCCGGGCCAATCCCTCGGGATCTTCGGCGCCGGCAAAGACGCCCACCCGGTTGTTTTCCACGATCTCCCTGACTTCCCCGTCCACCGTGGTGACAATGGGCAATCCGACAAAGGTGTAATCAAACAGTTTGTTGGGACGGGCTCCCCGGAACACTTCGTTGTCGGCCAGGGAAATGATTCCGCAATCGGCGGCCTGGGTATAATCGAAGATTTCCGATTTGGGCACTGGGTCCAGCAACAGAACGTTATCCAGGCCTTCTTCCTGTTTGATTCTGAGGAGTTTTTCCTTTTCCGGCCCGTCCCCGATGAGCACGATGGAAATTCCCGGCTTCAGGTGACGGCCCGCTTTCACGACATACTCCAAGGCGTTGGCAGGACCGTGGGCACCGGTGTAAATGGCGACAAACTCATCCTCGGGAACGCCCATCTTCCGCCTGAACTCCGCCCGTTTGGAAGGGTCCGGTTTCCAGGAGCCGACGACAATGCCGTTGGGGATCAACGCGATCTTGGATTCATCGATCCCCTTATCGGCAATAAACTTGCGCTGATGCTCGGTCAGGACGATGATCTTGTCGGCGTTCCGGTATAAGAAAGATTCCATCCAGGTGAGCAGGCGGACGATGTGACGATTGCTAAGCCCTCCCATTTTGATCAGGGAATCGGGCCACAGGTCGCGCACCTCAAACACAAACGGGCATCCCTTGATCTTTGCCAGCATCCAGCCCGCAAACGCCGTAAACAGATGGGGGGAGGAAGCGATCAACACGTCCGGCCTTCTTTTGAATAAACCCGCCAGGAAAAAGACGGCGGCAAAGCTCCCCATGTTGATAATCCGGCGAACATCGTTGGTCTTATGCGGAAAAGACCAGAGCCACTCCAGCTTTAACCCTTTGATTTTATCCAGGCTGTTTTTCTCTTCTTCGGTGATAAACGTCCGGCGCGGGTGGACGAACTTGGACAGAAACAGCGTCACTTCCGCTTTCTCTTCCACCGCCCACTCCCTGGCAAGCTCATAATGCCGGGTAATTCCGGCGATGTTCGGCGGTACGGCATAATGGTTCGCTAACCAGATTCGCAACACGACTCACTTACCTTTCCAACATGTTCGATCGAATGATGAATCATAAAGAAATAACGGAAAATTGAGTTGCTGCGGGATCCGGGCCGGAAAATTGAAACCAATGAAATGAACTCCGGCAGCTCCCGCATCAGCATGGTCCGACACAACATCTTGTAACGTAAAGGTCATTTCATTACAGGAACATTACCACTGTAACATAAACGAAATGTTTTGGGTACACGTTTTGAAAAACAAGTGGAGGAACATGCTTTCTTCTCTATATTTACAGGAAAAAACGGCGGGTTATTCGGGGAAAGCTGTTTTTTTCGAGACCAGGAAAACATTTTCCGCTTTCTGTAATCGGATGTATCCAAAATCCGGACGGAATTTGAAAGAAAACAAGAGCATTGCGGAAGAGGGAGATTCGTAATGGAAGTTGAACAACGGGGGTGATCCGAAAAGGGGGGACTGAAAAAGGAGTGAGTTTCCAAGATGGGCCGAACGAAATATTTCCCCGCTTTAACGATTGAGCGGGGCATGATCCGGTACCGGGAAAAGCGAAAAAAATTGCCCCCTCCTGTAAGCAGCCAATGAATAGCAGGAATAGCCAGACGACAGCTTCAGGAGCCTTCTCAGATAATAAACGAACCCGGCAACCCAAGGAATCGGGCAACCGGGTATATGGATCGTCAATGACCTTAAGAAAACATGATGATGTTTTTCTCTGATTTACTCTTCGCCGCCGGACCCGCTTTCAGGAAGGGTATCCCAGACGCTTACATCGGTCTGATGAATCGACCCGTCGGCAATGGAATCAATGGCCGATTCAATCGCAATCACGGCTTGCTCGATCAGGTATCCGTTGCTCTTTTGACCGAGGACATAAGAATCATTGGAGTGGTCGGCCATGCCCCGCATTTCAAACAGCAGGGTGGCAATCTTGTACTCGAGAGCCAGACCGTTTCTGGCTATGTTCGCCCCTGATCCACCCACGTACTTGGACAGAGTGCCAAATCCCCTTTTTTCGACCGCATGATATACGACTGCGCCCAGTTGTTTTGATTGATGCACGACATCCGGGCTTACATCGGGGTTGGTCGGGTACAAAATAGACCCGGATACCAGCCGGTCACTGTCGCCAAGGGTCGTTTGCGTTCCCTGGTGATGGAGATCGATCAGATAATCCACTTTGTATTTTTTCAAAATATTTTCATGAAATCCTTTTGTTTCCGGCTGGGAACGGTCGGTATGGTCACGGTTCAAATCAACGCCGTTTGCATTGTAGCGGGTATGTGTCCCGGCTGCATAGTCATCGAGCGGGAAGTTCACATCCCCTTCCGCCCCGTCCGCATTTAAGCGCGGAGCCACAAGAACGTTTACTTTACTTAACCACTCTTTCACTTCCGCACCTTGCGAAGCCAAGTGTTTGATGACGCGAAGCGCCCCTTCTGTCGTCAACGTTTCATTCCCATGCTGTTGCGTCAAAATCAGGATGGTCGGATGGCTCGGGTTATTTCCAAATTTGGCCAGATAAAGGTCCCGACCCTTGACGGATTTTCCGTATACCTCAAGTGACATGACCTCCGACCGCTCGTCCGTTTCTCTCAGAAACTGAACCATTTCTTCGTAGTTATGTAGCCGTTCATTCCGAATCGTTTCGTTCCCGTTGTAGTCAGGTCCGTTTCCGACCGCGCCTGCAGGCTGCGCAACTAAGAGACTGGTCGCCAACGCGCTTGACAAACACAATGCCGCCACTTTTCTCTTCATGGTATTCCTCCTATGGGCGAAAGTTTAGAGCTCCATCATTGATTGTAGTAGAAATCTATATAAAATGTTGTCGAAGGTTGTCGATATATCAAAATAATCTTAAGAAATGGGACAAAGTCCAAGCGGAGCAACAAATTCCCCCTCATACAAACGGTACCCGGACGGCATAAATTAACCCCCGTAAAGGCTTAAACGCCTCACACGGGGGTTTCTTGCTTACCTCAAATCCTGTTTCAGTTGTTCCACGATGTTACGGGCAGCCTGTCCGTCACCAAATACGGGCTCCACTTTCGAGAAGTCTACTTCAAACCGTTCGACGGCCTCAAGGATTTTGGACTGGTCCGCACCGACCAGAATGTTGGTTCCCAGGGTGACCGTTTCGGTCCACTCGGTTTCATCGCGCATGGTGATGCAGGGAACTTTGGCAAAAAAGGCTTCTTTTTGCACTCCTCCGGAGTCGGTCAGGATTTTTTTCGCATTGACTTCCAATTGGAGCATGTCCAGATAGCCGACCGGGTCGATTCGTTTGACTAGCGGATTGGTAATCTCGAGTCCGTATTCGGCAAGTTTGCCCCGGGTTCGCGGATGGAGCGGAAGCACTGCCGGAAGGGGCAGTTCATTGATCGCCCCGATGATGGAACGCAAACGCGACGGGTCATCCGTATTTTCAGCCCGATGGAGCGTGATGAGAATGTAGGAGCCCGGTTCCAGGCCGAGATTTTGCAGGATGGTTGCCTTTTGTTCGGCCAGTTTGCTGTTATAATTGACCGCGTCGAGCATTACATCCCCGGAAAGGTAAACCCCGTCGGTGATGCCTTCATTGGCGAGGTGACCGACAGCTGTTTGTGTCGGGCAGAACAGCCATCTGGAAACATGGTCCGTCAATACACGGTTGATCTCTTCCGGCATCCGGCGGTTAAAACTGCGGAGGCCCGCTTCCACATGGGCAACGGGAACATGAAGTTTGGCGGCCGCCAACGCTCCGGCCAATGTGGAGTTGGTATCGCCGTAAACCAGCACGCAGTCCGGTTTTTCCTTGACGATGACTTCTTCCACTTTACTCAGCATCTCCCCTGTCTGGGCCCCGTGCGACTTGGAACCCACATGCAAATTGTAATCGGGAACGGGGATATTCAGTTCCTCAAAGAACACTTCGGACATCGCCTTATCATAGTGCTGGCCCGTATGTACCAAAATCTCTTCGGCTTGTTGCCGGATCGCGCGTGACACAGGCGCGGCCTTGATAAACTGAGGCCTGGCTCCGACCACCGTTAAAACCTTCATTGCAAAACCCCCTGTACAAATCGGTTTCATAGAATGGGAGGATCTCTTTTCGTTTTATCCGAGGTCTATCATAACACACGTAGAAGATCATGTAATCATCCGATCATCATCATCTAGGAGTCATCTTTTATCTTAACCCATGATAAAAGATCCATCCTCACAGAGGACGGATCTTCAGTCTTGTCCGATCATTTCTCTATATCAACGGCAAAGGATCACTCCGGCTCAATCAGGCCGTATTTCCCGTCTTTCCGTTTGTAAACAACGTTGACCTGGTCCGTTGCAGCGTTGGAGAAGACGAAGAAGTTGTGGCCGAGCATATCCATCTGCAAAATCGCTTCTTCCATGTCCATCGGTTTTAAGTTAAACCGCTTGGTACGGACGATTTCAAGCTCGGGTTCCTCTTCCACGACAGTTGCGGAGGGTTTGAAATCCGGGGAATTTTCTCTAAATTGGGCGCGGAGGCTTGCATCCTGCCGGAACTTCCGATTCACTTTCGTCTTATACTTGCGAATCTGACGCTCCAGCTTTTCTACAACTAGATCAACAGATGCATACATGTCTTTGCTGGACTCTTCCGCCCGAACAAGCAATCCCGGAAACGGAATCGTCACTTCCACTTTGTGCTCATCCCTCAGAACGCTGAGTACGACATGAGCTTCCGCCGATGGAGGGGTATCAAAGTACTTCTCCAAACGGCTTAACTTCTTTTCAACGAAATCCCGAAGTGCATCTGTGACTTCTAAGTTGTTTCCACGGATGACATATTTCATAAAAGAAATCCTCCTTCCGCTTTGTACTCTATCTATTCCCCCGATGAATAAAAATTCCTCCTCTTTTTTCACCGAAAATTAAAAGAAAATAAAGGAAACTGTTAATAAAAATTAACAATGTACAAAATATAGGGGCGATAATATAAAACTCCCCGGAGCTTCTGCTCAGGGGAGTTGGTTTCCTGTTTCCAAGAATCACACGTCGATTTTCACAACGTTCGCAGCCTGTGGTCCACGCGAACCTTCTACGATTTCAAATTCAACGGTTTGTCCTTCTTCCAGCGTCTTGAAGCCTTCCATTTGAATCGCAGAGTAGTGTACGAATACATCTTCGCCGCCTTCACGCTCGATGAAACCATAACCTTTTTCCGCGTTGAACCACTTGACTTTGCCTTGCATGAAAAAACATTCCCTTCTTAAATTCAAATATATTGCACAAGACATACATCTTACGCGAATCAAATATATCATTCAGATAAAAAAGCTGTCAAGAAGGCGACTAACTTTTCCAAAAGTTTGTGAACCAATTACATTTACGTCTTCAAACACACCTATTTATGGAAATACAAAAAATGGGTGTTCACTCACATCGTTGACCATGATACAAAAAAATGGCGGCTCCAAGCATCCTCCGAATAAAGGATACCGAGCCGCACCCGCTTTCATCTGCGCCAATCAAATTCGCGAGCCTTCCCGCTCGAATTTATAAAACCTTGCTAAGGAAAGAACGGGTTCTCTCGTGGGCAGGATGGTTAAAGATCTGGTCGGGGGTGCCTTCTTCCACGATCGAGCCGCCGTCCATGAATACCACGCGATCGCTGACCTCACGGGCAAAGCCCATCTCATGGGTCACCACCACCATGGTCATCCCCTCTTTGGCCAGCTGTTTCATAACGGCCAGCACCTCTCCCACCATCTCGGGGTCCAGCGCGGAGGTAGGTTCGTCAAACAGCATGATTTTGGGTTCCATCGCGAGTGCCCGGGCAATCGCCACCCGTTGTTTTTGGCCTCCGGACAACTCTTCCGGATAAGCCTGTGCTTTCTCTTTCAAGCCCACTTTCTCCAATAATTCCATCGCTTTTTTCTCCGCTTGCTCAAGAGGAATCCTCCGTACGTGAACGGGGGCCAGCGTAATATTTTCAATGACCCGCTTATGGGGAAACAGTTCAAACTGTTGGAACACCATGCCTACTTCCGTACGGACACGGTTAATGTCCGTTTTTTTGTCGGTCAGATCATGTCCGTTGACGATCACTTTTCCGGACGTAACCGGTTCAAGCAGGTTGAGGCAACGCAAAAACGTACTTTTCCCCGAACCGCTGGGCCCGATCACACAAACCACTTCTTTTTCCTTAATCTCAATGGACACGTCTTTCAACACTTCAAGATCGCCAAAACTTTTATGCAAATGTTCAACCCGAATCAATGCGGTCACCCCTTCTTATTGCTGGTGCTTAAACGTCTCTCCAAATAAAAGACCACACGGGAAAGGATCAGCGTCAGGATCAGGTACATGACTGCGGCGGTGAGGTATGGGGCCCAGCGCTCAAAGGTATTTTTGGCAGTTGTGAACGCAGCATAAGTAATATCGTTTACCGCAATGACCGTAACCAGAGAGGAATCCTTCAGGAGGGCAATAAATTCGTTCCCCAGAGGCGGCAGCATCCGCTTAAACGCCTGAGGCAGAATGACGAGCCGCATCGCCTGGCCGTACGTCATTCCCAAAGAGCGGGCCGCTTCCATCTGTCCCTTTTCGATGGACTGGATTCCCGCACGGAAAATTTCTGCGATATAAGCTCCGGCATTCAGGGACAAAGCTACAAAGCTGGAGAACATCGCCTCGGGTGCGTCAAGTCCCAGGACATCCTGGAACAAGGTCGGCAAAACGGCGAAGTGAATGGCCAGAATCTGCAAAAGCAGGGGTGTGCCGCGAAAGAGGTCCACATAGACTTGTGCAGGCAGCATCAGCCACTTTTTACCCGACAACCTCATAAGACCAAGAATAAGACCGATGACCATTCCAACCAGAACGGCCACAACCGTTAATTCAAGCGTAGTAATAAATCCACGAATAAATAGATCCTTATAATCACTAATCACGGACCAGTCAATCATAGTTATCCACAATCCCCCTTCGCGGAGCAGAGTTTAAAATCAAGTTATACACATAGTTATCCACATTATCCACAGTATTCACAGACCGATGAAAGCACAATTTATCCACAGGGAATCCTCGCGCTCTGATAAGGAATCCTCAGACAGGGAAGGGGAGTGCCCTGCACTCCCGGTTTGCACGAATTCAATTATTTCTTGCCAAAGTATTTTTCGTAAATTTTGTCATAGGTCCCGTCTTCACGAATCTTTTTCAGCCCCGCATTCAATTGATCCAATACCTTTTTGTTTCCTTTTTTTACAATGAGACCGTATTGTTCTTTGGGAATCGAAGGATCTTCTACAATCTTGAATTGACTGTTCCCCAGTTTTTTCACATACTCCATGACCACCGCATTATCGGCTACCACGGCATCCAAACGGCCCAGCTTCAGATCTTCCACGGCAGAAGGAAGGTCATCATACCCCTTCAGGCCGGCATAGGTCTTTCCAAATGCGTCTTGCACAACTTTTTCACCTGTGGTGGCCGATTGCACCCCGATCTTTTTGCCGTTCAATTCTTTCAGCGTCTTCACTGAAGAGCTGTTGGGAACCAAGATGACCTGGGTTGCCTCAAAGTACGGCTCCGTGAAGTCATACTTTTTCTTGCGTTCTTCCGTGATGGTTATGCCGCCGATTCCCGCATCCAGCTTGCCGCGGTCAATTCCTTCAAACATCGGGTCCCAGCCGGTATGTTGCAAATCAGCCTTAAATCCGCCGGCTTTGGCGATCGCCTGGAGCAGATCCGCATCAAAACCGGTAATCCTTCCATCCCCTTCCTGTTTTTCAAAAGGAGGGAATTGGGCATCGGTTCCCACTTTCAGCGCATCACCGGTACCTGCCTGTTTGGAAGCGCATCCACTGAGAATCAATGAAATGATGGCACATAGAGCAAATAACATCCCAGTCCATTTTTTCACGTTGATCTCCCCTCATTAGAAAAAAATTGAAAAATTTGATGTCTTTTATTCCTGGACGAATGAGAGAAATACCTATGAAACCCTAAAAACTAGTGTTCATTATAATAGATAAATAATATATATTCAATTGGAATCTTATACTATATATAAAAATACATCATTATATATAAAAATGCATATACTACAAAATTAACCAAATAAAAAAACCCCTTTATAGCGGGGCTTAAAATAAGGGGTTTAATATTGAGAAAATATCCATTTTTATCCTTGCCTGATTCCGGCTTAATAAATATTCATAAAGGATAATTTTGACTGAACGCCGAAAATTATTGGCCAAAATACTTTTGATAGATCTTGTCGTAGGTACCGTCTTCACGGATTTTCTTCAGGCCGGCGTTGATTTTCTCCAACAGCTCTTTATTTCCTTTTTTCACAATGATTCCGTAGTATTCAGGTTCAAAGGAGGCATCTTCAACCACTTTAAATTTGTCTTTCCCCAGTTTCTTCACATACTCCAGGACAACCCCGTTATCGGCTACAACGGCATCCACGCGGCCCAGCTTCAAATCTTCAATCGCAGCCGGTGTGTCATCATATCCTTTGAGATTCGGATAGGTTTTGCCGAATGCTTCCTGCACCACGGTTTCCCCGGTCGTCGCCGATTGGACGCCGATCTTTTTCCCGTTCAAGTCCTTTAACGAAGTGACCGAAGAGTCTGCAGGAACGAGAATCAACTGTTTGGCATCGAAATAAGGCTCGGAGAAGTCATATTTTTTCTTGCGTTCCTCGGTGATGGTGATCGCGGAGATCCCCGCATCCACCTTTCCGCTGTCAATCCCTTCAAACAGCGGATCCCAGCCGGTATGGCGAATTTCCACTTTAAAACCGGCAGCCTTGGCAACAGCCTGCATGATATCCACATCAAACCCGCTGATCTCTCCGGTTCCTTCCTGCTTTTCAAAAGGTGGATAAGCGGCATCGGTGCCCACTTTTACCACTGCCGTGTCCTTCGACGCTTCTCCGCCATCTTTTTTCGTGGCACATCCGGCCAGAATAATCGATGAAAACAACACAGCTGACAGCAGGATTCCAATTCCTTTCCGCAATACAAATTCCTCCTTTATTAGGGGGTTTGATTAAATATGCATATGAATTTATTAAAACACAGAATTAAAAATAGCAAACTTCTGATTAATTATATTTCATTTATCCCTTTAAAGCAATTACAATATCAGGGAGTAAACTGTATATTCTAACATTTTTCAACAGTGCAACCAAACGAAAAAGCACCCTCCCCAAGACGCCGGAAGGGTGCTGCCATCCTGCCAGATTCCAATCTTTGTCTAATTATTGATTGACGAGCTCTTTTAATTGTTTGCCGGGTTTGAACGCAGGGACTTTGCTTGCTTCAATCTGGATTTCTTCACCGGTTTGCGGGTTGCGTCCCGTACGGGCTGCCCGTTCGCGAACTTCAAAGTTGCCAAAGCCAATCAGCGTTACTTTTTCGCCGTTTTTCAAGGCTTCGGAAATGGTCTGCAATACGGTGTCGACAACCATTCCGGCTTCTTTTTTGGTTTTTCCTGTGCTTTCAGCCACACGCTCTACCAATTCCGTTTTGTTCACTTTTCAACACTCCTTATTTTTGATAGGTAAAAGAATATGCCTATCACATGTGTTGACTACTTTTTCCTATTCTATACCTATCTTTTTTTAAAAATCTATCTAGCAAACGTTACGGAACAAACATGGCTCGCGCCGGCTTGCCGTAACGATTTTGCACACTCTCTTAAAGTGGCTCCCGTCGTATAAACATCATCCACAATCAGAATTCTTTTATTCTCGATCCGCTTTGGATTTACCTGTTCGGACAATTGAAAAACATTTTGCATCGCGACCAGCCGATCCTGCCGGGTTCGCGTGCTCTGCGGCAAAGTGGCCCGGCTCCTTGTGAGCAAGGAACAAACCGGAAGCCGCAACCGCTTTCCAATCACATTTGCCAAAAGCTCCGCCTGGTTAAACCCCCGCTCGGAGAGGCGTTCCGGATGAAGCGGTACAAAAGTGACCAGAGAGATTTGTTTCCCGAAGTGGGAGGCTGCCACTTCCGCCATCCACACCCCGAGCGGCGAAGATAAACTTTCCTTGCCGCGGTATTTAAAAAGCTGGATGATCTGCTTTGCCCCGTCAGAATATACGACTGCACTTCGATTACAGATCCTCTCTGACGGGTTCACCCGGGCACAGTCCGGACAGATGCCCGTCGAATTTCCGTCTGCCGAACGGCCGCAAACCCGGCAGCCCGCAGAAACGATGGGTGTCAACTGTTCCCGGCACGCAGCGCACACTTTCTCCCGGACGGAGACCCAAAAACCCGCCGGGACAGGGGCCGAGTCACACAGCCAGCACCTATGATCCGGCGGAAAAAGAACGGACCACCAATCCACTATGTGTAATACGCTCCTTCTCTGTGAAATCCTTCTTTTCCTTGGATTATTCCACATTTGTTCTGCCAGGAAAACGAAAACGGGAACACATGTTTGTATATTAGGATACCAAAATACCGAAAGATTGTCTAGAAACGATCTTCTTTTTTCCATAAGGTTGTTCGGGCCAACTGGTTCAACCATTCTGTCTCTTTTTTGGCTTGAATCTGCGCCTCTGTTTTTTCACCCGCCAGAAACCAGGCCACTCCTTGTTGGTATTCTCCCGATCTGCCCACTCTTCCTGCAATTTGGATCAGTGAGGCTCGGTCAAATACCGGATGATCGGCCCCGATGACCAAAACATGGCCGCGCGGAACCGTAACTCCTCGTTCTAAGATGGTCGTCGTCACCAGAACTTGAATCCGCTCCTGGCGAAACGCCCGGATCGTTTCCTCCCGCAGGCGGTCCTGTCCGAACACTCCCGCCGCCCTGCTGAAGAAGTCCGGTTCCTGCTCTTTCAGCCACCCCAGCACCTTCTTGACATCCTGAACGCGTGGAACAAAGAGAAAAACTTGCCCGCCCTTCGTTTCCGCTTGCCGGAGAAAGGATGAGAGATGGGGAATCGGCCGGCCTTCCGACAGCTTTTTCCACAGCCGCCATTCGCGCAGGAGCTTGGGAACCGGCAACGGGTAACCGTGGTAGCGGACCGGAACCGTGACGGCCGATAAGATTCCCGCCCGCAGTAGCTTTTTCCACTCCCGCGGCGGTGTAGCCGTCAGGAAGATCTGTTTGGCCCCCTGTTTCATCGACCGTTCAATTCCGGCTTCCAGAGAAGGATTTCCATAGAGAGGGAATGCGTCCGCTTCATCCACCACCACCAGATCAAAATCCTGGTACAAGCGCCAGGTCTGGTGTGCCGTACTGATCACCAAAGGCCCGTCCAACCATAAATCAGGGCTCCCTCCGTACAAGGAGCGGACTTGGATTCCCCGAAAAATTTTTTGCAGCCTTGGTCCCAGCTCATGAACCACGTCTTTGCGCGGCGTCGTCCAAAGCACCTTCCCCCCTTGGGACAACACGGAGGAGATCGCCGGAACCATCATCTCCGTTTTGCCCGCTCCTGTGACTGCCCAGACGAGCAACCGGCGGTGATCAGAGGTTAAAAAGCGCACGATGTGGTCCGCGACGGCTTGTTGCGTCGGCGTGAGGGAAAAAGAAAGAGAAACAGAAACGGCTCCGTTTTCCGGAACCCGCCGACCCGGATGGATAAATTGAAAAAAAGGGATACATGTTCTCGACTTGCCGAGCAGAAGGCATCGTTCGCACACGGCGCATTTGTCACCGCACATCGCACAAGCCGTCACCCTCAAGCCGGCTCCCTTTGTACAGCAGCGATGGCAGATCCACTCCGCAGCGGGCCCGGCGATCTCCACCCCGGGTTTTAAGCTCATTTGTTCCTGCAGGTAAAGAAATTGCAGCACACGGGCAAGAACAGTTTGATGGACTTTTTTCCCGCGTTTATGTAAAAGCGCTTCCACTTCCGGCCAAAGCAAGGACCGCCCCGCAAGAACCGGTTGGCACTCTTCGGCAAGCTGCACCGTCTCCTGCCACTCTCGTTCACCCAGTTCTTTCTCCGTATATTTCCGCAAATGTGGGTCTATGAAAGGGGAATCGCTCCATCTGTTTTCTCCCAGCCACTCAAACGCGGTTCCGACTGATGCGGCTTCAGCGACGGGCTCGATGGCGATCCCCTTCTTTCTCCAATAGGTTCGGTCTACTGAGCCGGACATGCTGATCCGAAGACCGGATGTTCCGGTCAAGCGATAGACAAAAAATTCACAGTCTCTTCCCTCCTGTAAAAAATTTCAGAAATATGACCAGACGCCGCATGGGAGCCTGGTCGGCATGTGAGCTATGCTAAATGTCTTTCGGATTCCCGGGCAGAGTCGGTTTCGCGCAGATCCAGCACAATTAATTTGCCTTTGGTCTGTTTTTGTGATTCCAGCCACTTTTGAATCGCTTCATCCGCATTCACGTTCGGGGGTATGTTCAAAATCTCCAATTGGGGATAACGGTTTGTGAGACGTTCCAAAATGGCTAATGTATCATCCGATGAACCGGTATCTATGCAAGTGATCCTTCCTTTTTTCCCTTTCGTGCCGTTCCAAAAATGATAGGACCAGATCATCCACTCGATGGAACGTTGACTGTTGCGGGTAATGATGACCAAATGATATGCCTTGTTATGATAATAGTAGCCGAAGTACTTAGACAGATGCTTGATCAGGAAAAACATCACCACGTACAGAGCAGCGCTCCAGAGGATCCACTGTTCCATCGCATCGTCCCTCCTTCACCCTAGTTTATTCAGAAAAGACAGGTATCGTGAACTCTAAGGTGAATCGGCTAAATCAACTGAACCCATCCGTACTTGATGGCCAGCAAAACGGCCTGCGTCCGGTCCTGCACATTTAACTTGTACAGGATATTGCTCACATGATTTTTTACTGTTTTTTCGCTGATATACAAATGTTCGCTGATGGCTCGGTTGTTTTTTCCCTGCGACATTAAGCGCAAAACTTCCATCTCTCTATATGTTAACACTTCTTGCCAGGAAATTGGAGGAATTCTCGTATACAAATGCTGAAAAACTCCTTCTCTTCTGCTTAAGCGGCGCAGTTCGTTCACCAATCTCCCCATGATGATCGGATGGATATAAAACCCGCCGTGAGCGATCACCCGCATCGCTTCGATGATGTGTGTGGTCCCCATGTTTTTGAGAAGATAACCCGAGGCGCCTGAGCGAATCGTCTCCAGCACATAAGGCTCATCATGTTCTGACAGGATGAGCACCTTTGTGTGAGGAGCCATCTGACTGAGACGATATGTCACTTCCCCTCCGTCGACACGCGGCAAATGCAAATCCAAGACAGCGATATGCGGCAGGATCGTCCCGCATAAGAGCGGAACTTCAACCCCTTCACTGCACTCTCCGACCAACATCATATCATCTTCCTGCGCTAATGCCGTTTTGAGCTGTTGACGGAAATTCGGGTCGGGATCGGCGATCAACACCCGGACCGGCGCCACAGAAACCGTCCCCGGTCTTACTTGGCGCTCCGTTTGTCTTGTCTGTGGCGGCCTCTCCAGCAAGGGACTCACCTCTTTCTTCTAAAAATTCGATCATATTTAAATTTTACCATGCCAAACGAACAATTTGAAATAGAAAAAGCCGCCCACACAGGACGGCAGAATGAAAAATCCTTATAGACCGGCATCTTGTTTGAGGAGATCCGCTTTATCGGTACGTTCCCACGGAAGGTCGAGATCGGTGCGGCCAAAATGACCGTACGCAGCTGTTTGGCGATAGATCGGACGGCGCAAATCCAGTTCGCGGATGATTCCGGCAGGACGCAGGTCAAAGTGTTTTTCCACCAGTTCAACCAGTTTGTCTTCGCTTACCTTTCCAGTCCCAAAAGTATCTACGCGGATGGAAACAGGGCGGGCGACCCCGATGGCATAAGCCAACTGCACTTCGCATTTGTCTGCCAGACCGGCTGCCACAATGTTTTTGGCTACATAACGGGCAGCATAGGCTCCGGAACGATCCACCTTGGTCGGGTCTTTTCCGGAAAAGGCTCCGCCGCCGTGACGGGCGTAACCGCCGTAGGTATCCACGATAATTTTGCGGCCGGTCAATCCGGCATCCCCAAGCGGTCCGCCAATCACGAAACGTCCCGTCGGGTTGATGAAGTATTTGGTGTTTTCATCCAGCATATCCCGCGGAACCACCGGTCCGATCACATGGGTCTGAAGATCTTTTTGGATTTGCTCCAAGGTGACATCTTCCGCATGCTGGGTAGAAATGACAATCGTATCGATGCGCACCGGAACTCCGTCTTCATACTCAACCGTCACTTGTGTTTTTCCATCCGGACGGAGGTAATCCAGGGTTCCGTCCACACGAACTTCATGCAGGCGGCGGGCCAGTTTGTGTGCCAGGGAAATCGGAAGCGGCATCAGCTCCGGGGTTTCATTGCAAGCAAAACCAAACATGATCCCCTGATCGCCGGCACCGATCGCTTCGATCTGTTCCTCGGTCATGGTCCCTTCTCTTTTTTCGAGAGCAACATTTACGCCTTGCGCAATATCAGGAGATTGTTCATCAATGGATGTGAGAACCGCGCAAGTTTCGCTGTCAAATCCAAACTTTGCACGGGTATAGCCGATGTCTTGAATCGTGGAACGAACGATTTTGGGAATATCCACATAGCAAGTCGTGGAAATCTCTCCGCAAACCAGTACGAGACCGGTGGTTACGGTGGTTTCACAAGCCACGCGGGCATTCGGATCTTTCTCCAGAATCGCATCTAAGATGGCATCGGAAATTTGATCGCAAATTTTGTCCGGGTGGCCGACGGTCACGGATTCGGAAGTAAATAAACTGCGTCTTTTTTCAGCGGACATGAAGTTCTCCCCCTTTGGAATTGATCTCTCGGCAAATAAAAACACCTTTCCTCCGAGGAAAGGCGCTTGCTTTTAAACCTTTAGAAACCCTCGAAACCCTGATGAATCAACGGGCTGATCTACTACGCCCCTCTTCCTCCACCCTGAGGCCAGGCACGTTCTACATCATCAATAGAATAACCTAAAGATAGGTGAAATACAACCTTCATTTCCAGGATGCCATCGTTTGTTCATCTTTTTTGACCGGACCGGCGGGTTGGTAGTGAAGCAACAGCTGATATGGAGCATCAATCACATTCCTGCCGTAGTCGGAAAGGCGGAGGCAGACGGAGCCGGATTTCACTCTGATCCGGGCCTGTTCCGGCTCTCCTTCCCCACCCGCATCGATGAGGACTCCCTTGCTGTCGCCTTCCATCAGAATCAACAACAGCGGGTCCATTCGGGGCGTGGCGGACGTCACACGGATCGAAAGCTCCCCTTCCCGGGGAAGCACCAGCCGAAACCAGTCAAAATCCCCTTTTTTATGAATGGTTCCCTCGTAGAGAGTGGCATCAACCGGCAGCTGCAAATCGGCCATATTCCATTCGTAATCGTTATTTTCATAGGAGTCTCCGAGCGGCATCCACGTGGCAGAGAGACGGTAATACACCTCCTTCATCCGGCCTGCGCCCAGCAGTTGCACCCGTACTCGGCCGGGCGGAGCCGTCACCTTGATCTGCTCCCGCTCTTTGAGTGGATACACGGCTGACCGGCCCTCTGACATGATCTCGATCCGGATGGAGGAATGCTTCCAATCTCCCTTCAGTTTATGAAGTTGAAGCACAAGGGTTCCTGGCTGTTCGAGATCTAGTTGATACCAATCTCTGTCTGAACAGGATAAGAGGGCATCCACCGGCTGATTCAACGAGACGGGCATCGCCAGCTCCGGACGGTTGTTGGGCTCGGACAGATCGGGACTCAGAGGAATTGTCAGCGCCCGGTAGGCATCCAGAAGGCCAAAGCCCATTTCTTCGTCCCAGCGCGGCTCCCCCTTTTGTTTACGGGCGGTCTGACAGATGAGATTTCTCAGGTCCGACGGTGAGTATTCCGGATGAAGCTGTAACACGAGGGCCGCTACTCCCGCCGCCTGGGGAGCCGCAAAAGAGGTTCCGGATTCAATCCGCATGTCTGCCGATGTCCCGGTCGTAGCGATGAAATCACCGGGGGCCACCACATCCAGCCCGTCTCCGCTGTTGGAAGACGGATCATGCGTCCCGTCCATACGGACAGACCCGACTCCCAGAACTTCCGGAAGGGCCGCCGGATAGAATAGCGGGCGGTTATGGAGCAAATTCCCGTTTAAATCATAACTGGCATTCCCCCCCGCCGCCACGACCAATGTGCCTGCGCGCTCCGCTTCCCTCACCGCATCGGCGATCGCCTCCGAATAGGTCCATCCCCCTTGGGCCAGCACAATCAAATCGGCATGACGCCGGACCGCTTCCCGAATTCCTTCCGCCGTAAAATAAACATCCCCGTCATTTCCGTCTTCCATCACTTTGATCGGCATAATCCTGCCGTTCCCCACAGGTGCTTTTTCGGTCAAGGCCCCCCATACGGCTGCCAGCACACCGGCCACTTGGGTGCCGTGTCCCAGATGATCCTGCGGCGGGAGTGACTTGTTTTTCACATTGACTCCCGGAACCAGCAGCGGCCTTAATGTCGGATTCCCGAGGTCCACACCGGTATCGACCACCGCCACAATGACGGGCCCGGACCGTCTCGGCAATGATCTATGCTTATTGCGAAACACTTTCCATGCTTCGACGGCCCGGATCTGCTCCAAATAGTAAAATTCGTCCCAATTGCCGGCCGTCGGTTCCGAGGCCTGATCCGCCGTTTCAAATTTGTGGTTGGGATGCAAATATTCGATTCCCGCATGCCGCGACCAGCGATTCCACCACTCTTCTTGATTGATGCCTTCCTTTACAGATACAAGCAGCGTCTCCTCCTGACGGCTTGACCTTGCTGATGAACGATGGATCACTTGGACGGTCTCCAGAAAGGAAAAACTCGGCTCTCCCTTCCATTTGACCACCCATTCACGATCAGGGGCGGTTATTTCCGGCGGATGCGGATCCGGCATTGCTTGGGAAGAGGGAAGGACAAAAACAGCAGCTGCTGCCAACCAGACAAATATCCAGAATCTCATCAATTTCCTTTTTATGATCCATCGAATCATACTTCACCCCGTTTTTTTCTGACTTCAAATCTATCATAGCATTCACGGTCTAATTCAGTTAAAATAATAAATTGTAGTGCGAACGAAAATGATAAAAGCTCAAATTCTCCGTTTTTTGAATTCTGTCTATTTATCTTGATATTTCACATAGTTAAATGATAGTATAAAATGAGCGATTTTTTACGTACTTATTTTTACGTACTTAAAGTGGGGGTAGTATGCATAGAGTTGCACATAGCCGGGTTGATCGGGTGAAGAAAAAAAGGCGCCGCAGATGGGTCTTTCGAGTGATTACACTGGTTCTCCTGTTAACGGTCGGAATCGGCTCGTATTTTGGCTACCAAGTGGTATCCGCACTGAACAAAAGCCATGATTCCGAAGTTGGCGGGTCCAAGTTGCGCGCCCAACCGGTGAAACCGAAAGAAGAGCCCTTTGCCGTCATGCTGCTGGGCGCTGATACCATTGACGTTGAAGAGGAAAAATCGTTAGGTTGGCGGCCTGACGTCATTATGATTGCAGCTGTAAATCCCAAAACCAAATCGGCTAAACTGGTGAGCATCCCGCGGGATACGTATGTGAAAATCGCCAATACCGGCGGACACAGGAGTAAAATCAACGATGCAGCCATGGCAGGGGTTAAGAGAGGCATCAATCCTGTGGATAATGTAAGGCAAACCGTTGAAAATCTGCTCGGTATTCCGATTGACTATTATGCGAAAGTGAATTTCCAAGGATTTGTGGATATCGTAGACGCCGTAGGAGGCGTGGATGTTTATAACACGCGGTCATTCCGGGGGCCCGCGATCGGAAAGAAAATCTTTATCGGTTACGGTGACCAGCACCTGGACGGGATGAAGGCACTTGCCTACGTACGGCAGCGAAAAGATGATCCGGAAGGAGATATGGGCCGCAACAAACGGCAACAGGAAGTGATCTCCAAAATCATCGGGAAAATCGCCAGTGTGGAAGGCGTCACGAAGTTTTCAGACGTGGTGGAGGCCGTGGGCAAGAACTTCACCTTCAACATCCCTCTGAGCGAAGTCCCTTCCATGTTGGCATTGTACAAAGAAATCCCCAAGGAAAACATCGAAAGAATCGAGTTTAAAACCTATACCCAGGAATACGGAATTGTAAACGGCATCAGGAAGAAAGTTTATTGGGAAAGGTACAGAGAGAAAGATCTGGAGCAAATCCGGCAGCTTCTCAGACAACAGTTGAACTGGACCGGAAATGACAGCGGATCCGGTGCGGCCGAATCAACGGAAAACAATAACCAATAACACCCGTATCCACAGCAGAGCTCGTTCTCTGCTGTGGTTTTTTATTCCGCTTCAAACAAAGTATATGAACGGGATTCCGAAATGTTCCGTGTGGTTGACGAAACTTGAAGCTCGAACGACAAACTCCCCCTCATCCATGCAGGGGGAGTTGTATTGTTATGGAGATGATTGACATAGTAATATTATTAATAGTAATATTATTACTATGAAGAGCAAAATCAAAAAATCACCCATCGCATTAGCCATCCTTGCACTGTTGATCGAAGAACCCATGCACCCTTATCGCATGCAACAACTGCTTAAAGAGAGGGGGAAACATGACGTTATCAACGTTCGCCACCGAACAAGCATCTATCAGACCATCGACCGGTTGCGGCGGGACGGAGCCATTGCCATTCAAGGGAAAAAGCAGAATGACGGAAAACCGGAGCTAACGGTGTATGAGATTACGGATGAAGGCCGAACAGCGGTGTTCTCATGGCTGCGTGAAATGCTTTCTACCGCTAAGCAAGAATTTTTGGAGTTTCCCGCTGCCGTTTCCTTTCTCATGCTCTTAACGCCTGAAGATGTGATCGCGCAATTCCAAACAAGAGTGAGCGGTCTGGAAGATAAATTGGCTCAGATCGATGGCCAATTGCAGACAGCGAAAGAGCAGGGGATTCCCCGGTTGTTTTTGCTTGAGACTGAATACCAGCGTGACGTGTTAGCGGCAGAATTGGAGTGGGTCCGTTCGGTGATTCGCGACATCCAAACGGAAAAACTTCAATGGAATGAGGAGTGGCTGCGTACAATCGCAAAAAAATTCACTTCAACCGATCAAAATGAAGGGCATGAGACGGAGAGCGGAAGCTGAGTGCTCCGGGAAGACGGACCGAATAGAGGGGGAAATGCCATGTCCATGAAAGCCTCCAAAGGTTATAAGGGAATTGGAATGAATGGGCCGATTGCCTGGTGGTATGCCAAAAATACCCGCAAAAATATTGTGGATTACAAAAAAGATGCGAAACGGGTTGCTTCCATGGTATCCGACGGGGCTGCTATTCTCGAGCTCGCCCCGGGACCGGGATACCTGGCGATCGAGCTCGCGAAGCTCGGCAACTATCAAGTCACCGGGCTGGACATCAGTCATAGCTTCGTGGAGATCGCACGGGCAAACGCGAAGGAAGCGGGTGTGTCGATCGATTTCCGTCAAGGGGATGCCGCCGCCATGCCCTTTGATGACGAATCGTTTGATTTTATCATCTGCCGGGCCGCCTTTAAGAACTTTGCGCAGCCGGTTACAGCCCTTGACGAGATCAACCGGGTATTAAAGAATGGCGGAAAGGCTGTGATCATCGACTTACGCGGAGACGTTTCCATTGAAGCTATCAACAAACATGTCGAAGAGGATCTGAATCTGTCCGGGTTCAATTTACTGCTCACCAAATGGGCCTTTAAGTCCATGCTCATCAAACGGGCATACACAAAAGATCAATTCAGGGAGCTGGTGTCCAAAAGCAGCTTCCGGACATGCGAGCTTCAAGAGGATACCATAGGCGTAGAAGTCTGGCTGGAAAAGTAACTTCTCCAACCATCACCTTCTCCTGCTCTTTCGGATTGTCCTCATTCGAAAGAGCTTTTTTCTTATGAAGCCGGAAAAAACGGATGATACCCGTTGACCGTTTTCCCGTAAAGGGAGGAAATCACTCACTCAACCGAGTATTAGTATAAAACTCATATTAATTTCGAGAAAATCCTTCTCGGTCCATCCAAAAGCGAGGAATGAAATTGGAAAGAGTCATTCAAAGCCGGCTGGAACGGGTGAAAAAAAAGAGGTTTCGCAAAAGGCTGTTCCGGCTGTTTCTGCTAACGGTTCTCATCATTGTCGGCACAGGCAGTTTTTTCGCTGCAAAACTATTCGGAGCTCTGTCCAAAGGACATGACGACCTTGGAAAATCCAAATGGAGAGAGGCCCAGGTAGAGATCAAAAAGGATCCGTTTACCATTTTGCTCATCGGTTCTGACCAGCTGACATCCGATACGGAAAAAAAAGAGTCCTGGAGGCCCGATGTTTTGCTGGTGGCGGCAATCAATCCCAAAACGAATTCCATGAAATTGGTGAGCATTCCCCGGGATACGTATGTGGAAATTGCCAACACCCCCGGACATAAAGATAAAATCAACGCGTCGGCTTGGTATGGAACGAAAAACGGGGCGGGTGATGTAAAGAACACCATTGAAACGGTGCAAAACTTCCTTCATGTACCGATCGATTATTATGCCAAAGTGAACTTTAAAGGTTTTATGGATGCGGTCGATACCCTGGGTGGTGTCGATGTAAATGTTCCCTTCTATTTCAGTACGCAAAATCACCTCGGGCAATCATTAAAATTCAATCCCGGACCGCAACATCTGAACGGCGAACAAGCCTTGGCCTATGTGCGGATGCGCAAGAAAGACCCCATGAACGACCACGGGCGCAACAAGAGGCAACAGGAAGTAATCGCGGCTCTGCTCGAGCGGATGCTTAGCACCCAAGGTTTAGCTAAATTCACCGAAGTCACCGAAGTGGTGGGCGAAAATTTCTCCTACAGTTTTAAACCCTCTGATTTCCCCTCCTTGCTCGCCACTTACAACAAAGTGAAAAAGAATATGGAAACAATCCAGCTGAAGACTTACGGTGAAAAAAGAAAATCGGGCGGAAGGTCAGTATGGTTTGAGATTTGCTCGGATTCGGAACGAAAGCGTGTCAGCCGGATTTTGCAACAGCAAATTGAATATGTGCCGAAAGAAGACATGAAACAATCCGATGCGTATACTTCTGAGGGCAAAAATGGCACCAGATGAGCGACACAGCTTCTCCCTTCCTTTATAATGAGTGAAGGAAGGTTGTGAATGAAATGGAGCATGAGTCATATCTAACGGTAGGAGATTACGGAGAAACAGAAATCGTCATCCAAAAGTCCCGCTTCATCTGCCGCGCCAAACAGGTGATGAGCGAAGAAGAAGCGGTCCAATTCGTACAGGAGATTTCCAAACAACACTGGGATGCCACTCACAATTGCTACGCTTATCTGGTCACCGACACGGTGCAAAAGTCCTCCGACGACGGGGAACCGGCAGGGACGGCAGGGCGGCCGATTCTGGAAGTGATCCACGCCAAAAACCTGCTTTATACCGCAATCGTGGTCACTCGTTATTTTGGCGGAATCAAGCTAGGCGCAGGCGGACTGGTGCGCGCCTACAGCCAGGGAGCCGCCGCCGCAGTCGAGGCAGCCGGGATCATTCAGAGGATCATGCATCAGGAAGTGCTGCTCACCTTTGATTACAACTTTATGGGCAAAATGGAATACGAACTGCACCGTTCGGGATACCTGCTCGATTCCCCGCAGTTTGCGGAAGTGGTCCGCTGGCCCGTCTGGACACCGCTCGGCGAAGAGGGAATGTTGATGGAGCAGGTGATGAATTGGACAAACGGTCAGGCCAAAATAGAGTCAGGGAGAAAAGAATATAAAGAGGTACCATTAAAATAACCCCGCAACATGGTGTTGCGGGGTTTTGCATCAGAATGCCGGTACGACGGCACCTTTATACTTTTTCTCGATGAACTTTTTGGTTTCAGGAGAAGTCAGCGCCTTGGCCAATTTTTGCAGCGCTTCGTTCTTTTCATTTCCCTGTTTGGTCGCCAAAACGTTGACATACGGAGATTCTTTTCCTTCAATAAACAGCGAGTCCTTCACCGGGTTCAGCTTTGCCTGAAGCGCATAGTTGGTGTTGATCACCGCAAAGTCCACCTGATCCAATACGCGAGGCAATACGGCCGGTTCAAGCAGCTTAAACTGCAGGTTTTTGGGATTGGATTTGATGTTTTTCAGTGTTTTGTCCCCTTCGCGGTTATCCAGCTGGATCAATTTTTGGCTGTCGAGCAACAGCAGAACGCGGGTCAATTCGCTGGTCGCGTTTGGGATCGCCACCGTGGCCCCGTTTTTCAGCTGATTGATGTCTTTGATTTTACGCGAGTAAGCTCCCATCGGCTCGATGTGAACGCCGGCCACTTTGACGAGATGATACCCTTTTTCTTTATTGGTTGCGGTCATCCAGGGAATGTGCTGGAAGTAGTTGGCATCCAGCTGCCCTTCTTCCACTGCTTTATTGGGCAGTACGTAGTCCTGGAATACTTTGACCTCCAGTTTCACCCCTTGTTTTTCCAATTGGGGTTTCAGATGCTCCAGAATTTCCGCGTGCGGAACTTGAGTGGCCCCCACGGTTAATGTGGCAGCTTCATCTTTTTTGGCAGCGCAAGCAGATCCGAATACGGCCACTGCTGCGGCAACAAGCAATGCAGCAATCTTTTTCATGCTCTTTCCTCCTCGATGGTTTTATCTTTTGTCCAAACGTCTAGCCATCCAGTCGCCGACCCCTTGAACGAGTTGCACCAGGATAATCAGAATGATCCCGCAAGCGTACAGCATTTGGTCGTTAAAAGATTGGAAGCCGAAGCGGTAAGCGGCATCCCCGAGGCCTCCGCCGCCGACGATTCCCGCCATGGCGGAAAAACTGATCAGCGAGACGCACGTCACCGTCAATCCGGAGACGATCGCAGGCAGGGCTTCCGGGATAAGCACTTTGCGGATAATCGTCATTTTGGTGGCTCCCATTGCCTGGGATGCTTCAATCACCCCGCGGTCGATTTCACGAATCGCCGTTTCCACCATGCGCGCATAAAACGGAGCGGCTCCGGCGATCAGCGGGATGGTGGCGGCCGTCGGTCCCAGGGTTGTCCCCACAATTAATTGGGATACCGGAAATAAGAACAGAACGAGGACGATAAAAGGAACAGCCCGGAACACATTGACAACGGCGGCCAAAATCCGTTGCACCACCAGATTTTCCAAGAAATATCCCTTGTCCGTAATCACCAGCAGCACTCCGAGCGGAATCCCGAGGACGGCGGTAAACAAGGTGGAGATTCCTACCATATAAATGGTTTCACCCGTCGCTTGCCATAACAGGTTAAAATCTATTTCATTCAACACGGCTCTCCACCTCCCCATTCAGCTCCTGTAAAACTTGGTGCACATGCTCTTGTTCCCCGTCCACATGAACCCTTACACGATCTCCGTCCGCCGCTCCGGTAATTTCACCGCCAGTGAGCCGGAAGGTGATGGGACGGGTCTGAGCCAGCTTTCTTAAAACCGGCAACTGGTCAAGCTTGATTTCGATGGTGGCTTGTCCCGGACGAACCGTTTCACCGGAAGCATCTGACACCGTCAGCTCTTTTAGAAACTGTTTGGTCACCGGGTGCTGCGGATTTTTGAAAATCGCTTCCACCTCTCCGCACTCCACGATCTTTCCGCCTTCCATGACCGCCATTTTGTTGCAGATCGCCCGCACCACGCTCATTTCGTGCGTGATCAGGACCAGGGTGATTCCCGTTTCCTGATGAATTTCCTTCAGCAGGCGCAATATCGATGCGGTCGTTTCGGGGTCCAGCGCAGATGTCGCTTCATCACACAGAAGAACATCCGGATCGTTGGCCAATGCACGCGCAATGCCCACTCTCTGTTTCTGACCGCCGCTGAGTTGCGAAGGGTAGGCGTCGGCACGTTCGCTGAGCCCCACCCGCTTCAGCAACACATCGACTTTTTCATCGATTTCTTTTTTCGCCTTCCCGGCAATTTCCAACGGAAAAGCGATATTTTCCCTGACGGTGCGGGACCATAATAAATGAAAGTGCTGGAAAATCATGCCGATTTTTTGCCTGGCCAGGCGCAATTCCTTACTCGCCAACCGCGAGATTTCCTTTCCGTCCACCATCACCGCACCGGAGGAAGGAGTCTCAAGCCCGTTCAGCAAGCGGAGGAGCGTACTTTTCCCTGCTCCGCTGTGGCCGACAATCCCAAAAATATCTCCCCGCTCAATCTGGAGTGAAACCCCTTTTAAAGCCGTGACGACTTGCTGATTCTTTTGGGCCGGATATGTTTTTGTCACTTCCTTCACTTGGATCATGCGTTCTCACCGCCTAACTGAATAAAAATAAAAACCTTTCCGCACAGATGCAGAAAGGCATTCGGATCTATCGATAACCGCCTTCTCTCATCTGCCAGAACATCCATGTTCTGCAGGAATTGGCACCTTTCTGCCCTGATGGCAGATGGTTGCCGAGGTATCATCGGGCCTGTCCCTACACCTCTCTGGATAAGAGAATTCCGTGCATATGCATTTTTCAAATCAACTAGATGAAAATTTATCACGGAAAGAAAAAAAAGTCAATAATAATTTCTTTTATATAGACAAAAAATGTAATGTTATTTACAGGAAATCGGCTACGCCCCTCACTACCCAACAGCAGATGTTACGGGGAAACCCCCATCATCCATCCTCAAACCGGATGCTGTCATATTCGTGACATCTATTACTTTGACATTACATTTACTTAACAAATCGCCTATTTTTAACTACACCTGAGCCCCTTGACGTATAATAACAGTACATACCCAAACATTTACGGAGGTGCCCAATATGAACTGCACGGTCGTCGGGAAATCGTTTTGGATCGGCATCATCAATGCCTCTTGTTTGAGCGTACCGTTGTGGCTTCTGTTGTACCTCTGTCTGCGCCTCGTGTTTTAAGATGAGAATCAGATGTACTCTGTTTTATATATACAAAAACGGGCTGCCTGAAGCGAAAAGGCATCCCGTTTTGCTTTAGCGGGCTCCGCTGCCCGAGATAACCACCCAAACGGTGCGGAGCAATATTTGCATATCCAAACGGAAAGATTGATTGCGAATGTAATACAGATCCATTTGCAGTTTTTCAGCAGGGGTAGCTTCGTAACCGCCATTCACCTGAGCCCAACCCGTCAATCCCGGCTTAACCGCAAGACGCTTTTTGAAACCGGGGATTTCCTTATCAAATTGCTCCGTAAACATCGGGCGTTCGGGACGGGGACCAATTAAGCTCATATCTCCGCGCAATACATTGATCAACTGAGGAATTTCGTCGATCCTTGTTTTGCGGATGAACTTGCCGACTTGCGTTACTCGCGGATCGTTCTTCGCTGCCCATTGCGGGCCGTTCTTCTCGGCGTCTGTACGCATGGAACGGAGTTTGATGATGTTGAACGTTCTGCCGTTCAGGCCTACGCGTTCTTGCTTGTAAAACACGGGACCCGGTGATTCCAATTTAATTGCGATAGCCGTCAAAACCAGCACAGGTAACGTAAACAATAACAAAGCGATGGAAAAAACGACTTCAAAAACCCGTTTAAAGAACGGATACAGCGATGATCCACCGGCTCCCCGGAAATATGTGTGCGAATTGCTTTCATAGACCATTTTTGAACGCATCCGCTAACCACTCCTGCTGGATAAGATCTGGGAAGATGTTCAGTCGAAGATTACAAAAATGACAGTAACATTACAGAAATGTTTCAAACTCAACTGTAACCAAGTATACTGCAGATCCACAGAATTGACAATAGCCGATTTATGAGGAAATAAACCGCACGTCGGCTGAATATGAACGAAAAAGTGCGACAAATGCCGTTTTGCTACGTTTTCAACATTTCTTTGTCCATTTTACGATATTCATCCCGATAATATTCGTATGTCTTTTTCAGCCCTTCCTCCAGAGTGACCGCCGGTTCCCAGAACAGAAGAGCCCGGGCTTTTTGATTGTTGAAGTAACTATGTTTAATATCCCCGGAACGTTCCGGTCCATATTCCACCGGGTTTTGCCGGCCGGTTATCTGATTAAACAGCTGCACCACCTGATTCAGGGAAGTGCGGACACCCGTCCCAATATTGAAGATCTCGCCATCCCCGTTTTGAATGGCAGCCAGGTTGGCTTTGGCGACATCCTCCACGTAAATATAGTCTCTCGTCTGTTCCCCGTCCCCAAAGATGGTCAGCGGACTGTTGCTCAGAATTTTGTCGATGAAAATGGATATGACCCCGCCTTCTCCCCGGGGGTCTTGCCGAACTCCGTATACATTGGCATAGCGCAGAATCGTGTACCGAAGGCCGTACAAATGATGGTAAACAGAAAGATACTGTTCCGGAGTATATTTGGATACTCCATAACCGGACAGCGGATGAACGGGATGCTGTTCATCAATCGGCAAGTACTCGGGATTTCCGTAGACGGCGGCGGATGAAGCGTAGACAATTTTTCTGACTCCGGTTTGGCGGCTCGCCTCCAAGAGGCGGATCGTTCCCAAAATATTGGTGGTTGCGTCAAAGACAGGGTCATCTACGGATGTGCCCACATGAATTTGCGCCGCCTGGTGGATGACCACTTCCGGCTGTTCTTTTTGAAAAACTTCCAACAGGTGCGGACTGCTGATATCCATGCTGTAAAAGGAAGCATCCGGATGGATTTGTGTGCTTTTGCCTGTTGAGATGTTGTCTACAATCGCCACCTCAGCTCCACCAGCGATTAAATGGTCCACGATATGGGAACCAATGAAACCGGCTCCCCCGGTAACCAGTACTTTCATATCGAATGAAACCCCTCTCTCTCGAATAGGCTAACCGTTCCCGACTCTTTTCATCATCACTTCGATGGTCGTTATTTTCCCCACATTATCTTACCAGCAGTCTTGGCAAGAAGCAAAGGAAGGAAGCGGACAGCCCATCGATCACAAACGGGCATGTGCGTTTCCAAAAGCTCCCGATTCCCCGCAACGGGTATACCTTGTGCATGCCGGTGATAAAATATCATTTGAAAAGCAGCCGAGAGCGGGGAGTCACATTGTCACCCAAACGATCTGCGAAACGATTATGGTTTCGTGTTTTCACGCTTATTCTTCTCATCGGTTTGTTGGTCGTGAGTTATTTTGGCTACCGAATCTGGCTGACGGCTACCCGTATCTATGAACCGCCGACACTGACCAAATCGGAAAAAAGGGAAAAAGCGGTTTCCATCACGAAAGATGCAGTCTCTTTACTTTTGCTGGGTGTGGATGAGCGAACAGGGGATCTCGGTCGATCCGATACCATCGTGATCGCCACCCTCAACCCGATGAAAAAAACCGTCATCCTCACCAATATCCCCCGGGATACCCTTGTAGATATTCCCGGTCAGACGGAAAAAAATAAAATCAACCACAGCTATGCCTACGGCGGTGTGGAATTGACCCGAAAAACAGTGGAACGCTTTTTGGATATTCCCATCGACGGATATGTCAAAGTCAATATGCAGGGACTGGAAAAGATCGTCGATCAGCTCGGCGGAATTGAGGTCATGGTTCCTTTTGACTTCAGCTATGGCGGGTACCGGTTCCATCAAGGGAAGATGACGTTAAACGGGAAACAAGCTCTGGCCTTTGCCCGGATGAGAAAAGCGGACCCCCATGGCGATTTCGGACGAATCAGGCGGCAACAGGAAGTGCTGCGCGGCCTCATTCAAAAAGGAACCCAATTCGGCTCGATCATGAAACTGGATCAACTGCTCGATGAGTTAGGCAACCATATGAAAACCGATATTCCGCCGCTCAGGCTGTTCCATTTACAGCGGGCTTATGCGGGGATCAGGAATGAAGACATCTCCACCGTCTCCTTTCAGGGAGAAGACAGAACCCTGGACGGCACCTATTATTTCATCGTCAGCGATGAAGAAATCAACCGTGTGCGCCGAATTTTGACCCAACACATCGGGATGGAGTCTAAGACGACAGGAAACCCCAGTCAACCCTGAGAAAGGGACTGGGGTTGCTTGTTAGAAGCAAGTAACTGTGAATAAAGGGACAGCAGCTTTTTTTCTTCCGCTTTCCAATTATATACTTCCAAATGAGCCCGTCGGCCATTTTCACCCAATTGAACCCGCAAGGCTTCATCTGTCAGGAGACGCGTCACCTGCTCGGCGATTTCCTTGGGTTCAAGCGGGTTGACGACGAATCCGCAGTTGCTTTTCTCCACAATTTCCTTCCAAAGGGGAAAATCCGTAGCCACCAAAGGGATTCCGGCTGCCATGTATTCGAACATTTTGATCGGAAGCGATTCACGGTAATTTTCAATGGGATGAAGACACACCAATCCCACTTTTCCCTTTCCCAGCCAGCTTTGCACTTCTTCAAAGGGAATCCGGCCATGCAAATACACGTTTTTTTGCTTCAGCTTTTCCGGGTCCCGATCTTCCGGGGCGATATGCTGAAGGGGACCGATGAGATGGAGTTCAGCCTCCAGTTCAGCAGGAATAAAATCCATCATTCGGATCATCTCGCGATAACCGCGAAGGTAAGAGATGCCTCCTACATACAAGATCCGGTTCTTCTCATCTGCTTTTTCAGGAGTAACTGAAATGGGCAGGGGATAGTTTTTGATCACTGTCACCTGGCGGGCACTCTCAAACTGGTCGCGAATCGATTCAGTCGCTGTAATGACCGCAGCCAATTGTTTGGCTAACCATTTTTCGACCCTATGTACCAAAAAGGATAGAGGGGATCGAAGCAGTTTGGGAATCCAGAGCTTGGTATGCAGCTGCTTGGGCAGGTCCTCATGCGAATCATAAATCACCGGGCAGCCTGTCCGCCACGCAAGCAGGACTCCCCAGGGAAGCAATTCCGGGTCGTGAAAATGGAAAAGGTCCGCACCGCTTTTTATGGCCCGCCTGTATAAAGTCCACCCGCTCCAGAGCCGCTTCCATCTTTTATTCGCACGTTTGACTCCGACAATGCGTATTCCCTGTTCTTCTTTCTCCGCAAAATCGGCCACTGCATGCAGCTCCACCTGATATCCCGCTTTAACCAAAGAGACGGCTTGTTTGTGAAAAATGCGGGAATCATCATACGGATGTACCGAACTGAAAATCATGATTTTATGGACCACAAACTTCCCCCTTTCTGCATGACCCATGATTCAAAGGGAGTTTTTCTTTGAGAAAAAAGTCGTGAAGGGCATCTCACCTGATGCCCCACACAGCTCACACTACCCGAAAACCTAAGCGGTACTTTTCCGGCCATCAGTGACAGACTGGGACCCTTTCTTTTGAAGTTCTCCCAAAATAACAACAGCCAGCGCCAGACCGTAAGAAATCCACATCGGGGTGAAGTGAATGGCTGTGCTTGGTGCCACTCCGCCAACAAAGTATCCGATCAATGCCGCCAAACTGGATACGGCCCCCCAACGGACCAGAGGGCTGGTTTCAGGAGAATTTTTGAGCCCGACCAGTTTCCATAACCGCCACAGCAACCAGAAATACAACGCCATATACAGCACAAAAATGATCACGCCAAAGTTAACCAGAATTTCCAGCCACCAGTTGTGCAAATTGCGTTTGGTCACTTTTTTGGGCCCCTCCGGCATCAGGGCTTCAATGTTTCCCGGGCCAACACCCATATAGTGGGATTTTTGCAGAAAATAGATCCCATTTAAAATCAGGTTCTTCCGGTTTGTCGGGCTTTCACCGGTCGCTCCGCGAATAAATTCCTCTTCTCTTTCTTCCACACTCCAGGGACCTTGTTGCATATCTTTGAAGAAGTCAACCGTTCCCCTTAACTTGGTTCTCGTTTTTTCCCTGGCCTCATCCGAGAGAAAGGCAACGCTCATCGCCTGCACGATGACGGCCCCCGCGAGAATGGCCGCGATTCCTTTTCCAATGTTCTTCCACGTCAATTTTTTCCTGTCGATGGCAAACGGAAGCGCAATCAGCAGCACGAGAGCGGCCAGCGGCAGCGCAAACAGAGTGTTGCTCCGCGACCCGGTAGCCAGCAGGACGTACATGGACAGCACACCGATCACGTAGATCAACAGCTTATGTTTTCTCTTAAGTTTTAACATAAACAAGGCCGTTGCCACAAAAGGGAAAGCCAAGGTGATACATGTCGCCAGATCGTTTTGGTTGGTAAAAACAGACGTTACCGTTGCCTGGCCGGTTTCCGCTCTGGACGGGGGAAGATGGATCATAAAAATCGACTCAATGACGCCGAAACAGATGATGGAGGCAAAAACGCCAAACAGGATGCGCTGGGAAATCCAATAGTTTTTTTCCGTCCGCACAAAAAAGGGAAAAGAAAGGGTTAAGAGCACCATCATGCCCAGGAAAACCAGGTAGCGAATGCCTTTGCCAAGATCAACCGCCCAAGTGAGAGAGAGCATGGCATATACAACCCAAAAAAGGAAGAACGCCGCGTACCAGCGCACAGGATACATGTAGGATGTTTCCATCCCTTTATTGAGTGCCAGACGAATGATGAGCCCACCCGTGAGCAACGCAAACGCAACCCGGAAGAAGGTTAGATTAAACTCCTCCGTCACCTGGATTCCCAAGGTGGGACCCAGCAGGGCAAAAGCGATCATCACATAAAAGAGGTGTTCCAAACGTTTTTGTCTGGGTACCAATAGCTCATTCACCATCTCTCACCTTTTTCCTCCTAGTTTGGGCAAAAAGCTGCCAATTTGATTCAAAGATTTCAGCGTGAAAAGCTTAGTCGCAAAAACGGAAACAATCTGAAGAGCCAAAGCGATGCCGTAATAAAGCCACGCATGTTCCGCTTCGGTCATTTGCACCCATGTAATTCCAACCATCAAAAAAAGATATATCGCGATATAGGTTAACACGGAACCAAAGCGAAAGTCTACCGGGTAATTTTTTTGATTGTGCATATATACCCAGATAATCACGATCAGATAAGCGATCACAGTCATACTTACGGCTCCCCAGATGTGAAACACAGGAATCAAAATGAAACACCCGATTAAGTATACGACGGCAGCGATCAAAAATCCCCGTGAAATGAGCTTGGTTTTCTTTTTAATGAGCAGCCCCACTCCAAACACGGTGTGCAGGACGTTGAGCAAGGTGCCGAAAGAAAGGAACCACACGTATAAATAACCGGTCGCCAGGTCTTTTCTTCCTATATATAACTGATAAATCGGCTCGATGACAAAAGTGAGCAACATGATGGCCAGCGTTCCGGCAACGATGAGAGCCCTGCCGACCAAGCCGTAGATCTGCGGAGCGTCTTCCCGGTCTTTGATCGACATGGAAAAAGGGCGCCAGGCCAACTGAAACGGCGCAGTCACCAACACGATGAGGCTGGCGATGCGCATGACCGCCTCATAAATGTCAGCATGTGTCTGAGATACCATGTAGTAGAGAATCTGCCTGCCCGTCGAAGTCATCACCCAGAATGAAAGCAAAGTAGGTAAGAGAGGTGCTCCATAGGCGATCAGATGGGACAAATGCTTCCGGGACAGCTTCGGCACAAATTCCCTGCGGAAGATCCAGACCAGGATGAGGGCGACGCCGAGTTGCCCGATGAGTTGGCCGTAAAAGATTCCCATTACACCGGCATTTTCAAACACAACAAAGTAGATGCTGATCAAATTGGATCCGATCACATAAGCCATGCTGAATATATTAAACAGCCATACTCTCCGGCTGTAGCGCGCATAACCCAAAACATGCTGAATAACGATGGCCCCCACTGTAGCCAGAAAAGCGACCGGGAGCAGCAAATGGTATCCTTCTTTTCCCTTGAAGATGATCTCCGCCAGCGGCGCTCCCCACACATAAGCGAGAATGCTAAACAAGAGACACATTCCCGCACTGAAAATGACCGCATTGGTAAAGTAAATTCTTCGCTCCTGTTGATCCTTGGCATCATAAAAATAAAAGGCCATTGCGGCATCGGTTCCCAGAATGCAAAGATAAGTCAAAATAAGGGTGAGGGTGTTTGTTAAACCCCACTCACCCAACTGACCGGCGCCGGTTAAATGGCGGAAGAAAATGGGGGCAAGCAGGGCAGCAGCCAGCTTGTTCCCCATGGTTGCGACCGCAAAGGCAGCGGAATCGGAAAATAATCTTTTTATATATTGCCTCATGCTATACACACCTTCTAGGTTAGGTGTTATTCCTGGTTTTCCAGTTTTTCTCGTTCAGGTACATCCCTGAGGGGCCGGGCAGGCACACCCACATACACCTTGGCAGGTTCCGTATCTTTGTTGACGACGGCGCCGGCAGCAATAAAGCTTTCTTCTGCTACGGTCACGCCGGGCAGCAGGATCGACCCTCCGCCCACACGTGCCCCCCGTTTCACCAGCGGGCCCCGTACGTATTTGAAGCGCTCTTTGGTGCGGCCCATAAAGTTGTCATTCGTAGTCGTAACCGTCGGTGCGATAAACACGCGTTCCTCCAGTGTCGTATAAGCCGTGATATAAGCATTGGTCTGGATTTTGGTGTGAGGGCCGATCTCCACCTGATTTTCCACGGCAACCCCTCTTCCGATGACTACACGGTCCCCGATGCTGCATTTTTCACGTACGGAGGCCAGATCACCGATCATGACCTCTTTACCGAAGGTGCTTCCGCGATACAAGACCGCACCCGCTCCCACTGTCGTTCCGTCGCCGATGACGAGCGGAGGCAGATCCGGATCAAGCTTGACGGTGGAGGCTTTGGCGGGCTTGGGCCAGCGTCCGATCACACAGTTATCGGAGATGAATACACCGGAGCCGATGACCGTTCCGGCATGGATCGTCACATTGTTGCCAATGGTTACATCATCGCCCAGAACAACGCCTTCCTCGATGACGGAAAAGTACCCGATCCTGACATTGGCTCCCATCTTCACTGATTCATGCACAAAGTTTTTCATGGTTATAACCGCCTTACAGTTTTTCGTAATCCGCGCGAATGTCCTTGATTTCTTTTAAGGCATTGCGGGTATCGAAGATGACCTTGGATTTATCGGCGATAAACTGATAGTCAAACGCGCTGTGATCGGTCGTGATCAGGACGAGATCGGCGGATTCCAACAACTCCCCGGTCAGTTCTGCTGTTTCGTATACTTTTTCCCCCACCCGGAACGACGGGATATGCGGATCGACCGTGACAAATTCGGCCTGATATTTTTCCAGCAGCTTCACGATCTCCAGCACGGGCGATTCACGCATATCATCGATATCTTTTTTGTAGGCGACGCCGAGAACGACTACTTTTGACCCGTTGAGGGATTTGCCGTACCGGTTGAGGATTTTCATCATGCGGTCCACGACAAATTCGGGCATCGCGTTGTTGATCTCTCCGGCTACTTCAATCAAGCGGGTGTGGTAGTTGTATTCACGCGCTTTCCAGGTGAGGTAGAACGGGTCGATCGGAATGCAGTGACCGCCGAGCCCGGGACCCGGATAGAACGCCATAAATCCGTATGGCTTCGTTTTGGCCGCATCGATCACTTCCCACACGTCGATGCCCATCTTGTTGCAGAGAATAGCCATTTCGTTGGCAAGGCCGATGTTGATGTTGCGGAAAGTGTTTTCCAGGATTTTTTCCATTTCCGCGACTCTCGGGCTGGAAACTTCGTGTACTTCCCCTTCGAGAACCGCACGGTACATAGCGGCGGCCACTTTCGTGCATTCCGGGGTAACCCCGCCGACGACTTTCGGGGTATTTTTGGTGTTAAACACTTTGTTGCCCGGGTCGACGCGCTCCGGCGAATAGGCGAGGTGGAAATCTACTCCGACCTTGAGTCCGGTTGCTTCCAGGATCGGCATCAGCACTTCTTCCGTCGTTCCCGGATAGGTGGTGCTTTCCAGGACGACCAGCATGCCTTCGTGCAAGTATTTGGCGATTTCGCGTCCGGACGATTCCACATAAGAGGTGTCCGGTTGCTGGTATTTATCGAGCGGAGTCGGCACGCAGATCGCAACGGCATCCACGCCGGAAATCAAGGAGTAATCCGTCGTTGCTTTCAAACGCCCTTCTTCGACGATTTGTTTGAGCTCTTCGTCCACAACGTCCCCGATATAGTTTACTCCCTGGTTCACCATATCCGCTCTTTTTTGCTGGACATCAAACCCGATCACTTGATAACCGGCTTTCGCTTTTTCCACGGCCAGCGGCAAGCCCACGTATCCCAATCCGACGACGCCGATGACCGCGGTTTTGTCTTCAATTTTTTGAAGCAAACTTTTAGTGGTCTCGTTCACGTTGATTCATCCCTTTGATGATTATTTATTCGCATAGTAGCTTTTGATGATATCGACAATGCGATGGATGTTCTCGTTTGAAAGCTCCGCGTAGAGCGGCAAAGCAAAGGTGCGTTTAGACATGTATTCGGAAGTTGGCAGGCTGCCTTCTTCATAGGCGAGCGATTTGTACACTTCTTGTTGGTGAAGAGGAATGGAGTAATAAACTCCGGTAGAAATACCGTTCTCTTTCAGGTGTCCCACCAACTGCTCCCGGTCTTCTGCCTGAATGATGTACAGGTGATAAATATGCTTACGATCATCTGCATGGTAAGGAGTGACAACAGGAGTATCCTTTAGCAGTTCATCGTAAAGGGCTGCTTTCTCGCGACGCGCATCGTTCCAACTGTCCAGATGGCGCAGCTTAATGCGTAAAATGGCCGCTTGCAGTTCATCCAAACGGCTGTTGTATCCGATCATGCTGTTATAGTATTTTGACTCAGGATTGCTTCCATGAACACGTAAGCTGCGAATTTTCCTGGCCAGTTCGTCATCATTGGTGGTGATCATTCCACCGTCTCCGTAGCCGCCCAGGTTTTTGGTCGGGAAGAAGGAGAAGGTGGCTGCATGTCCCCAGGAACCGATTTTGCGCCCTTTATACTCAGAACCCATCGCTTGAGCCGCATCTTCGAGCACAAACAGGTTATGTTCTTTGGCAATCGCCATGATTTCTTCCATGTCAGCTGGTTGGCCAAAGATGTGTACAGGAATGATGGCTTTGGTCTTGGAGTTGATTTTTGCTCTGATTTGTTTAACGTCGATATTGTATGTTTGGGGATCAATATCGACGAATACCGGGGTTGCTCCCAGCCGGGAAACGGCTTCCGCAGTGGCAAAGAAGGTGTATGGAGTGGTAATCACTTCATCTCCGGGACCGATTCCTGCTGCATCTAAAGCGAGTACAAGTGCGTCGGTTCCGTTGGCTACCCCGATCGCATGTTTCACGCCGCAGTATGCGGCAACTTCTTCTTCCAGCGCTTTTACTTCGGGACCGAGAATATATCTGCCGCCGTCTAAAACCTTGTCTACGGCTTGACGAACTTCCTCACGAATCGTCTGATACTGGGCTTTCAGGTCTAACAAAGGAATTTGGCTCATCATATCCTGGCTCCTTCATGATATCCTTTACTTTTTCCGCTGTAAATCGTCCATGCGCACCGGTTTTCCGGTTTCAGCCGATTGCTGGCAGGCAATGACCAGACTCAGCGCTTTGCGTCCTTCTTCCCCGGAAACCACAGGAGTGCGGTCTTCCCGGATCGCATCGGTCATGTCCTGGATGATGCACTGGTGTCCCGGAACGCCAAACGGATCTTCGTCAATGCGCTTGATGGTCGTTTCCGCTTCTTCATCGCTGATGTCTTCAAATTTCCAATGTTTAATCCAGTTGGCGGTGGGGCCGCCGATGATCGCCGTCCCTTTTTCGCCAAAAATGCTCAGCGATTCTTCCAGATTTTTGGGATAAATGGTTACGGCTGCTTCCAGTACGCCAAGTGCGCCGCTTTTAAACTTGATCACGGAAACAGAAGTATCTTCCGCTTCGATGTTGCGAATGCGTGTGGCATGATAAGAGGCTACCTCTTCCACATCGCCCATCATCCACAACAGGAGATCCATATTGTGAATGGCCTGGTTCATCAATACCCCGCCATCCATCTCTTTGGTTCCGCGCCACGGAGCTTGATCATAATAAGCCTGGTTTCGGTTCCAGCGAACCGTCGCATTGGCATGACCAATTTTTCCAAATGCGCCCCGGTCCAGCTGGCGACGGAGCTCGGCAACGGCGGGACGGAAGCGGTTCGGATGAACGACAGCCATTTTCACGCCGTTACGTTCACAAGCTTCAATCATGCGGTCCGCATCTTCCAACGTGAGTGCCATCGGCTTCTCCACGATGACATGTTTTTTGGCTTCAGCAGCCTGAATGGTAAGCTTGGGGTGTAATCCGCTTGGAGTGCAGATGCAGACCACATCCACATTCGTTTTGAGCATGTCCGCCAAATCGGTGTAACCTTCAATCCCGTCTTTCGCAAATTCGCGAAGGCGTTCTTCATTGGTATCGCAAACGGCCACCAATTCAGCTCCTTCTACGGCTTCAATTGCCGCCACATGTTTTTTGGCGATGTGGCCGCAACCAACGATTCCATAGCGTATCACATGTCTCCCTCTTTTCTATCCTGAACGTGGTTCGACAACTTCGGTTTAAGAATATCGTTGTACAAAGACAGCCTTTGCATGTTGTTGCGTTTATTACAAGAACATTACAAACCCATCTTAAAATGTAACATAGTTGAAATGTTTTGGGTATCCCTCATCTTAAACTTTTCTTGAAAGTGTGCTGTAAAAGGGTGTGTCTGTGGTTGTGCTTCCGGGGCGGTCGGCCGTGTGGATCTCCGTGCTCCTGAGGCCGGCAAGCATCGGAACGGAGCCGCAAAAATGATTTTGGAGCGGCCCTTTAAAGCAATCCACCGTCATTCCCCGATTCTGTTGAACAAACAGTCATGATCATTTCAATGAAAGTGCAAAACCGTTTCACAAAATTACTCGGGATCCCGCTTCAAGCCATTCACTGCAAGAACTTGCTCATAAAGCTGAATGGTGTTTTGCGCATTTTGCTCCCAGGTGAGTGCCTTCGACATCTGAAACGCCCGCTCTCCCATGGATCGGGCCAGTTCCGGGGACTCGACCAATATCTGGCGAAGCCGCTCCGCCAATTGGCCGGTGTTGCCGGGCTCAACGAGAAATCCGGTTTCGCCATCCCGCAAAATCTCGGCAATCCCTCCGACATCAGTGCACACCATCGGCTTCCCGCAACCCATGCTTTCAAGCAAAATGGACGGCAATCCCTCACTTCGGCTGGCTAAAACCAGCGCATCCGCACTGTTGATCCAGGCCGGAATTTCCTCATAGGGACGCCTGCCCATAAAATGGGTTTGCGCCTGGATTCCCTGACGGGCCGACTGTTCAGCGAGCGTCCGTCTCAGCGGACCGTCTCCAACCAGGTAAAGATGCAAATCCGGATCTTCGGCCGCCACTTTGGCAAACGCGGTGAGCAACAGGTCCACCCCTTTAACAGGCAGGAGATTGCCGACGAACAACAATACTTTTTTCCGCCCGGAGATTCCCAATTGTTCCCTCGCCTTTTGCTGCCGGATCGGATAAAAACGCGACGGATCAAAGCCGTTATAAATGGTTTTCGCTTCAATTCCGGGGGCCATCCGCTCCGCTTCCGCAAGCAGCCGGCCGCTGACCGTGATGATCCGGTCATTCATTTGGAGCGCTTGCAGCGTTTTACGATAGACGGATTTGTTTCGTTTGGGGTACAGCATGATATCCGAACCGTGAATCGTAGAGACGACGGGGACCTGAAACGATCTTTTTAAGATACCCGCGGCATAACCATCGGGAAAAATGGTGTGGGCATGGATCAGATCAAACGGAAATTCCCTCTGGATCGCCGGGATCGCTTGCTGGAGCGACGCTGTGTAAAATCGGCCGTAGTTCGAAAAAAAGAAGCCTCCGGGAAACATCAGCGTCGGGACATACTGAACATCGATTCCCTCCAGCCGGGTTTGGAGAGCCATTTTGCGATAGCCCTTCCATTTCGGGTAGAGCGGAAAGCGGGGGATCGGGGAAACGACCCGCACTCGGATTCCCGCTTTTTGTAAACTTTTCGCCTGGTTGTGAACAAAAATCCCCGACACGGGATTCACCTGATTCGGATACATGTGGGAAATGATCAATACACGAAGGCTCACCGGAATCAAACCTCTTCCTTTTTGATTAAGATTCCCTGAATATTTGCGATTCCATCCTTGACCGTATACAAGCATTCGGGATAACTGTTTGCTTCATGGTGATAATAGGGGTAAGGAGCGGATCGATGAATGAAAAAGCAAAGAGTTGCCAATGACTCCTTGAACTGTGCACTCGGTCTGATCAATGGCCTGATCCTGAGTCTCCCTCTCTGGGGATTGATCTATTTTTTTGTGCGCTTTATTATTGGGTCGTAATGAAGTAGCGATACCCCGAAATAATCATTTAGAATAAGAGAACAGAGAAGGAAGGTCCCTTAGAGACCTTCCAATTTTTATGTACAGCTTGGTTAAGAGAGAGCGAACATCAATTCACCTTCCGCCACCACTTTGTCGCCGACTTTGGCTACCCCTTTTCCTTTGCCGATGTTAGCCCTCAATCGCAGCATTTCCACTTCTAAAGTCAATACATCCCCCGGCTTGACCTGTTCACGGAAGCGGACGTTGTCAATGCCTGCAAAGAAAGCCAATTTTCCTTTATTTTCTTCCTTGCTGAGCACGACGAACGCGCCCACTTGAGCCAAAGCTTCGATGATCAATACCCCCGGCATGACGGGATATCCGGGAAAGTGGCCCTGGAAAAACGGTTCATTGATGGTTACATTTTTGATTCCGACCGCTCTTTTGCCTGATTCAAACTCGGTGATTTTATCGACGAGCAGAAACGGATAACGGTGTGGAATGGTTTCCTGAATTTGCTTGATATCAAGCTCCATCCAAAAGATCCCCTTTCCTTCAGTCACTGTCCCCATTATAACGAATGGTTTCTCAAATTGCCATGAAAGAGCGCTGCTCACATAAAGGAGCGCCTGCTCTTCACATAGGCGCTCTCTCTGTTGCGTCTGCTATTCCTTTCCTTGTGAAGCTTCCCGTTCTACAGCCAGCGCCACTTCCTCATGCACTTTGGGATCGAGCGGATGCGGAACCAGCTCGCCCGGATTGGTGCAGTTTGCAATGGCAAGAGCGGCGGCGACCAGCATCGGATGCGTGATTTCCTTTGCCCCTGCATTCAGCACACCGCGGAAAATACCCGGGAATCCGAGAACGTTGTTCACCGAACGGCCATCCGCGGCAAAAGCGGCACCCGCTTTTAAGGCCTCTTCCGGTTCAATTTCCGGTTTGGGGTTGGATAATGCCAGAATCACTTGTCCGGACCGGACCATCTCCGGCTTAATCAAGCCCGGAACACCGGTAGTCGCGATCACGATGTCACATCTTTCCATCAACTCCTCGATGGAGTCAACCGGGGTTCCCCCATAGTCGGCCAAGCGGTTCAAAGCATCCGGCTGGCGATCCACGCCACACATCTCTTCCACTCCATAAGCCATAAACATACGGCAAATGGCGAGACCCGCGGCCCCTAAGCCAATTTGTCCCACTACGGCATCTTTCAGGCTCACCCCTGCCGAACGGCATGCAGAGATGACGGCGGCCAAAGTGACCACTGCCGTTCCATGCTGATCATCATGCATAACAGGAATGGGAAGTTCCTGTTTCAAACGCTCTTCAATTTCAAAACAATGAGGGGAACCGATATCCTCCAGCAAAATTCCCCCAAACCCCTGATAGATGTTTTTTACGGTCCGCACTACTTCATCCGGGTCGCTGGTGCCCAGCAAAATGGGGATGCCGCTGATTCCCGCGAAACGGTCAAACAGAGCCGCCTTCCCTTCCATTACCGGCATCCCGGCCATCGGGCCGATATTGCCAAGTCCTAAAATGGCCGTTCCGTCCGTGATGATGGCCACGGTGTTGCCAATGCTTGTATAATATCTCGCTTTTTCCGGTTCCTCCTGAATCACCCGGCACACGTTGGCGACACCCGGGGTATAGACCCGGCGCAGGTCTGCCAAGGAACGGATATCCATGCGGCTGGTCATATGAATCTTTCCGCCTTCATGCGCCCGAAGAACGTCGTCGGAAACGGAAAGAATGCGAATTCCGTTGCCTAATTCTTTGATCGCCAGTACAACTTGATGCAGCTGGTCATCATTCTCACAATGAACGGTAATGTCCCGGACCGTAGAGAGGGGTCCGATTTTAATGGTTGTGATATCTCCAATATCTCCACCGGCTTTTCCGATCGCCGTTGTTACTTTCCCAAGGTTTCCTGGTTTGGACGGGGTTTCTACGATAATTGTTCTGACTACGTTGCGAATAGACACCCGCTCGACACCTCCTAAATCCTTATCATACTAAATGTGGAGACATAAAAAAAGAACCGAAGCGGATACGGTTCTTTGCCTATTACATCAATTCTTCATTCACTGTTTTCAATTGGAGCATATAGACAAAGGAAGTGATATACGACAGCACGATTACCGCCCACAAAAAGTTTTGCGCATACGCGGAGTCAAACATGAGCAATACCAGTGCCACATAAAACAGGACGGTGGTCATTTTCCCGAGCACATTGGCGGGTACTGTTTTTTTACCCCGGAAATGAAAAAAGGCGGAACAGAGAATCATGGTCAAATCACGGAAGAAGATCGCGGCAGCAGCCCAGTAGCCGATTTTTCCGGAGATCAAGAGCGATAGAAAAACAGCGATCATCATCAGCTTATCAGCAAGGGGATCCAACATGATACCCAGTTGCGTAACCTGTTTATTCCGCCGCGCCAAGTATCCATCCACCACATCTGTCATCCCTGCGAAGAGGACGATTCCCAAAGCCCAGTAAATCCGCCCCGGCATTTCGGAGAAATAAACGAAGAGATACAAAGGTATGAGTGCAAAGCGTATCATTGTAAGCAGATTGGGCAAGTTCATTTAGGATCCCCCCTCACAGCTAGACTTTTGTAAAACAATGCCATCTCTGCTGAAAATGAACAGCAAAAAGACATGAAAGACCCCGTCTTTCCCGCTTTGGGCCGATTGCCTGAAAGCTAAAGACGGGTTCTTTTACCCATATATGAGTTTATATATATGTTCCCACATATCCAGATCAAATATCTCACCCGCTGGCTGATCCCCGATCACCGTGTGGCCGATGATGAGTCCCACAATCAGAACAACGAACAGAAGCAGTGGCAGCCAAAGAATTTTGATCGCCCATTTTATTATTTTCTTTTTTTCATCCGGAATACCATAAGAATCCGCTTCCGTCAATTCGTCATCATCTTCATCCACGATATAGGCGGGCTTTTTGAATTCTGTCTCAAACTCCGGATCTTTGTTTGTCTCGCGCTCAGGTTCAATGGAATATTCTTTGAAATCTATCGGTGTTAACGTATCTTCAAGCGATAAGGCACGCTCACGGCGAGGCGATTCTTGTCCGGTCTCTTTCCGGGACTGATCCGATTGTTCCCGGTCAGTAGATTCGCTTGAACCGTTCCCATCCTGCGGATTCCACCGGACCGATGATTCGGCTTCCTTCTCCCGTCCCTCAGAGGCAGGCAATTCTCCTTCCGCAACTGGTTCATTCTCATGATCCAACTTCGGATCGATCCCTTTGACTTCAAGATTTGCGCGGGTATCTTGCTCTTCTTCCTCATCCTTGCTCCATTTCAGTTTCCCGACAGGCAGCCTGGATTCCTGCTCCTTACGCAACTCTTTTAACGAGCTTTTCATTTTTTCTCCTTGTTTTGGGGAGCTCTTCATGTCTTCCGGATGATTGTCCACTCGATTTTCTTTGTTCGGATAACTCATTTGACATTCCTCTCCAAGAAACAAAACTTCATCAAATTCTAAAAAGCTCGTCCGATCATCACAATAAATCTATGCATCATCTACACAAAAAAATCATTGGTTTTGTCTCATTTGTACACTATAACTAGAATATATCGCAACTGTTAACATAAGTCTACACTTTAGGCTGCCGATTGGAACGGATTTTGTCAAATGGGAAGAGCACCGGAGCGATGGATATGAATGAAAAGTAGTCCGAACGGTGCAGAAAAAAATATTATGTAATGCTGCCGGTGCCGATCAAATCATTTTCTAGACCTTCACAGGCGTCCTTGCCTCTTTCGCCGCAGATTTTCGCTTATATTTGATCTTGGTCGCTTCCCCTCCCCGGATATGGCGAATAGACTTATGATATTCAAGAATCTCCTTAACCTGACTGGCTAAATCGGGATTAATTTCCGGCAACCGTTCAGTCAAATCTTTATGAACAGTACTCTTGGAAACGCCGAATTCCTTGGCGATCATTCGCACGGTATTTTGTGTTTCCACAAAGTAACGACCGATTTTTATGGTCCTTTCTTTAATATAATCATGCACTCGCCTCGCTCCTCCTTTCGGGGATGTTTGGTACATTATATGAACCGTTTTATGGGTTATTCGCCGCGAACAAGCAATGACAAGCTAATCGTATAAAATAAAAAAACCGCCCTCGTTTTGAGGACGGTTTTTCGGTCAATCATTTGTTTTTTATCAATGGTGATTCATTGGCGTTATTTAAGATATTGCGCTGGATTCACCGCTTGGTTTTCATTGTTTCTGATTTCAAAGTGAAGATGGTTTCCGGCTTCTTTTTCAAAATTGTTTCGACCCGCTTTGGCGATGACCTCACCTTTTTTCACGGTTTGCCCTTTTTGGACTCTCACATCATCGAGCGATTGATAAACGGTGGTAATTCCGCTGTCATGACGGATCTCCACTTGATAGCCGACAATCGGATGTTCCTCGACCCGGATGACACGTCCTTCCAGTGCGGCAACAACATCAAAGGTTTTGCCGTCTTTCCGGGCAAAGTCTACCCCGGAGTGAGGCCAGAAGGTATTGGCATATTTGACAAGTGATGCTTCTTTGCTCTTTTCCGATCCGGCTTCATCATAGAATCCGATGGTTCTTTCAGCTTGAGAATTTTTCGCCACCGGCAGGATCATTTCATCATCCGTCGGGTTGGTGGGAATTCTCTCCATAGGAAGCTGTTGATCCAAACTACTGCCTGGTTTCGTGGTTTTTGAAACTTGTTCCAATTGGTATTCTTGATACCACCAAGCAAGGGTTAGGATCAGTGCTGCTGCTGTCAGATAAACTGCCGGAAAAAACCATTTTTTTGCAAAGAGCCGCTTCCATTTGAGGCGGCGTTTCGCTTTTTCAAAGGAAGGAATATTGTTATTTGGTTCCTCTGGTTTCATATCTGATCACCTCAGGAACCATTCTCGACAGCAAAAACTCTTTTTATACCCAAGGTGAACAATCTTTAGTAAATTCGCAACCGGCCGGCTATGTTCGCTAATCGGTCCGGACTCATTTTTTCGATCTTAACCCCTTGATAGTAATGGGCAATGATCTCGGATACGTTCTTCCCTTGCTTGGCCATCAGATTGGCCCCCCACTGGCTCATTCCCACTCCGTGGCCGTATCCCCGGGTGGTAAGCCGGATCTTATTTCCTTTGATCTGCCAGGAAAAATCGGTGGATGGCAACTGAAGGGCTTCTCTCACTTCGCGTCCGGTAAATTTCCGGTCGCCGATTTGGATCTCGGCAATCCGGTTTCCAGGTGTCTTTTTTAGGATTCGGATCATGTTCTGACCGGAAGAGGTGGACATTGCAATCCTCTTTCCCGTCTCCGCTTCCAATTTGCCCAACAAACGGGAAATCTCCCAAGTCTGAACTTGACGGTACTTGGGAGAATATTGATCCCAAGCGGAATTCACGCTGCGCAGATAAGGATATTTGCCGGCGAAATAATCCTCGGAGTTTTCCGTCCGCCCGTTGCTGGTGGAGAAAAAGGCAGGGTAGATGGGTTTTCCCTGATAAGTGATGATTTGCCCCCCGGTAGAACGAACGGCTTCATCCATCCGGCGGATGTTTTTCCCGTACTCAGCACCCCATTTTTTGCGCAAATCCTGATCCGTTGCGTAGACCTGGTGCATGGTCGTATCGGTTACATCCGCCGACTTGGCCGCTTCCCCCCAGCGGGACATATCCGAATAATCCTGTTTGATCAAACGGTCGATGATGTATGTACGCGCAGCCAGGGCTTGGGCTTTCAGGGCTTCCGGGTGAAAGTCCGCAGGCATCTCAGCCGCAATCACACCGCGGATATAGGATTCCAACGGGATTTCCTCTACTCTTTTTTCTTTTGTCAAATAGACCCGGACAACCAGAGAGGATTCCTCATCGGCAGTTTCCGCCTGTGAGCGGATTTCCGCGGATACAGGCTCCGTGGATGTCTCCGTCTGCAAAGAAACCAACAAAGTGGGAATGATCAGGATGAGCAGAGTGAGCGTGATCAAACAAAAAAGCAGTCTCTTCTGCAAACGACCTTCACCTCCGACGATTTTTAAAAGTTCCGTCCGAACCCCTGCTGTTTTGTCCCATTGCCCGAAAGGAAAACGAACTGTGGCCGATCCTCCTTCCGCACGGCGAGTGTAAATGGGACAAACTTTCACTTTAAAACTATGAAAGCGCCCGCTGTTTAGAACCAGAAAATGGTTAACATGTGCACAACTGTCTTTGTCTTGTCCGTCCTCTGTCTGAGTCGGCTTTCTTCCGTGCAGTACCTGCGAAGCGGGCCTGTTTTGAAGACGCTCCGAAATCTTGTTTACGACTCCGTTCCGATGCACGGCAGAGTCACTCGTCGAAAACAAATTTCTACGCTGGTTCTGTCTTATCAAGGTTGATAAAGAAACGGGTCCACGAATGCTTGCAGAACTCTGGAAGAAAGCCCGCTCCGGAATTTGCTTTCCGTTTCCGCGTGAGTGCAGTGGCAGAGTAACTCCGCCGGAAAACAAATTCCTCCGCTCCATCGTGCCGATCACAATCTGACTAGTTAATACAACCTCAAGACGAATGACAAAATCGTGCAGGGAGGCCGTGATTGGTCGAAGTGCCTTTGAGGCCGTACCCAGCGGAGGCCCCGAGCGGAGGGAGGAAGCGGGTAACGGGTTTGAGCGACAGCGAGTTTTACCCGCGCCCGCAGCGAGAGGGCCGGAGCGGCCAGTTTTTCACCCCTGCCGGCCTCAAGAGCACGGAGACCAACACGGCCGACCGCCCCGGAAGCACAATCACAGAAAAACTCCCACTATACAGCAAACTTTGAGCGAAAACATGCATGTCGGTTTCAGCACAACCAGGAGATGGATTGGATCATCTGTTGGAAGACCGTTCCGGAATTTTGTGTTCCGTTTCCGCTCCATCGTGCCGATCGCTTCAAAGAAAAAAAGCGGACTCTTCCCGGTACAGCGGAAAGAATCCACCTTTCACATTAAGATCATTATGCATATGAGTGCTGTTGAACAGAGGATTCCTCACCTTCATCCACATTCACACGTTCAATGGAAGCCCCTAATGCCTGAAGTTTGCCGACGATATCCACATATCCGCGATCCACATGATGCAATTCGGTCACTTCGGTGATCCCTTCGGCTGCTAAACCCGCCAGGATGAGAGAAGCGCCTGCCCGCAAATCGGTCGCTTTCACTTGCGCGCCGGTCAACGGACGTCCGCCTTCGATAATCGCCGTGCGACCGTCGATCTTGATCTGTCCGCCCATCCGCTTAAATTCTTCCACATGCATAAAGCGGTTTTCAAAGACCGTTTCCGTCATTAAACTGGTCCCTTTGGCAATCAGTTGCAAAGCCATCATTTGCGGCTGCATGTCAGTGGGGAATCCGGGGTAAGGCAGTGTTTTCACATCCACGGGCTTCAACTCGCCCTCAGCACGGACATGGATTCCGTTTTCCCCCTCCAATACATGGACCCCCATTTCGCGCAATTTGGCGATTAACGGAGTCAAATGGTTGGAGATGGCGCCCTCCACAAACACTTCACCACGGGTGATGGCCGCCGCCACCATGTACGTACCCGCTTCAATGCGGTCAGGAATGACGGTATATTCGGTTCCGCGCAGGAAGTCGACTCCATCGATCCGGATTTCATCCGTGCCGGCTCCGCGCACTTTGGCCCCCATGGCATTGAGAAAATTGGCCAGATCCACAATTTCCGGTTCACAAGCTGCATTTTCAATCACGGTACGCCCTTTGGCGAGGGTGGCAGCCATCATGATATTTTGCGTTGCACCTACACTTGGGAAATCAAGATAAATTCTAGCTCCCTTCAGGCGATCCGGCACATGCCCTTCCACATATCCGTGCCCGATTTCAAATTTGGCTCCCAAAGCTTCCAAACCCTTGAGATGCAAGTCAATCGGGCGGCTGCCAATCGCACAGCCTCCGGGGAGAGGGATACGGGCATGTTTCTTTCTCGCCAACAGCGGCCCCATGACGGTAACGGATGCTCTCATTTTCCGGACCAATTCATACGGGGCCTCAGTGGTACTCAATTTTTCCGCGTTGATCAAAACCTGATTTTCACTCAGTTCCGCGAAAATCCCCAGGCTTTGTAACAGTTGGGTGATCGTTTTTACATCTTCCAGCAGGGGGACGTCCAAAATGGTAATGTTTCCCCGAGAAGCTAGAATCGAAGCAGCAATCAGAGGGAGAACGGCATTTTTAGCCCCATGAACTTTCACTCTTCCTCTTAACCGTGCTCCACCTTGAACAATGATTTTTTCCAAGTGTCTTCCCTCCGCAACTTAGTATTCTATGGTGATGATCGGCGTTCCCAAAGTGAAAATCAGCCGATGGGCATCGTGGTTCACCCTCGCCGCGGCCTGGAGATTCATCCATCCGCCTTTCGTCTTCAAGCCGCCTGGCAGCATGGGACTGTAAGCAGATATACTGGCCGTATGGGTGGTGCGCATAGACTCAACCTCTTTGGCGTGCAACTTCTGAAACGCTTGAACAATCGGCTGTTCCAAGCGGGAAGGAGGTGAAGAAATACTGCCTTGAATAGAAAAATGAAAATGAGGAATCATTGCATTTGACTGAAGTGTATGCGCCAGGAGGTTCCTTGTCCGCTCCAATTCCCGGCCGGGTTTGCCACGACCCTTCACCTGGACGGAAATATATGGTTGAATCCACTGTCTTTCAGGTTCATCGTTGATAACGTTTAATTCTGCCGTAATGTTTCGTCCAATTTGTCCCGTTGCCGAATAACGGATTCCATCCGCCCGGACTTCTTTCCTCACAGATTTTAAATGAAGCTGATCTGCCAGTTGATGAACAAATGCATCTGCCCGGTTCCGGGAAATGCGTTCAGGGGTACGACCGCCGTGATGCAATACGAAATATTCCGGCTTTACTCCCATCGAATCAAACACTTGAATCAACCTATGTTCAGTGGTCGGCATCAGGTTTGAGCCGGTCAGTAACAAACTGAGAATGACGAACCAACTGACCGGTACCAGCTGCAACTTTTTCATTATATCCTCTCCCCTGTTTTCTTATCATTACCATTTTTTGCAAATCAAGGAGAGAATATACTGAGCGCTTATCAAGTAAACAGCTGGCTGATCATCCTGGACCAACTCAAATAATCAATCAAAAAGGTGGCTAAATTATGTCCCAACACGATGGATAAGATGATCATCAACGCTTTTGCCTGCGCGGTTCGTTTTGGCCGGATCACCGCTTCGATCCGGACCCCCATCAGCACCCACCAACTGACGACAATGCATAAGAGCGACACACAGATATTGATTAAAGAGTTTAACCCCAGCAAAGTCGCTCCTTCCATTATATGCACTCCCTCAGAAAGAGTTCTACACATGAAACAATGGTACATGAAAACGGTCAGAAGATCAAAATATTTTGTGTCAATCAGCGGACAATTGCCGCACAGACAATAAGATACCCCGTTTCCGCATGCGTTGGAAACGGGGATTCACGATATTTAACAAAACCTTTACTGTCGCACGGCGTTCTTCGCCAGGTCAAATCCCGATCCCCAGTCGATTTTTCCAAGAGATTGCAAAACCGTATCAGGCAAAAGTCCCAAACCGATGGTTCCGATCACGCCAACCACGATGACCAGCCCCGCGGTCCATGGAACCGGAATGGGCCTCAAGCTGGCCGGAGACCGGAAGTACATCTGGCGAATGATGCCAAAGTAGTAGTAATACGAGACGACCGTGGTCAGGATCATCACTCCGGCCAGCCAATGCTGCTCCCGGCCAATCGCGTTGATAATCAGGTAAAATTTGCCGAAAAATCCGGCTGTAACGGGCAGGCCGGCAAGGGAAATCAGGAAGACGGACATCGCGAAAGCGAGCCATGGCGATCTTTGATGCAGCCCGGCAAAGACATGGAGTTCCTCATTTTTCCCCTCCCGGGTGACCACATCCAACACCGCAAAAGCCCCAAGCGTCATAAACAGATACGCCAGCAAATAGTACGCCAGACTCGGAAAGAGCACAAACCCCAATGTGGACAACGGAACCAGGATGTACCCGGCCTGGGCGATGCTGGAATAGGCCATCAGCCTCTTGGCATTGGTCTGTTTGAGAGCTACCGCGTTTCCGGCGATCATCGACAGCGCAGCAAGGATCATCAAGAGCTTCTCTACGCCAACCGAAATTTGCGGACTGAAGACAGGAAGGAAAGCGATGAGCATAATGCGCATCACCAGAGCGAATGCCGCCGTTTTCGAGACCACGGCGAGAAAAGCCGTGACGGGCGTCATGGCACCCTGATACACATCCGGCGTCCACATTTGAAACGGTGCAGTGGCAATCTTAAACCCGAAGCCCACCACCATCAAAAACAGGGCCAGGTACACGAACAGGTCATATCCGCTGTAGAGAGCTTGCATCAACCGGTCGCGGATCACAAATAAGTTGGTGCTTCCCGTCAGTCCGTATACAAAGGACATTCCGTAGAGGATAAATGCAGACGAAACTCCTCCCAGCACCACGTACTTCCAGGCCGCTTCATTTGACTTCAGATCTTTCCTGCGAATTCCGACCAGCACATAGGAGGAAAGGCTTAAGAGTTCCAGTCCGACGAACAGCGTGATCAGGTCGGCGGAAGATACCATGACCATTCCGCCCAGCACAGCCGTCAGCAGGAGATAATAGTATTCCCCTTCCCTTGTTTCAATTTCTTCTTTGTTCAAATGGAGGGACAGGAGCAACACAAGTGCCGTTCCCGCCAGAATAATCACTTTAAAAGTTAAGCTGAACGAGTCGATCCGATAGGTATCCCCCAGAATTTGATAGGGCGGATGACCAAAACCCATCACGGCAAAAACCCCGGCCGCAAGCACCGCCGCCAGACTGAGAACGGCGATCACTTTTCGGGATGCCGTTTCCTTTAAGAACAAATCCATCACCGACAAAAGGGCGGCGGCAGAGACGATGACGAGTTCCGGAGCCATCACCTTTAAATCAAAATCGAGCAGATATTGTTCCATGTCTCTACCCTCCGATCCTTGAAACGATGAGTTCTAATGTCTCTTGCATCGGTCTGCCCAGCACATCCGGATAAACGCCGATCAGCACGATGAGCCCGACGAACACCAGCATGGGTACAGTTTCCCGCGGATGAATGTCGGTGAGCTTGACAAAACGTTGTTTCATCGGGCCGAAAGTGGTTTTTAGCACCGCCCTCAGCGTATAGACCGCTGCGAGGATCAAGCCCAGGGTTCCCACTGCCGCCATTACCGGTTTTACCTTGAATAAGCCCAAAAAGGCGAAAAACTCGCTGATAAATCCGGACAAGCCGGGCAATCCCAACAGCGCCATCGCAGCCACCAGCAGGATGCCGGAAAAGAGCGGCATCGATTTGGCCAAACCGCCAAGTTCATCCAACTCCGTCGTCTTGGTCCGTTCGTACAGACTTCCCACCAGGAAGAAAAGGAGGGCCGAAATCAAACCGTGAGAAACAGCCTGGAAAACGGCTCCCTGTAATCCCACCCCACTCAGGGAGCCAATTCCGAGCAGGATGATTCCCATATGGCTGACGCTGGAATAGGCCAGCACTTTCTTCAGTTCTTTCTGCACAAAGGCGAGAATGGCCCCGTACAAGATGTTCACCAGTCCCAGAATGACCAAGAGGGTCGCCACTTCTTTCATAAACGCGGGATAAATGCCGAGCCCAAACCGGATCAACCCGTAGGCTCCCATCTTGAGCAGAATGCCGGAGTGGATCATGACCACCGGCGTCGGGGCCTCCACATGAACCCGCAGCATCCAGGAATGGAAAGGGAAGATCGGAAGCTTGATGGCAAACGCAATCATAAGCGAGACAAAAATCGCCCACACCATCGTTTTGACCGGGCCGTTCACCAGCTCGGGATGGGCCATCAACTGGGCCATGTTTTGTTGAATGACTCCGTAATCGAGATTGCCGGACAAAAGCAAGAGCCCCACCAGGGCAAACAGCAGAAAGCCTGATCCCAGACCGTTGTACAGCAAAAAGTGATTCGCCGCCTTTTCTTTTCCGAGATATCCCCAGATGCCGATGAGGAAATACATGGAGATCAGGGTAATCTCAAAGAAGATGAAGAACAGGAAAAAGTTGGCAGACAGAAACACACCCGCCATCCCTGTTTGCAAGAGCAAGAGAAGAATATAGTACTCTCTTGTTCTTTCTTTGATGTACAAAGAGGCGGCCGCGGCCAGCGTACTTACGATACAAGTGAGCAAAACCAGCGGCATGGAAAGACCGTCCGCTCCCATGCTGTAGTGGAACACCCACGGTTCCACCTGGGGGTCGGGAATCGGGATACGGAACCAAACAAACGACTGGAACCACTGCATCCCTTTCTGACCCGCTTCAAATAAGGCATACATGTAGCCCGCTAACAAGAGAGACGGCAAAGTAGCCAGCATCGCTGCCAGGCGGTGCCAGCCGGTTTGTTTCCGGGGAAGGCAAAGGATAACGGGAACGCCTATCAGTGGAAGAAATGTGATCAGAGTAGGTAACCAAGCCGTAATGACCTTCATTCAAACAACCTCCCCGCTGTCAGGCCGACGATCAACAATATCAATCCGATCAAGCTGACCAGGGCATAGGTTTGCGCTTGACCATTTTGTATCCGAGAGCCCACAGAGCCCAGGAAAGAAACAAACCAGGCACTCAGATGAACCAGCCCGCCGACGATAAAACGGTCCCAACCGTGCAAAAACCAGCCAAACGCTTTCAGCGGCAAGACGATGATCATTTGATAAAGCTCGTCGATGTAATATTTGCGGTAAACGAGCTGATAGACCCAGGGAACGGCTTTGACTACCGCTTCCGGGGCCAGCCGTTTCCGGCCGTACATCACATAAGCGAGGCCGATTCCCAAGAGCGAGACGGCGATGGCGAGCACGGGAATCCAGCCGGGTGCATGATGGAGCGAGTCCGATGCGACACCGGAACCGGTGACCAGCCAATGTTCCAGCAGCCTGCCCGGGGTGTTGGCAAATCCGGCCACTGTCGACAGCACCGCCAACACAATGATGGGAATCATCATCACCCGGGGAATCCCTTCGATCTTCTGCTCTCCGCGATACGATCCGGAGAAAACCATAAAAAACAGCCTGAACATGTAAAAAGCGGTGAAGAACGCGGCAATCACCGCCACGGAAAAGAGTCCCTGACGGCCATCCGCATAAACGGACATCAGAATCTCATCTTTGGAGAAAAACCCGGAAAAAGGAGGGATTCCGGCAATTGCCAAACACCCGGTCAGGAACCAGATCCCCAGCCAGCGGTGCTGTTTCCACAACCCGCCCATTTTGCGGATATCCTGTTCATGATGAAGACTGACAATGACTGCTCCCGCCGCAAGGAACAACAGAGCTTTAAAGAAAGCATGGGTCATCAGATGGAAAACGCCCGCCACATAGCCGGCTGAACCGAGAGCCAACATCATGTAGCCAATCTGGCTGACCGTGGAATAAGCGAGCACCCGTTTGATATCGTTTTGCGCCAGGCCGATCGAAGCAGCAAAAATGGCCGTAAATCCACCCGTGTAAGCTACTACGCTCATGGCCGTTTCGGAAGCCTCAAACAAGAAAAACAGATTGGCAACCAGAAAAACGCCTGCCGCGACCATCGTGGCGGCGTGGATTAAAGCGCTCACCGGAGTGGGACCTTCCATCGCATCCGGCAACCAGGTATGTAGGGGAAACTGACCTGATTTTCCAACCGCGCCGATGAACACGAGAATGGCAATCCAGGTGATCATCGCCGGTTCGATCTGTCCGTTCGCCACTGCCGCCTTCAAATCGCTCAGTTCAAAGCTTCCCACTTGCCAGAAGAGAAGCGAAACGGCGATAAACAGTCCGATATCACCGATCCGGGTGACGATAAACGCTTTTTTCGCCGCAGCTTTGGCTTCGGGTTTAAAATACCAGAAGCCGACCAAGAGGAACGAACATACTCCTACCAGTTCCCAGAAAATGTAGATTTCCAGCAGGTTGGAAGAAATGACCAGACCCAGCATGGAAAAGGTGAACAGGGTGAGATATGCATAAAACGTATTGATCCGTTGGTCTTTCCGCATATACCCCCAGGAATAAAGGTGAACCAGAAAACTGACGCCGCTGACGATCGTGAGCATCAACACATTGAGCGGTCCGGCTTCAATCCCGAACTGGATCACCTGTTGGTTGATGTGAAACCAGGGTATCTTCCAAACGATTGTCTTTCCGCCCGCAAGGCTTTCCCACAGAACCGGAAGCGAAAGGAGAAACGAGAAAGCGGTGGCGATGATGCCGATCAAAGCCGAAATCCCTTTGCTCCAAACCTTCCTCCCCGCTGTGAGAAGGAGAAAGGCGATCAGCGGAAAGAGGGGAATCCATAGCACGTTCATGTTTTACCCTTCCTTCTTCCATGATTTTTACGAGTATGATCGTCAACCTTTCATCGAATTGTATTGATCCGCTTCTGCCGTTTCCTTATTGCGGTAAAGGGCGATCAGGATGGCAATTCCCACAGCCGCTTCCGCCGCAGCCACCGTGATGGTGAACAGGGTAAAGATTTGACCGGTCAAATTGGGAAAAAGCCCGAACTTGGAAAAAGCGATCAGATTAATATTGACGGCGTTCAGCATCAATTCGATGCAAAACAAAACCATGACCGCATTTCGTTTCGTCAAAACCCCGTAGAGTCCGATGCTGAACAAGATGGCGGCCAGGGCCAGATAAGAAGTGAGGTACATCATCTTTCCTCCTTTTTGGCCAGGATCACGGCCCCGACTAAAGCGACCAGGAGCAAGACCGAAGCCAATTCAAAAGGAATGACGTATTGCTTAAACACGGCTTCCCCCAGCCTGGCGACTCCGAACTGTTTCAGATCGACCTGTTCACCCGCGATCGGGGTCCGGTAAATGATCCACATCACGATGCCAAAAAAAGCGCCTGCCGCGATGAAGCTGAGCACGGAATGCCAGGGGGCGATACTCCCTTTCTCTTCATCCCGGTGCTTGGTCAGCATGATGCCAAACAGCATCAAAATGGAGACGGCACCTGTGTAGATGAGCACCTGAATGACAGCGACGAACTCAGCATTTAAGAGCAGGTAAATGCCCGCGATACTGAAAAAGGTGAAGGCCAGGGCCAGGGCCATGTGAATGACGCGGGTAAAGTTGATCATGAAGACCGCTCCGCCGATCGCCATCACCGAAAGGATGAAAAAAGCGACAAATTCGCCAGTCAGGTTCATGATGACTTCCCTCCCGGCGCCTTCGGTTTGGCCGAGTTATTTTCCACCCGAATGTTTGTATTGTTGTTATGAAGCCACTCGAGATCTTTGAACAGCTCATCGCGGCTGTAAACGGCCAGTTCGTAGTTGTTCGTCATCACAATCGCTTCGGTGGGACACACTTCCGTACATAAATCGCACAAGATGCAAATTTCGAAGTTAATATCGTAGGTGTCGATCACTTTTCCTTTTTTCTCGGGATCCGGATGCTTCTTGCCGGTCAGGGTAATGCAATCGGTCGGACAGATTCGCGCGCACTGGTTGCACACAATGCACTTCTCGGGGTCAAAGTGCTGGATGCCCCGGAAGCGGTCCGGCATTTCCAGCGGCTCATCCGGATAGCTGTAGGTCACTTTGGGTTTGGTCATGTTTTTCAAGGTTATGCCAAGACCTTTGACTAATCCAAACATGTCCGCTTCCCTCCCATCCTGTTTAATAAAACTTCCCGATCACGGGGATCTCTTTAAAGACGGCGGTGATAAAAATGTTTGCCAGCGCCAGTGGCAACAGCACTTTCCAGGCAAATTGCATCAGCTGGTCGACACGGATGCGCGGCATCGTGGCACGCACCCAGAACAGGAAGAAGACGATCAAGGAAAATTTCAAAATAAACCAGACGATCGGCGGAATAAACGTGAGCCCAAACGGGGCGTTCCAGCCTCCCAGGTACAGGACGGTCGTCAGCGAGGCCATGGCAAAGACATAAACGTATTCAGCCAACATGAAGAAAGCGAACCGGAATCCCGTATATTCCACATGATAACCGGCCACCAGTTCCGATTCGGCTTCCGGAAGGTCAAACGGCGTCCGGTTTAATTCGGAAATGGAGGCGATCAGAAAAACGGCAAACCCGACAAACTGGGGAAAGATAAACCAGACCTTTTGCTGCGCCTCCACGATTTCATGGAGATTCAATGATCCGACGCTCATGATGATGCCGACCACCGACATGACGAGCGGGATCTCATAGCTGATCATCTGAGCCGCCGACCTCATTCCGCCGAGCAGAGCGTATTTGTTGTTGGATGCCCATCCCCCGACCAATATGCCGATGATGGTAATGCTGGAGATGGCCATATAATACAGGAGTCCGACAGCAAAATCGGCAAATTGGATTTTTTCCGTAAACGGGATGACCGCGAGCACGGCAAATGCGGGGACAAACGCGATCACCGGAGCCAATCGGAACAGGGACTCATCCGCTTTGGCAGGAATGATGTCCTCTTTGATCAGCAATTTAAATACGTCAGCCACCGTTTGCAAAAGCCCCCACGGTCCGACGCGGTTCGGGCCGATCCTGTTCTGGATCCACCCGATCACCTTCCGCTCAAACAATATGGCATAAGTGACAAACCCCAGAACAATAAAGAGCAAAAGGACCGGCCCCACAACCATCATCAGGTTCATCAGCAATCCACCTCCCCCAACACGATGTCAATTCCGCCCAAAATAGCCACCAGGTTGGAAATGTTTTCCCCTTTTAAAAGGGTAGGCAGAATTTGCAAATTATAGAACGAAGGGCGGCGGAACTTCAGACGCCAGGGTTTGTCTTTGCCTTTGCTCACAATATGGCAGCCCAGCTCGCCGCGGGGCGATTCGATCCCTACGTATATCTCACCTTCCGGAACACGAAGTACACGCGGAACCTTCCCCATCGTCGATCCGCCTTCCGGGAACTGTTCCACGGCTTGTTCCAATATTTTCAATGATTCCACAATCTCCTGCATACGGCAAAGATATTTATCATACAAATCGCCGGTTTGGCCAACCGGTACGTCAAAGTCAAACCGCTCGTAGATGGAGTAAGGCTGGTTCTTGCGCAGATCCCACTTGACTCCGGTTACGCGCAGGTTGGCGCCGGATAAGCCAAATTGGATGGCCGTCTCCCGATCATAGATGCCGATCCCCTTGGTCCGTTGAATGAAAATTTCGTTACCGGTAATCAGCCCGTGATATTCGTCCATCTGCTTTTTCATGTATTGGACAAACTCACCCACTTTATCGATCCAACCCGGGGGCGCGTCCCATTTCACGCCTCCGACGCGCATGTAATTGTAGGTAATCCTGGCCCCGCATAATTCGTTGAACAGATTCAGGATCTGCTCACGGTCCCGGAACGCGTACAGGAACGGACTCATTGCGCCGATATCGAGCAGATAGGTTCCCATCCACACCAAATGGCTGGCAATCCGGTTCAATTCCATGACGATCACGCGCAAAAATTCGGCCCGTTCGGGAATTTCCAGTCCCATCAGCTGTTCGGTAGCGTGGACGATTGCGTAGTTATTGGTCATCGCCGACAGGTAGTCCATCCGGTCCGTGTAGGGGATAATTTGCGTATAATTCAAGTCTTCCGCCAATTTTTCCGTTCCCCGGTGCAAATAGCCGATCACAGGCTCTGCATCGACGATCGTCTCGCCGTCGATTTTGACGATGAGCCGGAGAACGCCGTGCGTGCTCGGATGTTGGGGTCCGACGTTTAACAGCATTTCTTCCGTTCGGAGCAAGGATTATACCTCCTTATCCAGTGGTTCGTAGTCTTTGCGCAAAGGATGCCCCACCCAATCATCCGGCATGAGAATCCGCTTCAAGTTGGGATGACCTTCAAAACGGATGCCGAGTAAATCATAGATCTCCCGTTCATTCCAGTCGGCTGCTTTCCAGAGATGCTGAACGCTTGGCATCCTTGACTCCTCCCGGTCTGTTTTGACACGAATGCCGATTTGATGGGAGTGAGCAAAAGAATACAGATGGTAGACCACTTCCATGTGTGTTTCGTAATCCACCCCGGAAAGATTTCGCACATAATCGAAGGAGAGCCCCGGATCTTCCTTTAGAAGCCCGGCAACGGAGGGCCATGACTCTCTTTTGATGACCAACACAGGCAAGTGACGGCCCGCACGATTCACATAAGCCTCTTCAATCGCTTCCGCCCCCGCTTTCTCTTTGATGATCTCTACAAAGCGGTTGAGCACGGGTTCCAGCGGAGACGGCTCAAGCGGTTTTTCTTCTTCCTTTTTCACAGCCGGACGGTTCCTTGCCCCTGCAGCAGGACGCGCTCTCCCGGCCGCTGCAGGACGAGGGGTTTTGGGAGTGGCTTCTCTGGCAGCCTCCTGTTTCTGAGAGGACTGCGGGCGGTCAGAATCCGTCCGGTCCGTTTCCTCCCTTTTTCCCGGCTGCTTCGGTGACACATCCTGTGCTCGATTGTCCGCCGATAAAGTTTCTCCCGCTTCCTCAGAGGATGCCGGATCACGCTTCTCTTTCTCCGTCACTGATTGGTCACCTTCTTCCCGTGTTTTGCTTCATATCGGATTTTTTCCTGTAGTTTGTGGATTCCGTAAATGAGAGCCGCAGGGTTTGGCGGACACCCGGGAATATAGACATCGACCGGCACGATCTGGTCGACACCTTTCACAACCGAATACGATTTCACATAAGGCCCTCCGGCCGTGGCACAGGAGCCCATGGCGATCACCCATTTGGGCTCGGGCATCTGATCATACAAACGCCTGAGGAGCGGCCCCATCTTTTTGGTCACCGTTCCCGCTACGATCATCAGATCCGACTGCCTGGGAGATGCGCGAAAGATGACGCCGAAGCGGTCCAAATCATAGTGAGACGCCCCGCTTCCCATCATTTCGATCGCACAGCAGGCAAGCCCGAAGGTAAGAGGCCACATGGAATTGCTGCGGGCCCATGCTTTGATCATCTCCAAATTGGTCGTCAGCACGTTTCTCTTTAATTCTTGCTCTTCAAACGGGGTGATATTTTCTAAATTCATTTCCATTCCAACACCTTCTTTTTCCATGCGTAGATGAGCCCGATGACAAGAAACAGCAGAAAGACCAGCATCTCAGCCAGCACAAACAAACCCATCTCCTTACGCAAGGAGTCATAAACGACAGCCCAGGGATACAAAAAAACAGTTTCCACATCGAAAATAACAAAGAGCAGGGCAAATAAATAATAACGAACATTAAATTGGACCCAACTGTCCCCGGTCGGGTCAACGCCGCTCTCATAAGTGACGGACTTATCAGCAGATGGCTGATGCGGACGCAACAGGCGTCCAATACCGAGCGCAACCACCGGCAAGGCGATCCCGACAATAAAAAAAACAGCGATATGCATCAAACTGGGGTCTAAACTCATCCGGACAACCCTCCGCCTGTTTGAGTACCTAACAGATTTGGAAACATGGGGTCAGGAGGCGAAGAAAACAAAAAATAAAGCGTTTACATTTGATGAATCCTCCGCTGACCCGGGCCGGCTGCCTTTTTATTTTAAATTTGTTTATAGAGATTGTTGCATCATTGGGCCATCGGCCGCTTCAAGTTTTGCCTTTTATTTATGCAACGCGCTCTTTAGGAATCACGCAAAGCTAAATAGAAATTGCTCAAAATTCAGCCAGCCTCTACTGATTGATTATACACCACTTTCCTAATTGTGAGAAGCTTGCCTGATTTGGGTTACTGCCTCTGACGGTCAATCTTTTCAGGTCTTCCTGATGTAATTTTTAGTTTCCTCTATTTAACAACCCTTTCATATTTTTAAAAAAAAGGGGACTCCTTACTCCAAATGGCAAGAGTCCCCTTTTTTTCGTGTATAGATTTTTATTCAGGAAGTTCAGCGGTTTCCGCCAGAATGGTAACCTTATCCGGGCGCACTTCCAAAAAGCCCCCGCTTACGGAAATCACTTCTTCTTTGCCGTCCTTCTTGACACGTACCCGGTTTCCTTTGAGTGGGCTGACGAGAGGAGCATGTTTGGGCAGAATTCCGATATCCCCTTCAGCAGCCCGCGTAATCACCATGTCCACTTCATCAGAATAGATGACTTTTTCCGGTGTTACGATATCCAGCTGCATTTTACTCACGGACATCACTCCTCCCTTTGAAAAATTGATTGAAACGCCCTTCAACAGATCGCAACTTGAATCTATCGCATCAACTGCCCGTGGCAGACTGAATATTCACGCCGTCCCGGATTGGGAAGAAAAGGACTGATCGTCGACCGGTGTTTACCTACACTTTCATTTGTTCGTTTTATCTTTGATTGACTCATTTTTCGAAGCAGGATTTTCACCGGATGAGGTCTTCATGTCGGTTGTTCACTAACACTAAAATCATCTCATTTTTCTGCTGAAAGGAAGGACTTGAAAGTAGCCCCATCCAGGGGCCGCACAAGCCTGGCATTTGCTTCACAGATCAGCCAAAAAGTCATGTTTGTCTCCCGCTGTTGAGGCGGGAGACGTTAGGCGGTCCTGATTAAACCTCGCGGGTATATCCCAGTTGTTTCGCTTTTTCAATCGCTTCATCAATGGTACCGACCATGTAGAACGCATCTTCAGGCAGATCGTCGTGTTTTCCTTCGAGTACCTCTTTGAAGCTGCGAACCGTTTCTTTGACCGGTACATATCTGCCCGGTTGTCCGGTAAACGCCTCAGCTACGTGGAACGGCTGGGACAAGAACTTCTCTACTTTCCGTGCCCGTGCAACGAGTTGTTTATCTTCTTCGGACAATTCATCCATACCCAGGATGGCGATAATATCCTGCAGCTCATTGTAACGCTGCAGAAGTTGTTGCACACCGCGCGCGACGCGGTAATGTTCTTCGCCCACAACGGCCGGGGTCAGAATCCGGGAGGTGGACGCCAGCGGATCTACCGCCGGATAAATCCCTTTTTGCGCCAGGCGGCGTTCCAGGTTGGTGGTCGCATCCAAGTGCGCAAACGCGGTTGCCGGAGCCGGGTCCGTGTAGTCGTCCGCCGGTACGTAGATCGCTTGAATCGAGGTAACCGATCCGGTTTTGGTCGAGGTAATGCGCTCTTGCAATTGACCCATTTCCGTTGCGAGTGTCGGCTGATAGCCTACCGCGGACGGCAGACGTCCCAGGAGAGCGGATACCTCGGAACCAGCCTGGGTAAAGCGGAAAATGTTATCGATGAAGAGAAGCACGTCTTGCCCTTCGCTGTCACGGAAGTGCTCAGCCATGGTGAGACCGCTGAGGGCAACGCGCAGACGGGCACCCGGCGGCTCGTTCATCTGACCGAATACCATCGCTGTTTTGCTGATAACGCCGGAGTCTTTCATTTCATGGTAAAGGTCGTTCCCCTCACGGGTACGCTCTCCCACACCGGCAAAGATGGAAAGTCCCCCGTGCTCTTGTGCCACGTTGTTGATCAGTTCCTGAATCAATACGGTTTTACCCACTCCGGCACCGCCGAAGAGCCCGATTTTACCACCCTTGGCATAAGGAGCGAGCAGGTCAACGACTTTAATTCCCGTTTCCAGCATTTCCTGTGCGGTGGATTGTTGTTCAAAGCTCGGAGCCGGACGGTGAATCGGGAGTGTTTCCTTTGCTTCCACCGGGCCGGCTTCATCAATCGGATCGCCCAATACGTTAAATACGCGTCCCAAGATTTCACGTCCAACCGGGACAGAGATCGGTGCTCCTGTATCGACTGCTTCCATCCCGCGAACCAACCCGTCGGTGGAAGCCATGGCTACCGTACGCACCAGATTATCCCCGAGGTGAAGAGCTGTTTCCAGTGTAAGCTCGCTGCCGTCAGTTCGCTTAACTTTAATCGCATTGTAGATTTCAGGCAAGTGTCCGCGTTCAAATTCCACGTCGACAACCGGACCCATCACCTGAACAACACGTCCAGTGCTCATCAGATTCCCTCCTTAAACTGCATTTGCAACTGGTTTCACAAACCAAACCTTTTGCCGATTCATTTTCCGATGATTGATAAAAGAGTGCAGAGAATCACGTCCGTCACAAGGCCGCCGCACCGCCGACGATTTCGGCGATCTCTTGCGTAATCGCTGCTTGACGGGCCCGGTTAAACTGCAGGACCAGGTTTTCAATCATCTCGGTCGCATTATCGGTCGCATTTTTCATCGCATTCATCCGGGCCGCAAATTCGCTCGCTTTTCCGTCCAACAGAGCGCTGTAAATGAGCGTCTCCGCATAGCGAGGCAGAATGGCCGCCAAAACTTCTTCCTGGGACGGCTCATATTCGTAGACCGTACGGGCCGCTGCCGAAGTTTCCTGCAAATCTTCGCTGGTCAGCGGCAACAGCCGCTTCTCAACCGGGCGTTGCACAACCGGGTTGATGAACTGGTTGTATACGATGTAGAGCTCATCAAATTTTTCTTCCTCGTAAAATTGAACCGCCTGTTTCGCAATCTCGCCAATATGGGCAAACTCCGGAAAATCCGGCAGACCGGTTACCTCTCCGATGACCGGAAGCTTCCGTTTTTTGAGGAAATCACGTCCTTTGCGGCCGATCACAAAAATGGCATACTCGTCACTGCTTTGATGGCGCTTTTTCAGGTTTTGTAAAAGCATGCGGAGCAGGTTGCCGTTATAACCCCCGGCCAGGCCGCGATCGGAAGTGATCACGAGATAGCCCGTCTTTTTCACCGGACGGGAGACGAGCATCGGGTGTTTGACCCCCGTGGTTCCCTGTGCCAGATTCACGATCACATCACGCATCTTATCGGCATAAGGCCGAGACGCTTGCGCTTTGTCCTGAGCCCGGCGCAAATTGGCCGCGGCCACCAATTCCATCGCTTTGGTGATTTTTTTCGTATTCTCAACGGAACGGATGCGCCGTTTAATATCCCGCATCGATTGTGCCATGTGAATGTTCACCGCCTTTCATCCACCGAACATTCATTCCGGGCCGCCGGAAAACAGCGCGGCCCGGGAAATGCTCAGTCAGCGTTTGAGACGAAAAGTCGTATCTTACTCAGAAACGGCAAAGCCTTTCTTGAAGCTTTCAATGGCTTGTTTCAACTTCGTTTCGGTCTCTTCTTTCAGCTCTTTGCTCTCGCGGATGCTCGAATAAATGTCCGCCTGATTGGACTCCAGGTAAGCATGGAACTCGCTTTCAAAGCGGCGCACGTCTTTCACCGGGATGTCGTCCAAGTGCCCTTTGGTGACGAGATAAAGAGAAATGACTTGCTTTTCTACGGGCATCGGCTGGTTTTCATCCTGCTTTAAGATCTCGATCGTACGCTTACCGCGCTCCAGTTTCGCCTGGGTTACCTTATCCAGATCGGAGCCGAACTGGGCAAAAGCAGCGAGTTCGTTGTATTGGGACAGGTCGAGACGCAGGGTACCGGCTACCTTTTTCATCGCCTTGATTTGCGCCGCACCCCCTACACGGGATACGGAGTAACCTACGGCGACCGCCGGGCGGATCCCCGCATGGAACAGGTCCGTCTCCAGGAAGATCTGTCCGTCCGTGATGGAGATCACGTTGGTCGGAATATAAGCGGAGATGTCTCCGGCCTGGGTTTCGATGAATGGGAGAGCGGTCAAGGAACCGCCGCCGCGCTCATCGGAAAGTTTTGCCGCACGCTCCAGCAGGCGGGAATGCAGATAGAATACATCCCCCGGGAAAGCTTCACGGCCCGGCGGACGACGAAGCAAGAGGGAAAGCTCACGGTAAGCTGCCGCTTGCTTGGAGAGGTCATCGTATACACAGAGGACGTGTCCGCCTTTATACATGAAGTATTCACCCATCGCGCATCCGGCATAAGGAGCCAGGAACAGGAGCGGTGCCGGATCGGACGCGCTGGCGACAACAACGATGGTATAATCCAACGCACCGTGGCGGCGCAGTTTTTCAACCACCTGGGCAACAGTTGATTGTTTTTGCCCGATAGCCACATATACACAGATCATGTTTTGATCTTTCTGGTTGATGATCGTGTCGATGGCGATCGTCGTTTTACCCGTTTGACGGTCCCCGATGATCAACTCGCGCTGACCGCGGCCGATCGGAACCATGGAGTCAATCGCTTTGATCCCTGTTTGCATCGGTTCATGAACCGATTTACGATCGATAACGCCGGGTGCCGGAGATTCGACCGGGCGGAATTCGGTGGTTTCGATCGGGCCTTTGCCGTCCAGCGGCTGACCGAGCGGGTTGACGACCCGGCCCAGCAAGGCTTCACCTACAGGCACTTCCATGAGGCGTCCGGTGCGTTTGACTTGGTCTCCTTCGCGGATCCCGGTGTACGGTCCCAGGATAACGATACCCACATGGTTTTCTTCCAGGTTCAGAACCATACCCATAACGCCGTTATCAAACTCAACAAGCTCACCGGCCATCGCGTTTTGCAGCCCGTGAACACGAGCGATTCCGTCCCCTACTTGAATGACGGTACCGACATCAGTCACTTCGACTTCAGCTCGGTAGTTCTCGATCTGCTGCTTAATGAGCGAGCTGATCTCTTCCGGTTTAATGCTCATTTGAATGTCACCCCAATCTGTAACGTCTATCTATCCGATTCTTGTCCCTTTCAACCGCTCTTGAAAGCGGGTTAGTTTCGTTCTCAAGCTTCCGTCGTACAAACGGTCTCCCACTTGGACGATGACTCCCCCGAGAATGTCGGAGTCGACCACTTCTTTGATTTGAAGCGTTTTGCCAACAATCGGCTGGAACGTTTCCACCAGTTCTTTCTTGTCTTCCTCGGTCATGGGAAAGGCCGTGGTGACGATGGCTTCTGCCATTCCTTTGGCCTCATTGGCCAAATGCTTATACTCAGCAGAGATCTCTGCAACGATGTTTTCCCGGTGACGGTCTGCGAGCAAAAAGAGCAAGTTTTTTACAAGCTCAGTCACTTGGGTAAAAACAGAGGAGAAAAATTCTTTTTTCTTAGCGGTATCCGTAGCAGGATGATTGAGCCACTCGATGAGCTCCGGTGTGGAGGAAAAAGTTTCGGCAATGAGCTGAAGATCTTTTTCCACTTGATCGAGCAGGTTTTTCTCCAAGGCGACTTCAAACAGCGCTTTTGCATAACGTTTCGCTACAGCCGATCCACTCATTGCAATCTTCCTACCTGTTCAAGATAGCGGTTCACCAGTTGGGCCTGCCCTTTTTGGTCCAGTTCTTTTTCAAGCATTTTGGAAGCGAGCTGGACAGAGAGGGCGCCCACTTCATCACGCAGGCTGGCCAGCGCTTTTTCTTTTTCCCTTTGAATTTCGGTCGTCGCCTCTTGGATCATGCGCTCGGCACGTTCTTGTGCTTTCCGGATGATCTCTTCCGCTTCGCGCTCTTTTTGCGCTTTGGCCCGCTCAATGATTTCTTTGGCTTCCTGACGCGCTTGTTTTAAGGCTTCTTTTTGTTCTTCGATCAGCTTTTCCGCATCCAGCCGGTTTTGCTCAGCCGCCTTGATCTGGCTCTCGATGTGATCCTGGCGCTGTTTCATGGTGTTGAGGATCGGGCGGAGCGCAAATTTGGAAACGAGTAGCATCAATACGATAAATGCACCCAGTTGAAACAACATCGTTGGTATTTCAATGTTTAGCAATCCCGTTCACTCCCTTCTGAAAACACCTGAAAAAGCCACTCTATGCCTTCTCGTAAGTGGAGGACGGGGACCCTTGATCTTCCCCGTCCTGAAGACTTCATCATCCAATTACAGAATGCCGAGAACTGACATGATGCCGAAAGCAACGGCGATGATCGGCAGAGCCTCTACGAGAGCGATTCCGATAAAGGTTTGCGTAAAGAGCATTCCGCGTGCTTCCGGTTGACGAGCCACACCTTCCAGATAACGTCCGAATACCAATGCGTTACCAATACCTGCACCGATCGCTGCGAAAGCGAGCATGATTGCACCTGCTAAAACTTCCATGTTTAGTTCCTCCTTGTGTTTTTAACTCATGTAATTTAATTAATGATCAGTGGACAGCTTTTGAGACATGTAAACCATGGCTAGAACGGTGAATACATAGGCCTGAATGGTTCCGACAAACACGGAGTAGCCGAGCCATACGAGCAGCGGCGCTCCGGTCAGGAACACGCTTCCCTTGAGCATAACGATGATGAGAACCTCACCGGCAAAGATGTTTGCCCAGAGACGCATGCCGTGTGTCATCGGCTTGGCGATCTCATCGATGATATGCAGCGGGAACATCCACCAGAATGGTTGGAAATAGTGAGACGCGTATTTCTTCGGCGACTTTCTGATCCCTAAGAAGTGAGCCACAATGGTAATGGCAAATGCCATCGCAATCGGAACGTTGATGTCAGCCGTCGGCGACTTCCACCAAGCATAGGCGTTGTGTTCTTCTTTTCCTTCAGCGGCATGTCCGCCATGGTCAGCCGCTTCAATTCCCAGAGCGGGAACCGGTTCGTGATGCTCGGTGACAACGTTAAACATAAGTCCTAACTGGTTGGCGATAAAGATGAACAGGAAAAGCGTAAAGGCAAAACCGTAGAACCGTTCGCCGATCTTACCATGCAAATTGGAGCGCACGATTCCTTGCGTAAACTCAATGATCATCTCAACGAGGTTTTGCATGCCTTTCGGCACCAGGGAATGGCTTCTCGCAGCCAGCACTGCGATGATAAACACCAGTATGCAAGTAATCGTTGTCGTGATCACCACGGTTAAGTCAAGGTTCCACAGTTCACTTGGTCCCAAAGACAGCTTCGGTGTTTTCTCCATCTAAGGTAAGTTCACCCCTTTCCGGACGGCGATGTTTGACGCCTTGTTTCCCAAAACTCAAGCAAAACGAGAAGTATATAACAGACTGGCACCCCTAGCGCAACCGTTCTGACATCGACCCAATCCGGGTATTTCATCGCGATGAGGATGGCAAGGGCAACCATGAGATAACGGTTGATCATTCCTGTACCCCTGGCTTTCGTCGAGCCGGTCTGAGCGGCAAATTCTCCTGCGAGCCTTACTCTCCGCGCCATATACAGCACATTGTACAAACTTACACAAACACCGAGAATCAAACCAGCTGTGAGATCTTTGTAAGGGGTAAGAAGCCAGGTGATCAATAAAGCGATGAGGAGTCCAGCAGTGGAGGCCACCACTCGGCGGCGAACGGGCTTCATGGGATCCATGAGGAGTTCATTCCTTTGTAAAAGCTTTTAATGTATAGATGGCGCTGAAGAAGCCCAGAGCCAATCCGACGATCACTCCTGCGAGCAGCATGAAGGGTTTGGTGTTCCAAACCGCATCCAGCTTGTTTCCCAACCACGCCCCACCGACTGTGAGGAGGATGATTTCCATACCCAGCGAACCAATCATAGCGGCGATCTGCCACGGGTTTCCCTTGTTATTCACTTGAATCCCCCACTAAAAATTCTTTTCATTGAGGCAAGGATTTACACTCGAGGAGCTGTGGGAATGTTTTGTGATTGGTCTGATGGGTATATCTCTTTCCCCTGCCTATAGTAACGAAGCGCTACATGTGTTGTCAACGCTTTCTCAGCGAGAGATTTGAACGTTTCGTCACATTTATACACTGTTGGTTACCACACGGAAAGAATTCCATTATTTGTAACAACACTCTTTTTTTATTGATTGATGCTTGTTAACCAACTCCTTATAAATAAATATTTCAGCCTGTGAACGATCAGAGGGCGTCTGTTTTTCATATCCAGTTTCATTACATGAAACAACGCTCCCGATTATGCCTATTTCGTTCCGAAGAGACGATCTCCTGCATCTCCCAGGCCGGGAACAATATAACTTTTTTCATTCAGCTTCTCATCCACGGCCGCGACATAGATGTCGACATCACTATGATCCTTTTGCACCCGTTCGATCCCTTCCGGTGCGGCGATCAAGCACATCAGTTTGATGTTTTTGGCTCCCATCTCTTTGAGAATGCGAATCGCCTCAGCAGCCGAGCCCCCGGTCGCGAGCATGGGATCGATCACGATCAGGTCGCGCTCGCCGATGTCGCTGGGCATTTTTGAGTAATATTGCACCGGTTCCAGGGTCTCAGGATCGCGGTACAGTCCGATATGCCCGACTTTGGCGGTGGGGATCAGCTTTAAAATCCCGTCCACCATGCCGAGTCCGGCACGCAAAATCGGCACGAGCCCCAGTTTTTTTCCTTCGAGCACTTTGCATTTAGCCGTAGCTACCGGCGTTTCCACCGTCACGTCCCTGAGCGGCATGTCTCTTGTAATTTCATAAGCCATCAGCGCCGCCACTTCGTCGACCAGCTCGCGGAACTCTTTCGTTCCCGTGTTTTTGTCCCGTATGTACGTCAGTTTGTGCTGAATGAGCGGATGGTCAAATACGTATACATTGGACACAACCTTCACCTCTCATCTGTTTTGTTTTCCAATTTTTTATCAGCTTATCCAAATGATATATAACCATATAACTGATGAGTGTACAAGCTTTGCAATGAATTATTCCCGCGGCCGTTCTCGATCTCCGGGAAATGCGGATATACTCAGGAACCCTTTTTTCAAAAAATGGCCGCTATACCGCTTCAGGTACAGCAGCCATCCACCGCTTTACGCTTATATTTTCATCCCCGGGTAAAGAGGGTATTTTTCCGTCAACACCGCTACCCGGTTGCGCGCTTCCTGTTTGGCTTTTTCATCTTCCGGGTTTTTGAGGACAAGCGCCATGATGTCGGCGATTTCATCCATCGCGGCCAGATCCATGCCGCGGCTGGTGACGGCGGCCGTTCCGATCCGGATTCCGCTGGTGACGAACGGGCTTTCAGGGTCAAACGGAATGGCGTTTTTATTGGTGGTGATGCCCACTTCGTCCAGCAGATGCTCGGCCACTTTCCCCGTCAGGTTGAAATTGCGCACATCGATGAGAATCAAGTGGTTGTCCGTTCCGCCGGAAATCAGGTTAAAACCGTGTTCTTTCAGCCTTTCAGCCAAACGGGCGGCATTGTCCACAATTTGCTGCGAGTAAGCTTTAAACTCATCTGAGAGCGCTTCTCCAAGCGCGACCGCTTTGGCTGCGATGATATGCATCAACGGGCCGCCCTGGATGCCGGGGAACACGGATTTATCGATCGCTTTGGCATATTTCTCCTTGCACAGGATCATTCCCCCGCGCGGACCGCGAAGGGTTTTGTGGGTGGTGGTGGTCACAAAATCCGCATAAGGGACCGGGTTTGGATGATGGCCGGTTGCGACCAGTCCGGCGATATGGGCCATATCCACCATCAGCAGGCAGCCAGCTTCATCCGCGATCTCCCGCAGCCGGGCAAAGTCGATGACCCGGGGGTATGCGCTGGCGCCCGCCACCAACAATTTCGGTTTGTGCTCAAGGGCCAATTTGCGAACTTCCTCATAGTCGATGCGGTGGGTTTCCGGATCGACTCCGTAAGCGACGAAGTTATACTGTTTGCCGGAGAAGTTGACCGGACTCCCGTGAGTCAGGTGTCCGCCGTGAGCCAGGTTCATTCCCAACACGGTGTCTCCGGGTTCGAGCACGGTAAAATAAACTGCCATATTGGCCTGGGCTCCGGAGTGGGGCTGGACGTTGGCATGTTCTGCACCAAACAGTTTTTTGGCCCGTTCCCTCGCCAGGTTTTCCGCCACATCTACATATTCACAGCCGCCATAGTAACGTTTTCCGGGATAACCTTCCGCATACTTATTGGTGAGTACGGTTCCCATGGCTTCGAGCACGGCTTCGCTGACAAAGTTCTCCGAAGCGATCAGCTCGATATTGTTCCGTTGGCGTTGAAGTTCTGCAGCAATCGCTTCCGCCACTTGCGGGTCTTTTGCTCTGAGTTGTTCCACACCATTTTCCCCCTTTATTCAATCCGCTTTTCCTATTCTACCAAAGGAGTCCCGTTCAGGAGAGATAAATTTCGTAAACGGCCCTGGCACCGCCGATCAATTTGGGCCGGGTTTTGGCCATAGTTACATGGGCTTCCCCCACTTTTTTCTGCACTGGGCGAACCGGAACTGCGACCGGCTTTAAATGCATGCCGATCAATGTATCCCCGATATCGATTCCGGCATCTGCCTGAATCTGTTCCACCAGGACGGCATCCTTCAAGTGACGAAACGCGTAAGCGGCCATCGCGCCTCCCGCCTGGGGAACAGGGACCGCGCTCACCTCCGGCCAGCCGAATTTTTCGGCGGTTTCTCTTTCCACCACTAATGCCCGGTTTAAATGTTCGCAACATTGAAAGGCGAGATGGAATCCATGCCCTCGCTGGACTTGAATGATGGCTTCAAACAGCGCGGAAGCGATCCTGTCACTGCCGCTGGTACCGATCCGTTTCCCGGCGACTTCACTGGTGCTCACTCCAAATACCAGTACATGCTTGTCCGATAGCGGCATCTCGGCGAGCAGTTCTTCGATGACTGATTTCATTTCTGTCTGGATCTGCCCGTTGTCAATCACTTTTCTCCGCTTCCTTCCAGCTGATGAATTTTCTCGACGCGCCGGGCATGTCGGCCGCCCGCGAACTCCGCGGTCAACCAGGTGCGAACGATCGATTTGGCTAAATCGGGACCGACGACGCGTTCCCCCAGTGCCAGGATGTTGGCATTGTTGTGCTCACGGCTCATGCGCGCAGAAAACTCATCGCTCACCACCGCACAGCGGATTCCTTTCACTTTGTTGGCAGAAATGGACATCCCGATTCCGGTGCCGCATATTAAAATGCCCAGGTCAAACTCCCCGCTGGCCACCCTTTCCGCCACCGGTTTGGCATAGTCCGGATAGTCGACCGAGCTTTCGCAATCACATCCCACATCGTCAAATTCAATGTTCATCTCTTGCAGCAAGGTTTTAATCTCTTGCTTTAAGCGGATTCCCCCGTGGTCCGACCCAAGTAATACTCTCATCACACTTGCCTCCTGTTCTCATCTTCGCTTCCAGTATACCTGCTTTGTCTGTAAAGAGGCCAAGGAAAACATTTGAAGTTATTCGATTTTGTGAAAGGGGGCTGAGTAGCAGCGTTCTTGTGATTTTACTTGCAAGATGGTTAAGTCCACTTTCGTCTCCGGGTGTACCGCGAAACAGACACACATGTTTGCTATAAAAGGGTGCTGGGTAAGCGGGCGTTTCTGTGATTGTGCTGCCGGGAGGTTGTCCGTGTTGGTGTTCATACTCTTGAGGCCCTCAGGAAGCAATGCGGGTTGTGACAAGAATTTTTTCTATGTTTGTGCTTCCGGGGCGGTCGGCCGTGTGGGTCTCCGTGCTCTTGAGGCCGGCGAGGAAGTAGAAACCGGCCGCTCCGGCCCCTCACTACGGGCGCGGATCAAACTCGCTGTCGCTCAAACAGGTGATCCGCTCCCTCCCTTCGCTCGGGGCCTCCGCTGGGGACGGCCTCAAAGGCACTTCGTCCAATCACGGCCTCCCTGCACGATTTTGCATTTCATCTCTAGGTTGTCGACTGTCGATGGGTGATTTTGAGAAACTGATAGTCAGACACGATGGAGCGGAGGAATTTGTTTTCCGGCGGAGCGACTCTGCCGCTGCACTCACGCGGAAACGGAAAACAAATTCCGGAGCGGGCTTTCATCCAGAGTTCTGCAACCTTTCGTGGATTCGTTTCTTTGTCAATCTTGATATGCCAGAATCATTTTTGCGACGAGCGACTCTGCCACTGCATCGGAACGGAGTCGGAAAAACGATTTCGGAGCGGGCAAAACAGGCCCTCTTTCACACTGCAACACTGCATTGGAGGCGAACACAAATTCCGGAACGGACTTCGATCTCCGGATTCTGCTGACACAATCTAAAACCGTTTTTCCCTTTTCCACCTTTGGACGATTTTGCGGATGGCCTTCTCCAGCTCATCCGCACACTGGCGATACACGTCCACCGACCCGCCGAACGGGTCGCTGATATCGGGATCAGACGAGCTTTCGTCCATTTTCTTCAGCAGTTTCTTGCGCTCCTTCAGGAGTGGCTCCACCTCTTGACGCAGAGCTTGTTCCGCTTCTTCAGGCCATGGATCTTCCGCTCTCAGGGAAAACCGGGCCTGGATCTCCGCCCTCTTCGCCTCCAGTTCCGTGTCCAGCCGGTCAAGCTTGCGGAGAAGCGCTTCCTTTTCCGGATCAAGATCGGCATACTCTTTCAAGGTGTAGACTTTCTCCATGCTGTCCGGGAAATCGTGGATCATAAAGTGTTTATGCGTCCGTGTCATGGTCAGGATCAGGTCTGCCCAGTCAACCAGTTCCGGTTCGATCAACCGTGAACGATGCGAATGCCGTATCCCTTTTTCCCCCAGTACTTGCAATGCCTGTTTGGAAGCCGGCGAGCCGTTCATTGCCGACACACCCGCAGAGCGAACTTCTATTTCCAGCTCTTCGTCCTGCGCGATCTTCCTCAAAATCGCCTCTGCCATGGGGCTGCGGCAAGTGTTCCCCGTACAGACAAATAAAATTCGCAACATAACCGCTCCCCTCATTTCTTCTCTTCTTAAGTATCAGTGGAACAGATGAATGATATACATCAACAAAATCCCTGTCCCGGTACCGATACAAGCCATGATCTTATCCAGGCCAAATGCTCGGGGGCAAATTTCGCAAACCACGACCCAGATCATCGTCGAAGCGGCAAAAACCAGACCGGCGGAAAGGATATCGGGCGAGCCGGTCAAGTAGCGGATTCCCAACCAGGCTCCGGCCGGCAGTGCCGCACCGCACAGAAGTCCAACTATTCCGATGACGAGCGGATGACGCCTTGCAGCGATGAGCGGCGCCGCCAGCCCGATCCCCTCCGGAATGTTATGGATCGCCATGGCGATGGCGAGGATATGCCCCATATCCGGATCCATCCTGTACCCGATTCCCATTGCCGCCCCTTCCGGAGCATTATGCAAAGCTACGGCGATCGCGAGGAAAAAGGCGAGTCTGTCAAACCGGGAGGATTCCTCTTTACTTCCTACTTTACTGAAAGGAATCTGCCGGAGCAATAGCATGAAGAGAACCGCCGCGCCCATGCCGACCGAGAGATGGAAGGCTCCCCCGTAAACAAAAGCCGGAGGGAGCAGAGCGAAATAAGAGACGATCAGCATCACTCCCGCAGACAACCCCAGAGAAAAGGCGATGATCCTTTTTGTCAGGGAGAAACATAATAGCAGAATCGCCCCCAAAAAAGTGAAAGATCCGGTCAAGGCACTGTAAACGATAGCTTCTTTCGCTTCTGTCACCATAAAAACTTACTCCCCAACAAAAGTAAAATAAATCCGCCTAACGCTTCCCCGTAGTTTCCGAGCCAGTCCCCCACAAATCTCCCCAGATAAAGTCCGGTTGCCGCCATCAAAGCACCCGCGCACCCGAACATCAAAACCGCCAGAAGAAGATCCGCTTCAAACAGTCCCAGGCTGAGTCCCGCCGACAGAGAATCGAGACTCACACTTAAAGAAAAAAGTTGAATACCAATGAATGAATTCACGTTGAATGTCTTCAGTTCTTTTTCACCTTTTACTACTTGAAACAACATATTGGCCCCCAAAAAACACAGGAGTCCCCCTCCAACCATTGCCGCTATGTCCTTCATCACCACACTCAGATACTTTCCCATCATCATCCCGGCCAGGGGCATCATGACATGGAAAAAACCGATAGACATGCTCAACCAGGCCACTTTGCGCTTAGAGAGCCGTTTCATCCCCAGCCCGATCCCGAGCGAAAACGCATCCATCCCCAATGCGACGGCGATCATTGAGAGTGTGAGCACCTGTCCCCACTCAGGCAAGGTAAACTCCATCCCGCTTCCTCCTGTCGAACCATGCTTGTCACATGGTATGCCTCGTCCACACAAAAAAGAACCAGGTTTATCAAACCTGGTGAGATTATGACCCATAACCGGGATGGAGCACATCCCAACCATAATACATTCAATTAAGGGAATATTCTCTAATTGGTATATTTAAAAAAAGGAGAAATGATTGATGGAGGTGAAAGTATCTACTTTGCGAGCTCTGGCTGAACCCAACCGATGGCAGATGGTTGACTCCTTCGTGATCGTCCCCTAACGGTCGGGGAGATGGCTGACCGGCTTCTGTTCCGTCATCCACAGGTGTCCAAACATTTGAAGATCCAGAACGAAGCGGGAATTGTCGAAGTGCGCCCTGATCCAGGCGACGCAGTTACCGGCTGCGTCCGGAGCCACGCCAATCATTGGACGAATGGCTGAAGTTATTCCGCTACATGCGGGACAACGATCGGATCGGTTTGACGACGATTTAAAAGAACGGAAGGTAGGAAAGGTATCGGTTCCTTCCCAAAACAAGGAGGATTTTCCATGACCAGTATTCAAAATCAAGGGTTGTTGCTTACCCGCGTCTTCGATGCCCCGCGTGAACTTGTATTTAAGGTTTGGACGGATCCCGGGCACTTCGGGAAATGGTGGGGACCGAAAGGTTTTTCGATCCATATCGTTACAATGGATGTGCATCCCGGCGGCATGTTTCTGGGCTGCCAGAAAACTCCCGATGGAAATCAAGTCATGTGGGGCAACTTTATTTACCGGGAAGTAAATCCTCCGGAAAAACTGGTGTTTGTCCAGTCCTTTTCGGACGAAGAAGGCAATCCGGTTCGAGCCTCGTTCCATCCAAACTGGCCACTTGAGATTCTCAATATCCTGACGCTCGAAGAAAACGACAACAAAACCATTCTTACACTTGAAGGTTTCCCGCTGAACGCGTCTGAAGCGGAGAAAGCGGCTTATGAGGCCATGAAGCCTATGCTCAAACAGGGCTTTGGCGGTACTTTCGACCAGCTCGCCGAGTACCTGGCAAACCAGCAATAATGGCCGCCCATTGAGCTGAAAGAAATCGATTGATTGGAAAAGGCGTCGGTTAAGGCTGTTGACAAAGAAGGTCAACAGCCTTAACGACTTAACCAGGTTTGACAGATTTGGCTCTTCATACGCGAATCACTTTCCCATCCGCCGCTTTGCGAAGCCGGTTCATGACCGAATAAAAAATCCCCTTTTCCGGAAATGCTTCCGCCAGGATGAAATCCACCCCCCTGGCATCAAATGTGCGCAATGCCTGATACAATCCCCGGGCCACGCTGAGCGGATCCGATCTGCGCCCGCAAGGAATCACGACATCTGCATGGAACTTGTCCGCATGTTCTTCCGTCGTTAAGATTCCCACTTTCCTCCCCCGGCGCATCGCATCGGCTCCCAGTTCCCGGATCCGGGCAAGCACATGCTCCTCTTGCCCCTCCACCAGCCACATCTCCGCCTGCGGAGCATAATGGCGGTATTTCATTCCCGGCGAACGGGGGACGCTCTCTTCCTGTTTCAAACCGGCATCGATCTCGACATGTCCAACCGCCCGGGTGAGCGCTTCGACGGTAATTCCCCCCGGACGAAGCAGCACCGGTATTTCCCCGGTCACATCGACAACCGTCGATTCAACGCCAACCCCTGTTTCCCCGCCATCCAGCAAAATATCCAACCTACCCGCCAGATCATGCCAGACATGGGCAGCTTCGGTCGGGCTGGGCCGGCCCGATCGGTTCGCACTTGGTGCCGCTACAGGCTCTCCGGCCAGTTGCAACAGAGCCAAGGCGACAGGATGGGAGGGCATGCGAACGGCAACGGTGTCGAGCCCGGCCGTGACATTGGCAGCGATATTTCCCTGATGGGGAAGCACCAATGTCAGCGGACCGGGCCAAAAGGAACGGACCAGTTTCCCGGCCACATCCGGCAATTCACTCACCCAATGACTCAGTTGATCTTTATCTCCGATATGTATGATCAGGGGGTTGTCCGATGGACGTCCCTTGGCGGCAAAGATCTGCGCAACCGCTTGTTCGGAGGTGGCTATGGCTCCCAATCCGTAAACCGTTTCGGTGGGAAAAGCGACAAGCCCCCCCTGTCGCAAGCAATCGGCCGCCCGGATCACTTCCTCCCTGTTTTTGAGCTCATCCGGTTCCATCCCGGCAGGAACTTTCCACCAGCGACTGACTCTCGATTCCACTCCACATTCCCCTTTTCTGTGAAGATGCTTCTGCGATTGTTTTCCCGGGGCGGTCGGCCGTGTCGGTTCTCCGTACTCTTGAAAACCAGCCGCTCCGGCAGTGACCGTTGATGTTGTTCAGATATCATACCACAAAAAAGGGGACGGTTTCCTCTAATGCGGATCGTTGGGAAAACATGCATAAACCATCGGCGTCCCTTTGGATGCGCAGCGTTCCATGTGTTCCGATTCTTGAATATCTTCGGGGATGTCCGCAAAGGGAATCACTGAAAACCCCATTTGCTCAAAAAAGGAAGTGGTCGTTCCCGCCAGCAAGTAAACATGTGTCAGCTTTAGCTGGGCGGCATAGGAAAGCAAAATGTGAATCAGTTTAACCCCGATGGCCGGGTTCCATGAAGCCCGTTTTAAAACAAATGAGCGCAATAACCCGAAAGGATGGTATACCTCCATCCCGATGGCCCCAACAATTTCCGGCGGTTCCTCTTCTCCTCCCGGCCTTTCGACGACGAAAAAATGCCGGAGATGGTCTTCCATTCCGTGATCATTCAGCCCTGTTTCATTTAACAACCTTCTCATCTGAAACAGATCCCGCTCGGCTGCCCGGCGAATCACAAACATCCTTGATTCCCCTCCTGACATCTTGTCCTATACTAAGCGGTATGAAGGGAACGGGAGCGCTAGAACAAAAAAATCCGGTTCGACCGGATTCTCATTTGAAAAGATGATTCAATTGTTCCAGAATCAGAAAACGGACTTCGACCGTATTTTTTTTCTCCTGTTTGAGTTGTGCCGCATAGGCTTGATCGGATGTAGCGATGGACGCTGACAATGTTTTTTGGTTCTCCTTCGGCACGGCATCCCCGTTGCTCATATCCACAAAGCAGAGAGGCGGAAACAGCACACACCACCAGTTGTCCCCTTTTCCCTCACCCAGTGTGATGCGCAAGGCTTCATAGTTTCCCGCCGGGTAGACTTTATCCCCGTAAAGCTTGGTCGGAAACGGAACCAGACCAAAGTCCACTTTGACCGGATAATGGAATCCGTTCCGGGCCACCGTCTCCTCAGCGATTTGCTCAAAGCGGGGCAAATGTTGCTTGATGGCCTGACGGGCTTCTGTGATGGTTCTGGGCTGTTTGACCCAAGTTTCCATTTCTTTGACCACTTCATCCCGGACTTTCCGCTTCAGCCACTGATCCTCGCCCCGGTCACTGTTTGCCAGGATGCGCAAACGAATAGCCTGATCCGGGATTTGCACATCACCGGAAGCCTCCCCCACCAGCCACCTGTCGTCCGTCCCCGGATGGGAATAAACCAACCACGCACAAAAAATAAACAGGATAACCAATAAATAATTTCCAGCTTTCATGGTTTTAAGCCCTCCTCCTTGTCCCTATCAAAAGTATGGACAAAGAGGAGGCGGTTTAATCGCACTTTTTTGAAATCAATTCTCTACCCGCGAATCCATCCGACGACAATCCGGTCACGGCCGGCCAAATCCTGACGTACAGACACGCTCACTTCACGGGAAATGTTGCGTACCAGGTTCGAGACCTCTGGCCCCTGGTCCGCACCGATCTCAAAACAGACCAGACGAACTCTTTTCCCGTCCCATTCGGCCAGTTGCTTCGTCAACACCCGGTAAGGATCGAGACCGTCTTCTCCACCGTCCAAGGCCAGACGGGGTTCAAACTGACTGACTTGTTTTTCCAGTTTGGGGACCTGACCGGAAGGAATATAAGGGGGATTGGAAACAAGAATATCAGGTGCAGAGGCGGTTCCCAAGAGCGGGGTCAAATATTCCCCGTGAATCCACTCCATCCGTTCTTCCACTCCGTGACGGGCTGCATTTCTCCTCGCTGTTTGCAGTGCCGACCGGGAGATGTCGATAGCGGTCACGCGCCAACGGGGGCGTTCGACGGCCAGTGTCACCGCAATCGCACCGCTTCCCGTCCCAACGTCCACCACATGAAGCGGCTGATCTCCCCACTCTTTGTCCGCTTCCCTTAAAACCGTCTCCACTAACAGCTCCGTTTCAGGACGGGGGATCAAAACAGAAGGATTCACTTCAAACGTTCGTCCATAAAACTCCTGATCCCCGAATATATATTGAAGGGGCTCACCCTGCACCCGTCTCTGTATCCACTGCCTGAGCCGCGGGGTGAGTTCGGCGGGCCAGGGCTCTTTCCACATGGTAAAAAAGCGGGTGCGATCCACTCCAAGGGAGCGGCGAATGAGGAGTTCCGCTTCAAATTCCGGGGATGAAATCCCCCCATCCTGCAAAAAAGAGGAAGCCCATTGATAGGCTTCCCGAATCGTACCGATCGATTCCATCTGTTCAGCTCCCTTCAAGGCTGAAGGTTACTCGGCTTGTTTTAACAGCTCCGCCTGTTCATTCAAAATGAGTGCATCAACGATTTCGGATAAATCCCCATCGAGGATTAAGTCCAGCTTGTGCAGGGTTAAACCGATGCGATGGTCGGTCACACGGCTTTGCGGGAAGTTATAGGTGCGGATCCGTTCACTGCGGTCTCCGGTCCCCACTTGGCTTTTTCTTTGATCGGCCAGTTTGGCTCTCTCTTCCTGCTGCTTCATGTCATACAGCCGGGCGCGCAACACACGCAACGCTTTCTCTTTGTTGCTGTTTTGCGATTTTTCGTCCTGACAGGAAACGACGATTCCGGTTGGCAGGTGAGTGATGCGCACCGCCGATTTCGTCGTATTGACGCTTTGGCCTCCCGGACCGCTGGAGCAGAAGGTATCGATTCGCAGATCTTTTTCGTTAATCTCCACTTCCACTTCCTCTGCCTCCGGCAGGACGGCAACCGTTGCGGTGGAAGTATGAATCCGGCCGCCCGACTCGGTGGCGGGAACGCGCTGAACGCGGTGGGCCCCGCTTTCATACTTGAGACGGCTGTAGGCACCGCTGCCCTGGATGGAGAAAATGACCTCTTTGAATCCGCCAAGCCCGGTGGCGTTCGCTTCGAGCAATTCCACTTTCCATCCCTGCCGCTCCGCAAAGCGGGTATACATCCGGTAGAGATCGGCCGCAAACAAGGCCGCTTCCTCTCCGCCCGCCGCCCCGCGGATTTCCACGATCACGTTTTTGTCATCATTGGGGTCTTTGGGGAGCAGGAGAATTTTAATCCTCTCTTCCAGCTCTTCTTTGCGGTCGGACAGTTCTTCTATTTCAGCCTTGACCAGCTCGCGCATTTCGTCATCCAGCTTTTCTTCCAGCATCTTTTTTGCATCTTGCAGTTGTTCCACCACTTGTTTATATTCCAGATAAGCCTGGTTGGTCTCTTCCAACCCCGCTTGCTCTTTCGAGTAAGTTTTCAACTTTTTCGGATCATTGATCACTTCCGGATCACACAGCAAACGACTGAGCTCTTCATAACGTTGGTGAACAGCTTCCAACCGTTCCAGCATTCTTCTTCACTCCCACTTCGATATCCAGTTCCTGTCTCTCTATTTCAACTTGAAATCGTTATCGTCTTCATTGGCACGTCATATGATTGTATCATATCATATTGCTCCTTTGGAAGAAATCTGATCCGCTCCCGAACCCCGAATGATGTTATGATGAAAAGAGAGTTTTTTGACAAAACAGGTAAGGAGATTTAAATGATGAATGAGGTAGTAAGCAACATTTTAGGTAACCTGGCGACGTTTGCGCCGATTATTTTTCTTTTTTATCTGGCCAACCTCTCCGAACGGGGCCGCACGGCCGAAAATCCCGGCAGGGGAAAAGAGCTTGGAATCGTCTGTTATACACTGGTAGTCATCGGCTATGCCGGCAGTTTTCTGCTGGGACTGCTCATCCATCTCGCGGGCCTGTTCATGAACGGTCCTGCCGGGGCATCCATCCGGCAGTCTATGCAACAGGAACTTCAAATGCCTCTTCCAGGTGTTTCCGGAATATTGAATCAATTGGATGAAGTGGGACTCGGGATCTGGCTGCCATCGCTGATCGCGATGCTGGTGCTCATTTTCCCCATCCGTAAAGGAATCGCCAAGATCATCCCCATCGATCCCGTCAAACGCACTCACGCACTGTCACTTTCCATGAGCATGCTGGTTTTTATCCAGTTTTTCGTCACTCTGGGGGTCGGCCTCGCCACATTGAGTGAACTGCCGGGGCAGCCGACGGGCAACGGCGTATTGGCCAGCCTGTGGTCGCAGGATATCCTGCTCTTTATTCTCGGACTGATCGGCGTCGGCTGGCTGTCGCGCAGAACTTTGCCGGAAAGCTTATCCCGCTTGGGCCTTGTCAAACCTTCCGGCCGTCAACTGCTCGCAGGCCTCGGCATCGGGATCGGGCTGATGAGCGGCGCGCTCGCTTTGGAATTCGCCGCCGGATTATTGGGGCTCACGGCAGATCCTCACGTGGAAGAACTGACGCAAAAAATGCTGGGTCCGCTGTTCACTTCCATCCCGGGCATCCTGACCCTGGGTCTGGCTGCCGCTATAGGGGAAGAAACCATTTTCCGCGGAGCCCTGCAACCGCGGTTCGGGCTCATCTTCACCACCCTTCTCTTTGCCCTGGTTCATGCCAATTACGGTTTCAGCATCGCGACGGTGATTGTCTTTCTGGTCGGCCTGTGCTTGGCATTTGTCCGCAACTACATCAATACCACTGTCAGCATGGTCGTCCACGCGACTTACAATATCGGTTTGGGTGTGCTAACCCTTTTCATGCCATAAAAGCAAATCAAAAAGCGACATCTTCAAAATTGGTGTCGCTTTTTTAACCACTTATAAGACAAGCAAACGAACTCAACCTGGCTCTTCATTACTCCATCTGGTGTTTTAAGCCATAACGGAGTTCATGATGATGAAACACTCAAACTTGAGTCATGAAACATTGCTTAAGATTTTATTTGAGGTTTGGTCAGAGAAATCGAGCACAAAATATTCCCCTGATAATCCGGCACGCGGACAGTGCGGGGTTACGGCACTGGTTGTGAATGATTTATTGGGGGGTGAGATTTTAAAAACCCCATTGTCGGAAGGCTGGCATTTTTATAAGCGAATTAACGGCCAGGTATATGATTTCACTTCATCTCAATTTAGTGGGGAAATCGAATATCAAGATATTCCTTCCACTAGAGACGAGGCGTTTGCGGACACAAATGAACAGCAATACACATATCTCAGCCAGGCTGTGTGGAACAGGATCGACAAGCCATAACCATAAAGAAGTTGGCGTATCATGGGTGTTTAAAACTCTCTCCGGCATGAATTCTGCCCGAACCCGACTGATAACAATTTAAATGTTATTCAATTGTTATTCAGTTGCTGTTAAGATACAACATTTACAATATTCACAGGAAGGGGGATATTCATGTCCAAAAAAATGAAGTGGTGCACACTCGCGATTGCCGCATGCTTCTCTGTCACAACGCTCTTATCAAGCCACACCGGCTTTGCTGACTCCGGATCAGCGACGGAACAGCCCGAGTGGACAAAATGGTTGCAGAGTCACGCGAACCCCGTAGAAAAATTAGCCCCGGAAGATGGGGATACCTATGAGGATTTGCAATTTTTGAAGAAAACATTAAAAGGCAAACGAGTGGTTCTGTTAGGTGAAAGCTCTCACGGCGCGGCAGAATTTAATTCAGCCAAGGCCAGACTCATTCAATACTTGCATGAGGAATTGGATTATGACGTATTGGCGTTCGAATCGGGCCTGGCCGAAACGACGGCCGCCAACCTCCATGCGGCTGATCAGACGCCGCTCAAAACCATGCAAGATTCAATTTATGGCGTGTGGCACGCCAAAGAAACACTCCCGCTCTTTGAATATCTGAAAAAAGAACAGAAAAGCAACGATCCGCTCATTCTCACCGGTTTTGATATACAGCCATCCAACGGCTCATTTCGGAACTTTTTGAAAGACTGGTTCCAAAAAGTGAACCCGTTGATGGGGGAAAAGGCTTATCAATTGGAAAGCAAATTTCTTCAGATCTATACTTCTGAAACGGATGCGGACCGCTTCCGGCTGGAAAAAGGATCATTGATCGGCGGTTACAAAGATCTCCTGAAATTTGTAAGAGAAAACAAAAAGGAGCTAAGCGCCGTTTATCCCCGGGATCGAAAACTGCTGGCGGTGACGGAATATGCGTTGCAAGACCGCATCCATATGATCGATCGCATTCTGGAGAAATACATCTTGTTCTCTAAATATACCCAGGAGCAGAACTATCAAGAGGCTCAGAAATATCTGGATGAAGGTTCTGTCTTACGCGATCAGGCAATGGCCAAAAATCTCACCTGGTTAGCCGAAAAATTGTATCCAAACAAAAAGATTATCGTATGGGCACACAATATCCATATACGAAAAGCGAATACCCGGACAGAAAATCCGTACAGAACTTCACTTGTGACCATGGGACAGCTGTTGCCGCAACAGTTGCAAAAAGATTCTTATGTCGTTGGACTCTACATGAACAGAGGGGTTTCCGCACTGAATAACAGACAGCCGGCACCGGTCCGCTATCCCCACCCGGAAGGAAATCTGGAATCCATTCTGAGCAAGTCCGGTAATCCCAATATTTTTGTCGACCTTCTGCACACGAAAAACAAAAAAGCCACTTCATGGATGTTTACCGGGCGCCAAGTGCTTGACTGGGGATTATGGGACGAACGAATCGTTCCACGCGAACAGTATGACGGGATCTTGTTCATCGATGAAGTCCATCTGCCGCAATATGTGGAATATCCCACAAGTGCCGCGCAAATGCGGGATCACGTTGTACTCCCCAATGAACTCCTTCCTTCCAGCCCTCTGATGAAACTAAAATAGACACAATAGCCAGCCACCATCATGCGTGGACTGGCTTTTGTGTCATTGTAACGACGAGCATTGTAAAGATCCTTGAAATCTCATCCTTCGGTTGTCCCATTGACCTGGGCTTAGAAAAGAGGGCCGGAGACCGCCTCAACGGCTTTGAGCCATTCCCCTTTTAAGAGATGAGCGGCAACGTTCTCTATGTCCCGGCTGATCGAGCGGTCTTGCGTGACAGGCGGCACGATTCCCCTCAGCTGTTCGTACAGGACCCGGGTGGCGGGGGCGAGATTATTTACCCCTGCGAAATCAGCAGCTTCCGCGGCACAGATCAATTCGATCGCCAGCACTTTGGCCGCATTGTCAATCACCTTTGCCGCATGACGGGCGGCCGTCGTGCCCATCGACACATGATCTTCCTGATTGGCAGAGGAAGGTATCGAATCCACGCTCGCGGGATGCGCCAGCACTTTGTTTTCGGAGACCAGGGAAGCGCTTACATATTGCGGGATCATCATGCCTGAGGCCATGCCCGGACGGCGGCTCAAGAAAGCAGGCAGACCGCCCGACAAAGCCGGATTTACCAGCCGTTCGGTTCGCCGCTCCGAAATATTTCCCAACTCGCTCATGCCGATTTTCAAAAAGTCCATTGCAAAGGCAATGGGCTGCCCGTGGAAATTACCGCCGGAGATCACTTGATCTTCCTCCACAAACAACAACGGGTTATCCGTCGCCGAATTGATCTCTATGGAAATCTTGTCGCGTACATAGGCAAGCACTTGGCGCGTGGCCCCATGTACTTGCGGCAAACAGCGCAATGTGTACGCATCCTGAACGCGAAGCTCCCCTTGCCGGCTCGTCAGGCCGCTCCCGTTTAACAAGGCCCGCAGATTGGCCGCCACACCGATCTGTTCGGGATAGGGGCGTACGCGTTGGACCTCTTCCGCAAACGCTTCCGGAATTCCATGTAAGCATTCCAGGGTAAGAGAAGCGATCACGTCAGCGATCTTGGCCAACCGTTCGGCTTGGATCAAAGCCAGAGTACCGATCGAGGTCATGACCTGTGTGCCGTTGATCAGGGCAAGTCCCTCTTTGGCCTGAAGTTTGACCGGTTGAAGCCCCGCTTTTGCCAATGCTTTCGCTCCCGGCAGGCGCTCCCCGCGATAAAAGGCTTCTCCCTCTCCTATCAATACCAGTGCCAGGTGGGAAAGAGGGGCCAAATCACCGCTGGCACCGAGGGAGCCTTGTTCGGGGATCACGGGATGGATACCCTGATTGATACAATCGATCAACAGTTGCAAGGTTTGCAGTCGAATGCCTGAATACCCTTTGGCGAGCGCATTGGCCCTCAACATCATCAAGGCGCGGACCGCAGGCTCCGGAAGCGGGTGACCTACCGCACAAGCGTGACTGCGGATCAAGTTGACTTGCAGCTCTGCCGCATCTTCTGACGATATGCGCACATCGCTGAACTTTCCAAAGCCCGTGGTCACCCCGTACACGACCTTTCCGGTTGACACCAGATCCTCCACCTTTCGCCGGCACGCGGACACCCGCCCAACCGCTTCCTCGCTCAATGCGACAGGAACTTGTCCATAGGCCACTGCCGCCACATCTTCCGGGGTCAGCCGTTCACCATCCAACACGACCTGCGATCCTTGAACGACACGATCCTTTTGTTCTGCAAACATGATTTGACCGCCCTTTCGTCGCTTTAATAAACTAAAAGGGACTGTGCAGAGTGCTTTCACTGCTGCACAGTCCCTTGTTTCAAGAGGGTTATATGCGATTGTCCGGGAGGATTTTTCCCTGCCTCCATCGCAACCACTCACTTATCGTCAGATAAATTCATTCCTTGTTACCATTCTTGCATGCCACTTCTTCCGCTGTCAAGCAAGGAATTCGCCCGGACGTTTCCATGAACCGGATGAAACGTTCCGATTTGCTTAAGTATGACCGGATGGATAAGTATTCCGTATGAATAAAATTAAGTATGTTATGCTTCTTTGGCCTGGGCCGAACTTTTCAACACCTCGTGGCAATGTCGACAGCGGGCTTCGTATTGCTCGGAAGCACCCACTTGAATCACCGGTTCATCAACGGCAGCCGGACGCCCGTTGATAATCCGCTGCGTACGGCTGGCAGGACCGCCGCATCGGACACAGATGGCCTGTAATTTTGTGACATACTCGGCAACGGCTAAGAGGAGCGGAGTCGGCCCAAAGGGTTGTCCGCGAAAATCCTGATCGAGACCGGCACAGATGACCCGCTTTCCCTGATCGGCCAGCTTTTGACAAATCTCCACGATCTCCGGCTCAAAAAATTGCACTTCATCGATCGCCACTACATCGGTCTCCGGGGCCACACCGGCCAATATTTCAGATGCGTTGCGAACAGCCTCAGCATCAGCAACCAAACCGTTGTGGGAGGCAATCGCTTCTCTGTGATAGCGGTCATCGATCGCCGGTTTAAATGCCTTGACACGCAACTTGGCAATTTGCGCACGCCGGATCCGGCGGATCAACTCCTCACTTTTCCCCGAAAACATCCCCCCGCAAATGACTTCGATCCATCCTTCACGATGCACAAGAAACGTATCATTCGATCTCAACTCTCTTCCTCCCCCTCATCTGACGAATGACATTGTATCACAGTTACAGGGAAAATGGCATCGGCACAAAGTTCCAAACCCGGACCAAAGCCGCGCACAAAAAAAGCCATCCGACAAGCAGATGGCCTTCCCATACCGGAAGAAAACGGGGAAATCACGATTTCGTCACAGGCCCCTTCTTCGTCCATCTTTCTCTGTTTCGTTCCCCCGCGGGACCCGGAGGTCTTGACGAAGCCACTCCGTCCGCCGGTTCAGCGGGTGCGGAAACCGGCCCCGGCAACGAGGATTTCAGCTCTTTCCTTTGATCCGGCATGAAAAACACCCCCCTTGTTCGCTAAGTTGTTCCATTCCATCGCCTCCCATACATGACACAACCCTGAAAAAGAAAAAAAGACAGGCGGTTTCGCCTGCCTGTCATATCTTATCCACAGTATAGATGGATTACTTCAGATTGTATTTCTTTTTGAAGCGGTCTACACGTCCGCGGGCGGCCGCTGATTTCTGTTTACCGGTGAAGAATGGATGGCATTCGGAACAAATATCCACTCTCAGGTTTTCTACAGTCGATCCGGTTTCAAATGTATTTCCACACGCACAGGTGACAGTTGTCAATTTGTATGCCGGATGAATTCCGTTTTTCATCTGTTCTCACCTCTTTCTAAGCCGATGCAACTGTTTCGTTCAATACAAATCACTGAAGTATTATAGCATAAACAACCATTGGCTGCAAGGAGAGGGAGAAAGAGAGCTTTTTCTATGTTCACGCAAAATTGCGGATCCATCTTGGGTCAGTTTTGATGTAAGAGGCAAAAGATAAGAGCCAAGATTATCTCAATACAGATAACGGATTGATCGCCTGACCGTTTTTTCGGACTTCAAAATGAAGGTGGTAACCCGTCGCATTTCCCGTCTGTCCCATATTCCCCAACGCCTGGCCGGTCGCCACCCTGTCCCCTTTGCTCACGCTGATCCGGCTTAAGTGTGCATAGTAGGTCACCCAGCCTCCTCCGTGGTCAACGATGACCAGATTCCCGTATGCACCCGAATAACCGGCCTTCACGACCACACCGTCAAGCGAAGCATAAATCACAGCCCTCGACTTTTCCGCACTCCAAATGTCGATCCCTTTGTGCTGGCGGCCGTTCCTCCATCCGAAATTGCTGGTGATTTGCCCGCTCACCGGCCACTGAAATACATACGATCCCCGGCGAATGGACGGTTGGGTCGTAAGGCGGACGGGTCTTTTCTGTTTCACAGACGGAGCCGTCGGTTTGGGTACTTCCAACTTTTGCGGGACGGCAATCAACTGGCCCACGTAAGTAATCTGAGGATCTTTGAGCGACGGATTGAGATGGAGAAGCAACTCCTTGGTGGTGTTGTATTCCTCAGCCAGACTCTCCAGCGTGTCCCCGAACTTCAACCGCACCCATTTTCGCGTCAAAGGAATATTGAGAAGCCGGCCAACCTGCAAGCGGCGCGGATCATCGATACGGTTGTACAGAGCCAGCCGGTCGTGGTGAACTCCGTAAAAGAGCCCGATTTGATATAGGGTATCACCTGTTTTTACTTCATACGTGAGTGGTTTTGTCTCTACCTTGGCGGCCAGATTCCCTTCAGCAACTGCTGATATGGGGTTGAGATACTGGTAAAACGCTTCTTGGGCAATTTGCTCCTGATTCCCATCCGGCTTGCTGTTTTGCAGCTCTTCCGCATAGACGGGATGTTTGTCAGTGCCTGTCACCCAAGAAGCGGACGCTGAGCAGATGGTGAGGGAAGAAGCCAACAACGCTTTTTTGCGAGACATCATAGCACCTCACAGAAGATGAAATGTGGGGTGAGATCACCCGGTTTCATCTTATGTGCGAAAGTGCCTCCGTATGCCCCGAAAAGTTTCGAAGTCAGGAAACAGTGGTGGTTGGGCGGGGAGATTTCGGTTCCAGGGAAGCTAAAAACTCTTCATTCGACTTTGCGCTTTTCAATTTTTTGAGAAAAGCTTCGGTGTAATCGGAGCTGTCATTCATCGACTTGCGCAACATCCACAGCTTTTCCAGTTCCGTCTTGCTTAAGAGAAGCTCTTCGCGGCGGGTTCCGGAACGCCGGATATCGATGGCAGGGAAAATGCGCCGTTCGGCCAGCTTTCTGTCTAAATGCAGTTCCAGATTGCCGGTGCCCTTAAACTCTTCGTAAATCACATCATCCATGCGCGAACCCGTTTCGACCAGCGCAGTGGCCAAGATGGTCAAGCTGCCGCCTTCCTCAATATTGCGCGCCGCCCCGAAAAAGCGCTTGGGACGATGAAGGGCAGCAGGATCGATTCCCCCGGACAAAGTCCTGCCGCTCGGAGGAATGACCAGATTGTAGGCACGAGCGAGGCGGGTGATGCTGTCAAGGAGAATGACGACATCTTTTTTGTGTTCCACCAGCCGCTGGGCCCTTTCCAACACGAGTTCGGCCACTTTGATATGATTTTCCGGCAGCTCGTCAAAGGTGGAGCTGACCACTTCAGCGTTGACCGAGCGCTGCATGTCCGTCACTTCTTCAGGACGCTCATCGATCAGCAAAACAAACAATTCGATTTGCGGATAGTTTTGGGTGATACTGTTGGCGATCTCTTTCAAGAGCATCGTTTTTCCCGCTTTGGGCTGTGCCACGATCAATCCCCGCTGGCCCAGTCCCACGGGGGCAATGAGATCCATCACGCGGGTAGAAAGCTTATCCGGGGACGTCTCCAGAATCAAGCGCTTCTCCGGATACAGAGGCGTAAGCGCAGCAAAGTGCAATCGCTCGGCCGCTACATTGGGGTCCTCCCCATTGACCGCTTCCACATGCAATAAGCCGAAGTAACGCTCATTCTCTTTGGGAGGCCTTACTTTTCCGGATACCAGATCACCGGAGCGAAGGTCAAACCGGCGGATCTGCGAAGCGGAGATATAGATATCCTCAGAGGACGGCAAAAAATTGATAGGCCTTAAAAATCCGTATCCTTCAGGGAGAACATCGAGAACGCCTTCCATAAACATTAAACCGTCCCGTTCCGCTTTCGCCTTGAGGATGGCAAAAATCAACTCTTTCTTTTTCATCTGGCTATAATAAGAGATCTGATATTCTTTCGCCAGTTTATACAGATCGGTCAATCTTAGATTCTCCAGATCGCTCAGTGTGAGCTCTTCCATGGTCCATCACCACACTATCAAATTTTCCCCTCCCTTCCCGCAAGCAGTTGAGAGGGACTACCTATAAAACCAGATTCGGCTTCTTTTCCAGCCGGTGGGTTCCGTCCATAAAGCGGACCGTTCCCGTTTTGGCGCGCATGACGACCGAGTGCGTCGTGGCCAGGTTGCCTTGATAGCGCACTCCGCGCAGGAGCTCACCGTCAGTCACACCCGTCGCCGCAAAAATGGCGTCATCCCCTTTGACGAGATCATCCATGCGCAGAACCCGTTTGGGATCTTGGATCCCCATCTGAACACACCGTTGATATTGTTCTTCATTTTCAGGAAGCAGGCGGCCCTGGATTTCCCCACCCAAACATTTTAGTGCAACCGCTGCCAATACTCCTTCCGGAGCTCCTCCTGAACCAAATAAAATATCGACTCCGGTGTCGGGAAATCCGGTATGGATCGCGGCGGCGACATCCCCGTCCGGAATGAGTTTGATCCGGGCCCCTGCCTTGCGGATTTCCTCGATCAGTTTCGCATGGCGCGGCCGGTCGAGTACCACGGCCACCAGATCCTCCATATCCTTCCCTTGGGCACGGGCGACTGCTTTTAAATTATCCTCCACCGGAGCGTCGATGTCCACCTGTCCGACCGCTTTTGGACCGACGGCGATCTTATCCATGTACATATCCGGCGCATGGAGCAGTCCTCCCCGGTCAGAGACGGCCACGACTGAAAGGGCATTCCACAGGCCTTTTGCCACAATGTTGGTCCCTTCAAGCGGGTCGACGGCCACATCCACTTCAGGGAGATATCCCAGGCCCAGGCGCTCCCCGATATAAAGCATGGGAGCTTCATCCATCTCACCTTCGCCGATGACGACCGTTCCCCTCATCGGAATGGTATCAAACACTTTTCTCATCGCGGAGGTGGCCGCTTCATCCGCTTCGTCTTTTTTTCCAAAGCCCATCCAGCGGGCGGCCGCAATCGCTGCCGCTTCGGTGACACGTACCAGTTCCATGGTTAAACTTCTTTCCACGTCATTCATCTCCCTTTCTGTTCTCCAGCCATTCCGTATAAGTATGTCATTTCTCCACAAATAGAGTAACATATTTTTCGCTTATGTTATACTCTTAACCTGGGAATCGCCGGGAAAGAAAGGGAAAAAGCTATTCCCGCCAGATTTCGGCGCCCAAACCGTTCAGCTTCTCTTCCAGCCGCTCATAACCCCGACGGATTTTCTCAACTCCTGTAATACGGGTCACACCATCGGCGATCAGCCCGGCGATGATCAGAGACGCTCCGCCCCGCAGATCGAAGGCGTGAACCTGAGTCCCCGCAAGAGGTGTAACTCCTCTCACGATGGCCGTACGGCCCTCCGTCTGAATTTTGGCACCCATTTTTTCCAATTGGCCGACATGATCAAAACGGGAGGAATAAATGCTATCAGTGATGAGGCTGGTACCGTGAGCTTGGGTCAAGAGGGAGGTGAAAGGTTGTTGAAGATCGGTTGGGAACCCGGGATAAGGCAAGGTTCGGATATCGACAGAGGCATAAGAATCTCGTCCGGACACCGTAATCGATTCTTCCTCTTCTTCGATCTGAACACCCATTTCTCTCAGTTTAGCAGAAACGGACTCCAGATGTTTCGGAATCACCTGTTCGATCCTTACTTGGCCTCTCGTAGCAGCAGCAGCGATCATATAGGTACCGGCTTCAATGCGGTCGGGAATGATCGAATGACGGCATCCGTGCAGCCGGCGCCCCCCACGGATGCGAATCACATCCGTCCCGGCACCCTTGATCTGTGCTCCCATGCTGGAAAGCAGAGTAGCTACGTCTATGACCTCCGGCTCTTTGGCCGCATTTTCAATCACGGTGATCCCTTCCGCACAAACGGCCGCCAGCATCAAGTTAATCGTGGCTCCCACGCTGACAACATCCAGGTAGATGCGGGCTCCTTTCAGACCGGGGGCCTCTATATGTACCACACCGTCTTTGAGGTTCACTTTTGCACCCAGCGCTTCAAACCCCTTGATATGCTGGTCAATCGGGCGCAGGCCCAGCTTGCACCCGCCCGGCAAGCCAATGGTCACCTCATGAAATTTGCCCAAAAGTGCCCCCATGAGATAATAAGAGGCGCGAAGTTCACCGACTCTGGGGTCCAGCACCGGTTGAAGTTGAAGAGTAGAGGGATCGATCTGCAATTCTTTACCAGTTGACGCAACCTTGACTCCCAACTTTTGCAAAATCTCTATGTAAACGGCGATGTCGCCGATTTCAGGGATGTTTTCCAATACAGTCGGCGAATCAGGAAGAAGTGCAGCCGGAATCATCGCTAATGCGCTGTTTTTGGCTCCGCTGATCCTCACATTTCCGTATAATGGCCTGCCGCCTTTGATCACCAGTTTCTCCATCCCCAACCCTCTCTCTGGTACATCTAAAATGAATCCGGCGGGAGGTTGAACCACCTGCCGCCAGACTTTTTTGTGCATGTCTATGTCTTTGGTCCCAGTCGGATCACCCATGATGAGAAAGTCTTTTACCCAACTGTGCCGGTGCTCTTTCTGTCGGCCGCCGGGAAACAAAAACGGTCCGGCGCGGCTCCAACCAATTTCGTTTATCGCCTGTCCCCGATAACCGGCTTACGGATTCAACAGGACCTGTACACCGCTTCTGTCTTATGAATGTTTCGCTTGTTTCCAGTCAGCTTCAAACTTCTCAATGCCCTGGTCGGTGAGCGGATGACGAACCAGTTGTTCCAACACCTTATACGGCAGCGTGGCGATGTCCGCTCCCGCCAGCGCGGCGTCGGTTACATGGACCGGATGGCGGATGCTGGCCGCGATTATCTCCGTTTCGATTCCGTGGATACGGAAAATTTCCGAAACCTGGTGAATCAGCTGGGTTCCGTCATGGCTGATGTCATCCAGCCGCCCGACAAACGGGCTGACGAACGTGGCACCTGCCCGGGCCGCCAACAGAGCCTGATTGGCTGAAAAAATAAGCGTGACATTGGTTTGAATTCCTTTTTTGGAGAAATGATGAACCGCTTTTAATCCCTCCGCTGTCATCGGCACTTTGATGGTGACATTGGGGGAAAGAGATGCCAGCCTTTCTCCTTCTTCAATCATGCCAAGGGCATCCCTGCTCAGCACTTCGGCACTCACCGGGCAGTCGACAATCGATAAGATCTCTTGCAAAACTTCTTCAAACACGCGGCCGGATTTGGCCACTAAACTGGGGTTGGTCGTCACTCCGGACAAGATGCCCCACTCATGGACTTGGCGAATTTCATCAACAATGGCTGTATCGAGAAAAAATTTCATTTCACCATTCCTCCTTTGGGTTCAGGCGGCAGGCAATGATGGGACCCGTCCAAGTCTTAAGCTTTGCCGCTGCTTCCAAACAGTCGCATTTTTGCTTTGACCGTTTCCTTGATCGCTTCCCGGGCCGGTCCGAGATATTTGCGCGGATCGATCATATCCGGATTGTTTTCCAGAAGTTCGCGCACAACGCGGGTGCTCGCAACCTGGTTTTCAGTGTTCACATTGATTTTTCCCACACCCAGGGAAATCGACTTTTTGATCGATTCATCCGGCACTCCGGAGCCTCCGTGCAACACAATCGGAACCCCGATGTTTTGGCTCACTTTTTCAATGATGTCGTACCGGATTTTCGGCTCCCCTTTGTACATTCCGTGAGCGGTACCCACTGCGATCGCCAGGGCGTCCACCTGGGTTTCCTCCCAGAACCGGATGGCTTCTTCCGGATTCGCCAGGGTGGCGTCTTCCTCTGAGACATCCAAATCATCTTCCACACCGCCGATGGTACCCAGCTCTCCCTCTACGGATACCCCTACCGCGTGAGCCGCTTCGACAACTTTTTTGGTCAAGCGGATGTTTTCTTCCAGCGGATAATGCGAACCGTCAAACATGACGGAAGAAAAACCGGCACGGATACATTTCATAACTATTTCAAAGCTGCTGCCGTGATCGAGATGCAGAGCAATCGGCAGACCGGATTCTTCAGCTGCCACTCTGGCCAGTGCAACGACATTATTCAAACCCATGTATCGGATGGCACCCTCACTGGCACCAAAGATCAGCGGGGAGCGTTCTTCTTTTCCGGCTTCTGTAATCGCTTGAACATATTCCAGGTTATTCATATTAAACTGTCCAACGGCAAACCCTTCTTTTTTGGCTTGCGGCAAAAAATAGTTCATGGAAACAAGTGGCATATGGAGGCCTCCTTTAATCTGTTGAAGGGGTTTATTCATTTTGTCATTATATCACTCAAGGTATGAGTTTGGTAGTTGAACGGAAGCCGGATAAACCCAAAATTAAAACGGTTTTCATATTTTCCCGGATGCTTTGACACAGAATGTTCCCCGCTGGATCCGGTGCAGCGGTCTCCCGGTTCCACCCTCTTATATATTCCTCCAATGCTGCGCGTACATGCCCGCCAATGACCAATCCCGGCATTTCCTGGTGATACTGCCAGACACGACGGATCGGAGGGAGCGACTCTGCCGCTGCATCGGAGCGGAAACGGAAGACAAATGCCGAAGCGGCACTCATCCCAAGATATGACAAGCTGATATTTTGAGAAAACCGGTTGTGCAGGATTTGTTCCTGTGTTTGTGCATCCGGGTCGGCCGGCCCTGTTGGCCTCCGTGTTCTTGGGTTTGGCGAAGAAGCAATAAGCCGGCCGCTCCGGTCCCACACTTGGGGTGCGGATCAAACCTGCTGCCGCTCAAACACGTGATCCGCTTCCTCCCTTCGTTTGGGGAGCCTCCGCCGGGTACGTTTCGCCCCATCATGGCCTCCCTGCACGAGTTGACCTTTCATCGCTAGTTTCCCGTTCATTCGGGGCTGTATATCTACACGGGGATTTCCCGCCGCTGCCCATCGCTGAAAACAAAAAACACAGCCGATCGGCCTTTGGGTGCCACGCAATTGCCGGAAGAACGGGCAACCAAAAGCGGCTGTTCAAGTACACGGGCGATGAATAAGCAGGACGGACCAGGTCCGGTTTCCATCAAAAGAGATACCGACTGTCTCCATGTTTTTTCGAGACGTTTATCATCCGGGAATGGATGGTCCCGAACGGGACATCGGCCCGGCTGGTGCACACGGACACACCCACCACCGTTTGTGACTGATATCCGTTTTTAAGATGCCAGTTGTCTCATCACTTCCGACCGGAGCTCTTCAATGTCAAACGGTTTGGTAAAATGGGTTAAAGCACCGAGCCTGCTGGCTTCAGCAACCATATCCAGTTCCCCGTAAGCCGTCATCATGATCACTTTTACTGTTGAATCAATTTGCCTCAGCCGTCTCAAGAGCTCCAGTCCATCCATCCCCGGCATTTTCATATCCAGCAAAATAAGATCCGGCCTTTCCGATCGAATAATTTCCAAAGCTTGTCTGCCGTTGGATGCCTGAAAAATATGCAGATTCTCCTTGGAAAATACTTCTTTCAACAGCAGCCGGATTCCATATTGATCATCAACCACCAAAATCTTCTTCAGTGACATCGGTGCAGACCACCTCTCTTGCTCCCGGGAAATATCTATGTAAATCGTATGAAAAAGCACCATTTGCTGACTATATTTTCGTGTCCGTCCCGCTTTTTCCTGCTATGGCCATACAAAATTTGATCTTGTGGGATGATCGCGTTATCAGGGTATATTCCGAAATGCGCAATGATCACAGAGACCCAATGAAAGCAAATGGACCGGAAAACAATTTAAATATTGGGATAAAATCAACCAGGCAAAAAGAGTTAATGACCTGACCCCACCTTCCCGAACAAACTGGCAACATCCACAAAATCACCAATGCAGGGGCTGTTCGTTTTATTGAGATACCTTCTGTCATTTTCGATCAGTTTATAAATCTCAAAGGTAGCCAACGCATCGTCAAGCGCCCGGTGATGTTTCCCTTTCGCCTTGTACCCGTACTCATGGAGAGCTTTGATCAGTCCCGTTTGGTTGCGGTCACCATAAAAATTTTTATACTCAATGGACAGATCCGCTTCCCGGCCCTTAAAAGGATAAGGAACTCCCCAATATTCACAAGATTTTCTGAGCACATACATATCCATGTTTCCCCAGGTGACCACGCGCGCGTTTCCGCTTTGATCAAACGTTTTTAAGATTTCGACCAGTTCGGTGAAGGAAATGCCCTGATCCACATCGGCCTGGGTGATATTCAAAAATGCCTTGCATCTCTCCGTTAAAATCGGGTTGATCACCGGCTTTACGTAAGAACTGAATGTTTGTTGCACTTCAAGGCCGGATACACAAACCATTCCCACTTCAATAATTTCCGGGACAAAACTCTTGTCTCTTCTCTCCGTTTCCGGCATTGTAAATTCAAAATCAATAAAAAGATGATGATCAGCCATTGGCAGCTCCATCCTTTGCTTCAACGGAATTCTATTTCTACTATACCAAGAAATCGCAAAAAAGGGTGACTGAAAAACGACTGTCCGGCTCTATTTACGCCAATGCGTGATGAAAAATGTCCGCTCCTTCACCCCCGTCTCTTTCGGCATCCGAAGGAAAAATGTGATAAAATCTGAATAGAACAAAAAGCGAGGGGGTTCTTTCTTTTGCGCGTATTAGTGGTGGGAGCCGGAGCCGTTGGCGGTTACTTCGGGGGAAGGTTGGCAGAAAAAGGAGCAGATGTTACTTTTTTAGTCCGCGAGCGGCGCAAACAGCAACTCGATCGCGAAGGTCTGATCATCAAAAGCGTTCATGGCGATACCGCGCTGCGGGTCAAAACGCTTTTGCCCGGACAGCCGGACGATCCATATGATCTGATCTTATTGTCAGTCAAAGCATACCACTTGGATCAGGCTTTGGATTCGCTACATCATTATGTAGGTGAACATACCACCATTCTCCCATTGCTGAACGGAATCAGTCATATCGACACCATCGGAAAGCGGTTTGGTGCGGAAAAGGTTTTGGGAGGCCTATGTTTCATTGAATCAACACTGAACGGGCAGGGACAGATCGAGCAATACAATCAGGTGCATGAGATCGTCTTCGGTGAATGGAATGGGGAATCAACGCCCAGAGTGCGCAGGATGGAAGAATTGTTTGCGGGAGCAAACATGAGTGCCCGTTCGAGCGGACAAATCAAGGTGGAGATGTGGAAAAAATACATTTTCATCAGCGCGATGAGCGGAATGACTTCCATCATGCGAAGCAGCATCGGGCCGATTCTCTCTTCCCCGTACGGGAAAGAGACATACTTGCGTTTGCTCAGGGAAATCGTCGGCATCGCCCGCACGCAAGAGCCTAACTTGAAAGAAGACTTGGCCGAGCGCATTCTGTCCAACATGGAAAAGCTGGAGCCGACCATGAAATCATCCTTGCTGAGAGATATGGAAAAAGGGCTTCCCATCGAGACGGATCATCTGCATGGAACGCTCATCCGCCTCGCCCCTCAGGAATTGGACTTGCCGATTTTGAAAATGATTTACAGCACTCTTAAAATATATCAAGATCAACATGATGCTGCCGGAAAATGACCCATCAGGCGGCAGGAAAAAACAGCAACCATTCTTCGCAACCCACGGATGGTTGCTGCCTCTTTTGTCAACGTATATATCCGTGGCTCGGTATGGCCTGCTAAGATCGGCCTCCCGACTGCAGGAGCTGGTTACATCCGCTGTCGACCAAACGGATCGACTGCTTTTATCTTCCGCCGGGTGCGGTTCGGGTTGTGTCGGCCGGCATGAAAGTTTTGGTTCGCGACCGCCGGAATGTTGCCTACTTTTGCATCATCCGTTTGGCCACTTGGCCCAACGCCTCAAATTCGAGAGCTTCTTCGTCTTCTGAACGAGTCAGTTGCAACTGGTGAATGCAGGTTTCACAAGCCATGGGGTGCAGGAAACTCTTGGCCGGTCCGATCGCCTTGTCACTTTGTTCCACAAGATGAAGTTGCCAGCGCCAAACGCCTTCCCCGCAGAAATCACACCATCCTTGCGGGGACAACGCGATGGGCTGTCCGGTTTCCTGGGCGATCCGTTGATAGTGTTGAATCCACTTGGTTGTCAGCCTCTCAATGATGTCTTCCTTCACGCTCATCGTTTGACACTCCCCTCCATAGCTCACTTTTCTCCTGATGCTGTCTGCCAAGCAGGTTGAATCGTCACCTCAATGCCAAGTGCCTCCAATACTTGGCGGATTTTCTCCGAACTGGCCCGTGCATACCCGTTCCGTTCATCCTTCGATACCTGTTGAGGAGTAACCCCGAGACGTTCGGCGAGCTCCGATTGGCTGAGCCCCTTCCAGATCCGAAAACGAACCAGTTGTTGTCCGATGTTTTCAAAGTTGCAGGTCATGTCAAACTCGCCCCGTTTGATGGCTTCATACTCTTGAATCTCCGCTTGAATCTTCATCGTCAAGTGGGAGTGAGCCAGGGTCAAGGAGTCAATCTCTTCCTGGGTCAACCCCTCTCTCCGCCATCGATCCTGAAGTTTTCGGATTCCCTCTTCCCAGCTGGCGATCATTTTTTTCGATTCCCGGTAGGCATTCTCCGTGATGATCAAATCATCCCTTCCTTTCTTCACTATTGCGCCGATGTTTTTATCCACAGATCTCAACAGGCTCACTGGTGGCGGATCCGTTTGCCCTTCCTGGGTCAAAAAGGATTTCGTCTGTTGGGATGATAATTTACAGAAAATACACTCTATTCATCAGGAACAAGAGCAGTTTCTCTTCGTTTCGGCATGAGCTTCCCATGCCCTTCTAACCATTTATTTTTATTTTTAAAGATTCAACCTGCAGGTTGTATATTCCTGCTAAAAAAAAGAAAAAACTCCCCTAAAAAAGGGAAGGTTAGTGGGGAAAACCCGGCCACCCTCTTCCTATGAAGGGGGGCACTTTTCTCTTAGGAATGAATCAACTCCTTTTCAAAGGCCATAAACGGCTCCTGATGCGTCGGAAAGTAAAACTTCCCTCTCCGCTCATACCCCTGGCCTTCGTATAAGTTCATCGCTTTTTCGTTGGGGATGTAAGTATCGAGACGGATACTGGAATAACCGTGGGTTTTGGCGAACTCCTCAATCTCATCCAACAGGATTTTGGAGATTCCCTGTCCCTGAAAAGAGGGGTTGATGCATAATCTATGTACAACCAAAAAGTTACCGGACCGGTCTTGCCAGGGGATTTGCTTGTATTCCGGTTCGTACTCTTTGTTCAACACGACGGCGCCGGCGATTTTTCCGTCCTTCTTCAGGAGGTACAGATTCCCTTCTTCCAAGTCCCTTTTTAACACATCGGGGTTGGGATAGTCTTCTCCCCACTGGTCGATCCCGTTTTCGTTCATCACTTGCACGACGTTGTCGTAGAGATTGATGATCTCCGGCAATTGTTCTTCTTTCGCTTGAACGAATTTCATCTTTCCCTTCCTCTCTCAAACATGATTCCTTATCATTCTTATATTTTAATCAAATGAGGCAAGGGATACACGAATCACCTGTCCAAACAGAAGAGCCACCCCCCGGGGAGGCAGCTCTTCTGTTCAGGTATAGGAGTTATCCGTTTCCCTTCTCTTTTCCTACATCAAAACGATGCCCACCACGGAGATGACGGCAATCAATATACCGAGCCCCATAAAGATGATGGGAATTTCCTGCCCTTTTTGATCGAGATGCATAAAGGTAAACAGCTGCAGCACCACTTGGATGGCCGCGAGAATTGTAATCGACCAGAAAGTTCCCTCCGGACTCAGCCAATTGCGTTCAACCAGGATAAATGCGATCGCAGTAAATAGGATCATCAAAAAAAAGGAAATCACGTATTTCCAAGGAGATGAGGAAGACGTTTGTTTGGCGGGTTTGACTGTCTGCCGGTTTAATTGGGGATCCATCGGTGACCCTCCCTCGGATGCGGGGGATTTTGTTTTTATACTATTTATATTATACAGAAAAATTCTTCTATCCTGCAAAACCGGCCGTTTTTATCGCACGGAACATGTGGCATAATTTTTCCACTTTTGTCAATTGATCTTTGACATTTCGCCTTTCTAATCTATAATGGAATATGAAAAGTGAATACATGTTCATTTAATCCTTCGGGGCAGGGTGAAATTCCCGACCGGCGGTGATGGTGCCTGTTCGACCAGGAACAGCGTGCCTCAGTCCGTGACCCGCTTGATGCGGTGGATTCGGTGAGATTCCGAAACCGACAGTATAGTCTGGATGGGAGAAGGATGATAACACGTACGAAAAAGGAAGAAGCGACGGGGGAAGTGTGCCCGTTTTTGCGGTACGGAAGACCTGATGGCTTGTGAAAAGGATGGATTCCTTTATTTTCCGAAACAGGTCGGTGTCCCCTTCTTTCCCTATGCCCGGAGGAAGCTGCGTGCCTGTGACGGCACCTCTTTCTCCGGGTTTTATAATCTGTCGTACGGTTGTCATCAGAGACACAAAAAGGAGTGTGTACATCTGATGCAACATTCACAGCGTTTGACGAAATTGGTCTTTTTGTCGCTGCTTTCCGGAAGTGCTTTTTTGATGCAATATCTCGACTTTCCTTTGCCGGGGTTCCCCACTTTTTTGGAGATAGATTTCAGCGATCTCCCCGCCTTGGTCGGCGGACTTGTCTATGGCCCGGCGGCAGGGATCCTGGTGGAGTTTTTAAAGAATCTGCTTCATTATTTGTTCTCGGGCAGCATCACAGGCATTCCCATCGGGCAGATGTCCAATTTCCTCGCGGGAAGCATCTTTGTCACGGTTACCGTACTGATCAGCCGGAAGACCGGGAATGTAAAAGGACTGGTCTACGGGTTGGTAACCGCAACGATCCTGATGGCCGCCGTGATGACCATCGCCAACTGGTATGTGATTTTCCCGGCATATAGCATCCTCATCGATTGGACAGTTACTCATGCACAGAAAATGAGCCTGATTTTATACGGAGTCGCTCCTTTCAATGTGCTCAAGGGCCTTCTCATCGGGTTCATCTTTATCCCGCTCTATTTGAAATTAAAACCATATATGGAGCAGCGATCTCTTGTGCGTGGATAACCTATAAAAACCCAGCAGGGATTTCCCGCTGGGTTTCGTATTTTGATGAAAGCGAAAAGCGAATATGAACGTGTCATTTCTGAGTTTCCCGTATAAAGACGAATGGACTTGAGTTGCTTCATATAAATCTCTAGTCATTTTCCATTTCTTGAGCAATGGGTGGCAAAATCTGCGGATGCTCCATCTACCCCTATGAAAAAGCCCGGTGAGCCGCTTGTTTTTTGGAGGTAAGTTCGGCGTACATTCAATCCAGATGCCTGTCCAGCAAGAGCGGCCTTGCCGGTTTGGTTTGCCTACCGGATCTCGCCCTCCAAAAGCGTTCCGATCTCGTACACCTTGCCGGTTCGTTCGTCTTCTATATAACGGCGGCCCTGCAAATCCTCGATATAGGTCAAGATATACCGAATCGTTTTGTATTTTTTGGACTTAAGCTGGAGGAAGCGGGACACTTTCATCTTCTTGGGCACAGACACGGGACGGCTTTCCATGATAATTTTCACGAGGCGGTCAATCTTTTCCATATCGCGGATCACACCTCTCTCACCCCGGCCCCTTTGGGCAAACACTTCGATTTCCACCGGGGCGAACTCCTTTACATCCACGGCGCCGATATTTTGTTCCTTATAGACGCTTCCAAATCCCGCTTCTTCTTTAATGGCGATCCACTGGTCCGTCGGCACCCCTTTGATCGCACAAACGATTCTTCCTGCAGGAGTGATTCCTATTTCTTCCCCGATGTCAGAAAGAGGAACTTCCAAACCGAAAGCCTCGGTATAGTGTTTTCCGCGGTAAATATAAGCTTGGCCGTCAACCTTTACTTCAGGCAAATCGCGAGAACAGCCGCCCAAAATGGCCACCGCCAGGATCAAGCACAAAAGCAGACTTGCTTTTTTCTTCAGCAACATCCATCCCGCCTATCGTTACAATGTCTATACCAAAAATAGATTAAAAAATAATAAAATTCTATATTGTAAAAATACCCATGCTATGATTATAATATCAAGTGTAAATATTTTCAAATCAGGGAGGTTGGCGATGAAAAAGTGGTTTAAGCTGTTTGTGGCGGCCGCGCTGATGTTTTCGTTCAGCTTCTCTATTGACGCACCGGCATATGCCGAAAAGAAGAGCACGATTTCGGGCCGGGTGACTACCACGATCGAGTTTGACAAGGAACATGCCGAGAAAGCAAAAAAATGGATGGGCGATTCGATTGAGAGAATGAAAGAAGACCTGAATGCCCGGTTAAAGGATGCTTCCAAAGAAGAGGCGAAGAAGATCAGGAAAGCCCTGAAAGAATTAGAGAAAACGAAAGTGGAGGACCGGTTTGACACTCATCCGGACGGGTCGGCGGATCTGAAGACGCCCTTGCCGTTTATCGAGATCCAGGTCGGCGATAAAAGGACGACCACAGATAAGCATGGGAAGTATGTTCTCTCCGGCCTGGCACCCGGCAAATACAAGATGATCCTGTCGAGAAACGGATCCACCGTCCGCGAACTGGAGATCATCGTGGAAAACGGACATCCGAAAATGGATATCGATATCCAATTGTTTGACAAGCAATTTATCGCCAACGCAAAGCGGATGAGCCGGTCGATGGCTTCCCGCTCCACTTCCGATGATACCGTCCACGCTCAGGGAAATAAAACCTATCCGCCGCTCGAAAAGGGAACCGTTGTTGGTTATGGAGACGGTGCAATGAAAATTTTAACCGATCCGCGTACGGAGATCGCCAATATCGTCGGCTGCAACGAAGCGGATGAAGGGGTCACCCTCCCTCCTCCCGGGCAAAAAGAGCCGGATCCGAATCAGAAGGATCCCAATGACGATACAGAGGATTTTCCCTTTAATAGTTCAGATTGCTCCCGGTCGATCGCACTTGGGATGAGTGCTGCGACTAACCCGTTTTTATCCTGGTTTTACGGCAACAGCATCAACTGTTATATCGAGTCCATCCAGTCCGGAATGCGCGCGATCGGTGACGGCACAACCAATGTATATTGCAATTGGACGAAAAAGGAAGACGGACACTGGAATTGCTCCTGGTTCAACGGGATCGAACATCCGGAATACCTGCACACCCATGAATAATATCCACGGCGCAAGGCTGTCCGATGCGGGGCAGCCTGCGCGCATGTGACCTGTATCGCCAATCCATGCTCGAGCAAGCATAAAGGGGAGTCCGTCTTGGTTCACCGATCTCTGTTTCTCCTGTTCATCCTTTTGCTGGCAGCCGGATGTGCAGCAAAGGGGGGGAACTCACTGTCCGATGACAAAATGGCAGCTGCACTCAACTTCATTTCACCGCGGATCTTCCCGCTGCCGTCAGAAAGACCTGCCCTTTCACTTCCGGGTAGGTCTTTCTCTTTCCGGTCAGAACGTTGTTTTTACCGATTCCGGTTCTTGGCCAAATGACCCCACAATCCGTCTTCGCTCCTTTTCCCCCTTGTACGGCGACAGAAGACCGCCTTCCTCCGAATCAATGACATAAAATCAATCGTTGACACACATAGCTGACTGTCCATTTTCATGTGGAGTTTAAAAATGTGTTGACACGACACCAAATGGTGTCCTATGATTAAAGAGACACTAAATGGTGTCCAATTAGGAGTTAGTCATGTGGAAAGTTTGGAACCGGAATAAGTTTCCCTTGAAACGATGATGAGGAGGAAACAAATGAGTAAGATGATCGGTGCGGATACAACCGCGATCGTAGAAACCCGGTCCCGAGGAAAAATGATTGCTTATTGGTCAGTCACCTTACTACTTGCAGCAGCTGTTATGTTAAGTGGTATCGGGCAACTGATGCAATATGGGGGAAACCTTGAGTTAGTGACGAATCTTGGTTACCCGGAATACGTCTTGACCATTCTCGGGATTTGGAAAGTGCTTGGAGCCATCGCTCTCGTCGTGCCGGGTTTTCCCCGGCTGAAAGAATGGGCCCACGCCGGGATCTTCTTTTTAATGACTGGTGCGGCTTTATCTCATGCGTTTGCTAACGATTATGGTGATTACGGGTTTCATATTATCCTCCCGCTTTCTTATGCTGCACTAAATATCGCCTCGTGGGCGCTCCGTCCGAAGAGCCGCATACTTTAAGGAGGTGGTGGAATTAACGGCTGTCCCTTCGTACCACCAATAGACGTATACTACAGAAAATAAGATTTTTAGGAGGGGGCGCTGTGAGCGAGAACAACCAGTTGCGGGATGTGTTTGACGCGATTGCAGATCCGACCAGGCGCCGACTGATTCGTCTGTTAGCAGAAGCAGAGGAGAAACCGCTTCATGAATTAACGGCCCAGTTTCAAATGGGGCGTACAGCGGTATCCAAGCATTTGGCGATTTTGAAAGAGGCTGGACTGGTGACCAGCAGAAAAGTCGGCAGAGAAACGCGATTCAGGCTAAACGCCTCTCCACTCAGAGAGGTTCAGGATTGGGTGGCTTTCTACAGGAAGTTCTGGAGTACGAACATGATGCGCTTGAACCAACTATTAGAGGAGGATGAAGAATGAGTTTAACATTATCTTTGGATTTTCAGTTCACGACATCGATCGAGAAGCTTTGGTCCGCCTTAACTGATTCAAGCAAGCTTGCCAAGTGGGTGGTCAACATCCACACCGGTCAGGCGATGGAGAATGATTTTAAGCCCGTCGTGGGGCACCGTTTTCAGTTTCGCACTCAGCCGAACGAATGGTGGGATGGAATTATTGAAGGGGAAGTACTTATCGTGGACGAACCAAACCGGTTGTCCTATACTTGGGCCAGCGGAGGAGAGGAGCACACGGTCACTTGGACGCTGCAGGATTTAGGGAACGGAAAGGTTAACCTTCATCTCGAACAAACCGGGTTCTCAAACGCTCAAGGACTCCAAGGCGCCAAATATGGCTGGAGTAAATGGAGCAGCGAGCTTGAAAAGGTGTTGGAACAATAACCGCATCCAGTACTCAAACATCCCCTTCTTTCATGTGATTTGATCAAAATACTCTCGACTCCTGTCGATTTTTTTCGCAGAAGCTCCTTCAAGGGGCTTCTTTTTTATATTGTCATTTTGTCTATCACTTTCGTATGTTTATATAGTTGCATCTTTGATATACGGAGGGCGATGCCCATGAATCTAAATTTGTTCCTTGTTTCAAGTGCCTGATGCTCATACTCCTTCGCCGGTTTTTCAATCGCTGTCCGAAGTGCGGAACCGGGGTGGACGGGGCTTTCCGTCCCGCTCGATAAACCGGTTTTCCTCCTTTCTCCTCATCCCTGACCTTTGCGTTGCTTCACGCGGCATGAAGTAAATCCTCATCGTGACGAACATGTCATCTCGGTCCCGGTCAATCTGAAAGGAACATGTATGGGTGTAAGAATCAGAAGATAAGACAAAACCCAGCAGGGATTTCCAGCCGGGTTTTGTATTTATTAAATGCGGACATGTTCTTTTAACTTTATTTGGAGTGCGGCGGAAACGAAGCCGCGGAAAAGAGGTTGCGGGCGGTTCGGACGGGAGATAAACTCCGGATGGAACTGGGAAGCGACAAACCAGGGATGATTTTTATACTCAACGATTTCCACCAGACGTCCGTCCGGGGAAGTTCCGGAAAAGACATAGCCCGCTTTTTCCATCTGCTCACGGTATTCATTGTTAAATTCGTATCGATGGCGGTGGCGTTCGTACACCAAACCGCTGCCGTATAATTTGTAAGCCAGGCTGTCCGGATGCAATTTGCAGGGATACAGACCCAAGCGCATCGTTCCGCCCAGATCTTCGATCTCTTTTTGCTCCGGCAGCAAATCGATGATCGGATGGGGAGTTTCCGGATCAAATTCGGAACTGTTGGCTCCTTCCAGATGCAGAAGGTTGCGGGCGCCTTCCACACAAGCCATCTGCATTCCGAGACAGATGCCGAGGAACGGAATTTTTTGCTCCCGGGCAAAGCGGGTAGCCACGATTTTTCCTTCGATCCCGCGGTCGCCGAAACCTCCCGGGACGAGGATGCCGTCTACATCACCAAGCAGTTCCGCCACATTTTCATCCGTAACCTCTTCGGAATTGACCCATTTGACATCGATATCGGTGTCGCTTTCAAAACCGGCATGCCGGAGCGCTTCAACAACGCTCATATAGGCATCATGGAGCGCCACATATTTTCCGACGATGGCAATGCGGGTGGTATGGGTCAGGTTTTTCACCTTATCCACCAGCTTGATCCATTCACTCATATCTGCCGGCCCGACGTCCAGGCCCAGGTGTTTGACCACAATTTCATCCAAGCCCTCTCTTTGCATCATCAGCGGAATTTCGTACAAGGTTTCCGCATCACGCGCTTCAATCACGGCTTCCCGGTCAATATCGCAGAAGAGGGCCAGTTTTTGTTTCATTTCCTCAGAGATCGGGTATTCCGTCCGGCACACGATGATATTGGGTTGAATGCCGATGCTGCGCAGTTCTTTCACACTGTGCTGGGTTGGTTTGGTTTTGAGCTCCCCGCTCGCCTTCAGCATCGGAATCAAGGTGCAATGAATATACACCACGTTTTTGCGGCCCACATCGCTCTTGATCTGGCGAATGGCTTCCAAAAAAGGCAAGCTTTCAATATCGCCGACCGTTCCGCCGATCTCGGTGATAACCACATCCGCCTGTGTTTCCCGGGCAGCCCGGAATACACGGTCCTTGATTTCATTGGTGATATGCGGAATCACTTGCACGGTTCCGCCCAAGTAGTCGCCACGGCGCTCTTTGTTGATGACGGATTGGTATATTTTACCGGTGGTCACATTGCTGTTCTTGGTCAGGTTGATATCAATGAAACGTTCATAATGGCCAAGGTCCAGGTCGGTTTCGGCCCCATCGTCGGTCACGAACACTTCCCCGTGCTGATACGGGCTCATCGTGCCCGGGTCGATGTTGATATATGGGTCAAACTTTTGAATGGTAACCTTCAAGCCCCGATTTTTAAGCAGCCGTCCCAAAGCGGAAGCCGTGATCCCTTTCCCCAGCGAAGAAACCACGCCTCCGGTCACAAAAATATATTTTGTCATTATATCTTCCTCCCATAAAACAGGATGCCCAAAAATCTGCATACAAAATAGAAAAAGCGCCCCTGCATTAGGGGCGCTCCATATCTCAAATCCGTTCTTATGAGCCCAAAACATAGTTTATCGAAGGCGAGTAGGTTTGTCAAGCGATTTAGAGCTCATCCTCCTGCTCTTCTTCATCCCCTAAGTCCTCGCCGATGATCTCATCGTCAAACGGGGCTTCCTCATCCTCATGATATGGATCGAGTTCATCCACATCATCGAGATCATGAGCGTCTTCATCGTAAACTTCTTCATCTTCGTACAGATCTTCTTCGAGTTCATCGTCCAGATAATCATCTTTCACATTGGCGGCAACGGCAGAATCCGTCGCTTGCTCAGTCGGATACCATTCCCTCAGGCCCCACAGGCTTCTGCCGACGCAGATAAAGCGGCCGTCAATGTTTACTTCGGTGTATAGCTGAGCAATATACTGATTGATCTCTTCTTCGGTAAAGCCTTTCAATTTGGCAATTTCGTTCATGATATCGCGGTAAATCATCGGCTCCCCTTTGCTTTTCAGCAAATCGTAAGCCAGATCAACCATCGATGCTTCCATGATCATTTCCGTTCTGAGGTTGTCGCTCAAACTGGACACATCCTTCCATACGGGTGAAGTCCACAGTCCTCCCTATAATCTCGTACAACTATTTTATCCAAAAAACGGGTGAAGTCAACAAAGAACCCATCCGAATTTCCATCCCGGCTTGATCCAACAGGCTGCATGAACGCCGCCCAATCCCCTGGCGGCGTTCATGCCGAACAAGCAAATGAACCCGTTGCCTTGTAAGTTCCCGCGGCAACGGGTTTGACTGATCATGCTCTGATGTTTACATATTGCGGCGGTACTGTCCGCCCACTTCATACAGAGCACGGGTTATTTGACCGAGGCTGGCTACTTTGACCGTTTCCATCAGCTCTGCAAAAATATTGCCATTTTCCCTGGCTACCTGTTTGAGCCGCTCAAGCGCTTTTTCCGCTTCATGGCGGTGCTGTTCGTGAAACCGGCGGAGATTTTCAATCTGTGTCCGCTTTTCCTCCGGGGTGGCACGGGTCAGCTCAATTTCCACTTCTTCCGGCGGATTCGGGTTCTGGAAGGTGTTTACCCCGATGATCGGCAGTTCGCCGGAGTGCTTCTTCGTTTCGTAGTAGAGCGATTCTTCCTGGATTTTTCCGCGCTGATATTGCGTTTCCATCGCCCCGAGCACGCCGCCGCGGTCGCTGATCCGTTCAAACTCGCGCAGGACGGCTTCCTCCACGAGATCGGTCAGCTCTTCGATGATAAAGGAACCTTGCAACGGATTCTCGTTTTTTGCCAGCCCGAGCTCTTTGGTGATGATGAGCTGAATCGCCATCGCTCTGCGCACCGATTCTTCGGTCGGCGTGGTGATCGCTTCATCGTAGGCGTTCGTGTGAAGCGAGTTGCATTGATCGTAGAGGGCCATGAGCGCTTGCAGCGTGGTGCGGATGTCATTGAAATCAATCTCCTGGGCGTGCAGGGAGCGGCCTGAAGTCTGAATGTGGTATTTCAGTTTCTGGCTGCGCTCGTTGGCTCCATACAGCTTCTTCATCACGATCGCCCAGATGCGGCGCGCCACGCGCCCGATCACCGAGTATTCGGCATCCAGGCCGTTGCTGAAGAAGAAAGATAAGTTGGGGGCAAACTCATCAATTTTCATCCCGCGGCTCAGGTAGTATTCCACATAGGTAAAAGCATTCGCCAATGTAAATGCCAGCTGGGAAATCGGGTTGGCGCCCGCTTCGGCGATATGATAGCCGCTGATGCTGACCGAATAATAGTTTTTGACCCCGTGATCGATAAAGTACTGTTGAATGTCCCCCATCATTTTAAGGGCAAATTCGGTCGAGAAAATGCATGTGTTCTGTCCCTGATCCTCTTTCAATATATCGGCTTGCACCGTTCCGCGCACCGTTTGCAGGGTGCGGGCCCGAATCTGGTCCGCTTCCTCCGGAGAAGGTTCCCGCCCGTGTTCCTGCCGGAATTTGTCCATCTGCTGCTCGATGGCCGTATTGAAGAACATCGCCAAAATAATCGGGGCGGGACCGTTGATGGTCATGGAAACGCTGGTGTTGGGGGCACACAGGTCAAAGCCGTCGTAAAGCTTTTTCATATCGTCCAGCGTGCAGACACTAACCCCGGATTCACCCACTTTACCGTAGATGTCCGGCCGTTCGGCGGGGTCTTCCCCGTACAGGGTGACGCTGTCAAAAGCGGTGGACAGCCGCTTGGCCGGATCATTTTTGGACAGATAGTGGAAGCGTTTATTGGTCCGCTCCGGGGTCCCTTCTCCGGCAAACTGGCGCTTCGGATCTTCATCGGTCCGTTTGAACGGGAACACGCCGGCCGTAAACGGAAAATGGCCCGGCAGATTTTCCTTGTGCAGCCAGCGGAGCAGTTCCCCCCAATCCTTGTATTTGGGCAGCGCCACTTTGGGAATTTTGCTGCCGGACAAGGTTTCCGTATAGAGCGGAATGCGGATTTCCCTGTCTCTCACCTTGGTGACAAATGTGTCCTGACGGTATTGCTCTGCCAGCTTCGGCCACTCGTCCAGCACGCGTTTATTTTCCGGAGTGAGCTTTTCCTCAATTTCCCTGACTGTCTGATCGAGCCGACCGACCAGATCGTCCTGCCCGGCCAGCTGCTTTTGCGTCCCCCGGAGCTGATAGAGACGGGTGGCCAGCTCCGCCTGCTGCCGGGATTCCTCATGATACTTCCGCACGGTGGCCGCAATTTCACGCAGGTAATGGGTGCGCTCCGGGGGGATAATGTGGCGGACCTCCATCTTCTGCCCGCTCACATCCAGGGAAGACTCCCAGGCAAGCCCCAATTTTTCGTTGATTTTATCGATCAGGGCCCGGTAAAAGAGATTGGTTCCCGGATCATTAAACCGGCTGGCCATCGTACCGTAGACGGGGATCTCTTCATCCGGGGCATGAAACAGGTTGTGATTGCGGCGGTACTGTTTTTTCACGTCGCGCAGGGCATCTTCCGATCCTTTTCGGTCAAATTTGTTGATCGCGACCAGGTCGGCGTAGTCGAGCATCTCAATCTTTTCCAGCTGCGAAGGCGCGCCGTATTCGGAAGTCATCACATAGACGGACAGATCACTCACTTGAACGACATCGGCATTGCCCTGTCCGATCCCGCTGGTCTCCACCAGGATCAAATCATAGCCTGCCCGTTTCATGACCGCGATGGCTTCGCGGATTGCGCCGCTCAGTTCCGACCGGGTGCGCCGGGTCGCCAGGCTTCGCATGTAGACACGGGGATGATGGACCGCGTTCATGCGGATCCGGTCCCCCAGCAGAGCCCCGCCCGTTTTTTGTTTGGACGGGTCGACCGACAGGACGGCCACTTTTTTGTCGGTGAAATCCTGCACGAAACGGCGCACCAGCTCATCGGTCAGCGAACTTTTCCCCGCTCCTCCCGTACCGGTAATCCCGATGACGGGAATCGTCTTATTTGCGGCAACGGAGTCAGCCAGCTCAGCGAACAAGGCAGCTGCTGTTTCTCTCAAATCTTCGTTATCATACGCTTCTTCGGCATAGGTGAGCAGCCTGGCGATCGCCCGCTTGTCCCCGCTTTCGAGCGCTTCCAGCTCCCAGGAAATCTCGCGGACGGTCGGAAAATCGGTTTCCCGGACCATGTGATTGATGATGCCTTGCAGGCCGAGATTGAGCCCGTCTTGCGGGGAAAAGATTTTGCTCACCCCGTAGCTTTCCAGCTCCCGGATTTCACGCGGGACGATGACTCCGCCGCCTCCCCCGAAGACCCGGATGTGGGAAGCTCCCCGCTCTTTGAGCAAATCCACCATATATTTAAAAAATTCCATGTGCCCGCCCTGATAGGAAGAGACAGCGATTCCCTGCACATCTTCCTGAATGGCAGCCTCAACAATTTCATCCACCGACCGGTTATGGCCCAGATGGATCACTTCCACTCCGGACGCCTGAAGCAACCGCCGGAAGAGGTTGATGGAGGCATCATGGCCGTCAAACAGGCTGGCTGCCGTCACAAAGCGGACCGCGTGTTTAGGTCGATAGATTTCCGTTTCCATCCCTGTTCCCTCCAGATGTAAACTCGCCTAAAAGAAAAGCCATTTGACGCTCCGTATATTCGTCTAAATCGTAGTGACGACCCAATGCCCAGTGGCGAAAGGTCCACATTTGCCCCATCACCATGATGTTGTGGGCCATCAATTTCACCGAGGAAGGGTCGATCCGGATCGTTCCGTCGTTCATCCCTTTTTCGAGAATCCGTTCAAAAATGGCGGTGATCTCTTCTTCTTTGCTGAGTACGTAAGCCATCTTGTCTTTGGGGAGCGACTTGGTCTCCTGGTAGATGAGCAAAACGGAGGTGCGCATCTCCCCCATCACTTTGAACAGCTGCTTGAGGCTTTTCCGAAGCGTTTCGATCCCCGTATCGTCATCCGAAACGGACTCCTGCAGCCGCTGCTCCAGCTCTGAATGGATATGATCGCAGACCAGATAAAGCACATCTTCCTTGGTCTGGATATATTCATACATCGTTCCGATGGATAATCCGCACTCTCTGGCAATCTCCCGGGTCGTGCTCTTGTGGAAACCTTTTTGCACGAACAGGCGCACCGCACCTTCGATGATTTGTTGCCTGCGCTGTTCGATCAGCCGCTGGTCCTTGATCATGGAAGGGATCAGCTTGGAGTTCTTGTTCAACTAACATTCACCCCCTGTCCGTCCCAGCACTCGCTCCAACCACTCACGGGCGACTTGATAGGGATCTTTTTTTCGTTGTGCCACCCGCTCCAGCTCCTGTTTAAACTCCGGTAGGTTCAGCTCTTCTTCCAGCCTCCGCCGCACGAGATCTTCCATCACTTCCCGGACTTCCTGCTCCAGGTTTCGCTCCCGGCGGCCCGACCATTCCCCGCACGCTTGAAGATAATCCCGGTGTCGGGTCATCTCCCGCCACAGATCTTCAATTCCCTCACTTTTTGTGCCGATGGTGTGAAGAATGGGAGGCCGCCAGGCATGGCCGTGTTTGGCCAGATCGAGCAATTCTTCAATCTCCGCTGCGAGACGCCGGGCCCCGGGACGGTCAGATTTATTGATCACAAACAAGTCAGCAATTTCCATGATGCCGGCTTTAAACACCTGTACCACATCCCCGGCGCCCGGATTCAAAACGAGTGCGACGGTATCTGCGATGTGCATAATATCCAGTTCCGCTTGCCCGACACCCACCGTTTCGATGAGAATGACATCAAAACCGGCCGCATCCAACACGCGGACAGCTTCTTTGGTCGCCCGCGATAATCCCCCCAGGCTGCCGCGGCTGCCCATGCTCCGGATAAACACTCCTTCGTCCAGAGCATGTTTGGTCATGCGCACCCGGTCTCCCAGGATGGCCCCGCCGGTAAAGGGGCTGGTCGGATCTACCGCGATGACTCCGACCGTCAGCCGTTCATCGCGAAGATGGCGGATCAACCCGTCCAGCAGCGAACTTTTACCCGCGCCGGGGGGGCCCGTCAGACCGATGAGGTAAGCGTTTCCGGTGAAAGGGTACAGTTCTTCCAGGATCTTTATTTTTTGTGGATCGCCGTTTTCGATACGGCTGATCAGCCGTGCGATGTGCCGCTTGTCTTTGTTTTGGATCGACTGGAGCCAATCATCCATCCCCTGGTTCCTCCCGGCTGCCTGGTTACTCTTTTAACAGGTAGTTGGAAATGACCACCCGTTGGATCTCATTGGTTCCTTCATAGATTTGCGTGATCTTCGCATCCCGCATCATCCGCTCGACCGGGTATTCACGGGTATAGCCGTAACCGCCGAAAATCTGGACGGCCTCTGTCGTTACCTGCATCGCCACATCCCCGGCAAACAGCTTCGCCATTGCCGACGCTTTCCCGTACGGGAGCCCCTGGCTCTCCAGCCACGCCGCCTGGTAGGTTAACAGGCGTGCCGCTTCGATCTGGGTGGCCATATCGGCCAGCTTAAATTGAATCGCTTGCTGCTGGGCGATCGGCTTACCGAACTGCTTGCGCTCCTTGGCGTAGGCCAGGGCGGCATCGAAGGCTCCCTGCGCGATGCCCACGGCTTGGGCGGCGATTCCGTTGCGTCCGCCGTCCAACGTCATCATGGCGATTTTAAAGCCCTGTCCTTCTTCGCCCAGTCGCTGGCTGGCAGGAATGCGGCAGTTGTCAAAGATGATCTCCAAGGTGGGGGAGGAACGGATGCCAAGTTTCTTCTCTTTCTTCCCAAAGGAGAACCCCGGTGTCCCTTTCTCCACGATGAAGGCGGTAATTCCCCGGTGTTTCAAAGCGGGATCGGTCACGGCGAAGACGACGTAGATTTCGGCATCTCCTCCGTTGGTGATAAAGATTTTATTCCCGTTCAGAATATAATGATCCCCGTCCCGGACGGCCGTGGTTTTCATCGCGGCTGCATCGGAACCGGAGCCCGGTTCTGTCAGGCCGTAAGCGCCCAGCTTTTTCCCCTCTGCCAGGGGACGTAAGAAACGCTCTTTCTGTTCGGGGGTGCCAAACTTGTAGATCGGCCAGCTGGCCAGGGAGATGTGCGCCGACAACGTGACTCCGGTGGAAGCACAAACGCGCGACAATTCTTCCACGGCGATGACATAGCTCAAGTAGTCGGCGCCTACGCCCCCCACCTCTTCACTCCACGGGATGCCGGTCAGGCCGAGTTCTCCCATTTTGTCGAAAATAGAACGGTCAAAGATCTCCTTTTCATCGCGCTCCGCAGCTGTGGGAGCCACTTCCTTGAGAGCAAATTCCCGCACCATTTTGCGCATCATTTCGTGCTCTTCGCTCAAGCGGAATTGCATGGTTTCCATCTCCCTTGTGGTGAAATCAGCTGGAAATCAGTTCGTTTCCGATCACAATGCGTTGAATTTCGTTGGTTCCTTCGTAGATCTGCGTGATTTTGGCATCGCGGAATAACCGTTCCACGGGATATTCGCGCGTATAGCCGTAACCGCCGAAGACCTGGACGGCTTCCGTGGTTACCTTCATCGCTACATCGGAGGCAAACATCTTGGCCATAGCGGCTTCTTTTTTGCAGGGAAGCCCTTGCTGTCTGGCTTCAGCCGCCCGGTAGACCAACAGGCGCGCCGCTTCGATCCGGGTGGCCATATCGGCCAGTTTAAACCGGATCGCCTGCTGCCGGGCGATCGGCTGCCCGAATTGTTTGCGCTCCTTGGCGTAGTCGAGGGCATGATGAAAGGCGGCGGTCGCGATTCCCAGTGCCTGAGCGGCAATTCCGATACGTCCTCCCGCCAGATTGGAGAGAGCCACCTCGTATCCCTGCCCTTCTTCACCCAGACGGTTTTCCGCGGGAACTTCCACCTCTTCAAAAATGAGTTCGCACGTATTGGACCCGTTTAGCCCCATCTTTTTTTCTTTCTTGCCGACCCGGAAGCCGGGAGTGTCCTTTTCCAGGATAAAAGCGGTGATTCCTTTTTCCCCTTTTTCGGGGTCGGTGACAGCAAAGGTGAGGTAGACATCCGCTTCACCGGCGTTGGTGATAAACACTTTGCTTCCGTTCAAAATATATTTGTCCCCTGCCCGGCGCGCGCTGGTGCGAATGCGGGCGGCATCCGAACCCGCCTGGGGTTCGGTCAGGGCAAATGCTCCCAGATACTTGCCCTGCGCAAGCAAGGGGAGATATTTCTCTTTTTGTGCTTCCGTCCCGTGCTTCAAAATCGGCAGGGTGCATACAGACGTATGCACCGCCAGAATGACTCCCACCGAGGCGCTGACGCGGGAGATCTCTTCGAGTGCCAAAATGTAGGAGATAAAGTCGGCACCGGCACCACCCCATTTTTCCGGGATGGGAATCCCCATCAACCCCAACTCCGCCATTTTATCGATCACTTCACGCGGAAAACGGTCTTCCTCATCCATCAGATTCACATATGGGGTGATTTCCGTACGCGCAAAATCGCGCACCATCTTTCTCATCATCTCTTGTTCTTCTGTAAAGGTAAACTTCATGATGCTCCACTCCTGATCGCTGCTACTCGTACACGTAAAAACCGCGGCCGCTCTTTCTGCCCAGCCAGCCTGCCTTTACATACTTTCTGAGCAGAGGACAAGGGCGGTACTTGCTGTCGCCAAATCCTTCATAGAGGGTCTCCATGATGTACAGGCAAGTGTCCAGTCCGATAAAATCAGCGAGGGTGAGCGGGCCCATCGGATGGTTCATCCCCAGTTTCATGACCTCGTCAATCGCCTCCGGAGTAGCAACTCCTTCATACACCGCATAAATCGCCTCGTTGATCATCGGCATCAGCACACGGTTGGACACAAATCCCGGGAAATCGTTGACTTCGACCGGATGTTTGCCCATCTCTCCGGCCAGTTGCATGACGGTTTGGAATACTTCATCCGAGGTGGCCAGCCCCCGGATCACCTCGACCAGTTTCATGACCGGAACCGGGTTCATGAAGTGCATCCCGATCACTTGCTCCGGGCGTTTCGTGGCCGCAGCAATCTCCGTGATCGGAAGGGAGGAAGTGTTGCTGGCCAGGATGGCATGCCCGGGGCAGAGCTCATCCAACTGACGGAAGACTTCCGTTTTCACTCCCATGTTTTCAATGACTGCTTCGATGACGATATCCGCGTCCCGGGCGGCGTCCTCCATGTCCGTTGTCGTTGTGATCCGATTGAGAATTTCCGCTTTTTCCTCTTCGGTGATCCGCCCTTTGGAAACGCTTCGATCCAGATTTTTGGCAATGGTGTTGAACCCTTTTTGCACAAACTCTTCTTTGGTATCCAGCAGCACCACTGGAAAGCCGGACTGGGCGGCCACCTGGGCGATTCCGCTGCCCATCTGGCCCGCTCCAATCACACTCACCCGTTTGATGCCCACGAATCTCCCCACCTTTTCATGTGAAAGTAAGCTGTAAACGTGCTTGCAGAGCGGTCGGCCGTGCCGGTCTCGGTGGTCTGGAGGCCGACAAGGATGCAACAACCGGCCGCTCCGGCCCCTCCCTTCGGACGCGGATCAAACTCGCTGTCGCTCAAACATTTGATCCGCTGCCTTCTTCCGTTCGAGTTGTCCGCAGGGAACGGCCTCAAATGCACTTCGCCCAATCACGACCTGCCTGCAAGATTTTGCCTCACATCTCTAGCTTGTCACCCGTTCCGAAAGCCTTTGTGTGAAAATAGAATCAACAACGATGGACCGGAGGAATTTGTTTTCCGGCGGAGCGACTCTGCCACTGCATCAGAGCGGAGACGGACAAATTCCTGAGCGAGCTTTCATCCAAAGGGTGTGACAGCTGCCAAGGCTGTTTTTAATCCACGCGAACCAATACGGCATCACCCTGGGCTGCACCGCTGCAAATCGCCGCGACGCCCAAGCCCCCGCCGCGCCGTTTCAGCTCGTAGATCAAAGTGAGCAAGATCCGCGCGCCGCTCGCTCCGATCGGGTGGCCCAGCGCAACCGCTCCTCCGTTAACGTTCAGCTTCTCAGGGTCCAGCCCGAGGATTTTGCTGTTACAGAGTGCCACGGCGGCAAAAGCTTCATTGATTTCAAACAAATCGATCTCTTTCACGTCCAGTCCGTGCTTGTCAAGCAGCTTCTTCACCGCATACGCAGGTGTAACCGGAAAATCCTTAGCCTCCATGGCAACAGCCGCATGTCCCAGGATTCGGGCCATCGGCTTGACGCCCAGTTCCTCCGCCTTGTTTGCCGAAGCGATCACCAAAGCTGCCGCCCCGTCATTGACACCGGGAGCGTTTCCGGCCGTGATCGTGCCGTCTTTGAGATAGGCGGGCTTCAGAGAGGCCAGCTTCTCCAAACTGGTATCCGCCCGGACAGACTCATCCCGGTCAACGGTGATCGCCTGCTTTTTCCCGCTGATGGTGACGGGCACGATTTCCTCGGCCAAACGCCCCGCCTCAATCGCGGCAATGGCCCGCTGGTGGCTGCGGAGCGCCCAAGCATCCTGCTCTTCCCGGCTTACTCCGTACTCCGCCGCCGTGTTGCTTCCGTGGACGATCATATGGACGTCATGAAAAGCGCACCACAAACCGTCATGCACCATGAGGTCAACCATTTTGCCGTCACCCATGCGCTGTCCAAACCGGGCCGACGGCAAAATGTACGGAGCATTGCTCATGCTCTCCATGCCGCCCGCCACGATCACATCCGCGTCACCGGCACGAATGATTTGATCGCCCAGGGTGACGCTGCGCAAACCGGAGGCGCACACTTTATTAATCGTCTCCGTCTGCACTTCCCACGCAAGACCGGCGCGGCGCGCTGCCTGACGCGAGGGGATCTGGCCTGCTCCTCCCTGCAATACCATGCCCATGATCACTTCATCGACAGCCTCATCCGGAACCCCGGAACGGTCCAGCGCGGCCCGAATCGCTGTCCCGCCCAACTCGACAGCCGGTACATCTTTCAAAACTCCGCCAAACTTGCCAAAAGGAGTCCGAGCTCCCCCCAAAACCACCGTTTCCGTCATGAAAGAGCCACCTCCGCCAAAATGTTTTCGTTCTATCGAGCGTTCGTTCGATATACGAGCAAATGAAAACCCTTTCATTCTTAGAGTAACTGAATGAGTCCCTTTTAACAATAGTTGACGTAATTCGTTTATTTGTATAAAATATGGTATTCATTTTTTGATTAATTTTCTGTATATAATTCAGTTGTTGCCAAGGCGGTCCGCATGCGTTCATCCCCTGTGCCGTCACAAACCCGCAACATCTCCCCAGCCTTCTTCACCTGTTAAAAAAAGAGGAGGTTAACACACCCCCCCTTCCATCATTCGCAGCCACCTCTCTGTGGCATTCATTCTCGCATATACACCGATGGGCAAAGTCAAGTTGGGACAGGTGTGTCCCGCCTTCAATCCATAATAGGCAGGGATGCCCAGAGGTTGAATAAGCTCATTCAGGATTTGCCTGATGGTCAGGCTCTTTTCCGGATCTTTCGGCTGACAGTCCGTACACTCGGTGAAGATGATTCCGTTCGCTGCCTGCAACTTGCCTGCGGAGCGTAACTGGACAAGCATGCGATCCACCCGGTAAGGCTCCTCTCCCACCTCCTCAATAAACAGGATTTTCCCTTCTGTCTCCACTTCATAGGGCGTGCCGAGAGTCGATACCAAGAGGGATAGGTTTCCTCCGGTTAACGGCCCTTCTGCTGTTCCTTCAGTCATCACAAAGGAATCCGTATCCGGCTGCTCCCTGTATTCGCCTGCCGGACGGGGATCGGCCAGATTCCTGAACAGAACGGACCAGGAAAGCGGGTCCTCTTCCCTGGCCAGCTCACCCACCATCGGTCCGTGAAAGGTGACAAGCCCTGTTTTTTGGTGAATGGCCAGATGCAAGGCAGTAATATCACTATAGCCGACAAAAATTTTGGGGTTGCACCGGATCATCGCATAGTCAATCAGCGGCAGAATCCGCGAGGTTCCGTACCCTCCCCTGATGCAAAAAACCGCCTTCACCTCGGGATCGGCAAACATCCGGTTCACATCTTCTGCTCTCAACTCGTCACTTCCGGCCAAATATCCATGCCGGCGGTAGACCGATTCTCCCGCTTTGATCCTGTAGCCAAAGCTTGAAAAAAGCTGGATCGCTTTGTCTCGCTGTTCAGGTTCAATCGGGCTTGCCGGTGCGATGATGCCGATGGTATCGCCCGGCTTCAACGAATTTGGCTTCACTCTGCATCGCCCCCTCTGACCATTTTCCTGTAAAAAGCGCCTGTTAAGGGTGGTTCTGTGATTGTGCTGCCGGGGCGGTCGGCCGTGTCGGTCTCGTGTTCTTGAGGCCGGCAAGGATGAAACACCTGACCGCTCCGGCCCACTCACTTCGGGCACGGATCAAACGCGCTGCCGCTCAGACTCGCGATCCGCTTCCTCCCTCCGTCGGTGCCTCCGCCGGTTCGGCCTCTACGGCACCTCGGCCAACGTCCTCCCTGCACGAAAGTCGCTTTCATTGTTCGATTGTGTCGCCAAGTGATGAAGTGCTGCAAAAACGGGCGCCAACTGTTCATTCCCCTGTATGACAGACCCCTTCCGAAATGTTTATTCCGGTTACGAAAAGCATATCCCTGTTCAGGCAGATTGGCTTTTTTCTTTTACAACAAGCGATCTGTTATTTGACTTTTCCCTCATTTGCGTTATATTGGTTATAACCAGATTCTAATATCTACTATTATGATCAGGTTCTAATTTTCAGCTCATTTCAAAGGAGTTAAGCCTTATGTTGAGTCCCGCACACATACAGTCCAAAGCGCGAATCACTGCGATCGGCTCTTATGTGCCGGAGCGCATTCTGAGCAACGCCGATCTGGAACGCATGGTGGATACCTCGGATGAGTGGATTGTCCAGCGAACGGGGATCCGCGAAAGACGAATTGCCCCGCCCGATGTCTTTACCAGTGATTTATGTGTCAAAGCCGTACAAAATATGGTGGAACAGTTTCAAGTTTCCATTGCCGATGTAGATATGATCCTGGTGGCCACCACCACGCCGGACTTCCCGTTTCCCAGCGTCGCCTGCCTGGTTCAGGAACGGCTCGGGATTCCTTCGGCCGGCGCGCTTGACATCAGTGCCGCGTGTGCCGGCTTCGTCTATGCCTTAAATCTCGCCAACGGCCTGATCACCTCCGGCCTCCATCGAAAAGTGCTGGTCATCGGCGGAGAAACGCTGTCCAAAGTGACCGATTATTCGGACCGCACCACCTGTATCCTCTTCGGCGACGGTGCAGGAGCCGCTCTGGTGGAAAAAGATGAACACCAGCCCAGCTTTCTCCACTCCGTCTCAGGCTCCGACGGCAGAGCGGGAATCCATCTCTACCGGACAGGAATCTCCGACCGCTTAAACGGAGTCTGCTTAAGCGGAGAAGGAAATATTGTGCAAAACGGCAGGGAAGTTTTCAAACTCGCTGTGAGCACGTTAAACAGAGAGATTCCGAAACTGATGCAGGAAGCCGGTATGTCTCTGGATGAGCTGGACTGGTTTGTTCCCCACAGTGCCAATATCCGGATCATTCAGGCGGTCTGCGAACGAATCGGCTTTCCGATGGAGAAGACATTATTCAGCGCTGAATACTATGGCAATACTTCCTCTGCCACTATCCCGCTCGCCCTTCACCTGGGGCTTCGGGAAGGGAAGCTGAAAAAAGGAAATACTGTGCTGCTCCATGGTTTTGGCGGCGGTTTTGTGCATTCCGCCTCCCTGATTACCTGGACGGTTTAACCATCAAAGAAAGCACCCGCGATCCAACCGATTGCGAGTGCTTATTGATTGTCCGGTTAATGAGTCACTTCCGCCGCTTCTTCCCGGCTCTCAAAGTCGATCGAGAGTGCCAGAATCTCCGCTACATCCATCGTTTTTACGCGTTCTTCCACTTCTTTTGCTTTCGTGCCGTCGGAAAGCATGGTCAGGCAGTAGGGGCAGGCGCTCCCGATGAGGCTCGGATTCACTTCAAGCGCCTGTTCGGTGCGCGCCACGTTGATGCGGACTCCTTCCGTTTCTTCCATCCACATCATTCCGCCGCCGGCCCCGCAGCACATGCCGTTTTCACGGTTCCGGTTCATTTCCACCAATTCTACGCCCGGAATCTGCTGAAGAATGTAGCGCGGAGCATCGAATTCTCCGTTATAGCGGCCCAGATAGCAGGAATCGTGGTACGTGATACGCTCCTTCACTTCTTTGGTGGGCTTGATCCGTCCCTGGCGAAGCAGATCGGCAAGCACCTGGGTATGGTGATACACCTCTGCCTGCAAACCGAGATCCGGATACTCATTTTTAAAGATATTGTACGCGTGAGGGTCGATCGTGATGATCTTCTTCACATTATGTTTTTCAAACAAAGCGATATTGTCCGCCGCCAGCTGCTGGAACAAGAACTCATTTCCCATCCGGCGGGCCGTATCGCCGGAGTTTTTCTCTTTATTACCGAGAATCGCAAACTTCACGCCGGCATGGTTCAAAATCTTGACCAGGGCACGGCTGATCTTCTGGCTGCGGTTGTCATAGGAACCCATGGAACCGACGAAGAAAAGATACTCGAACTCTTTTTCCTCTTTGACCGTTGGTACGGGCACTTCAGCGTCTTCTGTCCATTTGTCACGATCCTTGCGGTTGATTCCCCACGGGTTCCCCTGGCGCTCGATATTGGAGAAAGTCCGCGAAGCCTCGGGGCTCATCTTCCCTTCCGTCATCACGAGATAGCGGCGCATATCGATAATTTTATCCACGTGTTCGTTCATCACAGGACATGCATCTTCACAGTTGCGGCAAGTGGTGCAAGCCCACAATTCCTGTTCGGTAATCACATCGCCGATCAAGTTGACCGGATAGTTGACGGTTCCGTCATCTTCCCGGGTCACGGCGACTTCAAGTGCCGCCTGGTTGGTTCCGGCAAAAGCAAAACCGGGAACCCAGGGGGACTTGGAGGTGATCGCCGCCCCTTTGGCAGTGAGGTGGTCACGCATTTTGACGAGCAGGTCCATCGGGGAAAGCATTTTCCCGGTTCCCGCCGCAGGACATACACTGGTGCACCGGCCGCACTCGACACAAGCGTAGAGATCGATCAGCTGTTTTTGGTTAAAGTCTTCAATTTTGCCGACTCCGTACACTTCTGCCGACTCATCTTCAAAATCGATGAGGGACGGTTTGGCCGGAGGCTGCTGCCTTTTTAAGAAAACGTTGATCGGGGCAACGATTAAGTGAAAATGCTTGGATTGGGGGACATACACCAAGAAGCTGAACAGCACGAGCGCATGCACCCACCAGAACACATAAAACATCACCTGTCCGGCCGCAGGGCTCATCCAGCCGATGAACGGCAGGGCCAACAAGGAAGAAACCGGCGTGTACCAGGAGACTTCGTGGCCGAACCAGATCTTTTCAAAGGCTGCCGAAAACAGAATCGACGCCATCAAAGATAAGAGAAAGATAATGACCAGCCCCGACTTAAACCCGCGTTTCAGGCGCGGAATCTTCTCGATATAGCGACGATAGTAAGCGTACAGGGTGGCCAACAGCACCGAAAACGTGGTCAGCTCCTGTATAAACAGAAAGACGGGATATGCCGGAAACGGCAGATGGCTGCCGGGTAACAGTCCTTTGAGAAAGAGGTCGATAGCCCCAAACTGGATGATGATAAAGCCGTAAAACATCACCACATGCATAATGCCGCTTTTTTTGTCTTTCAGCAGTTTCTTTTGCCCGAAAACATTGACCCATACTTCATGGAGACTCTGTTTCAAATCCACGTTAAAGTCCGAAGGTTTGCCCAATCGGACATACATATACCGCTGGTACACCACATTCCCAAACAGGTAAAATGCGTATCCCGCCACGGCCAGAAAGGCGATCAGGTTCAATACTTGTAGTGCATTCATTGATTTCTCCCCTTTCCATCAGTTGCATAGATTCAGAAAACAATCTCGCCGCTATCGGAGATGAATCCGTTTTCATTATATCATTTTTCTTATTATATCATAATACTGAGTGGTCATTCATTCATTTCTAACATGAATTGAAACAGCATTAACATTTCATAAATATTTCTGAATGATGTTCCAACGGATGGATTTGATTCATGGAGCAGTCCATCATTTATTTTTATGAGGGAATATTTTCAAACCGGTTCGCCTGTTCACACAAGGGAGATACCGGGACTTATTTGAATATGGGGATCGGGGTGCCGGCGGGCATCCCGGCCGCCCTTCGCAAAGGCCCTGGTAGCAAGATGATGATATTTCGCTCAAAAAAACAAAAACGAACAAGCACCCATCCCAAACGGAATGGGTGCTTTTGCCAAATGTCTAATATACACCTACTGCCGAGTAGGCATTTTTTACGGACTGAACCTCCTGGGAAGCGGACCCGTACAGATCAGTCGCCGCTTTTATGGCCGCCTGGCGCATGTCGGCGAAGGTGGAACGGCTGGTTAGATACAAGGTAAGTGCGCGATAGTAGATTTTGGCTGTTTTGGCACGGCCGATTCCGGTCACGTTCACGCCGTAATGCGTTCCCCCTTCCGCCAGGAGATAGGCCGCTTTGTTGTTGATTCCGCTGTTGATATGTACCCCGCCGTAGTCCCCGTCCGGTGTATCGGGAAGCCGGACATAACGGCTATAGTGATCCGGCTGGTCGTACTGAGTGGGATTGGACATGGATCGAAACGCGTCACCGGATTGTTTCGGCGTATAAACATCTTCCCCGAGCAACCAGTCGCCCGAATCGACCATCGCGCCAAAAATATCGGAAATGGACTCGTTTAACGCACCCGATTCATTGTGATACTCCAGGTTGGCCGTCTTCTCGGTTATGGCATGGGTCAATTCATGCCCGACCACATCGAGGGCTCCCGAAAGGGGGCGGAACACGATCCCGTCGCCGTCTCCATATACCATTTGCGTACCGATCCAGGCTGCGTTATTCCAGTTCCTGCCCACATGCACAGAGCTGATCACCGGTGCCCCGTTGCCGTCGTAACTGTTGCGTCCGTGCACATTTTTGAAATAATCATAAACCTTTTCCGCATACGCGTGGGCATCGACTGCGGCTCCGTCCAGAAAGTAATTGGTTTTGCTTGAAACCATCGTGCCGGGCAATTGCGATTCATAGATGACGTGGTAGGCATTGTAGGTTTTGATTCCGCCCCCGCGGCTTGTCCCCTTGAGATAATATTTTCCATATTTATGATCGACTTCAAATGTTTTTCTGTCTCCCAATACCCCCCGGCCGGACCCGGTCAGTTGATGAACTGTATTATACTTGCGGATGACCTCTCCATTTACTGCGTTGATGAAATAGTGCCAGTAACCCGGTTCGGGCTGGATGACGGAAACTTTGACGTGATAGGCCAGGTAATAATTCCCTTGATGGGGATAGATATATAGGCCGGTATCGGGATCACTTGCCAGCCGGCTGATGTTGCCCGGCTGCGCCTCCAGATCTTTCCTCACAATCTGAACGGCCTGTTCCTTTCCTATTTTGGCAGTGGTTTGAATTTTCTTTGCCCCCAGGTCCGGGATCACCGTCCCAAAGAACGAGGTGACATTACCGTCCCGGTCCGTATGTACCGTTTGATCGGAACCATAAACAGGAATCCCGTGGTAAACTTCCTGCACCCGATAGTGAGTCATCCCCAGCGAATCTTTTTCTTGTTTCAAGATTTTAAATTGCGATTTCACATCCCCTTTTAGCTTAAAGAGGCTTTTTTTCGCATGTAAATAGGCCCACACGATTTCTTCATTTTTCAGATTCTTGGGCTTACTCCATTTTTCGCCGATATAGGCAGGCGTTTTATACTCTTTACTGTACCTGATTTCTTCCCCGCCTTTCGCCTCGGCAGGCTGCTGGAACAAGAAACTGCTTGCTCCAAGGGCGATGGATAAAACCATCCCAACCGCGGCTCGTTTCTTCATGAAATGTTTCTCCCCCTTGATGTGTAACCGGACTTTCGCCATTGATGCAGGCGGTTTTTGGGTTATTGCTTCTTCATTATAGTTGAATCATTTGAACTTCACTACCGGGTTGAAAAAATTAAAAAGATTAAATATCAAATGGGAATCCTGCATGATCGACATGCAAGCGAAAAGGTGAGCGGATCATGGACTGATGCAAAATTCATCAATGATGGGGGATTACAACCGAATTGATTTCCAGGAAGTTGAGTTTCTGCGATAATTATGAGTGAGTACTCACTTTACCGTTGGAAATGTTTATATTAGAATGAGGTTAAGGAGCAGGTGAGCGGGAGAAAAAGGATACAGCGAGCCAAAAAAACCTGTTTCGGTCTCCGTTGGTGTTTGAACCTCATTCACATATAAAGGAATTTTATTTGCAAAAATATGCGGAATAAACACATTATTACCCGGACTCCGGTGAGTCTGTCGCTTGTGATGGTTCCCTTATACGGTCCTGTTTTCCTATGCGCGGGGGAAAGGAAAAGAACCTGGTGGTCCATGGAATAGGGCTTTCAATCCGGCGGATGCAAGACCAAAACGGAAGCGCTGTCAGATGTACGGGACCATCGACCTGAAAGATTTCAACCCCTAGGCAGTGGCGCGAAAAAAATGTTGGCAAGGAGTGTGGAGGATGAAGAATTCTGTTTACTCCCATGTGAAGGCCATTCTGGCAGCACCTTTTAATGTCACCGTGACCATTCCTCTCTTGATTCTGGTCTTGTCGGGGGATCTCCGGATCGGTTGGGCGATGGGAGGGAGTCTCATCGTGGGAACATTGCTTCTCTCAGGAGGATTGTACCTCCTTGTCACAACCATTCGTCTGTTCGCACGGAAGGGGGAAGGCACATTAGCACCTTGGAATCCGCCTCAAAAGCTGGTAGTCGCAGGCCCCTATCGCTATGTCCGAAACCCGATGTACAGCGGTGTTCTCTTTATTACTGGGAGAAGTGGTTGTTTTCGGCTCCTTTTATTTACTCGTTTGGTTTCTCCTCTTCTGGACGCTGATACATGCAGTTACCCTCTTCTATGAAGAACCGGGCCTCGTCCGGCGGTTTGGACAGGATTACGTCATTTACCGGGAAAATGTGCCGAGATGGTTTCCCCGCTTGACCCCATGGAACGGAGGGAATGAACAGGATTGAGATGCATTTTTCAGATACGTTCTCATTCTTGTTAGCCCAAAATGCCAGGCGACAGCACACTCCCAACGGCTGTCGCATCATACAGCTGGCAGATTCCCGCCATTAATAGGACAACCAGATCAGATTCCAATACCAGCCATATCCTATGAAAGCCAAAGTCATCACAGCTGTCACCAGATAATAAATGCCTCTCCCTGTTGATAATCGTTGTTTTTTCCATCCCATCATCGTTTCGATCAACAGCCCGATACTTAACACACCACTCACCCACGGAAGTACGCTGATCCATTTGACCGTCCACGGAATCCCGAAGTGAAACGCCGCCCAGTAGGTGGTGAAGTAGGGAATGATGACCAGGAACGCGCACCCTGCCAAAAACAGAAGATTCCCCGCTCCCGTGATCCCGATGATGACAGAAAAAATCCACTTCCCTCTCTTTCGCAACAGATATTTCACCAGATCAAAGAGGGAGTACCCTATTGCGAGCAGAAAAGTAAAAGCAAACAGTCCCAGCAATGCAAAATGGAAAACATCCGTTTCGTACCATTTCACTTTCTGATAGGCCGCCATATTCCCTTCTTCATAGAAAAATGTCATTTCTCCGGATGAATTGGACTGGAAACCCAGCTTTTTTCCTTCGTTGGTTTGAAAAACACCCGGTTCTGCATAAGTGAGCAGGGACGGCGGGTGGGCGATGCTTTTTAATTCCAAGTGACCTTGCTTATTTTTCTGCACATGGATCTGTGTAAACAACGAGACGATTTTTTCCATTGTGTGATGGGGGTACCATTCCCACCGATAAACGCCTTCATACTTTTCAAAGTCATCCGGCTGTACGTCCCGAACCGCTGACGCTTTGCCGGGAAAATACCGATTCATGATTTCATCCTTCAACTGTTGAGTGACCGGCTTTCCCTTCTCTTCAACCGGATTGCGATTATAGGTGATAAAAAATCCCGTATTCTCCTGCGGCAAGAGGTAAAGCAGGCTGGTGCCCTCCGGTAAGCGCCCCTCATGAAAAAGAGCTCGATCGCCATTCATTTCTTCCTCAAAAAAGCCGTAGGCCATTCCGGGAACTTTGGGATGGTGGCGAAACTGGGTCCGATGCATGAGCGCGACGGTTTTCTCTTCTAAAATCCTGTTGTTCCGAAACGTCCCCCGTTGCAAGTGCGCGATCATAAACCGGGCCACATCGGTGGCCGTCGTATGCAGCGAAGCGGATGGCCCCCCATGAAAATACGAGTAAGGCTGAGGGACATTCTTTCCGTTTTTAAAACGATAGGCAGTTGCCAGATGATCTCTCCACTCTTCAGGGAGATCCTGTGAAAAGGTACTGCGTTTCATTCCCAGAGGTTCAAAGATGTTCTTCTTCATATATTGATTGAACGGCATTCCCGAGGATTCCTGAACCAGCCGTCCGGCCCATTCCATGCCCGCATTCGAATAGCTGATCATCTTTCCGGGTTCCAGCACAGGAGAATCGACTGTATAAGGGGATTTCACTTTTTTCGGATCGCGGACAGACACATTCATACTCGTTTCGTTCAAAAAACCGGCCGTGTGTGTTAATAAATGATGGATCGTAACCGGTTTGGCGAAAGGAGTATGAAGATATGTTCCGGTTAAATATTGATTCAGATCGGTATGTAGGTCCAGTTTTCCTCTTTCTACCTGTTGCATCACCGCGGTGGTTGTAAACAGTTTGGATATGGAGGCAACGCGGAAAATGGTTGTATCCGGGTCGACAGGTTGCTTCTTTTCCAGATCTGCGTAGCCGTAACCTTTCGCTATAAAGATCCGCCCGTCTTTCACCAGAACAAAGGAAGCCCCGGCAATATTTTTCTCTCTTAATTTTTGATTCATAAACCGGTCCAGAAAAGCTTCAAACTCTTTCACATCCGTTAAGGTTTTTTCAGAACGTGGTGTTTGTGCATAAACCGGCAGACTCCATGAACAGATAAAAGAAGTAACGAGAACAAAAATGATCCCTTTCAACAATAAAGAAGGCATCTTCTTCATTTAGAGCTTCCCCTCTCCAGTTGTTTCCTGTACTGCATCCGGCCACTATTATAAAATCTCACGTAGTTTGAGATTCAAGTCGTTTTTGGATTTCGATCAGGGGAGATGAAATATAGATGACTGTGCAAAATATCATTGAAGATGTAACGAGAAAACTTGAAGGCGTACCCGGGATCGTCGGAGTCGTTTTGGGGGGATCAAGGGCACGCGGCACTCACCGGCCGGACTCTGACATCGACATCGGGATTTATTATGATGAATCGGCAGGCTTTGACGTGCGGAATTTGAATGAAATCGCGACGGAACTGGATGATGAACACAGAACAAACTTAATTACCCCTTTAGGAGGCTGGGGACCGTGGGTCAACGGCGGGGGATGGCTCGTCATTCAAGGTTATCATGTTGATTTTATTTTCCGCGATGTCAAAAGGGTCGCCCGCGTCATCGAGGATTGCCTGCAAGGAACGGTTACGGCTCACTATCAGACCGGCCATCCCCATGCTTATCTGAATGTCATGTACATGGGGGAGGTATCCATCTGTCAAATACTCTCCGATCCGGCAAATCGAATAGCTGAATTACAAGCGAAAACCAGGCCGTACCCGAAAACGCTGCAGGAAGCGATCATCCGATGGTTTATGTTTGAGGCATCTTTTTCCCTGCTGTTCATGGACAAATATGCAGATAAAGACGACGTTTCGTATGTTGCCGGACATTGCTTCCGCGCGATTTCCAGTTTGAATCAAGTGTTATTTGCCAGGAACGAAGAATATTGCATCAATGAGAAAAATGCTGTAGCGATGGCGGATCGGTTTGATATCAAGCCTGTGGACTATAAGAAGAGAGTAGACCGGATCTTTACATTGCTATCTTCAAACAAAGACCGCACAAGGGAAGCCGTCGGCATGCTCCGGGAGCTTGTCACGGAAACGGAAAAACTGCTTCAGGCTGAATAAAATGGTAGCTCAAAAGAGCATGGAAAACGAAAAATGGCGTGTTTTCAATGAATTCATCAAGTCGACCCGGACCACACGGTATAAAAGTGAACGAACCCGGATCGAAATCCGGGCATTTCTACTCGAGGCTATGGAACTACCTGAGTCCTGTAACCTGTTTATATTCTCATTCATCTCATCATTGAAGATCCCCCGGCTTGGCAGGCGGCGGAGGAGCAGGCAGGGAAGGAAGCGCCTGCCCCCACTGGGTTGTGATCTGATTGAGAACATCGTTTGTCCGCTCCATTTCGTGGGCGATCAGAAGCCGGGTAAATGTCTTTTGCCCCTCCGCCTTCTCTCTGAGCGACTCTGCATATTGACTCAACAAACGGCAAAGGATTTGTTTGGTTTCGCGGTCCAATTTGAGTAAAATCTCTCGTTCTTCCACTTATAACCCTCCATTCCGGATTCAGTCGGAATATGGTACAATGGGGATAACCTCATTTTTTCTGTTCACCCCCCAGGTTGCCACCGCGGGGGTGTTTTTGTTTCGCTTCATTCCCTGGTGCTTCACAACCCGCCTTGAGCCCGTTTTCCCTCCTTTCTCTCTTTTTTCCGCTGATGCTTTTTCCCGAAATGATCAGTTGGTGATCCCTTGTCTCAATCTGGGCGTCGATGAGGGGAATGATGATCAACTTTTCGTTTAAAGTTTTTAGAAATACAAAAGAGCCCGTGGAAACATCTGAGAGAGCGGCCGCTTTCTTCAGCCGCGCGGCGAATGGAATGATCATGGATCACAACCTTTTTCAGTTGATTTTCAGAATGATTTGACTTAACCTAAGTATAGAAATTTCAGGAAGAGAGTTCAATAAGTTACAGAAATTAGATTAAATTTTTCGTTGATTTCCGTACTCGTCCGCCCTATGTGACCTTAGAACGAATTTGGACAAGGTTGATTCCGAAATTTCAGAACTGATACGGGTAGGGAAATCGCGAACAGGAGGGAGCTTGATGGATTTTGAACGGGTGGGAAAATTGATTCGCAAAGTGAGGCAAGAACGGGGATTGAGACTGGACGACCTGGCCGATGACTATATTCCCCGGACCACACTGTCGATGATCGAAAGGGGGCTGTCCCAGAACGAAACCAAGGTGCGCTACCTCTTGCGCAAACTGGAACTGAACCTGTCCGACCTGTCCGAGCGGGATAAGGAAGAGGAGAAAAAGAGGGAGCTGGATTTGCTGCTCCTCGAGCGGAAGATCAACACGGAGCCCAAAAAAGCGCTCACCCGGCTAAACAAACTGCCCGCTGAGTACAACGGCCCGTGGCTGTATTACTTAAAAGGCCGTTGCCACTACAAAATGAATCAATATGACCCGGCCGTGGAGTGGATCTACCGGGCGCTGCACGAGCTGGAAAAAATGCCGGATCTGGCCAAAACCAATCTCAAACCCGTCAGTCTCAACCTTCTTTCGGTGATCGAGCATTACAGGGGAAACAAGGAAAAAGCGCTACAACACGCCAGCGAAGGATTAAGCTGCTTCGACCTGAACGGAGAGCGAAAACCGTATTACATCAGTCTGGTGCAAAACAAAAGCATTTATCTCTGGCGTCTGGACCGGACGGAAAAAGCATTGGAGAACCTGGAAAATATCAAAAACATCAACACCCTCGAACTAAACATCGATTCCGTGATCGGCTTGTTCGATATGCGGGCAAGATTGAAAAGTGAGATCAGGCTCTACGAAGAAGCCATCAAATGTGCGAAAAAGGGATTGTATCTTGCTATCGTCAATCACAACTATGAACGACAGTTAGAGTTGCTTAAAACAATGGGGAAAATTTACAAGGAAAGCGGACAACTGGAACATGCCTTGAAGTGTTTGGAGTAAGCGACCGAATTAAAAGATCAAATCACTCGAAGGCACTCGTTAGTCCTTGATGTCTACTTTGAACTTGGAGAAGTTTATTATCTGATGAAACATTTTCTTCGAGCAAAAATGACTTTGCAAAAAGCTGCGGAGATTGCGAAGAGAGAAAATCGTATGTTAAGATATGCTAAAAGCCTCTTATTGATGGCAAAATCCTTTCAAACCGAATCGAATTTTGAAAAGGCAATCTCTCATTTAAAAATGGCCTATGAACTGGAGATTGAAGATTCCAAACTAAAATCCAACATCTTATACCATTTGTCGCGGGCGTACCGATTGATCGGGGATTATGAGAATTTTAACAAATACGCTGACATGTATTTCGAGCTTGAGGCATAGATAAAGGAGAGTCATGAAATGATATTTCATTTTAGGGGCGATGATGACGGCACACATCCAAGCGACTAGAGCGATAAGGATGATCTATGCATGACTCAGCGTTTCAGCAGCGAATGGGATACGGAACCAACCGACTAGAACGGAAAAGGAGGAGATGTCCATGGTTCTGCGTTTCAACAGCAATGGCGACATACCTGATGGTACAACTCCAACCGATTAGGGGCCGGAAGTATGGGTGAAGCTTCATATCCTTGCAAGCGAGTGAAAATCACTTGATTCAGCGATGGGGATGATCGCGTGTGTCGGACGCGGGAGGGTGTTTCAACCCTCCCGTAAGTCCGGCATTTTTTTAATCATTTTCACGAACAAGCGTTCTGTTTAATTTAAAGGTATAGTCTAGCAATCCAAGGAATAGATGAAAAAATTTCCTGATTTCTGAATGAGATTATAGTAAAATGGCAATATAATTTTTTCAATAGAGGGGGAGGGTCAAATTTCCGGCTTTTGTTTGTAAGAGCAGTAATTGGTTTTGCCTAACAATCATCCATAGGATCAACGATAACGGTGATTCTATATATTTCACCACCATCCCCTTTCATCCGGAAAATCAATCCATTTACGCAGGAGGTTATTCATGAAGAAGCTCTCATTTTTAAGTATTCTTTTGAGCCTTGTTTTACTCACTTCGGCTTGCGCGGGTGAAGCCGCTAAGCCCAAACAACCTGCGCCAAAAAAAGCAGCGACGACAGCCGAAGGCATGGCTATGGAAGGGCCTGGAAAGTATGCGGGAGATCGGTATGACGAAGCGAAGGTGCAGCAGGAACTGAAAAAATGGCCCAAAAATCTGACCGCAGATCAAGTGTACACGCGTTTGGTATGGCTGTTGGCGGAGGATTATAAACCGGTCATCAAAGAAGTAAAAGAGTACAAGCCTTCATTTGCCTTAAGCAAGCTGGGGAATTTCGATCCAAACCAACCAAAGAGCGGCAGCAATGATCAAAAGAAAACGAAACAGAAAAATATCGTCGTCTTGATCGACTCCAGCGGCAGCATGGCCGGCAAAGTGGATGGAAAAACCAAGATGGAAGAAGCCAAACAAGCGGTGAAAGAATTTGCCAAGTCACTGGAGGGGGACGTGCGCATCTCCATCCGCGCTTACGGCCACAAAGGCAGCAACCAGCAAAAAGATAAGGCGGTCTCTTGCGCCAGTACGGAAGAGCTTTATCCATTGTCTACATACCAGGAAGACAGGTTTGTGAAAGTGGTCGACTCGTTGAAGCCATCCGGTTGGACTCCTTTGGCTGCGGCGATCAAAGCAGCGGGCCAAGACTTGCATGCCGCCCATCCCGATGACGAAAATATGGTGTATGTAGTCAGCGACGGCATTGAATCCTGCGGCGGCGATCCGGTGAAAGAAGCAAAAACACTGCATGAAGCCAAAGTGAAAGCCGTGGTCAACATCATCGGGTTAGATTTGGACGACAAAAGCCAGAAAGCCCTGGAGGAAGTAGCCAAAGCGGGAGGCGGGGAATTCACCAATGTGACCTCAAGCGAAGAATTGCGGAACAGATTTGCCGACTTTTTAACATACGTTGGTCGTACGAATGAAGTAAATTTGTGGAGCATTGGAAACAGCAATGAATTATACTGGGAACGTCAACGGGCTAATAATTATATCTTGTCTCTGCTGGGAACCTTCATTCAACCCGGAAAGTTCCCCAGCTTGATTGACAAGGAGTATGAACACATGAATGCAGCCGTTCAATTCCTCGTCGAGCAAAAGATCATACCGGAAAGCATGGGCGGCTATGAGGGGGCTGTATCGAAAAAACTTGACAAACGCCGGGAAATGTTAAAACAATATCAAAGCAAACTGTATAATCAAAAAATGAAAGAAATTGATGACGATTATGCCCGCGCCATGGATTTAATGAAAAAAATCAAAAAACAGGAATACGAGAAAGCGGAAACGTATATGCCATAATTAGCCGAAAAATACTGTATGAAGGGTTTGCTCGGGACCTTCGATTCAAGCTTCATGATTGTGTGCAATCTAGATGGAACATCATGATATTTTGTACAACTGTTGACACATCTCATTCTGTAAAGCTGCTGACTTGATCAGCGGTCTTTTTTTAATCCGGAACCAGCTTTTAACAAGCATTCGCAAAAGCGTGGGATAGAAATAATCTGATGTGGGATAGCAGGCTTTTTTCAAATATACTTATATATGCGCGAACGAATCATCGTTTTATGCATTCATTACCCTATCCTCATTCGATGAGCACAGGAGGGATCTCAATTGTTTGGCTCAAACGGCGATGCATTTTTCTATCAGACTTTAATTGATGTCGCAAACAATATTGTCGAAGCTATACGCCTGTTTCGTGAAAATGTGAGGACTCTGGAGAAAAAGGAAGAGTACGCTGAACAGATTAAGGCATTAGAGTCCAAAGGGGATGAATATACCCAACTGCTTATCTCAGAACTGAACAAGGCATATTATCCTCCCTTGGATCGGGAAGATATCCTTCAATTAGCCGGGAAATTGGATGATGTCCTGGATGGTGTGGAGTCTTGCGCTACCCGGATTGTCTATATCGATCAGCCTACAGACTATTTGATCCGGTTTGCGGATTTGCTGGAGCCATTGGGCAAACACCTTCGGGATGCATTTATCGCCCTGCAAAAACAAGATTTTACCACCATTCAAAAGTTATGTGTGGAGATCAACATGCTTGAAGACGAAGCAGATCGTTTAATGAGAGAAAGTGTTGGCTCCCTTTTTCATCCCCCGGTTGAAGTGGTTGAATTGATTAAAATGAAGGATATCTATGAAAGATTAGAAAGACTCACAGATGCAGCGGAAGATATTGCAAATATTTTGGAAGGCATGATTATCAAGTATGGTTGATTAAAAATGCCAGTATCTTTTTAATCCGCTTTGTTCAACCCTGCTTAAAGGAGAAAACAACCTTGTCTGACAAAAAAATCATTTATTTCTTATGCACCGGAAACTCCTGCCGCAGCCAAATGGCAGAAGGATTTGCAAAGAAATATTTAGGTGATCGCTTCGATGTTTACAGTGCCGGAATTGAAGCTCACGGACTGAATCCAAAAGCCATCAAAGTAATGGCCGAAAAAGGAATTGATATCTCCAATCAAACTTCTGATGTCATTGATCCTGAACTATTCAACCGTGCGCACTATATCATCACTCTTTGCGGAGATGCCAACGACAAATGCCCGGTGACTCCTGTTCATGTCCATCGCGATCATTGGGGATTGGATGATCCGGCTCGAGCACAGGGAACAGAAGAAGAAGTATGGGAAGTTTTCCGCCGCGTTCGAGACCAAATCGAAGCAAGGATTCAACAGTTTGCCGAAGAAAATAAATAATCCGGCTCCGTTTTTCCGGGAGCCGGCGGAATTCAATCTTGCAGAAATGCATCGGCGTGTGCATTCCGGGTTATTCATCACGATCGTAAGAAACCGAACCCCATCGGATCATGGCCGCTTTACACACCCAGTTGATATTTTTTAATCTTGTTCAAAAGAGCCGTATGGCTCAGACCCAAATGTTTGGCGGCCTGCCGTGCGGATTTGTACTTGTGCAGGGCATCGGCCAGAATCGTCTTCTCATATGATTCCATTTGCTCCTTTAAGCACTGTTGGGGCCGGCGATCGGCGGGAATGGACCGAAGCTCTTTTTTCAAATATATCTCCGTTATTTCCTTCTGCTCCTCAGGGCAGAGATAAACCGCCCGCTCGATCACGTTCTGAAGTTCCCTGACATTGCCCGGCCAGTGGTAGGACTCGAGCAGGCGAATCGCTTGCGGGGAAAGAGGCAAGGGATTGCGATGGACAAGCCGGCATACCTTTTTCAAGAAAAATTCAGCCAGCAGGCGGATGTCGCTTTTCCGTTCACGGAGAGGGGGGATGTGGATTGGAATCACATTCAGGCGGTAAAAAAGGTCTTCACGAAATTCCCCCTTGGTCATCATGGCGGAAAGATCGCGGTTGGTGGCAGCTATTATCCGGACATCGAGGCGGGTGACGGCATGGCTCCCCACGCGGCGGATTGTGCGGTCTTCGAAAACGCGCAACAATTTGGCCTGCAGATGAAGGGGGATTTCGCCGATCTCATCAAGAAATAAGGTTCCTCCCTGCGCCGTTTCGATCAGTCCCTTCTTTCCGTCTTTTAATCCCCCGGTAAAGGTTCCCGCCTCGTACCCAAAAAGTTCACTTTCGAGTAACGTTTCCGGAATGGCCGCACAGTTGATGGGGACAAAGGGGCCGTTTGCCCGCGAACTGGCAAAGTGGATCGCTCTGGCAAAAAGCTCTTTGCCCGTTCCGCTCTCTCCCTGAAGAATGATCGTGGCATTTTTTCCGGCAATTCGTTTCGCTGTTTCCATACAGTTTCGCATGGCGGCGCTCTGGTGAATGATATCATCAAAGGTGATGACCTCAGTTTCGTTGACAGACTGAATCAGCTGCTGAATTTGTTTCATATCGCGCAAGACGACCACGATCCCCTGCCGCTCCCGCCGTCCGGTGGGGCGTACGGGTAAATAGCTGACGACAAAACGGGCTCTGCCTTTCCGGGCAACCGGAATGGAAACCGAGACATTCTGAATCTCCACTCCTTCCCGCAGGCAGCGCTCCGCCTCTTCGGTCCCTTGTTTCCACAGCCGGTAAAACGGTTTTCCACTTGCTTCTTCCCCGGTGATGTGAAGCATTTCTTCAGCAGCCCGGTTGATCGCCTGGATACACAGCTGCTCATCCAGCAGGACAATGCCTTCGGAGACGGTGGAGAGAATCGTGTTCATCTGGTTTTCCCGCGCTTCCGAAGGGAGATAGTTCATGATTTCGACCTGCTTCACCCCCCGGATCTTTTGAATGGCTAAAAACAGGTCCGAGAGGAACCAGCGATCCGATTCAGGAATCTTCAGATAAATATAGTGAGGTTTTACTTCCATGCTGATCAGGTCGATCCGGGCGGAGAACAAGCACTCCAGCACGTCATGGGTGATCCCGACCCGGTTTTCCGTGCGGACTTTAAAAGTGATCGTATTCATGAGAACCTCCTTTTGGATGTGAGATCTCATTCTCATGATAACAAAGAAAAACCGGGTCAGAGATGGTCCGGAAAAAAGGACAGCAACACAATCTAGGCAAATGTGAGCGCTTGCTCCAGATCGCCGATCAGATCTTCCACATCTTCGATCCCCACCGACAGTCGGATCAATCCATCGGTGATGCCCATTTTTCTGCGCTCTTCCGCGGGGACGATGGAATGCGTCATGGAGGCCGGATGTTGAATTAAGGTATCCACGTCTCCGAGACTGACAGCACGCTTACACAGAGAAAGCCGGTTCATCATGCGAATGCCCGCATCAAGCCCGCCTTTCAGCTCAAAGCTGAGACAGCCGCCGAATCCGTCCATCTGTTTTTTGGCCAGCTCATACTGGGGAAAGCCAGGCAGGCCAGGATAGAAGACTTGGGCCACTTTTGGATGGGCACAGAGAAACTCCGCCACTTTTTGTGCATTTTCACAGTGCCGATCCATCCGCACTCCCAGCGTTTTCAGTCCGCGGATGAGCAAGTAGGCATCCATGGGGGCTAAAATTCCGCCCATATCTTTCTGAGTGGTCATTCGTATTTCATCCATCAACTTTTGCGGACCTGCCGCGATGCCGGCGACAACATCTCCGTGGCCCCCGATGTATTTGGTGGCGCTGTGGATGACCAGATCGCATCCCAGCTCGATGGGCCGCTGGAGATAGGGTGACATAAACGTGTTGTCAACAACCGTATAAATCCCCCGCTCTTTTCCCACTTTGGCAATCATGCGCAAATCGACGAGTTCCATGGTTGGATTGACCGGGGTTTCCACATAGATGATCCTGGTGTTCGGCTGCAGGGAATGAATCACCTCTTGTTCATCTTTCATATGGCATAAGGAGTAATCCACGCCAAACCGCTCCCTGAGCAAACGAAGCAACCCATATGTGCATCCGTAAAGCCCTTTGGAGCAAAGGATATAGTCCCCCGTTCTAACCAGACCCAACAGGACAGCGGAGACAGCGGCCATTCCCGAAGCAAAAGCAAGCGCGGCTTCCGCTTTTTCCAGCGCGGCAACTTTTTGTTCCAGCACATGGACGGTCGGGTTTCCGAGCCGGGAATAAATATAGCCTGATTCCTCTCCCGCAAAACGTTTGGCTCCTTCCGCGACCGATGAAAAAACGAACGTAGACGTTTGATAGATGGGAACAGCTAACGCACCGGTGGCCGGATCTCTATCGTATCCTGCATGAATCGCCTGGGTCGATCGGCCGTACTCTGCACCCGGTTGATTGACTCTCATATGGATTCCTCCTCCAGATCATCAGCTCACCCATCTATTCATGCAAAAAATATGCCATATTCTTACACCTTGAATTCCGGCCAGACCCCGGGGACAGATGGAAACTTTTATGAATGGATGGAAAGAAAAGTTTCCAGCCGAAAAGCATTTCATAGCCGTATCCTGCGGCCACTTGCTGTTATCGGGAGGCAAATCCTATTCAGGATAACCTTTTTTCAATCCGTCAACCTACTCATAACGGCCCGCCCTGCTCACTGCGTGCAGAACGGGCCGATCGCCGAATGGGATGCTCTGATTCGTTTTCCTTAATTTACACCGACAGCCGTATAGGCATTTTTCACAGCCTGAACCTCCGGAGAGGATGCACCGTACAGATCGGTTGCCGCCTGGACGGCCGCCTGGCGCATATCGGCAAAAGTGGAGCTCGGATGGAGATATACAGTGAGTGCACGGTAGTAGATTTTTGCCGTTTTGTCCCGGCCGATTCCGGTAACTGTCACCCCGTAATGAGTTCCGCCTTGGGCGATCAGGTAGCAAGCTTTGTTGTTGATCCCGCTGTTGATGTGAACACCTCCGTTGTCCTCATTGCCCGTATAGCGCTTGCTGTAGTGATCCGGATCCCCGTACGCGGCCGGATCGGACATGGAACGGAGCGCGTCTCCCGGGATATTCGGGGTATAGACGTCTTCCCCGATCAGCCAGTTATCGGAATCGACCATGGCCGCGAAAATATCAGACATGGATTCGTTCAGGGCTCCTGACTCATTTTGATAAATCAAGTCAGCCGTCGTGTCGGTTACCGCATGGGTCAGCTCGTGCGCAACGACATCGAGATCCCCCGATAACGGACGGAAGGTCATCCCGTCACCGTCACCATAGACCATCTGTGTGCCGATCCAGGCAGCGTTGTTCCAGCTTCTGCCCACATGTACAGAGGAGACGATCGCAGCGCCGTTTCCGTCGTAGCTATTGCGGCCATGGACCAGTTTATAGTAATCGTAAACCTTTTCTGCATACGCATGAGCGTCTACGGCCGCACCGTCAGTGAAGGTGTTGGTGGTGCTGGAAATCAGGGTTCCCGGCAGTTTTGGCGAAGTATAGGAAGCATTTTTGGCATGATGGGTTTTGATCCCTTCGCCGCGGCTTTGACCCCAGAGATAATAAGTTCCGCCGCTGTATGTCGTTTCAAAGGTTTTGGTATCCCCCAAAACTCCGGTCCCGCTGCCGGTCGCTTCAGCCGCATTCCATTTGTCGATCACTTTCGCGTTCACTGCATCGACGAAATAGTGCCAGTAGCCCGGCTGGGGATAAATGACCGAAGCTGTGACATAATAGGCGAGATGGTATTTTCCTTCATGAGGATAGATCATGAGTTCAGCCCGGGGATCCGCTGCGAATTGACTTGCTTTTAAATCATTTTTTACTGCCTGAACGGCCCCCGTATTGTCAATATTGGCCCTTGTCGGAATATTTTTCGCCTCAAGTCCCGGGATGACTTGTCCGAAATACGAGGTGACATCCCCGTTTTGATCCACATGAATCGTTTGCTGGGAACCGTATACCGGGATTCCTTTATATACTTCCTGCAGCCGGTAATGGGTCATCCCCAGCGAATCCTTCTCCTTTTTCAAGATTTTGAACTGCGACTTCACATCCCCTTTCAGCTTAAACAGATCTTGCTTCGCCTCCAAATAAGACCAGACCACTTCACTGCTCTGAAACGTACGGGGCGCCCGCCACTTTTCGGTGATCACCGAGGGGGTGTTGGTTTCTTTATTGTACCGAATCCCCCCGTCATTCTTCGCATCTGCGGTCAGCCCGAACAGACCGCTGGTCCCGAGTGCGAAGGCCAAAACCAAACCCGCTGCCGCCATCCTGTTCATGGAGTTTCCTCCCCCTTTGATGATGATTCCTGATGTTCGGGAGCGATGTACCCTCAAGTATGTATGAATACATTGGCTCTCCATAGCCAATTGTAAATGAAGTATGAATGATGTCAATAATTTATTAATTATTTTATAACTTAATTAAATAAATTCATAATATAGCCCTAATATTCTTATAACCTAAACATTTTTTGAGGTTCGATTAAAATTCTTTCGCACCGCCCGACCCTTTTGAATGAATCCGCCCGCTTTTCTGCATGGAATTTTTTGTATCTGCACACATTAACTTTAAGGTGATGCAGATGTGGAAAGCGATTGTATCTTATCTTCCCGGCTGGGATGTCATGCTGCAGGCGGTATTCGTTTTTCTCATTCCATATGGCATCGAAAAGTTACATGCCTGGATTCGCACATGACAGAAGAGGAGAGGAAACATGTCTGAACGGAAACAGTTAAAGACAAAGAAGATCGGCAATCGGGACAGGACCCGTCTCTCTCCCGGCCAAGCCCAACAGCAGACCGAGTCAAGCCAACCGGCTGTGACTGTGTCTCCGGATGATTTCTCTTCCAGGCTTGAACTCATGAAAACAGAGATCAAACAAAACCCGGATGTCGTCTTTCGGAGGTTTAAACTGGGGTTTGCCAATCTTGAGGCAGCGGTTGTTTTGATCGACGGACTTACAGATAAAGACCTGATCAACGAGATCATGAAATCGTTAATGTACGGGGTGGCAGAAACTCCTCCCGACCCACAGCCGGCCGCTATGAATATCAAAGATTTTATCGAAGAAAAGATTCTGCCTGCCAGCAAAATCAAGGCAGTCAGCACCGTCAAAGAGGCAGCGGAAGAGGTGTTTACAGGGTTTTCGGCTTTATTGATTGAAGGAATGCCCGAGATTTTGATCCTGGAAACACCCTCCTGGAAATCCCGCGGCATGGAAGAACCGGTGACGGAAGCTTTAGTGCGGGGACCCCGGCTGGGCTTTAATGAAACATTAAGCGATAATATCTCCCTGTTGCGGAGGGCCATTGCCAGCCCGCAGCTCACCTTCGTCGATTACTGGATCGGAAAAACGGCGAAGAAAAAACTGGTGGTCGCTTATATGGACGGAATCGTCGACCCGGAAATCGTCCGGGAAGTTCAAACGAGACTGGAACGCATCGATATCGATCATGTACCGGAATCGGGCTATATTGAGCAACTGATCGAAGACAATTATTTGAGCCCTTTTCCCCAGCTCCAGAATACGGAGCGAGCGGACCGGGTTGCAAGTGCCCTGTTGGAAGGGCGGGTGGCCATATTACTGGACGGAACACCGTTTGCACTGATCGTTCCCGTCACCTTTTCCATGCTGCTTCAATCCCCTGAAGATTATTATGAACGCTGGTTTGCGGGGTCGTTGATGCGTATGCTGCGCTTTGCGGTCGCCTTTGTTTCACTGTTCGGGCCGTCGATTTATATCTCTTTCGTTTCTTATCATCCGGGGTTAATTCCGACGAAACTGGCTCTTTCGATCGCCGGTACGCGGGAGGGAGTTCCTTATCCCTCTTTTATCGAGGCGCTGATTATGGAGGTGGCGATCGAGATTTTGCGGGAAGCCGGACTGCGTCTGCCAAAGCCCGTGGGCCAGACGGTCGGGCTGGTCGGCGGGCTGGTCATTGGCGAGGCCGCTGTACGGGCCGGCATTGTGAGTCCGATTATGGTCATCGTCGTATCGATCACCGCTATCTCTTCCTTTGCCATTCCCCAGTACGGAGCCGGGATTGCGCTGAGAATCCTTCGCTTTGGTGCCATGTTTTTTGCGGCTCTCTTGGGTTTGTACGGGGTTACGCTGTTCTTTCTCCTGATTTGCATTCATTTTGTCAAGTTGAAAAGTTTTGGCGTTCCCTATGCCTCTCCTGCCGTTCCCTATCGTTTGAGCGATTGGAAAGACTTCATCTTGCGCATGCCGATTCTGATGATGAAACGCCGCCCGAAGATGCTGCATACGAAAAATGAAGTGCGTAAAGGGTAATGGGCGTTAAAGGAAGTGGACACTGGTGATTACCAACCCGAAAGACCAGATTACGAGTTCACAGGCAGCTGTTGCCGTCGCTTCGATTCTTGTCGGGGCCGGAATCCTGACCCTCCCGAGATCAGCGGCCGAACAGATGAACACCCCTGATGGCTGGATTGCGGTCATTCTCGGCGGGCTGGTCACGATGGGGATCGCGGCGGTCCTTGTCAAGCTCAGCCAGCGGTTTCCGGGAAAAACGTTTTACCTCTACAGCCAGGAGATTGTGGGGAAATTTTTGGGTTATCTGCTCAGTCTCGTTCTGGTGGTTTACTTTACTTTGTTGGCGGGATTTGAAATACGGACGATGGGGGAAGTGACCAAGTCCTACTTGTTACTCGCTACTCCAAAAGAGGTTACCATGATCATGATGTTGTGGGTAGGCGTGTATCTGGTTGTCGGAGGCATCAACCCAATGATGCGCCTGTTTGAAATTTTACTGCCGCCTACGGTCCTGATTTTCTTTGTGGTGCTCTTGCTGAGCTTACAAATTTTTGAACTCGATAACCTTCGCCCGGTTCTGGGGCAGGTGACACCCCTGTTCAAAGGTGTCCAAACCACCTCGCTTGCTTATGCGGGTGTGGAAGCGATGCTCATCCTGACTGCGTTTATGAGAGAGCCGGATAAGGCGGTCAAAGCGGTCTTAGTCGGCATCGCCTTCCCGATCGCCTTTTACGTGATGACCATGGTGATGGTAATTGGCGGGCTGTCCGTCGATCTGGCCAAACTCACCACCTGGCCCACGATCTCCCTGATCCAGTCGTTTGAAGTGACCGGGATCGTGTTTGAACGCTTTGAAACATTTTTGCTCGCGGTCTGGATTCTGCAGATTTTCACCACGTTTGCGAGTGCCTACTACTTTGCCGCCCTGGGTTTGTCCCAGTTGTTCAAAAAGAATATTCATCCTTTTATCTACGCCTTGCTGCCGCTCATCTACCTTGTCGCCATGACCCCGAAAAATGTGAACGATCTGTTTAAACTGGGAGATCTGCTCGGGTATATTTTTGTATTTGTGGCCGGCATCATGCCGCCCATTTTGCTGGCCATTGCCGTACTAAGGGGGAAAAAGCATGGACCGAAGGCATAGCCGGATACGTCTTCTGCTCGTTTCACTTGTATGGATCCTTGTACTGACCGGATGCTGGGATCTCAGAGAAATTGAAGAATTGAGGTTCGTAGTCGGACACGCGCTGGATCGGGCAGACGAAACTCCTGGGGATGAGTGGGCGGCAGAAGGAGCAGGATATAAAAAAAGGAACCGGATCCTGTTTACCCACCAGCAAGCCCTCCCCCGATTCATGGCCGCGGGAGCGCAGGACGGCGGATCCAAACAGCAAAAACCATACAAGAATACGGTTCTGACGGGCGACAACATCTATCAAATGGTTCCAGAAATCTCATTGCAGGATAGGGGAGGTGCGTTTGGACAGCACCTCAAGATCGTGGTGATCGGGGAAAGTCTTGCCCGAAACGTCAATCTGCAACAACTGCTGGATATCTATTTTCGTGCCCCGATGGTGAGAGGAAGCGTGCTCGTGTTTATAGCAAGAGGACGGGCGGGCGAAACACTGGAAACGAGGGAACCGGGGGAAGTTCCTTCCTTTCATCTTGTGGACATCGCCGATAATCAAAGGGAAACCACCCGCCTTTTGCCTCAGGTGACCATGAGCAAATTATCGGCAACATTGGCCGCCGAATCCAGCTTCCTCCTGCAAAGCGTTGCTGCCAAAGACGGAAAAGTAAAACTGATCGGCGCTGCCGTCATCAAGGGGAAAACAAAAAAGCTCATCGGCTTTCTCAGCGAAGAGGAGCTGGAAGGTTTAAACTGGTTGACCGGTCAGGGATCCGGCGGCGCGGTCAAAGCTGTGTATGAAGAAGAGCGGAAGCCGGTCCTCTATTTGATCGATGAGATGAAAAGCCACATCCAACCCCGCGTTGAAGGCAACCGGATCTCCTTTGATGTCCGGGTTGAATTTGAAGGGCGACTGATCGAAGACTGGTCAGTCCCGGGAAACGCTTTTGAAAGCAAACACCTGGAGAAAGTGGAAAAAGCCATCCATGATGAAGTGAGGAGGCAAGTGGGCCGGTCCCTGCATAAAATCCATCAGGAGTACCGGGCGGATGTGGCCGGATTCGGGAACCAGCTGAGAATCCGGTATCCCGAAGTATGGGAAAAAGTGAAAAAGGACTGGGACAACGAGTTTAGCCGGGCCCGTGTCAATTACACAGTGAAAGTACAAATTCGCGATTTTGGCACGCAAGGAACCAAGCAGAAGGAGTAGAATCAAGCTCTTTTCTGAGATGGTAAAGGTACATCCAAAGGAAGTGGATACTCGTGATTGCCAACTCGAAAGACCCGTTTGGAACTGCCCAAACTGCGATCGCTGTCGGAGACCGGTCCCCTGTACCCGATGCCTGTGCCGGGTGTGGCTCCTTTACTCGGTTAAGCCTTTCTGTTGGTGGACATCCTGCTTCCGCTGCGCTGTACGAAGGGGGAAAGCATGGACCGAAGGCATAGCCGCATGCGGCCATTGATCGTTGCACTTGTGTTGTTGCTTGTTACCACCGGATGCTGGGATCTCAAAGAAGTTGAAGAATTGAGGTTCACCGTAGGTGAAGGGCTGGATCGGGCAGAAGAAGAAACTCCCGGGGATGAGTGGGCGGCAGAAGGCGGCGGATATAAAAAAAGAAACCTGATCCTGTTTACCCAACAGCTGGCCCTCCCCGAGTTCATCGCCGCCGCAGGAAAACAAAACGGCGGACAGCAGCAAAAACCTTACCAAAATATTGTTTTGACGGGCGACAGCACCTTTCAAATGGCCTCAGAACCCTCATTGGGACATCAAGGGGGTACGTTCGGGCAGCATCTCAAAGTGCTTGTCATCGGAGAAGCGCTTGCGCGGACCGTCAACCTGCAACAACTGCTGAATGAGTACTTTCGCAGCCCGACCGTGAGAAGGAGCGTGCTCGTGTTTATTGCCAGAGGGCGGGCCAAAGATACATTGGAAACGCAGGAGCCGGGGGAGATTCCCTCCTTTCGCCTCGTCGACATCGCCGATAATGAAAAGGAAACCACCCGCCTTCTGCCCCCGATGAATTTAGGGAAAGTAAACAGCAAGCTGGCAGCCGAATCCAGTTTCCTCTTGCAAAGCATTGCCTCCAAAGCAGGAATCGTCAAATTTATCGGGGCTGCCGTGATCAAGGGGAAAACAAAAAAGCTGATCGGTTTTCTCAGCGAAGAGGAGCTGGAAGGTTTAAACTGGTTGACCGGTCAGGGAGGCGGCGGCGCGATCAAAGCCGTGTATGAAGAACAGCGCCAGCCTGCCGTCTATATGATCGATAAACTGAACAGCCACATCCACCCCCGCGTTGAAGGCAACCGGATCTCCTTTGATGTCGGGATTGAATTTGAAGGCCGGCTGATCGAAGACTGGGCGATCCCGGGGAACGCTTTTGAAAGCAAACACCTGAAGAAAGTGGAAAAAGCCTTCCATGATGAAGTGAGAAAACGGGTGGACCGGTCCCTGAACAAAATCCAGCACGAGTATCAAGCGGATGTGGCCGGATTTGGCAACCAGCTGAGGATCCGGTATCCCGAAGTATGGGAAAAAGTGAAAAAAGACTGGGACAAGGAATTTAGCCGGGCCCGTATCAAGTACACGGTGACTATACAAATTCGTGATTTTGGCACGCAAGGCTCGAAGCTGAAAGAGTAAATCAGTTTCTGCTGTCCGGGCATAAGGAACAGCTTGGAAGCGATGCCGAAACCACTTTTGAATGACTCTACCGACAAGCACCGATGACTGCATCCTTCGTGCTTCTTCTCCGCCGGCACAGGAGAAAAACAACAACCAAACCGACTGACCCGGCCGATCAGAAACAGGCCGGATGTCTCCCATCAAGTTGCCAATGACGCTCTCTTTTTACGGAGAGCGTTTGTTGATGCGGATTTTTCTATCTATTAACATGATTTCTTTCACATCGAGCATAAAATCCCGCTATAATTGACTATGGTACGTACTGGACTGTTGAAAAAAGTGAAGAGGATGACCCCGGTACGGACTCAGATCCTGACCGCTTTTTGTTTGCATGCCTGCAGTCAGGACGATAGCCAACATATGTTGAAGGGTGGGTCACGATGTTAGTTGCAGTTGATGCCGGAAGGAGCTATGTCAAGACGGTTACGGGCAACCGGAAATTTCTCTTTCCCAGCAAAATCTCCAAAGCACGCCAGCGGACATTTATCCAGACGTTAGAAGACGATATGGAAATCACCTATCAGGGAAAAGATTATTTTGTCGGACAGCTGGCTGAACGGGAAGGATCTTTTACCCGTCAAATGATGACGGAAAGCAAAGTCAATACGGAAACCCTTCTCTTTATCTTAACCGCTCTGTTTCAGGCGGGGGCTTTTGGTCATATCCATCTGGTCACGGGTGTGCCGATCAATATGTACAGAGAAGATGAGCGGACACGTCTTAGGGCTTTGCTGGAAGGCGAACACGAGATCATCCTCAACGGGACATACCGGAAAATTTATATCAAAAAAGCGGCCATCACGATTGAAGGGGGTGCAGCCTACTGGGTGCATAAACGGATGGGAACCGTGAGAATCGTTGACCCGGGAGCCCGCACCACCAACTATGCCACTTTTAAGGACGGCATCTTTATCGATCGGGAAAGCGGAACCATTCCAAAGGGATGGGAAAACGTGCGCGATGCAGACCCGGAAGAGATGGCCGCGATGATCGTCGGCTACCTGGGAGGAATGTGGGATACCTCTGATGTCGTCGAGCTGGTCGGAGGAAAAGCACACGAGCTGTTGGAGCCGTTTAAAAGGGCGGGCTTCGGATTTACGACCGCGTTTGAAGATCCTCAGTTTGCCAATGCCCTGGGGTACTATGCCTTAGGGAAGGAGACGATCGGCGAATGAGTACATATAAAAAGAGGGAACGAAGGCAGGTTTCGTTCAATACCGAAGATGCGGTCGAGCTGGAATTATTAAAGTTTGCCGACCGGGAGGATATCAATTTCTCCGGATTGGTGAAAAACCTTCTTTTTGCTTATAAAATGGGACAATTACAGCCCCGGGAGATTTCTGCTTCTGTCAGGCAGCCGGAACGGCCCCTGACAACCAATATGAGAAACAAAGGGAGTATGGAACGAACGGCCGGATTAAGTCAAATTAAAGCAAGCGGCATGCCCTTTGACTTTTAATCGCGGACAACATTCCGATGAGAAACATCATTCTGCCAAGACATCTTTGAGGGGAGAGTGCGTATGCAGAAACATACATTTAGCGTTCCTTATTCGGTGGTTGAAAAACTTCCTGCCAAAGAACGGTTTCTCTACTACGAATTATGCCGTTTGGCTGCTCCGAGGAATTATTTTGACACGGAATTTAAAATTTCCGTTCCCAAAGGCGGCTTGATCAGTTCTACCCGGCGATTGTCCAACATCATTGACTATTCCTATTCCCTGACTTCGGAACTGATTGACAATCTGGTTGAGAAAAAATTGATTGAGATGACTCCCATCGATACAGGGAGCAAGGTTCCAACCTTTTTTATGATTCAGGTCTTTGAAGTGTATGCTCCCTCCCACTCATAAATGTTCCGTGAAACCCCCACCGGGAACGGGAGTGGTGCTTAGCCAAAAGAGAGAAGAGCTGTCTCGTCCCGACAGCTCTTCATTCGTTTTTCGCGGTCTGCTTCCGTGCCGTCCGTGTGCGCATCTGTTCCCGTCAAACGGCCCCTCATTCCATCCTCAGTTTCTTAAGCCTGTATTGCAGCGTTTGCCGGGGGATTCCCAGACGTCTGGCCGCTTTGAGCACGTTTCCCTGCGATTCCCGGAGCGCTTGCTTGATCATGCTCTCTTCCACCCGGGTGAGCACTTCACGCAGATTTTTTACTTCGGGAATGAATTCCGCGTCAAGGTGACGGCGGAGGGGATGAAAGTGAGAAGGGAGATGTTCCAGTTTCATCTCTGATCCGGTCGCCAGATTGAGCGCCCCCTCCACCGTGTTCTCCAATTCCCGGACATTGCCCGGCCAGTCGTAATGCCTGAAGGCATCGATCACTTCGTCAGCCACCTTTTCCACCCGGGTGGGCACATGTTCCTTTGCTTTTTGCAAAAAATGACGCGTTAACAGTTCGATATCTTCTTTTCGCTCCCTCAGCGGGGGAAGATGAATCCCAACCACATGAATGCGGTAATACAGGTCCCGGCGCAACCGGCCTTCCTGAATGCTCCGGAGCGGGTCCTCATTGGTAGCCACAACAATCCGCACATTCACGGAACGCATCTCCGTGCCTCCCACTCTCCGCACCGCTCCTTCCTCCAGCACCCTGAGCAGCTTGGCCTGCACATCGATCGGCATGGCATGGATCTCATCCAAAAAGAGGGTTCCACCATCGGCCAGTTCAAATAATCCCGGACGGTCTTCGGCCCCGGTAAAAGCCCCTTTGACCGTCCCAAACAGAATTCCCTCGAGCAGGGAGGACGGAATGGCGGCGCAATTTTGCGCGATCAACGGCTGGTTGCGCCGGGGGGAATGGCTGTGGATCGACTGGACGATCAATTCTTTGCCCGTTCCGGTCTCTCCGATGACCAACACGGGTGAACGGGTAAAGGAAGCCCGTTTGGCCCGTTCGATTTCCCTCAGCATAACCGGGTTTTGCGTAATAATATCTTCAAAGCGAAAGAAGCGTGGTTGGAGTACCGTTTCTTTCGCTCGTGGTTCACGCATTCGCTCCTGCAGGTCGATCACTTTCTCCGACAGCTCTTTCATGCGCGTAATATCCCGGGAAATCTCGACAGCACCGACGATTTCACCCGCGCGACACAAGGGTACGGTCCGGTTGACGGTTGTAATCTGTTTGCCTTTCCGATTCACGTACGTTTGCTGCTGCTCACCCATCGGGATTCCTGTTTCCAGCACGTTCATCAGCGTGCTCGTTTTCTGCGTCAGCGATGGAAACGCCTCCAACACGTGGACTCCCATCACTTCTTCCACTGCCAATCCATCCAGCAGGGAAGCGGCCCGGTTGTAAAAAATGGTGATTCCCTCCGCATTGACGATGTGAATTCCCTCATCCAACGACTCCAGGAGATCCCGAGCCATATCTTCCGTAATTTCAGAATGGTTCCGCTGACCGGACACTTCCCCCACCCCCCTGAGATGCCACGACTAATGGTCGGAATGTGATGAAAATTCGTCATTTTAAATTGTAACGGGCGGAAGGGGAAGTGTCCAGAAACAGAAAACATTGAAGTTGTAAAAGAAAAAGAAGGCATCGGAGGTACTCCTCAGCCTTCTTTTTTTAAATTACGGAATGTAGCTGGACAGTTGTTTCTCGACATCAGCGGAGACTGCACCTACGCCACCCAGAATGGTGATCACTTCTGCTCCGTAAGTACCAAAGTATTCAGCGGTAAATTTATCTACAGCCGTCGGCCGGGTCAAAATGATCGGAGCTCCACTGTACGAAGCAAGCGGGCCACCGGACAAGGCATCCGGGAAGAGATCTCCGCGGGATACCACATTATGTCCGCCTAAATGCAAACCAAAAAAGTCTGCTACAATGGTCGCCGTCTCATAACGGGTAGATCCGCCCAGACGAATCACTTGTTTACCCAAGGATTTCAGTTTTTGCTCCACTTGAGTTCCGATGACACCAGTACCGCCGACAAGGAAATAGGTGTTGATTTCATTGTGGGCTTTCACAAAGCTTTCGATCGATGCCGGCATAAAGTCTTTCTTCGTCAGAAGCACAGGCGAGAAAAACTGTCCTGCCGGGCTGGATGCGGCCAAGGCATCCGGGAAGTCAAGGCCGGAAGCCAGGAAAGCTGAATCAGACTTGAATTCCGGATCGATATTCATCAGACGCTCTGCGATTAATTTAGAAACCTCGTAACGATCTGCTCCTGCGATGCGGTCAATCACTACATCGTTGTTGAGAGCGGATTTGATTTGCGACTCAACAGTAGCTGAAACAGCACCGGTACCGCCGAGGATGATCACTCGTTTCGGTTGGCGGCGTTGAATTTCTGCTTTAATGGGCGCTTCCAGATTGTTCGATCTGGTCAGGAGAACAGGCGCCGCTTCCAGGGAAGCCAGTGGACCGCCGGACAAAGCATCCGGGAAGAGTTCACCGCGCGCTACGATGACCGTATCCGACAACACAGGAATCTTTTTGCTGATATTGGCGGATACTTCATAGCGGTTAGCCCCGGCAATCCGTTCGATTCCCGGAACCATCACATCATACATTTTACCGTTTAAGTTTCCGTCAGTATTTACGGCTTCTACATCAACTGCGTTATAGCCTAATTGCACAGGAACAGACTTGGAAAAAGGACCAGCCGGTGCCATAACAGGAGTTTCCTGGGAGCTTGTATGGATCGTTACCTCGCTATCCGAGTCTCCGGAAACAGTCAAAGATTTGGCATTTTTCGCCAACCGCACCTCGGTTTGGGAAGGAGAAGTGACGGTCAGTTTAGGGAGGACATTCGTTCCTTCAAAAGTGAAACCGCTGAGCTTCAGATTGTACTGAACCTGGTCAGCACCTATCGTCATGAGAATATATTCCCCGGGAGCAATGGATTCTCCATTGCCAATCGGCTGCAGGTCTTCCGGCGAGGGGTCCAGAGCATTGACATTGAAAATCAAGGCTTCGTACTGGTCAGCGTTTGCTCCTTTATCCATCTGAACAGTACCTGCCTGGGTAACCGTAAAAGCATAAGCATGATATCCATTTTCCGCAAGTGTACCGGTATAAGTCTGTTCCGTCACTGCAGTGCTCTCAGCGCTCAATGTATTGCGGGTGTTCAGCGCTTTGGACGACTGTTTTTGCTGCCCGTCGTAATGCTGCTCCAGTTGACGGATTACTTTCAATTTTTTCGCATTCAAGAGCTCCTCTTCCAGATTCATCTTGCTTTCCGCATGGGAAAACTGCGGGAATGCAAGCATGGAGGAAATCACGGCTGCGGAGAGAACTCCGGATACCCATTTGCGATGTCCTTTTGCCAAATAAGTTGCCCCCTTCAGAGAGTAAAGTGGAATGATAGCTTCCATACTAGTTATTCGAAGGGGACATTTTTTTTGGTGTCCATGTTAAAAAATTTTTTTGGACAAATGGTAGAAAATTGTGGATAGCGGCCGACCCGGCAGATCTCCCGGACCTTCAGCAAAGAAAAAAGCCGGGAAACGGGTCCCGGCTTCGTTTTTCACTCCGATCGGTTGCGATTACATCCGTTCCGGCGCATGGACGCCGACTAATTTCAGACCGTTTTTCACCACTTGGGCAACCCCGTCCAGAAGAGCCAGGCGTGCCCGGGAAAGGTCCGCATCGTCCGTAATCACCCGGTGGGCATTGTAAAAGCTGTGGAACTGGGTGGCGAGGTCAAACAGATAGCGCACCAGGCGGTGTGGCGCGAGCTGCTGGGCTGCAGAGGCAATTTCAGCCGGGAACTCACCCAGTTTTTGCATCAAATCCAGTTCCTGTTCCGCGGTTAAGCGGGCCAGATGTGCGGGTTCCCAGGAAGGCGAAATGCCTTTTTCTTCAGCCTGGCGGAAGACGCTGCAGATGCGGGCATGCGCATATTGTACATAGTAAACGGGGTTTTCGTTGGACTGGGAGACAGCCAGATCCATGTCAAAGTCAAGATGGGTGTCCGGACTGCGCATGGCAAAGAAGTAACGGGTTGCATCCACGCCCACTTCTTCCATCAGCTCTTCCATGGTGACCGCTTTTCCGGTACGCTTGGACATCTTGACCAATTCGCCGCCCTGATACAGCTTGACCATCTGGGTGACCAGCACCTCCAGCCGGTCGGGATCGTAACCGAGCGCGGCGAGAGCCGCTTTCATGCGCGCAATATACCCGTGATGGTCGGCGCCCCAGATATTGATCAGACGGTCGAAACCGCGCCGCAGTTTGTTGCGGTGATAGGCGATATCCGGGGTGAGATAGGTGTACGAACCGTCTTTTTTGATCAGCACGCGGTCTTTGTCATCGCCAAAAGCGGTGGACCGGAGCCACAGCGCGCCGTCCTGTTCATAGGTGTAACCTTTTTCCTTCAATTCCGCCAGCGCTTCCTGAATCTCTCCTGATTCATACAGGGACAGCTCGCTGAACCAGACATCAAACTCAACGCGGTATTTTTTCAAGTCGGATTCGATTTTGGCCAGCAATTTCTTTTTCCCGTACTCTTTCAAATAAGCGAGCCGCTCTTCCCGGTCCAGGGAAAGCAACCGCTCCCCTTCGCTCCGGATCAACTCCCGGGCGATGTCGATCATTTCCTGCCCGCGGTAGCCGTCTTCAGGGAAGGTGAACTCCCGGCCGAGCCCTTCCAAATACCGGGCTTCGATGGATAAGGCCATCATGTTCATCTGGTTTCCGGCATCGTTGATATAATACTCGCGGGTCACATCATAACCGGCCGCATCCAGGATGTTGCACAGCGCATCCCCGACAGCCGCACCGCGCGCATGTCCCAGGTGCAAGTTGCCGGTGGGATTGGCGCTGGTAAACTCCACGTTGATTTTTTCCCCGCGCCCCGTATCCGAACGGCCGTACTTCTCTCCCGCTGCCCGAATTTCAGTCAATACCCGGGTCAGGAACGAGCGGTCCATAAAAAAGTTGATAAATCCGGGCCCCGCGATCTGAATGTCGCGGATGCCCGCTTTTTGGCGGTCGATTTTGTCCACGATCGCGGCGGCGATTTCACGCGGATTCCTGCGGGCGATTCTGGTCAGCTGCATCGCCATGTTGGTCGCGAAGTCCCCGTGCGCCTTCTCGCGGGGCACTTCCAGGATGACTTCCGGCAGATCCCCTTCGCCGACAATTCCGGCGGCAACCACTGCTTGCCTGATCTGCTCTTTCAGCGTTTCTTTCATCTGTTCAAGCGGGTTCATTTATCTTCGCCTCCGTCCATTGAATGATCAATTGATAACTTCCCAAATCCTGCGCTCCCATATTTAAAAGAAAAGAGAATTGGATTCGCCCTTCCTGACCGGCCCGTTCGCGCAAATATTTTAAGGTGCTTACATCCATCTCCGTTTTGCCTGCCGGAGTATGTACGATACTTTGGGTGGTTTCACCCGGCCGGTAGGTTTGCCGGTACGAAACGGGTCCCTGCCTGACGACCGTAATCCGGTCGGGAAAGGATTTGACCGAAGTACGCACTTCATCAGCCGTTCCTGCGTTTTCCGTATACCTGATGATCCATTCCTCATCGTTGAATTGCAGGCCGCCGGACAACTGTTGCCGGATCACTTCCGGCTCTTCCCCTTCCCTGTGGATCGTTGACTCAATATAGAGTTGCACGGGGATCAAGTCAACCGCTCCTTTCCTTAATACCTGTATCTTAACACCAGCCCGGCCGCTTTGCCAACGCGGGCGGGAAATGAAAAAATCCCCCCAAAAGGAGGGAACACGCGACTGGCTGAACGGCTGTCCGGTTCTTTTTCTTGTTGGAGCTGCCAACCGCTCGCCATTCCTCGAGCTGTATATCCAAAAAGAGCTATTTGATAAAGCCCAGGAGCATCTCGCGAATCAGCTTGGCGGCAACTACCGGTGTCTGTTCCGTGTGGTCATAGGCAGGAGCCACTTCCACCACGTCGGCGCCGACCACCTTTACCTCCGAACGGGCGATCGCGTGAATGGACGCGAGCATCTCCCTTGTGGTGATCCCGCCCGGTTCGGGTGTACCGGTACCCGGGGCATGGGCCGGATCCAGGGCGTCGATGTCAATGGTCACATAAACCGGGCGGCTGGCGAGTTCCGGCAGTGACTGTTGGAGCGGTTCCAGCACATCGAAAGGATGAAAGTGAATGCCCGCTTCTTCGGCATAGGCCACTTCATCTCTGGTCATCGAACGAATGCCAAACTGGTACACGTTTTTCCCGCCGATCAGCTCGGAGATTTTGCGGAGGGGAGTGGCATGGGAATAAGGCTCCCCTTCATAATCGGTGCGCAGATCGGCATGAGCATCGATGTGAATGACGGCCAGGTCGGGGTAGCGCTTATACACTTCCCGCACGACCGGCCAGGTGACCAGGTGTTCGCCGCCCATACCGATCGGGATTTTATTCAAATCCAGCACACGGCTGACAAATTCGGCGATTTGCGACAGGCTCTTTTCCGGATTGCCAAAAGCCAGGGGAATGTCTCCGGCATCGTAATAGGTGATCTCCGTCAGTTCCCGGCGCAGATAATGGCTGTATTCTTCGTGCACCAGCGATGCTTCGCGAATGCGCGCCGGACCGAAGCGGGAACCCGGCCGGAAGCTGACCGTCCAGTCCATCGGCATTCCGTAGAGAACCGCCCGGGCTTTTTCCAGATCGGGACTGGCACCGATAAACACATTTCCCGAATAGGCCTCATCAAAGCGCATCCCTTATTCCCCCTTGTCCACCAGCAGCTCTTGCACAAAGACGGGCAATTGGAACAGCGCTTTGTGCATTTCCGGACGATAATAACGGGTATCAAAGGATTTCAGCTTGGATTCGTCCACTTCCAGCGGATCGTATTTTTTGGAGCCGATCGTGAAGCTCCACAACCCGCTGGGATAGGTGGGAATGCTGGCCGTGTACAGGCGGGTGATCGGGAATGTGTTCGAAATATCCCGGAACACCTGGCGGATCAGATCACGGTTGAACCAGGGGGACTCGGTTTGCGCTACCATGATCCCGTCTTCTTTCAGCGCTTCATAAATCCCTTCATAGAACGGTTTCTGGAACAAGCCGACAGCCGGGCCGACCGGCTCGGTGGAGTCGACCAAAATCACGTCATATTTGCCTTTATTCTCCTGAATGTGGCGGATTCCGTCCGTCACCTGAATATTGACGCGGGGATCGGACAGCTTGCCTGCAATCTTCGGAAAGTACTTTTTCGAGGCTTCGATCACTTTGCCGTCGATTTCAGCCAATACGGCGTTCTCCACGCTCGGGTAGCGCAAAATTTCACGGATGGCGCCGCCGTCTCCGCCTCCGACCACCAACACGTCTTTGGGGTTGGGGTGGGTATTCATCGCCACATGGGTAATCATTTCATGGTAGACAAATTCATCGCGGTCCGTGGTCATCACCATGCCGTCCAAAACCAGCATGTTGCCGAACTCGGCGGTTTCAATCACATCCAGGGTTTGGAATTCGGACTGGTCATGATAGAGCGTTCGTTTAATCTTGGTTGTAATGCCGTGATTTTTTGTTTGTTTCTCTGTATACCACAATTCCATTTCCATCCGGTTTTGAACTCCTTCCTTATGTATCCATATCCGGTTCAAGTTGTTCAACTCTTACTCAGAATAATGCAAGTTCCTTCCCGATACAATCACCCATTGTTACAAACCAAAAAATTCTCATTGACTCAGGTATATTCTTCCTGCTGGTTCCGCATAATATTCTTGCTTCATCTGTTAGAAGTTGGAAGAAAAATACCGGAGTCAAAGGAGTTTCAGGAGCGATGGGTGACCATAAAACCACACCAGAACACGCAGCTTTGGACCAGATCTTCGTGTGGCGGTTGATCAAGCGGACCTACCGCTTTTTCCGCAATCTGGTCCTGATCCTCCTCGCCACGGCTTTAGCCGCCGGTGTGGGGATTCTCTATTTAAAGTCAAAACCACTCCCTCCTCCGGATCTTTATACTTCCAGCAAAATTTATGATGAAAAAGGACGTCTCATCGGCCAAATGGACGAGCGTGAACAAAGAGAGCCAGTCAAGCTGGAACAAATTCCCACTCATTTAATTCAAGCAACGCTCGCGGCCGAAGATAAGAACTTCTACCATCACCGGGGATTCTCGCCGTCCGGGATCATCCGGGCCGCGATCGCCAACCTGAAAGCGGGACACGTCGTTCAGGGAGCGAGTACCATTACACAACAGTTGGCGAGAAATTTATACCTCACCCATGACCGCACGTGGTCGCGGAAAATCAAAGAGGCCATCCTGACTGTCCAGTTGGAGCTGCATTATTCCAAAGATGAAATCCTGGAAATGTACCTGAACGAAATCTATTACGGGCATGGAGCCTATGGTGTCGGACGGGCCGCAAAAGTGTACTTCAATAAAAACGTGAAAGAGCTCAACCTGGCGGAGTGCGCCTTTTTGGCGGGAATCCCCCGCGGGCCGCAATACTATTCCCCCTATCTTCACTTAAGCCGCGCCAAACAAAGACAACGTCACATTCTGGATCTGATGGTCAAAAACAAGATGATCACCGCGCAACAGGCCAAAATGGCCAAATCCCGGACGATCGCGTTGGCGGAGCCGGCCAAGCCGCGGGAGATGAAGGCTCATTATTTCCGCGATTATCTTGTGCAAACGGCCGTTTTGAAATACGGACTGGATGAATCGGTGGTTCGCCACGGAGGGTTAAAAATCTATACAACCATCGACCCTTCGTTGCAGCACTATGCGGAGGAAACGATCAAGCACTATTTAAAGGACAAAGGCGATTTACAGGCAGCCTTAATCTCCGTCGACCCCCATACGGGCCACATCAAGGCGATGGTAGGCGGCAAGGATTACAGCGCTTCGCAATATAATCGCGTATTTGCGAGACGGCAGCCCGGTTCCTCCTTCAAACCCATCTTGTATCTGAGCGCTCTGGAAAACGGGTTCAATCCCTTAACCCGCATCTTGAGCAAGCCCACTTCTTTCGCTTATGAGGGCGGAATCTATCGTCCGTCCAATTTCCGCAATCAATACGCGGGAAGGCCGATCACATTGCGGGAAGCGATTGCCCGGTCGGACAACATTTACGCGGTGAGCACCCTGTTTCAAATCGGAATCCAAAAAGAAATCGAAACGGCGCGGAAGCTGGGCATCAAAAGCCCTCTTCGGCCCACTCCGTCACTGGCTCTGGGCAGTTACCCCGTCACTCCGTATGAGATGGCCCAGGCCTACGCTACGATTGCCGCAGGCGGGGTCCGGCATCCGCTGACCGGAATCGTAAAAATAGAAGACCCGTACGGGAGGGTATTGGTGGAAGAACAGCCGTCACCCGTGCGCGTCACCACACCCGCCCATGCCTATGTCTTGACCCGTCTCTTATCCGGTGTGTTCGATTCGGACGGAACCGCCCACCGCGTCCGGCAAATGTTTACACGGCCGGCGGCGGGAAAAACGGGAACCACCGATTGGGACGGATGGCTGTCGGGATTCACTCCCGATCTGGCCACGACCGTTTGGGTGGGTTATGACCGGGGAAAAACGCTCCCCCACGCGGAAGCCCGCCTGTCACAATACATTTGGGGAGCCTATATGAAAAAAGCGACAGCCAAACAACCTTCAAGAATTTTTGCTGTCCCCCGGGGAGTGAAAGCCGTCTACATCGATACCGACACCGGCTATCTGGCCACCCCGTTTTGCAAACACACCCGCCTTGAGTATTTTGTAAGCGGGACAGAACCGAAAACGACCTGCCCGGAACATTCCCCGCCAATCGGTGAGCAGCCCGAACCTTCTCTCTGGGATCGGTTGGTCGACTGGTGGAACAGTTTATAAAGTAAGGAAAGCTCAGCCATCCTTTTTCAGGAAAGCTGAGCTTTCTTGTCAACATTCATCGCTTCCGCCTAATTTTCCTTCTCCATCCGCCCAAACCCCGTCATTGATGATCGTGATCAGGCCGGCTTGTTCCAGCTCTTTCATCAGTTGAAACATGCTTTCCCTCTTCTCTTCGGGAAGCTGGTCCACATACTCGTTAATTTCATGTCCGGGAGCATTCAGTTTAAAATGAACTCCCCCGTGCCGGGCGTACAAATCCAATTGCACCAAATGTGTCATCTTCAGTCTCGCCTGTCTCCAGGCGTTCACCTCCTTTAGCCTTAGCTTGAGCCAAAGGAAGCGGAAATATCATCCCGACACGGCTTTAAAAAGTCCCGGAATGACAAAAATGGCAGACCGAAAGGTCCGCCATTTTTGTGTCCTAGCAAAAGGTTCCGAAACCATATATTTAGTGTACTCCGGCTTTGCCGAACCGACAAGGCAAGCGGGAGTTTGTTCACATACCGTTCAATTTTTCAACCGAGTTGTTCTTTCAATTCCGCTTTGCTGTTTTCCCACATCTGTTCATTGTGGCTGATCAACAGCTTCTTTAAGGCGGCTTTCTCCGTTTCTCCCAGAGCCTGGAGCTTGATTCTCCGCTTTAAGGCATCATCCATGCGGTTGACATGCTCGGCGAGATTCTTCCATCCTTTGCGGCTTTCCCGGTCGACCGTCATGGGGCAGGCAGCCGCTCCGGCGTAATAGGGTCCGTTCTCATCCCTGTCGATCGCCACCCATACCACCCAATAAAGCTTGCCGTTCGGCACTTCTTCCTTATTGGGCGTAAACTTGATGCCGCGCTCCACGGCGCTTTTCGCATGAATCAGGCCCAAATCGATTTTGGCCTGGTCTCCGTCGATAAGAACGGAGGACAGATTGCTTAAGTTGAGCGTGCCGGTGTAGTATCCGCCGTGGGTAGTGGAATTGTTGCTGATGATATTAAATTGCGTATTTTTTTTGTTCGCCATGCCCTTTCCCTCCTACCCTTTATTTTATCTCACTCCTTGCCGCTCGTGCAAAACGTCCTTCTGTGGGCCGGTTTCAGCCTCTGCCAGCGGCTTTTCTTCTTTCTTTTGCGGTTCCTCTTTGGGTTTTTGGCGAACCGGCAGGTGGATGCAAAAAGTGGTTCCCCGCCCCGGCTGGCTGGTGACGTGAATTTGCCCTCCATGTTCCATGATAATCCGGTGACAGATGGACAGTCCCATTCCCGTTCCTTCACCTTTGGTCGTGAAAAAGGGCTCAAAGATCCTCGACATGTGTTCCGGTTTGATTCCGTTGCCATTGTCCTGTACCCGGATGCTGACCCTGCCGCGAAACTCTTTCCAGCGCACTTCCACTTTTCCTTTTTCCGACAGAGCCTCCAAGCCGTTTTGGATTAAATTGATCAGCACTTGTTTGATCTGCTCCGGATCCGCCTCCAGTTCCACCGGGTCGGAGGGAGCATGGGCGACGAGTTCATGTCCCATCAAGAAGGATTTTGGCTGCAGAAGGCTTAATACATCATTCATCAGTTGGTCCAGACTGAATCGGATAAACCGGGAAGGCCTTGTTTCACTTAAATTCAAAAACTGCTTCAAGAGCTCGTTGATCCGGTCAATCTCAGGCAAGATGATGGATTCCCACTTTTTCACCGCTTCCGACTCCGCGGCCGAAATCTGGACAAAACCGCGGATGGATGTCAGCGGGTTCCGGATTTCATGCGCCAGTCCGGCCGCCAGCTGCCCGACGGCGGACAGTTTCTCCAGATGCCGTTGCCGCTCTTCTTCCTCATGACGCAAACGGCGCTGTTCAATAGACAATCTCTGTTCCGCCAGACGGATCAAATCCGCTCCGCAATTCGCTTCCTGTGGATAGGTGGCCGTTCCGATGCAGTAATGGACCAGAGTCCGGTCTGACCGCAGATTTTCCATCACCCATTCGATCACCTCCAGACAACGGCGCAACACCGCCTGGCCTCCCATCACCCCGACCGCGAACTGGTCTCCGTCATATCGCGCCAACTGGGCAAAGGAAGGGAGATTTTTCTTCAGCTGACGGGCAATTTGCACCAAAATCTGGTTTCCGGCATCGATCCCTTCCCTCATGTTCACTTGCTGAAAATCGGTCAAATCCAAACATATCACATGATAAGACTGATTTTTCCCCAAGCGGGCCAGACTGCGCGTGACCTGCTCCTGGAACGCGCCAAAATTGTACAGACCGGTCAGCGAATCACGGCGGTAGGTTTCTTCCAGCTCATCATTAAATTCATGCAGCCTTTGTTGCGCCTCATTCATTTTGGCGACCAGATGGCGATTTTTTTCCTGCAGTTTTTTGACTTCAAAATAAAACTGGCGCACCTGGCTGCTCATCCATCCGAACCAGGCGAACAACAAGCTCTGGCTTACCACGTCCAAGATGATCAGTTTGTGCCAAACGGTCATCATCTCAATGACCAGAAAAATGATAGCAAAGGAAGCCGTTACAATATGAGCGTTTTCATCATGAGACCGGAACAGGACATACCCCAACACGATGAGGTAAACCGTGAGCAGCGGTATGATTTCCGTCAAAATATCCAGCAAAGCGACTGCGAATAGAACGGCCGCCATATAACCGTAAGCAGGAAATCGGTTCACCCAGTTCCGGTGGAGAAAGAGGAGGCCGAGGAGCACGAATGTCACCAGCCCCACAGAGAGCCAATGGAGGGAGGGATGTGCATTCAAATTCTCATGAACCAATTGATAAAGGATACGAGTCTCGTCTGGGAAATAGGTATCAAACATGTCTTCTCCCGCCCTTCATCCTGGACAATATTTCCATTTTACCCTCAACTCATCTCATATCCATTTTCTCTTCCACTTGCTGACGAAATAATCCTTCAAATCCCGATACTTCGACAAAAGCTATCAAATTTCGAGTATGTCCGGTTTGGCTCGCTTTGACTTCGACCGGTTGATATGTTAACCTAACATCAAGACCGTCGATTTTTGAATATTTTGTTTGTTGTTTCGACTGGTGTACTTTTGCATCGGGATCAAGGAGGGGAATTATGGGGCAAAAAGAAATATCGCTGGCAGAATCCATTTTGCCGCTCTTGGGTGGCAGCGAAAATATCTCCTCGCTCGGCCATTGCATGACCCGGCTCAGAGTGACGGTAAAAGACCGGTCGCTGATTCAGTTGGACGAATTGAAAGCCCTTTCAGGGGTCATGGGAGTCGTGGAAGCATCCGGTCAGTATCAAATCATCCTGGGTCCCGGAACTGTGACCCAAGTGGCTGAACACTTGGCCAAAGTGACCGGCCAACGCGCCGAGGCAGTGGAAGATCCCCAAGCAGCCACGGCTGACCTGAACCGGTCTCGGGTTAAGCTATTCCTTCGCAAACTGGCCAATATCTTCGTTCCTCTCATTCCGGCGATTGTGGCCGGCGGGATGATCATGGGGCTTACCAACGTCATCATTTTTTCTTTTGAAGAGGCCGTCAAAGGAAGTGTCATCATCCCGATCCTGCAAGCAATCAGCAAAGTGATCTTCGCTTACCTGGCTGTCTTCGTCGGAATCAACACGGCGAGGGAGTTTGGAGGAACCCCGGCTCTGGGCGGAGTTGCCGGCGGCTTGATCATCCTGCAGGATATCGAAAAAATCAACCTGTTTGGAGAAGCGTTAACCCCGGGGCGCGGCGGCCTGATCGGAGTGTTGCTGGCCGCCTGGTTTATCAGCTGGACGGAACGAAATATCAGGCGTTTTGTTCCGAAAGCGATCGACATCATCATCACTCCAACCCTGGCTGTCCTGGTCACCGGTTTTGTCACTTATCTGGCCTTGCAGCCGATTGGCGGCTGGATTTCCGATCTCATCACCCAGGGACTCACCAGCCTTCTCAACCAGGGCGGGGCTCTCGCAGGTGCTGTACTCGCGGGAACGTTCCTGCCCCTCGTCATGACCGGACTGCATCAAGGATTGACGCCGATCCATCTGGAATTGTTGAACCAGACCCAACTCGATCCCCTGCTGCCGATCCTGGCGATGGCCGGCGCAGGCCAGGTCGGGGCGGCCATCGCCGTGTATGTAAAAACGAAAAACCGCACCTTGCGAAATGTGATTAAAGGAGGTCTCCCCGTCGGGATTCTGGGAATCGGAGAACCGCTGATTTTCGGAGTGACTCTCCCGCTCGGCCGTCCCTTTATCACAGCCTGTCTGGGAGCCGCTGTCGGAGGCGCTTTCCAGGCTGTCTTCAACATCGCCTCGGTCGCTATCGGTGTATCCGGATTGCCGCTTGCCCTCTTGATACAACCCGGCCAGATTCTCATGTATCTGCTCGGCGTTCTCATCTCCTACGCAGCCGGATTTGTAATCACTTATTTCTTTGGTTTTAAAGAAGAGATGGCCAAAAACTTCGCTCCGGAATCCCGGGAAGGCATTCCTGTCTGACCGGACAACTCGGATGTTTGAAAACCGCAATACAAGCAACTGTTGAAGATAAACAGTAAAAACGGCCTGCCAAGTCAACCGGCGGGCCGTTTTCTTTTAACCAATAAGCCGTTTTCTTTTAACCAATAACATGTAGCATTAAGAAACCACTTGATTTCGTTTTTGTGTGAGGGAAAGTGTTCTTTCATCGGAATCTAAACAGACTGGGTTGTGGATGTGGGAGCGTGATCTTTCCGAGTTAGAAATATTTTTTATGTAATAGTCGAAAATAATTAGAATCAAGAAATCCGGTCCACCATCCAACATTATATTTGTTTTAATATTAAAGCTAGGTAAATAAAGGGAAGATCATATGGATACATACCTACATGCTCCTGAAACACTTTTCGTTGGTATCATCCTGGGCGGAGGAGTGTAAATGGGGGCTTGGATATTCGTCCCTTTTGCGTTGGGTGATCAACAGGGATATGCAAAACCACCAACGTTGCGCATTCTCTTCGAGTCTCTGCTTATATCTTTTTGACCCGGTTGATCTCAGATCATCACAATCTCTTGACATTTGAATTCTTAACAATTCTTATTCTCGGGGGTGGATACATAAAGATGTACAACTTTCGATGGTTCAAGATCTTTTCGTGTCTGGTATTGCCGATTTTGATCGTTACCACCGCTTGCTCAAATAAATCCGGGACACAAGCAGTTGACCAAAAACCAGAAGCAAAGCCAGTCGCTACTGATGCCGAGGGAATGATTGCAGAAGGGCCAGGTAAATTTGCCGGAGCTAACTATGATAAGTCAAAGGTAAACAAAGAATTGGATCAATTCCCTGACAACATCAAAGCAGATGACGCATACAGTCGCTTAATACAGCTTCTTGCTGAGGATTATAAGCCGGTAAAACAAAAATTGGATGCTTTTGATCCAAGTGTGGCTCCTACACTGACCAATATCCCGGGGGGAATAAACGAGCCAAAACTTTCCAAGCTAAATGTGGAAATTCTTTTAGATTCAAGCGGTAGCATGAATGGGAAGGTAAGTGGCGGCAAGAAGATGGATTTGGCTAAAAAGTCGATCCAGGATTTTGCATCCAAACTTCCTGAAGGGAGTAATGTCTCATTACGGGTATATGGGCATAAGGGCAGTAGCAGCGAAAAAGATAAGGCGATTTCATGCTCAAGCAGTGAAGTCGTATACCCTATGGGAAAATACAACAAAACGGCATTTAATCAAGCGTTGGCTAAGTTTCAACCCAAGGGATACACACCGATCGCCTTAGCGATTCGTGGTGCCCAGAAAGATTTACAATCTTCCCGAGGCGATAAAGATACGCAGAATATTGTTTACATAGTGAGTGATGGAATTGAAACCTGTGGCGGGAACCCAGTCGAAGAAGCAAAAAAACTACATACATCCGGAATAAAAGCAGTAGTGAATATTATCGGATTTGATGTGGACAACGCCGGGCAACAAGCGTTAAGACAGGTTGCGAAAGCTGGAGGGGGATCATATACTACTGTCAATTCAGAGACAGATCTCAAGAATTATTTAGAGCAGGAGTATATAAGATTAGCGGTTGAGTGGTGGGATTGGGGGAATCAAAATGTTGTTAAAGTCCTTGATTATGCCTTAAAAAAGCGGCAAGAACTCGATAAGATAGCCTATCCAAGTTACTGGAATCCGCCGAGTTTATTTTATTCATTATTTGACGCCGAAACAAAACATTTAGATGATGCTATGTCATATCTGGAACAAAAAGGGAAAATAGATAGTGCAGAAGCCACACTACTGAAACAAAAGATAGACGATCGAAGAAGCAAAATTGAAAAATATATCAGGGGAAGGTACGACAATATCGACAATCAGATAAAGAAAAACAGAGATGATCTTCAAAAAGCAATAGAAGAAAAATCAGACAAGAACAACAGAAATATGACCAGTAGAAACCCTACACCCCCCCAAATGCGAAGGAGTCCGCATCGAGAGATAACGGACTCCTTTTATTTACGCATTGGCATCCCATCCATTGCATCTGATCTCCTCATTTACTTCTGCTGATTTCGCTTGAAACCTTTCGTACCCGAAACGGGTGGAAATCGTTTTCCTCCATCCAGCCCGGGAATGCGGGCCGTTTTGCATTCCTGTCGGACATCGCTTTGTCTTCGTTTCAACCTGTCCTTGAGATCCATCTGCTGTTTGCCTTCATTTTATGCCGAGCAGAGAAATGATTAGACCGATGGGTTGACCGGGTTAGCCGAGATAGTTGACCAGGTGGCTGAACCCTTTGGATGCTTTTTCCTTTGCGTCGAGATCGCCGTGTTCAGACGCTTGCTTGGGCATTTTATCCCACATGGTGTAAGGGTCTTCCAGTTGGACATGCTCCCGCTTCAGCACGGCCACTTTTTGCGGCTCTTCATAGTGGGGATGGTAAGCGCCATGCATGTCGTGGGTTTCTTTCGCCACGTAGGGGGCTTGTCCTGCATTCCGCGGCGGAAACAGCGGCTGGTCATTGAGAAGTGTATGTACCACCGTCTCTTTCAGAATGTTTTTAATCTCTTCGCTCCGGTATCCGCTCTCCAGACTTTTGATCCATTGATAGACAGGGCCGTCTTCAGGAGTGAAGGTGACATTCCGTTGGGTGGGCACATACTCTCCACGCCTTTGGATTTGCTCTTTCAACGTGCGAGCGTCACAGATCGATTGCAACGGGAAGTAGTTATTTCGCAGATAGGACTGGATGCAATACTTGACCAACATCGGGAATTGGCCTTTCGGCAAAATCTCATACCAGTAACGCACCAAACGATCTTTTTTACCCAGATATACTCCCACAGTGATGGAAGACATAAAAACACCTCCGATAGACATCGAAAAATTTTTAATTACTTGAATTAATATTAATGGTAGCAGCATCCAATCCAAAACGTCAACAGAATACTTTGTCGAATCATGTTATATATGCTCGGAAACGAAAAAAACATGCTTTTGGCATGTTGAATTCATTTGGGCGCAGATCATACACGGATTTATTTTTATACATTTTAGAAAAAAAACAGATTCTATCTCTCACAAAGTTTCCGATGCGTTTGATAGATTCTCATAAACATGCGCCGATCCGGCAAGTAACGGAACATTTTGAAATTCGGCTTTGTATTTACCTCAAATATCCAAATCCTCAATTGTTTATCAATCCCAGCATCAATTCCTAATTCCTTTAAACCCGAAAAACGACTATTTAATGTTTTAGCAATTTCTTTTGAAAGGCAGTATAATTCTACAAATATCTCTTTTGCCTTTTTTTTATCTTGAGAAGTGATTCCCAGGAGTGCTTTATAAGCTTCATACGGCTGTCCGCCTTTTGAGTAGTTGGTGACAATCTTGCCCGGCGAGGCCAATTTGGCGCAAATCCCGTTGACTTCCCACTCTTGACGCGGCTTTTGCAAAAAGATCCTCAAATCGAAGGGACGCCCTTTTATTGTCGCTAAATGAATTCCTTGTTGCATGATGTACTTTTTTGTCGGATTTAATCTTCTTTCGATCCAGCCGATGATTTGTTCCGGCGGGAGTAGGATCCTCTCGTTCAGGGAACGGCATTCCACTTTTTGGTTGCTCCGCTTTTCGATGCGGATCGCTCCTCTCCCCCCGCCTCCCTTATCCGGTTTAATAAAGACGGAGCCGTGTTTGTCTAACATCAGGTTCAGGGTTTCGGGATGATACCAATGTGTCTCCGGCAGATAGGCGCGGATCGCTTCATTTTTTTGCAGCACCCATGTCTTTAATGTTTTGCTGGCAATCTGTTGATAAGGCCTTGCATCCATCCCTTGCTCCCTCCTTCATCGTCTCCATATCCTATTCGCCTGACTTCCAATCAGATATAGAGGAAACCGCCCAATTTAACCCCCTATGCGCGAAGGATGAAGCTCTCCCGCCGATTGTGATAAAATGGTAATATTCCCGCGTTCCTTGTGGGTCCAAAACAATTATGGGAAAATAGTTTCGTATGCACTCTGTCTGCCATCGAAAGTTTATGAGATTTAGTGATAGATGGAGTTCCATCTTGGGGAGGGTTATTCGATGAGCGCCAAAATCCTTGTTGTAGAAGATGAGAAGCCCATTGCGGATATTATCAAGTTCAATCTGGAAAAAGAGGGGTACACGGTGGAGTGTGTCCACGACGGGAACGAGGCGATCCGTCAGGCGCTGGAAAATCCGCCGGATCTGATGCTGTTGGATCTGATGCTGCCCGGGGCGGACGGGATTGAAGTATGCCGGCAGGTCCGGCAGCACTACCAATTCCCGATCATCATGCTGACCGCCAAAGATTCAGAAGTGGACAAGGTATTGGGGCTGGAGATCGGGGCCGACGATTATGTAACCAAACCTTTCAGCAACCGTGAACTGTTGGCCCGCATCAAAGCCAATCTGAGACGCATACAGACGAGCCGTGCCCAAGAGACGAAAGAAAGAAAAAACACTTCTTCCATCGAAGTGGGGGAACTTTCCATTGACGCGGACAGCTTTGTCGTCAAGAAAAGGGGAAAAACGATTGATTTAACCCATCGTGAGTTTGAACTCCTTCTCTATCTGGCCAAACACGTCAACCAAGTGCTGACACGGGAGCACTTGCTTCAATCCGTCTGGGGTTTCGATTATTTCGGGGATGTGCGCACGGTCGATGTAGCCGTCAGACGCCTTCGCGAAAAAATTGAGGATGACCCGGGAGCACCCAAGTACATCATCACCCGGCGCGGCATCGGCTATACCATGCGTGATCCCTTAAATGAGCGGTGATCCGATGAAAAAATGGACCGAGTATGTAAACAGCGTACAATGGAAGCTGGTTGTCATCTATATCCTGCTCACCATCATGGCCATGCAGTTAATCGGCGTTTTTTTTATCAGCCGCCTGCAGAGCTACTATCTTACTGACTTGCGGAACGACCTCCACTCACAGGCAAACATGCTTTCTGACCGGGTGGGAAACGCGCTGCAAAAACACAAGTATGGCGCCAAGGAAGAAAGAACAAAAGAAATCACCGAGCTGCTCAACCTGCTGGTTTTTTTAAAGAGCAAAGATCAAACATCGACGGTCGTGAACATCCTGGACGAAAAAGGGTTTATCGTCGGCACGACTTCTTCGAAACAAAGCGAAATGAAAAAAAGGCTCTTTAACCTGCCGGCGAAAAACACATTTTCCTTCCGCAGCGATCCGGCCACCGGTCAGGACTATCTCAGCTACATTCAGCTGATGAAACGGGACGGGAGATTGGTCGGCTACATTCATATAGAAACTTCGCTGGAAAAGACCTATGAGACGATCCGCCGGATCACTGAAATCCTGATCAAAATTACAGCCGTCGCCCTCTTCACGACCGGCTTCCTGATCATCATCCTGGCACGGACGATCACCACGCCGGTCAAAGAGATTACCGAACAGGCCACCGCGATGGCGGCGGGGGATTTCGACCGCCAGGTGGATGTGCGCAGCAAAGATGAGATCGGACGTCTGGCGATGGCATTCAACCATTTGGCTTCCCACTTGCGAACGGCGATTGCCCAGAAAGAGGAAGAAAAGGAAAAGCTGGAATCCGTGCTGGCCAATATGAGTGACGGAGTGATCGCCGCCGACCGCACCGGAAAAGTGATCGTCAAAAACAACTGGGCGGAAAAATTGTTGGATCGCAAGATTGAATTGGGAGAGCCCATTTTTGACATCCTGTCTTTATCCGAGCCGTTTTCCCTCCCTTTATTGGAAGAGAGGCAAACCTTCCTGGAAAGAAACGCGAATGATCCGGAAGAGACCACCATTATCAAAATCACCTTCACGCCCATCAAGCCGCATGGCCAGGAAGAGGTGGGCTTTGTTGCTGTGCTGGAAGACGTGACCGAACAAGAGAAGCTGGACCGCCAGCGCAAAGATTTTGTGGCCAACGTTTCGCACGAGCTCCGGACTCCTTTGACCACCATCAAGAGTTACCTGGAAGCCTTGGATGACGGGGCTATTCACGAACCGGAACTGGCTTCCCGCTTTTTAAAAGTGACGCGTCAGGAAGCGGACCGCATGACCCGATTAATCAGTGACCTGTTGCAGCTTTCCCGTCTGGACGCCAAAAAGTCCCGCTTCAACAAAAAAGCGGTTCAGGTCGAAGAGATGCTGGAAGAGGCGGCAGACCGCTTTGCTTTCCAGTGCAGGGAAAAGTCGATTAGCCTGACCCTTTGTATCACCGACAAATTGCCCCGTGTCTACGCGGACCGGGATAAGATCGACCAAGTGTTGGACAACCTGATCTCCAATGCCGTCAAATACACGCCGGAAGGCGGTTCCATTGCCATCGTTGCCGCGAAGCGACCTGGCGGAATGGTGGAAATCTCCGTCGCTGATACGGGCATCGGAATTCCCAAAAAGGATTTGGGACGCATTTTTGAACGCTTTTACCGGGTGGATAAAGCCCGCTCCCGCCGTTTGGGCGGAACCGGGCTGGGACTTTCCATTGCCAAGGAAATCATCCAGGCGCATGAGGGAGAGATCGAGATCGACAGCATTTACGGAAAAGGGACCATCGTTTCCTTCACCTTGCCCGCCTGTGTACCGGAGGTGGTCCAATGAAAGAAAAGTGGATCGAGCATATCAAATCCGTTATTTTGATCATGCTGGTCGTACTCAGCTTTGTCCTGACCGGTTTTCTGTGGTACAGTTCTCCTCCATATGAGGAAAAGAATGAAACGGTCTTTGTCCCCCCTTATCCGTTCAGTGATAAAAAATACAACAGTAAAGAGATCTATCAGCTCGTTTCTCCCTATCAAATCATCATTCACCACGGTGGAAGACACCGTTGGATCCGCCCTGAAAGCAAAATGTATCGAGATCTATTGAATGAGGCCAGGCAAGCCGATTTTGACGCCGTCACCGGCGTGGAACCCTCCCCTGACCTCTGGAATCGTTTATTCAACCAGGTTCCGGGAATCGAATTGCAGTTCTCCCGCGATGTTTCGGCAAGCCGGCTGGATGCCTTTTTTGACGAATCCTTACGCCAGCAGCCGCTTTTAAACCGCCTGGAAAACATCAGCCGGATTTGGCTGTACAGCGAGCCGGAAACCAAACAAACCCGGATCTGGTTTATCTCCGATAAAGAACAAGAAATCGTCCAGGCTGAGGTACAATTGAAAAACGACAACCTGGACAGTCTGGTGGCGCAAGCGGCAAGTGAAAAAGGGCCATCCCTGACCGCCATTCCGGCAGACGGAAAAGTTCCGTGGGACCCGGCCAATCAAAGCCAGTCTTTTTCCCGTGTTTTCTATTTGCCCGATCAGCCTTTAGCGATGAACCGCTCCATTTATAAGACGAAGGAAATTAAAGTTACAGAGATGAACCAGTGGCTGTCGAGAAATCCTTCGGTCAATCCGATCATCTTGAACAACAACGAAGAGATGTACATGTACGATGAGGACGAGAGCCTCACCTATAACAAGCAAGGAAATTTTATGATCTACAACGATACGAACAACCAAGCGGAAGGAACCTATTTAAGCGTGACCGATGAAATCGGCAACATCAATCATTTCGTGCAGGACCACCGTGGCTGGACCGGTAACTATCTGTTGGACGAGATCAAGGTGAGTGAAGAAGACGATGCCCATCAATATATCTTCCGTCTGATCGTCCAGGGCTATCCGGTCTATTGGGAAGACCAGAAAACCATCCGTCCGGATACGATCGAATTGCAAACCGGATACCAGGGGAGCGTCAGCAAGTACATCCGCTCCATGCTCTACCTCACCGGGCAGCCGGACCAAACCGAGATCAAATTAAAACCGTGGCTACAGGTACTGGCATCCAAAAAAATCCCCTTGCAAACGGTGGAGCATATCTTTCCCGGTTATCGGGCGCGTCTGACCGGCAACAAGGAAAAACAGGTTATCTTAGATCCCGCTTGGGTGGTCATCTTGAATAACGGGAAGACAACGATGATTTCTTCCCCGTAAGGCGAGGAGGCTAAACCATGGACTGGAGCCGTGCCAAAACCATTCTCATCATCGCCTTTGTCATCCTCGATCTGTTTCTTGCATCACAACTCAATGAAATGATGCAGCAAAAATCGCAGTATGTGAAAGCGAACCATATCACCGATCAGCAAATCAACAGCTTATTAAAAGACGCCCAGGTCAAGCTGACTGCTTCCAAGCCGGACAACCTGTCCCAGATCAACTTTTACAAAGCCACCATCCATGCGATGGCAGGCTGGCAAAAAGATGAACAGGGCGGATCGGTGAAAAACTTTCCGGTTCCGCTCTCTTATCAAAATGATCAGGATCTGGAACGCCTGTTGAAGGAGCAAATACCCTTCTTTCACGAATACCGCCGGTCCGCCTATGATAGCGTCCCCAACAAAAAAATCGTGTTTCTGCAAACGAGCCGGGGCCATACCATTTTTGACGGCAGAATCGAAGTGAATCTCGCAGGCAGCCGAAAAGTGGAATCGATTCGCGTGGTTCACTACCAGTTGAAAAACCCCTCCGCTGTCAAATTGATTTCCTTCAATACGGCGTTATTCCGGTTGATCAACAGCGGCGAGACGAATAAAAATACGGCGATCACTTCGGCTGAACTGGGCTACCGGGCCAAAACCTACCCGACGGCCAGTGACGAGTTTGTCCTTATTCCCTACTGGCGCTTCCGGGTGGGAAATGAGACATTGTATGTCAATGCCATGAACCGGGGCTCCAATGATGATGTGGAAGTGGTGCCTTCGGAGAAACAAATCGAAAATAAAGGGAAGAAATAAGATGAGGTTTAGTGTACTAGCGAGCGGAAGCACCGGTAACTCCCTTTTTGTTGAAACGGATCAAACACGGGTGCTGGTCGACGCCGGGCTTTCCTGCAAACAGCTGGAGGAACGCCTGAGAAAAATCGGTGTCGATCCGACCACCCTGACGGCCATTTTTATTTCCCATGAGCATATTGACCACGTAAAAGGGCTTGGCGTCCTGGCCAGACGCTACCAGTTGCCGGTCTACATGAATGAAGCCACCTGGAAGCACCTTCCGTCCAGCGTCGGCGACATCCCGGAGTGCCTCAAACATGTCCTGGAAACGGGAGCGTCTCTGGAAATCCGCGATTTACGGGTCGAGACGATTCCTGTTTCCCACGATGCCGCCGAGCCGGTAGGCTTTCACTTCCGTCAGGATGAAGAAACACTGGCCATCGTCACAGACCTGGGATATGTAAACCAACGAATTACCGACCAGGTATCCGGAGTGGACACGCTGATTTGGGAAAGCAACCATGACGTTGAAATGCTGCGCATGGGTTCCTATCCCTGGAACGTGAAACGGCGCATCCTGAGCGACACCGGCCATCTGTCCAATGAGGATGCGGGGGCCGCTCTGGCCGAAATCCTGCGCGGCATCGGAGAACATGTTTATCTGGCCCATTTAAGCCGTGATAACAATCTCAGTGAACTGGCACACCTGACGGTAAAAAATATCCTGGAGGAGACCGGCCTGCAAGTCGGACGGGATGTTCACCTGTGGCCTACATACGACGACAGGCCCACACCGCTCAGGGAAGTGAGATGCAAAGCGAAAGGCAGCCCTGACTTGCGCTGAGGGCTGCCTTTATTTATCATCGGGATGAAAGGGTTCATCCGGGTCAAACCTTTCTGTCCGTCGTTTCTCTTCAAGTTGGTAGGATAATTCCCGATCCAGACTCTTCACCAATTGGGTCAGATCTTCCCTGGTGATCGTCCCTTTTTCAATGAGCAGGTCAATCAACGCCGTGAGCAACAGACTTTGTTGATAAAAGGTTAATTTCAGGTCAGCTAATTGCGCGCCTAGATCCAACTCCCGATATCGCTCAAACGGACGAATGGGCTGGATGCGCTTTTTCTTTTCCATTGGATTATTCAGCTCCTAACCGTATCCAACTACTTATATTTTCTACCATTATCCTCATTTTCCCTAGTTTATAACCTCAACAAATCATGAGGAACCGGCTCTCGTCCGCGAAAAGAGGTTTAGAATAATACTTTTGGGCAAATCAAATAATGTTATAAGAAATGCGTGCTAGAATACATAGCGAAGGAGGGAAAGCAAATGGGGTTCTATGATCAACCAGATGGACAACCGAAGAGAAACCGGTCATCGATCTTAGTGGCCTTCGTCTCCGCTGTCATCGGGGGCCTCCTTGTTCTTTTGTTGACTCCTCTCCTCATCAATAGCGGAGTCATCTCTCTGCCCTCTCAAGGCATGGGCCCCGCTAACATTGCCGGACCTGCCAAAACCACCAGTGTAAAAGTAACATCTGATATCACCGAAGCTGTGGATCGGGTACGACCGGCCGTGGTGGGGATTATCAACCTAAAAAGTTCGGACGACCCGTTTAACCCCGAAGAGATCCAACAGGGAACCGGTTCGGGCATCATCTTTGAAAAGGCAAACGGAAAGGCCCGTGTCGTCACCAACTATCATGTGATCGAAGGAGCCACCCAGGTGAGGGTCGTCATTCCAAACGGGGACACAAACAAAACGGTCAATGCCAAAATATTGGGAAGCGATGAAACGACTGACCTTGCCGTACTCGAGATCAGTGACCAATACGTAACCGCGGTCGCTGAATTTGGAAACTCAGATACCCTGAGGGCCGGAGAACCGGCGATCGCCATCGGCAATCCGCTCGGACTGGGCCAATCGGTGACGGTTGGTGTGATCAGCTCTCCAAAGCGATCCATTGATGTGGATCAATATATGGCCACAGATGTCATCCAGACAGACGCAGCCATCAACCCCGGCAACAGCGGCGGTGCCTTGATCAATGTCGCCGGGCAAGTGATCGGCATCAACAGCCTGAAAATCGCGGAAAGCGGCGTGGAGGGCCTTGGCTTTGCCATTCCGACCAACGATGCCCGACCCGTAATCAGCAGCCTGATCCGCTATGGAGAAGTTCCCCGTCCTTTCCTCGGTGTCGAGTTGATCGATCTGGCGCAATTGCCGCAGTCTGTGTGGGAGAACCTGGGAGTCCCGGACAACCTCGAAGGCGGGGCTGTGGTTCGTGATGTGCAATTAGGTTCACCCGCCGACCTCGCGGGAATCAAGTCCAGAGACGTCATCGTCGCTCTTGATAACCAGACGATCGCCTCCGGGTCGGATCTGAGGAAATATCTCTACAAAAACAAACAAATCGGGCAGCAAGTCAAAGTCACCTATTACCGCAACGGACAAAAGCAGACCACAACGGTGAAATTGGGCCGTGCCCCCAGAAGCATAAGATAAACACAAGCTCCGCAGTTGTGCGGAGCTTGTTATTCTGTGTGTATTGTGGATAATGTGGATAACCTATGAATAAGTTCATGCAGATATGGAGTGAAAATATGCAGTTCGCGAACCAACATCCTGTCTGGTATGCCTGTGAGGAACATATCGATCTGGTGATTGACGAAATTGTGGATCGATACTCCTTACCCCCCGTCATGGAACGGATTTCCCCCGACACGGCCACAGAGAAACAAGGATGCAGCTGGTGCGGAGGAGTCCCGCGTTACCAGCTCGAAATTGATTGTGCGGATGAGTCTTGAACAACACCCATTGCTTCGGAACATCCGTTTAAACGTCAGCAGGTTGAACCCGTAGTAAAAGGCCAAAGCGTGGCCGTCCTTGCGATCTGCGACGGCTGGCCCCCCGATGCAGTGAACAAACAGAAAGTGAGTGTCCTATGAGAATACAGATTATCAGTGTGGGAAAGTTGAAAGAAAAGTATCTGCGCCAGGCGGCCGACGAATATTTAAAACGCCTGGGGCCCTATGCCAAAGTGGAAGTGATGGAAGTGGCGGAGGAGAAAGCCCAGGAACCGGTTCACGAATCGGAAATCGCCCGGATCCTTGAGCAAGAAGGCGGGCGAATCCTGCGCCTCGTCCATCCCAATTCCTATGTGACCGCTTTGGCGATTAAAGGCAAATCGCTCTCTTCCCCGGCCTTTGCGGACAAGCTGCACCAACTCGCCACCTACGGCAACAGCCACCTTACCTTTATCATCGGCGGCTCTTACGGTCTGGCTCGCGAAGTGCTGAGACGCGCAGATTTTCACCTGTCCTTCTCGGCCATGACCTTTCCCCATCAACTGATCCGCATTTTCTTGCTGGAACAAATTTACCGCGCCTGCAAGATTAACCGGGGAGAAGCGTATCATAAATAAAACAGCATCCTTTCAGTGAGGATGCTTTCGTCTCTTCTATCCTGTTTTCTGTTCCCTTTGCGCGTTAGCCTCGTTCAACTCCGCTCCCGCAGAAATGCGTCGGCTTCCTCCTCGGCTTGTTCCGGCGACGTCAGGTCAAACAGACGGTGCATCTCATGAATTACTTTCCAAATCTCATCTCTGGTATATCCGGTGTTCCTTAATGCCAATGTCGCATAACCGATGATATGATTATGATTCATTGAATACAGGTCTCCTTTACATACTGCCCGTGTCCGGGGTTATGCCCGGCCCGGATCACATCAGATCAATCCGGAGCACAGGCCCGCATGGTTCGACTTCCCGAACCCAGGTGGTCTCCTCTCCGGTTGCCGGATCAACGCCAAACGTTTCCCCCTCTTGGTAAAATGCTTTTTCTCCCATTCCGCTGATATAATCGCCGGCTTCTGTCACCCGTTCACCTGTCCGAAACGGCCGCATAGGGTTCCCTCCTTTTTTATAGCGTATCCAACTGCCAATGGCATGATTCGTGACCAGGTCCGGCAAAAAACCGGGACCCTTGGCGAAACGGATTTAGGGTCCCGGTTGACTTGAGTCGGAATTATACAGAACGGGTCAAAAACAGGGTCGTGTTGATCATATGCTGATTGGCGGTCGTTTTCGCCAACATCCTGAGGCCGGACCGGCGGATGGCATCGGCGGATACCGGATCATACAGGAGTTGGTAAACACCTTCGGATGAACGAACGGCTACGAGCACTCCGGAGCGGGTGGACAAAATCCGTTGAAGGACGGACTCTTTATTCTGAACGAGACTGGCCACGAAAACAATGGGATACGACCCGTAATCGGCCTCTTCTCCGGCCGTCTTCTCGACGCGGACAGAGTCTTGGAGATCCAGTTTCCCAATCAGTTGCCGGGACAGTGAGACCGCCTCCGCATCACTGTCCAAACAGGTGACCGGGGATTTCGTATAAATGTGAAGGAGAATGGCGCTTAACGGAAGCGGTCCGCTGCCGATCAAGGCAATGGGTTTTCCGTAAAAATCCGGCATCACCTGTTGCAGCACATTCATTTCTTCCCGAACCAGCGTGACATAGTTTTCCCAGTAGATGAACCGGATCAGCTCACCCAAACTGACCGTGTCAAACCGGCTCAACCGGGCTGCATAGTACTTTTCCATCAGACCTTCCGCCCTGCTTAACAGACGATGAAAGTGCGGCAAAACGGATCGAACCTGGTCATGATTCAAGATGGCGGATGAGTTCTTCAGCCCATGAGATTCACACACCGTTCTGACCAGGCGGCTTAACACATCATTGATGACTGCGTTGGCAGGGGAAAGATCCGATTCCCTGTTTAAAATCTCATATGTATCCAGCACCAGCTGAACAAGCGGGTGGGTGGCAATGGAAGATGCAGTCATACGGCGATCGACTCCTTTGGCGCGGAATGGGAAAATAAAGAGCGATGGAGCTTAGGCAAGTACAGATGGAGAAACAGCGAGCGTCCCAAACTGAATATGAGAAAGGCACACCACAAACCGTGATTTCCCCATCGGGGAAGAAACAGCCACAAACTGAGCAAAAACGCGATCAGTGACCAAATCATCGAATTTCGGATCGGACCCGCTTCCGTTGCTCCTGAAAACACCCCGTACAAAAGCAACCCCCAGAAGGAGCAAACCGGAAACAAAACCATCCAGACCGAAAACTCCGTTGCTGCTTCAAGAACTGCTGCATGGTTGGTAAACAAAGAGAATACGGATGGTGCGCTCAGGAAATACAACCCGGAGAGAAGGAGGGAAACGATCCAGCCCCAAAACCGGGTCAACCGGATCACTTGGTTAAAAAACAGCGGATCTCTCCGTCCGAGGGCATGCCCGGCCAGAATGCCTGAAGCATTGGCCAGTCCGTCCAGGCAATAAGCCATCAGAAAATGAATTTGAAACAAAATCGCATTGGCCGCCAATATTTCCTGTCCAAACTGTGCTCCTTGACGGGTAAACAAGGTAAAGACGGCCAGGAGACAGGCAGTCCGGATCATCAAATCCCGGTTCATGCGAAACATTTTTAAGAATGGCTTCCAGAGGAAGCATTTGCGGATGAGAAGTTTCCAGTCGGCTTGCCCTGGCCAATGACGAAGGATGAGCATGAAACCGATCAAGCATGAACTGATTTCCGCGATCAGGCTGGCCCAGGCAACACCGTCCACATTCATCCCCGCAACCCCAACCAGGATCAAGTCCAGCACGATATTGACCAGGTTCATGTAAAGTTGCAAAATCAAGCTGAGTTTCACCTTCGCCATTCCCATGAACCAACCGAGCAGAACATAGTTCATGAGCGCAAACGGCGCACCCCAGATCCGGATGTCAAAATAAGATTTCGCATATTTGGCCACTTCCGCATCCGGCTGGATATAGTGAAGGGACAGAAAGAGAATGACCGACTGGAAGAGGATAAGCCCCATCCCCATAAGTCCCGCAACCAGCAGAGGGCGAAGCAAGTGCAAACAAATCTCCCGCTGGTCCTTCGCTCCGCTGGCTTGAGCGGTAAATCCCGAAGTGCTCACACGCAAAAAGCCAAACAGCCAGTAACAGGTATTAAATATCAGCGTGGCCACCGCCACTCCGCCGATGCAGGATGGATCATTCAGCCTTCCGACTACCGCAGTATCCACGGCGCCCAACAACGGACTGCTTAACGATGAGAGGAGCAGCGGAAAAGCCAAAAGCAGATAAGCGCGATGGGTAGCTTCCTTCATGTCCACCTCCTTTTCAAAGGGATTCCTTGGGAGCATGCCCCGCTTTATCTACAACTCTCAATCAGTTGAAGAGTAGCAGCATGTCTGTCTGCATCCCACAGTTCACCACAGGGAAAGGAATCGGCCAGACGGCCTTCATGAAACGTGAGAATGCGATCACTGATCCAGTAGACAGTTTCCAACCGGTGAGAAATGAAGAGATAGGAGATTTGACATTGTTCCTGCAGATGCTTCAGCAATTGCAAAATCTGAGACTGAACGGAAAGATCGAGACTGGCTGTCGGCTCATCGCAAATGATGAGGGCCGGTTGGACGCTCACCGCCCTGGCGATGGCAACCCGCTGCTGCTGGCCGCCGCTCAATTGTCGGGGAACCCTGTCGATCAATGACGGGTGGAGCCCCACCATCTCTAGCAGCCGGCCGGCCATCGCTTTTTCGGAATGGCTCACCTCCCTTAGAAAAGGAGGCAGAGCCTCTTGGGAACGGTTTTTGAGCGGCTCCGTGATGATCTTGGAAACCGGCCAGCAGGGATTTAACGAAGAGGACGGATGCTGGAAGATCACCTGTACTTCCCGCCTCATTTGGTTGCGTGCCGCCGGGTTCATCCGGACGGATCTCCCTCTCCACAACACATCCCCCTCATCCGGAGCGATTAAGCCGAGGATCACTTTGCACAAGGTGCTCTTCCCGCTCCCGCTTTTACCGATTACCCCCACACATTCACCTTGCCGAATGGAGAAGCTGACCTGATCCAATGCCAGTTGTTTGTGATAGCTCTTTTTTAAGTTCTCCACTTGAAGCAGAGTGCTCATGAGGCAAACCTCCTTGATGGATCACATGGCACGAGACTTCATGTGTGTCGGTCATCCGGTGAGGGGAGGGACGTTCGCGGTCACAAGAAGCAACGGCATACGGGCAACGAAGCGCAAAAGAGCATCCCCGTTCTGAAATTTGCGCCGGATCGCCGGGAATGAAAGACAAAGGCCGCTTCTCGGGAACCAGCCGGAGAATGGACCCAAACAGCAATCGACTGTACGGGTGGACAAAAGCCGGTTCACTTCCCGAAAGGCGAAGCTGTTCCATCATTTGGCCCCCGTACATGACCGACACCGTATCCGCGCACCGGCTAACCGTATGCAGATCATGGGTAATCCAGAGAACGGCGCAACCGGTTTGCTTCTGAATGTTCCGGATCAGCGAGATCATTTTTTTGGAGGTGCTGGCATCCAGTGAAGCCGTCGCCTCATCTGCGATGAGAAGAGGAGGCCGGTGGATGACCGCCATCGCAATCGCCACCCGCTGAAGCTGCCCGCCGCTTAATTCAAAGGGATACTTGTCCAATACTGCCTGCGGAGACAACTCTGCTTGTTCCAAAACTTCCACAATCCTTGCGTCGGCTTCTTTTTTGTTCCCGCCTCCACTAAACCGGAAAACTTCTTTCAATTGCGTTCCCACACGGACCGAAGGGGTGAGGCTGTTGGCGTAATCCTGGAAAATCATGCCAACATGACGTCCGCAAAAGCGGCGGCGTTCGCGTTTACTCAGCTTGCCCAGATCCGTCTGCTCAATGAAGACGGTTCCCGTACTCTCTAATTCCTGCGGCAACATCCCCATCACCGCCGCTGCCGTTACACTTTTGCCGCTGCCACTTTCACCGACAAGCGCTCTCCATTCGCCGGGCTGTACCGTAAAAGAAACGTTTTGCAGCAGGGTTCTTTCCGCAGACCGAACGGTAAGTTCTCTAACTTCAAGCACGGGAAGCTTCGACAAAACATTCCCCTCCTCCACTGGTTTCACAGTTTTTCCAAGCCCGTTTTTTTGCTCCCCCAACGGTCGCTTAACGCGTCCCCCACCAGATTGAAACCCCACACCAACAGGAAGATCGCCAGACCGGGAACCACCATCAGCCGCGGAAATGTTTGAAAATAGGTTCTTCCTTCACTTAGCAGGGCTCCCCATTCCGGTGTGGGCGGCTGGACACCCAGACCCATGTATGAGAATGCGGAAATCATGAGGATCACCTTCCCCATGTCGATGGTGCTGAGCGCAAGCACGTGCCTTTGCACCTGAGGCAACAGATGTGAAAAAAGAATGGTGCGGAGCCTGGTTCCCGAGGCACGGGCATACAGGATGTACTCTTTCTTTTTCTCCACGAGAACGATCGAACGGACCAGCCGTGCATAATGAATCCACTTGACCACGATCATCGCCAGGCAAATATTCAAGATACCGGGACCCAGCAACCCGGTGATGGCCAGGGCAATCAACACGTCCGGAAAAGCAAGGGTGGAATCGATGATCCGCATGAACAGCGCATCTGCCCTGCCGCCCAAATAACCGCTGACCAGTCCCGCCGCAACCCCCAGGATCACGGAAACACTCATGATGAGAAGGGCACAGCCCAGGGTCCAGCCGGCCCCCGCCCACACGCGCGACAACAGATCCCTGCCCAGATGATCCGTTCCCAGCCAATGCGCTTCATTCGGCGGCAATAACCGTTGATGAAGCTCTACTTGCGCAGGATCGTGCGGGAGCCACACCCAGCTCACTCCGACGAAGAGGAGAAAGAACGAGATGAGCGCCAGACCGATAAATAATTGCCAGCGGACAGAGAAACCGGGCCGCTTACATTTCATACCCATCCCTTCCTTCCCGAGCGCGGGGATCGAATGCCCCGGCTAACAGCTCCATTACCGTATGGATGATAAACACAAACACAACGGCTGTCATGATATACCCCTGGATGACCGGAAAGTCCCTCCTGAGGATGGCATCGACGACCATCTTGCCCAGCCCCGGCCGGGAAAAGAGAATCTCCACCACGATCGTGCCGGCAAACAAACTGCCGATGCTGATACTGAGCAGAGACAGAATGGGAATGCAGCTCTCTTTCAGGACATGGCGCCAAAAAATGATCCAAGGAGGGAGTCCGCGGGCATAAGCGGCTTGAATATAGTCCCGGCTTAATGTCTCCAGGAGGCTGGCCCGGAACATCCTGGCGTACACGGCTGCCATAGCCAGACCCAAAGTGAGGGAAGGAAGAATCAGATGTTCCGGGCCCCCGTTTCCCTGACTGGGAAGCAGATTCCACTCATAAGCCAACACGTGAATCAGCAACAGCCCCAGCCAAAAGCTGGGAACGGATGCACCCGCCAATGAGAACAAACGGCTCAGATGATCCCACACGCTTCCGCGAAAATACGCCCCCAGGACGCCCAGCGGAAATGCCAGCAAGATCATAAAGAGAATCCCGCCGGCCATCAGGGAGAAAGTCGCCGGCGCTCGCTCCAGAATCATGTCGGCAACCGGCTGTTTCAGGATGAGGGAGTGGCCAAAGTCCAGATGAACCATCCGCTTCATCCAGTTCAGGTATTGAATCCACACGGGTTGATGCAATTGAAGTTCCTGCCGCAGGGATTCCACCTGCTCTCCGGTCACAGCCACGTCCTCCACACGGAGCACGGCTCTCACCGGATCTCCCGGAGCCAGACGCATTACGGCAAAAGAAACAAACGAGAGAATGAGCAATGTAACGAGCAGTTGGATCAGGCGGCGGATCAGAAACAAGATCATCGTCTCACATCCATTTGGTGAGTCAGGATGTAATATTCGGTTCTCGATGGTTTCCAGCTTGTAATGTGTTTGCCGTAAGCCACCGTCGTATGCGGATGAATCATGTATAACTGCAATGCTTCATCCTTGATGATCTGAACGATCTCGCCTGCGAGGGATTGGCGTTGCTTCTCATCCAGCGTTTGATTAAACATGCGGATCTTTTCCGTCAAAGCCGGATGATCGATTTTTCCGTAATTCAAAGCCCCCTCCGGCAGAAAAGAAGAATTGAAGAAGTACCCGGCATCCCCGCGCGGAGCGGTCAAACTGCTGTACATGGCCAGATCCCAATCGGTTTGTTGGGACAAATACTCGTCGATATTGTCGACCGTCCGGATTTGCACTTGAATGCCCTGTTTCCTGGCTTCCTGCTGCAAAACCTGAGCCATCAACGGGAGTTCCGGTCTTCCGGGGTAGGTAATCAACGTCAGTTTGAGGGGATGCTGATGCTTCTTCATCACCTCTGCCAATACGGGCACGGAATCTTTGCCGTCATTTACAGAAGAGGCATTGGCAAAAGGCAACGAAGAATGAAACGGACCCCGGCTGATTTCGGCGGTTCCGTGGAAGAGGGTCTTCACCATTTCCTCTCTGGGAATCAGCGCGTCTACGCTTTTCCTTGCCTCAAGATCCCGGAAGAGAGGCTTTCTCATGTTAAATATCAGATAGTGGTTTCGCATCCCGCTCGTGGAGACGAGCCGCAGTTCCGGGTTGTTTTTTAAAGCAGCAATCATCTCCGCCGGAATGTGATAAGCAATGTCCGCTTCTTTGGATTGCAAAGCCAGGGTTCGCGCGTTGCCGTCCGAGTTGAACCGGATCACGGCTGAATCCAGTTTGGGAGAACCTCCCCAATACCGGTCGTATTTTTGAACTTCCACCTGCGTATCAGGCGTAAAGGAAGCTAATTGAAAAGGCCCTGTTCCCACGATTCCGTTTCCTTGGGCGATTTTTACGACAGCCGTAGACGGATGGACGAGCTCATAAGGCAAAGAAGGATGAACCTCAGCCGTCCGGATGGTAAGCTCCTGACCGTTGGCCTCGATGGACTTGATCTTCAGTGCCGCCTGGATCGCCTTGCTGCTCTCCATCGCCCGGACGAGGGATGATTTCACGTCTTTTGCCTTCAGGAGACTTCCATCATGGAACCGCACGTTTTCCCGGATCTTGAATTTCCAGGTATGGGAATCGATATTCTCCCAATGGGTCGCGAGAGCCGGCTCCAATTGCAACTGATCATTCAACTTGACCAGTGTCTCCCCGATCCCGGCCCGAACGGCCATATTGTTTTTATCCACTACGGGGTCCAATCGGCTGCTGGGGAAATTAAACAGGAGGTTGACGTTCTTTTGGGTCTCAGCCTGATTCCCCGAGCATCCAGCCAGCAGCAAAACCACCGCTAACAGAAGAATAAAATAAGAAATGATCCGGTTTTTCATATCCACTCTCCTTATTTTAGTCCTATCACACATCAGATAAATAGTAATCATTACGATTTTACCATATAAGTATAATAAGAAAACTTCAGAAAGTAAACAGGTCATGTGTGATCCGGATCGGAACACCATTTTTGCCAACGGCTCTATCAGATCAGAAAGCCGATCAGAATACAAAAAAGACGATAGCTTGAGCTACCGCCTTTCACTGTCTGATTCGCTTGGTTCCAACTTCTCCAATCTGTTCGCCAACAGCTCCCGCCATACGGGGGCCAGTTCCTTTACGGCTAAAATTTTCTTGATCCCCTCCGCATCTCCTTTCCTGTGAAAGAAGATTTGATTGGCGAAGAGGACGGAGACTTGCCGGGGATGCCGCTCGAGCAGCCGGATCGGTGAATCTTTCCGCACCGTTCCTTCCCGGAGCACCCGGCAGAAAAAACCGGTATATCCTTCTTCGATAATTCTGGTCAGCAGGGTGGGGATTCCGTTTCTTTTGGAAATGGTATCACACGGGATTCTTCCCTGTGACACTTGCACCACTGCGTCGCCCACCTGGTAGATGTCCCCGATGCATACATCGCGTTCCAGCATACGGGTGACGGTCAGGTTTTCCCCGAATGCGGCAGAAGGCAACCGCACTTGAAATTCCTGCTCCCAATACGAATAATGCTCATGCGAATAGACACAAACAGCCCGCTCCGGCCCGCCGTGAAACGCCCGGTTGGCAACTCCGTCACCGTGAAATCCTTCCCTGGACAGAAACACTTCGTCCACGGCCTGTTTGCAGATTCCTGTGGTCAATTCCTTGTGGTCGCCGGTCTTAATCGTTTGCGGCAACCCGATGCTCAGGGATACTAATCGGATCTGATCGCTTTGCACGGACTGACCTCCTGTTCCTGAAAAATCCGATTTGATGATCATATGTACGCACTTCTGTCCTAGTTCTGCCGATTCGCCCGTTAACCGTGATTGATCCGTATTTCCTGCACGGCAAGCCCCTTAACCCGTCTCGGGAAAAATAAAAAGACGATAGCGATTGCAACCGTCTTATGGGCACGATCATCAGAATGTCCTCCTTTTTCGTCATACCCTTTCCTTGAAATACAGATTGGAGTAATTGATGTAGCTTTCCTCGTCGTTTAACAGGAGGCACACCCATGCAGGGCTTCCAGATCGTTGGTTTCGTTTGAATGAAGCTCATTGGCCTTCGTAAAAAAGCCGAACCTCCTCAGATCTGGAGGCGGATAAACAACTTTTGGCCATGAGCAATACTTGAGTGTATTTTACCATTTCATTTTCCTTTTTCGCCATTCTTTCGGCTCTTTCCAATATTTCGTTGGCCAGCGTGTACTCTTTTTTCTCAAAATAAACCTTTCCCAGGTTTAAGTATGCTTCAAGAATCAACCGATGTCGTCGCTTCATTTTATGGATCCGTGGTCCTGTAAATTTATTGAAACTTTCAATATAGATTTTGCTGTATATGAATACTATCATGACAATACACTATGAAGATTATAAAAAATAGGCAATATATATGTTATTATGAAAGAAAAACGTGATGGAGTAGATGATAAAGATGTTTAAAATGATCGCTCTATACAAAGAAATGGATGATCCGAGTTTTGAGGACTTCTACAGGAATGAATTTTTGCCCAAACTTCTCAGGGTTCCTGGTGTAGTTAAAGTGAGGGTCAATCGTTTGGTCTCCACTGGAATATCATCAGAGAAGTACGCGTTACTGGCTGAAACTTATTACGAAAGTGCGGAGGCAATGGAAGCTGCGATGAAAAGACCTGAAGCAGCCGAGATCACAAAGATGATATTAGAAAAAGCAGCAGGTTCTATATCAATTTATTTCGCTCCAGATGAGGAAGTATATACGAAATAAATTCACTCCGTTTATAGAATTGTTTTAGCATTTGATTTGTAATGTTTTACACTTAATTAAATAAAACTTCTCCGGGGGAATCTAAAATGCCAGTAATTGCTTCCGTTGCAACCTCTGTCCCGTCTCTAATTTATACTCAAGAGCACGCGAAGCAGTTTGCCAAGGATTTTTTTGCTGAAGCCCTTCAGAAAAAGCTGAACAGACTCTTACCTGTATTTGAAAACAGTCGAATCGATCAGCGATACTTAATTGTTCCGCTTGAATGGCACTACCGTCGTCCAAACTTTAAAGATCGGAATGCATTGTTTCTGGATAATTTCGTCAAACTTGGGAAAGAGTCTATCACAAATTGTTTGCAGCAAGTCAAGATGAGACCCGAGGAAATCGACCATATTCTTTTCGTCACTACTACAGGCATAGTTCCACAAGGTTTTATCGCTCATTTTTATGCCGAGGTGGGATTAAGGCCCGATTGCCGTTCTTCGATGATCTGGGGACAGGGGTGTGCAGGTGGAGCAGGTGCGGTAGCCAGAGCGGCTGATATCGCTCGTGCTTATCCAGAAGGTAAGATTCTTGTGTATTGCATGGAGTCATCCAGCTTAATCTACTCCCTGGCTGAAGATTTGTCCTCAGAACACCTTATTCAAGTCAGTTTGTTTGGTGATGGAGCAGCTGCTGTACTGGTTGTCGGTGACTCTGTCGCAATTGACGGTCCTCACATTCTTTCCTCAAAAACATCCTTCGTCCCTGATACAGCGGAATTGGTTCGTTTTCAGGCGGGAATCCATGGAATCGAAGGATTCATTTCCAGACAACTTCCCTCTGCGGTTTATGAAAATATCGAAGAACTGGTAAGTGGTTTTTTATCCGAACAAGGACTATCAGTTCGAGATGTCCAACACCTTATCGTCCATCCAGGTGGACGAAAGATATTAGAAGCCATAGAAGAACGTTTGCAACTTTCATCCGATCAACTGGTACATTCGTGGGAAGTTTTACGGACTCATGGAAATACCCTCTCCAGTAGTGTGCTATTTGTTTTAGAGAGGGAGATGGCGGATCAACATGGGTCAGGAGAGTTGGGACTCATGGTGGCACTTGGTCCAGGGCTTGCTTGCGAGCAAGTGTTGTTACAGTGGAACTAGGATCTCCTTTCAATGATATAGAAATAACCACACCTTCCACTTATTTATTGCATCAAGGGGAATTTATCCCCTTGTTTTATTAATCAAAAGCCAAAAATACAGGATATGATCATGGAAAGTACTTACAAGTCACTTACCAAATGAAGTGAAATTCCTTGATCCATAAAAAATCGTGACTCTTTCAAGATGTGAACCCTAAAAGGACCGTGAAAATACTTTAATGGGTGATGTTCATGGTAAGTAAATTCACCCGCGATATTGAAGACCATTTATGAAAGACCATATATGATGCAAAGACAGGATGGTCAGTTATCATAAAAAATCCAATACAGTCAGCCGTAAAAAATGGGGAATGAAAGCTGAATGCGTTCATTCCCCGATATTTTCCTCAAACCATAATTGCAATTCTTTCAGCGTGTTAAAACTGAAGATTTCTTCCCCGTTTTGCCCGTCATCGGTTCCTGCTTTTCCGCGTAAAGTGATCCGCCCTTCTTGCGGTGAGACGAGGACCGCATACGGGTGGTGAAGATGGATATATCGTGAATCCTGGTCGGGATCGAACCAGTTTTTGCTGTGCAAAAACGCGTGCACTTGTGATGTGTCCAAGCGATCAGCTCCTCCGCCTGTTCCCTGTTAAAACTCTTTCAACAAATAGGATGGATTTCCGATCCTTCCGCTATTCAAGCAAAAATATTGCCATCCTTTTTTACCACAACACAGATTTCTGTTTTCATCTAAGGAAAGAAATACGTATGAGTAACTTCTCTGCTTTATAAATGCATTCCGCAAAAAAAGGGTACGTGCACAAAAAACCAGCATCCGCATTCACCTGCGGATGCTGGTTGGGTTTGGTCATGCATACACCGGGCGCACCTGGATCGTTTGGTCACGGTCCGGCCCGACGGAGAAGATGGCAAGCGGGATCCCCGTCAAATGGGTGACCCGTTCGACATAATGCTGGGCTTCGATGGGCAGGTCGTGCAGGCTGCGCACGCCGGTAATATCTTCTTTCCAGCCCGGCAATTCTTCATAGACGGGCTTGCACTTGGCCAGTACTTCCAGGCTGGCCGGATAGTTTTCGATGATTTTTCCCTCGCATTCATAGGCGGTACAGATTTTGATCGGATCGAGACCGGTGAGCACGTCCAGGGAGTTCAGGGACAGGCCGGTGATTCCGCTCACACGGCGGGCATGGCGCACAACCACGCTGTCAAACCAGCCGACACGGCGCGGGCGGCCCGTGGTGGTTCCGTACTCCCGTCCCACTTCGCGAATTCGGTCGCCGATCTCATTGTGAAGCTCCGTGGGGAATGGGCCGTCGCCGACACGGGTGGTGTAGGCTTTGGCTACTCCGACCACATGATGTATCTTGGTCGGGCCGACTCCGGAACCGATACACACGCCCCCGGCCACCGGATTGGAAGAGGTGACGAACGGATAAGTCCCCTGGTCGATGTCCAGCATCACGCCTTGCGCTCCCTCAAACAGGACCCGGCGCCCCTGGTCAATCGCGTCATTCAGGACAACGGAGGTATCCGTAACATAAGGGCGGATTCTTTCCGCACATTGCATGTAAGTCTCGTAAATCTCTTCAAAGGTAAACCCTTCTGTTTGATACAGCTTTTCCAGCAAACGGTTTTTTTCCTCCAGATTGCGCTTCAATTTCTCGGCAAATTGGTCCGGAAAGAGCAAATCACCGACACGGATTCCGACCCGGGCGGCTTTATCCATGTAGGCAGGGCCGATCCCTTTACCGGTCGTTCCGATCTTGCCGCTGCCTTTGCGGGTTTCTTCGGCCTTATCCAGCTTGATATGATAAGGCATGATCAGATGGGCCCGGTCCGAAATGCGCAAGTTATCCGTGGAAATGCCATGTTCGTGGAGATAGTCCAATTCCTGGACTAAAGCTTCCGGATTAATCACCATTCCGTTGCCAAGAACGCAGACTTTATCCCGATAGAAAATTCCCGACGGAATCATGTGCAGCTTATAGCGCGTTCCCCCAAACACAATGGTGTGTCCGGCGTTATTTCCCCCTTGGTAACGCGCGACGACTTCCGCTTTCTCGGCAAGAAAATCGGTAATTTTCCCCTTGCCTTCGTCTCCCCACTGAGTACCCACTACAACCACCGTGGACATCGATTCATCCTCCTCACAGCGGCGGCTTTCACCGTTTTTCCGAACATTAAATTTGACACATCATTTATTTTAGCAATAAAAACTAGGAAGAGTCAATAAAAATACGAACATTAAACCGATGATACGGTTATTTTATTCGTGAAAATCTTTGTGTTTCATTTCCAGGCTCAAAAATTTATTGTAGTTCTTCAGGAATAAGAGTTCCACTTTTCCTACGGGACCATTCCTCTGCTTTCCGATAATGAGCTCGGCGATGTTCTTTTTTTCGGAATCCTCGTTGTAATAGTCATCCCGATAGAGAAAGGCTACGAGATCGGCATCTTGCTCAATCGATCCCGATTCCCTCAAATCCGACAGCATGGGCCGCTTATCCTGCCGCTGTTCTACTGCGCGGGAGAGCTGGGACAGCGCGATCACGGGAACGTCCAGTTCGCGCGCCATCAATTTGAGCGACCGTGAAATCTCGGAAATTTCCTGTTGACGGCTTTCTCCCCCGCGGCCGGAAATCAATTGGAGGTAGTCGATCACGACCAGTCCCAGCCCGTGTTCGGCTTGCAGACGGCGCAATTTCGCGCGAATGTCGTAAACGGTGACCCCCGGCGTGTCATCGATAAAAATCGGTGCTTCGCTCAACGTACTGATCGCCATCGTGAGCTTTTCCCAATCTTCCTCATTCAGGTTTCCCGTGCGAAACGCCTGGGCATCGATATTTCCTTCTGCGGCCAGCATTCTCATCACCATCTGAGCGGCCGACATCTCCAGGTTGAAGATGGCCACCGTTTTCCCGGCACGCACGGCCACATTTTGCGCTACGTTTAAGGCGAAAGCCGTTTTGCCCATACTGGGACGGGCAGCCAGAATAATCAAGTCAGATCCTTTAAATCCGGAAGTCATGCGGTCCAGATCGACGAAACCGGAGGGAATTCCGTTTATCCCGCTTTTATTGAAGTGAAGGGCTTCGATCTGCTCATATGACTCGATCAATACATCGCGAATGGGAATAAACCCTCCACGGATCCTGCGCTGGGAGATTTCCAATATTCTCTTTTCCGCTTCATTTAAAACTTGGGTGACTTCCTCACCACCCGTATACCCGGCAGCGGCAATCTGGGTGGCAGTCCTGATCAAGCGGCGGAGAATCGCTTTTTCTTCCACTATTTTTGCGTAATAATCCACATTGGCCGCGGTGGGCACGACACTGGCCAACTCGGTGAGATAGGGGACTCCCCCCACCTCTTCCAGCAGCTTTCTGTCTTGCAGCTCCGATGTCAGGGTGACTAAGTCGACCGGTTCCCCTTTTTCGGCCAGATCATTGATGACTTGAAACAGCCGCTGATGAGCTTGCCGGTAAAAATCTTCAGCTTTGAGGCGTTCATTGACGGAGATCAAAACCGATGGTTCAAGCAAAATAGCTCCGAGAACAGCCTGCTCTGCTTCGTGGTTGTGCGGTGGAAGGCGATCTGCAAAAAGATCACTCATCAGTCCAAACCCTCCAATCCCAACAAAAAAGCACTCCACCTCGGGTGGAGTCCATGGGTTCATGATTCGGGAAAACAAACAACGCAAATCGGGCGAAGACCGATGAACTCTTTACTCTTCAACCACCTGGACAGACAGAGTGGCGGTAACTTCCGGGTGAAGTTTCACCGGTACTTTGGTCACGCCCAGGGAGCGGATCGGTTCATCCAACTGGATTTTTTTCTTATCCACATCCAGCTGGAATTTTTTCTTGAGCTCCTGGCTGATTTGTTTGGAAGTGATGGAGCCGAACACACGGCCGCCCTCTCCCGCCTTGGCAGACAGAGTCACGGTGATCTCACTCAGCTTTTGCCCCAGTTGCTTCGCTTTTTCAAGCTCTTCCGCTTTTTGTTTCTGCTCTTTTCTTTGCTGTGCTTTTAACGTGTTCATGTTCCCTTCGGTGGCGGGAATCGCCAATTTGCGCGGAATGAGAAAGTTGCGCGCGTATCCTTCAGAGACTTCTTTGACTTCTCCTTTTTTGCCGGTTCCTTTTACATCTTGCAGAAAGATGACTTTCATTCCCCTGAACCCCCACTCTCCATCGTTTCTTTTAATACTTCCAACAAGCGTTCCCTTGATTCTTTGATGGTCGTATTTTTGAGCTGGCATGCGGCATTGGTGAGATGCCCGCCGCCGCCCAGTTCTTCCATGATCAGCTGGACGTTTAAGTCTCCCAGCGATCTTGCGCTGATGGCTACCAGGCCGTCTTCCCGCTTCCCGATGACAAACGAGGCCGCTACTCCCTGCATGTTCAAAAGCGTATCAGCCGCCTGGGCGATTAACAGCTGATCGTAGGTATCCTCTTCGCTGGCGACAGCCACGGCGATGTTTCCGTATAAAAGCTCTGTGTTTTTGATGATGTCCGCCCGTTTCAGGTATTGGGACAGATCTTCTTTTAACAGCGATTGAACCATCATCAGGTCGGCACCGTGTCGGCGGAGGAATGAGGCGGCTTCAAAGGTCCGCGAACCCGCCCGGAAAGCGAAGTTTTTGGTATCGACGACAATTCCGGCCAACAGAGCGGTCGCTTCCAGTGTATCCATGGCCAGCCGGCCCTCCTGATACTGCAAGAGTTCCGTAACCAACTCGCTGGTCGATGAAGCGTAAGGCTCCAGATAAACCAGCACAGGGTCCTTGACAAAATCTTCACCGCGGCGGTGATGGTCGATAACCACGATTCTTTCCGCCACTTCCAGCAAACGGGGTTCAATGGTGAGAGACGGTTTATGAGTATCGACCAAAATGAGCAATGTATCCGGTTCATTGGCCCACTGCCAGGCCCTTTCCGGGGAAATGACATGATCGCTTAAGTAATCATGTTCTCTCACGGCTGCCATCAGTCTTTCGATGGAAGGGTTTTCCTCATCCAGCACGATGTACGCCTCACAATCATTGAAGAGGGCAAACTTGACAACCCCGATCGCCGCTCCCAACGCATCCATATCCGGTTGAGTGTGGCCCATCACCAGCACCCGTTCGCTGTCCCGAATCAGATTGCTCATCGCATGGGAAATCACGCGGGCACGGACCCGGGTCCGCTTCTCCACCGCATTGGTTTTTCCGCCGAAAAAGACCAGGCGCTCCCCACTCTGAACGGCAGCCTGATCCCCGCCGCGTGCCAATGCGATATCCAGCGCAGCCTGGGCATTTTGCGACCGTTCAACCATTGTTTTCCCCACGCTGGCAATACCGATGCTTAAAGTGATGGGAATTTTATAGTGACGGGTCATTTCCCGCACGACATCCAAGATGTCAAATTTTGATTTCATCATCCGTTCCAGGGATTGGTACTGCGTGACAAAAAACATTTTATCCGTATCAATGCGCTTTAAGGTGACATTGTACTCCAGGGCCCATTTGGAAATGGCGCTGGTCAGATTGGATAAAAGCTCGGTGCTTTCCTGGTCTGACAAACCTTGTCCGGCCTCATCGAAGTTATCCATATGCAGAAAACCGAGTACGGTTTGTTCATCCCGGTATTTTTTTTGCAGTTCATCCAAGCGGGAAACATCGCGAAAAAAATAAAGGCGCTCATTGGGCTGATGGATCACTTCATACGATTTGGAACCCATATGAAAGCGAAAGGGCTCTTCATGCTCCGCCTTCATTTTTTTCAATTCCGGGAATACATCGTCGACCGAAACTCCAACCAGACGCTCCCGTCCGCTCATCTTCTGCACAAAAGGGTTATGCCACTCCACCATCCTGTTGCGGTCATAAAGAAGGATACCGACAGGCAACTGATCCAGGGCGGATTGATTCGCATTTTTTACCCGGTGGGTCAAAGTCAGAATATATTCCGTGAAATCCTTGCGAAACGCTCGTTCGGCACGGTATAAAACAAAGGCCAGAACCGCAAACAGCACAAAGCCCGCGATCCCGTATACCCATCGATAAGTAGAGAGCAAAGCGATCAAAAACAAACAAAAACACATAGCAAAAACCATGTGATATCCGTGCCAACGCTGGATCACAAATTTTGGCATCGTTCTATCCCCTCAAAACTGCACCTTGCTTGATCCGCAATTCCCGCTTGATCATAGTTCTATTTTACCCTAGTTCTCACCAGGAGCAACTATTCCAGACCAAGCAAAATTGACCAGTGCCGCGTTCCTCCTTCTTCAGTGCCATCCAAGTTCGCCGTCTCCGCCGGGTATTTCCAAAGGACAGCCTCCCTGTACGAGATGGGGGGATGCCTGAAAGTCGCCAGTTCATCTAATCCCTTTGCTTGATCTTTTCACGCAATCTTGTGCCCGCATCCAGCATGCCCAACAATTGGAGAATCACCGAAAACCGAGTCATGAGAATCAAAAAGGCAAGGATGAGCCAGGCATTGCTTTTATGGTAGTGGTGAAGGAAAAACGAGAGAAAGGAAAATGCTTGAATCAGGAATAAGGTTTGCAATACCCACAGCACTCCCAGCAATATCGAGAGAGTGGAAGGGTTTGCTTCCATAAACAAAGACAGAGCGAGCATCACGACATAAAAGAAGAAAAACGGACGCGGCAACCGCCATTCACGGAAAGCAGGCAAGTATTTCCCGGGAAATTGGAATCGTTGAAGCCATCGGCGCCCTACCCAGAAATTAAGCAAAGCCATCGGGATTAACAGAAAAAGAAGCAGCACGGGGATAAAGGATTCGATCGGCGGAATGGTGAAGTCTGCCGGAAGAACTCCTGCCGTTTCCAGCATTCGCTTGGTGTATGCCCATTCAGCTTCCCAGCTTTTACGCAATCCGTCGATCATGCCAAACCAATATTGCCCGGCAAACAATATTGCCCATACACCGATCAGCCCGGCTACCAATCCGCTTAAAACGACATCCGTACCCGAAGCCGTTTCCCGGGCGTAGAAATGCCCCATGGTAAGCCCGACCACTAAGGCAAACAGAGAGAGAAAAGCAAGGGCAGGACTGGGAAACAGGTACAGAATAATCCCGATGAACAACACAGGCAAAATAAAAGCCAGCAAGCGTTGTTTTGCCTTTAAGATCAGGAAGGGAAGGGGGAGGAACCAAATGGCTGCCAAATTGACAACCGGCACGGTCAGGGCGGCGAGAAGCAGAAAAAACAGCCCTGTAGCTAACAGACCCTCTTTGACTACCCCTATGTTGTTCTCCGTCAAACAACTGTCACCTCTTGTTCAGGTATTCTTCAAGCGTAGACAAGTCACCATACCACTCTTCCAACTGATGACCGTCTCTGGCGTGCTCACGCAATTTTTCCACCACTGACCGATCTATTTCCCGGTAGGAAAAGCCCATGCGGCGCGCCAACACATAAACGGAGACAATCAAACTGGACAAACTATCTATGATCACATGCTGGTTCGCATAATGGATCCCTTTAAAGAGATTGGCAATCTGATCAAGGATTTCTGTCTTCAGCCAATCGATCACTTTGACACTTTTTGCAAATTGGACTCCGCGTTCTGGCCGGTTCATACGTGATCTACTCCTCCAAATCCAAACAGATTTAGGAGAAGCTTCCACATAATACGGCCATTTTCCTGCTTTTTTTGTTTTCTGCTGAGGAAGCCCGCAAGTTGATATAAAAAACAGAGGCGGTGCGACCCGCCCCTGTTATGGATTAATCATTGGTGTATGGTAATAGAGCCATTTGACGTGCTCTTTTGATTGCACGGGTCAATTGCCGTTGGTACTTGGAACTGGTTCCAGTTACACGGCGCGGCAAAATTTTACCCCGTTCGCTGATAAACTTGCGCAGCAAATCGACATCTTTGTAGTCGATGTAGTCGATCTTGTTGACCGTAAAGTAGCAAACTTTACGGCGTTTGTTTCCGCGACGGCGAGCCATGCTGTCCCCTCCTTTTCGCTACACTTCACATCGGTTGCTACCTTACTCAGGTCCGGAAATCAGAATGGCAGATCATCATCGGAGATATCGATCGGTTTGCCGTCATCTGCAAAGGGATCATCCACCGGGTTGCGACTGTAACTGCTTCCGCTGCCGTAGCCATTGTTTCCGCCAAATCCGCCCCCGCCAAAATCATTGGAAGATTCATTGCGGTTTTTCGGCTCGAGAAATTGCACGTTTTCTGCCACCACTTCCGCATGACGGATTTTACGGCCTTCGTTGTTTTCAAATACGTTGATCTGCAGACGTCCGTCTACTCCTACCAATCTGCCTTTTCTCAAGTAATTGGCGCAGGTTTCAGCCAATCCCCGCCAGGCGACAATATCGATAAAATCGGCTTCGCGTTCACCTTGCTGGTTGGTGTAATTGCGGTTAACCGCGATGGAAAATCTCGTCACTGCCACTCCGCTGGGAGTATAGCGCAGTTCAGGGTCACGGGTTAACCGCCCGACCAAGATGACCCTATTCAGCATTGATAACCTCTCCCTTTGCTCGATATCTCCTCTGGATCTGCGTTTATCTATCTTTACTTCTCATCGATGTTGATCGTCATATGCCGAATGATGTTATCGTTGATGTTGATCACACGATCCAATTCAGCCACGACATCTCCGTCCGCCTGGAAATTATACACGGTGTAAATTCCCTCGCGATACTTGTCGATCTCGTAAGCGAGACGGCGTTTGCCCATGTCGTTCGTTTCGGTGATCTCCCCGCCGCCTGCCGTGATGACGGATTGTACTTTCTCACGCGTGGCTTTCAGGGTTTCCTCATCTACATCCGGACGTACGATAAACATTAACTCGTACTTGTGCATCGAACTCCACCTCCTTCTGGACTCTAGCGGCTCTGCCCCGACCGGCAGAGCAAGGAGCGTACATATTACGCGTAACAATAACTTATTCTAGCAAAACGTCCCAAATAAAGCAAGAAGAGAACGGCTAAAGACGGGATCGTTACACCGCAAAGCGGAAGGTGATGATATCTCCGTCTCTGACGACATAATCCTTTCCTTCCAAACGGATGAGCCCTTGTTCCCGTGCAACGGCCATCGAACCGCAAGCCATCAGGTCCTGGTAAGCAGTCACCTCGGCCCGGATAAAGCCGCGTTCAAAGTCGGAGTGAATCACACCGGCCGCTTGCGGGGCTTTGGTTCCCTCACGGATGGTCCAGGCACGCACCTCTTTTTCTCCGGCGGTGAAATAGGTGATCAGTCCAAGCAGGCGGTAAGCAGCGGAAATCAAACGGTCCAAACCGGAGGTTTCAAGTCCCAATTCCTGTAAGAAGAGCTTCTTTTCTTCTTCCTCCAGCTCGGCAATCTCCGCTTCAACCTGGGCACTGATCGTGACCACTCCCGCCCCTTCTCCGGCGGCAATCCGCTTGACCGTTTGGACATGCGGGTTTTCATCGGCACGGGCCACATCTTCTTCACTGACGTTGGCAGCATAGAGAACGTTTTTCATGGTAAGCAGGTTTAAACTTTTAATGAGCTGTTTTTCCTCTTTGTCCAATTCCACCGAACGGGCCGGGCGTCCTTCCGCCAGCGCCGCCTGCAGCCTCACGAGGATATCGTGCTCAAGCATCGCTTGCTTGTCCCCGCTTTTCTTCTGCCGCTCCACACGGTCCTTCCGTTTCTCCACCGTTTCCAGATCAGCCAGGACCAATTCCAGGTTGATGGTTTCAATATCGCTGGCCGGGTCCACTTTCCCGGCGACATGGGTGATATTTTCATCTTCAAAACAACGGACGACATGAATAATGGCGTCTACTTCGCGGATATGGGATAAAAACTTGTTTCCCAGCCCTTCTCCGCGGCTCGCTCCCTTCACCAGGCCGGCGATATCAACAAATTGAAATGTTGTCGGCACGATCCGCTGGGGTTGAAAGATCTCAGCAAGGCGTTGCAGGCGTTCATCGGGGACATCCACCACGCCGACGTTGGGATCAATCGTACAGAACGGATAGTTGGCCGATTCGGCTCCGGCTTGTGTAATCGCATTGAACAATGTGGATTTACCCACATTGGGCAGCCCCACAATTCCTGTCATCAGTGGCATGAAGGCTCCACTCCTCTTGTGTTTGATTACCGTTCTTTGCAGAATCCCTGTCCATTATAGCGAAAAGGGGAAAAACTCGCCATGTTTTCCCCCACCAAAAAAAGCACCTGCCAGAGAGGTGCTCTCCATCATATTTATGATTCCTCCGATTCACCGGCCGAGACCAGAACCCGCTTCAACCGTTGTTCAAAACGGGCCCGCGGCAAGAGGACACTGTGGTTACATCCGGTGCATTTCATGCGGATATCCATGCCCATCCGAATCACCTTCCACGCATTGGTCCCGCAAGGATGGGGCTTTTTCATCTCCACGATATCGCCCAGGCCAAATTGCTTCCGCTGCAATTGGATCACTCTCTCTTTAATCGTTGCTAACATTATAGAAACTTCACCTTAAAAATTCAACCGTTCGAGACGAAGCGGGTGTTGATTTCAGGCGGATAAATTCCCGCTGGATCTGCTCGGTGAGCCAGAGCTGTTTTTCTTTGACAGAGCCCGTTGCCGGCGGATAAAGAATTTGCCCCACCTCCATCCGGACGGACACAGGGCGGATCCAGACACTCCCTCTGGGAAGGGCTTGCTCCGTTCCTTCGATGCAAACAGGAACCACCGGGCAGTTGCTCTTCACCGCCAGATAAGCCGCTCCCTGCTTTAATTCATCGAAAGTATTCCCCTGTCTTCTTCCGCCTTCCGGAAAAATACCGACCACTTCTCCATTTTGCAGATAATGGAGAGCTGTGCGCATCGTTTGAATTTGCGGTTTGTCGCGATTGACCGGAAAGGCTCCGGCTATGTTGAGAAGACAGCGCATCACAGCATTCCGGAAAATCTCCTGTTTGGCCATGAAATGAATGCGCCGCGGCAACATGGCCCCGATATAGACCGGATCCAAATAGCTTACATGATTTCCGACCACAATCACCGGACCGGCGGCCGGAATTTTTTTCATTCCGTTTGCCTGAATGCGATGATAGAGATAGAGAAACGCCCTAACTATTCCTTTCGCCAAAGAATAGATCATGGCACTTCAGCGGATCTCCTTTCCGGACGGATTCATACATATTCTTATTATACTCTCTTTACGGTTTCGGGGAAGAAGATTCCGAGAAAGGGTAGAGCAAAATCGACGCCAAAATAAAGAGATTGATCACCCCGTACAGGGGATAAAGAATCTGCACCAATCTGGCGAAACCGAACTGGCTGAGCGGCGTGAGCAGCACCAGGCTGGCCAGTGCAATCAGCCAACGCGGCCAGGTCAAAAAATCGGTCAACCGATGGACCAGTCCATGCACATTACTGATTGCGGTGGTATAGATCGCCAACCACAGCACACACGTAATCAAAAATATCCAGACGGGAGAATAATGTTGGACGAGTGCGAATAAGGGAATCTCATATTGCGACATCAGGTGCTCAATTTTAAGCAATGAAAAATTATATAGAAAGGCAATCGTACCGAGACAGAGCATACTGACGGCTCCGGCAATCCAGATTTCCGACGGATGTTGGATTTGCGATCCCATGGTGGAAAGCACAGCCACCAAAGAAATCACATTAAAAGCGGCGTAAGAAACGGCCGCCGGCCAGGCGGGGGGGCCCGCTTGGATCCGGATGATATCATAACCCGTGTGGTGAGACGTTAAAAATTGAAAACAGACGACGAGAAGAATCAGGATGAGAATCGGCATGAGCAGGGTATTCATGGACAAAATCCCTTTAAGATCAAACAGGGACACGACGAACACGGCCGCCGCCAAGAGGACGCATCCCCAAACAAACGCGTCTTCCCCTTTCCACTGTTCGGCCGTTGCCCCGCTCCCCGCAATCATCACAACGGTGGTTGACAATAGATACAAGAGGATCATCCCGTCAAAAAGCCGTGCCAATGGACGGCCCATGATATGTTCCAACAGCTCCGAATAATGCTTCGTCTGCTGTTTCCAACTGATGTGGAGCACCATCACGGTTGCCACAAAAAAGATGAGAATGGAAAGAAGGATGCTATAATGACTGGCTTCCCCATAGGAAGCAAAAAACTCCCAAATCTCTCTCCCCGAGGCAAAACCGGCACCAATCGTGGTCCCCACAATCGTCATACTGATCTTGAGCGATTGCCAGAGACGAATCCGCATGGGATCACTCCTTCCTCCGGATGCGGGTTGTCCCTACATGTATATTTCACGAGATTTATCCGTATACTGATAAGGATAAATTTTCCGGAGGTACCCGCTATGAGTGAACCCCGTTCGGTAAAGAGATCTTGTGAAACCATGTTTCCTTACCGGATTGAATATACACATCCTCATGCCCGGGAAAATTTTGCCGAGCACCTTTCCTATGCACTCCAAGAGCTGATGCCATGTCCTGAAATTATCTGCGTCTGTATCGGGACGGACCGTTCCACCGGTGACTCTCTCGGACCGTTGGTCGGGTCGCTTTTATCCGGAGAGGCTCCTCCGTTTGTCAAGGTATACGGAACATTGGACGAGCCTGTACATGCCATCAACTTATCCTCCACGATTGCACACATACAAAAAGAGCATCCCGGAGCGGTAATCGTCGCTGTTGATGCCTGTTTGGGACAGTTAAAAAGCGTCGGCTGGATTCAAGTGGGGCTGGGTCCGATCCGCCCCGGAGCCGGGGTGAATAAAACACTTCCGGCCATCGGCGATATCCATATCACCGGGATCGTGAATGTAGCCGGCTTTATGGAATACTTCGTTTTACAAAATACAAGATTAGGCATCGTAATGAAAATGGCAAAAGTGATTTCCTCTTCCATTTTGTCTGCTTGCTTAAACATCGCTTCTTCTGCGGCTTTTCACGCCGGAAGCAGGTAGATGCTGCCGGAATCCGAATGAAAAACCGGTCTGACGATGGTCGTCAAACCGGTTTTTCGCTTTTTACCATGCATGAGAAAAGCCCCGAAATGCCTCAGCAATTTCACGGACCGCTTGAATGAATTGATCGATTTCTTCCGATGTATTGAAATATCCCGGACTGACCCGTACGGCTCCCCGATCAGCCGTTTTCAGGCTGCGGTGAGCAAGTGCGGCACAATGAAAACCGGCTCTCACAGCTATATGATAGTGCTGGTCCAGGATGGTGGCCGCTTCATTCCCGTCCACTCCGTCGATATTGAATGAGAGAATGGGCAGTACCGGAGGTTTGGGATGAACGAGACGGACACCTTCAATGCGGGTCAAGCCCTCCCACAGTTGCCGAATCAGTTCCATCTCATGATGGTAAATCTTTTCGATTCCCGTTTGCAAGACAAATTCCACACCGGCTCCCAACCCGGCAATTCCCGGCGTGTTTGGAGTTCCGCTTTCAAACCCGACCGGCCGCTCCCCGGGATGCTCCAACTCTTCAGAACGGTTTCCGGTTCCGCCCTGTATGATCGGAACGAGCGGCACATCGGGGGATGCGTATAACCCTCCGGTTCCCTGCGGCCCGTAGAGGCCTTTATGTCCGGGAAAAGCGAGCAGATCGACCGGCAGATCGTCGAGGCGGATCGGAAGCAAGCCCGCTGTTTGCGCCGCATCAACCAAATAAAAGATTCCATGTTTTCTCGCCACTTCACCAATGTCAGCAATCGGCAGAATTTCACCGATGACATTTGAACCATGGATGGTGACAATCAACCGGGTGTTCGCCCGGATTTGCTCTTCCACTTGTTTCGCCCATCCGGCTTGTTCGTCAGGGCAAATGATGGTTACCTGAACCGATCGGTGTCGCTTCAGCCATTCCACCGGTCTGGCCACGGCGTTATGCTCCCAGCCTGTCAGGATGAGATGATCTCCTTCACGGAGTAATCCTTTTAACGCCAGATTCAGCGCATGAGTGGTGTTGAGACAAAATAAAAGATTGCCAGGATCCCGAACTCCTAGCAATTGAGCCAGTTTATGCCTTGTGCCGGAGATGGCTTGCTCTGCCTGAACGGCAAGGCGGTGTCCGCCCCGTCCGGGGTTGGCTCCATATTCTACAATCGCTTTTTTGACCGCGTCTGCCACACCTTCGGGTTTTGGCCATGTGGATGCTGCGTTATCCAAATAGATCAATGGTTATCCCCCCTTACCGACCGCCATTTAATGTGTCCTGTAATCGTGCTTCTGTGATAGATACGATCGAGCAGAGGAATTTGTTTTTGATGGAGTGACTCTGCCACATATCGGAACGGAGGCGGAAAACAAATTCTCGGAGCGGGCATTCTATTCTTCATAAGCAAAACCAGCGTCGGAGAATTCATCCTTGTGTCGAATGTACTCTGCCAAGCATTCGAAAGGAGTCGCAAAAATGATTTCGGAGCAATGTCAAAACGGGCCCAGTTTCATCCCTGGGTTGTGTCGAACAAGACATGCATGTTTTCTTTGAAAGTTTGCTGTGTTGTAAGCGTGTTTCTGTGATGATGCTTCCGGGTCGGTCGGCCGTGTAGGTCTCCGTGCTCTTGAGGACGGCGAGGAAGCAAAAACTGGTCGCTCCGGCCCCTCACTCCGGGCGCGGATCAAACTCGCTGCCGCTCAAACAGGTGATCCGCTTCCTCCCTCCGTTCACGGCCTCCGCTGAGGACGGCCTCAAAGACACTTCGTCCAATCACGGCCTCCCTGCACGTTTTTGCGTTTGATCTTTAGGATGCATCAACTAGTCAGATTGTGTTCTTTGCAAAATAGACACGATCGAGCAGAGGAATTTGTTTTCCGATGGAGCGACTCTGCAACATATCGGAACGGAGGCGGAAAACAATTCCCGGAGCGGGCATTCTTTGGGAGTCGATCAAGCCGTCATGAACTGCATTCTTTATTCTTCATAAGCAAAACCAGCGTCGGAGAATTCATCCTTGTGTCGAATGTACTCTGCCAAGCATCCGAAAGGAGTCGCAAAAATGATTTCGGAGCGGGGGTCATATGTCCCTGCTCCTCATTTTTTACCGGCTTTTACGATCCACCATGCCCATTTCAGTGATGGTGACAAACAACGATTGAAGGAGATTCAGCTTCTCCGGTTGACCAAATCAGCCAACTGCATCGAAGCAGATTTTCATTCAATAGTGTGCGATCTGCCCAGCCGGTTTTCTGTAAAAGCGGCCGATCCAAATCGGATGAAAAGGGTATTCAGATCCACTTCTGGGAACAGCCTGCTTGAAGAACCGATGCTCACTCGATGACGCGTTCCTGATTGATTAATTCCACAAGACGTTCCAGTTCACGTTCCGAGTAATATTCGATTTCGATTTTCCCTTTTTTACGGCCATGCTTGATTTTGACCGGTGTACTAAATACCTGCTGTAATAAATCTTCATACCGTTTGATCGTGGGGTCGACCGACGATTTCGAAGCTGGCTTCTCTTTTTTCTGGCCGGCCTGGTTGATTTTTTGAATCCATTCTTCCAGTTGACGAACGCTGGCTTTTTCTTTTTTTACTTTGGCTGCCAATCTCTTTTGCAGTTCCAAATCTTTAACTCCTAATAAGGCACGGGCATGACCCATCGACAATGTTCCACGTGAAACATCTTCCTGGATCTCCCCCGGGAGCTGCAACAACCGGAGGAAGTTGGTCACATGAGGCCGGCTTTTCCCTACGCGTTCCGCAAGGGCTTCTTGAGTGATGGACAGATGATTCATCAATTTTTGATACGCATGCGCAATTTCCATCGGGTTCAGATCTTCCCTCTGCAAGTTTTCGATGAGGGCAATCTCCATCATCTGATCATCGTCTAATTCCCGCACCACAACAGGCACGGTGGTTAGCCCCGCCAGTTTTGCCGCGCGAAAACGGCGTTCACCAGCAACGATTTCAAAACCGCGAATGCTTTTTCTTACCACCAGCGGCTGGACGACCCCGTGTTGACGAATCGACTCTGTCAGCTCCGCCAGCGACTCATCATCAAACTGCTTGCGCGGTTGATAGGGGTTGGGACGCAGCTCGCTTATATTCACCTCGTTGACGGGATCCTCTTCGGTCACATCCACCGGAGTAAAGAGAGCATCTAATCCCCTTCCCAATCGTTTGCTACTCATTTTGCATCACCACTTCTCTGGCCAGTTCGTTATAACATTCGGCGCCGCGGGAACGCGCGTCATATACCAAAATCGGCTGTCCGTGGCTGGGCGCTTCACTGAGGCGGACATTGCGAGGAATCACCGTTTGATACACTTTTTTCTGGAAGTATTTTTTGACTTCTTCCATCACTTGAACGGACAAATTGGTCCGCCCGTCAAACATGGTTAGTAAAACGCCTTCAATTTCCAAACCTTTATTGAGGTGTTTTTGCACGATTCGAATCGTATTGAGGAGCTGCCCCAATCCCTCCAGGGCATAAAATTCACATTGAATGGGGATTAAGACAGATTCAGCCGCCGTCAACGCATTGAGGGTAATGATCCCCAGTGACGGTGGGCAATCGATGAAAATATAGTCAAATTCATTTTTAATCAGCTGCAATGCTTTTTTCAGCCGTCGTTCCCTGGAAATGGCCTGGGACAATTCAATTTCTGCCCCTGCCAATTCAATTGTCGCGGGAAGTAAGCACAAGTTTTCCACAGAAGTGGGCAGGATCACTTCTTCTGCAGCTATATCATTCATCAGCACATCATAAATACAATGTTTGACATCCGCTTTGTTGATCCCTAATCCGCTGGTGCTGTTCCCTTGGGGATCAATATCGATCAGCAGAACTTTTTTCCCCATCGTGGCAATACTGGCTGCTAAATTAATCGATGTGGTCGTTTTTCCGACTCCACCTTTTTGATTGGCAATGGCCACAATTTTGCCCATGGTTTCACCTCTCTTCACCCATATCTCTTTCATTCTGCGACAGAATGTCCATCCTTCTCTATCATCTTCCATGAGAATGAGATCGAATTGACAAGTCGGTCGAACGGCTATGTAGCAATAAAGAAAGGAGGCGTTCGCCTCTCTTCCGCATGTCTAATTTTTATTTTAAATGATAGAAAAGGGAGAACGAAAGAAAAATTTAATTAGAGCCCTTTTTGATTATTTCGGGATTCGGATCACCAACTCATAGTAGTCTTCATGTTCCTGCTCATCCGTCTCCACAGCCATTCCCGTTTGCTTCACCATATCGATCGATTGGCGGATGGTGTTGACGGCGATCCGCAAGTCACGTGAATACGATTTCCGTTTGGCCTTCTTTTTCGGCTCTTGCTTCTCCAGCAATTTGCGAATCCGCTCTTCTGTTTGTTTTACGTTTAAATCTTTATGCAAAATCTCGTGCAGAACCTGAAGTTGTAACTCTTCGTCTTTGAGTGCCAACAAAGCGCGGGCATGTCTTTCCGTGACCGTCCGCTTGAGCAGTTCGTCTTGAACAGCCTGGGGTAATTGCAGAAGGCGCAATTTATTAGCCACCGTCGATTGCCCTTTGCCTAGTCTTTGCGCTAAACTCTCCTGTGTTAAATCGTGCAGTTCGATCAATTTTTGATACGCGTGTGCTTCTTCGATCGCCGTCAGGCCTTCCCGTTGCAAGTTTTCGATCAGAGCTGCTGAGGCGGCCTGGCTGTCCGTCATTTCGCGAACAACTGCCGGGATGGTGGTCATGTGCAGTTTTTTGACCGCCCGTAATCGGCGCTCTCCGGCAATCAGCTCATATCCGCGGTCTTTGCGTCTGACCACGATCGGTTGTATGACACCGTGTAAACGGATGGTTTGGCACAACTCATCGATCCGGTCTTCATTAAAAATCGTGCGTGGTTGATAGGGGCTGGGCACAATCTCTTCGACAGGAATTTGCCTGACTTGTTCATGTTCCTTTTCAGCCAGACCAAACAATCTGGTGAACGGTTCTTTCATCTGCAGACACCACCTTGCTATCAACTCGGGGTCACGAACTCTCATAATATTACATTTCGCTGTCTGACTTCCAGCACCTTCTCGGGGAATCGTTATTTCCGATGGAGGGGATCGCCTTTTTTCGATCAACAACACGAACTTCTTTTCAAAAAGAGTTCAGGGGAAGAGATTGATGTATAGACAAATGGATCGAGAAAACGTTCCACGTGAAACATCGCCATCCATCTTCGGGAAACGCCCTTTTCTCGCGGCCAGGGTCGAGACGATGGTGATTGCGGTGGAGTCACTTTGATCTACACCGGACAGCGGAGCAGACAGGGGCAACAAACGAAGGCGAGCTCCGATGCAGTGGGTGGGTGCTCCACCCGGAAAACAGAATCTCTTGGTTTAGCCCTGTTCGTGATCATCACTTGAAATGAATATGGTGGGGGTGTGAAACCCAGGGAATGAATAGTAGATGGGTTTGGACTCCGCTCCGAAATCTTTTTGGCGACTCCGTTCCGATGCAGTGGCAGAGTCACTCGCCGCCAAAAAGATTTCTTCGCTGGCTCGGCTTATGGAGTATGCAAAGAATACAGTCCATGGCAGCTTGACGCAACCCCCGTGATGAAAGCCCGCTTCGGAAATTGATTTCCGTCTTCGCTCCAATGCAGTGGCAGAGTCGCTCCCTCCGGAAACCAAATTCCTCCGCTCATTCGTGTCGATCTTTCACAGAAAAACTCTCGTGTCCTGCCTGGACAACCCTGAGATGAAAGGCAAAATCGTGCAAGGAGGCCGTGATTGGACGAAGGGCCTTTGGAGCCGTACCCAGCGAAGGCCCTGAGCGAAGGGAGGAAGCGGATCACCTGGTTGAGCGGCAGCGAGTTTGATCCGCGCCCGTAGTGAGTGGGGCCGGAGCGGCCTGTTTTTGCATCTTCGCCGGCCTAAAGAGCACGGAGACCCACACGGCCGACCGCCCCGGAAGCACAATCACAGAAACACTCTTAGACCCACATTTTCACAAAAAAAACGATCAATGACTACTGAACAAAATTCAAAATGACTGCCGCACTCTGTTGACCCCGCTCCAACACCCTTTTTACAACTCCGTTCCCACACGTGGCAGACTTACCCGTCAGCAAAAAAGATTTCTCCGCTCGTTCTGCTGATGGAGGCCGCTAACGCTCAAATATTCCTTCAGAGTTGTCCCGACTTTAAGCCCATCAACTAACAAAAATATCCAAACATCAAATTGAAACATGGATGGTTCGGGTTCCGGCTTTCTAGCATTCCGAGACATCTAAACCCTTGATAAGACGAGCATCCACGTTTTTGCCTGCAGCGCCGATCTTTAAAACCATTCATCATCTGCGGCTTCAACCTTTCCATAAACGATCCTTCCGGGATGTACATCCCTTCTCCCATCCGATGATGGAATTTTTTCATTGTTAAAAAACAGGACCATTCCTCTCTCTCAAGTCACAAACACCGGTTGACCCTTGTCCTTACCTGTTGATAGAATCGTTTAATGAGGGAGGAAAATCCTATCATCGGCTAGGAGGAAAATCTATGAGCGCACCTGTTTACATAGGCAACGACCAAGGTTATTACGGTACCAAAGTTGTCAGTCGTGCCAACGGAAAATTTTACAAAATGTTTATCCGTAACATGGTTGTTCCCAACCGTGTAGGTGAAATTACTTACAACAATGACCCTCACAACATCATGTACCGGGAACATGAAGGGGATCGGGAATGGTTTTGCGGCAAATTGGCAATCGAACAATCGGGGGATGACGAGCTCTTTGACTCCCACAAACGCCGCCTGTTCAGCCCCACCTGGTTCCGTGAACAGGAATATCTCATCATGTTCCGCGTCAGCACCGGGCTTATGCTCCACGGAACCAATGAACCGATCGTGGCAGTGGCATTGCCGACGGACAGCTACATCGACTACAAAGATGAGTTGAAACGCCGCTTGATCGGCAAACACAGCTTTGAAGTCAAACAAGGAAATCTTCCCTGGCGCCGGATCGAATTTGAAATCAAAAAGGATAACTTATATGTGATCAGCCAGCCGATGGCGACTCTGTTCCATATCGCCCTGGACCGGGACGGAAATCTGCTGAATGAGGATTTATTTATCCAAAAAGTAAGTATTAACGATCTTGGCTTCGGTACTTCCGACATCGAAACCCTGCACGGGGAGACGATCATCAAACGGCAAAGCTTCACTTCCCGCCATGCCATGCTGAATGTTTACCAGCGACTGTCCAAACGCCTGCTGGAGTTCACAGCCAGTGTCGATCCGGACCAAAACGGCAAAGAATACCCCATTTGGAGTTTGCCGCGGATTGTTGCTTCCGGAGAAATCAGTTTCAAAGGAAAAGTTCACGATGTCAGCAATATTGTGCAGGAGTGCATCAAGGAAGTAGGCGAAGCCTTGGTAAACGAAGTGTGGAACCGCCTGGAATACGGGGATGACATCACCTATATTATCCTGACCGGTGGTGCTTCCATTCCGTTTAAACCGTTTTATAGAGAGCGCTTTGGAGATAAATTGATCTTCGCCGAAGATTACGGAATTGAAGCTCAGTTCGCAAATGGATTTGGCCTCTGCAAATTCGCACAATCCAAATCCAAAGTCCTTCCCTCGAAAGATTTCCTGGAAGCCGCAGCAACAATCCAACAGGAGTTTACGGTGCCTGAAACGGCCAATGAACCGATTGTTGCAAAAAAAGAAATGAAAACAACGAAAAAGTAAAAAAACAACCCCAGGGGAAATCCTTGGGGAATTTTTTTGAACGGGGTACTTTTCCCGATTTGGGAAAATAAGTCGAATCGTTCTGTCGAACATTGTTGATTTATGAAAAATTAGCTAGAAATTACAACCAAAAAGAGGGATAATAGATTAGAAGAAGATCGGAATGAAGGATGACATGAAACTTAGGGTAAAAAAGGAGGGAACGCTCATGTCACAGACGGAATCCCAGTATGATGTGATCATAATCGGCGCGGGTGAAACGGCCCAAGAAGCTGTGGCGGCTTTAAAAGAACAAGGAAAAACCGCATTGCTCATCGACCTTAAACCTGAGATGATGACCACGATGGTATGTCAATCCCCCTGTGAGCCATCGTCCATCGGTCATCCCTCCTCACAGGTGGCGGAACCTACGCTCATCGGGGATGAGCAGATGCAAATCTGGCTGCACAGGCACACGTTACATACTGCTACCAGTCAAACCACCACCTACACCCTTCAAGTTCAAGAGCTCCCAGAGGTGCATACGGTAGACGACCCCTCCGAACTGAGAGTCATTGAAGACACTTCGAATGATGAAGTCACCATTGAACCGGAAGTCATTGAAATCAAACAAACGGATCGGGAGACGGACTCTTTCACCCTCTTGCGTGAGCGTGAAAATTCCTTAAGAGAAAAATTGATCCGCCGGAAATCAGCATTTGCATTGCACAGGCATCCATCTGAGTCAGAGTTTGAGGAGTCCGTTTATCTTTTGGAAAGCATCAAGATTGACGATGATCCGGGCGAAGAAGAAAACGAAAACCAACCCCAGGCAACCTATCTCATTCACGCCGAAGAGCGTTCCCCGGATGAGGAAGCGCCCGCCTCTCCCGCTTCCATGGAACAACCTGTTTACCGCGAGCGGGAGATGAAATTGCGAAAACGGCTCCTTGGCAAATACCGCTTCTCTGCACCGGAACCCTCATACACACCTGCAAAACCTTCCGGCGCGACGGATGAAAATAACCATAAGCAGACGATTCCTGCGGAGACACCGCCATCCCTTCACGAAGAGAAGCAGCAAATATCGAGAAAACAGACAGAAGTATATTCTTTCGAACCCTTCTCCTCCCGGAGACGAGTCCGTTCGCACAAAAAAGGCCGTTTTACCCACAAGGCAGATGCGTATATCAACAAAAAAACGAAGCATGCCATGCAAAAACCTCCGTTTCTCGAGTGGGAACAACCGCCATCCGCGGCGCAGGACAACGCGGAAGCCGCTGAACCTTATGAAGAGTCCAACTTCAACGGACTCCCGTTTGTCAATGGCACACCTAAAATACAGCCGTTTCAGAAGGAACCTTTTCAAAAAGAACCGGAACCTGAGCCCGAACATCCCTCCAACGATGCCCTGAAGAGGGATAACATCGAATTTGAAGATGCTTACGGCGGCTACAACTCGTGGGAAGAATTTATGATTCCCTTCTCCGAAAACAACCGCAAGCGTCAGGAAATGGATAAAATCGAAAAAAGGAAAATTGCGCTCCGGGGCCTGCACAATTTGATCAACAATTTGGGATAGAGTATGAAGATCCGGGATTCCGTCTGGAATCTCGGCTTTTTTGTACGCGAAACACAAACGGAAATGGAAGGCTCGCTTTTCGCAGGTGACAATAGTCTGTACTATGGTCATCCGGAGATGGGAATGCAGGGGAAAAAGCAGATTCTGGTCAGGACTCTGGTCCATTCAACCGAGAGGGATCTGACCATAGTACGGACAAACAGACAGAAACTGAACTGCAGAAATGATTCCAACGGGATCGGAATCCACTCCTTGCTCCAACTTCTTGAATATTTCAAAGGCCGGACGGGGAAAACCAAATCCGGCCTTTATCTGCCTTATAGAGTCCGTTCCATCCACACCTGTCCTGTTTTCTTTTCAAATCCCCAATCCTGAAGAACCTCCAGAACATCCGGGTCAGTCAAAAGATTGAACGTGGAACAGGCGTAGGGTTCCGGTTGGCGATGGACAGATTCGGGAAAACGGAAAACATGGGACAACAAGCACTGAATGATTCGCTTTCTCTCCGGGACGCCCCGTACGGTTTCGCATTGGTAGAGAATCGTTTCCGTCCTCTGTCCGCTCTGATCCATCTTCTCTTGAAACAATGCATATCCCACGGGTTCCAACTGTTCATTCCGGATGATGACGGATTCGGCTTCGGGCAAGCTGGCCAATTGCGTCTGCCAGGGGGTCCATTCCCTCCGGAAGGGCAACCGGATGATTTCACGGCCGCTTTCCCTTTGTACGGGGTAAGCAAATTTCTCTGCCACATAGCCGTCAGGGACGGTTTGGGAAAGCGAATAAAAATGGAGCCTGTCCGTAATGACATAACCCATTTTCCCGTAAAGCGTAATTGCCGGTTGATTCACTTCCATAGCCTCCAGGGAAGCGATCTCCACCTGATGCTGGCGATAGATCTCCAGGCTTTTTTCGATCAACGCTTTGCCGATTCCCAGACCACGGAATTCTTTGGCGACACCGGTCCCGCCATTCCAGGCCGCCAGTTTGCCCCCAATCCGGCGGATGCCGTTCAACACGATTCCTGCAGGCTTTCCTGCGTAACAGGCGATCAGCGAAAGTCCGGGGGATAGATCTCCTCTCGCCATATGCTGGATCAACTTTTGCTCATCAAAGCGGAGGTCGGCCACATATCCTTCAAATCCCCGATTGAATGTCTCAACAGCTTCTCTCCAGGTGCATTCGCTTAAAGAACGAAAAGAGATCATAAGCCTTCCCCTAACTTTTCGTGTTTTTCTATCAACCAATCAAATATTTCGACTCAATCCCTGAAAGAACCTGTTCCTTTCGCTTTAATCTCACACGATCGGTTGTTTGGCGGGAATCCCGGCGCGGCGGGGATATGCTTTGGGACTGTTGTCCCGTTTTTTTAGGATCAACAGGTGGCGGGTTCCCATCCCCTCCGGCAGCTCCAATGAGACCGTGGAGAGAGACGCTTTACCCAGGATGTGTAACGCCTGTTTGGCTTCTTGCACTTCTTCCTGAACCGCAGCACCTTTCATCGCGACAAAATGGCCGCCCACTTTGACAAAAGGCAGGCAATACTCCGCGAGAATATTAAGTCTGGCTACCGCACGCGCTGTGGCCAGATCAAAAGTTTGCCGGTATTTCGCTTGATGGGCCAATTCCTCAGCCCGGCCATGGATACATTCCACTTGCTTGAGCCCGAGGGCAGTTGCGACCTCTTGCAGAAAACCGACCCGCTTCTTCAATGAATCCAGCAAGACGAGCTTCAGGTGAGGAAAAGCGATTTTAAGGGGAATACCGGGAAAACCGGCTCCGGTCCCCACATCGATGATGCGTTCCACTTGATTGAGTGAAAGAGACGGGGCGATGGTCAGGGAATCGAAAAAATGTTTCACATAAACTTCATGCTGGTCCGTAATGGCAGTCAGATTCATCACTTTGTTTTTTTGGATGAGCAGCTCATAATACCGTTGAAATTGATCCAGCTGTTCACCCGACAATTCAATTCCCCGGCTTGCCGCTTGTTGGTTCAGCCATTCACCTTGATTCACAAAATCAGGAGCATTCCTCCCGATGCTTCAGGTGGGAGAATACCCCCTGCCCTCCCTTCGTAACATAGTTGGTAAAGGTAATCTGCACAGCGGAGCATACGGCATGATTCGATTCCTATTCACGGTTCATCAGGTCGCGAGCCGGATTGCTGTCAGCCCCCCTTATACGGTGCAATTCAAGCTGAAACTCAAACTCGAAAAACTCGTCCATCGCGGTTGGACGGATCATCCTGCTTAAAAAAGGCCTGATCTCCCTATGATCAGACCTTGAATCGTTCTATGTCTTTGAGTAGACTTTGCCACCCTGCTCGATATACACCATCAAAATGGAGATATCGGCCGGACTGACACCGGAAATCCGGGACGCTTGCCCCAGCGAGACCGGCCGCACCTGGTTCAGCTTTTCACGGGCTTCGGAAGAGATTCCCGCGATTTTATTGTAATCCACCCAATCCGGAATCCGCTTTTCCTCCATCTTGCGCATCTTTTCCACTTGTTGCAACGATTTCTTGATATAGCCCTCATATTTGAGCTGGATTTCCACTTGTTCTTCCACTTCCGGGGCAAGCGGCTCCGGTGGCGGTGACATGCGGGCAATCTCCTTGTAACTCAATTCCGGGCGCTTGATCAAATCAGCCAGTTCCACTGCATTATGGATCTCGGTGGTGCCCATTTCCTTCAAGATGGCCTGTACTTCAGGCGTCGGTTTTACCTTGGTGGCACGCAAGCGGGCAATTTCTTTCTCAATCGCTTCCTTCTTGGCGATAAAACGGCGGTAGCGCTCTTCTGAAATGAGTCCGATTTCATAGCCGATCTCTGTCAAGCGCAAATCGGCATTGTCATGCCTCAAAAGGAGCCTGTACTCGGCACGTGAAGTCAGGAGGCGGTACGGCTCATTGGTTCCCTTGGTCACCAGGTCGTCAATCAAGACCCCGATATAAGCCTGTGAACGGTCCAAAATCACCGGGTCCTTGCCCTGGACTTTGCGGGCGGCGTTAATTCCTGCCATAATGCCTTGCCCCGCCGCTTCCTCGTATCCGGAAGTTCCGTTAATTTGACCGGCTGTAAACAGGTTTTCCACAAGCTTGGTTTCCAGGCTGGGCCACAGTTGTGTGGGAACGATCGCATCGTACTCGATCGCGTAACCGGTACGCATCATCTCCGCCTTTTCCAATCCTTCGATGGTGCGCAGAATTTGCAGCTGCACATCTTCGGGAAGGCTTGTGGATAACCCCTGAACATACATTTCTTCCGTTTCCCGGCCTTCCGGCTCTATAAAGATCTGATGGCGGCCCTTGTCGGCAAAGCGGACGATCTTATCCTCAATCGACGGACAATAACGCGGCCCTCTCCCTTCAATCACGCCGGAATACATCGGGGCCCGGTGCAGGTTGTCACGGATGTATTGATGGGTTTTCTCATTGGTGTAAGTGAGCCAGCAAGGCAATTGATCGGTGATAAATTCCGTCGTCTCGTACGAAAACGCTCGGGGTTCTTCGTCCCCGGGCTGAATCTCCATCCGGCTGGTATCAATCGATTTTCTGTTGACCCGCGGCGGGGTTCCCGTTTTAAAGCGAACCATCTCAAATCCCAGTTCATGCAAATGGTGAGCCAGGTTGACGGCCGGCAGCTGGTTATTGGGGCCGCTCTCATACGAGAGGTCGCCGATAATCACTTTTCCCCGCAGGTAAGTGCCGGTGGTCAGCACGACCGTTTTGGACCGGTAATGGGCCCCGGTGCGCGTCACCACACCTTTGCATGTGCCGTTTTCTACGATCAGTTTCTCCACCATTCCCTGGTGTAAAACCAGATTGGGCTGATTTTCAAGCACTTTTTTCATTTCCCGCTGGTACAACACTTTATCCGCCTGTGCCCGGAGCGCATAGACAGCCGGACCTTTGCCGGTATTGAGCATCCGCATTTGAATGTGCGTTTTATCGATGTTTTTGCCCATCTCTCCGCCAAGGGCGTCAATTTCCCGAACGACATGCCCTTTCGCCGGCCCTCCGATCGAGGGATTACAGGGCATATAGGCAATCATGTCCAAATTGATCGTTAAAAGCAGAGTGGAACACCCCATGCGGGCGGCGGCCAGTGCGGCTTCGCAACCCGCATGCCCGGCTCCCACGACGATCACGTCATATTCCCCTGCGATGTAACCCATTCTGTTCACCCCTTTTTACTTACCTAAGCAAAACTGCGAAAAGATCTGGTCGATCAAGTCTTCGGCAACCGCTTCCCCGATGATTTCCCCCAGGTTTTGCCAGGCGTTTTTCAAATCAATTTCCACCATATCCAGCGGCACACCGGCATCAATCCCGTCGATACAATCACGGACGTTCTGTTTGGCTTTCTTCAGCAAATGAATATGTCTGGCATTGCTGACATAGGTTCCTTCCGCTGTCTCCACTTTGCCCAGCAGGAATAGGCTGGCGATCGCTTCTTCCAACTCCTCGATTCCCTTTTCTTGTTTCAGGGAGGTGGTGATCAAGGGCGTATCCCCGACAAGGGAACGGACTTCCTCCAGGTTGAGTTGGCCGGGCAAATCGATTTTGTTCACAATGACGATCGCCGTATACTGCTTCAGGATCGAGATGAGCTTCCGGTCTTCCTCGTGCAAAGGTTCGGCGTAGTTTAGCACCAGGAGCACCAAGTCGGCCTGTTCCAGCGCTTTGTGGGTTCTCTCCACACCGATCCGTTCAACGATATCCTCCGTTTCGCGAATTCCCGCCGTGTCCAGGAGGCGCAGGGGAATCCCGCGGACATTGACATATTCTTCGATCACATCGCGTGTCGTACCCGGGATCTCGGTGACGATGGCTTTATTTTCCTGGGTCAGGGCATTCATCAGCGAGGATTTCCCGACATTGGGGCGACCCACGATCACGGTGGCGATTCCTTCGCGGTAAATTTTCCCCTGGCGGGCAGTGGAGAGCAGCCGGTCGATCTCTTTTTCAATCTGCTGACAGCGTTCGCGCAAAAAGCGGCTTGTCATCTCCTCGGCATCATATTCGGGGTAATCGACGTTGACAGCCAGATGGGCCAGCGTTTCCACGATTTCATTGCGAAGTTGGCGGATCAGGCGGGACAGGCGGCCTTCATGCTGTTTCAAGGCCACTTTGGCGGCTCGATCCGTCTTCGCCCGGATCAGATCGATGACGGCCTCGGCCTGGGAGAGATCAATCCGTCCGTTCAAAAATGCCCGTTTGGTAAACTCCCCCGGCTCGGCGAGACGGGCCCCGGCCGACAGCAATGCTTCCAGGACGGCGTGAACGGGCACCATTCCGCCATGGCAACTGATTTCCACCACGTCTTCCCGGGTAAACGTGCGCGGCGCCCTCATCACCGTTACCAGCACTTCATCGATGCGCTCGCCGGTGTCGGGGTGGACGATATATCCGTAATGAACGGTATGGGTCGGGACGTCCGCCAAGGATGTTTTGCCTTTATATATCTGATCCGCGATCGGGATGGCTTCCGGTCCGCTGACGCGGATGACGGCGATTCCGCCCTCCCCCAACGGGGTTGCAATCGCGGCAATTGTATCTGTTTCCATCATTTCACCTCGATAAAGTTCCTAATTATTAATCTTAGCATACCAACATCCACCAATCAAAAGCGGCCTTACAAAAAAACTCCCCGGACAGGGGAGAATCAATTAAGATTTGAAGCTGATGACGACACATCGGTTGGGTTCCTCACCAACACTGTGGGTCGTCAGATGCTTTTCCTTTTGTATGGCATGGTGAATGATCTTTCGCTCGTTTGAAGGCATCGGTTCCAATACCACCTGTTTTTTCGTGCGGAGCACTTGTCTGGCGAAACGGTCGGCCAAAGCGGTTAATGCTTCCTCTCTCCGCTTTCTGTAACCATCGGCGTCCAGGATGAACTTTACCTGTTTGTCGGCATCCCGGTTGGCGGCAATGTTCACTAAGTATTGCAGGGAATCAAGGGTTTGTCCGCGCTTCCCGATCAAAATGCCCAGCTGATCCCCTTTCAGGTTGAGAACAACAGAACCGGAGGGATTTTCGTGCGGCTCCACCTCTACCTCCGCCTCGATGCCCATTTTTTCAACCACCTGGGTCAGGAAGGCGACCGCCTCTTCGACCGGGTCCGGGATCCGCACCACTTCCACCTTGGCCTCCCGCTTCCCAAAAAGGCCAAAAAAACCTTTGCTCGGCTGTTCCAACACCTGGATCTGAACTTTTTCGCGCGGCGCATTCAGCTGCTCAAGTGCCAGCCGGACCGCGTCTTCCACTGTTTTGGCCTGAACAACCACTTTTTTCAACGGGCGGTACCCTCCTGCGTCACATTTCCTTTTTTCGGCTTAAAAATGAGCACATACTGGAGAATGGTGAAGATGTTGCTGTACACCCAGTAAAGGGAAAGAGCCGCCGGGAACTGGTATGCCAGGAAGAAAATCATGATCGGCATGATCCAGATCATCACTTTCATCTGCGGGTTGTCCCCTGCGCCCGTTGCGATAAATTGCAGGTAGGTCGTGAATGCCGCGAGCAGCGGCAGAATAAAGTAGGGATCCGGTTTCCCCAGCTGCATGTAAAGAAAACTGGACTCGGCAATATGTTCATTTCGGATAATGGCCTGGTAGAACGCGATCAAAATCGGGAATTGGACCAGGAGCGGCAAGCAGCCGGCCATCGGGTTCACATTGTGTTTCTGGAAGAGTTTCATCGTCTCTTCCTGCATTTTTTGCTGGTTGGTTTTGTACTTTTCCCTGATTTTCATCAGCTGCGGCTGTAACTCCTGCATCGCTTTCGTGCTCTGCTGTTGTTTCCACGTCAGCGGGAAAACGGCGAGCCGGACCAGGAAGGTGACGACCAGGATCGACCAGCCGTAATTACCGAGCAGATTCTTAAACCAATCCAAAAGATCGGCGAGCGGTATGACCAGGTACTTGTCCCAAAACCCCGCGTTCTCAGGGTCCAATTTTTGGTACTGGGACGGATCCGGCGAACATCCCGCTACGAGAGCTACGGCGAAAACAAGTAAGACAATGATAGCAATCTGGCGCTGCCGTCGCACAAGAAAACTCCTCCTTAAAAAAGCATCTTTGGCCTTATCTATTTTTGAGAGCCCGATTCGTTTCTCTTTTCAGGCACGTAATCAAATCCACCGGGATGAAAAGGATGGCATTTGCAGATCCTTTTTAAAGTATACCATCCTCCCAGCCAAAAACCATGCCTCTGGATCGCGATCAGCCCGTATTCGGAACAAGTGGGGACAAAACGGCAAGTCGGCGGTTTTAAAGGCGAAATAAAGCGTCGATAAAAACGGATCAAAGCCAAAGCGACCGTTTTCAAAACGTTCCCCCCATTTGAGAGGTTTGATCAAACAGCGGGAGGATTTTGTTCAAACAATTTGGCTCTCGCAAAAACGTGCCGCAGACTGGACTTGATCTGGTGGTAGTCCAAATCTTTGGCAGGCATCCGGGCAATGATTACAATATCCGTCCGTGGCTTCATCACAGGAATCCAGTGCCGGGTCACTTCCTTGATGAGCCGTTTGATCCGGTTGCGAACCACGGCTTTTCCCAGTTTTTTGCTCACGGAAATGCCGATTCGGGACGGCCCCGGTTCCGTGCGCCGGAAAACGTACACCACAAATTGCCGGTTGGCAAAAGATTCTCCCGCCCGAAAAACCCTTCTGAAATCATTTCGCCTTTTCAGACGATATTCTTGCTGCAAAAGAAGGTCTCCTTCCATCAAACAGCCTATCAACCAACATTATGGTGAAAAAAGAGGGAGAATAAACGTCAGGTTTATAGGAAAAAAGGCCACACTTGGAAGAGTGGCCTTCGATTATGCGGATAGTACTTTTCTTCCTTTTCTTCTGCGTCTGGCTAAAACCTTGCGGCCGTTTTTGGTGCTCATCCGAGCGCGAAAGCCGTGTACGTTTTTGCGCTTGCGTCTGCTTGGTTGATATGTGCGTTTCATCGAGATCTACCTGGTCGACAGGGCGCTCACTGTCAAAAAGGCGGTTACCGATCAGCTGTTCCCGCTGACGGGACAGTGAGGCACACCAGGGTTCCTCCCTTCTATATGAAATATATCAAACGTCCATCGACGACAATCCCCATCATTATAGCGGTATTTTACTTAAGATGTCAAGAAAAGGGACCGCAACAGTTTTTCCTTATCCACATGTGGATAACTATTTTCCTGTCCACATGTTATCCTGTCCGAATCCTCCGTTTATCCACAGTATCCACCGGTGTGAATAAGTGATTCCCCACAGGCTGTGAATTGTGGATAACTATACATTTTTCGTTGTAAATACTGGTATCTTTTGATATTCTATGTTTGTTTCCTCAGTGGATAAGTGGGATTCCCCGACAAGTTTATCCACAAGTTGTGGATAACTGTGTGAGTATCTATCCACAGCTTGTGGAAAAAATCATCCACAGGCTGTGGAAAATGTAGATAACTACCCCGATCAGGCATGTGGCTTGTCTTTTTCCTGTGAATAAGTAAAAAGAATACATTTGGATCGGAAGGAGGTAATTCTGTGTCCAATATCCAAGATTTATGGGCGCGAACATTAGATGTCATGCAAGAAAAAATAAGCAAGCCCAGTTTTGAGACCTGGCTGAAATCGACAGAAGCGGTTGATCTCCGGGACGATACACTCGTCATTTCAGCCCCCAACGACTTTGCCCGCGACTGGCTGGAATCCCGATATGCCGAACTCATCCGCCAAACCCTGCGGGAAGTCACCGGGTCCGTGATCGGTGTCAAGTTCATCAGCCATGAAGAACAAGATACCGGCCCCTCGGACGAAGAAACCGAGATCGTCGGCGAGGAAGCGGAGCCTCCCAAAACCCAACTCAATCCGCGCTATACGTTTGACACATTCGTCATCGGATCGGGCAACCGGTTTGCGCATGCGGCTTCGCTCGCGGTGGCGGAAGCACCGGCCAAAGCGTATAACCCCTTGTTTATCTACGGGGGAGTCGGTTTGGGAAAAACCCATCTGATGCATGCGATCGGTCATTATGTGCTGGGCCATACTCCCTCCAGCCGGGTCGTCTATCTCTCATCGGAGAAATTTACCAACGAGTTTATCAACTCCATCCGTGACAACAAAACGATCCAGTTCAGAAACAAGTACAGATCTGTGGATATCCTGTTAATCGATGATATTCAGTTTCTCGCCGGAAAAGAACAGACACAGGAAGAGTTTTTCCACACGTTTAACGCACTTCATGAAGATAATAAACAGATCATCATCTCCAGCGACCGTCCGCCCAAGGAAATCCCCACTCTCGAAGACCGGCTGCGCTCCCGTTTTGAATGGGGACTCATCACGGATGTCCAACCGCCTGATCTGGAGACGCGGATTGCCATCTTGCGCAAAAAGGCGATCGCTGATAACTTGGATGTCCCCGGCGAAGTGTTGGCATTTATCGCCGACCGCGTGGATACGAACATCCGCGAATTGGAAGGTGCATTGATTCGCGTCGTCGCTTACTCAGCCTTGATGAATCAGCCTGTTACCCCTGAATTAGCCGCTGAAGCGCTGAAAGATATTATGCCCGATTCGCGTCCGAGAGTGATCAGCATTCAGGAAATCCAGCAGGAAGTGAGCGCTTATTACCGGTTGCGGGTAGACGACTTAAAAAGCAAAAAGCGAACCAAAACCGTCGCTTTCCCCAGACAGATCGCCATGTACTTATGCCGGGAACTCACCGATTACTCACTGCCGAAGATCGGGGAAGATTTCGGCGGACGCGATCACACGACCGTGATCCACGCCCATGAAAAAATCAGCCGTATACTCGAGGATGATCCCCAATTGCAACAAGCGATCAACGAATTAAAAAAGCGAATCTCACGCGGCACTTGAACCCGTTGTGAAACCTGTGGACAACCTTGACCAGCCTATGCACAGCTTATCCACACCGTGTATAGGCTGTCCTGCTTCATTCAGACGGGTTTTCCACATTATCCACAGGCCTTACTACTATGACTGCTATTTTTTACTTAAAAAATAATAAATATATGAGCGGGCAGTCGTCATTATTCCATTTTATCCCCAGAACCTGTGGATGAATCCTTACTTTGTCTCAAGGAGGATGTCTATGAAACTGCGTGTAATTAAATCAGCATTAGTAGATGCTGTCTCCCACGTTTCAAAAGCCGTCTCGCAAAAAACAACCATTCCGATCCTGACCGGGATCAAAGTGGCTGCAGACGAACAGGGCCTGGTTTTAACCGGGAGCAACTCCGACATTACCATTCAGGTTCGTGTTCCCAAAAAAAAGGGTGAAACCGACCAGGTCTTTGTGGAAAAAACGGGTCAAGTTGTTTTGCCGGGAAAAATATTTGGAGATATTGTACGTAAACTCCCCGGCGACGAAGTAGAATGGATTGTGAATGAACGTTTTCAAACGACGATCCGTTCCGAACAAGCCGAATTCCAGCTGAATGGCCTCGACCCGGATGAATATCCGCGCCTCCCGCAACTCCTTCAGGAGCAAATGTTCTCCATCTCGGCCGATACGCTCAAATCGTTGATCCGGCAAACCGGCTTTGCCGTCGCCGTAAATGAAGCACGCGGAGTGCTCACAGGAGTCTTAATGCAACTGGAGTCGGGAATGCTTACTTGTGTAGCCACCGACAGCCACCGCCTGTCGCGCCAACAAGCCGCCGTGGAAGGTTCGGAAGAACTTACGCTCAAAAATGTGATCATTCCGGGTAAAAGCTGGTCTGAACTGGCCAAAACCTTAACCGACGCCACCGGATATGTGGATATCATCGTCGCCGATAACCAGATATTGGTGAAAACGGAGGAATTGGAGTTTTATTCCCGCCTATTGGATGGCTCCTATCCGGATACCAACCGTGTGATCCCCCCCGGAGGAGAGACCCAATTGATTTCTTCCACCCGCGAATTATTACAATCCGTTGACCGGGCATCACTCATCAGTCGGGACGGACGCGACAATGTGATAAAATGGACGATGAAAGACGGCAAGGTGGAGGTCAACTCAGCCGCTCAGGATATCGGAAGCGTCACGGAAGAAGTGATGGCCAAGGTGAGCGGACCGGAGCTGTCCATCTCGTTCAATGCCCGGTACATGATGGAAGCGCTCCGATCCATCGAAAGCGAAGAAATATGCATTCAATTCACCGGAACGATGACCCCGTTTTTGATCAAGCCGGTGGACCGTGAGGACTCCCTCCACCTGATCGTTCCGATTCGCACGCGCTAACCGTCCGACAGGAGGAATCCATCTGTGCGACAATTGATGATAGACGGACCGTATATCACGCTTGGCCAACTCCTCAAGAAGCTGGATGTGATCGACAGCGGCGGCCAAGCCAAGCACTTTTTGCACGAATTCGAAGTCAAAGTCAACAACGAAGTGGAACGGAGACGAGGAAGAAAGATTTATCCGCAGGATATTGTGGAGATTGCCGGGCATCCCGCAGTCCAAGTGGTCGAAGGTTAAAAGGGAGGCTTGAGCTTTGCGGGTTGAGTCCTTGGAGTTAAAACAGTACCGGAACATTGCACAGCTTGAGCTCGCCTGCCCGGAAGAGCTCCATCTGTTTGTCGGACCCAATGCCCAGGGAAAAACCAACATTCTGGAATCCTTTTATGTGCTCGCCTTGGGGAAATCACACCGGACACGTTCTCACAAAGAATTGATCCGCTTTGGGGAGCACCGGGCCACCCTCAAGGCGAAAGTGAAGAAGGATGAGCAGTTGCTGCGCCTGGAAGTGCAGTTGTCGGAAAAAGGGAAGAAGGTGAGCCGAAACGGAGTGGAGCAACCGAAGTTGAGCCGCTATATCGGCTCTCTTCCCGCCGTGTTATTCGCACCGGAAGATTTGGCGATCGTCAAGGGCAGCCCGCAAATCCGCCGCCGCTTTTTGGACATGGAGATCGGCCAGGTGAGTCCGGCGTATGTCCACAATCTGACTCAACTGGGAAAACTCCTCTCACAGCGCAACAGTTTGCTCAAGCAGCTGGCTCAGAAAAGAGTTTACCAGTCCGAGCTCTTGGAAGTGTTAGATGACCAACTCATTCAACTATCGGTGCACATTTGGAAAAAGCGCTACCGCTTCCTCGATTCCTTATCTGAGTGGGCGAAGAAGATCCATTGGGCCATTACGCAGGATAAGGAAGAACTTGCGGTTGAATACTTGCCGTCAGTGGCGATTTCCCCCCGGATGGAAGACGGGGACTTGGCCGAATCCCTGCGAGGAGAACTAAAGCGTTTGCGCGAAAAAGAACTGATGCGCGGGACCACTCTCATCGGTCCCCACCGCGATGACCTTCGCTTGCTGGCAAACGGGTTGGATTTGCATACGTTCGGTTCACAGGGGCAACAGCGTACCGCTGCTTTGTCCCTCAAATTGGCGGAAATCGAATTAATCTATCAGGAGACTGGTCATTATCCTATTTTATTGTTGGATGATGTGTTGTCCGAGCTGGATGACTCGAGAAAAACCCACCTGTTGGAGGCGATCCGCGGTCGTGTGCAAACCTTTGTCACCACGACCGGGTTAGACGGCATTGATGCAGAAACACTGACAAGAGCCCGGATCTACCAGGTTAGGCAAGGGACGATACAAGAACAGGGGTGAGCGGAACAGGTGTTTATCCACCTAGGCGGGAACCGGATGATTCGGATTCGTGAAGTGATCGCTATCTTGGATGCGGGAGCCCAGCGAACCCAAACTGTCACGGACCCTTTGATTGAAGCGGCAATGAAGGAAGGCAAAATGGAACAAATCTCGCCGGAGGAGATCAAATCCTATGTGATTACCGATGATAAGGTATATGCATCACCGATTTCCTCCGTTACGCTGAAGAAGAGAGCAGACTTCCACCTCAAACAATGGAAGTAGCCGACGGGTCTCATCCGTTTTCATGGCGGGTCGGCAAACCGGGATGAACGTGAAAGTTGATACCCTCGCTCTGATATCTTTTTCCGAGTCTGTTCCGATGGAGTCGGAAGCTCCTGGCTTACTTTGCTGACATTGACACTTACACAGAGAAAGGATATCTGTGTGATATAGGAAAGAGAGCAGGTGACGAAGAGTGGCCGTTCAAAAAACGAACTACGATGAAACACAAATTCAGGTGCTGGAAGGGTTAGAGGCGGTTCGCAAAAGACCGGGGATGTATATCGGCTCAACCTCCAGCCGCGGACTTCACCACCTGGTGTGGGAAGTGGTAGACAACAGTATTGACGAAGCGCTGGCCGGACGTTGCGACACGATCCAGGTGATCGTCAACGAGGACAACAGCGTTACCGTCATTGACAACGGAAGCGGGATTCCGGTCGGGATCCAGCCGCAAACGGGACGCCCGGCCGTCGAAGTCGTGATGACGGTTTTGCATGCCGGCGGAAAATTTGGCGGCGACGGATACAAATTTTCGGGCGGTTTGCACGGAGTAGGGGTGTCCGTGGTCAATGCCCTCTCTGAATGGCTGGAAGTGGAAGTGAAACGGGAGGGGAAAATCCATCGTCAAAGCTACCGGAAAGGCGTCCCGGAGACAGATTTGCAGGTCATCGGGCAAACCGATGAAACCGGAACTAAAATCACCTTCAAACCGGATAAGGACATCTTTACGGAAACGACGGTATTTGATTATGACATTCTGCAAAACCGCCTGCGCGAGCTGGCCTTTTTAAACCGGGGCGTCAAAATCATCCTGGAAGATAAACGCGGTGAAGGAAAATCCCAGGTTTATCAATACGAAGGCGGAATCCAATCCTTTGTCGAACATTTAAACCGAAACCGTGAAGTGCTTCATTCCCCGCCCATCTATATCCAGGGGGAAAAAGAGACGATTCACGTGGAAATCGCCATGCAGTACAATGACGCGTATACTTCCAACATCTATTCCTACGCCAACAATATTCACACCCATGAAGGCGGAACGCACGAATCGGGCTTTAAATCGGCATTGACGAGGGTGATCAATGATTATGCCCGCCGCAACAATCTGCTCAAAGATAGCGATGGCAATTTGACCGGAGACGATGTGCGCGAAGGTCTGACAGCGATCGTCAGCGTCAAGATTTCAGACCCCCAGTTTGAAGGACAGACCAAAACCAAACTGGGCAACAGCGAAGCGCGGACAGCCACCGAGCAGTTATTCGCGGAGCACTTTCAAAATTTCCTTGAAGAAAACCCCTCTGTGGCCAAAAAAATCATCGGCAAAGCGGTGACGGCAGCACGGGCGAGAGAAGCCGCCCGAAAAGCGCGCGAACTGACGCGGAGAAAAAATGCGCTGGAAGTGAGCTCTCTTCCCGGGAAACTGGCGGATTGCACATCCCGCAATGCCGCTGACAGCGAATTGTACCTGGTCGAGGGGGATTCCGCCGGAGGTACCGCAAAACAAGGGCGGGACCGGATGTTTCAAGCTATTCTTCCCTTGAGGGGTAAAATTATCAACGTGGAAAAAGCACGATTGGATAAGGCGTTGTCCAACGAAGAAGTGCGTACGATCATCACGGCGCTCGGAACGGGAATCGGAGATGATTTCAATATTGAGAAAGCCCGTTACCACAAAATTATCATCATGACCGATGCCGATGTGGACGGAGCGCATATTCGCACCCTGCTCCTCACCTTCTTTTACCGCTATATGCGCCCGCTGATCGAAAAGGGGTATGTCTACATCGCCCAGCCGCCTTTGTATAAGATCGTACAGGGGAAAACGATTCGCTATGCCTATAATGACCGCATGAAGGATGAAATCATCAAGGAGATGGAAGGAAAAGGAAAGATCGAGGTGCAGCGTTATAAAGGTTTGGGAGAAATGAACGCGGCGCAGCTCTGGGAAACCACCATGGACCCGGAAAGCCGCACCTTGCTGCGGGTTTCTCTCGACGACGCGATGGAGGCAGATCAGGTATTTGAGATGTTGATGGGAGACCGGGTGGAGCCGCGGCGTGATTTTATCCAAGAGTACGCCAATCAGGCTACCCTGGATGTATAATGGGCAAGTCGTTTGTCGGTAGAGCGGGGAGTGAGTAATAAGTGGCAGAAAGAGAACGGATTCAAGCGGTTAACATTAGTGAAGAGATGAAAACGTCCTTTTTGGACTATGCGATGAGTGTCATCGTCAGCCGCGCGTTGCCCGATGTTCGTGACGGGCTGAAGCCGGTGCACCGGAGAATTCTGTATGCGATGTACGAATTGGGGATGACTCCGGACAAACCGTACAAAAAATCGGCCCGCGTCGTGGGGGATGTGATTGCCAAGTTCCATCCCCATGGCGATGCGGCGGTATACGATGCCATGGTCCGGATGGCCCAGGATTTCTCCTATCGCTACATGCTGGTGGACGGTCACGGGAACTTCGGTTCGATCGACGGCGATGCTCCTGCGGCGATGCGTTATACCGAGGCCAGAATGGCTTCGATTACATTGGAACTGCTCAGGGATATCCAAAAAGATGTCATCGATTTCGGGCCAAACTACGACGGCACGCTGGACGAGCCTCTCGTCCTCCCCTCGCGTTTTCCCAATCTGCTAGTCAACGGAGCGGCGGGAATCGCGGTCGGAATGGCCACCAACATTCCGCCCCACAACCTCAGGGAAGTGATTGACGGCATCCTGCTCATGATCGACAACCCTGAGGTCAAAGTGGAAGAATTGATGAAAGTCATCAAAGGTCCCGATTTCCCGACCGGAGGAATTATTCTGGGACACGAAGGAATCCGCAAGGCTTACCGTACCGGTCGGGGAAGCATCCAAATCCGTGCCAAAACCCGCATGGAAGAAGCGGGGAACGGAAAGATGCGGATCGTGGTGGAAGAGCTTCCGTTCCAGGTGAACAAAGCGAAGTTGGTGGAAAAAATCGCCGAGCTTGTCCGCGATAAAAAGGTGGACGGGATCACCGATCTTCGCGACGAATCGGACCGCAACGGAATGCGCGTGGTCATCGAGCTGCGACGGGATGTCAACCCGAGGGTCGTGCTCAATAACCTGTATAAACATACCGCCTTGCAGACCAGTTTCGGGGTCAATATGCTGGCTCTCGTCGACGGGCAACCCCGCGTGCTGAACCTGAAGGAGATGATCCATCATTACCTGGAGCACCAGGTAGAGGTCATCAGGAGACGGACACAATTCGACCTCAACAAGGCTGAAGAGCGTGCTCACATCCTGGAAGGTTACCGGATCGCACTGGATCACATTGACGAAGTGATCGCGCTGATCCGCGGTTCACGAACCACGCAGGAAGCCAAAACAGGATTGATGGAGAAATTCGGGCTCAGCGAGAAACAGGCCCAGGCCATCCTGGATATGCGGCTCCAACGGTTAACCGGTTTGGAAAGGGAGAAAATCGAATCCGAGTACCAGGAGCTGCTGAAAACCATTGCAGAACTGAAGGCCATCCTGGCGGACGAAGCAAAAATCCGCGGAGTGGTTCGCGAAGAGATCACGGAGATCAAAAATAAATTTGGAGACGAAAGACGGACCCTGATCAAAGTGGATGAAGACAACATCGTCGAAGAAGATCTCATCCCCGAAGAGGAAGTCTCCGTTCTCCTCACCCATCGCGGCTATATCAAGCGGATGCCGCTTTCCACTTACCGGGCGCAAAAGCGCGGAGGCAAAGGGGTTACCGGAATGGGGACGCGCGAGGACGATTTTGTGCAAAACCTGTTTGTCACCCATTCTCACAATCATTTGCTGTTCTTCTCGAACAAGGGGAAAGTGTACCGGCTGAAAGCTTATGAAGTGCCCGAGTTCGGACGTGCGGCCCGGGGTACGCCGATCATCAACCTGATTCAAATCGACCAGAACGAGCATATTTATGCCGTAATTCCGGTCAAGGAATTTACGGATGACAAATATCTCTTCTTTGCCACCGCTCACGGAGTGGTGAAAAAGACTTCTCTTTCCGAGTTTGAAAATATTCGGCGCAACGGCTTGTTTGCCATCAATTTGCGCGACGGGGATGAGCTGGTCGGCGTTCGCTTGACCGACGGGGATCAGGAAGTGATTATGGGCACCAAACAGGGAATGTCCATCCGATTCCATGAATCGGAAGTGCGGGAAATGGGACGTTCCGCGACCGGGGTCAAGGGAATCACTTTGTCCGAAGACGATCAGGTGATCGACATGGATATCGTCATCCCTGACAAGTATGTGTTAATTGTCACCAAAAACGGTTACGGAAAACGGACTCCGATGGAGGAATACCGTATCCAATCCAGGGGAGGCAAAGGGATTAAAACACTCAGCCTCACGGAGAAAAAAGGAGAAGTGGTCGGCCACAAAGTGGTTTCCGAGGAAGAGGATTTGATGATTGTCACGCAATCCGGCATGGTGATCCGCTTAAATGTATCGGACATCTCCGTGCTCAGCCGCTATGCACAGGGAGTGAAGCTCATCACGGTAGATGATGACGAAGTCTCCACTGTGGCGCGGGTACAAATCACCGATGAAGAGGAAAATGAAACCGAGGATCAATGAACGTACAGGATCAGCTTTTCACCGGTGAGCGCGCGGAGGAGCAGTTGGGGATATTTCCGCTCCGCCAGCGATAAGAGTTGTTCCACCAACACCATTTTCTCAGAAGCATGACCCTGGATCATTTCTCCCCATAAGGGAGGATCATAGCGGCAGATCATGCTGAGCGAGAAAAGAAGCATATAGTGAACCAGTATTTCCGTCAAAGGTTCCATCGGGCGATTGTTACCCACCCAAAGGTAATAATCGCCCTTGCTGTTTTCATAAAACCAGGGATGGTCGAACCCTTTTTCCCAATCCTCCACATGACGGACATACGGATGTCTCCAAATCAGCCGGAGATGTCCTCCAGAAACAGCCGGTTCTGCCAGGGAAAATTGTGCCTCACCGGCCAAGCCGTTCAATTTGTCCAATAAAGAGCCGGTTGATACATGCAACCGGTTGAGAATCCGTTCCCCGAGCAAAAGGAGCATGCCGTCTTCCCCGTCCGGGCAGCATTCGACCGGGAAAAGGGTCTCGGCATGAAAAAGTTTTTGGTAACTGGTTTGCAGTTCCGGAATCCAGCCGAACAGCTCCTTCGGTGTATAGGATTCCCCTGTGGGAACCGGTTTTTGCATGAGCGAGGCGGCCAGAGGAAATAAACCTTCTTTTTGCACCCGAATCTCATCTTGAAAAAAACTGTAATGCTCCCGTTTTCGTTTTCGTGTGGACAAGCCGTGCCGCAAGACGGCGGTGTTTTGCGGATAATCGATGTCCCGTGTGAGGACCAGCGCTTTCAGAAGACTCATCATCCCGTAATAGAGCAGAAACGGGCGCACCCATAAGCTGTTCTGCCCCAGTGTGGCGAAAATGTTTTTGGCTTGTTTGACGTAGGCGGTAAAAGCCTGCACATTTTTAAATGCGGCGCGTTCCGGGTGCTCCATTCCCAACCGGGCGTATTTCTCTTCTAAAAACGTTCGCGCTGATCTTTCATTCTCAAAAAATAAATATTCTTCCCATATGTATTGCTGCGGTGACTCACAATAAACTTTCCGCACCGGAACCGGATTCAATCTTTTCACCTCCAACTCATCGCATTCCCTGAAAGTGATATCTCCTTTATTGTTTGAATGAAAGTTCCATGTTATAACAAAATTGGATGCGTTGAAGGGGGATCTGGCAGCAAAGATGGGGAAAAGGTTCATCCTGATGATCCTTATGCTCGTGTTGGCAGTGGCATTTGTCTCCCCGGGGATGGCGGTCACATCCAACAAAAAGTATGATCTGGTGTTGATTCACGGCTTTAACAACCGCCATCAATGGGGGGATGAATTTTTAACAGAGCTGGCTGCGAATTGGGGATCCGGCCATGTTTATGTGGTGTACAGCAATCAGTCCAACCGGGTGTGGACCAGGAAAATGGGCGGCAACACGGTCACCTTTATCGGAGAAAGAGACCATACGGCCGGCAACGGATCGATTGACGAACAAGCCCGGATCGTGGCCCGGAAAATTGATCTCCTGAAAAAGAGATACGGGCTCAGTCCGGTCATCAATATCATCGCTCACAGTATGGGCGGACTGGTTGCAAGGGAAGTGGTGTATCTTCGCCCGCACACCGTAGCCGGGCTGGTCACACTGGGGACCCCTCATCACGGGACTCCTCTTGCCGAGGAGTACGAGTGGGTCGGTATGTTTGTGCGGGGAGAGAAAGCGATTCGGGATATGACACCGCAAGCCGTGAAAGCTTTCAACCGCAAATATCCCGTGAAAGGAAGCCCCTTTTACCGAAATGGATACTTGTATACCATTTCGGGTGACGCGGACAGTTGGGGAAACCGCGGCTGGCACGGGGAGCTGGCCGTGGGGTGGACCCTCATCAGTTTAAAATATGGTGCGGATAATGACGGAGTGGTCATGGAGGGGCAGGCAACGATCCGGGGAGCTGTCCATCTCGCAACCTTTGATGCGTATGACCACTTGGATCTCATTCGTGAACCGGATGTAGCCAAAAAAGCGGCTGCCGTTCTGCCGTAACCGATGACTAAAAAAACGAAATCCGGGGGAAAACTACGGAACACACACCGGGATTCCACAGTTATCCACATTTGCACAGCAGTTATACACAAAAATTGTGGATAACTTTTTTCATCCGTGGATAAAGTTCATTGTTCGTTCCGATTTGTCATTATTGACAGGTTTCACAAGCATTGTTACACTTGCTAAAAATACTGGGGACCAAAGGGGACGAATCGATCCATGTGGGAAGAGAAATTTGTTAAGGAAGGCCTTACGTTTGATGATGTTCTCCTCATTCCCGCAAAATCGGAAGTTTTGCCGCGGGATGTATCTGTCAGCACGAAGTTGGCGGAAACCGTAAAATTAAATATTCCGCTGATCAGCGCCGGAATGGATACCGTGACGGAATCCGCCATGGCCATCGCCATAGCCCGGCAAGGCGGACTGGGAATCATCCATAAGAACATGAAGGTGGAAGAGCAGGCGGAAGAAGTCGACCGGGTCAAAAGATCCGAAAGCGGAGTGATTACCAACCCGTTCTATTTGACTCCGGAACACAAAGTGCATGATGCCGAAGAATTAATGGCCAAATACCGCATTTCGGGGGTGCCGATCGTCGATCAGAACAAAAAGCTGGTCGGCATTATCACCAACCGGGATTTGCGGTTCATCCGCAACTATTCCACCCCGATTTCCGAAGTGATGACTAGGGAAAACCTGGTGACCGCTCCGGTGGGAACGACATTGAAAGAAGCGGAAGAAATCCTGCAGCAGCACAAAATCGAGAAACTTCCGCTGGTGGACGATAACGGGGTACTCAAGGGCCTGATCACCATTAAAGATATTGAAAAGGCAACCCAATTCCCGAATGCCGCCAAGGACAGCCAAGGAAGGCTGCTGGCGGGGGCCGCAGTCGGTGTCTCCAAAGACACGATGCGCCGGGTGGCTGCCCTGGTGGAAGCGGAAGTGGATGTGATCGTCGTCGATACGGCTCATGGTCATTCGGCCGGAGTCTTGGAGACGGTGGCCGAACTCAGAAAGCGATATCCCGACCTGGTCATCGTCGCAGGAAATGTGGCAACCGGTGAAGGGACCCGCGACTTGATCGAAGCTGGCGCCAGCGTGGTAAAAGTGGGAATCGGCCCCGGTTCCATTTGCACTACCCGTGTGGTGGCCGGAATCGGTGTCCCCCAGATCACGGCCATCTACGATTGTGCGACCGTGGCGCGGCAATATGGTGTTCCGATCATCGCGGACGGCGGAATCCGTTACTCCGGAGATATTGTTAAAGCCCTCGCCGCCGGAGCTGATGCGGTCATGCTCGGCAGCATTTTTGCGGGTACGGAGGAAGCGCCGGGCGAATCCGAGATTTTCCAGGGGCGCCGTTTCAAAGTATATCGCGGCATGGGTTCGATCGGTGCCATGCAGGCGGGAAGCAAAGACCGTTATTTCCAGGAAAACGAACAAAAATTGGTGCCGGAAGGCATTGAGGGACGTGTTCCATACAAAGGGCCGCTGGCCGATACCGTGTATCAAATGATCGGCGGTTTGCGTGCCGGAATGGGGTATTGCGGTGTACGCAATTTGCAGGAACTCAAAGAAAAAACCCGTTTTATTCGCATTACCGGCGCTTCTCTGCGCGAAAGCCATCCCCATGATGTTCAGATCACCAAAGAAGCGCCCAACTATCATATGTGAGGATATTTTGTGAAAGCAGGGAAACCCCCTGCTTTTTCATTTCTTTTTTTGTATAATTTTTGTAAACTGAAATCAGATAAAAATGCTTGCGCCCAAAGGAAGGGACATTATCTCTGTGCTAAGGAAAATTTCGATTACATATCTTTGCCTGCTGCTCCTCGTTCTTCTTCTGCCCGTGCAAAGCTATGCTGCTGAAGAACTTCCCGGAGTCAGAGCAAAATCATATATTTTGATGGATTTTGCGTCCGGCGTCATTCTGGATGAAAAAGCTGCGGACCAACCGCGTCCTCCCGCGAGCATGACCAAGCTGATGTCAGCGTACATCGTTTTGGATAAGATCGAAGCGGGCGAACTGCGCTGGGAAGATGAAGTGACGGTCAGCAAGCGGGCAGCGGCGATCGAAGAAGCCCAAATTCATCTCAAAGCCGGTGAAAGGGAAACCGTCAGAGAGCTGTTTATCGCCATGGCGGTTCAATCGGCCAATGATGCCACCGTCGCCTTGGCGGAACATGTTGCCGGAAACGAAGAAGCTTTTGTCCAGTTGATGAATGATAAGGCCAGACGACTGGGCATGGAACATACCCATTACGTCAATGCCACAGGTCTAGACCGTAAATTATACCCGGTCCCCCCGAAGGTGGAGGGGGAACACGTGATGTCCGCCCGTGATGCGGCGATTTTGGCGGTTCAATTGTTAAGAGCTCATCCGGATATTCTTCAAATCACTGCCTTACCTACATATACGTTTCGAAAGGGAACCCCTCGCCAACAGAAAGTCATAAACTGGAACCGCATGCTCCCCGGTTTAAAGCAATACTATAAAGGAGTGGACGGACTTAAAACCGGACATACCAATGCCGCCGGCTATTGCTTTACGGGAACGGCCAAGCGCGGTGATTACCGCCTTGTCAGTGTTGTGATGGGAACCGCATCGGAAACGCTGCGGTTTACGGAAACGAAGAAATTATTCGACTACGGGTTTCAACGATATCAGTTGAAGACATTAATCCCCGAATTTAAACCCGTTCCGGGCACTCCTTCTCTCGCCCTGCCCAATGGGGTGGAACGAACCGTACCGGTGGTGGTGGAAGAAGCGATCCAACTGCCTGTACGAATGGGAGAGGAAAATAAATATCAATTTAAGGTCACGTTTAATCCGGGCGTGAAAGCTCCTCTGGGAACGGGGGCGGTGGTCGGCCAAGTAAAAGTGCTGTACAACGGGCAAGAGATTAAAGGCCTGGCTCCCGTCAATCTGTTGGCTGCCGCCCATGTGGAAGAAGCAAGCTGGTTCCGCCTGTTCTTCCGGGACGTGGGTGACACCGTCAAAAGCTGGTTTGAGTAACGCTGATTTCGCCCATTCCAAGCGTCGGCATTCAGAGGGAAAACTCCTTTTGGAATCGCTTGGTTAGTTGTCAAAGGTGCATCATTCAGCTACAATGGGTCATAGATTCAAATGTTCGGCGGATGGTTTCTATTTGTCCGGCTAGAGTAGGGAGGAAAACCAAATGCGTCAAACAGGTACAGATCGTGTAAAACGCGGCATGGCAGAAATGCAAAAAGGCGGCGTCATCATGGACGTTGTAAACGCGGAACAGGCCAAAATCGCTGAGCAGGCAGGGGCTGTCGCCGTCATGGCACTGGAACGGGTTCCGGCGGATATCCGTGCTGCCGGGGGTGTCGCCCGCATGGCTGACCCGCGCGTGATCGAAGAGGTCATGAATGCCGTTTCCATCCCGGTCATGGCAAAAGCGCGGATCGGGCATTTCGTTGAAGCCCGTCTCCTGGAAGCGCTCGGTGTTGACTATATTGATGAGAGCGAAGTTCTCACACCTGCGGATGAAGTGTTCCACATCGATAAATCGCAGTTCACCGTACCGTTTGTCTGCGGTGCGCGGAACCTTGGAGAAGCTTTGCGCCGGATCGGGGAAGGTGCTTCCATGATCCGTACAAAAGGGGAGCCCGGCACCGGAAACGTGGTGGAAGCCGTGCGTCACATGCGCATGATGCAAAGCCAGATCCGCAAAGTTCAAAATATGTCGCGCGATGAATTGATGACCGAAGCAAAAGAACTGGGAGCCCCCTATGAACTGTTGCTCCAGGTTCATGAAACAGGCAAACTCCCGGTTGTCAACTTTGCGGCAGGCGGAATCGCAACACCGGCCGATGCAGCTCTGATGATGCATTTGGGGGCGGACGGTGTCTTTGTCGGTTCCGGCATCTTCAAATCGGAAAATCCCGAGAAATATGCACGCGCCATTGTGCAAGCAACCACTCATTACGAAGATTTCGCATTGATCGCAGAGCTGTCCAAGGATTTGGGAACCCCGATGACCGGTCTCGAAATTTCCAAAATCAGCCCGGCGGACCGTATGCAGGAGCGGGGTTGGTAAGAGATGAAAATCGGAGTACTCGCCCTTCAGGGGGCGGTTCGGGAGCATGTTCAACTGCTGGAACAGGCCGGAGCGACCGCAGTGGCAGTGAAGCGGGCTGAACAACTCCGGGATCTGGACGGGCTGGTCATTCCCGGCGGGGAATCGACGACGATCGGCAAGCTGATGCGAGAATATCAATTGACCGAACCGGTGTTGAAAATGCACCGGGAAGGGAAACCCATTTTTGGAACTTGTGCCGGATTAATCCTGATTGCAAAACGGGTGGAAGGTTTGGATGAACCCCATCTCGGTCTGATGGATATCACCGTGAAAAGAAATGCATTTGGCCGGCAGCGGGAAAGTTTTGAAGCTGCCTTAAACATCGAAGAGATCGGCGACAACTTCCAGGCAGTCTTTATTCGCGCTCCTTATATCGAACAAGCGGGCCCCGGTGTCAAAGTCCTGGCAACCGTGGACGGCAAAATTGTCGCCGCACGCGAGGGAACCTTGCTCGGTGCCGCATTTCACCCGGAATTAACCGATGACCTGCGCTTTCATGCCTATTTTGTGAAAATGGTGCAGGAATCGATGGTTACCAAGGTGAATCTTTAGGATATAATAAGGAGTAACTATACATCGGAATCGCGAAGAAGAGAGAAGTAACCGCTTTCGGTTTGGTTCAGAGAGGCGATGGAGGGTGCGAATCGCCCCAGACCAGCGGTGAATCCGCCTCGGAGCGAAGCGCGAACACGGGATCTCCGTCTAAGCGCCTTCGGCAGCGGGCCGTTATTCCGCTAAGAGTGGACTTGCAAGTGCCTGTGCCCTTGCGGTCAATAAGGGTGGCAACGCGGAACCTTCCGTCCCTTCGAGGGCGGAGGGTTTTTATTTTGTAAAGGAGGTAAGCATATGCTCGATCTCAAACTTTTGCGCAACCAGCTCGATGAAGTCAGGGAAAAGCTGAAATACCGCAATGAGGATATCAGCGGATTGGATTCTTTTGCCGAATACGACCAGAAGAGACGGGAGCTCATCCAACAAACGGAACGGCTAAAAAATCAACGCAATATGGTTTCCCGGGAAATAGCGGAGAAAAAGAAAAATAAAGAAGATGCCCAGGATCAGATTTTGGAAATGCGCCGGGTGGGCGATGAGATTAAACGGTTGGATGAAGAATTGCGCGTCCTGGATGAAAAAATCAACCAATTGCTGTTAACATTGCCCAATATTCCTCATGAAAGCGTACCGGTTGGGCTGACTGAGGAAGATAATGTTCCTGTTCGCCACTGGGGAGAGATTCCCGAGGTACCGTTTGAGTTAAAGCCGCACTGGGAGTTGGCGGCTGAACTTGACATTCTGGATTTTGAACGGGCAGGAAAAGTCACCGGCTCCCGTTTTGTTTTCTATAAAGGATTAGGGGCAAGGCTGGAACGTGCCCTGGCCAACTTCATGCTCGATCTCCATACCGAACAGCATGGCTATACCGAGATGATTCCCCCTTATATCGTCAATAGCCAAAGCATGGTAGGGACGGGACAGCTGCCCAAATTTGCGGAAGATGCCTTTGCGCTTGCCGATTCCGATTATTTCCTGATCCCTACCTCGGAAGTGCCCGTCACCAACTATCATCAGGGGGAAATTTTGGATGACGCGGATCTGCCGAAGTATTATGTGGCATACAGCCCCTGTTTCCGCTCCGAAGCCGGTTCGGCAGGAAGGGATACCCGGGGATTGATCCGTCACCACCAATTCCATAAAGTGGAATTGGTCAAACTGGTTCGTCCGGAAGATTCCTATGATGAACTGGAACGATTGGTTGCCAATGCCGAAAAGGTGTTGCAACTGCTGGAACTCCCCTATCGGGTTCTCAATATGTGCACAGGGGATCTCGGTTTCACCGCGGCCAAAAAATACGATATTGAAGTTTGGATGCCCAGCAACAACACGTATCGTGAAATCTCTTCCTGCAGCAACTTTGAAGATTTCCAGGCCAGACGGGCCAATATCCGTTTCCGTCGCAATTCCAAAGCAAAACCTGAATTTGTCCATACCTTAAATGGTTCCGGCCTGGCCATTGAGCGAACCGTAGCCGCCCTGCTCGAGAATCACCAGCAAGAAGACGGCAGCATCCGCATTCCGGAAGCTCTTCGTCCTTATATGGGCGGAATCACTCATATCCACAAAAAATAATCGTTCGAATCCCATGGCGGAGATGCCCTCACGCCCCATCGAACCGGCCGATCCCTTGACAGAAACGAAAAAACATGTATAATAAGTTTCTGTAACTTCATATCGGCTGTGGAGAGGTGGTCGAGTGGTTTAAGGCAGCGGTCTTGAAAACCGCCGTAGTCGCGAGGCTACCGTGGGTTCGAATCCCACCCTCTCCGCCAAATAAAGAAAAACGCACTTAACCATTCATCAGGGTTAAGTGCGTTTTTTTTTGTGTTTGTAACCGTTGATTTCGACACTCGACAAAATATGAGCGAATGAAAAGTTAAAAATGCCCGTAAACCTGGCAGAGACGCCTTATCATCAAATCAGTATCCAAGTAAGGATACGGTCAAAAGTCATGATGAAATTCCATGCATCCCCCATCGAAGTACAGACTGAAAAACTATGAAAAACGGTAAATTTTCGTGTTTCATCTTGAAAACCACATCTTGAAGCATTCTATTTATTTTTTCTTGATTTCACAGTAATTGTAGGGAGTTTAAAAGGATGTTATTCTCCTTCTTATGACACTCATTATATGGTTTCTAATATAAACATAACCTGCCATCATTACAAATATTTCAGGAGGAGAATATGTTGAACGGTTTACGTGAATGGGGAAAAATAATAGCTAAAATTCCCGAAAAATACCCAATCTTGGTCAAATTATATGTGATTTTCAGTTGGCTCTCCATTTTTGCACTGATTTACAGCCTGATTTTCATTGAAGATTCCCGTAAAATCTTCATTCAATTCCTTTGGTCTTACTATGTCCTTTGGCAATTCTTCATACTTGCCAGAAGTAAAACATTGCCTTGGAAGATATACATTCGGTTTTTCCTTGCAGGGGTCTGGCTGGTGGCTCCATTGGTGGTTTTATTTATGACGGGGATTCACAGGATCACGGGTGGTGAACCGCACGACTTGTGGAGTCAGGCCGTGGTCACTCCTTTCATCGAGGAATCCTTTAAGCTGCTTCCATTATTCTTTTTTCTCCTTCTGTTTCAACGGGCAAAAACGATGAGTTTAGCTGATTTTGCATTGATTGGGGCGGCAACAGGGGCCGGATTTCAGTTTGTCGAAGAAACTTTGCGAAGACTTGCGAACAACGGTATTTTTTCGGAGATATTCGGGTACAGTTCCAGTCTTTTGAGCGGAGGAGATGTCATTCACTGGGAGCTTTTCACCTTGTTTCCCGGGTATTTTGAAGAAAATTTGTTTCCTGTGCGTATGTCGGTCAGCCATGCGGTGGCGACTGCGTTGGTTGCCTTGGCCATTGGATCTGCGGTTCGTCTGAGATCAAAGACTGGTTCTGTCTCATACAGTATTCCGTTTTTCTTTTTTCTGTGGTGTTTTCTTGATCACTCCGCTTTGAATTCTTTTGATAAGTTTGATGAATGGGTGTACGAAATCCATGACTGGATCGGAAACGGCTATTATACGAAACCGGTCTTCCTCCTTTTCCTTCTGATAGCGATTATTTACGACTACATAAAATTAAACAGCATTCGGACGAAGCTTCCCTTGTTGGAAAGAGAATACGTAATTGAACCTGTCAGAGAGTTTTTCGATTTATTCTTTAGCCTGTTGGGAGATCGCAAGCGTTACAAATACCTGCTGGTGTTTTACCGGGACCGAAGAGAATTGGGCTTCAGATATCTGTATGGGAATCCGGGTGACTATACAGAGATTGAAAAGCTGAAGATACGAACGGCGGAGTTTCAAAAGCAATTGGCGGTCATGCTCACCCTTCTCTTGATTCTGAGCGTTTCACTGTCCGGAGCCGTTGTGTCCATGATCCAGGCTGTGCACGATCCGGCTTGCCTGGCTTGTGTTTTTGAAGATATCGGCGATTGGTGGAACGGACTGGATACAGTTGATCAACTGATGATTATAGGAAGCTTGATTGCCCTATCTTTATTGTTTACAGGGCCTTGGGGAGCCATAACTTTTGGTCTTGCTGCCGGGGATGTACTCGGGATGGCAGGGGAGTTTGGGACGTTTCTGCGAAATCCGCGGGCTTGGCTGGCCGGACTGGCCCGAATGGGTCCGCAAGAAGCACTTGCCTTCGGAATCGAAGCAGGATTGAGCCGAATTCCTGAAGTAAGAATAGGGAAGAAGATTGGAAACAAGCTTGAAGATTATATTTACAGATTAGTTCGTGATTCAAGTGGTAATATTTTAAGAGGACAATCAAGTACGCTTGCTACGAGATTAAAACAAGCAGGTGAGCCAAAACCGCGTCCTTGGTATGCCGCGCATCATATTGTACCAGGAAATGAATCTTTTAATGCTGATGCTGTAGCAGCAAGAAGAATTTTTGACAGGTTGATGTTAGATCCGAGCAGAACTTACACTCATCTGGATGATCCCATTAACGCAGCAATAAATGGTGTATGGTTACCACAGCGTAGAGGAATTGGAACGGAAGCCTACCATCCTGAAATTCATACAGATGTTTATTATGCGGAGTTACATCGACGATTAAGAGCAGTAACTTCCAAGGAAGAACTGATAGACGTTTTGCAAGAAATAAAGGAAGAACTACAACAAAATATCTTTCCATACTAAATAAGAGGTGATAATAGTAATGAAAGTCTTTCTGCTCGACCACGATTATCAATATCAGTCTGTAATGACTATTGAGGAGAATCTACTGGATCGCTTTGAACAGTTTGGCCAACCCTTAGAGCATGATTGGAAACCTATTGAAATGTTTGTTCCTGACGCAAAAAAAGAGCTTCCAAAGAGCGACTTCCCAAACTTTCTGACAGATGTGCCCATATTTAACCAAAATGCGAAAAATGCGTTTTATGAATTATTAAGGCCAAATGGTGAGTTTTTACCTGTTATCATCGAAGGCGAAAAACATTATGCGTTTAACACTATCAATCGCATCGATGCTTTAGATGAAGAAGCTTCCGATGTAAAGCGATTTAAAAGCAGCGGAAGGATTATGAAAGTCATTAAGTATAAATTTATACCAGAGAAAGTACAGGGCCAGGTCATATTTAAAATTCCACAAGATCCGGGTTCAGTTTATGTATCGAATACATTTTTAGCGAAATACCAAGAGCATGAATTGACCGGGTTGATGTTTAGAGAAGTATGGCACGCAGAATGAGGATTAAGGCTCTCAAGGGCAGGACGTTCATTGTTCATTGACGGAGATTCCTACGATATCGTTATACAAAGGGCGATTTTTGGAACTAAGGGGCTGCATCTGAAGCGACGAAGTTGTATATTTATATTAAATCCACGGTCTAGTACGAAAATGAACGTCTCTAACGTGACCGCAGTGGTCGATTAGCGATAAAGTGTAATAGATTTAGTCGTGGTGTGGTCTGACAGGGTATTCAACCTAGGCAGCGGTCTTGAAAACCGCCGAGGGTTCACGCCCTCCGTGGGTTCGAATCCCACCCTCTCCGCCAAATAAAGAAAAACGCACTTACCGTGATGAACGGTTAAGTGCGTTTTTTCGTGTTTGTGACTGTTTGATTTGAAATTCGACGGAGGGAAAAATGTGTGCGAAGTAAAAGGTAAAATATTTCCTTAAACGTGACAGAGACGTACTATCATCACCTGAGTTAAAGTTAAACAGCATTCGGACGAAACTCCCCTTGTTGGAAAGAGAATTTGTAATTGAACCTGTCAGAGAGTTTTTCGATTTATTCTTTAGCCTGTTGGGAGATCGTAAGCGTTATAAATACTTGCTGGAGTTTTACCGGGACCGAAGAGAATTGGGATTCAGATATCTGTATGGGAATCCGGGTGACTATACAGAGATTGAAAAGCTGAAGATACGAACGGCGGAGTTTCAAAAGCAATTGGCGGTCATGCTCACCCTTCTCTTGATTCTGAGCGTTTCACTGTCCTGAGCCGTTGTGTCCATGATCCAGGCTGTGCACGATCCGGCTTGCCTGGCTTGTGTTTTTGAAGATATTGGCGATTGGTGGAACGGACTGGATACAGTTGATCAACTGATGATTATAGGAAGCTTGATTGCCCTATCTTTATTGTTTACAGGGCCTTGGGGAGCCATAACTTTTGGTCTTGCTGCCGGGGATGTACTCGGGATGGCAGGGGAGTTTGGGACGTTTCTGCGAAATCCGCGGGCTTGGCTGGCCGGACTGGCCCGAATGGGTCCGCAAGAAGCACTTGCCTTCGGGATCGAAGCAGGATTAAACCGAATTCCTCAAGTAAGAATAGGAAAGAAGATTGAGAGCTTTTAAATCATGGATTAGGAAAAAGAGCAGAGGATTTTATCCAGAAGTTTGCAAAAAGAGGAGATCCAAATTTTCACTATACTGTTTCAGACTCGACCAAAAAAGACGGTACTCCTTGCAAAAGAGCGACTACTTCGGATGGACGATCATTTAATCTTATAAAAAGTGATCGGGCAGGTACAACTGTCACATTACAAACACCTTTGGGTAGAGAGGTACACGTACGTTATGATGAAGAAGGATTTCCAGATTTTACTCCATTTATTGTTCGAAGTCGGGATGGTCAATTACTTGCTGAAGTTCAGTTGCCGGATGATTGGATTGTTGGAACAAGCCCTGAACAAACTGCGAAAGCAACGAGTTATTTCGGGAACAATTTCCGGACTGGCAAGAGCGTTTTGATTTCCAGCCGGATCAAATTCAAGATATACTGAATGGAGAAGGTTCTATCGGAGATTACCTTGGGGAAACTGGTTTAACCTGGCATCATCATCAGCAGACAGGAAGAATGATTTTGATTCCTTCTGATGTTCATTTTGCAGCAAAACATACTGGGGGACATAAAATTTGGGGATAGGGTAATCATGATCCATTGGAAACCAAGAACAAATTATGATGAGGAAGACGTAAAACGATTAGAGGATGTATTGGGAGTTAAACTCCCATCAACATATCTTAAATGGGCGCAAGAAACCAACTGGGGTACTCCATATTCAGAAAATAGAAAAGGAGCTTTTATCGCAGCGGATCAAGAAGTATTTCAAATCATTGCTCTCTTCCCACCTAAGTATATTTTGTACACGTATCAGCAATTGGTGGATTTAGATCCGAGAGTTGCAAAAACAATTGTTCCTATTGGGGTCGATGGTATTAATAATTACTATGCACTTTATTATGAAAGCGAAGAGCCTAATGTAGTGTGGATAAGCAAAGATGACGACTTAACAGAGTTTGAGCCTTTGAAGGATGCGATGATAATTATCCGTCCATCTTTTCAGACCTTTTTAAGAGATTTGAGAGAAGATCAGAATTAAATCTTGTTGTGGGCTACCGTAAGTTCAAAGTTATTATTATATATTTGAGGAAAAATATTTATCAAAAATATGTTCAACAAAAATTGGCGGTGTCCCATTTTTGAGGAGATTTGCGCTAATCAGACCTTGATCATATATTGATCACGCACTTATAGGAATTGCTTTGCACTATAAGGCATTAGACGATTCATGAGAAAAAGCCTGTGAATCTCGTCAGATTGTTAAGTGACGGGTTCAGAGGCTTTTTTTACGGTGAATGAACGTCTTACACTAGCGGTAACATTTCTCATCGACCTTTCCCATGCGGTTTACATATTTTTTGGGCATACACTGTGCAAACAATGAAGTTACATATATGTTAAAAGTACCTCATTTTGCTCCTGATGAAGCTCTTAGTAAAATTCAACGAGCTTTTGAACAACATAGACTGCCAATAGATATTAGAAAAGTGAATTGGGGAAAAAAATAGGAGGTATATACAAGTGGAAAAGAAAACTCGACTGATCTTTACCTACTGGGGTTCTTATTTGGATCCTGATACTTATGCTGACATTGGCATCAACATTGCTCAAATGCTTATGAAGTATTGGGGGGAAGTCAAAAGGCTTGAAGGAAGTGAACACTTTTCAAAAAGGCGTCCGATAGATGATATAAACTCTCTGGACCGTTTAAAGGAAATTATCCTGCAACGCAGAAGTGAAGGGGATTATGAGATATTTGATGTAACATATTTTAACCCAACAGTTACAGAAGAAATCTATGTCAATCGGCTGGAAATCGGTAAATATATGATGAGTGTAAAGGAATATGACAATCTAAAATTTTTCCGGACAAGCAGCCCCGAAGTAAATGAACATCGGACCGAAGAGTTGCTCAAAGTATTTACAGACATAGCCAATCACCCCTCAATCCGTGAATGTTGGATGGGAGATGACTGGAACGCTTTTATGGGCGAACCCGCCTTTTTATACCGCCCGGAATCCTTACAACAAAAGATCGGGACTTTCTTGTATACATTAAAAGTCCGGAATGAAGTTCTTGCGCTTGTTGACCGTTTTCACACGCATGTTCCAACAGACCTTGTCATTCGTTTTATTCAAAATCGTCTCGGTCAGGAAGCTGTCCGAGAAATGGGGAACAACAAAATCCTGGTTAAGTTTTACGATCGTGAATTAACGAAGCTAAAAGTGAATCCCTGGGATTTTCTTAAAGAGTATAAAAGGCACGTGGATGAATATCTGTTGGGGAAAGGGATTCGGTTGTACAGTTCATCATGATCTATTGAAAACAAGAGCAAATGATGAGGAGGAAGACGTAAAACGGTTAGAGGATATCTTAGGAGTTAAACCCCCGTCAACATATCTAAAATGGACACAGAAACCAACTGGGGCAGCCCATATTCGGAAAAAAGAAAAGGAGCCTTTATCGCAGCGAATCAAGAAGTATTACAAATCATTGCTCTCTTCCCACCTAAGTATATTTTGTACATGTACCAACAATTGGTGGATTCAGATCCGCGAATTGCAAAAACAACTGTCCGATTGGAGTCGATGTTATTAACAATTACTATGCTCCGCCGAGGGTTCACACCCTCCGCGGGTTCGAATCCCACCCATTCCATCAAAATAAAAGGGTTTCGCGATTCGGACCCTTTTTTATTTACCCCAATTGGACATAACACAGAGGAAATCTGCTGTTGTCCATAAAACCGGTTAAAAGCTTCAACTATAAAGGATTGTAAATCGAACCCAGGAAGAGTAAAGTACCGGTCCGGCGGTCTTCGATTGCAAAAAAGAAGGGGCGGTTCACGGTCATCTGGAATGAATCTGCCGGAGCTGAGGTTACTTGCATTTCTACAGAGGTAGCCGCTGCGGCCTCGGTTCCTTTTTCGTTGACCTCTACGAATGATTTGTGTTTGACGTTGCTGATAAAAAGATTCGTATTGGGCGGAATCGGGGCCATTTTTTCAAAATCTGCGTGATATGGATCAAAGGCGATCCCCATTCCCAGCGATTTCAGGGCATCGTTGAGTTCGGTCTCGTATGCTGTCTTGAAACGGGGAAGCCGGATGGTTCCTTCTTTTTTGGGGAACGGCCTGGACCAACTGTTTGGATCGGCCGACAAGATTTGCAGCAGGTTGTCGAGATCGGTTTTTTCAGTTGGTAAGATCACCAGCAGATTCATGTTTCCACCTTCGTAAGGAAGACGGATCGCCTGGAAAAATTCATGCTGCAAATATTCAAATTGCCCGGATTGAGACATCATCGGTACAGATCGGCTCGAGCCGTTCGGCAATTGGAATTGATCCTTCTCTGTAGCTGATTCCTGAAACGGACGAGCCCAGTTACCTTTGAAATAAACAGCATTGATAAGGAATAGAACGGTATCCGGGTCGATCGGCTCTTCTACAATTTTGGAGATTTTGTTGTTCGTGTTCCTTTTTATCCAGTCATTGATGATTTTAGCATTGCTGAAATCCAGTGCTGACAGATCGGCGCCGTAATATTTCTTCGTATTTTGCAGGAAACTGTCATGAAATTTCCATCCTTTTTTTACCCAGAGGGAGTTGGCAATCGAAAGCTGTAAACCCGTACCGCTATGTGTCAAAAGATCTTTCAACACAGCATTGCCCTTGTTCACCTCATCTATAGACAATTCCCGAAACTGAAGCACCTTCTTCATCGCTTCCTCTGTTTTCCCGTTCGCACCGTTATAAGTCATAGACAGAGCCATCGCAATACTTAAAGGAGAAATCAAGATGTTTTTACCTTTTTCGGTCTGAATGATTTGCCGGTAAAGCTGGAGCCCGAAACGATTGTTTGCGTGAACGATGCGTCTGTCCAACTGCTTGATATCATAGACAGGTTTAGCGGACGGCGGATTAGAATGAGGTTTTGGGGCTGGCGTCGTACAGCCCGACAACAGGGTAAAAAAAGCCATGCTGGATATAACCATTTTTTTGAACATGGAAATCCCCCATATGCTTTTTGTATGAAAAAGACGCTCAGTAAACAGAATAGGTTGCTGTGCGTGATGATAAAATTTCGTAAAAAAGCAGGGGGGAGAGTCAGCCCTTCGTACTTGATTGCAAAACCAAACGAATATAACCAATCAAGACTGCAAACATTATTTCCTCGATTCAAGTATTCCTAAACCGCGTGTCGGAGGTTGAATTGCCAACCGCTGAGGGTTCATGCCCTCCGTTAATGATAAGTTCGCAATATATCGAATCGGTCCAAGGGTTATAACATTTATATCATAGAATGAAGCGGAGGATTTTTTGCCTGCCGTTCAGGGACAAGAACGATAAAAAAATCCGCCCTCGTTTCGAGGGACGGATGCAACATCGATCGGGAGAGAATTGCATGTTCCGGAGATCATCTTCGGTCAAACGACGACAAACGATTTTTGCTTTAACCAGATGGTGACATCCGACTGGTTGGCAATCTCATTGGAGTGCGTCACGGTAATGATGCATTTGTTTTCCTGATGGGCCAGCTCTTTGAAGATGTTGACGATTTCCATCGCCGTTTCTTCATCCAGGTTGCCCGTTGGCTCATCAGCAAGGATGAGATCGACATCGCAAGACAAAGCTCTGGCGATGGCGACACGCTGTTGTTGCCCGCCGCTTAACCGCAGGACATTGCGTTCCGCTTCTTCTTTGGTCAGGCCCACGCGCTCAAGCAGTTCCAATGCTTTGGCCTTTTTATTGGCCGCTTTGGTTTTGCGAATCTCCATCGCAGTAACCACATTTTGCAAAGCGCTCATATAAGGGAGCAAATTGTAGCTTTGAAAGACGATCGCCACTTTTTCGTTGCGATACCGCTCCAAGCCCAATCGCTTGATATCTTGTCCTTCATAGAGGATGCGGCCGGATCGGGGCGAATCCAAAGCGGCGGCAAGGGAGAGAGTGGTTGTTTTGCCGGACCCCGATGGACCGAGAATCGTATAAAACCGTCCCCGCTCAAAGGCAAAGTCGACGGATTTCAGGATGGGGATCGATGTCCTGCCTTCGTTATAGGCATAACTTACCTTGTCAAACTGCAAGATCGCGCTCATCGATTTCGTTTCACCTCCTTTTAATCGTTTTTTGCAAGGATCATTTTGGGATGCAAGCGCATGATGGAGATCGACGGGATCAGAGTGGCGACCATCGCTATTAACAGGCCGACGAGAGCGAGCTTGCCCATTTCCGCAGAGGTGACATTTACATCCAGATGGTCGATGGGTTCCGCATCGATGTTTTGTTTCGTGGCGCCTGGACCCATACGGATCATTTTTTGCATCGGTTGTTGCGCTTCTTGTTCTTTGGCCGTGGCGATTTCCTGTTGCACCAGCTTGTCTCCCACCGCCTGGGCGATGGCGTTGCCCGTGAAGACGGACAGGCCAAAGGCCAGTAGGGCGATAACCAGGATTTCCGTCAGAAATTGGCCGACGAGCTTGAAGCGCTTTTCACCAATGGACAGCAGGACACCCATTTCATATCGGCGTTCTTTGATGGAAGACATCACGATGAGCCCCAGGATGACGCTGCCTGCGATCGTGACGAGATAGATGACGAGATTGGAGAAAGAAGCCACGTTTTCAATGGGTCCCATCATTTGCTGATAGGCGGAATCATTGGCGTCCAGCATATAGGTGTCAAAGTCGACCGAGGTTTTTTGGGCGGCTTCTTTAAAGGCCTCGATATTCTTCGGATCATCAAGATAGTACACGGCGGCGTTGAGATTGACTTCCCCCTCTTCGCCTTTGGCTTTGAGCGGACTGACGGCCGTGTAGGGAGCATAAATGTTGTTGGCGGGGTTTGTGAAAGCTATGCCTCCCATGTCATTTGCGTTGGTGGTTTGATAAATCCCCACAATCTCCAACTCGGCCGTGCTTCCCTCACGTATACCATTTACCTTGATCTTGTCGCCCACTTTCAGTTTGTTGGCGTCAGCCAGCTGTTTTTCGATCACGGCGACCGATTTTCCGGCATCACTTGGTTGGATGCCGCGGCCCTCCACGATCTGATCGGTTCCGTTGTTGAATCCTTCCAACAGATCGGTTGTGCGGACTCCGCTCAACATGATGTCAGGCTGAACCCCGTTTGCCATACCGCCTATGACGATCCTGTGTCCCTGTCCCGAATCCCCTGAGGCGGAGTCTTCCGTTTCCACAGGTTTGAACCCGTTGGCCACCGCGGGCGCGTTGGAAAGATAATTGTATGCCTGCACATGATCCAGCGAGGTCAGCTGTTGGGCATCTTTTTCAGAGAGCGACGGCATCTTCACCCGCACGCCTTGTCCCATCTGCCCGTTTGTGGACTGTTGGTTCATAATTTTCTCCATGTCGGGTTGCAAAGTGACACTTCCACCCAGCTTTTGGCGCGCCAAATCCCCCGCCTTTCCGGTGGCGGACTGGATGGCAAAGCCGGCCAGGACCAGGTTGGCGACGATGAAGAAGACGGCTAAGATGACAAAAGCTTTTCCTTTTCGCATGATGACGCTCAACATCGCGCGCTTGACAAAATTCATGTAAGCTTCCCTCCTTTTGCTGTTATTCATCGTAAAGGCGCTGTGTGAAGTTGGGATGAAGCAGAAATGTGGTGTGCATGGAATCCACATGGCAAAAAAAAGAAGCCCGGTCGGGCTTCAATCGGTCCGTGATGAGGCGGGAAAGCGTATGGTGAACAGGACCCCGTTTTCGGTATTGGCAAGCTGGTAGGGAAAACGGTGGACTTCCAAAATGCGCTTCACAATGAACAAGCCCAGCCCACTTCCCCCGGTGTTGCGGTTCCTCGATCTTTCCACGCGTGTGAATGCTTGAAAGAGGCGTTCAATCTCGCTTTCCTCAATATGTGTCCCTGTATTGTGAACGCGAAGGCAGACCCCGTCATCCGTGTCTGTTAGCGACACCGTGACGGTCGCTTTTTCCGGCGCGTATTTGATGGCGTTGTCGATGACATTGGAGATGGCTTTTTCCAGCCACGTGGGGTCCGCATGGATGTGAACGGCGGGTTGGATGTTCGTTTGCAGGTGGATTTGTTTACTGCTGCTGAAGTAATCAAACCGTTTGATTACGTTTTCCACCAACTTTGACAGGGAAACGGGTTCCAGCTTTAAGGAGAAATCGACTCTTTCCAACTTGGACAATTCCAAAATCTCGTTCACCAATTCGCGCAATCCTTGCATAATCGCATAAGAGCGTTGCAAATATTTGTCTCTGTCACGGTAGGCCCCGATGTTGTGAATCATGCCTTCCAGCTGGCCCATCACGGCAGTGATCGGCGATTTCAGTTCATGGGAGATCGTTGCGAGGAATTCCCGCCGCTTGGCTTCTTGTTCCCGCTCCCGCTGGATATCATCCTTCAGTTTGGCGTTGGCCTTGGTCAAATCGGACATCGCCGCTTCCAGATTGCGGGACAATTCATTGAGGCTTCGCGACAGTTCGCCGATTTCGTCTTGGGACCCTTCTTCGCACTTTTCGCTGAAATCGAGTTGCGCCATCCGTTTGGCCACCCGGTTGATGCGCAAGAGGGGTTGGGAGATCACCTTGGCGTAAACCATCGCACCGCCGAGGGAGATGAGCAGAATGATCAAGCCGACATACGGCATGAACATGAATATGGCGTCAGACGCTTCGTCGATCGGCTGCAGGGTTGCGCTGATGAGGGCGATATAGGTTCCATCCAGAAAGCTGAGCGGTTTTTGTGCGGAATAGATGCGTTCTTCCTTCGTTTCGTTGGAGCGGAATCGCCCCTGGAGGGAGGGAGCCGACAGATCGGCAGGCAACCGTTTGATCAGGATATAGATGGGTGGACGATAAATCACGTTCCCCTCCAAATCGACAATCAGCAATCCCACATTGTACTGTTTGGCAAACGTGTCCAACTTCTCTTGCGCCTCGGTGACCGGGATGGAAGCGACCTGGGTCTTCAGTATATGGAAGCCATTTTCCAACCGGTTCATTTTGTATTGATAGTAAAAGGAGGGAAGGAGAAAGTAGAAGAGCAAGAAGATGAGCAGGGCCGAGACAAATAATAACAAGCTGGTGATGAGAAAGATTTTGCCGGTGATGCCTTGCCTCAGCTTATCCATCAATTTTATATCCAATCCCCTTTACCGTTTGTATATAAGGAACTCCCAATTTCTTTCGCAGGTTTTTGATATGCGTATCGACGACACGGGGATCGCCGTAAAAGTCGAACCCCCAGACCTGATTCAACAGCGCTTCGCGGCTTAACACTTTGCCGCGATTGCGCAAGAGCGCATGCAGGATTTCGAATTCCTTGGTCGTTAAATCCACTTTTTGCTGGTGGACAGTCACTGTATACCCGTCGGCATCCAGTTTCAGCTCTTTATAGTGAAGCTGCTGAGGCGGTTGCGTCCGATGCGCGCGCCGCAACACGGCCTCCACGCGTTTAATCAGAACATTGAAAGAAAACGGTTTGGTGATATAGTCGTCTACGCCCAGCTCAAACCCTTTGATTTGATCGGGTTCTTCCCCCAGTGCGGTGAGCATGATGATCGGCACTTGCGACTTGGCGCGGATCATCTTGCAGACGCTGTACCCATCCAGATTGGGGAGCATCACATCCAACATGACCAAGTCATACGGTTTTTTTTGATGCATGCGAATGCCTTCCAGCCCATCGCTGGCGACATCCACTTCATAATTCTGCGACTGCAGAAATTCCCGTATCAACTCTTGGATATCCAGATCATCTTCGACAACCAGGACAGAATAAGACATTTTTCAGTTTCACCTCTACATCGCGACAATTATAACGTATTCGCATGGAGTTTGTGTGAAGGGCCGGATTCCAGCGGTTTCCTGTTTTTGGAAAAAACAGAAAACCGGATGGGCTGAATGTCGACAGGAATGAAAAGTTATGATTCCATTCATCCATTCCGAGTCTGTACCTTCATAAACAATGAAAAACCGATCACCCACTGTTTTGAAGCGAGTGATCGGTTTTTTACCGTTTTTCTATCTGTCTATGCCGTTAAATAAAATATCCAACATGAATTGAATTTCTTTCTCATCGTCCCATTCCTGATCAGGCAGGAGAATGGTTCTTGTTATCACATATCCGGCCAGCAAGCTGAGAATGATCCGGATTAAAGAGGAAAGGGGCATGCTTGAATGTTCGGCTTTACTCATGGTTTGGAATACTTGTGAAATCCTTGGCAACACACTTTGTTTCACAAACTTCGACATCACTTCGCGAAATTCCGGACTCAGGAGAAGTTCCTGGGATACTAACTTGATGACATCTGTGTTTTCTTTGGCAAATTCTACTCTGTCCTTAAATATGGCGTGAAGAATATCATGATAGTCATTTTCTTTGCTTAAAATTCCATCTATACGTTCCAACAACATGGGTTGTAATGCTTGTAGCATGGCAGGGTAAACCGTTTGTCTGAACAACTCCTGTTTACTGCCATAGTACTTAAAGAGAGTTTTCTCTGACACCTTTGCTTTTTGTGCAATGGACTGGGTAGTGGTTCCATCATAGCCCTTTTCTGCGAATAACTCCAGGGCTGCCCGGATGATATCTTTTTGTTTATCTGTCAGGTTGGTGTCGATCAAAATATTATGGGATTCCTTTAATAATGCTTTTAGTTGATCGTTCATTTTCTACCCCTTCCGTTCGCCTGTCACGGCTGCTCCTTCAAATTGACTGCCAATCAAAAACCCAAAAAGGCTGAGGAAGAAGAGAACCAAAAACAGAAGCCCGTATTGGAACGTTTTCTCTCCCCACCCTGATGTGATGGCTAGAATACTGGTCAAGACAGGTATTCCGATGGCGCCTCCAATATTTCTGCTCAGTTGAACCATTCCGCCAACTGTCGCCTGGTATTTTTCAGATACAGCGTTTTGGGCTGGCAGTAAGAAAGTCGGCATGATCGTGCCTACACCGAAGCCGATGATAAACGCGAAAATATAAATACTAAAAACCGGCAAAACCATAAAACTTGAGATGCTTGTCCCGAAAAGACCCGTTGCCGATGTCAGCCAACCCGTTCGCGCCAACATTTTGTAAGAAATCTTTTGTATCATGCGACCCGAAAAGAGTATACCGGTGCTTAACCCCAGCATCAGCGGCAGTAAAAATGGAGTGCTTTGACTGGAGCTGCCTTCAAATATAACGGTAGCGTAAAGAGGAAAGACAGCAATGGCTCCATACATTAATATGCCTACAAACAGGGCACTCAGATTCGCTAAGGACACGTTGCGAATCCGGATCAGACCTGGTGACAAGACGGGATCCGGGTGTTTGTTCTCTTGAAACATAAACCAGATAAACAACAGAATACTGGCAACCAGCAGGGTGGTGGTGTTCCAATTCCAACCGGACTTTTCGTATACGGTCCAGGTTTGGATAAATAAGGCGATGGCGGCACCGAGCAGCAATGCTCCCCAATAGTCCATATTTTTCAAGGAAGTTGGTTCTGTTTGTTCCCTGTGCATCTGGGCGAACTGGATGGTGATCAAGGAAAGGAGTCCCAATGGAATGACCATATAGAAGCCGGAAGACCATCCATAGGATGCGGAAACGATTCCTCCGGCAACCGGTCCCAACAGATTGGAAAACAGTTGAATAGCAGCAAAGGCACTCAGCGCTTTTCCCCTGCTTTCAATAGGGAACAATGTCCCGATTAAAGCGACTGTGACCGGACCGAGTGCACCAGCCCCGACTCCTTGAATCAACCGTGCCATAACCAAAAATGAAAGAGACGGTGCCAGCCCGCACAGGAAAGATCCGATGAGAAAAACAGACATCCCCAGGGTGAAAAACAACTTATAACCATAAAGATCGGCTAATTTGGCGAACAACGGGATTGTAATCGTGGACATCAGCAAATATCCGCTAAAAACCCATCCATACAAGTGGGAATCGCCCAATTCCCGAGCGGCTTGGGGAAGGATGGTGGCGACGACGGTTTGCATCATCATGTTCGCCGCCGCCCCCAATAGAATCCCCGTGAATATAATCGACCGCTTACTCATTTTCATCACTTAAAATCTCCACAAATCCCTGGTTTCCGTCCACACGAATCATCTGCCCGTCTTTGATTTTCCTGGTCGCATCATCTACTCCCACCACGGCCGGAATTCCATATTCGCGGGCCACCACCGAACCGTGTGTCATCAATCCCCCAACCTCGGTAACCAATGCTTTGGCTGATTGGAACAAGGGGGTCCACCCGGGATCGGTATGAGGAGCAACGAGAATTTCCCCCTCATTGAGATGGGCTTCTTCCGGTTTCAGGACGATCCGTGCCTTTCCTTCAACGACACCGGCTGAAGCGGCTGTTCCAACAAGCGCCCCTTCGGGAAATTTGCCTTTCCGGGGGGAACCTGTTACGATTTCCCCTTCACTCGTCATGACTTTGGGCGGGTTCAATGTTTGGTGCCATTCATATTGTTCTTTGCGCTCAGCAACCAATGAGACGGGATCTTGTTTCAACTCCCCTTTGCCGAGTTGGACCAGCTCGTCAAGAGTCAAGAAAAAGACATCCTCTTTCTGCTGTAGAATCCCTTTCTTTACCAGCTCGTCCGCTTCAGATAGAATCACTTTTTTGCACTCATCCAAAATCAATGTAAACAAATATTTCGGGTGCTCCCGAAGCCCGCCCATGGATCGGTAGACTTCAATCAGACGTTTGATCCGTTTGGCCTTAAAACCGCTGTTTCCGACCTGATCCAGAATTCGCCTTGCAGCTTCTTTCGCTTCCTGTTCTCCCTGAATGAATTTTTCCCGATGCTCCCCCGGCTTCACGCTGCGCATGTGTCCCAGGATGGCGGGAACCAGCTGGGTAGGGGCTTCACGCCAGCGTGGCCGGGTCAGGTCGATTTCCCCCGGACAACGATGTCCGTATTTGGCGATAAACGCTTCAAACGCCCGTTTAAACCTATCTCCCCCGCGTACATGGAAGAGTCCTTCATAGAACGTCCGGTCATTTGCCTGTTTGAGGTACTCTTCCACTTCGGGCAGTTCGCGGACCAGATCGGCCAAATCACCGATCACCAAGCCCATTTCACTCGTGATATTGCCCGGGAGGGACTTGTTGAGCCGATGGAGTTCCTGGTCACTCTCCAGCAATTTCTTCAGCAATAATAATGAGATCGGGAAACAGGCGACGTATGGGAAGATGTTGTGTATTAAATCCTTAGCAAAGATGCTTAATTGATGTTGGAGAGCTTCTAAGCGTCTCTCCCCATTTTCACCCTGCAATTGTTCCCGGAACTCCGTCCATTTTTTCTGCATAAAGCTTTCAACGGTGCTTTTCGCTAATTTCGGATCCCGCTTCCAAAGATTTTTCCACACCTCCCTGATGATCGGAGTCACCAGTCGTCGTGCTGACTGAACCAAACCCGGTTGAGGGGGAACCCGAAGAAACTCGGGACGCTGGATCACTTCACGGATGGCGTTGCTGACCGCTTCATCAAATAAATGACCGATAAATTTGGGAAATATGGTTCTGCCCAGCTTGGTACGAAGCACTTCCGTTGGGTCGATAAACAGACGTCCGCCGGCTTTCAAAAATACATTTTTCGGAAAAACGGTTTGCAGTACCGAAAGCCCCAGTGGTTTCATGGCATTTGTCATCATTTGTACATGACCGAATGAGATCATGACACGAAGCGGTTCCTGCGGCATGTCAGGCAGAGGATACAGTGACGTGACCGGCCGGCTTTGCACAACAAAGATCTTTCCGTTTTCAATACAGAACTCAATATCTTGTGGAGAGCCAAAATGCGTTTCGATTTTTTTACCCAGCTCAGCCAAACGCAAAATTTGGCTGTCCGTCAACGCTTGTTGGGTCTGCTGATCGGGAGGCAGGTCTTTTTTTATCGTACCGCCTTCAGGAAGGGAATAAATGGCGATTTTCTTTTCCGATACATTCTTGAGGATGATTTGACCCGCTTTCACTTTGTACAAATCGGCTGAAACTATCCCGGACACAATCGCTTCTCCCAATCCGAAGCTGGCGTCGATGGAAACCACTTTACGATTTCCGCTCACAGGATCGGCGGTGAACATGATACCGGATACTTCCGGGTTTACCATCCGCTGCACCACGACAGACAGGTAAACCTGGCGATGATCGAAGCCGTTTTTAGCCCGGTAGGCGATCGCGCGATCCGTGAACAACGAGGCCCAGCACTTCCGGACGTGTCGAAGCAGTTCATCCTGTCCCCGGATGTTCAAATAGGTATCCTGCTGTCCGGCGAACGAAGCGGTAGGCAGATCCTCAGCCGTTGCACTGGAACGGATGGCATAAGCATACCTGGTTCCGACCGCCTCCCAGGCATGAATGATGTCACTTTTCAACTCGGCGGGGATCTCCAGTTGAAGCAAGTGGGAACGGATCCGCTCCCCCCATTTCCGCAATTGATTTAAATCATTCGGGTTCAGTTTATTGAGTTCACCGAGCAGCGAATCCATTTCGGGACTGGTGGCAATAAAGGTTTTGTAGGCATGAGTTGTTACGCAAAATCCACCAGGTACCGGGAACCCTGCCTTGCTCAGCTCACCCAGGTTGGCTCCCTTTCCCCCGACATAAGGCAGGCTGGACCGGTCCACTTGGTCAAAAAACAATACATGGGATTTCATTGATTGGTCACCTCTCTTTTATGATGAAAAATAAAGTGAGTCCTTACTCTGATTTCGGTGTGCTCCGAGTGACTTTACATTTTTGCAATGAATATATAAGAGTATTGGCAAAAGCCCGGTAATAGATTTCTCATTTTTCTGTCAAAGTTTTGTGTGTCACGACGAGGGGAGAATTTTGTCTCGCTTCCGATCCCGCCCTGCAAAGAGGCACAAATGGCTGCTCCCGGAACGAGAGAACAGAGTTTGAAGGGACGATCTGGTCAGCTTTCCATAAATAAATTAAGCACTTACTTTACAATCGGTTTGATCAGCCCCTCCTTATAGAAGAAAATCAGTTCAGGTTCATTCTAATATAAACTTTTATGGGTGTAAAGTGAGTACTCACTCTAGAGATGGGAGGTGAGTGTTTTTGTCCGAAAAACGGATGGTATTATGATCCAAATATTTAAAAATCAGTGAACTGGGAGGGAAGATGTATGTCTTATCACATTAGCGTGAGAGTTGGAGCAGTGATTATAATCATTCCATTCTTTTAGTTGAAATCAAAGACGAAAAAGGAAATCCATTATAATCTTCCGGCAGGTGGCGTTAAATCTAATGAATCAATTATTGAAGCTGTTAAAAGAGAAGTAAAAGAAGAAACATCTGTTGATGTTGAAGTTTGTCCACTAGTATTTGTCTATGAGTATGCTCCTCATCTGAATTCCCATAAATACGGAGCTATCCACTCATTAGGATTCGATCCGGCGTTTGAGCGCATTCTTGTCCAAAATGATCATTTCCCGGCGGTATTTTTCAATCAATTGTTCCTTTTTCAGTTGATTTAACAGACGATTCACTGTTTCTCGGGATGTACCGACCGTATTGGCGAGCTCTTGGTTGGTCATGGGCAATTGGATGTGAATCCGGGAGCCGTGTACTTTTCCGTGTTTGTCTGCCAGATATAGCAAAAAGGACAGAATCCTGCTGTTGGCATCAGAACCGGTCAACTGCTGAAGTTTCTGTTGGAGTTCCCGGATTTTTTCACTCATGACATCAATGACTTTAATGGCAATCGAGGGCATGGACAAGATCAGTTGCTCGAAAGCGTGAACGGGAATCGCCAAAAGACGCGTATCCACAAGGGCTTCCGTTGTTGCCGGATAAGGTGTCTGATTAAAGAAACCGGTATGGGGAAACATATCGCCGGTTTGCAGCAGCGATACAATTTGTTCATGGCCGGCCTCATCCGTTTTATAGGCTTTGACAAGTCCGTCCTGAATAAAAAATACCGCTTCGATTTCGCTTCCTTCTGTGAAGATGGTCGTCTTTTTCCGAAAAACGCGATGAATGGCGATTTCCTGGACACAGGCCAATTCCTGCGGGCTTAAGTCTCGGAATATGGAAAACTGTTGCAAACCATTCCGTTTTTCCATCAACATATTCCTTTCTTCAAGATTGATTTTAAAATAACAAATGCAGAGCCCGTCGATGTACCTCATCATGGATCAGCGAGCGGTTGTGATACAAAACACGGCTCTTATGGACGTTTGCCGCTGCGATCGTTCATTTATAACATAGAAAGTTCGCCCGTTCCGGAATGCAGCCCCCATAGCCACCCTGAATCGGTGATCTGTATCTCATACGGTGCCGATGATAAAATGAAGAAATGGATAAACCGATGATGAGAAGGAGAAATGATGTTGATTCGGATCATTTTATTTTTTCACGTTCTGGGGGCGGTCGGAATGGGATTTTACCTTGTATTGCCCTTCTTCCTGCAAAGGATGGTTCTTCAAAATAGATCCGTTCTCCACGTATTGTACTGGTTGAACTTTCTCAGTCAATGGATTCTCGTCGTTCAGTTGTTCACGGGCGGTTACTTGTACACAAAAGGTGAATACTCCGCCCAGTGGACGATTCTTGTGGCACTCGCCTATTTGGCGATCGGCGGATTCGGTGGGATGTTTGGCTATCATATCCGTCATTTTCTTAAATCTCCCCGTAAATATGAACTTGAACCATGGATGCGAAAAGTTCGCTTTTTCGGCCTCTTAACGGCCGTCTCCATGTTCATGATCGTCGTGTTGATGTTATTTCCCTATTGGATCTAAAAAACACAGCCCCGGCTTCATGAATCCCGTGATTGTTATCAACAGGTTGAACCGGTGAAAGATCCCTGCCGGATTTCGGTGGTGAATCTATCAATGGATTCTCGTTTCGATTACACGCCTCTGATTTTTTGGTTTGGACAAAAAAGTTCGACTGACGATGACTTGAGAGCTTTTTGAAACTCAAGTCATTTTTTTGTGCCGATATTTTGACCGATTTTAGTCTGGAAGGTGAAATCGGGCTGATTTGTGATCTATTTCACATTTCCATCCGTCTCTTCTTGATATAAAGATGACATCAGAGATCACAACAGAAGAGCGCGGGGGAGAAAGAAATGATTCTCTCCTGAATGGGCTCCCGATCATACTCGGACCTTGCAGTTGAATCATTCTGCGAAACTATGTCTGCCGTTTCCGAATACTCGTAGGGTGTAATACCCAAAACAGGAGGTAATATAATGGATAACCAAACGATCCCGATCGTAAAATCCACGGCACCACTTCTTCAAGAATACAGTGAAGCCATTGGTAAACGTTTTTATCAATTATTGTTCGGAAGCCACCCCGAGCTCTACCATCTATTTAACCAAACGAATCAACGCCGGGGGATTCAACAGAAAGCACTTGCCCATTCCGTTTACGCAGCCGGAGAACATCTGGACAATCTGGATGCAATCCGACCAATCATCACACGGATTGCTCATAAACATCGGGCCATCGGGGTTGTTCCGGAACAATATCCCATTGTGGGCGAAAAATTGATCCAAGCAGTTCAGGATGTGTTAGGGAGCCAAACCAATAAGGAAATCCTGGATGCATGGAAAAAAGCGTATCATTACATCGCTGATATTTTTATAGGATTGGAACGGGATTTATATGAACAGGCGGAATCCCAACCGGGTGGTTGGAGAGGATTCAGAGATTTTGTGGTGGATCGAAAAGTAAAAGAAAGTGAAGTGATTACATCCTTTTATTTAAAGCCTGCCGACGGAAAAGCGATCGCCCCCTACCTGCCCGGACAATATTTGACTTTAAGGGCGAAAATTCCGGGGGAGAAGTACGACCATATCCGGCATTACAGCTTATCCGATGTACCGGGCAAGGATTATTACCGAATTACGGTCAAAAGGGAAGATGCTCACAATGGATACCCACCGGGGATGGTTTCCAATTACCTCCATCATCAAGTAAATGAAGGGGATATGTTGTCCTTCAGCGCACCGGCAGGTGACTTTGTTTTGGATCTGGAGAATAGGGACCCGCTTATTCTCATCAGTGGCGGCGTTGGATTGACACCCCTGCTCAGCATGTTAAAAACAACAGCGGAAAGACAACCCGAGCGACAAGTGACTTTCATCCATGCGGCCATCAACGGAGACGTCCACGCCATGAAGGATGAGGTCTCCCGGTTGGCGGACCAAAATCCCAACATCCAGTCTTATGTCTGTTATGAAAGGCCCACGGAAAAAGACCGTCAAGCACGGAATTTCGACAAAGAGGGATTTATTGACCGCAGTTGGTTGGAATCCATTATCTCCAAACCTGATGGAACGTTTTATTTGTGCGGACCCATTCCGTTCATGAGGGTGATCTATCGAGCTTTAATAGAAATGGGTATCCCGAAAAACCGAATTCACTTTGAGGCTTTTAGCCCGATCAGTGTATTGGATGAAAAGCCAGTGAAAGTTGTTGGGTGAGGTTCAAGCAGAGGAAGGAACTTGGGTCAAGATGTTCTCCGGATTTATGTGTGTGGCGCCGCCACTGTAGACCAGATTATCATCGCTTTCCCATCAAACGAGGGGACAAAAGAAGGGAATGGATACGGCGACATCCATTCCCTTCTTTTTTGCCGGATGGGAGCGAAATCTAAACTTTCATCCGTTCAATTTCCCGTTTGGAGCGAATAAAGGCAATAAACTGGTTGATTTCTTCATCCGATAGAGGTTTTCCGTCTACGGTCAGTTCGGCTTCGGAGAATTGCGTCAGCTCGAGTTGTTTGATTCTCTCTGGTTCCGGTGGAAAAGTGGGAGTATCGACACGGCCGATCAGATAGTCGACCGAGGTTTCAAACAGATCGGCGATACATTTGATTGCTTCCAGTGAAGGGCGGCGATAACCCGATTCATATCCGGCATAGGTGCTTTTGGCGATCCCCAGCTGGTCGGCCGTAAATTGCAATGACCACCTTTTGCGCTTTCTTAATTCTATGACCCTGTCTAAAATCATCGCCTTTCCCCCTTTTTACATCAAACCTATTATAACATCCGTTTTTTGTTAAGATAACACAAAAGTACGCGGAATGAGTAATAGTTTTCTTGATTTTACGCAGTAATCCCCCTATAATACACTTAAAAGTTCGCGTAAAGCGTACACTTTGCATCGGCGCTTCTCGCATCGGGTCATATTTTGAACATTCATCCTGAAAGCTGTCTGAGATTGAGGTGGAGGATATGAAAAAACTGCTCTTACTGGCTACCGGAGGAACCATCGCATCCGTGCAACGAGAAGAAGGGCTGGCTCCCGGGATGAACGCCGAAGATCTTTTGGGCTTCTTGCCGCAAGAAAGGGCAGGCTATCAGATTGAAAGTAAACTGTTGATGAATATTGACAGTACGAACATGCAACCCGAGTTCTGGGTAAAAATAGCCGAGGCCGTCTATGAGCACTATGATCACTATGCTGGCTTTGTGATCACCCATGGAACGGACACGATGGCCTATACCTCGGCAGCCCTTTCCTATATGTTGCAAAATGCGGCCAAACCGGTTGTGATCACAGGTTCTCAGGTTCCGATCAGTTTTAAGAGGACGGATGCCAAGAAAAATATTGCCGATGCCATACGGTTTGCCTGTGAAGACACAGGAGGGGTCTTTATTGTTTTTGACGGAAGGGTCATCCTGGGAACCAGGGCAGTGAAAATAAGGACCAAGAGCTATGATGCTTTTGAAAGCATTAACCATCCTTATATCGCTTATATAAACGGATCCGAAGTGACGTACAATAAACCGGTTCGTTCGCCGAAGCGCGGTAAATTCCATTTCAATCCTTCCCTGTGTCCGGATGTCTTTTTGATGAAGTTGACTCCGGGTGCGAAACCGGAGCTCTTTGATTGCATCAAGCACTTATACAAAGGGGTCATTATTGAGAGTTTTGGGAGTGGAGGCATTCCATTTCAAGGAAGAAACCTTCTGCCCAAATTGCAAGAACTGATCGCTTCAGGCATTGCGGTGGTGATCACCACACAATGCCTGGAAGAAGGGGAAGATTTAAGCCTGTATGAAGTAGGAAGGAAAGCGGCTCAAAATCAGATCATTCTTTCCGGCGATATGAATACGGAGGCGATTGTTCCGAAATTGATGTGGGCCTTGGGTCAAACCAATGATCTGCAAGAGGTCAAGCGAATCATGGAGTCACCGATCGCCAATGACATAACCAAAGAGGAAGTTGGTGCCAGATGATCGCTCAAGAGTCGGTTCGAACAGAAAAAGATTTTCTTGGGGAAAAAGAAATTCCTGCTGATGCGTACTATGGCATTCAGACATTGCGTGCGAAAGAAAACTTTCCGATTACCGGATACCGCCTGCACGAATCGCTGATTCGCGCCATCGCGATGGTCAAAAAAGCGGCTGCCCTGGCCAATATGGAAACCGGACGGCTGAACCCGCGCCTGGGAAATGTGATTGTCACAGCCGCTCAAGAGATTATTGACGGGAAGTGGCATGATCAATTCATCGTCGACCCGATTCAAGGGGGGGCCGGCACCTCCATCAACATGAATGCCAATGAAGTCATCGCCAATCGGGGCCTGGAACTGCTGGGCGAGCAAAAGGGAAATTATTTTCAGCTCAGCCCCAACACTCATGTCAATATGTCCCAATCAACCAATGATGTATTTCCGACTGCCATTCATATTGCTACGCTCACCCTCTTAGAGAAACTGCTGAAAACGATGGAAGATATGCATCAAGTGTTTACGGCTAAAGCACAGGAATTTGACCCTGTCATAAAAATGGGGCGAACCCACCTTCAAGATGCGGTTCCCATTCGTCTGGGCCAAGAATTTGAAGCCTACAGCCGGGTGTTGGAGCGTGACATCAAGCGGATTCAACAATCCCGCCAACATTTGTATGAGGTGAATATGGGGGCAACCGCGGTCGGCACAGGATTAAATGCGGACCCGCGCTATATCAAGAGTGTGGTGAAACATCTTGCCGAAATCAGCGGATTCCCATTGGTCGGTGCGGAACATCTGGTGGATGCAACCCAGAATACAGATGCCTATACGGAAGTTTCCGCAGCGTTAAAAGTATGCATGATGAACATGTCCAAAATCGCGAACGATTTGCGGTTGATGGCCTCGGGTCCCCGGGTCGGACTGGCTGAGATTACCTTGCCCGCCCGTCAGCCCGGATCATCCATCATGCCCGGAAAAGTAAATCCCGTGATGGCCGAAGTCATCAATCAGGTGGCTTTTCAAGTGATTGGCAACGACCATACCATCTGTCTTGCCTCTGAAGCCGGGCAATTGGAACTGAATGTCATGGAGCCTGTCCTTGTCTTTAACTTACTCCAGTCGATCAGTATCATGAACAATGCCTTCCGTGTCTTTACCGATTACTGTTTGGCCGGGATTGAAGCGAATAAGAAAAGGCTCAAGGAATATGTAGACAAGAGTGTGGGTGTGATAACCGCAGTCAATCCCCATATCGGATATGAAGTTGCTGCACGAATCGCACGGGAGGCCATCCTTACCGGCCAATCCGTACGTGAATTATGCTTAAAATACAATGTCTTAAGTGAAGAGGAATTGGATCTGATTTTAGATCCCTATGAAATGACACATCCCGGAATTGCAGGGGCTTCCTTGTTGAGCAAAGAGTAGAAGGGACATTGTTCTGTTATGAAAGGACGCCGACCTGAGCCGGTACGTATAAACCAAGAGTCCAAATCACTTACCGATTTGGACTCTCATTTGTATCCGGGTCTTTTCCATGTGACAGGGAAAGGATTGGCTGATCCCCGCTTACAAAAACAAAAGGTAGACCAGACACACAGCGAGAAGAAGAGTGAATCCGTAGATCGCGCTTAATAAGAGAAAAGTTTTGCCCCTGTTTTTTTTATATTTCTCATTTTGTGACGGATTTTGCATTTTTCCCAGTTTAAAGGTGATCCAAAAAGAGACGGCTATGCATGCGATAGATGAAAAAATGAAGAAGAGGGTGAGCATTTGATTTACCTCTCTTTCCCGGTTCTGTAAACGCCAGGGTTGGCTTCTTCCCTCGATGTGCTGCCATCAATCTCTAAGATGAAAGGAAGGTCCGTGTGTTTATCATCTCATATTTGAGAGATCATGTGGGGAAATGGCTATATCTTCCTGGAGATGTGGAGAAGGTGCAGAATTCGGACTATAATCTCAATCCGTTTCCAGGGATGCATTGCGCATACGAATCATGGAGAAAGACACAGATGAAGAGACAAGTGCATGATGGAGCTTCCAAAGGGAGGGGGTGACGCGCAGTTCTATATTGTCCGCGATCACGCGTTCCAACAGATCTTCTACCGGCTCCACCCATAAAGGTTTAACCGTTTCACGGGAAACGTAATAACCCGCGTTGGGATCGATGCATTCAAACGTTTCGCCGGGAAGATGGTATGCATACAACCGCGTATTTCTGATTCGATGCAGCCAGGCTCCTTCAATGGCAATGATTTTACGCGCAGTCGTATGGGCGAAGAACTTGTCGATGTCTGCAGGGGTGGTGTCCGAAGTGATCCAGTAAATCACCCGTGGGCAGTCACGGGGAAAATAGTAATGAGGTGCGTGTTCTTCATCAATTGCCCAAACAAGCGGCGGCTGATCGGGATTGGTTGCTGGTATATGCGGTTCAAATAAAGAAATAGCCGGGTTTTCGCTGAAGTGAAATAATTTCATCGCCAACTCCTCTTTGAAAGATTCTTTCTCCGACTGACTCCTGTTCAGTTCCGCCAATTCACCGCTCCAAGGAGAACAGATTTATTTAACTTGTATGCCCTTCTCTGATCACGGTGGCATTTATAGAGACATATATTCATTTTTTTATGTCACTTGCTTAGCTTGACGCGAATGGTAAAAGAGTGCGAACACAGAAACAGGGGAGAAATCCCTCCCCTGTTTACTTATTAAAGACTATTGAATAAGTCCTGTGGTGAACCGGCCACTTACTCTTGGTCGTCATCGTCGCCGTACCTTGAAGCAAAAGAAATGAATCCTCTACACTTCATAAATCTCAGCCTCACTTTTGATGTGGAGTTCTTTTTGAATTCGATACATTCTTTCTAAACTATAATAAAATTGTTCCTTATCGAATAGATTATCAAAACAATCTGCTGATTTCAATAAAGCTGTATATTCCCTCTGCTGATAACCGTGTTTTCCTGAAATTTTTGCCGCCTCTTGAAAATATGGGAGGGCTTCAGCATAGTGTTTTTGCAGGAAAAATAGGTTACCTTTGACAATCAGGGTTTTTGCAAGGCGGAACGGATCAGGATTTTCCTGCAAAATTTTTATGGCTTCCTCCAAATGAACCATGGATTGAGTCCAATCTTTTTGCGAATTAAACAAGACGGCCAGATAAGTGTGTGCATCGACATGCCGGCGGGGAGAGCGAAAATCCGGGTCTGAGGCCAGCGCCAATTGAAAGCTGTCATAAGCTTTGGTAAATTCCTTTTGCTTTAAGTTTATGCTTCCATAGATGATGAGAAAATCGAGATAAAGGCCTATTCTTATGCTCCCGCGGCTTCTGGCAATTTGCATTCCCTTATGACAGCAGTCGATGGCCTCCTCATACATCCCTTGGTCACGCAAGATCATGGATCTGAATTTATAAAGGTTGAGTACAGGGTAGTCCTCGTAACTGTGATCCAGCTTTTCTACTTCCGGCCAAACTTGATCCAGCAAGCGGGAAGCCTGATCATTTCGGGAAGTTCTCAATAAGTACAAGGCTTTATTTCCCAACAATCTGTACTTGATGCCCTTCTTTTCTTTTGTTTCGTCAAACTGTTTCAATCCTTGCTCAACAAACTTCAGTGCCTGTTCTATATTGTTTTGAGAAAAGCTGCATCGGGCTAATTCAGTATAACAAGCAGCCACAATATTGTCTTTAGGGTTAAATCGGTAATGTTTAAGCAGCTTTAAAGCATGGTGATATTTTTCCTCAGCTTCTTTCCAGCTCTTTTCTTCGTAGCAGATTCTTCCTTTCAAATAATGGATGAAAGGGGTTAAGGGATAATAGTCTTCAAATTGAAACCTTTCCAGTTGTCTTTTCGCTGTTCCGGGATGCCCCCGATCAATGATATGCTCGATCGCTTCCAGCTGATAGTAGACTTCCTTCATTTTATTTTCCACTTCTTCAGCCTGTGCGATTACTTCATCGGCGGTAAGACCGATCTTCTTAAGATAGATCTCAATGGTTTCCGGCTTAATGTTTCCCTTGGCCTGCTCGATATTGCTGACGGTTCCTTTAGAGATATCATGGTCTTCCAAGTCTCTTGTGCTTTTTTTTAACTCTTTTTTTCTCCGTCTTCTCAGAACGTATCGAATCGTATCATCCTTTAAGTCGATCCTCATTCAACCTCTCCTTCGTAAAACTATCGATAATTATATATTACAGTTCTATTGTGAAAAATTGAAAGAATCATATTGTAAAATTGTCTAATTCCTGAATAGACAAATGCCCTTTTAGCTATGTATGAAGATTGGATCGATCAGGCAGATGTTCATTTGCCTAAACTTAAACTTAGACGGGAAAATGATTGATTTCACATTCACAATTAACATATAATCCTCTTAGCATAATTCGGAAAATCATTTATATTCATCGGATTTAGGTGATTCCTTTTATGAGGAATGTTAAAAAGGGGGTAAAAAAAATTGATTAAGCTTCAAGTAGAAGGTCAACCCAATAAGGTTCAGCCGTTTCTGCATGATTTGAAACAGCGGCCGCAAATTGAACTGATTCACCAGGAAGTTAAAAACAAAGGTATGACAGGGCAGATCGATGTAAGTGTCACCTGCTATGTCAGGCATCGGCCCGATCGGCGGTTGAGGATGGTGCAGATGGTGACGGCAGAAGGAGCGATCATTAACCTCCCGATGCTGGATTTAATCGTGGTGGAGATAGAGGAAGGAGTCAGGGTGTTTTGCGGTAAGGTTTACGATGTATTTGGCTGACAACTTTCATCACTTGCCAGCACATCCGGGTGAGGATCGGCAAAATCGCGCAGGGAGGCTGTGATCGAGCGGAGTGTCTTTGGGATGTAGCCGGAGGAGACTCCGCACAAAGGAAGCCGGTGACCTGTTTGAGCGACGTCTGAAGCCTACGGACGAAGAAAATGCTCGGGATCAGGATTCGATGAGATATTATTGCTTTTATTTATTCTGATACTTTATTATCCGCGATACGTCAAGCATCTGTCATCATCTATCTATACAAAAAGCAGATGAATTTTGGTAAACTTGAATTCGTATTAAGTTAAGAACATGAGGAGAGAGATCTGTTTGAAGAAAAGGCATTTGGCTTTGGTGCTCGCGGCATCGATGATCGTAGGATTCAATATCGGTACGAGCAATGCCCATGGGGCAGAGCCTGATTATTTGGGGCCGGAGGAGATGGTTACATCCCAAGCAAATCTGCCGTCTCAGTCCAAGGTGAATGATGTACTCAACTCCGCAGACAAATACCTGGGAACCCCCTATCAATGGGGAGCAGAGCCGTATAGCGAAACCAACCGCTATTTTGATTGTTCCTCTTTTACCCAGCGTATATTTGCAGAAAATGGCATCTATTTAAAACGGGACTCCCGGGAACAGTCCACCCAGGGGAAAACCGTTGCTTCTGTACCGAATCCCGAAGAATTTATCGGAGCCGGAACGGTAAAGCCAAAAGGGGAGCGTTTGCGATTCGAAGATATTCGGCCGCTGCTGAAGAAAGGCGACCTGATCTTCTTCGACAACGAGGTGGAAACGCCGAATCTGGAGAAAATCCATCACGTTGCTATTTATATTAATGAACATACACTCCTGCACGCCACTGAAACCTACGGCGTCAACTATACCTACTTTAACCGGGAACGTAAAGAAAACATAGTGATGGTCAAGCGGATGATCAATGAATCCATCCCTGCCGTTACACAACGCGACATCGTCAGAACCGGTGAAAAGTATCTGGGAACCTCTTTTTCAACAGCCGCCAAGTTTGTGAATCAGGTGTTTGCGGAGCGCGGAATTTCGCTCCCGGCAACAGCGAATGATATGTCGAAGGTGGGCATCGACGTCCCGAGAGAGAAGTTGAAAACAGGGGACTTAGTCTTTTTCGACAGCGACCATGACGGGATTATCACGCATGTCGCCATTTATATCAATGAGGACCGCCTGCTCCATAACACCGTATCCAAAGGAGTAACCTACACCACCTTTGCTTCTTCGTCTTACTGGAACAGCGCGTATGTCAAAGGGAAACGCATTCTGGATCTGAAAGGTCCTCTGCCGATCAATGAAGAGGTATTCAAAACCGCTGTCAGCTATGTGGGCAAGACCCAGATCCAAGATATCGGACCGGATGGGGAAAACGGTCAGCCTCCCATGATTACGCCCGATTCCTCCAAGTTTGTCCAAAAGGTATTTTATGATCACTATGTCGGCATGTCCCGTTACTCCAATGAACAGCGGACGCAAGGAACCGCGGTTTCCTTGGCCAATGCCGTGCCGGGAGATCTGGTGTTTTTTGACTCCGACCAGGATGGGGAGTCCGATTATGTTGCTTTCTATGTAGATTCCGATACCATTCTGGTCAGCTTTTCATCATCGGGAATTCAGTATAAAACACTGACATCGTCGATGAAAGAAGACATTATCGCCGTTAGACGAATCGGATTGTAGGTTTTATGACAAAGCAAGCACCCGTCCTGCGCTTATGAAGGGCGGGTTTTTGCACAGGAATGATAGATAAAAGTCGTCAAAAGCCGCCACATTGTAGGGCGGCTTACTTTTATTCGTGTGGACTCTGCATTGCTCGATCAAGCAGGTCCATCACATGAACGGCTTCCATCTGGTCCTGCAGGCCGGCTCGGAGGATTCCCTGTTTCATCTGCAACAGGCAGCCCGGATTGGAAGTAGCGATGATTTGGGCTTTGGTTTGTTTGACATTTTCCATCTTTTCATCAAGAATCCGCATCGACATGTCAAAGTGAGTCAGGTTATAAATGCCTGCGGAACCACAGCAACTGTCGGCCTGCTCCATTTCTGCATATTCGATGCCCGGAATGCGCTTCAACAGCTCGCGGGGCTGATTGCGGATTCCCTGCCCATGGGCTAAATGGCAGGAGTCTTGATAGGTGATGCGAACAGGGAGCGGTTTGCCAAATGTCAACGAAGGCAGTTCTGCAAGCAATTCATTGGCATCACGCATTTTGTTCACGAAGGCCAGGGCCCGTTCTTTCCAATCGGGGTCGCCATGGAACCAGTGGTGGTACTCTTTCAGCGCTGCACCACAGCCGCCCGCATTATTCACGATCCAATCCACATTGGCTTGTTCAAAAGCTTCAATATTGCGTTTAGCCAGACGGACGGCGAGGTCCATTTCACCCGAGTGGACGTGCAAGGCTCCGCAGCATGCCTGATTTTCCACGAAGACGACATCGCAGCCGGCTTTGGTTAACAGTCGGGCCGTCGCCTGGTTGGTTTCATAGAACAGGATGTCCATCACGCAACCGGTGAAAAGCCCGACCGTAAAGAGTTTTTCCTTTTCCGCTTTCATGACCCTTTTCCGCTTTTTCCGTTCGAAAGGAGAAGCGATCTTTCCTGATGCTTGCTGCATCTCGGCCATCGCCCGGGGAAAGATCTTGATCAAACCGGTCTTGGCGGCCAATGATTGCAAACCAGTAGCCTGCACTGCCCAGAGGAGTGTCCCCAGCGCTTTGATCCGTTTGGGGTATGGGAACAACTTTTCAAATACGATCCGGCGAATCCAAGAGGGCCGCTGACTGGATTTTTTATTTTCTTCAATCACCCCGCGCGCCGTTTCCAACAGGCTCCCGTAAGGAACACCGGCCGGACAGGCCGTTTCGCAAGCCCGGCATCCCAGGCACAGATACATATTATTTTCAAACTCCTCATCGATGGGGAGTTGTTCACGGGCAACTCCTTTCATCAGGGCAATCCGGCCTCTGGGACTGGCCGATTCTCTTCCGGTCTGCCGGTAGGTGGGGCAGGCAGGAAGGCAAAATCCACAGTGCATGCAGTTCAGGATTTCATCCATGTTAAATTTATGCAATTTCCCGTTTTCCGAATTGATCAAGGAGGCGGACTCACATGCCGGGCCTGTCTGCTGTTCAGTTTTTTCCGGAATGGTACTCATTTTTTCACCACCAGTCTGCGACGCCCATGATTCGGAACCAATTTTCCGGGATTCATGATGTTGTTGGGGTCGAATGCCTGTTTAATCCGTTTCATCAATTCGATTCCCCCATCGCCAACCTGTAAGTCCAAATAGTTGAGTTTGGCCATCCCGACTCCATGCTCTCCGGTGATCGTTCCACCCAGCCGGAGCGCCGTGCGGAAAATTTCGTCAAATGCTTGCTCGACACGCTGAATCTCTTCTTTATTGCGTTCATCTGTCATGCAGGTCGGATGCAGATTTCCGTCTCCCGCGTGGCCGAAGGTGCAGATTTGCACTTGATATTTCTCCGCGATGCGCTCAATTTCTTCCACCATTTCCGCCAGCTTGGAACGCGGGACCGTCGCATCTTCCAGAATGGTGGTCGGTCTGATGCGGGAGAGTGCAGATAAAGCGGCACGTCTGGCAGCCAGCAATTTAGCCCCCTCTTCCATGTTGCGGGCAATTTGCACATCGGCTGCCCCCTCCCGCCGGGCGATTTCGGCCATTTTTTCTATATCCCGCACCACCAGTTCTTCGGGGCCATCCTGCTCAATCAGCAGCATCGCTTTCATGTCCGTGGGCAGGCCGAGACCGGCGAAGTCGTCGACGACTTTCATGGTGGCCTGATCCATAAACTCAATCGTAGCGGGAATGATTTTGGATGCGATGATTCTCTCCACGGTCCTTGCCGCATCAACCAGGTTTTTGTAGTAAGCGGCCAGGGTGCGCTTGGTTTCCGGCAACGGAAGGAGCTTGACGGTTATCTCGGTAATGACGCCAAGTGTGCCTTCGGATCCGACCAGCAGACGGGTCATGTCATATCCGGCCACGTCTTTGACGTTTTTTCCTCCGGAACGCAAGACTTCCCCGGATGGCAATACATATTCCACTCCCAGGATATAATCTTTGGTTACCCCGTATTTGAGGCCGCGCATTCCGCCGGCGCATTGCGCGAGGTTCCCGCCGACTGTGGAAATTCTCATACTGCCCGGATCGGGCGGATAAAACAGGCCGACCGCCTCGACTGCCTGATGGAGATCCGCGGTCACCACTCCCGGACCAAGGGTGGCCGTCAAATTTTGCTGATCAATTTCATGGATCTGATTGAATCGATTCATATTCATCACAATCCCGCCGTGGATCGGGATCGTTCCGCCGGCCAGGTTCGTTCCCGAGCCGCGGGGAATAACCGGAATCAGATGTCGGTTGGCCACTTTTAAAACAGCAGCCACTTCCTCCACGCTTCCCGGCATGACCACTGCGTTCGGCATGGATTGAAAAATGGGAGTGGCATCATACGAATACGCATACAATTCATTCGGAGAATCCAGATACCACTCAGCGCCCACGATGGAAACCAGTTCCCGTTTGATTTCTTTCGATATATATCCTGTTTCCTTTGACTCAGAAAACATAGGGTCCCCTCCCGACAGGAATCATATGACAGTTGATCAGCCGGATGTTGAGTCCGGAGCTTTTTCCAAGTTTGATTTCCGGCAACACTGTTGCCATCTCATGAAGAGCTTGTCGGCGTTCGGGCTTTTAACCAGTTGATGATATCTTGGTACACTTCATCCCTGTTGATTTCGTTCAGCATTTCATGGCGCCCTTCTTCATAGAATTTGTAACTGATATCCCGAATGCCCGCTTTTTTTAAGTTTCTGTAGGTTTTTAGAACTCCTCTGGTATAAAGTCCAACCGGATCCTGGTCTCCCGAAAACAGGAAGATCGGCAAATCTTTCGGAACCCTGCTGATCTGTTCAGGATGGTCCAGTTGCTTGATCCCGGTCAGTAAATCACAGAAAAAACCGGTCGTTGGGAGCCAGCCGCAATAAGGGTCCTGAATGTATTTGTCTACTTCCCGTTCATCCCTGCTCAGCCAGTCAAACGGAGTTCGGTTGGGTTTGAAGCGTTTGTTGAAGTTTCCGAAAGAGAGAAAATGGAGCAGGCGGCTTGGGGCTTTTTTTCCTTTGATCCGCATCTCCAGCTTCACGATCCCGATGCCAATGGAACTTAATATTCCCTGATCGGCCCCCGTGCCTGACAAAATGACGCCGGAAAGTTCCTGCCCGTATTTTTGTATATATCTTCGGGAAAGAAAAGAGCCCATGCTGTGTCCAAATAAAAAAACGGGCAGACCGGGATGTTCCTTTTTGATGATTCGTGTCAGCCGGTACATGTCATCCACAACCCGTTCCCAGCCATCTTCATCGGCAAAAAAGCCCAGATTTTCTTTACATCCGGCTGTCTGCCCGTGGCCGCGGTGATCGTTGGCATAGACGGCATATCCTTCATTTGTCAGGGCTTTTGCAAACTCCCCATAACGTTTGGAATGTTCGGCCATTCCGTGGGCGATTTGCACAACGCCGACCGGCTTTTCGCTCACAGCTGTCCACTTGTTAACGAATATCAAGGTGTTGTCCCCGGACGGAAACGTAAAAGAAGCGGGTTCCATCTTGTATCCTCCCTTCACCTTTCTCTCGCTTCTGGCTTCAATATACTTGTTTCAAACAAATTTGCATACACCTTTTTGAGGGGTTCACATAGGATGAAGGGTAGATATTTGCCTAGGCTTTGCGAATCAGCCATGGAAAGGGTGGAGAGGGTCAGTGTGCGGAATCACTGGTTGGATTGATTTTGAACAAGATGTGAGCCAGCAAACGGCCATCCTGGATGCGATGAACCAAGCCCACGTCGCCCGGGGGCCGGATGCGGAAGGAACTTGGGTATCCAGGCATGCGGCCTTGGGACACCGGAGATTGATCGTCATCGACCCGGAAGGCGGAATTCAGCCCATGATTAAACATGTGGGTGACCGGAAATATGTGATCACCTACAATGGGGAGCTTTATAATATGCCGGAGCTTCGCCTGAAGCTGTTGTCATTGGGCCATCAACTGACCAGTCGCTCGGACACGGAACTGATTTTGGCTGCCTACGCAGAATGGGGACTCAGTTGTCCGGAGCATCTCAACGGAATTTTTGCCTTCGCCGTCTGGGATGAGGCGAATCAGCAATTGTTTATCGCCAGGGACCGGATCGGTGTCAAACCGCTCTTTTACGCACAAGCGGGAAGCTCGTTCCTGTTCGGATCGGAAATCAAGTCACTGTTGGCCCATCCGGCCATTCGCCCGGAGCTGGATGAAGAAGGGATCGCCGAAGTGCTGATGATGGGGCCGGCGCGGACTCCCGGTGTCGGCGTGTTCCGTGGAATCAAAGAATTGAAACCGGGGCACTGGATGGTGATCAACCGGGAAGGAATCACCGTCAAACCCTATTGGGAACTGATCAGCCGTCACCATACCGATGATTTTGAAACCACCGTTGCAAATGTAAGGGATCTTTTTCAGGATGCAGTCAAAAGACAGTTGGTTTCTGACGTCCCCATCGGGACCATGTTGTCCGGAGGCCTGGATTCCAGCGCGATTTCCGCCTTTGCTGCACAGGTATTCAAAGATGAAGGGCGGGGCATCCTGCATACATTTTCCGTTGACTATGCGGATAATGAGAAATATTTCAGCGTCAATGAATTCCAGCCCAACCCGGATGCTCCCTGGGTCCGCTTAATGTCCGAACATATCGGTTCCCGTCATCATACGGTTTTGATCGACAACCAGGAACTGATCGATCATTTGGTCCGGTCGATGGAAGTGCGTGATTTGCCGGGAATGGCCGACATCGACGCTTCTCTGTTGCTTTTCTCCCGTGAAATTAAGAAAGATCTGACGGTCGTGTTATCCGGTGAGTGTGCCGATGAGGTGTTTGGCGGCTATCCGTGGTTCCACCGGGAAGAGATGGTGAACGCCGATACGTTCCCCTGGGCGCGTCTGGTGGGCGAACGGATTCCGTTTATCTCTCCTGAAATCTCTTCCCGCATCCGTCTGTCGGATTACGTGGAAGCCCGGTATCAGGAGGCATTGTCCGAGGTTCCCCGCTTATCGGAAGAGAACGCCACCGAAGCCCGGATGCGGGAGATGTTTTATCTCAACCTGACCCGCTGGATGCCTACGCTGTTGGACCGAAAAGACAGGATGAGCATGGCTTTCGGGCTGGAAGTGCGGGTTCCCTTTTGCGATCATCATTTGGTCGAATATGTGTGGAACATCCCCTGGTCCATGAAAAAACACGGCCAAAGAGAGAAAGGCCTGTTGCGTTACGCACTGAAGGGAATTTTACCGGAAGAAATCATCGAGCGGAAGAAAAGTCCCTATCCCAAGACCCATCATCCCGGCTATCTCCGTACGATGCAGTCGAAAATCCTGCAGTTAACCGAAGATCCGCATGCCCCCGTTTTTCAATTGCTCGACCGCAAGGCCGTCCGCCGGTTTGCGGAGCAGGATCTGTCAGGACGGCATTTCCCCTGGTTTGGTCAGTTGATGAATGTACCCGCCCTCCTGGCCTATTGGCTGCAAATGAATGAATGGCTTATCAAATACAACATAAGCATCCGGTAATGGCTTGTCTCCCGTAAGGGAGTTTTTTTATTTCTGCCTGCATTCGGCTTGCCTGGATGGTTTTCGAAGCATTGAATCGAAAAATATTTTCTTTCAACATGACACAAAAAACAAAAGATCCTTCGAATTAAGAGATGCAACGATTTAAATTATCATTTTGCAGGAGGAACGCATACATGAAACGATTTGCCGCAATCTTTATGGTACTGGCGCTTGTATTTGCAGTAGTACCGAGTTTTGCATTTGCCGAAGAAAACACGAAACCGGCAACTGCTGATCCCGCCCAACCGGCAGATCAAACTGCTCCGGTTCAAAACACGGATGAAAAAGCAGATGACACCCAGAACAAAACGGATGATGGACAAGCACCAGCCAACGAAGACCAAACCAAAGAGGATAATCAACAATCCGGTGAGAACAAGTCCGGCAACGACGGAGCGCAAACCGGTGAAAACGGCCAATCCGGTAACGATCAAGACGGTAATCAACAACCGCAAAAGCCGGAACAACCTGAGCCCTGCCCGGCTGAGCCATCCGCCGAAAACTTCTATGATATCGTTGTCGATACTCAAGAAGCAGGCGAAAATAAAGTGAAAGTGATTGCCAAGCTTCAAGCTAAAGAAGCGGAAGGCACCTGGTTTGTCGGAGTGTGGCCGGCAGGTTCCTCTCCCGAAAAACCTCCGGTGATCAGTGATGAATTGAACAAAAAAGGAACCTCCATTGCCTACGAACTTGATCTGAATAAACTATCTGCCGGCGAGTATGACATCTATGTCGGCTTTGAAGGAACCATCGACGGCAAAAACTGTTCCCTCGGATTTGGCGACACAGGAATCATCGTTGAAGACGACGACGTAAAACCTGCTCCGCAAGAACCGAAAAAACCATCCACTCCTGAAAAAGGAAAAGAAGCCGTAGACCAGCTGAAAGGCGGCAAACTGCCCAAAACCGCTACCTCCTATCCAGTTTCCATGACACTGGGCGCACTGCTCCTGGCAGCAGGTGTGGGCATGCTGATGTTCCGCCGCTTGAGCGCTTAATAAACGACAGCCCTCTACATGAAGAGATCGCTCTCTCATGAAGAGGCTTTCAATAAAATGGGTTAGGGACTATTTTCCCTAACCCATTTCTATCAGTGCAGTTGATAACTTTTTTCATTTAAGATCTGAAATTCATAGATCATATTGGAGTTAGGTTAACCATTGTAGTCGTAAATGGTGGCGTTTTAAGAGAAATTGTCAGAAAAGAACTTAAAAAAGGGGTTACGTTTGATCCCTCTGGATCGTGATAAGCATTCAATACATATTTTTGTTCTACGGGACCTATTCATTTTGTTTTTCTCTTCGTTCTTATTCGTACCGTGAATGTAGTCCCCCTCGGAATCCTCCAAAAAGAGTCTACTTGGCCTTGTGTATTCACAATAGTGACATAATAGTCATTGTTTTCAAGTCTGTTTATACGTATAGCGAATTCGCAAGGGGGGCAGTCTACTCTTATTGGCCGCCCCATCACCCCCCTGCGTGAAACGCGGTAATATACTAAATGAGATATGTTGTGGTCACCTGTGACTGTAAATACCTCACTAAAACCCACTCTACGGGAATACACTAACTCCGCCATTGAGGAAACACTCCTTTTGAGAGTAGTCTTGAAAACTCGATTATACTTTTTTCAGTATCCAGTTAATATCTATATATATGCTGGGAAAATGATTTTGACATAGATGTGAATGAGAATTATAGAAAATAGATGATAGATTGAAAGATAGACGTGTCGTTCAGTGCTTTTTTGTTCCCGTTTATGGGTACCGGAGTGATCATTAGAGCAGCTGTTGGCATGACGTTTGAGGGTGGGAGCAGAGGAAATCGGGCGCGGCGGGGTTATTTCAACGTCTGTGAGTGGTTGTTTAACCATTTATTTTGCGGTAAACTTGTGTTATAAATATAAAGTAAACATGTCAAGCGACAGTAACGCTATTTTTACACATACAACAAATTCCTTTAAATTATCTTGGAGAATATGCGCCCGTAGCTCAGCAGGATAGAGCAGCGGTTTCCTAAACCGCGTGTCGGAGGTTCGAGTCCTCTCGGGCGCGCCAGTGAAATCGCCGTTCAACATTTTGCAATATAGGATCAACTGCAAAAGACTGCAGATGCTTTTGCAGTTGCCGAATAAGAAGTCGTCCAGCTTTTGGGCGGCTTCTTTTTGTATGTTGAGGATGACATGAGAGTGGAGATCCATCATGATAATATGTCCCTAAACGCCAACGAAGAGGTTGGGAATGATGACGGATTTTTCAACGTCCATTTAGAAATGAAGAGGATTAAGAAACAATATCCATATAAAATCCTCTGGTGTTTGAGGATTATGAAGGGAATTCATCCATAGAAAGCACAACCTGCTTTCTTATTAGGACGGCTGTCGCTTTTTTAAAATCTGTGAATGGTCACGGGTCAAGTGTTATGTAACCAGCCCCAACTTTCAATTGGGCCATTTTGATTAACTTTATCTTTTGCGATTTCCAGATGTTCAATTGCCATTTGAATATTCGGCGATTGCGACATATGGTTTAGTAACCGAATCGCTTCATCGATCAATTCGCTCACATGCGGTTGAAATTCTTTACCCATTATTTTTCTCCTTTATCAGCTGGTAATGAATGTATTGGCAGTTATCTTATCCATAAATTGTCATACAGGTCTCTTTTCTATTCATATTTTTCGGCAACTCGGTCCGTGGCATTAAAAAAACCTGGGGGGAATAACCAGGATTATTTAATTTTGAACACCGTTATTGCCAATTCGATGAAACATGAACACAAAATACATTGGTTAAAATACCTCTATCCAAACAAAAAAATGGTTAGCTTCTTTGATGATGATCATCGCCACACTTGCGACTGGATGTGGTGAAGATGAAAATGGTGGGAATGGCGGTGACCAAGGCAGTTTGCCGCATCCCGAAAATTCATAAAGCAGTTGAATAGTAAGTACCCCGGTTGGTGCTTTTTCTTTTGCAAATATCAATTTGGGTTGATAGCTATGGACCCTGTAAAGAGGCCGGTTAAATGTTCAATAAGCTAAATTCCTCAATTCCCCATCAGTACGAACCGTCTGTTTATGGAGGTGGGAAAAATTGTCTAAAAGCGGCGAGAACATACAAATGGACATTTATGAGAGCGGCGATGAGGGGGCAAAGCTCTTACCCGTCTCTTTCGAGGAATGGGAAGAAAGGGCCCGAAAAGTATTGGCTGCGGGGCCTTTTGGTTACGTTTACGGGGCAGCAGGGGCAGGAGATACGCATCAAGCCAATCTTGATGCATTTAAGAAATACCAAATTCGGCCAAGGGTCTGTTGTGATGTGTCCAACCGGAACCTTCAGGTTCATTTGTTTGGGCAATCTGTTCCCGTTCCTTTTCTTTTAGCACCGATTGGGGTTAATTCTATTTTTCATTCCGATGCGGAACTTGCCCCTGCAAAGGTAGCGGCTGATCTGGGGATTCCATATATCCTGAGTAACGTATCTACTCTTTCCCTTGAGAAAGTGGCTGAAGTGATGGGGGATGCCTTGAGGTGGTTTCAACTATATCCTCCCAAAGATCACGAGCTTACCAAAAGTTTGATCCAACGGGCGGAAGCCGCCACAGTGGATTTCACTCTGCTTGGATGGCGTGAGAAGGATCTTCGGAATGCTTACTTGCCTTTTTTATCGGGAGAAGGAATGGGTAACTATTTTTCAGATCCTGTTTTTCGTCAAAAACTTGATGAACCACCCGAAAAAAATGTCAAAAAAGCCTCCTTAAAAGCCTTGGAGGAAGGAAACAATACATGCTTTACATGGAAAGAGGTAGCGTTTATCCGGGAACAAACCCGTTTACCTCTATTGATTAAAGGAATCACTCATCCGGAAGACGCGAAACTGGCAGTCAATCATGGAGTCGATGGAATCATCGTTTCGAATCATGGGGGAAGGCAGTTGGATGGAGCAATTGCTACACTGGATGCACTTCCTTCCGTCTATGAAGCCGTAGGTCGGGAAGTACCTGTTTTAATGGATAGTGGGATCCGCAGAGGAGCTGACATTATCAAAGCCATTGCCTTGGGGGCCACTGCCGTTTTAATCGGTCGTCCCTATATTTACGGGTTAGCGGTTGCCGGGGAGTCCGGTGTCCGGCAAGTGATTCAGAATTTGATTGCGGAGACCGAGTTGCAATTAGCCATATCGGGAAAAAGCTCCATTCAGAAAGTAGATCGGTCATTAGTGATGAAAGTCAGGGATTAAAATCTGAAGAGCACATGCTTATACAGAGCACCTGCGTCTTCTGAGATTTAAGGACCACCAGGCTCAAACCAAGACGTTCACAACCCACGGTTTGAGCTTCTTTTATCTAATTTTGCGTAAATTTACCTTGGGCGAATCCACACGGAAATAAACGAATGGAACCGCAATTGGGTATTTCACATAGACTGGAGAGATGATTTTAAAAAAGGATGAGTGCCAAATGTATTCTTTTGACCGAATGTACTGGCATTATTACCTGCCAGATTGGAGGCATCATTTCAGGTATCATTATCCGTGCGATTATCCAATGTTTCCACGAAATCCTGTTGATCCTCACGAACCACATATACCCAGGCCATTTGAACCGCATCAACCCGGTATTCCAGGATTTCCCTATCGCGAGTATCCCTATTACCAACCGCCATATAGGTATTAATTTGCCCTGTTGATAGGGATTTTTGTTTTATATATTTGGCAGATTGAAGAGGGGCCACCGCAGACCGGGCAATAATCCCGGCCAAACGTGTGGCCCCTCGTTCTGACTCAATCGCTCATTGATCTATGGTTAAACATACTTCTCTATTATCGGTGCGTTGATCTTCGTCCGGATGATATATTCACTGAATGACAACTTGGAATTCCAATTCTTTGATTACCTTGAACGGTTCTTTTTTCGTTGACGAAATCATAAATGTTTCACCGGGTTTCATCGCAGGCAGCTCAGCCATGTATGTGTTTGTTTTGGGGTCTGTCAACTGCGGCAGCTTGTTTTTATAAAATGGGAGATCTTTTCCTTGTTGGTCTTCTACCAGGAATAGATGACCGTATTGATCTTTAGTCAGTTGGGTGACTTGGTAATGAATCCGTGTTTTATCTGCCAGATGCTCGATTTTAAAGATGCGGAAAATGTTTCGCTGATAAATTGTGATCGGCTTTTCTGGTGTAGGAAGAGTGTTTCTGCATAACTGTACCTTGTCCGGTTTCATTGTATTGTCGTATTCATACGCCCGGATGGTAATCATCTTAGGCAGCTTCTGCACAGGTGAAAAAAGTAACTTTACATGCTCCAGCTCATGGGTCTCTCCAGAGCCGAACGCTCCTTTCGACGGTAAAATGGCGCCGCGGTCGTCCGTCACTTCGTATTTGATGGAGGGTGCAGTGACCGGTCTCTTCACATCCAGATTTATCTCCGTCGCACTTGCATTGAAACTTACTTTTTTTACAGTGACGGTCGTATTTCCGGCCGTTTTGGTCTGATTGGGTGTCACCACTTTAATGGGTGAAAGAGATTTTGCCACAGGAAATGTAAATTCCCAGTTCCCTTCTATATTTCCTACTTTCCTCACGATGACTTTCATATCAAATCGTTCGGGCAGATCTTTGTCGGGGAATATTTCCAACACGCCTGTATGATTTCGGGAGTCAAAGTTGAATAGGCTGCCTTGTTGTCGCAAAGCATAAGGTACAGAACTTCCGTTTATTTCAAATTGAACGTTATGCAATTGTATACCCGGAAGTCTTTGATCGGAGCTTTGTTCATATCCGATGGCGATTCTCGAACCGTCGTAGATCACTTTCGTAAGCTTGATCGTCACGCCGTTCGCTGTCTTCGTCTGGTTAATCTTCGTAGCGAAACCATGCTTTTCTGCATTTTCCAATCCATCGTCCCCAATCTGTTGAAAGAACGACCCAAGGATCGGGATTTGCTGCAGTGTCTGGGCCATGGCAGGTGAGAACGCAGCAAATCCGATTGTTCCGCCTACCACTACTGCCGCCGCTACGGAACCGATCATCCATTTGCTCACATTTGGTTTCTTGTCTTTCTTTTCGGGTAAAGAGGCAAGGATTTGATCGACCCCTTTACGGATAAAATCGGGGACCTGCTCGCATTCATGATGCTTGAGATTCTTTAGTTCCTGTTCAAGATGGAAGTTACTCATATCCAACCTTCCTCTCCGGAGAAATCTCCAACATATTTGCCAACGCCCGCCTTGCCCGATGCAATCTTGTTTTTACCGTATTGACAGGTATGTCCAACATGTCAGCGATGTCCTTCAGGGAAATATCCTCAAAATAGTGGAGAAAAACAACAATCCGCTGATCCGCTTCCAGCTTGTTCACCGCTTCCCGCAATTCAATCTTCTCCAGCTCCGCATTGGCTGAATATGTTTCTTTTATTTCTTCCAGCAAATAGATCTTTTTGTTTTTTCGGATCATTTCGTTGCATTGATTGATAAGAATGCGAATTAACCATGTTTTAAAATAGGCAGGTCGTTTGAGCCGGTCGATTCCCTGGTAGGCTTTTAATATCGTTTCTTGAATCGCATCTAAGCAATCTTGATCGCGTGGCAGAATCCCCCCGGGCAACACGATATAAACTGAGTTCAAATCGTTTGATCAAGCGGATGAACGCTTCTTTATCCCCCTGTTGCGCCCGTTTTATGTCGAATTCTATTTCCAATCGATAAACCTCCCTTTTATCCATCTGTTCATTAGATGGATGGGAGAGCTTCAAGGTTTCATTGTGAAAATGATTTTGGAGTTCAAGTGGTAATAATATCCAGATGATAGGTCATATCAAAATGTACTCGCGGCGGCTCTATCAGGTTCGGCAGCAAAGATCTATTTTAAAAATACAAGAAAAAACAAGGGGTTGTTTCACCCGCAAAATCAATCACCCTGGTGAGAAATCACACTTCAGGGTGATTTTATTCTTTTATTTTCACAATTCTTTCGTTAAACTTATAATGAAAGAGCATCAAGGAGGATGAGAATGCAGGGTCGAATCGAGGAAGCTGGGTTTATCAAAGGAGTTGCGATTTTAGGTGTGATCTTCATCCACGTAACCGCGTTCAGCCTGCGCAATACCGAACCGCTGACCGAAGGCGGACTTTTTTTCGTTATCAACCAAATGGGCAGATTTAGTGTGCCTGTTTTCTTTATGCTCTCGGGATTACTCCTTTTTCATCGGTATTACCACGATGAATTTCTCGCTTCTGCCTTTTTTAAAAGGCGCGGGTTATACATCGTTGTTCCATATGTGATCTGGTCGGTTTTTTATCTGGCTTATTCATGGTTGGCCCATCCGGAGAGCGCTCCCCGGACGGTCATGGAAGTTTTAACCGTGTTCATTACCGGAGAGGCATACTATCATCTGTATTATATTGTGGTGATGGTGCAGTTTTATCTTCTGTTTCCGCTGTTAATCCATGCGTTTCGCCGGTTTGGCGGTTTAACCGTTGTCTCTTTTGCCCTGTTGGTCAATGTCATCGCTGACAGCATGACCTGGTGGGAGTTGTCAGTTAACTTCCCGTGGATGGAACCGTTTAGTGAGAATGCGATCCGGTTTTTCCCTGTGTGGTTCTTTTACTTTTGCCTTGGCGGATGGATCGGGCAAAGGGTAAACAGAATGAAAGAACGGATGAAACGGGTTCCTTTTTCCGCTATTGCGGCCTTTTTTATTTCAGCAGGCCTTTTGATGTTGTTCGAAAGTTTGTTTCGCAAACATACAGGCTTTTTCAACTTTTCCGTTCTGGTTTATTCCATCTCCTCACTCATGATGTGGTTTTATGTGGCCGGCAAGTGGAATCATTCATGGTTGTCGGTATTGGGCCGATACTCCTTTGGTCTGTATTTTATTCATCCTTTAGTGCTCAACCTCTTCAGCAGGATTTCGCCGTTTCCGGCGGCTTCCTGGATTGAGTTTGGCTTTATGCTGATTGCTGTAACGGGACTCTCATTGGCATTATCGATGTTGATTCGAAGATGGCCATACAGTTACTTGCTCATAGGAAAATAGGTTTTATCGGACAGCTCTTACATCCCGTTTATTTAAACAGATCCAGAATATTGTTCAGAATCTCCAATACCAATACTACGACACCTAAGATGGTTGCCAAAGCCATCTTATTTTGTTTTTTTCGGACTCTTTTGGCAGCCATGTTCCACAACTCCTCTCGAGATGTAAGTAGTAATCCTATTGTTTGCAAGAATATTTCCGGGAATGCATCAGATCGGATTGAAGAAATTGGCATCTGTCGCTGAAGGGAAGAGAGGTATTCATAATTTAAAAAATTGGATGTATTAATCATTTATATAAATTGCAGTTAACCGGGAGGTGATTGTATAAGTGTATCGAATACAAATGTACGATGATCCATCCTTTAGGAGATTAAAACGTTTGCGCAGATGTGTGCTGATGCGAAACTCTTGGAAGAGCAGGTTGATCCCGTCTGTCTGGCAAATGGAGTCAAACAGGAATAGGTCGAATGCCTCGGATGAAGGGGATGAGAGTGATGCTGGAGATCCGCCCGGTTGAGGTGGGAGAATTACCGCAAGCAAAGGCGCTTGCCGATCAAACGTTTCGCGATTGGGAACAGAAGTCCATGGCGGACGGGTTTCCCCATATATTTTCTGATACACTCGCGGGACAATCATTTGCTGCATTTGAGGACGGAAAAATGGTCACTTTCCTCGGACTGGTTCCCTCTGTGATTTGCGTGGGCCGGGCGAGATTATCCGTGTACTCTTTGGGGTCGGTGTGTACGCATCCGGATTACCGCGGAAGGGGATATGCAAGTAAAGTATTGGAAAAAGTTTTGGCTCATGTGGAGGGAGCAGGTGCATCCCTGCTATTGGTGTCAGGAACGGGCCCCCTGTATACCAGGGCCAATTGCCACCTCTTTGGCGATGTTTTTCGGTTTGTAATAAAACCGGATTCAGCCGAATCGCTCTTCAGCCAACATGTCAGGGATGATGTGCAAGTCCGTGAATGGAAACCTGTCGACTGGCTGAAGATCGCGGGTGCAGCCGCGCGAAGGACAACGCGTTATGAGCAAAGCGTCTGGGATTTGGCGATGTTGGTTCGAGCAGAAGCGTATGCAAGTTGCGTCAAATTGCGCCACAAAGTATTGGTAGCTGAGCGGGAAGGTGAATTAGAGGGGTTTGTGGTTGTGGGCGTTCCTCACCGGGATGGAAAGAAACACCCGCCGACAGCCTTCGAATGGGCCGGTTCTCCCGAAGTGGTGGGAATGCTGTTGGCAGCAGCAGTCGAGCGCTATCACCTCCAGCAGTTGGAAGTCCCCGTTCCGTGGCACGAGCAAGCGTTGATCCGCTCTTTGGAGTCATACGAGGTGAAAAGGGAAAGGAATTTGGGGACAGTGAACATCATTCACCCCGAGAGGCTGATTGCTCAATTGCGGCCGTATTTGCGGGAAAAAGACGGGGAGCTGGAATGTCAATTTTCCGTCAGATTCCTGGAAACCGGCCGGACCCAAATCCGGTTGGGAAAGGAAAGCGGCGTACTGGATTCAGCTGAACTGGTCTCTCTTGTCTTCGATCCTGAACCGAAGATCCGACTGGACAGCCATTTTAAACATCTGTTAGCGCAACTGTTTCCCATTCCTTTTCCCTATACCGGAGGGCTTAACTACGTGTGAATGAGCAGTGCTTTCTTCGGAGAGGGAATTCTTCGTCAAAGAGAAGCCGATGGGAGGAGGAAAAGGATTCTCTTAACGGTGACGGAAAGAAGGCGGAAGATCGTTTCCGCCTTACTTTTATTGGATCATTTGTGGATGTTCCGTTTGATACTCCTGTGCCGGAATGATCCGGGAGAAAAGTTCCATTCAGCAGAAGTCTGCTTTTCCGAAGGCGGGATTCAGTGTTATAAAATAATATCATATAAGGTTATCCGGTAGCTGAAACTCTTTGTAAAACATAGGTAATATTGGAGGATTCTCATCATGCGTCATGAAAAAGTGGACGTCATCTTTCAAGCTGCAGTTCAAGTATTTGCCGAAAGCGGATTTGACCAGGCGAAGATGGACGATATCGCCCAGGCGGCCGGGGTGGCGAAGGGGACGATTTATTATCACTTTAAGAGCAAAGAAGAACTCTTTGTCGGGCTGATGAATGAAGGGATGAAAAGGCTGATCGACTGTGCCAGAAGGAGCATTGCTGTTCACGATTCACCGGCAGAGCAGCTGAAAGCTCTTCTGCACGCTCATGTCCATTTCTTTATTCAAAATGAGAAACTGGCTAAACTCGTTTTGAATGAAGCATTTGGCACAAAGGAGCGCCAACAGCAATTCCGGGCGAAGATCCGTGAGTATTTGAATCTGATTCAGGAAATATTGCAAAAAGGGATGGAAACCGGGGAGTTTCAGCTGGAGCATCCACAGGAAACGGCCAGTGCGGTTTTTGGGGCCGCCAGCGTGGTTGTCCTGCAGAAAATCTACAGTCTGGAGCAATATGGGACACAGGCATCAGTGGAAGCAAAGATTCCGGCAATGATCGACAGTTTGCAGCGAGTGTTCTTTAGCGGCTTGACAAATCACAAAACATGATTCAAAAATCTCTTGCACAAAAAGAGAAGAGGTGTATAATTATTTTTGAACTGACCAGTCAGTTTTATTTTTCGCGGAACGGAGGTGTGCGCGATGAAAAAGGGTCCCATTGCCCAGTGGAGAGCCGTTTCGTACGACTTTCAGCAAATCTGGGCACATAAGCCAATGAGATTGGCTCTCGTGGGAGTCCTGTTGCTTCCCCTTGTCTACAGCTACATTTATCTCAAAGCTTTTTTCGATCCTTATGATAATATGAGATATTTGCCGGTCGCTGTGGTCAACGAAGATCAGGGGGCTGTTCAGGACGGGGAGCGCATCCATGTTGGGAATGATTTGGTCAGGGAACTTCATGAGGATTCCAAGTTGAAGTGGGAGTTTGTATCGCGCACTCAGATGCAAAAGGGCCTTAAACAGGGAAGTTATTACGCGGGAATTGTGATTCCGCGCGATTTCTCCCGGAAAGCCGTTTCAGTGGACAGTCCCGCTCCATTAAAAGGCCAGTTGCAATATTATGTGAATGAAAGCAATAACTACCTTTCCGGGCGCATTGGGGAATCGATGATCCGCGAACTGGAAGACCAACTGGAACAGAAATTGACTCATGTCTATGTCGATAAGATCTTCGAAAAGATACGACAGTCCGCCCGGGATCTCGCCCAAGCGGCTGATGGGGCGGAACAGCTGGCAAACGGTACGGCGGAAGCAGCCCGAGGCAATCAAAAAGTGAAAGCGGGCGTGGATCAACTGCAAGACGGAATGGCCAGACTCCAAGCGGGGGCCGAGACGTTGAGCGATTACCTCACCAGAATGAATGAAGAGCTGATCAAAGCGAAGAGGCAAACGGAGGAACCGCTGAACTGGCTGCTGCAAGCAAAAACCCACCTTCACCGGATCAACCAGATCCTCCGGCAGATCGAAGGCGGGCAACCTCCGGTGCCCCCGACAAACCGCGACTCGGTGTTCGCCCGGGTTGAATCCATCGCACAAAACGCCCGTGAATCGCAAGCGATCAATCACCGGTCTGTCCGATTGATGCAGGAGTTAATCCAGGGCCACCCGGAACTGGCGGAAGATCCCCGGGCACAGCAGCTGGCATCTGCTTTGTCCAATAACGGGGAGCGGCAAAGCAGGATCAGGGATCAACTGGATCAGTTGAGGCGCGGTGATTTCAACAGGCCTGAGAACGTTCGGTTGCCGGACGTGAAAGAACTGGCTGCTTATACACAAAAAATGGAAGCTGATGTGGATCGTGCCATCAACAGCATCAAAAAAATGGATCAACTCATTCGGGCTACAAGCGAAATGGCGAATGGAGCCGGAAGATTGGCGGAAGGTCAAAACGATGTGATCCGGGGTTTGAACAAGCTGGAAAACGGAGTGGTCCGGTTGCAAACAGGGCTTGAGAAAATCCGGGACGGGCAATCCGAATTGGCCGACGGTTTAAGAGACGGGGTTCGGGATGCCGACAAGAGCCTGGCGAATGCGGACCAAAAGGCGGATACCATCACCGATTCTGTCCTGGTCAAACAAAAAAATCTGCACCCGGTGCCCAACTATGCAACCGGATTTGCCCCCTACTTTCTCTCCCTTTCCCTGTGGGTGGGAGCGATGATGTTGTATACCGTGATTGACTTGTATCAGGTACTGGATCAAAAACCGGGAAAAGAGCCGCTGACTCTTACCGCGGGCGCGATCATCGGTGCGGCCCAGGCAGTCATATGTACAGCCGCTTTGGTTTGGGGGCTGGGCATTCACCCGGTATTGCCTGAATGGCTCTACTTGTTTACCATGGTCATGTCCTTTACCTTTATGGCCATCAATCAGATGCTGGTCGCGCTGTTAAAAAATGCGGGCCGATTTGTGGCCATCGTTTTGTTGATGCTGCAGCTCACTTCAAGTGGAGGCACTTATCCTCTTCCCCTCCTGCCGGAGTTTTTCCAAACCCTTCATCCGTATTTGCCGATGACCTATACGGTCCACGGTTTACGGGCTGCCCTATCAGGCGGGGATGTGGCGGCCGTGATGAAAGATATTTACATCCTGTTCGGATTTATGAGTGCAGCATATGTGGTGACACAGGTTTATCTCCGATGGTTGAAACCGTGGATGAGAAGAGTAAGTTTGCCTGTATGGCAAAAGAAAACAGCGGCGTAAATAAGAGCCTTTGGCTGGTGGCGGACGGTGTGGACGCGTCCCGAAATCACCGGCAAGGCTCTTTTCTTTATAAAAAGGAAATACTTAACTCAATGAGTGTTTATTTGGAACTATTAAAACGTAATATTTCCGATTTACAAAAAGAATTTCCTCGGATATAATGGTTCAAGATGATAGGGTAAGCGGAATGTTTTATTTTTGGAGGTATATGGGAGATGAAAAAGACGCTGTTGGTTTTGGCCGTTGCAGCCTTGACTTTTTCTGTACTGTTCACGGGTTGCAGCCCTGCTGTGACCGGGCCGAAAACGGAAGATGGAAAACTTGAGGTGATTGCCAGCCTTTATCCGCTGGAAGACTTCGCCAAAAAAATCGGCGGGGATCACGTGCGGGTTACCAACCTGGTCCCGCCGGGAACAGAACCGCATGATTTTGAATTATCGCCAAGGGATATGGCCACGCTGAGTGAGGCGGACGTCTTTATCTATAACGGTTCGGGGTTTGAAGCGTGGGCGGAGAAGGCGGTTGAATCTTTGGATCCCCAAAAAACGGTCATCGTAAACAGCACGGAGAACTTGGAGCTTTTGCCGGCGAGCGAACATGAAGAAGAACATGGATCGTCGGGAGAACATGGGCATGAGCACGGCAATGAGGCGGTTGATCCCCATGTCTGGCTGGATCCCACCCATGCCAAGCAGCAAGCGCTTCGCATTCGTGATGCCCTGATCAAAAAAGACCCGAAGCATAAAGCCGAATATGAGAAAAATTATGCTGCTTTGGCGTCACAGCTGGATCAATTGGACCGCGAATTCATGGAAATGGTCAAAAAGGCTCCGAAGAAGGAATTTGTCGTCTCCCATGCCGCCTTCGGTTATTTGGCCAATCGCTACGGATTGAAGCAAATCGCCATTTCGGGTATCACCCCCTCGGACGAGCCCAGTCCCAAAGAGTTGCAGAAAATGATCGAAACGGTCCGACACCATCAAGTCCATGTGATTTTGTTTGAAACGCTGGTAAATCCCAATGTAGCCAAAGTGGTAAAAGATGAAGTCAACGCCGAAGCGCTGACGCTGAATCCGCTGGAAGGTTTGACAAAGGAGGAGGTCGCCCGGGGAGCCGATTATTTCTCGATCATGAGGCAAAATAAAGAGAATTTGGCCAAAGCTCTGGGCGTAGCAGGGTGAGCGAGAAAATCATTGAGATCAAGAATGTCCATTTTGCCTACGAACATCAAAAAGTGCTGGACGGTGTGGACCTGACGCTGCTCAAAGGGGAATTTCTCGGGATCATCGGTCCCAACGGCTCCGGGAAATCGACGCTTGTGAAGTTGATGTTGGGACTCCTCAAACCCCTGAAGGGGGAGATCACCTTATTTGGCGAGCCCGTCCGCCAATTCAAAACCCGTTCGCGCGTCGGCTATGTCTCGCAGAAATCGAACAGCTTTAACCGGGGATTCCCGGCGACCGTTCGAGAAGTTGTGGCCTCGGGCCTCTATGGAAGGCTGGGGCTGTTCCGACGCATGAAAAAAGCGGATTGGGAACGGGTCGATCAGGCGATTGAACAAGTGGGTTTATCCCCTTTTGCCGGCCGCAATATCGGGAAACTGTCAGGAGGCCAGCAGCAGCGGGCCTTTATTGCCAGGGCACTGGTAAGCGATCCCGATTTGCTGATCCTTGATGAGCCGACAGTGGGAATTGATGTGAAGTCCGTGGAGGAGTTCTACCAATTGCTGGCTGATCTTCATCGCAACAAGGGCTTGTCTTTGGTTCTCGTCACTCATGATATCGGGGTTGTGACCACTTGCGTGGACCGGGTGGCTTGTCTGAATAAACGGCTGTTCTTTCACGGAGATTCCCAAGATTTCAGAGAGCATCAGCATGAGATCTTATCAGCGGCCTACGGGCATGAAATTCGGGTGATTGAACATCATCACCATGTATGAACGGGAGAGTAAGGAAGAAGGAGGGAAGCGCCCGGGATGAGGCGCTCTTTTGCCTATGTTGGAGATTCTGTTTCGCTATGAATGGATGCAAAATGCCCTTTATGCCGGTGTGATTGTGGGACTGATCTCTCCCCTTGTCGGTGTTTATCTGGTAGTCAGACGGCTGTCTCTCATCGCGGAAGCCTTGTCCCATGTCACTTTGTCAGGGGTTGCGGCAGGCCTGCTCTTGCAAAAAGAACTTCCGTTGTTTCAGGCGGTGAACCCGCTTTATACAGGCATGGCATTTGCCGTGATCGGTTCCATGTTTGTAGAGAGAATCCGGCGGTTGTACCGGTCGTATCAGGAGTTGGCCATTCCGATTATCCTCTCGGGCGGAATCGGACTGGGCGTCGTTCTCATCAGCGCAGGCGACGGTTTTAATGTGGATATCGCCGGCTATCTGTTCGGGAGTATCCTGACTGTCGGAAAAGAAGAGTTGACGGCGATTCTGATGATCGGGGCGCTGGTTCTTCTCTTTTTCTTTTCTTTTTACAAAGAGATGTTTGCTCTCTCTTTTGATGAAGAAAACGCCGTGATCACCGGGATCCCCCGTCGCGTGGTCAACTTTTTGTTTATTCTCATTGTGGCCTTGGTCATCTCTGCCGCGATCCGGGTTGTGGGGATTTTGCTCGTTTCCGCTTTGATGACGATTCCGGTGGCGGCGAGCTTGCAATTTACGGCCAGCTTTCGCCAAACCATCGTGTGGTCGGTGCTGTTTTCAGAGCTCGCTGTCCTCAGCGGCCTGTTTGCCGCTTACTATCTGAACTGGGCATCCGGAGGAACCATTGTCCTGGTTTCCATTGCAATCTTGCTCTTGGTACTTTTGATCAAACGCATTCATTTCCTGTTCAGAAATCGCCAGGAATGAGGTAGAATACAGGTAAAATGAGCTTTTCTTATGTTCTGGGAGCGAGTTATATGGACTTGAAACAAGCACTCGATTTACTCAAAAAAAACGGATATAAATATACAGGCAAACGCGAGCGGATGGTGCATATATTTTCCGAACAGGGTCGTTACCTGACGGCCAAAGAAGTTCTGGACTACATGCAGAAAGATTATCCGGGCCTCAGTTTTGACACGGTTTACCGCAATCTGGCCCTGTTTGAAGATCTGGGGATTATCGAAGGAACGGAATGGGACGGGGAAAGGCGGTACCGTTTTAACTGCGGGGGAAATTCCCATCATCACCATTTGATCTGCACGGAATGCGGACGCACCCGGACCATTCATGTCTGCCCCATGAACGCGATCTTAGGGAAACCGGATAATTTTGAAATTACCGGACATAAATTTGAGATCTACGGACGGTGCTCTGAGTGTATGGAGTCATCCTCCGTTTCCCCCTCCCACTGACGGGAGGGTTTTTTATTTTATCATTAAATAAGATTGCTATTTTCATGGCAGGAATGTAAAGAGAATATCTATAATTAATTACTGGGATCGAATGGGAACGCGGATGAGGCGAGCGGCTCTGCCATGACAAATTCAGCGGACTTCCATTCGGGGGAATGCAGGATTCGGTTCGTTCCATGGCTGAGGAGCGGGTTTCGCAAAATTATTGACTATTTGGTCATTTTAATCGGAAGGATATCGTTTTGTGAAGAAAGATCTGGCTGTTCTGGGCTTGATGCTTATTGCTGTCACGTTAGCGGGTGAATTGAATATCCATCCTTTTAATGATTCGTTTCGCATCAGTTTCAGCATTCCTATTTTTTTCTTCTTTTTACTATGGATTCGAAATATCTCCCCGATTGTTTCAGGGTTGCTGGTCGGAATTTCTGTGGTTCTGTTCCGTATGTCCTTGGATGTATGGCACTCGGGGCTGCCAGACGAGTCGTTTCGGCATCATTTTCCTGCTTTCCTGTATTATTTCACGTACTCCTGCCTGTTTTATGCAACCAGAATCAATCAATATCATCATCGGCCGCTCATGGTCGGACTTTTGGGAGTTTTGATCGAAATCACGACAGGAATTGTGGAATTATCCGTAAGGTATGCCAGTCTGCTCAAAGTGATCACAGGGCCCACATTGGGAAAGATTATAGTCATTGCCATTATCCGCACTTTTTTTGTGCTCGGCTTTTTCAACATTATTAAGCTTCGGCAAGAAGAAATTGTGGAACAGGAACAACAAAAGCTCATGTTTATTTCCAACTTGTACGAAGAGACGATCCATTTGAAAAAATCATTGCAAAATGCGGAAGATATCACCAGAGACTGCTATGACTTATACCGGGATTTAAAAACCAAACATTCAGCCGATCCGGATGAATTCGCACAAAGAGCTTTGAAAATTGCCGGACAGGTACATGAAATCAAAAAAGATAACCAGCGAATCTATGCCGGCATCTCAAAAATGATTGCGGGCGAAATCACGACGGATGTTATGAAGATCGAAGAATTGGGTGAGGTGATAGTAAAAACGAATCAAAAGTATGCCCGATTACTGGGGAAAGAGATTCAATTTGTCCTTCAGATCGAAGGCGCCCATCCCCTTTACCATGTTTTTACAATCTTAACCCTCATCAATAACCTGGTTGCCAATGCGGTGGAGTCCATTGAAAAAACGGGCATCATCGGTATTTCCATTGAGGAAAAAGGGGATTCAGTCATCTTCCAGGTGTCGGATAACGGGCCGGGTGTGCCGCAAAAGATGCAGGAACTTATTTTCAAACCCGGTTTCACCACGAAATATGACCTGTTGGGCAAACCGTCTACCGGGATTGGCCTGTCTTATGTAAAGGAAGTTGTCCGCAGTCTGGAAGGTGAGGTTAGCGTGCAAAGCCCGGCCGGACAAAACCAAACCGTTTTTACCATCCGATTGCCGCTCGACCGTTTAATCCGGAAAGGGTGAGGCTATGCGTTTTTTTATTGTTGATGATGATGAAGCGGTACGCTCCATGCTTGCGCAAATCATTGAGGACCAAGATCTGGGGGAAGTGGCCGGAGAAGCAGCAGATGGTTCCCATGTCGACACGCAGCTGCTTCGCATGAAGAAAGTGGATATTCTGTTGATTGATTTGATGATGCCGGTTCGCGACGGAATCGAGACCATTCGCCAATTAAATGATTTTGCGGGGAAAATCATCATGATTTCACAGATCGAATCCAAAGAGATGATTGGTGAAGCTTACTCCCTCGGAGTGGAGTATTATATTACGAAGCCGATCAATCGGCTTGAAGTGTGCGGGGTTATTCAAAAAGTGCGCGAACGGATGCGCTTGGAAAGATCCATTCGCGATATAAGAAAATCATTAAATGCCCTGCTCACCGATCCACCGAAGGAAGAAAATCCCTATACCGAGAATAGTATCCTGACTTCGGCTAAATACCTTTTATCTGAGTTGGGGATTATCAGTGAAAGCGGCAGTAAAGATTTATTGGAAATTGTGCAATTTCTGTTTCACTATGAGAAAGAGAAACCAGTCGAGCACGAGTTTCCGCCCCTCAAAGAGATCTATATGAATCTCGCGATGAAGAAATTGGGGAAATCAGCGGATCCAGCCGAATTAAATAAAGAGGTCAAGGCTTCCGAACAGCGGGTACGCCGGGCGATTTTTCAATCGTTAAGCCATATCGCATCCATCGGACTGACCGATTATTCCAATCCCACATTTGAAAACGCATCCAAGTTTTTTGATTTTAGGGAAATACGAAAAAGGATGCTTGAACTTGAGAATGAAACGAAATCCGTCCAGTCCGGGATACGTCTGAATCCCAAGAAGTTTATTCAAGTTCTGTACCTGGAGGCCAAGCATTTGATGTAGATCATCCGCCTGATGATCTTTGAGCATCAGGAGCAAATGATGAACAAGCGACGAACACTCCTTTTCAATGCATGGAGAAGGAGTGTTTTTTATTTCGGAAAAACCGTCCGGGCGACACGATCCAGGGAGATGACTCGAAAAGGGAAGCGGGGCGACTGAAACAACCATTTGAAACACCGCAGAAGGTGTCCCTGCCACCCGGCTTGGATGGATTTTCACAGACCGGGTCCAGCTGTGTGGGTATATTTTATCCACCTGAACCGGGAATCGGGATGTATGTTTCCATAGTTTTTTATAGTTCATCCGCTAAACTAAACTTACCTTTTCTTGTCCATTTCGCGACTGAAAGCGCTTTATTACGACCATTGAAGGGGGATTCGGATGAAAAAGTTTGGTTTGGCGATGCAGATTCTGATCGGATTGATCTCAGGCATTCTGGTTGGGGCCATATTTTTTCGAAATCCTGCTGTCGAAACGTATTTACAACCGATAGGCGACATCTTTATCCGACTAATTAAAATGATCGTCATCCCGATTGTAATCGCTACCCTCGTTGTAGGAGTCGCGGGAGTAGGAGATATCAAAAAGTTAGGCAAACTGGGCGGGAAAACGATCTTGTATTTTGAGATCATCACCACCGTGGCCATCGTTGTCGGACTGCTCATCGCCAATATTGTCCAGCCGGGTGTCGGAGTCAATATGCAGGAGCTATCGAAAGGGGACATTCAAAAATACGTAGATACGACAAAGGAACAGACGAGCCATAGCTTTATCGATACGTTTGTCAATATCGTCCCGGACAATATTTTCGAGTCAACCGCAAATGGAGACATGCTGGCCATCATCTTTTTCTCTGTCATGTTTGGTCTGGGCGTGGCTGCCATCGGAGAGAAAGGAAAACCGGTGATCAACTTCTTCCAGGGTGTCTCTGAAGCGATGTTCTGGGTCACCAACCAAATTATGAAATTTGCTCCATTCGGGGTGTTTGCCCTGATCGGTGTGACCATTTCCAAATTCGGGATCGGTTCCTTAATCCCGCTCGGCAAATTGGTGCTATCTGTCTACGGAGCCATGCTGTTTTTTGTGTTTGTCGTTTTGGGTCTGGTTGCGAAAATCGCGGGTTCAAATATCTTTTCCATCATGAAGATCTTAAAGGATGAGCTTATCCTGGCTTATTCCACAGCAAGCTCTGAAACCGTCCTGCCAAAGATCATGGAGAAGATGGAAAAGTACGGCTGTCCCAAAGCTGTCACTTCCTTTGTGATTCCGACCGGCTACTCCTTTAATTTGGATGGATCTACGTTGTACCAGGCGATTGCTGCTTTGTTTATCGCCCAGATGTACGGGATTGACATGCCGATCAGCAGCCAGATTACGCTGCTGCTCGTATTGATGGTGACATCCAAAGGGATCGCAGGGGTTCCGGGGGTATCCTTCGTCGTTTTGTTGGCGACGCTTGGGTCAGTGGGAATTCCGCTGGAAGGACTGGCATTTATCGCCGGAATCGACCGCATTCTCGACATGGCAAGAACAGCTGTCAACGTGATTGGAAATTCGCTTGCAGCCGTTATCATGTCCAAATGGGAAGGTCAGTACGATGCCAAACAAGGCCAAAAATACTTGGAGACGATCAGAGAAGCCGCGTAGAAAATGGAGTAAAACCCCAACAACCGATTCCTGTAGGAAATATAGGAGTGAGGAGAAACGTCTCTTCACTCTATTTCATTCCCTTTATTTCTATTATTTTAAATAGTTAGAAATGTATATTTACGTAGTTTTCTATAGGTTCCCCTATACAATAGACTTACCTGACTCAGCTTGAAATCCGGAGTTGAAGGCGGTGAAACCGTGATTTAGGAGGGATTGAAAATGAAAAAGCCCATTCAGCTTATCATGAGTTTTGGTGCAGGGATCATGGTGGGCGTTGGTTTATCGGTACGATTATCTTCATGGCTCCTAAATTTCATATTTGAGACCGCTGTCAAGAGTGAGCTCTTTTCGAGATTCTTCTCTTCTTTGTCCTGATCGGTGTCTGAACGAAATGACGGGCCGGAATGGCCCTTTCTTTTTGTCAGCTTCCCGTTTGGGTATAATGGGCGCAAGAGGTGAAAAACGTGAATCATGAGTTTTTCATGGAGGCGGCATTGGAAGAGGCGAAAAAGGCTGAGTCCATCGGTGAAGTTCCCATTGGCGCAGTGGTTGTCTTGGACGGAGAGATCATCGGCCGGGGACACAACTTGAGGGAAACCCATCAGGATCCGACGGCACATGCCGAGATGATTGCCATCCGGGAAGCGGCAGAGAGAATCGGAAGCTGGCGTTTAACCGATTGCATCCTCTACGTGACGCTGGAACCCTGTCCCATGTGTGCCGGTGCAATCGTTCAGTCCCGGATCAAAGAGGTGGTGTATGGCACGGAAGATCCCAAGGCCGGCTGCGCGGGAACCTTGATGAATCTTCTGGATGATCCGCGTTTCAATCATCAAACCCCCATTGTGACCGGAATCCTGAAAGAGGAATGCAGCCGCATCCTGACTGATTTTTTTCGCGCGTTAAGAGAAAAGAAGAAATTGCTCAAGTCAAAAAATAGTTAAGCTTTGGTTGTAGAAGGAATAGATGTCGGGCAATGAAAGTGGTTGAGAGGTGAAAGCTGCTTCAAGGGGATAGATTCACCGTCTATGGATCAGCAGGTTTTTCTGGTTGTGTCAAACATGCCATGGACCGTTCTTTGTCAATCCGGATCAGGAAGAACCAGCCGTGATCAACACAGTCACCCTTTCATCCCTGTGATGTGCCGAAACTGAAAAGCTTTTCTACGACCTGAGTCGGATCTCAAGATGCAACCCGGGGTCGATTTGGAAACGGGATCTGTTTTATATACTAAAAACAACAACGGCACGAATGGAGGGAACAAAAAGAAAACCGGGAAACTTTGCCGTCTCCCGGTTGCTGGACCGAAGATGGATGAGGGGAGTGAATGTGAGTGGCGAATAAAGGAATAAAAATATTGATTCATGCCAGTACGTGGTTTGCTCCGGTGTTAGTGCCGGTGATTGCATATCTGGTTCTCTCGGACCGGGAGGTTAAGAATCTCTCGCTGCAAGCGCTGGTATTTCATCTGATCATGGGGATTCTAATCTCTGTTTCCGCCTTTTTCTCCTGGATCTTGATAGGGATTCCCTTCCTCATTATTTTCGGTTTGATTGCCTTGATTGCGCCGATTATGGGGATCATCTATGCGCTTAGGGATCGCCCATTCCGCTACCCGATTATCGGTTCCTGGTTCTCCTGATTGCCGATTCACAAACCAATGGATTCCGGGGATGGAGGCGCCATCCATCTATACCTGGCGGAAGCGAAGTGGAGAGAATTTCATAGAGAAGCGGGTCAATAAGGGGTTTTTTAATAACCTATCATACTCAGGAAGCAGTGAAGTGCCGACAACGATTTATCAAATGCCAACCGTTCAAGAAAAAAAGAGCGCCCGACGGGTGCTCTTTTTTATAAAATTAGGTAGGAGGAGGTGGAGTCGCGTTTCTCCCCAAGATGCTTTTGGCTGGAGGCTATTTGCGGCGAATGGATGAAAAAACTGTTCGGCTTCCTTTTGATGATTTGCGGACTGTGCATTTTTACCGGTTCAGTTGCAAACAGCTCTGTTGGCGGCTGGTTCTCCGACCGGGAACGATACGTTAAAGAATTCCCGGGGGATGGCATCGAATCCATCGAGATCAATGCAACCGCGGATATCCACATCATTCCTCATCAACAGAAGAATATAAAAACCGTTGTAGATGGAAAAGGTGCTGCCGACATGGATGTAACGATCCGGCGACAAGGGGAGGAGCTTTATATATCCGCCGATCCGAAGTGGTATCACTGGCTGTTCAGAAATAAGCCGGAATTGAAAGTCTATGTTCCTGAAAGTTATAAACAACACATGAATATCCACTCGATTGCCGGCGATGTTCGCTTTTACGGAGCGTCCCCCGGTCAACGGATGAAATTGCGCGAGTTTGAGGTGGATATCACGGCAGGGAATGTTGACTTGCAAAACTTGCAGGTGGATGACCTCCAATATTCCAACCTGGCCGGAGACTTAAGAATCCAGAGGGTAACTGCAAAAGCAGCCGATATTTATTCCGGTTCGGGCGATGTAAAGCTGGATCACTTTACCGGTTCCTTCCGCGCCAGTCTGCCTTTGGGAAAATTGACCGGGCAAATCGATTCCTTAACAGGCGAGATCCGGGCAAAGATGACCTCAGGGGAGATGGCGCTTGATTTGCCTCCGGATGCGGACTTCACCTTAAGGGCACGAGTCACCAGCGGGGAGATCGAATGCGGACTTCCTTGTCAAAAGGTGAATAAGGAATGGGAAACTACGGCCACGGCGACGAACGGAAAGGGAAAACACGCCGTGACCCTTGACAGCGTAAGCGGTCATATTCGTGTTTATTGACACCGGCGGCTTTTTACGGAAGGGAGGCGGAATATTGCGCTTGTTACAGAACCGATTCACGGGATGGATGATCCTGATTGTCGGGATCATCATTCTTCTAAGCATGACGGACAATCACTTCACCAGCTCTTTGGTCTTATTCCTGATCGGGATTTTATTGCTGAGAAAACATTATCGCAAGGCTGGTTATTCTTTTCTCACTGTCTCCGTCCTCCTGTTGCTGGATCAGATCTTGCGGTTTGATTGGGTCTGGACTCTGGTTTCCTTGCTCTTGATTTACTGGGGATATCGGATGTTCAGAGGAGATTCCAAACGGCCGGTACAGAACAAAAAACCGGGAGAAAGAGAAGCCTGCTCAAAACTTCGCGGAGATCAGCAGCCGAATACGGGGATTCCGCTGACGGAAGAAAGGAATATACAATTCCAGACGCCTCTGGTAAAGAGTTCTGCGGTCGGCCGTGTCTACTTGATCGATCGCCGGTTTGAACTTACTGACCTGAATATGTCTTACGGCATCTGCGATGTCAAAATCAACTTGTCCAAAGCGATCATTCCCGAAGGAGAAAGCACGATTGTCATCAGCGGGCTGATCGGGAATGTTGACATATATATTCCGGATGATCTGGATGTCTCGATCGCTGCCACGGTGATGGCCGGTTATCTGGATGTGCCGGGAGCCAAACAAGGGGGAGTCAACCGCCAGGCTCAACTGGCTACAACAGGATACGAACAAGCAAGGAGAAGAGTGAAAATCTCTGTTTCCATGCTGTTCGGGGATATTGGTGTGAGGCATTTATGAACGGGACGAAGTTTTCGGGCATTCATTGGCAGACGGTCCGCTTTACGGTATGGATGTGTTCGGGTCTGTCTCTTGTTTTGCTGACAGTCATCCTGCTCTCTTACCGGTTGGGTTTGCAGACCTTATTGGATGCCCGGATTTACGGGATACCGCTACTCATCCTGATACCGGTGCTGGTCGTCACCGGCGGGACGCTTTCCGGCTTTATTTTTGGCTATTCCATCAAAAGAAGAATAGAAATGCTGGCCTCGTCGGTCATGCGGTTTGAGCGGGGGCATTTTTCCTTCCGCGTGCCGGAGAGCGGTGATGATGAAATCAGCCTGGTGGCGAATCATTTAAACCGGATGGCAGAACGGATCGAACAGCAGGTTGCCTCATTGCAAAAGCTGTCCACCGAGAAAGCGGAGTGGCAAGAGAATATGAAGCGGGCGGTCATTTCCGAAGAGAGGCAGCGCCTAGCACGGGAGCTCCATGATGCGGTCAGCCAGCAACTGTTTGCCATCTCCATGATGTCATCAGCCGTCAAAGAAACCCTGACGTCCGAAGTTGCCCGGATTCACGATCAGATTGCCATGATCGAGAAGATGGCCGGAATCGCCCAGAATGAGATGCGTGCATTGCTGTTGCATCTCCGCCCCGTCACCCTGGATGGGAAGAGGCTCAAAGAAGGTATCGAAGAGCTGCTGGAAGAGTTTAAGGCAAAACAATGGGCGGATATTCATTGGGAAGTGGATGACCTTCCGGATCTGGCTAAGGGAATTGAAGATCATCTGTTTCGCATCGTGCAAGAAGGGTTGTCCAATGTCTTCCGCCACTCGCAGGCAACGTCGGTCACAGTTCGCCTGGTTGCCCGGAACCGGCAAATTTCCCTTAAAATCATAGATAACGGAGTCGGATTTGATCTGAACAAACCTAAGGCGTCCTCTTACGGTTTGCAATCGATCCAGGAGCGTGCCAGTGCGATCGGTGGGATTGCGGAAGTGGTTTCCTTTCCCGGAAAAGGGACACAGGTGGAGGTAAAAGTGCCGATCGTAGATGGCGGGAAGGGGAGAGAAACATGATTCGCGTACTGATTGTGGACGATCATGAAATGGTGAGAATGGGGCTTTCGGCTTATCTGGAAGCGCAACCGGATATCCAGGTTGTAGGGGAGGCTTCAAACGGCCGGGAAGCTGTCCGCCTGGCACAAGAAACAAAGCCTGACGTGATTTTGATGGACCTGGTCATGGAACCCATGGACGGCGTGGAAGCGACCAAAGAAATCTGCCGCGTGTTGGAGAACCCGAAAATCATCGTGCTGACCAGTTTTATCGATGATGACAAAGTATATCCGGTGATGGAGGCGGGCGCTTTAAGCTACCTGTTAAAAACATCAAAAGCGAGCGAGATTGCCCGTGCCATCCGTGCCGCCATGAAAGGGGAGTCCGTCCTGGAGGCCAAAGTCACCGGTAAAATGCTTTCCCAAATGCGCCGCAACAAGGACGCGAAACCCCATGAATCCTTAACTCCCCGCGAAATGGAAATTTTGCGTCTCATCGCGGAAGGAAAGACCAATCAAGAGATCGCCGACACGCTGTTTATCACAGTCAAAACGGTCAAAACCCACATCACCAATATTCTCTCCAAGCTGGAAGTGGATGATCGAACCCAGGCAGCCATTTACGCCCACAGAAATAAGCTGGTGGAGTGAGGGGAAGCATTAGCTCCCCCTTCACATGCCCTCCTCATTTCTAAGGGAACATCTTCAAGAGTCTGGTTAAGAGTGATAACCGACCAGACTAAGTGCGAACACAAAAAAAGCATCTGTTCACGCATGCGACACAGGAGTTTTCCTGAATGCTCCAGTTTAGTTCGTCCGGCTCTTTGATGGAATTACCCTTGACTTTTTTAGTCTTTTTCTATATTATTATTTATTGTTCAGATATACTTTTTTATATTCAACCGTTATGGAGAGGTGTCCGAGTGGTTGAAGGAGGCGGTCTCGAAAACCGTTGTACGGGGCAACTCGTACCGTGGGTTCGAATCCCACCCTCTCCGCCAGAATCAAAGGGTTTCGCGACTAGCGAGCCCTTTTTGTTTTGCCGGAATCGGGCAATCTTCTAATGAACTTCTAACGTTAGTCTGCTAAAGTGTTTTTGATCTGGTTCCTGAGAAGTAAAAATGGTCTGAACCCCAAAGATGAGACAACGAAAAAACACCCGTACGGCTTTATCCAGATGGTAAAAAAGGCCTTTCCAATCTTTTATAGAGAAAACAAAAACCCCCGTAAAAGTGGGCATCCACCTGTCTGCGGGGAGATCAAAATACCTTCATCTGTCGAGTACCAGCTGAGAGCGGTCGAATGTCTTTGCAAATTCTTTTTGTTAGAGTGTCGGATAAATAGTAAGGCGTACAGAATTTTTCATTTTCAGGTTGAACTACTTGTATCTGCATACAAACGCAATAGCTTTTCAGTCGAGGGAAATGCAAGCTTATTCCAAGGAATTTCATGAAAATGGAAAAAACAACCTTTTTTGCTTTCGATGTTAACGGTAACTTCTTCATGATCGGCAATCGCTTCGTAAGCCAATTGAATCAGTCCATCTTCAGGAGAAGAGAATGTACTAACAATTTCATGAACTTCTACAGAAAGACCTGTTTCTTCTTTTACCTCATTCTTTATTGTTTCAAAAAGATCATGTCCACGTTCAACATGTCCTCCTGGAAATGCCCATAAGCCTTTCCCAGGCTCTTCGTTTCTTTGAAGAAGTAATACTTTGTTTTTTTCTCTATTTAGAACCACAGCCACTACTACCAGTTTTGGATCTAAGTAGAAGATAAATTGACAATGATGACAAAGTAGTTGGGGTTGGTTGGGAATATGTAAGTCTTCTAATGAAAAACGGTGCCCACATCGAGGACAAAATTTTAAGTCCTCTTTTTTATATCTCCACTGATATTTAAAGTAAAGCTCTTTGTTCATTGTTAAATCTCCTTAGTAATGGATTCATTATTCCAAATTGAAAAAAATTTATTCTTTACTTGTTCGTATAATGTATGTTTACCGTTGATCTTATGTAATGTAAAGCGAGGTCGATTTTTTTCAGGAATGTAATCTGTAATTTCAACGACTAGTTTTCCATTCTCTCCATTATCGAATCCAGTTATAATATACGGAAAAATTGTACTGTAAGTCTTGATCTTGAGGCGAGAAATGAGTTCTTGTGGTAGAGATTTGCGAAGCTGATTAAACTTTCGGATTGAATTACGAATCTCGTAGTGGAATTCTTGTTTATATTCTTCATCTTCAATAAATGTGAGAATAGAAGAATTGCTTTCGATCCAATCAGGGTCTAGGATTAGTAAGTATACTTCTCCCAGCCAAAGCTTATCTTTCAAGATATCACTTGAATCTTCAGACAAATGAATCATTGAAGTTCCCGAAATAAAGCAATTTCCTTCTGCTTCTAGGAGACAATTTTTATAGTCTAAAATACGATCATGAGGTGAATCAGTAAGTTTAATTATACCATAATCATTTTCAAAAATATGAGTCTGACATTCAGATAAGTTCGGATTAAATGGATCGTAATCGGAAAGTCCCATTTTCCAAAGTGGAATTTGTAAAATCTTACACAAACGGCGGAGCGTTTGAGGGTCAGTGATATTTTTTATGCCTCGTTCCACATCAGATACATAATTGACACTCACACCGGTTCCACCACCAGATTGGGGCCACTTCTCAGCTAACTGCGCCTGCGTCATTTTTAATTTCTCTCTAGCTTCACGAATTGTTAGACCGTAATGGTATTTCATACCCTTACAACCTCGCATTCCAACTAATTAGTGTGAGTAATCTTCAAAAATGCCAACTTTTCAGGTTGTTCTAACTTTTGTGAGTATCAATCATAATATTCTTAGGCTGATCAAACTAATCGTGCATATTATACAATTATTGTTCAAGTAGTCAAGTGTTCGTACTTTTGAGAAAAGGAGGGTGAAAAATTGATAAAACTCCAAGTGGAAGGTCAACCAAACCATGTCAAATCGTTTCTCCAAGACATTGGGCAGCGTCCACAGATTGAACTGGTTCACCAGGAAGTCCACAACAGAGGAATGACTGGGCAGGTAGATGTAAGCGTATCATGTTACATTAGGTATCTTAAGGAGAGCCGGCAACAAACCATTCAAATGGAGACAGCAGAAGGGGTAAAAATTGATATTCCGATGTGGGATTTAATTGCGGTGGAAATCGAGAAAGGGGTTCGGGTGTTTGCTGGCAAGGTTTTTTGATCTTGTATCTCTTTCATCTTAAAAGAGGAGTGAAAGTCTTGTGGAGGAAAGAAAAGTTGTTTTGAAGCTCGACCATGAGACCAAGCGGATTATTTGCCGTTTGTTGAATCAGCATGTGGAAGCAATCAGAGAAAAGGCAGAGGGGCAAAAAACATTTGCCAAGCTTCTGCTTGCGCATGAAGCAGACCGGACAAATTATATTCTGGATCAAATTCATGAGCAGTGGAAACAGGCACTTCCTTCATTGCCAACGCTACTGGAAACACCTGGATCAGGTGATCTTACACAATGAAATTAGCAATTGAAACCCTGTATCTGTCGCGTGTCAGATGTAAAGACTGTCGTACAGTGTTCGTGTGTGCCAGCACTGAATGCAACAAAGAAGAAAAAGTCTTAGTCCGGTATGATCGTCAAAACACCGTCGATGATCATGAACGTAAACAAAAGTTACTGAGCAGTACACCATACAAAAAGGTTCCACTTATTGCGATTGGAACGATTACAGTCAGTAAACTGATCAAAATCAAAATTTAAATATACCATGACAAAGGGAAGAGAGGTATGACATCAAACCACAAGGTTTGCAACTTGATTGGAAATCGCTCTTTTATGGTTGTTGGTTCTAGTGTCTTGGTCATTAATGAAAAGGGTCAATTGCTTCTCCAACAAAAAAAGGAAAGCGCATGGTGCTTGCCTGGAAGTCTTATGGAGTTAGGAGAGACGTTGGAGGAGACGGCCAGACGTGCAGTGTATGAAGAAGCTGGACTGGTGATCGGGAGTCTGCAGTTGCTTCGTGTATTCTCTGGAAAAAAATATATTTTCCGGTTTGAAGAGAGTGAAGCTTATGCAGTAACCGCAGTTTATGTTACAAGAGATATTTTGGGAGAAATTACAAAAGATGAAGTGGAGACTAACCAAGTTCAGTATTTTGATTTTACTATGCTCCCAGAAAACATTGAATCCGAAGATAAGGATTTCATTCAAACCTATTTAAAACGAACCTTACCAAGTGTTCCACATTAAAAAAACAAAGTTTTATCTCTGGGTTCATCAATAAATGGAGAGCTTGTTGTATAGTTAGTCTCTCTTAGAAAGATAGATTGATGCAGAGGTGACTGAATTATTGGACGAGCTCTCCAAATCGAATTTTTTAAGAAGCCTTCGGTTCTCTTACATGCCATTAACCGCACACTCGATGATCTGGATAAGCATAACGCATACGATCAAAGTCGAGGGAGAGGCATTGTCATTCGGGTTGGATATACGATTTCGGTAACAGGAGGAGCTGCGGCGGGGTTGCTAAAAGATTGAAGAGGGACCAGTTGAATGATGTCAAAAAAAGAGATAAAGCGGATTGGAACTGTTAAGATGTGTAAAATGAAATTTTTTCTGAAAAAAGAAAGAGGAGTATTGAATGAAAAAAATAACATTTGATCAAACAATCCGGGAAAAGGACATTTCATTTGTTGTTATCGTGTGCCGTCATAGTGGAAAGTGGTTATTTTGCAAGCATAAGGATCGCAACACATACGAGTCACCCGGCGGCAGAAGAGAGGAAAACGAGAATATTTGGCAAACGGCACACAGAGAATTGTACGAGGAATCGGGCGCAATTGATTATGATTTGAAAATGATCAGCCCCTATCGAATGGATGAAAAATGCGGGATGTTATTCTATGCAGATGTGAAGAAATTCGCAGTATTGCCTGACAGCGAAATCGATTCAGTTCACTTTTTCGATGAGATCCCGAAGGAATTGACTTATCCTGAAGTGCAACATGAGCTAGTGGAGCGGATCAAGGAGGAAATAAAATTTGACGTGAAAGGGTTGTGATCGATGGATTCGATCAACATTTTTGATTGGCCCAAACGTTACTTGGACATTATCCGAAGCAAACCTCTGATCCCATTGGACAAGCAAAAACGGCATGACGGAAAATCCATTGTCGTTGTTTTGCCGACTCGATTTTGCAAAGTAGGCTGCACCCATTGTTTTTGTCATTCCAAGCCCAAAATGCGAGATAATATTTGTTTGGATGAAAAAAATGAACTATCATGGGATGGCTGCTCGAAAGTAATTCAATTTATCAATTCTGCCGACGTCGAATATATGCTGATTGCCGGCGGTGGAGAACCATTTGAGAAAGAAGATTTTATTTATTACCTGGTCGAACATTGCAAGGTGAATCGAGCTGTAATAGCTACGAATGGATTTTGGGGTCGAACGCATGAAAAAGCATGTCAGGTACTAAGTCGCTTAAGAAAAATTGTTGAGGAACGGGCGGAAAAACTTATGTTGGTTCTGCGCTTGAGTGTAGATCAATGGCATATAGCGCGAATTGGAAACAAAGGGCTTATCACGATTATTGATGCTTTCAATCGGCTCATTGGCGAACACAACTATTTGAAATTGGAATTGCATACAATTGAAAATGATAAATCAATTGATGAACTCCAATTACATTTCCCGAACAGCCACAAAAATGATGGGACACAAGTAGCTTCTGATAATGACAAAGTACTTAAAAAAAGCAAAAAACGAGGATTTCTCACCCTGGAAAGCGGTTTGAAAATCCCCATTGGCTACGCCAAACTGTTTTATCCAAATTTGCTGGTTAATCTGAATGACTCAGACGAAAAAATTCAGCGCGTTTTAAAGCCATTTTACGAAGATATCAAGGTGAATCAACAAGGGAATTATTCTGTCATCTACAATGATGATGGAACAAAAGGGCTTGATTATCTCATTAATTTTAACGGAAATATCACGACATGGGGAAATTACCAACTGGAGAATATCAGCAATCTCTACATCGATGCATATGAGGACGTACAAAACAACTTGTACAATGATATAATCAGCTATTCCTTTATTGACCGAGATCACGAATTCCGCGAACAATTGATTAAACCCGTGAATCCTTCAGCCATTCTCAGGGCCGCTGCTATTAATGTACGAGATTATTCAGGAGCTTACATGCTTTTAGAGAGCCACACAGCATTGTATTACGCTATTCAGGTCATCAGATATTATACGGATGAGGGGCTTATTGATCAATCAACATTTAGTCACTTCCCGACAGAATTGCTTTCTGTCATCCATAGCGACAATGAACATGTTATCAGTCTTTATTCGCAATCAATGTACTCTATTATTCAGCAATACGCTGAAGATTCTAATTGCACAAAAGATGACTGGGTAGATTTGTTCAAGCTAATTGAGTTAAAGCATTTTTGCGTTACTGATGAGCAGATCGCGCAAGGACTGGAATTTTTCAACGTAAAGTATGGAACCCAATATACTGAAATACACGAAGTTATCCAAGATATAGATATTAAGAGTGCGATTCCTAGATTAATTGAAAGGATGACCTTTCAGCAGCCAAGAGTCTCTGCTCGAGGTCGCAGTACATCGTCATCTGGTTAAGAAAAAGATACCCTGAAAACTGAAAAAACGCTATTCTTTCGGCAAGCAACATGAAAGGATAGCTTTTTCTTTACCACCAATTAGTTTGACTGATAGTAATACTCTACTCGGGGTCTGCTTGTCTACATGAAACACCAAATAACCGAAATTTATTAGTTTAACGACCTCAAAATGTTTCTCTGGCCAAAAAAGTAAAATTTCAGGTGAACCTATTTCTGAAAATGATAATTATGTTATATTTACCTTAGGTAAAAGTTTCCTATGAGGTGAAAAATATTTGCTTCTCAGAAAAATTTTCGAACATGCGAGGAAGATCCTATTAAGCAGGAAAGGCTCTCCTACCATCGAGTATGTTGTGGTTATGTTAGCAGCAATTGCCCTCGCATTACTGCTGAATCAAGTCGTAGCAAGCGCTGAGATTCAAGAGCTCCTTAAAGAAAAAATTCAACAAGCCATTAACGGTCAGATGGTCGATTCACCATCTGACACTGTTGCTTCCAGTTCTAATGAAAAAGAAAGCTCAAATAGTTCAAGTCAGAAACCTCAATCGTTATCAGAACGTAACCAAGAGTTATTCGGGCAAATCGAACTCTTTGACACCATCAAAAAAAGCGCAAAGAATATATGGAATGGTGTAACTGATGCTGCTTCAAAAGCCTGGTCAGAAGCCCAAGATAATTTACATCAAAGCATATTGGAAGGAATCAAAAAGAACGGTGCAAAACAAGAGTTCATTAAGCAGGCTTTAATGCTGTTTGACCCGTTGAATTTACCCAATAAACTAATCCAGGCGGCTACTGGATACGACCTTCTAGGTAGCGTTTACGATTATGTATCAGAGCATCCAGCGGAAACAGCAGTAGCAGCTGGACTGATTCTTTTATCTATATTTCAGCCAGAAATCGGGGTTGCTGGTTTAATCAGCGGAACGGCATCTGGAAGTATGGTTGCAGGTGGTGCCAGCGGAATTTTTGGATGGGCTGTATTTCGAACGGTTGGAACCTGGATTGCACGGAGCCGTTTTGGTGCGTGGCTTGCTGAAACAGCCTCACCATTTGTTCAACGACTTGTTACCAACAGTTTGTCCGGCGGGGCGGCGGCATTTACCGACAGCGTCGTATTTGACTGGTTGAAAGGTAAAATGCCAAGTATTAAAAAGGCTGTTGTATCCGGTTTAATTGGATTAGGTGTCGTTTTAGGTGGAGGAGCCATTGCAGAAAAGGCTCCAACTATTATATCTAAGATCAACCAACTTCCTGTGTCTCCAGTGACTGTATTTGAAGATGGAAGTGCTTCTGCACCGAAAACTATCGGTGATACAGAATTTGGACGATGGTTACAGAAGTTTGCTAGCAATAGAGCTAGTGGAAGTAAAAAAGTTACACGTGATGATCTGATTCCTGGAAGCGCCGAACATAAAGAGCAAAGATGGAAAGAATACCTAGAGAACGGAGGGAAAATGGATTACGACCACTGGAGTAAACTTTATGATGCCAATATGGGTAAACCAGGTAAATCTCATCAAATTGTAGAAGCGTATAAAAACAAACTTAATTGGGAAGGATCAACACAAGTTGCTGTAAATACTCCTTATGGACGACGACTGTTAGATATTGCAAATACGGATTTACGAAAGGCTATTGAACATAAAACGACAACTAAAGAAGATATAAAAGGTTATTTTTCACTTAATGAAAGAATTAGGGAAGAAATTGCTAAAGATGAATATTTGGTTAGTCGGGGCTGGGATATCACTTGGGTATTTGAAAATGCAGGTGCGAGTGAACCTCTTAAACAAGAGCTTAAAAGAAGCGGTATAAAGGTTAAATTTGAGAATACAAGATCTAATAAGTAGGTGTTGTTTATTATGACTAGAGAGAAGTTTTTTTCTTCAGAAGATGAATTTCAAAAATGGTTGTTTTTTCAATCGGACGTGCTTGAATCCTTTATTAAGGAATTTGATAACTTAGACTTGGATTATTCCCCAGAATCACTTATTCAATTGGAACAATGGATTTTAGAAAGACATTATTCCCCAAAATCCTTTATTAAAGACGAAAAGGCGGAAATTATAGATGCTATGATTCGCTATGTAGGGCAAATCTATGTAAAACACTTAAAATGGATATGGGATATTGAATTGAAAGATCAAAAATATGCTTTTTATAGTATGCCTTTAGTAAAACCAAAAGACGATAAAGATAATATTTATGCTGAATCTCCTTTTAGTCTGCTTGTAGCTTGTACTGATCGGAGAGTTGGGGATTATATATATCGTATGTTTATGAACATGAAACAGGAAATGAAAAAAAGAGGTTAGAAAATTGGTGGTAACGAGTCAGGGGGCAATCCTTTGCCTTTTGTTTTAGGAACAGATTTTATGATATGAATGTTCAAAAAATGTTCAATAAAAATAGGCGGTCTGAAGCAAAAATGGGGCTCATTTTTGGGGGATTTAGCCTTCTAACAAACCTTCTTACGTACCGTATTCTCCAGGGTTTATTTCGCTTAACTGAGGTTGGTTGAACGGGCGGTGTGTTTTGGCTTATTGGTTGCAGTTACTCGTAATTTCTGCGGTACGCATAACTCGAAAACCGTTGTACGGGGCAACTCGTACCGTGGGTTCGAATCCCACCCTCTCCGCCAGAATCAAAGGGTTTCGCGACTAGCGAGCCCTTTTTGTTTTGCCGGAATCAGTAATCCAAATCAGCCATAAAAAAGCGACCGAATTCCCATTCAGTCGCATTCATACTTCCATTATCCTACCCATTGTTTCACTTTGGGAATCCTTCTGATGACCAAAAAGTCCAACAAAAGTGCAATGATCAGAGAGACTCCGACGAGCGGGAACAACACACCAAGAGCCATAATAATGATTGCTGCCCATTTCGTCATTTTAAAGTTTTTCGGCAGAGTGGGAGCACCTAATTTCCCTTGGGGTCTCCGTTTCCACCACATGATGACTCCGGTGATCGCAATGGCCACGATTCCGAGACATACGATCAACCCTGCAAGTTGATTTGCAAGGCCAAATTGGGTTCCTTTGTGAAGGGTGATGCCAGTGGAGATGATTTTGGCCACTGGACCATAATCGTCAAACCGGAAATCATCCAGCACTTTTCCACTGTATTGATCCAGGTGTAACGTGGCCTCATCCTCGGATTTGTCGGGAAATACAGATATGGTGTAGACTCCCTTTGGATCCTCCGGGAAGTAAACAGTGTAGCCGGGATGAACATGACGAGCATTGGCAATCGCCACCACTTTGTCGATGGAAACGGGAGAAACTTTCGCTTCCTCCGATTGTGGAACAGGCCGTTGTTCGGCTGCCCACGGCACATCGGCCACATCCCTGGAAGGAATGGTCGACTCCGGTTTTTCTCCTCCCCAAACTGCAGCGGGATATCCGATGCCGGCATTCGTAGCCAATTTTTGCACCTGCTCCCCCCAAAATCCGGACCAAGGAAGACCTGTCATGATCAAAAAAGCGATCCCCAACGACAGCCAAAAGGCCGGAACCGCATGAAGATCCCGCCAAAAGATTCGTTTTCCTCCATTCAATCGGGGGAGAAGGGTGCCGAAAACGCGGTTACGGTCCCGAGGCCACCAAAGATAGATCCCCGTGGTCAGAAGAATCATGGCCCAACAAGCCGCCAGTTCTACCAGCCGGTCCCCCCATGTCCCGGCCATTAATTCTCCATGCACTTGTTCTATCTGATCCATGAATCGGTCGTTGTCGTTTAGCTCCCCAATGATCGTTCCGTTATACGGATTGACAAAGACTGTCAGGGACCGACCGCCATCCAGAATTCCCACTTCGGATGATCGGTTCGCTTCCGCATGAGGTCGATATCGGGTAATTTGAGCATTCGGATAGGCTTTTTTGACCTGTTCGATCTGTACGGACGGTGCCAATTCCTTTCCTTCCGCTTGAACCTGGTACAGATCCTTGTACATCCAGGATTCGATCTGGGGCTTAAAAAGATAGATGCCGCCGGTGATCGCCAGCATGACCAAAAACGGAGCGAAGATTATCCCTGCATAAAAATGCCAGCGCCAAATGGCTTGGTAGAGTTCTTGTGAATGATTCTGACGAATGTTTTCTTTGAGTTGAGTTTGACTGACTGCCATCTCCTCACTCCTTTACATTAATGATTTTCATGGTTTTTATGATTTTCGTGGTGATCGTCGTTGGAACTCGATGAACATGCCGTTCCCGACAAAAGCAAGGCGACAAGCAACATCATGATGCATCGTCTTTTTTTTCAACATGAAGCGCCCTCCTGTTCAAGAGAATGGAAACTTCAGGATTTGATTCAATTGGTCATGCAGCTGTCGCTGATAGAAGAATGTGAGTGAAGAGAACCTCTGAAGCCCATACCCGGCAACTACACACAGAACGCAGATTCATCCAAATAAATGGATCATCAGGACAATGAAGCGCCAAATACAATACGCGAAAGATTTGTATGTAAGTATAGAACCTAACAGAAGAGAAACCATGACTCCAAAGGGCTATCATTGATGTCAAAATCATGAATAACAGGATGAAGTAAAAGGAAGAGAGTCCGCCTTTCTTTTATGATAAAAAATTCACACCTTTCCACGATTTACCGATTGGCTTAATATAGTTATTGATACAACGAAGCGGATGATGATAAGTTATTTGAGAAACTTGATGGCTAGCTATATGCATCGATGTGTCATCATCCTTTTATTTGCCGTATGGGTGCGTCAAATATAAACATGAATATTTCCATTCTTCGTCAGGGGGGTCTTCATGAACATGATCGAGCGTTATTTTGACTTACGTCAGATATACCCGGATGTGAAGGAGAATGTCCCTTTTCCCGTGAGGGTCGCAGAGCTCGCTGAGATCTTATGTTGTTCGCCGCGTAATGTAAAACACTTGTTAAAAAAAATGGAGACAGCCGGTTTCATCAAATGGGAGCCGGGAAAAGGCAGAGGAAACCGATCCAAACTGACATTTACACTCCCTCTTGGAACGGTGGTCATCTATCACTTTAAAGACTTGCTGAATAAGGGGAAGGTGGATCAGGGGATTCAATTCATTCATAGAAAGGGAGTCCCGGAGAACATACGAAAGATGTGCTTCAATCATTTGCAGTCTCAGTACAGGTCAGCTGCAAGCGATACAAAAAAACAGCAGGATCTATCAAAAAAACTATTCCAAACATTTCCTGTCATGCGTCACCTTGTTAGGCAAATCCATGATACCTCGCCTTGGTTTATTTCCACCCGCCCGGCAAAAGCATCTTCTTTCATTTGGCCGAATCATGGCAATCAAACCGACTTATAGGTCAAAATGGTTCTTGCAAGGTATCTCATGAGGACAAATTTACAAATGAATCAAATAAAGACATGGCCCTTCTTGAGCCATGTCTCAGACTTTAGAAAAACCACTTCTGAAAATCGGTTCAGAATTGGTTTTTCTACAGTCTAAGGGCATCCATTGCCCTATATATCTCATATTTTCACCCTAGCTAAATGGGCATATAGAGAATCGGTTAATCACTCTTGTTTTTTTCCCTTAAAAGCCTTCTTTTTTGTCTTCTTCTGGAACGCCACCTTTTTTCTATTTCCTTAAACTTGTCTTCTATTACTCCCTTTTCCAGTAAATCAAAAAACATAGAATATATTAATGCCAGGACAAGACCACCCTTTAATGAAATGGATAACTCATCAATGTAGTCATCTATAAAATAAATATATCCTAGTATAAGAAAAAATGACGCAACTGTTTCTATAGGTCGATTGATCTTCTCATAGATTTTTTGATTGCATAATTTAACTAAAACCAGTTCAATGGCTAGTGCTATAGGAAATAGAGGAGCTAAGATAAATACCATAGCTACAGCGTAAAAATAGTAAGCCTCAGTGGATGTAATGACAATATCCAAAAAATCAATATAGCTTATACCCCAGATCAAAACGAAGTTTGGTAGAGCAATAGCTACTAGTATGAGACTTATTAACAAGAGCATAAATAAACCAACAACTGCATAGTCAGATAATTTCCTCATAGGCATACCTCTCTCAGAAAGAAAGAGTCTCCTAAGAGACTCTTTTTTATAGCCAACGATTAATAACAAAACGAATCAGCGTGACAGGTAGAAGGAAAAGCATTTACCGTTTAACAAGCGTTTTTTATATCAACCAAAAAATAACCTCAACTAACATCTCTGCATCTTTTTTAGGGACACCCGCTTTTACCAAGGCATTTATAACGGCGGATTTTGTACCACTTTCTATTTTTTCAAGTGCTCTCCCTATTTTGCTAGAATATTTTCTCATCAAGGCCGCATTTTTAGGGCTTAACGGCTTTAGGAGTACGCTTAACTGCGCTCCACCTTTTTTGCATACCCATCCAATAAACCGCAAGGCCTTTACAGTGTGCCCAATAGGACCTCTGTCTCCTTGAATGTTATTGCGTTCTTCCGGGGTCATTTGGCTTAAAGAACTTTGTATCAAAACCTCTATATCTTGTTTAGCGGACTCATCCCCAATAACTCCATCGTCCCCTGTTTCAATCTGGGCTAAAATGACGGGTTTAATCGGAGCTTCAGAAGTGCTTGTGCTTGCATAAGCTGAATAGGAGCCTAAACCTAGACCAAAAGTACTGATAGCAAGAGTAGTTGCAACAGTTTTTTGTAATTTGGGAGTCATCAAACTTTACCCCTTTCACTGGTATAGTTTTGAATTCACTCTAATAAATATAATTTGAGGATTTTTATATCAGGGATGTATTAGTATGCGTGACTTTTCTAGTTCATTCCGTGAAAATACTACTTTAGTTGTCTTACTTGACTTTTTGTCCAATATCCTGTCCCTTCGGTTCAACAAGCTAGCACTCTCTCTGTATCGACCTTCCCTTTAAAATTGCCTTCTCGCAAGGTGGCTATCGTCACATTTTTCGTTGAATCCCTTTGCTTTTCAACCATTTTGTTGTAGGGCATACTGTTTCTTCAATTTCTCAAGCATGTAATGGATTGAACTGGTTTAGAGAATTTTATTCCATGATCATTCACTTGAGCTACAGATATGTTTGGAAAAGAAAGGATGGTTGTTAACATCGCCGTCGATAAAGCTCCTGCCAACCACTTGCCATTTTTCACTGAACAGTCTCATTTTCCCTTAAATGTAAGTTATTGATTTCGTGACTGTAAGACAATTTTTTGTAATACTCTTGAATGTTATAACCTCCATTCTGAAAGTCGTTTTAAGTGGAGCTAACTCTTATTATAGATTGTTAAACATAGAATAAAATTGTAAAATTGCAATTTTTATTTCCTCTTTTATAGTGGTTTGTAATTGCTCGATTCGAGATTCGTTACTGGATAAACACTGGTTCTGTCTGTTGAAATGAACGGTCTTGCTTTCTGTTTAGTCCATGAGTGTTTTATCGCAATCTGATTACATCTGATTTCCCGTTGAACGATCTTCCATTTTCCCATTAACAAAAATGAATGATGAGTATTCTCAGCACCTTTTGTTCAGTAATGTTCAGCGGAAAAAACATGATGTGGACATCCCTTGTTCACCGATCCAAACACGTTCTTCTATCGTTCCGAAATCATCTTGTTGCCATGAAACCGAGATTATAATATAGATGGAGGAATCTTTTCCGATAGGCTGTTTTTGTTTGATCAGATCAAATAAGGAGAAATGAAAATTTATGGAAGGCAGGCTGATTGCGAAGAGATATGAGATTATCGAACGGATTGGCGGCGGGGGAATGGCTGTTGTATATAAGGCGATGGATCAGGTCTTGGATCGTTATGTCGCAGTAAAAGTATTACACGATGTTCTCCATCATGAAGAAGGAATTCTCCGTTTTATTCGAGAGGCTAAGAATGCCGGTAGATTGTCTCATCCCAACATTGTGAGTGTGTATGATGCGGGCCGGGAAGGGGAAATACATTACATCATTATGGAGTATATGGAAGGGAATTCGCTGAAGGAATGGATGGAAAAGAAAGGTCCGCTTTCCCCGGAGGAGTCGATCACCATCGCGATGCAGATCTGTGACGGATTGGCTCATGCTCACAAGAATGGAATTATTCATCGTGATATTAAACCTCATAATATTCTGTGTGCTCCTGATGGACAATTTAAAATTACTGACTTCGGTATTTCCTTTTTTTCAAAAGCTACACAGATTACCGAAACGGGCATGGTGATGGGTTCTGTCCATTACTTCTCTCCGGAGCAGGCTTCCGGAGCAAAAGTGGATCATCGGTCAGATTTGTACTCATTGGGAGTCGTTCTTTATGAGATGGTAACCGGACAAGTTCCGTTTGACGCTGACAGCTTTCTATCGATTGTATTAAAACATGTGCAAGCCCCCGTACCCAATCCGCAACAAATAAACCCTGAGGTTCCCGGCCAACTCTGTAGGATCATCTTTAAGGCGATGCATAAGGACCCGAACCATCGCTTCCATACCGCCGGCGAGATGAAACAAGCCCTGCAGCAGGCTCTTAACCAAAAAACTCATCCAAGGAATGCCATTTTGGCAACTTCAGCTGAACAAGTAGACGATTTACATTTGCCAAGGAAGAAAAAGGCCTGGAAACAACGGGTGATAATGGCTGCAATTTTTGTCACCTTCGTCTCCTTTGCTGTTTTGATCCAGGTAAATGAAAATGATTCAACTGCCAATCGCCCGCCCGCCAGCCAAAAGAAACCGGTTGAAGCCCAGACGGCAGAGGCTTTGACAAATTCCTCCCCAAAGAGGACGGAACTAAATGGAACCTACCGTTGGTGGAGGGAGATTCCGGACTCTAAACAAAGAGACCGGGTTTTTCGTCACTTCCGGGCTGACGGAACCGATGGAGAGTATGACGTACAATTGGAAGTTGGAAACCTTTCTGCTTCCCAATTCTATTACAATATTTATGTTGTTGATCGTTTCAGTTCACGCCTGATTTTAAAGGGGAAAAGCGTTCCATACCGTAAAGTTCCGGAAAAAAATTTTGTGTTAACCCGATTTCATGTTTCCATTCCGGAGGTTTTGCTGCCTGGCAAGGGAATTGTGAAGATTGAAATTTATTCGTCTAAAGATCGAAGTGATGCGGTAGAATTCCTTCTGCAACAATGGGGACATCCCCCGAAAAAATGAGCACAGGTATCAAATTCTCCGGCTCATTCTTTGAACAAACCTTTTATGGGGAGATGAGGGATATCCACCGCAGTCGAATCAAACCAGGTTTTAGAGAAACTGCTATAATTGCGGAGATATCCCTCTTTCTAATTCAGCTGATCAATCAATATGGAAGCTTGTTCATATTTTCCGGTCTGATAATATATTTTAGCTTTTTTTATGATCAGGTGATGATTTTCTCTGTTTGATGTACCTTCTTTCGCACAGGAGAGAGACCGATCATAATAATTCAGGGATAAGGTAAAGTTTTTTCGCTGAAACTCAATGTCCCCCATTAACTCATAGGCCCTTCTAAGAATTTCGGTTTCCCCTTGATTTTCTGCAAAAATAGCTTCACATTCTTTAGCGGCAGCTTCAAAATCCCCATGATAAAAATGAGTCTGAGCCAACTTCATCATCGTGTTCCGTTTCAATCGCAGATATCCCATTTGTTGATAAAGATGAATCGCTCGTTTGAAATACATCACGGACGGATCATAGTTCTGGTTACGTAAAAACAGGATTCCTAAATTCGTATAGGTTCCGGCCTCATTTTCTTGATCATTGGTCAATTTAAATGCATAAACCGCCTTTTCAAAAGCATCGATGGATTCTTGAAAACGATTCAACTCCATATAACAGACACCTAAAGCCATATAAATGCGTCCCGCTTTGAAGTAGGAATCCGTGGTTTCATTTAACTTCATGGCTTCAGTTAAAAAATAAACCGCAGAAACATGCTCCCCTAATTTCCCGTGAACCATCCCCAGATTGATGAGCAGAGAAATTTGAACCGGTCCGGTGATCTGTTCAGATATTAACAGCCGGTAAGCCTTTTGCAAAACTTGCAGGGACATTTCATCTTGATCCATCTTTGAATACACTTTGCCCAATGAAACGAGAGACCGCACCAGTATTTCATTTGGGTAAATCATCTCTAAACAGGAAACACTCTCCGAATAATAGGACACTGCCTTGGAAAAATCATGTTTTTTCTCGTGAATCTTGCCCTGTATCCACCGTAATATTCCCTTCTGTGCAGGATCAAGATCATCCGGACTCTGAAACCATGAGCGTTCCAAAAACTTCGCTGCTTTTTCATATTCGCCCCGTTCAACATGATTTTCAGCCTGTTTGATCGCTTTTTGTACTTGAATAGGAAGAAAGTCTCTGTCCAGAGGAGGATCAGATAGTTTTTCAACACTTGTATTCAATCTCCTTGCAAGCTTCACTAAGAGGTTATAAGAAGGTTCCACCTGTCCCTGTTCGATTTGGCTTAAGTAACTGCGAGATACAATTCCTTCGGCCAGTTGGGACTGAGTTAGTCCTGCTTCCGATCTTAGTTTGCGAATTTTGTACCCAATCCTCATTGCATCATTCCTCGCTCCCAAACAAAAAGGGTGCTCTTTTTGATTGTTTGCCAACATGAGCCCTACTCCTTAACGAGAATGGCAAACTGCATGAAATAGAACGCTCTGCGCGTGGTTGCGGTCAGATCGGGTAAGCTGGGTGACGGGTGTCCATCCTCTTTCTTCATTCAATGTTATCATTATTTTCAAATCAAAAAACAACAAAAAACTTCTATATAAAAAGGATAAAAAGGGGTTTAGAAAAATTTTCTATAAACGGCCCTGTTTGCGTTGTTTTGGCAAAGAGGTTCCACTAGTATGGTATTGTGTAAACAAAAACACACTGGATTTCGTAGTATATACATCGATCCAACCACTCACCAGGTTTTTCGTTGTAACTCTTGAATAAATAAAAATAGGGAGATGTTCTTCCCGGCCGTTTTTCCTTAAGGAAAGGAGTTAGTAAAGAGGAATTCGATCACCATTCAGTTCTTCAATCAATTGAATAAAAATTGATATAATTAAAAAAGGGAATACGGGTAAAAATTTAAATATTCCAACCTGTTTAGTTGATAAAAAAATTGCTTTAGCGAGTTTTCTGTTCACGGAAAGCCGTTGATTATGATCTGATTCGACTCATGTACAATGGTTGACCCTGAATGGATCGTAATACAGGGATGCAAGAGATGAGATGAGTTCTGACTATTCGGATCGGTTTATCCCAACAAATGGACAACTTTTTCCGTAAAATTTGATTTACTAACCGGGAGGCTGCAAAAGTGAGATGAGTAAAAAGATTATTGTTTCGAAAAAACCATTTTCTAAATATAAGACGATTACCGAGGCCATACAAAAAGCAGTGCCTGGAACCAAAATTTTTATTGAACCAGGTATCTATAAGGAAAATATTGTTATAGATAAACAGGTTGAACTGCTTGGCAAAGGACCGGTGAATGAAATTGTGGTTCGCAGTGAAAATTCCACTTCTATTCTGATGCAGACAGAGCGCGCGACTGTTCGTGGGATCACCATCCACCAGAGGGGGGAAGCGAAGGGGGATGAGTATTTTGTTGCCGTTGATGTACCTATGGGTTCATTAACTTTAGAGGATTGCCACATTCGTTCGGATATCGGGCATGGCGTACGCATTTATCATTTGCATACCAATCCGGTCATCCAGCGATGCAACATTCATCATGCGAAAGGAGTTGGAATTCTAATATATAGTGAAGGAAATCCGGTCATCAAAGACTGTAAAATTTATAATAGCGAACATAATGGAGTATGGGTGAGAGAAAAAGGCCGTGGGACCATTGAGAATTGCGAAATATACGGTAACAAGTTTCCAAACATAACGATCACAAGTGAAGGGAATCCGGTCATCAAAGGCTGTAAGATTTATAATAGCGAACAAAATGGCGTATGGGTGTACGATCAAGGGCGCGGGACCATCGAGGATTGTGAGATATACAGTAACAAGTATCCGAATATAGGTATTACAAGAGAAGGGAATCCGGTCATCAAAGGCTGTAAAATTTATAATTGTGAACAAAATGGGATATGGGTGAAAGAAAAAGGCCGCGGAACCATCGACAATTGCGAAATCTACGGTAGCAAGTATCCAAATATAGCGATAGCAAGCGAAGGAAATCCTGTAATAACAGGCTGTAAAATTTATAAGAGTGAACAAAACGGAGTATGGGTGCACAAAAAAGGCCGTGGGACCATTGAGAAGTGTGAAATCTTCGGTAACAGGCAGCCAAATATTCATATAGAAAGTGAAGGGAATCCGGTCATCAAAGGCTGTAAAATTTATAAGAGTGAACAAAACGGAGTATGGGTGCACGAAAATGGCTTCGGAACCATCGAGAATTGCCAGATCTACAGGAACGGTTATCCAAATATAGCGATAAAAAGTGAAGGGAATCCGGTCATCAAAGGGTGTAAAATTCATAATAGCGAACAAAATGGCGTATGGGTGTACGATCAAGGGCGCGGGACCATCGAGGATTGTGAAATATACAGTAACAAGTATCCGAATATAGCTATAACAGGCGAAGGAAATCCGGTATTCAGAGACTGTAAGATATACAATAATAGCCATTATGGAGTGTGGGTCAAAGATAAAGGCCGTGGGACGGTTGAGAGTTGCGAAATATACAGTAACAATGTGGCGAATATAATGATAGAAAGTGAAGGGAATCCGGTCATCAGAGGCTGTGAGATTCGCAATAGTGAACAAAATGGAGTATGGGCTCTCAATAAAGGACATGGGACCATCGAAAATTGCAAAATTTACGGGAATTCCAACCGGGATATCCTCATTTCTGAGGATAGTCATACAAAGGTTTTGAATGAAGCGGGTCCGAGAGAAGAAAAGTCGGAAAAGGCGAAGCCGGATCGTTCTTCACAAGCGTCCTCGGAGTTAACGGAAGTATTAGCGGAATTAGATTCATTAATTGGAATGGAAAACGTCAAAGAGCAGATCCGGAAAACCATTGAATATATTCAATTCAATCAAGAGCTGGCTAAGTTTGGGATTGAATCGGAAAATCTCAAACTGGCTGTTTCCCATACGGTACTGTACGGAAATCCGGGGACGGGAAAGACGACCCTGGCCAAGTTGTTGGGAAAGCTCTACCGGGCCATGGGATTGTTGTCTTCCGGCCACGTTGTTCAGGTGAACCGTGAAAAGTTAGTTGCCGAATATATAGGGCAAACAGCCCCCAAAACAAAAGCCAAAATCGATGAAGCCATAGGCGGAGTGTTATTTATTGATGAAGCCTACGAACTGACCAATAAAGGCCTCAAAAATGACTTTGGTCCGGAGGCCATAGCGGTGCTGCTGGAAGAGATGGAAAATAAAAAGGGTGAATTTATGGTCGTGGTTGCGGGCTACACTCAGGAAATGGCCCGTTTTCTGGAAGCAAATCCAGGGTTGAAAAGTCGATTTACACAATACTTCCACCTCCAGGACTATACCCCTAAGGAGATGGTGGAGATTGCCAGGAAAATGGTAAGAGATCAAAAACGTCAACTTTCACAAGATGCTGAGGAAGCGTTAGCTGAGGAATTTACGCGGTTATGGAGGAAAAGAGATCGGTTTTTTGCGAATGCCCGCACGGTGCGTACCTATGTCGAAGCCATGCTGCAGGCTCAGGCACAACGATGTCTGCGAGTGCCAAGAGAGCAATGGACAAAGGAGTTTCTTTTGACATTAACTTCAGAGGATGTCAAAGCAACCATCCCAAAGGAGAAAACAAAAGCGTTTGACCTCCCGATTAACGAAGCATTATTATCTGAAGCTTTACAGCAATTACATCGCATGATCGGGATGAAACGGGTAAAAGAAGAAATTGCAAAGCTGGTCACGCTGGTTCGGTTTTACAAGGAAGAAGGAAGATCCCTGGATGAGCTGTCTCCTCATACATTACTCATTGGAAGTCCGGGAACGGGAAAAACAGAAGTCGCCCGGATTCTGGCAAGAATATACGAAGCACTGGGGATTTTGGAGCGGGGAGATCTCGTAGAGGTAAACCGCGATCAATTAGTAAGTGCTTATCAGGGTGAAAGCGAAAAACTCATTGCCGTTTATATCGATCAAGCAATGGGGGGGACGCTGCTGATTGATGAAGTGTACCAGCTCACGCAATATGGTTTACAAGACCCGGGGCATAAAGTAATTGAAGTATTACTGAAGCGGATGGAAGATGACCGAGGAAAATTCATTGTTATTGCAACGGGGTATAAAGAGAAAATAGAACAATTTTTAGACAGTAATGATGGTTTGCGCAGACGTTTTGTCCGTCGGATTGAATTTGAGGATTATACGCATGCAGAGTTGATGCAAATTAGCGACTTAATGTTTCAGGAAAAGGGATATCAATTGGACCCCAAAGCCTGCTTGCTTATTACGAATACGTGTGTAAACATCGGGATCATACATTTGGTAATGCCGGGCTTGCCCGGAATATCGTGAATGAAACAATAAAGAATCTCGACTACAGGATCGCGAAACTACCGAAAGAAAAACGTACGCAGGAGGCAATGAAAACCATCTTGGCAGAGGATATCCAACTTGACACGGAAAAGTAGCTTGTTAAATATGATGGGATCAAAATTTCCCCCGTCCATATAACTCGAAAACCGTTGTACGGCAACCCGTACCGTGGGTTCCAAACCCACCCTCTCCGCCAGAATCAAAGGGCTTCGCGATTGCGGAGGGGGGGATCTCTGCTTCGATGATTCGCCCATTAGGGGGAAAGTTGGCAGACGCCTAATCAGTTCTAATTTGACCTAGCAGGAAATTTAGACAGAAGAAAGGAACCCTTAATGGTATATTTCCCGGGATTTGATCGTATCTGAGAAGAGTTGAAACAGTCATCGACATGGACACCCATTGGATTTATTAATGCCTTGCCCGGGAACGAGAGCCTGCCGCCAATATAAAAAGAAGCCGCCTGATGGGCGACTTTTTCAGAAATGGCATAAACACGGTTGGATGGGTTAGTGTGTTGGCATGGTTTGTGTAAACTGGCTTTGAATTTCTTGAGGCAACCCGGGGCTAAATTCAGCGGGAATCTCTGCCGCTTCAGGCAACGGATAACCTTCAGGAGGGGTGACCACGGAGAGAGTGCCGCCGGTCCGGCTTGGCGCCATCCCCTGAAAAATCTGGGCAATTTGGGTAGTGTCCATGCGGAAATTAAATTGAACTTTATCCCAACCGCGATCGATGTACTTTTGGCACTCCGGGTACTTCGAAATATCGATATCAGGGATCGGAAGCACCTTGCCCCAATTAACCCCGAGCGTTTCCAAGGCTTTAGCGAAGGCGATTTGGTGTGCGGTATCCCGAACGATGAGGAAGGCGAGGGTCTCGCGCAGGGTTTTGTTCGAACTCATCTCGTAAATACGGCACTTTTGCAACCTGCCGGTGGACTCAAGGACGAGATTGTCGAGTAAGTCAGCGATCAGGTTCCCGCTGCTGTACACCCAGGAGCCATTCCAGGGGTTTCCTGCGGCGTCTACGGGCATCGATCCCTGAGCTCCTACCAGGTAATGGTGAATCTGGCCTCCCCGCAATGCCTCATTCAGTGGAATCGCAGCATTGCCAGCATTCCCATCGGCGGGGGAAGTTCCCGATCCTTCCAACAACTTATTGATCGTGGTCATGACAAGCTCCACATGGCTGATCTCTTCGACAAACACCCCGCGAATGAGGTCGCGGAATGGCTTGGCCTTGCCACGGAAGTTGGCACTCTGAAAGAAAAACTGCATCATCGTACGCATCTCGCCAAAGTGTCCGCCAAGGGTCTCCTGTAGAGCCTTAGCGGCGTCCGGATCCGGCTGGTCAGGAACAATTTCGTTGATCAACTTCTCAGTGTAAAAGAACATAGGTGGTTCCTCCCTTAATGATAAAAACGAGTTTTATATAAGTTCCGATATTTACCAGAACTTTTCTGAAGACAAAAAAACAAGGGTTGTCGGAGTTACTATTTGAAGAGGATATAAAATTTATTCAATAAAACAGATCTTATCTTCGATGTGTTTTGTTTATTTGAAGATACTGTTATGATGATTCGGGTAAATAATTTGTTGGCTACGATGGTACATTTGTTCTTAATGGTCTGAAAAAACAATTACCCATTCATAACAGAGAAAAAAGCGTTAAAAGAGTCACCCAATTCAACTTATCCTCATGTATTCATTGGTTTGAAAACCGGTGTGCTTCGTGATGAGAATACAGTGTTGGAGTGGGATGCTAGCTGTGAAGCTGCTGACCCTCACAAATGCCAAACAGAAAAATCGCCTCCTCAAAAGCACAAGCTTTGAGGAGGCGATTTTTCTTCCCAATCCGGTTATTATCTTCCGGATTCTGTCTATTAGAGATCTCTTCGTGCAAATGATCGTATGGCAAGCCAGAGAGCGATGATTCCGTACAGACATGTATAGACCATCATGATGTCACTCGGGACCGGCACGCTGCCAAATATCCCTTGTGTCGCTAAAGAAAGGGTTTGTCTGCCGAGTCAAATAAATAAATCGTCATTTTCCTGAACAAAGAGTCTATCGGAAAGATCAGGCTGGTTACGATCCCGATGTTCACCATCACTTTTACTTGAGTCATGCCGCCAAACTGTTCAATAAATCCGCCGAACAGACCTCGCAACAACCAATTAAATGTGTGACATCGCCTGCTTGATATGATTTGTTGCAGACTGGAGAGGTCGGCTTTGGTATAGAGCCGATGACCCGAATCCGAATACCGTGAAGGAGAGAGCAAGCCAATCCGGTCGTAATGGTGAAGGGTTCGCACGGTCAGCCCGGTTTGTTTAGCCAATTCTCCCACTTTCCAAACTTCCTTGTCTATGATCATCCCCTCATTTCGCGCGAGTTGTTTTTTGCCGGCAACCTTAGTGTACGACCTGACGCTGCGTCAGGAGCAATCCCTATTTTCATTTAAATGAGCCCTTCTATTGAAGTTTTTAGCTTTCTGATCCGGTTCATCCTGCAACTGTGAGGAGAAGTTGTTCTGAGTGTCTTATTTTAATTTTTAAACAAAGGTTTTTATTTTATATTTGTCGAAATAATGGATACGCCTATGTTGTGACTTTTTCTATTGCATAAGTCTGTTTTTGCATATTCGTTTTTCGGATTAATTAGAAAGGTACCATTTATCCGCCAACGAGATTATCCATTCACTCTGCTTTTAATGCTCCAGCCTGTCGTTGTTAATTTTTACAACTTGGGCGTTCCATTCTCCGGGAAAGGAGGGCGGCCGACCACAGAGCGATTGGAAGAGGATTGATGCACCTTGCTCTCAAAAAAAGAGAAAGGAGCCGGTCTGTGTATGAAAAAGAGAAAATGGATGTATGTCCTGTTAGCTTCCCTTTTGGTTCTGGCTTGCCTTCCGGCAACCACCTTTGGACAACCCGATCAACGGGGGAAAAACATTGCCGCCCCGAATGGAGATATTGGAATCTATATGGTTCAGGATGTCCGGACCAAAGAGTCCCGGACGGCCATCGCCAGAACAGGAGCGGCCATTGAGGAAGTCGGCAAGGATTATGTGGTGATCACCGCCACCGCACAGGAGGTGCAACAGCTGAAACAATCGGGCTTCAAACTGGAGCCGGGCGTCTTTTTTGGGGCTGAAGATTTTCCTTCCTATGATTCCCTTTATCATAACTATCAGGAAATGGTTGCCGAAATAGATCAGGTGGCCGCTGCCCGTCCTAATATCGTAAAAAAATTCAGCATTGGAACTTCCTACGAAGGCCGCCAGCTCTGGGCAGTTAAAATCAGCGACCAAGTAGAAACCGACGAAAATGAACCGGAAGTGCTCTATGTTTCCCTCCATCATGCCCGCGAACATTTGACCGTCGAAATGGCTCTGTACCTCCTTCATCTTTTTGCAGACAATTACGGTAGGGATTCCCGCATTACCAACATCGTCAACAGCCGCGAAGTATACATCGTCTTCAACCTCAATCCCGATGGCGGCGAGTACGATACCGCCAATGGGAGTTATCAGTACTGGCGCAAAAATCGTCAGCCCAATTCCGGATCAAGATATATCGGCACTGACTTAAACCGCAATTACGGATACAAATGGGGCTGCTGCGGCGGTTCCAGCGGAAGCCCTTCCAGTGAAACCTATCGCGGCTCCGCTCCGTTTTCTGCCCCGGAAACGGCCCGCTTACGTGATTTTATCAACAGCCGGGTCATCGGCGGCAAACAACAAATTAAAGCGTCGATCACTTTCCACACATACAGCGAGTTAATCCTCTGGCCTTACGGTTACACGTATGAAGATACTCCCGGCGACATGAGCGCTGATGACCATCAGGTATTCGTCACGATGGGACAAGCCATGGCCCAAACCAATGGCTACACACCGCAGCAATCGAGTGACCTGTATATCACCGACGGGGATTTCACCGACTGGGCTTACGGCGCACACAAAATCTTCGCGTTTACTTTTGAAAAGTATCCAACCAGTTCCAATCCCGGCTTCTATCCACCCGATGAAGTGATCGCCAGGGAAACGGCACGGAATCGGGAAGCGGTTCTCTATCTCGCCGAAAATGCCGATTGCCCTTATCGAACAATCGGAAAAGGATCCCAATATTGCAGCGCCCCTTAATATTTTTAAACATCCAAGAGAGAAGCGGTTGCATATCCGACTTCTCTCTTTTTTAATCCGGAATGTTAAAATAGACTCGATTCCCAATTTTATAAATTATCGTTTAACCCGGTGATGACACACCATCTGCTTTAGGTTGTATCAAAATAATTGGATGGGGATCATTCATACTTTCAAAACCGGTTCATGGAGGATAGAAACTTGCGTATGAATCCATTTAGTAAGAGCCGAAGCCATCATGATAAAATGTGATGTCGAAGGGGTTATGAAGGTATTGGTTCAGTGTGATATGAAAGAATCTTTTTATCGTTTTCCTGGCGGCAGTGTTGAATTTTCTGAGTCTGCGGCATCTGCAATTCAAAGAGAATGTATGGAAGAGTACAATTTAAAGATTGAAGTCGGAGAATTAGTTGCAGTGGCTGAACGATTGGTAGAGTTTGATGGACAGGTTCATCACTCTGTTACTCTCTTCCATAAAGCAACTTTAAATGACGAGGATTGTAAAAGAGAGTGCTACAGGCACAAAGGGTATAGCCACGTACAAATGTTATGGAAAACATTTTCTGAATCGAGAAAAAGGCCATTGTATCCAGAAGGAATCCTCGAACATCTTCAAAAGGGAGACAATTCTGTTGCACACTTGGTTTTCGGTCTTTACATCTTGAGACAATAAGGAATTACCTCCATTATCACCTACTGCGACCCTTCTCATAATCAACAACCGATCATATGAGCACAATTGGGGAGCTGATTGGATGCAGGAGAAAAGCCTCATTGAGTTGTCCCTTACCGCTTTAAAAAAACGACTGGAAAATAACAATCAAATGATTGAAGTATATGGGGGACGGGGGCATATTGGAACCTACACATGCAGGTTTCATGAACCCGCAACCTTGGAACAGATCAGAGCTTTTGAGGAAAAAACGGGGTGGATCCTCCCTGAGGATTATAAAAATTTCCTGTTGATAACCAATGGGTGCCGATTATTCGATCATCCGGAATACGGCGGGGAAAATATCCTGTACAGCTTGGATGAGATTCTGTTCTATGCCGTCGGGGAGCCGTTTGAAGGGCGGTATACCATCGCCGATCTGTACGGGGATCATCTGGTAATTGATTCCCATCTATATCAAAGCGGCGACCCTGATTATCTGCTTGTGAAAGATAAAATAGCCCCATTGAAAGATGCGCGGAAGCTTTATATGAATTTTGAATTATGGTTTGACAGATTTCTCATCAGTCAGGGAAGTTCCTTTTGGAACTGGCCGGTTTATACGGCAAAAAACTACGATCGATGATGCCGGGAATGAAGGGCCATCCATCTTCAAACGATAAATAAATCGGCATGGGTCTTGAAGCCATTCGAAGGGTGTATCTTCCTGTGGAGGAGAAACGAGAGCCTCACCAATTGAAGGACGGTGCAATTGGCGAGCTTTATCATGATATCTTATGCGAACAAATCCTTGGCTCCCTTGCTAAGAAGCGGGGGCTTTTTTTGTAGAAAACAATGGTTGCTTCCAAGAGGCCCCGATCCCAAAAATGGAGCAGAAATGTAATCCATAGAAAAAGACGGGCTCAACTTTCATTGGGGTGGAAGGTGAGTCATTTTATTAACTTTCATTCTTTTCTCCGGAACAAAGACAAAAATTCCATGTGATTCCCGAATAAAAAAACGTGCGGAATATTTCGGGAAAGGGGTATATAGCTTGTCAAAAAAGTGGAAAAGAGCGGTTGCCGTTGTCGGCAGCTTGACTCTGTTCGGTTCTTTCTTGCCTGTTTCAACCGCCCATGCAGCTGAGATGGGAGCTGTAGAGAGGTTGGCAGGGAAGGATCGCTACGAAGTCGCGGTTTCTGTGAGCAGGGAAATGGAGTCGCTGGGCCTCCAGTCCGATACGGTGATCATCGCCCGGGGGGATCAATATCCGGATGCCTTATCCGGGGGACCGCTGGCCTATTCGAAAAAGGCACCCGTTTTACTTACCACACCCACTTCTTTGCCGTCATCCGTCCAGACAGAGATTTCCCGGCGCCATCCCAGTACCGCGATTATATTAGGCGGAACAGGCGCTGTATCAACGAATGTGGAAACACAGCTGAAGCAGTTGGGCGTATCCACGGTTATGCGGTTAAGCGGTGCCGACCGGTATGCCGTCTCGGCTGCCATCGCCGAAAAAGTGGTGGCGGCAAGCACATCAGATACCGCGATTATAGCCAGTGGAACAGGCTTTGCCGATGCTCTGGCCGCATCCAGCATCGCCGCGCAAAAGGGGATGCCCATTCTGTTGGTCGGAACAGAACAAATTCCGGCGGCCATTCAAAACTTTCTCAACCAACACAGCGAAATCAACAAGTTTATCATCGTCGGGGGACCTGCAGTCGTTTCCGATCGCGTCCAAAGCCAACTCAGCACCCGGGGAACGGTGACACGCATCTACGGAAGCGACCGCTATCAAACAGCGGTCAATGTGGCAAAACACTTTCAGATGAGCCCGGCCAACGTAACGGTTGCCCGGGGTGACGTATTCGCGGATGCCTTAGCCGGCGGTCCTCTGGCCGCGTTTGCGAAAGCTCCGATTTTATTAACCCAACCTTCCGCATTGAATGTGAATGTGGAAAGTTATCTGAAAGCCTACCCCAATCCGATTGAGAAGATCTATATCCTCGGCGGGACCGCAGCCGTGTCCACCGCCGCTGAACAAAAGTTGTCCGGTATTGTCAAAGCGGGCTACATCAATGGTGAAAAAATCGTCTTTGTACGCGACCATGATGGCGATGCCGCAGCCGATGAAGACATTTTCGTGATGAATCCGGACGGGACGGGAGTTGTCAACCTGACGGATGATGAAATGAGAAGTTACTATGCCGACGTTTCCCCGGACGGAAACAAAATCGTTTTTGTCTCAGATAATCTGGATCCGAGCTATCCGCATGACCAGGAAATATTTGTGATCAATGCCGATGGCAGCAACTTGAGACAACTGACCCGTAATGATGTGAATGATCGGTTGCCGCAGTGGTCGCCGGACGGAAGCACAATTTCGTATGAAAGCATTGGAACCGGTGCCACCAGCGATATCTTCGTCATGAACGCGGATGGTTCCAATCCGCGCAACCTGACGCAAACGGCTGATATTTATGAACATGCTCCCAGGTGGTCTCCGGACGGACGAATCTCGTTTACCTCGTATAATAAGGCTTTGGACCCGATCAAAGAGGACATTTTCGTGATGAATGCGGACGGAACAGGCAAAAAACAACTGACGAACAATCCTCACCGCGTCACTGACAGCAGCCCCGCGTGGTCTGCGGATGGACGTACTCTCTATTTTGTGCGTCAAGCTCCAGACCCGTATGACAACATGAAATACCATATCTACAAAATGAACGCTGATGGCACCCAACCCGTGATTCTCTATACATCCGCGGCAAACGTTTCCGGTGTAAGACTCTCACCCGACGGGCAAAAACTCGCGTTTAATGAAGTGATGAGTCAGTATCCGTACCGGGAACGGATTTTTACCATTTCTGTCGACGGGACCGGAAAAAAGCAAGTGACTCCAGATTCGGCACTCAGCTCCTATCTGCAAGACTGGAGCATGATCAAAGCCCGTTGATGCTCATACGAAAAGCCTTGGAAACCGGCTTTCCAAGGCTTTCATGATTTCATGGGCATGCGCCAAGTCTGTCCTCTTCTCCTCTTTCCATGATGTTTGCACGGCGCTGGATTTTGGCCAATCGTAACGATAAGAAAACGGCCCCGAATGCAAGTCCTGAAATCAAGCCGATCCAATAACCGAATGCTCCAAATGATGAATAGCTTGCCAGTAGATATCCTATGGGCAATCCCAGAATCCAGTATGAAACGAATGCCATGATGAAGGTTGCGTTGACATCTTTGTAACCTCTGAGTGCCCCTTGTATGGGTGCGGCTATGGCATCAGACAATTGGAAAAAGATCGCGTAAAACAAAAATTGCTTTGTCAGTTGAAGCACAACTGAATCTGTCGTATACATCCGGGCCACTTGTTCGGTGAAAGTGAGTATCCCGATGGCGCAAAGCAGTCCCATCATGACGGCGATACTGATTCCCAGATAGCTGTATTTGCGTGCATCATCGTATCTTTTGGCCCCGACTTCAAAACCGACGGCAATGGTGATCGCCATCGAAATGCTCATGGGGACCATGTACAGAAACGATGCAAAGTTCAGGGCCGCTTGATGGGCCGCAATGGTTGCCGTGTTAAATTCACTCATCAGCAATGTAACTGCTGCAAAAATGCTGGTTTCAAAGAAAATGGAAAAACCGATGGGGATGCCGATTTTAAGCTGTTCCTTCCATGCGGTAAAAGAAATCGGGTAAAAATGCCGGAACACTTGATAATCTGAAAAAGGTTTGAGACGAATCACAACGAAAACAGCGATCAGCATGATGCACCAGTACGTAATGGCCGATGCGTATCCTGCACCTACACCTCCAAGACGGGGAAATCCGAGCTTGCCGAAAATCAGCAAGTAATTCAGGAATATATTGATGGGCAGTGCGATCAGAGTGATCAGCATCGACACCCTTGTTTGCCCGAGCGCATCAATAAAACAACGAAGCACATTATACACAAACAGCGGAACCATTCCGTAAGACAGGGCAACCAAAAATTCACGGGCAATCTGGCGGACATTCGGTTCCAGCTCCATACTGTTCAGGATGGGATCCAGCAACAATGCCCCGCAGAAGATGACCAAAACGGCGATCGCCAATGCCAGGTAAGTCGCTTGAACAACTTTAAAAGGGACTTCACCGCGCCGGCCGGCTCCAGTCAATTGTGACACGATGGGGGTCAAGGAGAGGAGGATTCCGTTTAAGCCGGTCAATATGGGAGACCAGATACTGGTACCGATGGCGACACCGGCCAAGTCATGTGCGCTGGCATGACCGGACATGACGGTATCGAAGAAACTCATTGCAAACAAAGCGAGTTGTGTAACAAGAACCGGTAGCAAGATCATCAAAAATTGTCGGATCTTTTGCCCCAATGAATAGGTTTGAATCATGTCTTCCATTCCTTTTATTTGGATGGTTATATTCCCATGTGGTCATGATCTGTCATTGGCATCTTCCATGCCATGCATCTATTTTTTGAATAACATGGGGATGGGGAGCAACTACAAAAACCTGACAACTTGCAACATGCAATTGCCAGGTTTTTGCCCGAGTCAAGTACCCTTTGTGAATAGGGAAATAAACCGTTGACCCCAACTATTTTTTGCACGGCTGCTGCGCCTGCTCAACCCGGAGACTGCGCGAGCTTTTTCTTTATATGCCTTGGTCCCGAAAAAATCTCCGCCTTTGTGTTTTTCGTTATCTGTGCCCCAATGTCTTTCGTCATCTACTTTTTTGAGCAAGGGGATATGTTTGGAGCAGTGGATATAAGCCTCATCGATCTTCACAAGCACCCATCTTTCGGCGAGTCTCCCTTCTTCTTCCCGAAGGATCGCCGCTGTTTGCTCAGGAATGTAAGGTGACGTATGTAGGGCCTCATTTTCGATAATTTTGGCTGCACCATTAATATGTAGTCCGATTTTGTGTTCAAAAAAATCGATAAATAACATCCCGATATGCGGATTTTCAATAATATTTCCGAGACTCGCATAGACTCCGTTCCCGCGGTATTCAGGGTAGATTACCGTCTTTTCATCGATTACACGGACAAAACCGGGTAAACCTGAACGGAAGGACATGTCACAATTCCCTTGACGGTCGGCAGTGGCAATAAACATCATTTCCTGTTTGGCGAGAAATTCCTTCATCATGGGAGTCAAGTGATCTAACATTTGATTCTTATAGAAAGCAGCCGCCCGTTTTTCACTTCCGTACTTTCTCTGTAAATGGCGTTCTCCCAAGGAACCATACATCACAATACACCCCTGTGCCTTGTAACTCATTCTGTGTGCCCGCATCTCAAGTATAGACAATATTTCTGAATTCAGCAAACCAATAAATCTGCCAGGTAACGTAAAAAGAGAAAACGGATGCAGCTTGGTCTCAGACGTTTCTATAATGGAAAAACACCTCGGCAACCGCCATACGGCTGATCGAGGTGTTTGGGGCCGGTTTAAAATCCTTTATATTGCGGCTCTTCTCTTTCCAATTGCTGTATACGGTTTTCTACCTGTTCGATCACTTGTTGTGTTGTTTGTGCAGCATTGGTAAATATTTGTTTGGCCTGTTGGTTTTGGGTGCTCAACGCGAATTGTTCAAGGTTTGCCTGGGCGCTTTTTAAAGAGGCTAAACATTTTTTTACATCTGACGCAATGGTCATCATTGATCACCTTTTTCCTTACCGTTGCTGTGCCGAAAAAAAGAGTTCATTGTACAATAAACCTTTCACGAACCTATTTAATACCTTGCATTCAAAGCGGTGTTCCTTGAAAAGATTTAGGTACTCTTCTTCATTCCGGATATACGGCCCTTTGTCAAACCATTTCATAAAACGGTTGCATAAGGGTTTGTTGTCATCCAGGCAAGGTTCCATCACCAGGATCGAACCCGTGGGTTTTAGAATTCTCGCAAACTCTCTCATATACTTTGCTATTTCGTCCGTAGAAATATGATGTAAAACAGCAATAATAAGCACATAATCCATGCTTTTGTCTTCAACGGGCAACCGGTGGCTTTCCAAAACATGAAACGAATGCTTCGGGTAAATTCTCCTGGCATACTCGATTCTTCTATGATCAGGGTCAACCCCGATATAGGTATCAGGAGAAAAGATCGTGCAATTGGCTCCTGTACCGGAACCAAAATCGAGCACGGTTTGTCCGTCAAATTGAAACCGGCTGAGCAGATGATTGTGGATATATTTTTTTGTCAGCCGTTTAGGGCGGACAAACCAGTGATAGAACCAAGGGGAAATTTGCTTATCAATCCGTGTTCCACCCACTTTCTGCGAGAGCTTGATAGCTTGATAATAATTTGTCCGTTATTGCCGGGCGGATACTGGAAATTTATGTATCAACCGGTTGCATGTGAAAGTGGATCTCCAATTAATAAGAAACCGTATAGATGTATATATTTGTAAAATAATATGCTTGACTATATCGGTGAGAGGTCAGAAAACGATGCAGCTATGGTTGGAAATTGTGTTGCGAACATTGGCAGCGGTTGTTTCGCTGTTCATTTTGACCAAGATCCTGGGAAAGAGGCAGGTTTCCCAGCTTTCCTTTTTCGAATACATCACCGGCATTACCATCGGGAACATTGCGGGTTTTCTCTGCCTGGAAACCGATTATCCCTGGTATACGGGCATACTCGCTTTAGTTGTTTGGGGAGCGGTCTCGCTGGGGCTTGAATTTCTACAGTTGAAAAGCAAAACAGCGCGGAATTGGATTGACGGGAAACCAACCGTGCTGATCAGAAGAGGAAAAATCTTGGAGGATCATTTAAAAAAGGAACGCCTGAACACGGATGAGCTTCTGGAACAGTTGAGGAAAAAGAATGTCTTTCAAGTTGCGGATGTGGAGTTTGCCCTCATGGAACCCAGCGGCGATATCAATGTCCTGTTAAAGAAAGAACATCAGCCGCTTACGGCCAAGCATCTGGGCATCCAAGTCGGGCCCGAAGCAGAACCGCAGGCGGTGATTATGGACGGAAACATTCTGGATGAACCGCTGGCAACCCTGGGATTGAATCGGGGATGGCTGGCGACGGAGCTGGAAAAGCTGGGTGTGGCTGTTGAAAATGTCTTCCTGGCACAAGTGGATTCCTACGGACAGTTGCATGTGGATCTTTATGATGATCAGATTCAAGTTCCACAACCTCAGGAAAAAGCTTCCCTGTTGGCTACCCTCAAAAAATGCGAAGCGGATCTAGAGATGTTTGCCCTTTCCACCACCGACAACATCGCCAAACATATGTATGAACAATGCTCCAAACAATTGCTAAAGGTGATTGATGACGTGAAGCCGCTCTTGATCCGCTAGGAACTCATGGGACAGGGAAATGAATCCAGCCATTGCTGCAAACGTCTGTTTTATGTTATAGTTGTAATATCGCGCTAGACGGGGAGGTAGCGGTGCCCTGTAACCCGTAATCCGCTATAACGGGGTTGAATTCCTGTCCGAGGCCCATTTTGTGTGGGGTCTGGTCTGCATGGATCAGTGCTGACGGCCGGGTCCTGCGCAACGGGAGCTTCTGAACCGTGTCAGGTCCTGACGGAAGCAGCACTAAGGAAGATTTCCCGTGTGCCGCAGGGGCGCCTGGTCTGAGCTGATTGTGCAGTGCCCGCCCATGCAGATGGGTCGGAGACAGGTGCGCGGTACCTATACATAAAAGTGAAGAGAATGACCACCTTGATCGGCAAGGTGGTCTTTTTTTTGTAATTTTTTGTGAACCATGCTGAAAAAATGGAACGCAAAGAAGGAAGAGCATGACAAAAAGCGAATACAAAGGTAGTATGAATTGGATGAAAATGTAATTTAGATCGGGAAATAGCAGTCGCAGGGATTGAGGGGGTGAACAAGTGCCCATTGCTTTTCATCTCGACATGAACTTCAATCAATTAAAGTATTGGATGGAGCGGTTTTCCCGAGCTGTTATGATAGTGGATGATCGAGGGATCATCTTGGATGTGAATCGTCCGTTCCAGCGACTTGTCCAGTTGAAAAACCATGAGATAAAAGGAAAATCATGCACACAGTTCTTAACCGTACCGGCCCAGTTGGAATGGGGCAGAAACCAGATGCAATGGCTGAAAGGAAAGTTGCGATGCGGCGGTGCCAATATGATTAAAACAGATATACAGATGTTGACAGGAAATGATGACCACAGGTCCTACCATGTGCTGACCTTTTATCCCGCAACACCTTTTGAGAATATCGCCGCTCAGTTAATCTCTCATCTGCACCTCGGGATTGTGTTGCTGGATGAGCGGAATTGCGTTTTGGAGATCAATCCGGCAGCACGGAAATATTTGGGGATGGAGAGGAAAGAAGTACTCCATCAGCCGTTGGAAGAGTCGATCGCCCGGCTTCAATTGCCGGAGCCATTTTCCGAGCGGCTGATCGCCCTTCTTTCCTCACCTGCTGAAGGCTGTCGACGGACGGAGGTGGAGCAGAAGGTCAAAAACGCTGCTCAGTGCCTGTCGATCACGATTCATCCGGTTCACGATCGCTTCAGCGGTTTTACAGGGCGCTATTTGATCATAGAAAATGTAACGGAGATCCGCTCCCTGGAAAAGCAGATTCGCCGCAACAACCGTTTGGCGACGCTTGGACAAATTGCAGCCGGAACGGCGCATGAGATACGGAATCCTCTCACCTCCATTAAAGGCTTTTTGCAAGTGATCGGGCACAGGCTGAAAGAAAACGGCCAGTACAAGGAGCAGGGCTACATTGAGATCATGCTGAAAGAGATCAGCCGCATCAGCAATCTCGTGGGGGAATTCCTGCTCTTGAGCAAGCCGCGTGATGTCCGTTTGCAAACGGTAAGCGTGTTCAAGGTGCTCAAGGAAATTTTGCCCATCATAAAAAACGAAGCGATGCTGCATAATGTGCAAGTCAACATAGAGAAAAATCTCTCTTCCCTTCCCGTGGTTGTCGCCGATGGGGAACTGTTAAAACAGGTATTTCTCAACCTTTGCAAAAACGCCATTGAAGCGATGGGAGACGGGGGTGAACTTACCATCCGTTTGACCGCGGGGGAACCGGAAAGCAAAGTGATTGTCGATATCGTCGACATGGGACCCGGGATCCCTGTTCATGTGATGGAAAAGATTTTTGAACCGTTCTTTACCACGAAAGAAAACGGAACAGGCCTGGGTTTGTCCATCTGTCAGCAGATCATGAAAGAGATCGGGGGATTTATCCGGGTATCCTCTGGAGAGATGGGCACAACCTTCAGCGTTCACTTGCCATTGGCTTAAAAAACCGGTTGAAGAGTCATGAACCCACTGATCAAGTGGGTTTTGTTCTTTTGGAAAAAAGGGGTCCGGTGTAGTATGATAAGAGAGATAACGATAAATCGCCCTTTTGATGGAGCGTATTGGAGTGTTGGGTGTGTCCTATCGGGCATTGTATCGGGTGTGGAGACCGCAACGATTTGCGGAATTGGTCGGACAAGAGCATGTTACACAGACATTGATGAATGCCTTGAGGGAAGGCCATCTTTCTCATGCCTATCTTTTTAACGGTCCCAGGGGTACGGGAAAAACAAGTGCTGCCAAGATTTTGGCCAAGGCGGTCAACTGTGAGCGCGGCCCCTCGCCGGAACCATGCAATGAGTGTGAAGCCTGCAGGCGAATCACTGAAGGCACCCTGATGGATGTGGTCGAAATTGACGCCGCTTCCAACCGCGGGGTAGACGAAATTCGCGACCTGCGCGATAAAGTAAAGTATGCCCCGACAGAAGTCCGTTACAAAGTGTATATTATTGACGAAGTACACATGTTGACCACTGAAGCTTTCAATGCCTTGCTCAAGACGTTGGAAGAACCCCCGGCACACGTCGTTTTCATCCTGGCAACGACCGAGCCGCATAAACTTCCTCCAACCATTATCTCCCGTTGCCAACGCTTTTCCTTCCGGCGAATTTCTTTTGAACATATCATCGGCAGACTCCGGGTCATCTTGGAATCGGGACAGATCGATTATGAAGAAAGAGCCTTGTTTGCCATCGCCCGTGCGGCAGACGGAGGGATGCGGGATGCCTTGAGTCTGTTGGATCAGGCGCTGGCCTTCGGCGGAGATCGCCTGGACGAAAGCGTTGTTCTCGCGATTACCGGCTCTGCCTCACAAGATGCCGTATATCGAATCTTGCAGGGGGTTGCACGCCTGGATGCGGCTTCCGCGCTGAACGAATTGGATGAATGCGTGATGAACGGCCTGGAGCCGGAGAAACTGATTCAGGACCTGACTCACGCGTGCCGCGATCTGCTGCTGTTCAAAACAGCCCCCCAACTGACGGAAAAGAATGGGCGCTGGACCGGTGAAGGCGATGCAGTCCGGTTGGCGGAAAGTTTGCCGGTGTCCCGTCTTACCGAGATGCTCGACGTTTTGGTCCATCACCAACAACAGATGAAATGGACGCCCCACCCCAGAATTTTGCTGGAAATGGCAATCGTTCGATTAGCCCACTCTCAGGAGGATGTAGGCGGCTTTGAGCCGGATGCAGTCCGTGAACTGAAGGAACGGGTACGACGGCTGGAGCAGGAGATTGAAAAATTAAAGCAGTCTCCAGTTGCTGTATCTTCTCCTCCTCCTTCAGCTCCCCCTGGAGCGGGATTTTCCTCCAAAGAAGAGGAGAGACGACCTTCATCAGCAAAAAGTTTGGCCGTTCGCAAAGAGTGGTTGGGTCAATTGTCTTCCGAGGGGCTGGCAGAAGTAAGGAGAGCTTGGCCGGAGATTCTCGGCCGGGTCAAAGAAGAGAAGATCACCGTGCATGCCTGGTTGATCGACGGGGAACCCGTAGGGGCCGCGCAGGATAAAGTGATTGTCGCTTTCAAAAGCAAAATTCATCGTGAAACCACGGAGAAAGAGGCAAATAAAGCCTTAATCCAGCAAGTAATGACGCAAGTGTTGGGCAGGCCTGTCACCCTCCATACCATTATGTTGCCGGAGTGGAATGAATTGCGGGCTGCTGCACCGGCCCAACCCTCTCCCGGTGAAACTCAGCCGGTGCAACAAGTTCGGGAAGATGATGTGGTGAAAAAAGCGATTGATTTCTTTGGAGAGAACCTGGTAGAGATCTCTGATCAACTGTAAGGGGAGCATGTTGAACGGATCAAGGAGGAATATGCATGATGATGAGAAATATGAATCAGATGATGAAACAAGTGAAAAAAATGCAAGCAGAAATGGCCAAAGCCCAGCAAGAGCTGGAGAAAAAAGTGGTGGAAGGCACCGCGGGCGGCGGAGTGGTCAAAGTGAGAATGAACGGGCACAAACAGCTGATCGCAGTGGAAATCGCCCCCGATGTCGTAGATCCCGACGATGTGGAAATGCTTCAGGATCTGATTACGGCTGCTTTTAACGAAGCCATGAAGCAAGTGGATGAAATGGTGGCCAAAGATTTAGGCAAATTTACCGCTGGCATGAACATACCGGGTCTGTTTTAAAGATCTGTTTCGTAGGGGTGGCTCACTGTGTATGTGCCTGAACCGATATCCAAGCTGATTGAAGGTTTTATGCGGCTTCCGGGCATTGGTCCGAAAACGGCCGGTCGCCTGGCGTTTTTTGTTTTGAGTATGGAAGAAGAGGATGTATTGGATTTAGCGAAAGCACTGGTCAGAGCAAAAAGGGATTTGCGGACATGTTCCGTCTGTGGAAACATTACGGATCAGGACCCCTGTTATATCTGCACGGATCAAAAGAGGGACCGTTCTGTCATTTGCGTTGTGCAGGATACGAAAGATCTCATGGCGATGGAAAGAACGCGTGAGTACAACGGCTTATACCATGTCTTGCACGGAGCCATCTCGCCCATTGAAGGAATCGGGCCGGATGAACTAAAGATTCCCGATCTGCTCAAGAGATTGAGCGATGATACTGTTCAGGAGCTAATCTTGGCAACCAATCCGAATATCGAAGGAGAAGCGACGGCAATGTACCTTTCCAAGCTGGTAAAACCATTTGGACTAAAGGTGACGCGCATCGCTCACGGCCTTCCGGTAGGAGGAGATTTGGAATACGCCGATGAGGTGACTTTGACCAAAGCGCTCGAAGGCAGACGGGAGATTTGACTCATTTGCACCGGAAGTCTCCCGCTTCTGCGATCGGTGGAATGAATGGCGCTTTGTTCGGTATCCTTTTTATTTGACTTTCTGATCGATCTGATCGAGGATAAAAGTAAACTTGTTACATGAAAGTTGGCTTGATTCTATTGGTCACCCTCCACTCCACAGGTGGGGGAGGTTCATTCTTCGTTGGGTGCATCGATTGAGAAGGGCTTTCCCTTGTGTGAGGGAAGGCCGCTTTTTTTAGGGAGCGGGAACGGTCGTCGGATTGCCAAGTTTTCATATTGATATTCTCACCTGACTTATTCGCCGTTTGCCGTTTGTTTGCCATTTATTATGAAGCTTTGCTCCCTTCGTCATGGGTGTGTCCGGCAGGCATGTATGCGCTTCGTCTTGTTTTACGGAATCATACGGAGGAAGCGGGAAATACATGTTCTACTGACACCGCCTGGCTCATAACTTTTAATAGCTTGTACTTCTGACGGAGGGATGATGATGTCAGAGATTAAATGGTGGGTTGGAGCAGGTATTGCCGGAATCCTGTTTTTCATGGTGATGAACCGGTCGGTCACTCAGCCGCTCAAATGGATTTGGTACGGGCTATTGTATTCGGCGGTAGGAGGGATTGTGCTGTTTATCGTCAATTTGCTCGGGCAGTATGTGCATTTCCATCTTCCCATCAACCCTGTTACCGCGTTAATTACCGGTTGGCTGGGGATCCCGGGTTTGTTCTATTTGATTGTAGTAAAACTTGTTTTTATAGGCGGTTAAAAAAATCATAAAAAAAGTGTTGACAGCTAAAATAAATGGTGTTAATATCTTATTTGTCGCCGCGAGATGCAAGGCGGCAACGAAACAGAAGAAAGTGTTCCTTGAAAACTAAAGAGTGACACACGACCTGTTGATTCTATTTGAGCAGTCAAACTTTGATGGAGAGTTTGATCCTGGCTCAGG
>NZ_FOCQ01000008.1 GCF_900110165.1 Lihuaxuella thermophila
CGACGTTTCATCTCCGGTTCCTCCTTAAGCAGAATTCTATCAAAACCGGAGAGCTCTACACATCTAACCGTCGCATTTTAAATTGGGGCGCTATATTATCGATAGTAATGTAGTCCGACTATACGGAAGGTATTTTGGATTTCCTACGGATTCAGAAACCAGACGGAAAAAGTGGTTTGTTTGCTTTTCGGATCGCCTAACGCCGCTAAGGAACTTTAAAGACTATAATTATGGAATAATTGATTTCACAAGAATGATATGTAAACCGAAGCCATTATGTAATTTGTGCTCATGTCTTTTCAAGAATAGTAATTAATCGTTTATTTGTAGAACACTTTTACGTGTTAATTCTGTATAAATTGTGTAATGTTACCATCGGGATATAATTGAATCAGAATCACCAAAAAAAGGATTGAACAACTTCCGTTGAAAAACTCCCTTCGAATGAAATGACAATTTCTTCTGAGGGAGTTTTATGATAGGGAATGGGGATGTGATTAAATTACACGAATTAAAGGCGATCGGCATGAGTATTCGAGATATTTCGAGTGAAGCGGGACAATATCCGGTATATTATTTGTTGGTATCTTCGCTGGCCTTCTCCGTGAGGCTACGAAGGAAGTCGGACGATTCTTAAGACTATTTTAAGGACTTCCGTTCTCCTAAATAGATTCCAATTGTGTAACGATATGAAACCCCACTTGGGAAAGTGTACAAGTTGATAGTGTTTGTCATGGCTCTTGGCTACTCTCGCGCGGCTTTACGTTCACCGTTCTCCGAGTTCGCGGGGACATCGGGATTTATCCCACGAATATGTCTGTTCGGCGAACTTAAACCACGGGCAAGGGGGAGCGTAGCATCCGTTTTGTGAAACTTTTTACAGGTGCAGATTCATCGACTTGGAGACTTGAACCGGAAAGCTGGGGGATCATAAAAATCTGTTTATTTACGAACTGGAGAGTGGCCTAGTAACCGTCCGAAGCAGTATTTTTGATCGATTACCATATCGTGCCTTTGTTCACGAAGGGCGAGTTTTTTCTTTAACGCAATGTTTAGTGGTAATACATTTTCGTCGACTCAAAAGCTAGTAAATATACTAATAAACAAAACCCAGTTTCCAAAGTATTTTGGACTACTGGGTTGTATAAAGGTTTAATTATTACATGATAGCTTGTGCTAGGTTTTCCAATTTTGTCTCGTGAGTAATCAGTCATTAGGGGGATCGCTGACTACATTATTTTTACTTGCGTATACTTGATATAGCATAATTCCTCTCCTTTCATCGCATCACTCCGACGAAAAATTTTTTTTAATTTAACAAAGTGGATTTCATAATGGTCTACACGTACCATTACACATGTAGTGAATTTAACTTGTATCATTTTTCGCATTTCAACTTGAATGAATTAAATATTCGTAATAAATATACCGGATATAAGTATGAAGGATAATTATAAATATTTTATAATGACCCCACAAGCTTACAGACTTCAGATAGAGTATAATGAAGGGGAGCAGAAAGGGGTCGTTTTTATGGGGCGGCGAAAATGGACTGCTGAGCAAAAAATGGAGATTGTGCTGGCCGGGATGGCACATGGGGCCAACATCTCGGCGATTTGCAGAGAATACGGAATCGTGCAAACGCAGTATTACAAATGGCGTGAAACCTTTCTTCAAGGGGCGATCGGAGCTTTGAAAACCGGGGTTTCCAATCGTGAACAAGAGCTCGAAAAGGAACTGGAAAAAGCCAAAGCGCTGATTGGGGAAAAGGAGATTCAAATCGAGATTCTCTGAAAAAAGACGAACTGGGGCCGAAGGTAAAGACAAGGGATCTGGTCCGGATCCTGCACAGCGAGGGGTATTCGGTCCCCCAAATTACATCCGCCCTTCGCATCAACCGCACGTATGGGTATGCTCTTCTGAAGGAATATGAGCCCCAAAGGCAGGAACGCGCTGACGAAGCATCGCTTCGTCAGAAAATCCAGGAGCTTTGCGGAGAGTTTCCGACCAATGGGTACCGCCGAATCCGGGTTTGGCTGTACAAGCGGTATCAGCTTCGTGTCAACCATAAGCGAGTATACCGCATCATGAAAGAGTTGGGGCTGCTGACTCGTTCCCGCAGGGGGACAGCGAAAAGAAAAAAGCAATCGGGCCGGATCCCGGTCACCGGCTCTAACCAACATTTCAAGTCGACATGACAAAGATTTGGTGTGGTAAAGACGGATGGGGCTACCTGTTTGCTGTCATTGACGCGTACGACAAGGAGATCGTCGGCTATTCGTTCTCACGGTTCTGCAGAACTGATGAGCTTCTTTCCTCACCATCCGGAGCGACAATGGCTGCCAGATGACCAGCCGCCGGTATGTCAAAGCCTTGAAAGACGGAGGAATCAAGCAAGAGCGGACGGGTTACAACAATCCCGACGCCGGTGCCTACATTGAGCGATGGTTCCGAACCCTGAAAAAAAGAGCGAAGCCTGAAAGAGAGACGAACTCTTGATCATGTACGGATGGAAACAAAGGACGGGGTTGTGATCGAAATCCCGATGCTGGATGTGCTCTGTGTAGAGATGGAAAGGGAAAACATTGTACGTAGGAAGAGTTTTTGACCCGTTCGCTTAAAAAAAGAATCTCTGTTTCCAGAGATTCAAAAAAGAAGTTGTGCATTTTATTCAGGAAGTAATCGGTGATGTGGAACGATTGAAAGGAGTACTGCCATGGAAATCAAGTTTTGGTACAACGCCTCTGAACGAAAGCTCATAGTGATTCATATTCCCAGTCAAGAACGAAAAGAGATCACCTATCCAAAGAAAATAATCAAGTTTTTGCAGGCTTACCAACTTTCGCTTCAAGATTGTGAATCGGTTCGCGAGGATGAGGACCGTCTCGGCTTATTTAAGAAAATGAGGATCTTTCGTTGAATAGTCGTACACAATTAACAGACCTCGATCTAAGGGTGCTATGTTTGCCTTACCGAAATCTATTTCATTGTCTTTGAAATCTTTAACGAAACATGGAACCCACCCACACGAACTCCAACCATGTCAGGCTATCGACCTGATCCCTTGAAAAAATTCATGATAGCTCCAGTCGAACTTTTTTGCTCGCTCTCGATGGTTGTATTTGCTCCAATCACACTAATCTTCGCTAACTTTTTCGATCTGTACAGAGGTGTTCATCTATGCCAACATATATATTGACTTTTTCCTCTAGTCCATAGTAAAATATATAATTTATTTGAAAAACAGTCCCTTGTATGATATGCTAAAGAAACATAGTCAGGCGGGGGTGAATGGATGTTTGAGGTTGGAGATAAGGTCATGTATCCCATGTATGGGGCAGGGGTGATCCAAGCGATCCAGGAGAAGGAGATACTTGGGAAAAAACAGTATTACTACATGATTCACATGCCCGTGGTTCAGCTGGAGGTGATGATCCCGGTCCGGAAAGCGTCCGATTTGGGGATTCGTCCCGTTGCGGATCCGATGACGCTGGATGAGATATTAAGCCAATCAGCCAAAGAAGAATTGGATTCATCTGTGAAATGGAATCAGAGGTATCGGATTTACTTGGAGAAAATTAAAACAGGCAATATACAGGATGAAGCAGAGGTTATCCGTGATTTGGCATATAGGAGCAAAAATAAGAACCTGAATTTTGCCGAAAGAGGAGTCTTGAATCAGGCGAAGCAGCTGTTCATCAGTGAATTGGTACTGGCGAAAGAGATTACTGAAATCCAGGCTGCTCATCTATTGGATCAAATGACCGGTAAGGAGTGACGGGAAGACCGCTTTTCCTGATAAAAGATACAAAAAAAGCTGTTAGCCTGTTGCCAACAGCTTCGTTTTTGTGTGCTTAGAGTTTCACTACATTGGCCGCTTGCGGTCCGCGGTTGCCCCGAACGATTTCAAAGTTGACCCGTTGACCTTCGTCAAGGGATTTGAATCCGTCGCCTGCGATGGCGGTAAAATGTACGAATACATCGTCACTGCCGGAAACTTCGATAAACCCAAAGCCCTTTTCTGCATTGAACCATTTGACTGTACCTGTTACTTTGTTCATGTGAAAAATACCTCCAAATTTATGAATCGATTTTACCGAAAAAAAATTCACATGCTATCACGAGATACACGTTACAAGTATCTCCCCTGATAACATGTGAATTTAATCTCGATAATATCGCTTTTTTTCATTATAACATCCTCTTTTGAATCTTGCAACCGGATTTTTCCCTTTCTTTTGAAGAACCAGGCAGCCATGAAGATTTGCCGGAAATCAGACAAAAAAATTTTTCGCAAAATCGGGGTCTTTCGTGTGGATGATGGGTCGTTTTTCGAAAATTTTCTTCCCAACAGGTTATTTTTTTGCAATCGGGTACTCATTTTCTCCTTTTATAGGGGGATTTATAGGGATTCCAACTTTGCTATGAAATATCTAAAAATTTGAAAATATTTTTTCGATTTACTATAATAATAATTACAGAGAGGCAAACATCACCGATTCGACCGAGTTTTTTAGAAGAGTTTTTATTTTTTGATTAAAAAGAGGAGTGATTTTCTTGTTGAGGTTGCGAGTCGACGGCAAATGCGAGAGTGTGAATCACTTCATGCAAGACTTAAAAGCTCAGCCTCAATACCAATTGCTCAGCGAATCCAGGCTTACGGAAGAAGATCATCGCAATAATGCGGATGTTACAGTGATTTGCTATCTGGATGATAAGCCGACGCAGCGGAAAGTTTGCAATTTGAGCTTGTCGACATCCAGCGGCAGGGAAGTGAAGATCGAAATGCTGGATTGCCAGATTGTGGAGATGGGAGACGGAGTGACTTATATCCGGGGAAAGGTTTTTGATATATTCGGTTAAGGCAACTGTACATAAGAAGGGCTGCCGATTGAAAAACTGGTGATAGAAATCCGGGAGGGGGGTGCTGAGGGGCACCCTCTTGATTATTTGATCATGATGTTGTAAGATCGCCATTCCTTCGAATATGATTATAAATGAGAAAGATGAGCGAGGGGTATCAGGGAACATGAAACCGATCAAACGAACGGAAGACCAGATTGAGCAAATGGTCCGCCAGGCGAAGGCGACGCTCGCCATTGAGGGTATGGAGATGTCCGAGCAGGATGAAGAACTGATCAAGGCGAAGCTGCGGGGTGAAATTTCAAGAAAAGAATTTTTAAAACGGGCCTTGGAGATGGCGGACATTGGTTAATCATTCCCGCTATGGATCCGACCAGTCGCGTTACTGTTATCCGGGTACGGGCGTACTGGTCAATCATGCGAATATCCGGGATCAGGAGAAGTTGCTTCAGTATGAAATCAAAGTGACCGGGATCCGGATTGCGGAACTCATCGAACGGCCTATCGAGGGTGCGTTTGATTTGCCGCATCTGCAAAAGATCCATTATTACATCTTTCAGGATGTGTATCCGTTTGCCGGGAAAATCCGGGAAGAGAACATTGCCAAAGGGACGTTTACTTTTGCCCAGGCCAAGTATATTGTGCCCTCAGCCGAGGCCTTGTTTCGGCAACTGCATGAGGAGCGGTGCTTGAGCGGTTTGAACGGAGCGGAGTTTGCCGACCGGGCGGCTTTCTACATGGGCGAGTTGAATGTGCTTCATCCGTTCCGGGAGGGAAACGGACGGGCGCTGCGGGAATTTATCCGGACCCTGGGGCTGAATGCCGGCTATCATCTGGATTGGAGCCGCCTGGATCACGGGATGATTTTACAGGCGTTAATCCGGTCGACGTTCGATTGCCGGGAATTGGCCGATGTGATTCGGGCGTGTATGATGAATCCAACGCAAGAGTAAATTTCGCCGGGAAAAGAGGCTTCCCGGTTTTTTTGATCCTTGGACCAAAACATGGGAGTAAAAAGATGGTTGGGAGTCCGACAGGAACAATTCTCCCGCACAGGTACGAACAACAAGAATCAAGCCCACTTGTATACAACTCCATCCACTTGCCAAAACTACCGGATAATGGCAGGTGGTTGGGGTTGATACTTTTTCTGATCATCGCAGTGATTTTGCTGATTTTGCTCGTTTTTTTTGTGATCAGCTGGTTTATTGTTGTTCGGATCGAAATTATTTTTAAGCGTGAAGCCGGAAATGACCGGAGCGAGATCAAGGTTTCCGCTTTGGGCGGCATTCTCCGTTTTCACATGAAGTTCCCCCAATTGAAATGGGAAGGACTGGGCAGAGGGATGGGACTGAAGAGTGAAGCAGAGGCGGAATCAGTGGCCACACCGGATCTCAACAGACAGAAACGGTTTCGGGTAACACGGCAAACCATCCGGAAAGGAAAGGCTGTCTATCGACGGATGCTTCGCGATATAGATGATCTCTTCGGAACGGTTCGCTGGTTTTTGAGCAAAGTGACCTGTGAAAAGCTGGAATGGAGAACGACCCTCGGAACGGGGGATGCGGCGGAAGCCGGAGTGCTGACGGGGATCGCCTGGGGCATCAAAACGACGCTGGTGGGAGTTTTGGGAAGTTATACGCGCTGGGACGAACCGCCGCGCCTGTCAGTGGATCCGGCCTTTCATCATGCAGTGTTGCAAACGCATTTTCACAGCATAATTCGCTTTCGGCTTGGGCATGCTATCCTTGGCATTAAACGTTTACTACTTCATAAGCGTCAAGGGAGGGAACGGAAGTGGCAGACCACCCCATTCAGGGCTTGATGAAAACAGCGATGGAAAACATCAGAGAAATGGTGGATGTCAACACCATTATTGGCGATGCTGTGGAAACCCCGGACGGACATATCATCATTCCCGTCTCTAGGGTTGGATTCGGATTTGCCGCAGGGGGCAGCGAGTTCACGGGAGGAACCTATGAGGATGGCGGAAGTGATCCTGGCCGTGCCAGGGACCACGGGCAAGATCAAGGGCAAATCCAGGGTTCCAAATTCCCGTTTGGCGGAGGCAGCGGCGGAGGGATCTCCATCACTCCGGTTGCGTTTATCGTTGTTGGAGGCGAACAGGGAATTAAAGTGGTGAGTATGGAAAAGGAAACACACCTCTACGATAAGTTGATTGATCTGGTTCCTTCGTTGATGGAGCGGGTTCAGAACACGCTCAAGAACCGGAAAAAGGATTCTCCCGAGCGTAAGGACACATCGGGCCATTTGAATGATTGCATCTGACATCATGCCCTAAAACGGCACAGCTTGGAAGAAAGCAGTGTCGTTTTTTTCATATACTCGTCCTATCCGCATATATTTGGTACAAACCCAAAATGTGCGGGTGGGGTGGAGGAATGAAAAAGCTTTTGCGCATAGCCATGCTCTTGCTCATGTCTGCGCTCATCATCACCCCGGCTTGGAACACGGGCCGGGCGGAACCGGAGCATGAACCGTCTGTACCGGACCTGGCGCCGGGGGCAAAAGCGGCGATCCTGATGGATGCGGCTTCGGGTCGGGTGCTGTACGAAAAAAATGCCGATCAGAAGATGCTGATCGCCAGCTTGACGAAGATTATGACGGCCATCATTGCGATTGAAAACGGAAAGATGGACGATGTGGTAACGGTAGGACCCAAAGCGGTGGGGGTCGAAGGTTCATCGATTTACCTGAAGCTGGGGGAAAAGGTGCCCCTCGGGACTCTTTTGTACGGGTTGATGCTTCGTTCCGGCAACGATGCCGCCATGGCGATCGCCGAACACATCGGGGGATCAATGGAAGGCTTTGTCTACATGATGAACGAAAAAGCAGCTTATCTCGGCTTGCGGAATACCCACTTTGCCAACCCGCACGGACTGGACGCGAAAGATCATTACTCGACGGCGCGGGATTTGGCCACATTGACCGCTTATGCGCTCAAAAATCCGATTTTCAGGGAAATTGTGAAAACGGATGTCAAGACCGTTCCCTGGCCGGGGGAACAATGGCATCGTAAATTTTACAACAAAAACAAGATGCTTCGGTTTTACAAATGGGCCGATGGGGTGAAAACAGGATTTACCAAGGGAGCAAGACGGACGCTCGTCTCTTCGGCGACCAAAAACGGAGCGCAGCTGATCACCGTCACTTTAAACGACGGGGATGACTGGAAAGATTCGATGGCGATGTTCGAATACGGCTTTCAGCATTTTGACCTGGTTCCCGTCATCCAAAAAGGGCAGGTGATCTCCAAGACTACATATGAGAATGAAGATGAGGAACAGCTCTGTATCGTAGCCGGGACCACGTTTCGGTATCCACTGACGGAAGAAGAGAAAGAGGAAATCACGGTGGAGCCGGTAATCAGCTATCCGCTGAAATTGGTCCGGAGAGAGCAGATGCAAGTGGGAAGTGCCCGCATCTATCTGGATGGAGAGCTGATTGGATCGATTCCTCTGTTGACCCGGTATGTGAAGGAGTCATCCGTACTGTCCAGCTGGAAACAAGTACTGGTCTGTGTGATGGGACAGGGGGGAGCCTGGTGATTAACTATATTTGGCTGTTTATGATCTTGAGCGGGGTGGTGGCCGCGGTGGCTCAAGGAAGGGTTGAATTGGTGACCACCGCGGCTCTCAACGGCGCCAAGGATGCCGTTGCTGTTTGTATCGGACTCATCAGCATTCTTGTCTTTTGGCTGGGAATGATGCGGGTCGCGCGGGAAGCCGGTTTGCTTGAGAAGTTGGCAAAGATCTTGAGACCGGTGGCTAAATTTCTGTTTCCCGGGGTTCCGCCGGATCATCCGGCGATGGGTTATATCCTGTCCAATATGAGCGCCAATTTCTTCGGGCTCGGAAATGCGGCCACGCCGATGGGACTCAAAGCGATGGAGGAGCTGCAAAAGCTGAATCCCGATCCCAAAACGGCCACGCCGGCCATGTGTACCTTGTTGGCGCTCAATACTTCGGGTTTGACGTTGATTCCGACCACCATCATCGGCATTCGCCTCAAACACGGTTCCGCCGATCCGACGGAGATTATCGGGCCAACCTTGCTCGCAACCCTTATTGCTACCTCCATTGCCGTTTTGCTGGACCGGTATTACCGGAGGCGGGTTTTTAAAAACCATTAGAGAAGCCTGTGGAAAAGGAAAGGGGGAAATCACATGTATGAAGCGATTTCGTTTATTTCAAAAATGATGTTGCCAGCGATTCTGGTATTTATCCCCCTTTATGCCGTTTTCCGCAAGGTCCCGATCTATGAGAGCTTTATCGAGGGAGCCAAAGAAGGTTTCCCCACGGCTGTGTCGCTGATTCCGCACCTGGTCGGCATGATGGTGGCCGTGGCGATCTTTCGCGATACGGGGGCGTTGGATTTTTACCTGAAGTTTTTGACCCCGCTTGTCGCCTGGCTCCATATCCCGACCGAAGTGCTGCCGATCGGCATATTGCGGCCCATTTCCGGAGCGGGTTCGCTTGCCTTTGTGGAAAGCATTTTGCGCACGCACGGTCCCGATTCGTTTCTCGGGAAACTGGCCTCGACCATCCAGGGGAGTACGGACACCACCCTGTATGTGATCACCGTCTATTTCGGCGCAGTCGGCATTCGGAACTCGTTATACGCCTTAAAAGTGGGGCTGTGGGCCGATTTGGCCGGTTTTCTCGCCTCCTGGATCATCTGTTCACTCGTGTTTGCCTCCTGACCCTGATGGGGTCTTTTTTTGTGTGAAGAGTTCTGTCCAAGAGAGTTACTTTGATTGTGCAACGGGGCGGTCGGCAGTGTTGGTCTCCGTGCGCTTCAGGCCGCAAGGGAAGCAAAAGTTGGCCGCTCCGCCCCTCACTCCGGGTGCGGGTAAAACTCGCTATCGCTCAAACACGTTACCCGCTTGCTCCCTTCGTTCGGGGCCTCCGCTGGGTACGGCCTTAAAGGCACTTCGACCAATCACCGCCTCCCTGCACGATTTGCCTTTGATTTTTAGGTTGTTCAACTAGTGAGTTTGCTTTCTTTGCAACATAGACAAGAATGAGTGGAATTAGTTTTCCGGTGGAGCAATCTGTCAATGCATCGGAGCGAACTTTCATCCAGGGTTGTGTCATCCGGTCATGACCGTCTCACTTTGTGCGCTTGTGCCGGACAGTTGAAACGGGTAAGATGACATAGAGGTGGAAATGATGGAACGACTGCAGAAAGTGATGGCCCGGGCGGGAGTGGCATCGCGCCGCCAGTGTGAAGCATTGATTCAAGCCGGCCTGGTCAAAGTGAACGGTCAGGTGGTCACCGAACTGGGCGTGAAAGTGGACCCCGCCAAGGACCGGATCGACGTGCGGGGAAAGCGGATTGAAGCAGAGAAGAAGCGAACCTTTCTTTTTTATAAACCAAAAAACGTGATTACCAGCATGGCAGACCCCCGTGGGCGCAGGGTGGTGGCTGATTATTTCCGCGAGATTCCGGAACGGGTCTATCCGGTGGGCCGATTGGATTACGATACGGAAGGATTGCTCCTGTTGACCAATGACGGGGATCTGGCCAACCGGCTGGCCCATCCCCGGTATGAAGTGGACAAGGTGTATGTTGCGACCGTCCGCGGAAAGCCGGATCCGGCAAGCCTGGAGCGGTTGGAAAAAGGAGTGAAGCTGGAAGACGGCTGGACGGCTCCGGCCCGCGTCCGCCTGCTTCAGGCCGGTGAGAAAAGGTCGAAAATCGAGCTGATCATCCATGAAGGACGCAACCGGCAAGTTCGCCGGATGTGTGAAGCGGTGGGACATCCTGTTTTGCATCTGATCCGCACCCGCCTGGCCTTTCTCACCCTGGACGGGATTAAACCTGGAGGCTATCGCGAGCTGACTCCCGGGGAAATTCAGCGGTTGAAGCAGTTACTCCGGTAGGAACGTATCTTTTCATACAATCTTCAAATTACTTAACCTGATGAAGGATTCGCAGAAGCTATAATAAGGTTGGAGTCAATCCATTCCATTTTAATCGCACTCGTTTTGAAACGGGGGGAATTGCAGGATATGATTGAAAATACGAAATGCGAATGCGGACACAACAACCCCGTTGGTACAATTCTTTGTGAGTGCTGCGGGAAACCGCTTGATGAAGCCTTAATAAATAAGGAAACGATCGAAAAAGAGATGCGCTACGAGGGAAAGGCCCGCCGTTCCCAAGCGTTTCAGTCCGCGCTGTTTGACCGGGTGTGGAACTTTTTCTCTTCGGTCAAAGTGGCGATCATCTTGATTATCATTACGCTAATCGCCGCTGCGGTGGGCACGATTTTTCCGCAAGAAAAATTCATTTCCGGTGATCCCGCCACCTATTATTCCGAGCAATACGGGATTTACGGGGAGCTTTTCTACAAACTTGGACTTTCGGATATGTACTCTTCCTGGTGGTTTTTCCTCCTGCTGGCGATGATCGGCATCTCTCTGGTCGTCTGCAGTCTGGACCGTGTAATCCCGCTGTATAAGGCGCTGCAGAATCAGCAGGTGATCAAAAGCCCCGATTTTATTTCCAAGCAGCGGATCTCACACCGGGAAGAGATCGACGCAGCGGAAAAAGAGGCCAAATTAAATGGTCTCGCCGACTCCCTGGCGAAAAAGCTTTACCATGTGCGCCGGGACGGGGATGCGATTCTGGCGGAGAAGGGCCGGATCAGCCGCTGGGGACCTTATATTAATCACATCGGCTTGATTATTTTTTTGTTCGGCGTTGTGCTGCGCTATATTCCCGGCTGGTATTTGGATGAGTTTATCTGGATTCGTGAAGGCGAAATCAAGAAAGTGCCGGAAACCGAGTATTATGTGAAGAATGAACGAGCCTTTGCGGAGCTGTACGATCAGAAGGAGATTCCCAAAGGATTGAATGTCGAAGGCCCGGTGGTCAAGAAGTACCAGACCGATGCGGTCTTGTATGAAAAAGACCCCAAGACGGGCGAATTGAAACCGGTTCACAAACAGTCGATCCTGGTGAACCATCCGCTGGAATACAAAGGCCTGTCTCTCTTCCAATCCAACTTTGAACCGGGGCAACTGGATTCGATCACGTTAAAAGTGACGGAGAAAAAGACCCAAAAACAAGCAGGAACTTTTACCGTAAAATTATATGATTTAAATCCCAACCAAGTTTATCAAGTGGGTGGGAACCTGGAGGTACGCGTACTGGAGTATTATCCGGATTTCGCTCTGGAAAACAACCGTCCGGTGACCAAGTCTCAGGAACCCAACAAGCCGGCCTTCATCTTTGAGGTGAGGGAAAAAGGAGAGAGCCAGGGAGAGCGCTCATGGGTGATCGCAGGGCAAAACCTGGACAGTCTTACCAAAGAAAACCAATACGCGATCGACCTGGCCGGAATCAATGTGGTGAATGAATCCGGCTTGATGGTGAGAAAAGACCGCAGCTTACCGGTCATCTTCTTTGGCGGTATCATTTCGATGATCGGGCTTGTCATGGGTTTCTACTGGCAACATCGCCGTGTCTGGGCCCGGTGGAAGGATGGAATGCTGTATATCGGTGCGCATACCAATAAAAACTGGTTTAGTTTGCGGCGCGAGTTGCAACAAGCGGCCCGGCGGGCAGATATTGCGCTCACGTTAGTGAAGGACTAGGAGTGAAATTCGAAATGGTTCAATTGATGGAGAATCTCTTATATGCCACCTTTATTCTTTATCTGTTGTCATCGGTTACCTTTGTGATGGGGATTTCCGGTAATAAAGAGAAAAAAGATGAGGCCCGTGTGCGCCGATGGGGAAATATCGGGGTGGGCATCGCCATCACCGGGGCTGTTTTTCAGGTGCTGTTCATCATCACCCGCATGCTGATCGGCGGCCATTTTCCCACCAGCAATATGTTTGAGTTTACGGCTTTTCTCTGTTTTACCATTGTGATCGGTTTTATCGTCATCTTTTTCATTTACCGTTCCGTCGTACTGGGAGCGTTTGTCATGCCGCTTGCGGTAATACTGCTGGCTTACGCGTCTGTTTTTCCACGGGATGTCCAGCCGCTCATTCCGGCCCTGCAAAGTCACTGGCTGTATATCCACGTCACCACGGCCGCCCTCGGTCAGGGAGCTTTTGCGGTCGGTTTCGCCGCCGGTTTGATGTATCTCATCGGGCGAGTGGGTAAAGAGAAAAAAGGAAAAACTGGTTTTTGGAATGCTTTTTGGCTGGAAACAACGCTGGTGGTTGTGCTGATGTTTGTCGGCTTCAGCCTGATCAACTTCACTTTCGGCGCGTTGGGGTATGAAGCCAAATTTTCGCATCAGGTGGACGGCCAGCCCAATGTGCAGGAATATCAGTTGCCACCGATTGCCGGCCCGCATGAGGGTAAAGTGATTCACATGGATCCGTTTTTAGGACTTACCCAGCCTTTGTTTGAGGCACCCGCCTGGATGAAAGGCCAGCAGGCGGCCGGAAAGTTGAATTCGGTGATCTGGTCGGTCATGACCGGATTGATTCTGTACGGTCTGATCCGCCTGATCGCGCGTAAAAGCTTGACAGATATCCTGTATCCGCTGGTGAAAAACTTAAATCCCGAACTGTTGGATGAGGTGAGCTATCGGGCCATTGCCATCGGTTTCCCGATTTTTACTCTGGGCGCGCTCATCTTTGCCATGATCTGGGCCCATGAAGCCTGGGGGCGTTTCTGGGGTTGGGATCCGAAAGAGACTTGGGCGTTTATCACCTGGTTATTCTACAGCGCTTACCTTCACCTGCGCCTGTCCCGCGGCTGGCATGGCCTCAAGTCTGCCTGGTTGGCCGTTGGCGGTTTTGTCATCATCATGATCAACTTAATCGTGATCAACCTGGTGATCTCCGGCTTGCATTCCTACGCATAATCGCTAGAATAAAGTAAATCGGTTGTTCCGGTCGAGGTGAAGAATAATGGATAAGCAATACACGATTTTAGTAGTGGACGATGAAGATCGCATCCGGCGTTTGCTCCGGATGTATCTGGAACGGGAAGGTTATGTGATCGAGGAAGCGGAAGATGGAGAAGAAGCGCTCAAAAAAGCGTTTGAAAAAGATTATGATCTCATTTTGCTGGATTTGATGCTCCCCGGAATGGACGGGCTCGATGTGTGCGCTGAGATCCGCAAGAAAAAAGCCACCCCGATCATCATGCTGACCGCCCGCGGGGAGGAAGCCAACCGCGTGGAAGGCTTCGAGGCGGGGACGGATGATTATGTCGTCAAACCGTTCAGCCCGCGTGAGCTTGTCCACCGTGTGAAAGCCGTTCTGCGCCGAGCTTCGGCAACCGCTTTCCTGACCACGGATATGGAGACGCATAATGTGATCGTTTTCCCCGACCTGACCATTGACCATGATGCCCACGAAGTAAAAGCAGGCGGCAAGACCATTCAGTTGACACCCAAAGAGTATGAACTCCTGTACTATCTGGCCAAATCTCCGGACAAAGTATTCACCCGCGAAACGCTGCTCCGGGATGTCTGGCATTACGAGTTTTTCGGTGACTTGAGAACCGTGGATACCCATGTCAAACGGCTGCGCGAAAAGCTGAACCGCGCCTCACCCCAAGCGGCTGCGATGATTACGACGGTTTGGGGAGTCGGCTATAAGCTCGAGGTGCCGAAAGAGTGATTTTAAGGAGCGTCGTCGGAAAGCTTTGGATTACGATCATCATTCTCGTCTCGCTGGTGCTCGTATTCCTGAGCTTGTTTTTGAATCAGCAAGTGGAAAAAACCTACGTTCAGGATCAGAGAACCAGTTTAATCCGCTTGGCCGATGAAATCCAGACCGCATTAAATCAGACGGGGCCGGACTACAGTGATTATCTGCATCAGGTAAGAAAAATATCCGAAATGTTTCATACGTATATGATCGTACTCGACCGAAACGGCTCCATCCTCTCCAGTGACGGCAAACCCGTAGTCTCGCAGGTTCCCTGGAAGGAAGTCCTGGGACAAAAAGAGTTCGAGACCGTGTTGCGCGGAGAGAAAGTGTATAAACGGGAGCGGGTGCGTCTGAGTGAGGCCAACGATTACCTGCCCTTTTTGAAGAATGACATTTTGCTGGTCGCTGTGCCGTACCTTCAAGCAGGCAAAATCCAGGGAGCCATCCTGTTATATCAAACGCATGACCAGATCAGCGACCATCTTAAACAGTGGATCTTTTATTCGGCTTTAATCGGCATCGTGCTGACCACGGTTTTCGCTTTCTTTTTATCGACGAGGATTACGCAACCGCTCATCCAAATGAAAAAAGCGGCCGAAAAAATGGCCCGCGGGCATTTTTCCATCCGGGTTCCCGTCCGTTTTCACGAGCGAGACGAGATTGCCGATCTGGCTATGACATTTAACCGGATGGCCGGACAACTGGAAGACTCCATTCATCAGCTGTCCCAGGAAAAAGAACAATTGTCCAGCATCCTGCGCAGCATGTCTGACGGGGTGATTACCGTGAACAAATACGGAAAGGTGATACTTACCAACCCGCCGGCAGACCGCTTCCTGGAATTGTGCAAAAGAAACCGTTCGCAGGATGAACATCAGGATGGAAATCTTCTGCCACCTCCTCTGAAAGATTTTTTTCAGATGGTCGTCGAAGAGAATCAAGAGCATACCCGGGATATTACGGAGCAAGGCAGAACCTGGGCCGTGGTGATGGCTCCCCTTTACAGCGGTGACCAGGTGCGCGGTGCCGTGGCCGTGATGCGCGATGTGACGGAAGAGCGCCGTCTGGACAAGATGCGAAAAGATTTTGTGGCCAATGTCTCGCATGAGCTTCGCACGCCGCTGGCCATGTTGCAGGGTTACAGCGAGGCCCTCATGGATGATATTGCCGAAACGCCGGAAGAACGCCGGGAAATCGCCCAGGTCATCAACGAAGAGTCGCAGCGCATGAGCAGGCTGGTGCGGGAACTCCTCGACCTGGCCCGGATGGAGGCAGGGCACATCACGGTTGAACCATCGCGGATTTCTCTCCCCGAATTCATTCATCGTGTGATCAGAAAATTTCTGGCACTGGCCCGTGAACAGCAAATCCATTTATCTGAAGATCTGGCCGGGGATCTGCCGGAAGTGTACTGGGATGAGGATAAGATTGAGCAAGTCTTGACCAATCTCATCGACAATGCACTTCGCCATACTCCTTCCGGGGGTTCGGTCCGCGTCCGTGTTTACCAGGAAGAGGATCAAATGTACTTGGAAGTGGAGGACACGGGGTCGGGAATTCCTGAAGAAGATCTGCCATTCATTTTTGAGCGCTTTTATAAGGCCGATAAGGCCCGGACCAGAGGGCAGTCGGGCGGAACGGGACTGGGCCTGTCGATTGTCAAACATCTGGTTCACGCCCATGGCGGAGAAGCTTCCGTCAAGAGTGAACTGGGCAAGGGAACGGTATTTATCATTCAATTGCCCATCCGTGTTGATGGGGAAAAAAAATAAACAGGCAACAGAACAGGGAGTCTGGCACCAACATGTCAGACTTTCTGTTGTTATCGCAAGTTTTGATTGACGCAGGGTCCTTCTTTCCGGTGTTGTTTAAGAAAGCTGAAGGTTTGATTTATTTCCCGGTTCGTGTATTGTTATAGAGAAGATGGATGACGAGCCGGCAGTTGATCGTGATAAACAAGATGGAGAACTGGGGGCCAGCAAATGGTTGAACACGCGACAAAGCAAATGGCTAAACGAGTGACCGCGGCGATTCTGGGCATCGTCGTTCTTTTATCCGGATGCAGCGGCAGCCTGTTGGCTTCCAAACAAGTGAAGCAGCAAAAACAACCCTCACAGAAGGAATTGCAAAGGAAAGTGCCGCTTGAGGAAGAAGTGATTTTGGCTCCCGGGGATACATATCCCTTGCCCATCTCCTCCTTTGCCCCGGATGAGAAAAAAGTGAAACCGGATCAAGCACAAATGACCATCCATATTAGTGATCCCCGGATTGTGAGCATGGATCAAAACGGCCGGCTCCAGGTAAGCAAAAATGCCAAAACCGGTGATACCGCCGTCATTACGTCGAGGTACCGGGGGATGAAAGCAATGTTGAAATTAAAAGTCATCGTTCCCCTGGAGGATACGGTAGTCCATCAACGCAACGGGCAGGCCGTTGTCACCAATGCCACCGACACGACCGTAGTGGTCAACAAAAACAGAAATTTGCCCGCCCATTATGTTCCCCGCGACTTGGTGCAACCCAATGTCCCTTTCTCATTTCAGGGAAAAGACGAGAAAAAATATCTGCGAAAAGCGGCTGCCGATGCACTGGAGCAAATGTTCCAGGCAGCCAAACGGGAGAATATTCAATTGTATGCCGTTTCCGGCTACCGGTCGTATGCGAGACAAAAAATGCTTTACAATCATAACAGCAAGGTGAAAGGAACCGAACATACTTCTCATTACAATGCCCGTCCCGGACAAAGCGAGCATCAAACCGGACTGGCCATCGATATTTCCAGTAAGAGCGTCCGTTTTTCGCTGATCCCAACATTCGGCCAAACGAAAGAAGGCAAGTGGCTCCAACAGCATGCCGCTGAGTTCGGCTTCATCCTCCGTTATCCGCAAGGCAAGGAAAAGATTACCGGATATGCTTATGAACCCTGGCACTTTCGCTATGTTGGCAAGGAAATGGCCAGGGAGATCACCGAGAAAGGGATTACCCTTGAGGAATATTTTGCTGCTGTTCGCCGGTGATCAATGCCCGAATGGACGGGAAAAACAAGGATCAGAGGAGCAAGGGTGTTCCATTGGTTCGGCGGGACGTGGGGGTTGACAAAAAAAGCTGATTCACATCGAATCAGCTTTTTTTCAGCAAGTTTTTGGGGACCAACGGCCGCATGATGACCTGATTATAGATCACGCCTTTCGGTGCGGAAACCATGGTCCAAACCGTTTCAGCCACCTGTTCGGCTTCCATGGCGTATGCTTTGGGATGATGGAATTCGGTCTTGATCGAGCCCGGACAGAGGGTGGAAACTTTCACGTGGTAGGGTTTCAGCTCCAGTGTCAGGGTATCCGAGAGTGCCATCAGACCGAATTTTGACGCGCAGTATCCGCCACCGTTCGGGAAAGCCTCCGTTCCGGCCACACTGGAGATATTGACGATGTGGCCTTCCGTGGCTTTGAGGTGGGGAATGGCGTATTTGCATGCCAAGAAGGCTCCCTTCAAGTTCACATTCATCATTTCGTCCCACTGCTCTTCGCTTAGTTCGTCAATCGGGGCGAAATGGCCGAGCCCGGCGTTGTTGACAAGGATGTCGATGCGTCCGAAACGCTGGAGGGCAAATTGAATCAAGGCTTGGACTTGTGTGCTTTTTGTGACGTCACAGGGAAAAGCCAAGATGCGGTCGGGAGCTTCTTGCGCCAGGGCTTCCAATTTGTCCGTACTTCGTGCGCTGGCAACCACATTCGCGCCTCCCTTGGCGAGACGGCGGGCGATGGCTTGTCCCAATCCTTTGCTGGCCCCGGTGACGATGGCCACTTTTCCTTTCAGTGCGGTCATGCTGATTGCCTCCTTATGTGAAACGGAAAAGAAGCAGGGAGCATGCCCCCGCTTCCTTATTTTAGGTACTTCCCTCGTCAAGTGCAGGATGCAGGTTTGCCATCAGTTTAGCACAAAGGGATGGATCCGGCGAGAGGGTTCCATTCGTCTACAGGTCGATCTCGGTTACCGATTGAATTTCATTCATCTGTTTCAATGTATCAATCACTTCCTGGGTAACCGGTTTGTCGATGCGAAGGACCATGATCGCCTGGCCGCCGATGGTTTGACGCCCGACCTGCATGGTTGCGATGTTGACCCCCTGGTTGCCGAGAATCGTTCCGACCCGGCCGATCGCTCCCGGCTGGTCGAGATGCTGAATAAACAATAAATGGCCTTCCGGGGTGACATCGACGGGGTACTCATCAATTTTGATGATCCGGGTCCCCAATCCGTTTAAAAGGGTTCCCGTCGCGCTTCGGGTTTCTTGATTGGTTTCCACCTCTACCTTGATCAGTTGCGTGAAACCGTGGCTGTTGCTCGCTTTCTGCTCGAGCATTTGCACCCCGCGTTGTTGGGCGAGATGAGGAGCGTTCACATAGTTGACATCCGACAGGTGATGGGAAAGGGCGCCTTTCAAAATCGTTCGGGTTAACGGGGAGATATCCAGTTTGGTCACTTCACCCGCATAGGTGACGGTGATATTTTTCGGGGCCCCTTTGGTAATTTGCGCGACGAACTGGCCCAGTTTTTCGGCAAGCTCCTGATAAGGCTGCAATTTTTGCTGCAATTCCGCCGGAATGGAAGGCAGATTGACCGCATTTTTAAACGGTTCGCCGCGCAGGATGTGGAGGACTTCCTCCGATACATCAATCGCTACGTTTTCCTGGGCCTCTACCGTGGAAGCGCCCAGATGGGGAGTGGCGATCACCTGGGGCAGGGTGAGCAGGGGATGATCTCCCGGCGGCTCCTGCTCAAAAACATCGAGGGCGGCTCCGGCCACTTTGCCGGATTGGATGGCTTCATATAATGCTTCTTCATCGATGATTCCGCCACGGGCGCAGTTGAGGATGCGGACACCGTCTTTCATCAAGGCAAATGTGTCCCGGTTGATCAGATGGCGGGTTTCTTTGGTCAGCGGGGTGTGCACGGAGATATAGTCCCCGGCAGCGACCGCTTCTTCAAAAGAGGCCTTTTTTACGCCCAGCTTTTCCGCCCGTTCATCCGACAGATACGGGTCATAGGCGACCACGTTCATGCGGAAAGCTTTGGCCCGTTTGGCCAGTTCCGCCCCAATTCTCCCCAATCCGATGATGCTGAGCGTCTTTTTGTTCAGTTCCACCCCGACAAAATCTTTTCTTCTCCATTCTCCGGCGAGCAGGGAGCGATAGGCCTGGGGGATGTTGCGGGATAAAGAGATCAGCATGGCAAAGGTATGCTCGGCAGTGGAGATGGTGTTTCCATCCGGGGCGTTTACCACCACAATTCCTTTGCGGGTCGCTGCGGGAACATCGATGTTGTCCACGCCCACCCCGGCACGCGCGATCACCTTCAGGCGGCGGGCCTTTTCGATCAGCTCCGCCGTCACCCGGGTCTGGCTGCGAACCATGAGCGCGTCTGCCGTTTCAATTTCCAATTGCAATTCATCCGGGGAGAGTCCGGTTTTTCGCACAACTTGGACATCTTCCGCTTGCAATAACTTTTCAATTCCTTGATCGCTGAGCGGGTCGGTGATGAGAACTTTATACATGGTTCATGTATACCTCCTGTGCAGCTTTCACCCCGGCCCCCAACGGAGCGGGAACGCCGATTTTTTGCAGGGCTATTTCCAGGCCCGACAGGGTTGTGAAAATATCCAGCGCATCGCAATAGCCCATGTGGCCGATGCGGAAAATTTTACCCTTGAGATGCTGCTGGCCTCCGGCTACGACGATTTGAAGTTCGCGCAGGGCTTTGCGCAAGTCTTCGGAGCTCCATTGGTCCTTTCCGCCGTGAATCGAGGTGACGGTCGGCGAAGCGTCCTGCTCGGAGGTCATCAGTTCCAGCCCGAGTGCACGCACCCCGGCACGGGTCATCTGTTTCAACCGTTCATGCCGCTTGATCACGTTTTCCAGCCCTTCTTCCTGCAGCATGTGCAATGCCTCTTTCAGGCCGAACAACAAGGAAACAGCAGGAGTATAGGGCGTTGTCTCCTTTTCCAGATTGTTGCGATAAGCGAGCAGATCGAGATAAAAACGCGGGGCTTCATTTTTCTCCACGGCCGACCAGGCCCGTTGGCTGACGGCGACAAATGCGAGTCCCGGCGGCAGCATCATCGCTTTTTGCGAGCCGGTCACCATCACATCGATCCCCCAGTCATCCATCTGACTGGCGACCGCTCCCAGGCAGCTGACCGCATCCACAATCACCAGGGCATCGGAATGTTCACGGACCACTTTCGCCAGCTGGTCAATCGGATTGAGCACGCCGGTGGAGGTTTCGCAATAGGTCATAAAAACAGCTTTTGCCCGTGAATGTTCTTTGATAAAAGAACCTAACGTTTCAGGGTCACAAGCTTGTCCCCACGGGATGTCCAAACGGTGGCAAGTCAGGCCGTAGCGTTCAACGATTTTGGCGAAGCGGTCACCGAAAGCACCGGTAACGACTACGATGGCCTCTTCCCCGGGTCTGACCGTGTTGACGACAGCGGCTTCCAAAGCGCCTGTTCCGCTGTTGGAGAGGATGAGCGGCTGTTGTTTTGTGCCGAAGATGGCTTTGAGGCCTTCACTGCATTCCCGCAAAAGCCTGGACGCATCTCCGCTGCGGTGGCCGATCATCGGCTGGGCCATCGCTTGCTGGATGCGTGGCGGAATCGGAGTGGGTCCGGGAATTCGCAGATGAAACTTTTCAGAAAATGACATGGTGCTTGACCTCCTGTCTGATGGAAAATAAAAAAGAACCTCACGTCCACACACCTAGCACGGGCAGGTGTGAGGGACGAAAGGTTCGTGGTGCCACCCTCATTCGCTGTTGGCTCGCGCCAACAACCTTAGCGGGTCCGGAAAAAAGGACCCCGTGGATAACGGTTCAACCGTGCCAACCTACTCAATTTCAGCCGGCCACTCCGGAGTGCTCCACATCCGTGAACTGCCGATTCGCAGCAACCATCGGCTCTCTGTGAGTTCAACATAAGATGTTTGGCTCCGTCATCGTTTTTATACTTCTGAAATTTGATAAATACTCTAACACGGAACAATCCACCTGTCAATAAGAAAAACTTTCGGAAATTGTTCTTGTTCGAGTGGGAATGTAGTATGTTAACATAGGAATATTGGGGAAAGGACGAACAAATCGGCGGAAAGGAGGAAGGGATGCTGCAGGTTGATTCGATCCAATTGTTACTCAACGGGCTCAATGAAGAGCAACGAAGAGCCGTAACCGCTCCCGATGGGCCGACAGTCGTGTTTGCCGGTCCGGGAAGCGGAAAGACCACGGTGTTGACGCGTCGCGTTCTCTATTTGCTGGAACGGGGGATTCCTGCCCGGCAATTGATGGTCGTGACCTTTACCCGCGCGGCTGCCAAAGAGATGAAAGAACGGCTACAACAAATTATGCCGGAGAAGGTGGGGGAATTGTCGATCGGCACTTTTCATTCCCTCTTCCTTTCCATGCTGAGGGAAGACGGAGCACAAATTCCACTGCTGCTTCAGGCAGCGGAACAAACGGAGCTTGTGCGTCGCCTGCTGGCGGAACGGGATCAGCCCACCGATGATGAAACCGTTGCTTCCTTTCTCAACCAGATCGGCCTCTGCAAAGGAAATCTCATTTTTCCCGCACGGATGAAGGTGCAAAAGGAGAAGAATGTCCTGTTCCGGGATGTGTACCGGGCTTATGAAGCGAAAAAGGAACAACTCGGATGTTGGGATTATGACGATATTTTGGTCGCTCTTTATCAGCGTACCAGGGTTCCTGAAACACTCGCTAAATGGCAGGAACGTTATCAGCATGTACTGGTCGACGAGTTTCAGGATATCAACCGGGTTCAGTATGAAATTTTGCTGAAATTGACAGGCAAACATCAAAGACTGTTTGTAGTCGGGGATGATGACCAGTCGATTTACGGCTTCCGCGGAAGCGATCCCGCTTTTATGCTGGAACTCGCGAAACATTTCCCCTCACTGACGCGAATCGTACTGTCCGTCAATTACCGTTCTACGGATGAGATTATCCGGCTGGGGGAAAGACTGATCCGGAACAACCGATCCCGCCAGCCCAAACCGCGGGCGGGAACCGGCACGAAAGGCCCTGAACCGTTCTGGCTGGAGCCGGATGATGAAGAGGATGAGGCGGAACAAATTCTGGAAGCACTGAAGGACGGGATGGAAACGGCCGTTTTGTATCGAACTTCAACCCAGGCACGGGCGCTCATTGACGCTTTGGTGCGGAAAGGGATCCCTTTTTTCGTCTCCGCAGGGGAACACTCCTTTTACCAGCGCTGGCAGGTTCAAGACATTCTGGCTTATATCCGATTATCCTATCACCCGAACGATTTGGATTCACTGATCCGAATCGTCAATAAGCCGAAACGCTATCTGTTCGGGGATGAATGGATCGATGCCGCCTGGAACACAGCTCGAAAAGGGGATCGGACTCTGCTTGAAGTTCTGCCGGAATTGCCGGGGCTGGAAGCATATCAGGTGCGTTATTTAAATGAATTGCGCACGCACGTTCCCCGGATACGTAAGTTTAGCGCAAGCGAAGCCGTTCGTTACATACGCGAGACAATCGGATACGACCGTTACCTGGAAGCCTTTGCGAAGGAAACAGGAAACGACCCTGCGTCCTTGTTTGAACCGGCTGATGAGCTTGTGATGGCTGCACGTCATGCATCGGATGGACAAGCCCTGGTGGAGCATGCCGAAAAAGTCATCGAATGGGTGCGCCATCCTGCACAGTCTCCCAGGGTAAAACTGATGACTTTTCACAAATCGAAAGGCTTGGAATTTGATCGTGTCTTTTTGATCGGTCTACATGCGATGGTTCTTCCTCACCGGCGCAGCCTGCAGGTGCCGGACAACCGGAAACAGGCGGCTTGGGAGGAGGAAAGGCGCTTATTTTATGTCGGAATCACCCGCGCCAGAAGTGAGCTTTATCTTTCGGTCAGTAAAAAGAGACAGGGAAAACGGGTAGGGGCGTCCCCGTTTGTAAAGGAAATCGGTTATGACGGTGAAATGGGTTCGGCGAAATCGGAAATAGCTGTCGCGCGGGAAGCACCTGCGGCGAAAAGCCCCGTTTTGCATAAACCGAAGGCTGCCCAGCCGCAATTGCGTTTTGCCAAAGAAGAAGTTTCACCGGGAATGAGATTGGTTCACGTCAAGTTTGGGCAAGGGACTGTCATTCAGGTAACTCCCTTGCAGGGGGTTGCGCCAGGCAGAAAGATTTTAATCAGGTTTAGCGGACAAACACAAACGCTTCATTATGAATTATCGCGGCAATTGGGTCTCTTAAGCCGCGAAGCGTAGGCAAGCACAATTGTTTGACGTTTCAGGTGGAAGGCCGGTCGGGGCCTTCTAATTTTTTGTTTCCGTAGCCCGGTTTGTTTTCAACATTTCTGTCCGCGACTTGCAGATCACGCGATTCGGCTTCTTTTTTCTTTTGTTCAAGGCTGCGGTTATTCGTTTCATGCATGGAAATCCCTCCTTGTCCCTTCTTTACTTTTTGATGTTTTGATTCTTCCTATACGCTCGCCAGCCGGGATCGGGAGGCCCGTATCAAAATAGGAAAAAGCCTCTGTCCCGTAATACAGGAAGAGGCTTGATTTCCGCTCACTTGTTTTCTTGATAGCGTTTCACGCATTCTTCGTACAATTTGCCGGCAAATTCGGCGTTTTTCCAGCCTTCAATGGTGGTTTTTTTGTTCTCAAGATCTTTATACACTTGGAAGAAGTGCTCGATTTCTTTTAGCACATGCGGTGCTACATCATCCAGGCTTTTTACTTCGTTGAAGCGGGGGTCATCCACCGGGACGGCCAGCAACTTTTCGTCTTGGCCTTTGTCATCCGACATGAGCAGAACGCCAATGACGCGGCTGCTGATCACGCAACCCGGGAAGGTCGGGAAAGTGCTCAGAACCAAAATGTCCAGCGGGTCTCCGTCTTCGGCAAGGGTTCCTTCCAGGTAACCATACTCGGTCGGATAATGCATCGGGGAATAGAGAACGCGGTCCAGACGGAACACGCCTTTTTCTTTGTCAAATTCGTATTTGTTCTGACTTCCGGTCGGGATCTCAATAAAAGCATCGACAATCAGCTCTTTGGACATGTCTGTTCCTCCTTTTACGCTATGTACGAAAGGGCGATGCGGCATCATGCTTCTTCGGCCGAATCATCCCAAACCCATTGTAGACAGTTTTTTTAAAAGACGCAAATGGAAAGTGGGCTGTGTTACAATGAAAGAAAAAAATGAGGAGAACCGTGAAATGGCACAGAATGAAGATCGATACCACATCTCTGCCGCAGAATTTGCGCTGAAATACAAGAACAGGGAATTTGACGAACAAAAAGTCACAATCATCGACGTGCGGGAACCGGAAGAATGGGCCGTCTACCACTTGGAGAGAAGCAAGCTCATTCCCATGAATACGATTCCGGCACGCCTGGGTGAGCTGGATCCCGGCAAAAAAATTTATCTCATTTGCGCCCACGGGGTTCGAAGTCTCCATGTGGCCAATTATTTGCTTCACCATGGATTTCAGGATGTGGTCAACGTGGATGGCGGTTTGGCCGAAGTCAGCCTGTATCTGGATGAACAAGATCTGTCGTGATGGTCTCTGCGGTTATTTGTCCATGTTCCTGTCTTTTTGGTTTTGTTTCAGCAACATGCTGGCGATGATCACGGCAGATACAGGCACAAAAAAGTTAAAGAACCCTTCTTCCAAGAAAAGTTCCACAACCGTATAAAATACGGCAAATACGTACAGAAAGCCGGCAATGGCCTTTTTCCACATGTGAGGGAACCACCTTTTACGAATGGTATAATCAAACGAAGGTTCAAATACAGAAAAAGCCACCCAGAGCGATCTGAGCAGCTTTCCAACAATGATTACTCTTCCACTTTGATGGAGTCCGTCGGGCAGCCTTCTTGGGCGTCGCGCACGTCATCCCATAATTCTTCCGGCACGTCAGCCGTTCCGGTGTTATCATCAAGAATTACATAAGCGATTCCGTCTTCATCGTAGTCATAAACGTCAGGAGCTGTAGCTCCGCATGCTCCGCATGCAATGCAAGTGTCTTTATCAACCCAAGTGCGCATTAGTCCAAATCTCCTCCCGTGTTTAATCCATAGAGAGCTAAGTCCACTTCCAACCCTCATTGTAGAACGAATTGTTTAGAAATGCAAGGAGTAAACAGTGAGTGAAAGAAAGGAGGGGGCCTTCCTTTGACTCGAACCGATGAAGAAACCACCCCGAACCCGCAACCGATCACGGAAAAGCAAGTGATTGTCAGCTTTTATATTACCCAGTTGTCTCTCCTGGTAATCGCACTCCCCCTGTTGTGGTGGCAAGGGAAGTTAAACTGGGGATACTTTGGCGTCACTAACATACATATGTGGATATGGGGAGCAGTTGCAGGATTGGGAATCGTCTTCTTAGAACTGGTTTTGATTCGCATCGTGCCGGAAAAATGGCTGGATGACGGGGGCATCAACCGTCTTTTGTTGGGGCGGCGCTCTCCGGTTCATATCTTTTTCATTGCTGCTGTGGCGGCAGTGGCGGAGGAGATGTTTTTTCGCGGAGCGGTTCAGCATTGGCTGGGAATCGGGTGGACGACTCTCTTGTTTGTTCTTGTAGATACCCGTTATCTCCGTCAATGGGTATTGGTCCTGTTTCTGACGCTGATCAGTTTTCTGTTCGGCTGGCTTGTGGAGTGGTCGGGCACCCTGGTTCCAGCGGTAGCTGCCCACTGGACCGTTGATTTCCTGATGGGGCTGTATCTCCGGTTCGCCGATGAAAAATGACGGAATCTTGGTGAGTGGTGTCGAGCGATGAAAGGTTCACCCTTGATCGGTTTTTTCGCTTCCCTTTTTTTGGCGTTCGTGTCTGTTGTCTCCTTTCCTGAGGAAGCTTTGCTTCGGTTCAGCGGCCGGATCTGGACTTATCTCAGTGCGGATTATCTCTTATCGTTTGTTTGCCTTCTCTTGTCCGTGTCTATATCCGCCCGTTGGCTGAGAAAGCTGATATCCTCTTTTTGGGAACTATCTGCTTCATGTAAAGGAAAAAGAAGAAAATGGAAGATCGCCGGCTGGATTGGAGCGTTTACCGCGATTCAAATTGGCTGCTTTCTCCTGTTACCTTGGCATGCAGCGGCCGTATTTGTCGTTTTTGCAGGGAGGGAACTGAGGAAGTGGAAAGCCAAACAGAAACAAGCCAACACTTTTTCTGATCGCTTGACCACGGATGAAAGATGAGCCGCTGGAGCAGGGTTTCAATGCCTAAATGTCGCTTGCCGGTTTCTTTCCGCTTACCCCCGGGATCAGGGGTTTCTTTTCATTTCCTTTGATGCAAATCCCCATTAATTCATGTATCATAAGGATAGAAAAAGAAAAATGGAGACTAGACCACGTAACGCGATGATCTCGCATCACATACATTATTAATGGTAGGTCTCCAGCGAGGGAGGGTAAGCCATGCGTGTCGAGCGTATAGGCGGGGATAAAATCCGCTTCTTCTTAACCTTGGATGATCTGTTGGATCGCGGGATTGAAAAAGAAGATATGTGGCGGGATATCCCCAAAGTGCATGAACTGTTTAATGATATGATGGAACATGCATATCAGGAACTGGGCTTTGAAGTTGCTGGACCTGTCGCGGTCGAGGTATTCGCTCTACCCGCACAAGGGATGGTAGTCGTCGTAACCCGTGGTCGGGCTCCAAAGTCAGAGCTTGAGGAGTTTGAACCTGAAGAGGATGTATACGAGTTGGAAGTCACCATGGAAGAAACGGATGACATCATCTTCCGCTTCACCGACTTGGAGGATCTGATTCAGGCCGCGACGCGCATGAAGCCTCTTGTTAAAAAAGGCGGGCAGGTTTACGCATATAAAAACGCCTACTTCCTGCTGTTTGGCGACGATTTGGAAACAGATCGCCTGGAAGCATTAATCGCTGTTTTGTCTGAGTATGGTGAGGCTTCCACCATGACTGCCACGTATCTGCAAGAATACGGAAAAACCGTTTGGTCCGAAAATGCGATCAACCAAATAGTAAAATATTTTGGATGAGATAAATAAAGCGCGCCTCTCAAGGCGCGTTTTTTGACGTTTCCGTTTGTATAAAAAAAATTATCTCTGTATAACTAGTTGATAATATTCATGTGTCCGCAACTGATCGGTATTTCCGTTCAGCACGCCGGGGAAAACTCTTTCCACGGAAAGATGTTGGGTTTGATGTGCCGCCAATGCTTTGGCGATTTTTTCCTTAAAAGCGGAAACATCTATTTTCATGGATACATATTCATCCGGTGTCGTGTGAACGGAGCGGCCCGAAAAATGAACGATTGATTCCGGGATCACAATATAGTAAAGTTTGGTAGAGAATGAGGTTTTCTTCACGGCTTCCAAGGCTGCTTGTTGAATCATTTTGTGATCCTTGTGACCTGATATACCAGACGGCGGGAAGGTGATAATGAGATCGGGCTTTTCCTGTTCCATGACGTCCCGAAGATCTTGAACCAAACCTTCGGCAGGCTGTTTATGTAGCTTTCCGTCTCCGTAGTTCCGGATGATGAGATGATCGAGTCCCAAGATGCGGGCCGCTTGTTTCAATTCCAGAACACGAACGTTTCCCAACTCTTCGGGGGCGCAGATCCCACCGGTTTTGCCCGCTTCCCCGTGGGTGGCACAGTATAAGACCTGCCGGGTTTTTCCGGTGCTGGCAAAATGGGCGATCGTTCCTCCGCAGGCAAAAGTTTCATCATCAGGATGCGCAAAGATATACAATATGTTGCTGACCATAACAGGCAGATTCCTTTCTCTGGGATAAAAGCTTTTGTGTAAAGTCATTATACAACGATTTTAAGGTTTTTAAAAAAGATTGATGTGAAGCAGTTCTCTTTTGGCAGGTTTATGTTGTATACTGTTAGGTGTTTTAGGACTCAAAAATGAAAGTTGCACGAGTAACTTTTTTGAGGTGGTCAGGATGGAACAACAATCAGTGGCAACGGGTCAGCAACCAGAAGAACAGGAAAATCTGGATGTCCTGGTTTCAACCCAAACAGTGATAAAAAGAGCATTAGATAAATTGGGCTATCCCGAGTCTGTATACGAATTGTTAAAAGAGCCTCTACGGGTGTTGACGGTTCGTATTCCCGTTCGCATGGATGACGGATCAGTAAAAGTATTTACCGGATACCGGGCACAGCACAATGATGCGGTAGGTCCCACCAAAGGCGGAGTGCGTTTTCACCCTGACGTTACAGAATCAGAGGTGAAAGCGTTATCAATTTGGATGAGTCTGAAAGCGGGGATTGTAGATCTTCCGTATGGCGGAGGAAAAGGCGGCATCGTCTGCGATCCGCGCAATATGTCCTTCCGGGAATTGGAGCGTTTGTCCAGGGGCTATGTGAGGGCGATCAGCCAGATCGTCGGACCAACCAAAGATATCCCTGCTCCCGATGTCTTCACCAACTCTCAAATCATGGCGTGGATGATGGATGAATACAGCCGGATTCGCGAATTTGATTCACCGGGATTCATCACGGGCAAACCGCTCGTCCTCGGAGGATCGCGCGGCCGGGAAACGGCGACGGCGAAAGGTGTCACCATCATGATTCGGGAGGCAGCGAAGAAAAGAGGCATGTCCCTGGAAGGAACGCGCGTCGTTATCCAGGGATTCGGCAATGCAGGCAGCTTCCTGGCCAAATTCTTGCATGATGCCGGAGCGAAGGTCATTGGTATTTCCGATGCGTATGGAGCACTGCACGATCCCGATGGCTTGGATATCGATTATCTGCTCGACCGCCGCGACTCTTTTGGCACTGTAACCAAACTGTTTACGGACACGATTACCAACCAGGAGCTATTGGAACTGGATTGCGATATTCTGGTTCCGGCCGCGGTTGAGAATCAGATCACAGCCAAGAACGCGGATCGCATCAAAGCAGACATCGTTGTGGAAGCGGCAAACGGACCGACGACCCTGGAGGCTACGCGCATTCTCCATGAGCGGGGCATTTTGCTCGTACCGGATGTTCTGGCCAGCGCCGGCGGAGTTACCGTTTCCTACTTTGAATGGGTACAAAACAACCAGGGTTATTACTGGTCCGAGGAAGAAGTGGAGCAGAAGCTCGAGAATATCATGGTACGCGCCTTCGAAAATGTGTACAAAACGGCGGAGTCGCGCCGTGTGGATATGCGTCTGGCCGCTTACATGGTGGGTGTAAGAAAGATGGCTGAAGCATCTCGTTTTCGTGGTTGGGTATAGTATAATAAGAATGATCCCTATAAGAAAAACACCTGATCCAGGGTGTTTTTCTTTTGTATCAGGAGATGAAGAAGATGAAAGATGTGATCGTCATCGGGGCCGGTCCCTGCGGAATCTCGGCGGCCATTGAACTGAAATACCAGGGATTCCGGCCGCTGATCATCGAAAAGGGATGTCTGGTCAACTCCATTTACCATTATCCTTTATCCATGCAATTTTTCAGCACTCCTGACAAATTGGAAATCGGAGGAGTGCCGTTTATTACCATCCATGAGAAGCCGACCCGACAAGAAGCCTTAAAATATTTTCGTACTGTTGTAAAAATCCATCAATTGGATGTTCATACCTATGAACGCGTCACCCGGCTGGAGCGTTTGCCGGACGGCTTTCGTGTCGTCACCCAAAGCGCTGATGGTGAACATACTTATTTGACCCGGTATGTCGTATTGGCCACCGGCTATTATGACAATCCGCACATGATGAATATACCGGGAGAGAATTTGCCTCATGTCCGACACTATTACCATGACGGACATCCATATGCGGATCTGGATGTGGTAGTCATCGGAGGGCGCAATTCAGCCATCGATGCGGCACTTGATTTATATCAGGCCGGAGCCAGGGTAACCATGGTCTATCGCAAAACATCGTTTCATTCCAGTGTGAAGGCCTGGGTAAAACCGGTGATTGAAGCTGCAATTGAAAAAGAGCGGATCGGGATGCACTGGGGCAGCCAAGTGCTGGAAATCAAGCAAAAGAGCGTGATCATTGAAAAAGAAGGAAAAGTCATGGAGATCCCGGCAGATGCTGTATTTGCGATGACCGGTTACCGTCCGAATCTCGAATTGCTTGAGCAATTGGGGGCCAAGATGGATCCCGTGACGGCCTCCCCCGTCTGTTCTCCCGCGATGGAAACCACGGTTCCCGGATTATATCTGGCCGGTGTGGTCGCCACCGGGCATGATGCCACCAAAATTTTTATCGAAAATGGCCGCTTTCACGGAGCAGTGATTGCCGAAGATCTAAAGAACAAGGAAAAGGTAAAAGTATAAAGCGAGAAGGAAGGAAAGCTCAGCCTGCGTGGCCGGGCTTTTTGTCGTTTCCGCTAAAAAAACACCGGATTCCCGTATGTTTGGAAATCCGGCCGTTTCGATCGGTTCATTCACGGATGCAGGATCAATTGGAGACAGAACATGCAGGTGATGGCATAAAAAGCGAAAGGTGCTTCTTTTGCTTTACCCGTGACCAATTTGAGAATGGCGTAAGCGATAAATCCAAACGCAATTCCGGTGGGGATGCTGTAGGTAAACGGTATGAACGTAAAGGTGATAAATGCGGGAATCCCTTCGGTCAAATCGGAGAAGGGAATCGACTGCACTTCCTGGACCATCAAACCGCCTACCACGATCAGGACAGCTGCAATCGAGCTGTCCGGGATCCATTGGATCAAGGGGATCAGCAAGGCGGACAGCAACAGGAGAAAGCCGGTGGTGATCGCCGTCAACCCGGTTTTTCCCCCTGCAGATATCCCTGTTGCGCTTTCCAGGGCGCATACGGTAGGGCTCGTTCCGGCAAACCCGGAGTTGATGGTTGAAAGGGCACTGGCTTGAAATGCCGGGAGGAACTTCGATTTGTCTTTCAGTAATCCTTGTAAAAGGCCGATGTTTTCGAACACGAGCACCAACACGAGCGCAAAGGTGGCCGTCCAGAACGGGAAAGTGGCGATCTTAGCCAAAGAGAGAGAACCCGCCACTGCGAGAAATGGCTTCAGTGAAAGAAATTCAGTTCCGGAAGGGCTTACCTGTTCCATATTCAACGCCTTGGCGACCAGAGTGGCAGCCAGAATGCCCAGGAGAAAGCTTCCTCTAATTTTTCTGGCAAACAAAAAAAGAATCAGCATCAAAGTGATGAGCGTTAACCATGCCCCGGGCTGCCGCAGGTCGCCGACAGCGACAAAAGTGCGGGGATCTGAAACGATGATCCCGCCTTTTTGCAGTCCGATAAAGGTGATCAAAAGCCCGATTCCGACCGTAATCCCTTTCTTCAGCGAATCAGGCAGGGAGGTGGTGATCAGGATGCTCAGGCGGGAAAACGCAGCGGCCGTAAAAAGGAAACCGGAAACCACCACCACCGCCAGCGCTTCTTGCCAGGTAAAACCCATGTCGTGCACCATCGTATAAGTGAAAAAGGCGTTGATCCCCATACCCGGTACCAGAACGATGGGAGCATTCGCCCAAAATCCCATCAGCAGGCAGCCGATCCAAGAAGATACGATGGTGGCCATGACGGCCGCCTCAAAGGGGATTCCACTGTCTGAAAGGATGGCCCCGTTGACGATGATGATATAGACGACAGTCAAATAGGAGGTGATCCCAGCCAACAACTCCTGTTTTAACGTTGTTTGATGTCTGTCAGTACGAAAAGTCCGTTCAATGAGATTCACCACTTAATTCCTCATTTATCAAGTAAGACCCTCTCCCACCCTCGCTTTTTAACAAAGCGCAAGCAAAATTATATCCGGACAAACGACAATGTTCAAGAATTCGGCCGGGGAAGAGAGCATCCATTTTAATCCTCACTGCTTAACCATTTTTCATTTGACCGTCTCTTTAAATTTTTGCCCCTGCCCTGGTATTCATACTCGAAAGGCAGTAGATGACCCACCTTACTTCAAGGGCCCGGTTCGGAAGCGGTCAAGTTCCTCCGAATCGATTGGATACTGAGGTTTATTCCTTGGAACTCAGCTTTCAAGCATTGCGGCCGTCCGGCTGGCATGGGTGACAACGCAGTTTGAAAGCCCGGAGGTTTGGACCTGTGTGCGAGAAACGAACCCAAAATCGGCCGTATGGAATTGCCGGGGCAATGTCAATAATACATTCGATGATGTTTATTGGATGGCGGTGAAAACGATGAAAAATGAAGGACGATATATGGTAACCATTCGATGCAACCAATGCGGAGAGCGTTTTACTTTAAAAGGAAAAATGCGCAAAGGAAAAGTGGAAACCGGTTTTAAACGCTGCTTGTGCAATAATGAAAGCGATTTTGAAATCAGAAGCGAAAAAATCTAGAGAGCCATCGGGATTCGTTGCTCTCTTTTTTGTTGCATAAATATGACATTCGCGAATCACACTATCAGAAGAATCACGAAGCGTGGAGGCAGTGGATCGTGAACAAAATACGAAGGGGTTGGCTTTTTCAGATTTTACTTCTTTGTTTTTGCTTGCCTTTGGTCAGTGATACTTCTGTAAGTATCGCTGCCAATGCCGGGAAGAGCAGCGGGGGGATCTCACAACAAGATATCCAATTGATGGCCAATGCCGTGCACGGGGAAGCGCGCGGCGAGCCGTATGTGGGCCAGGTAGCGGTGGCGGCGGTGATTCTGAACCGCCTTGAACATGAAAAGTTCCCGGATACCGTGTCAGGAGTCATTTTTCAACCCGGGGCGTTTACGGCGGTGGCAGACGGACAAATCTGGCTTACGCCCAATGAAACGTCTAAAAAAGCGGTGATGGATGCGGTCAAGGGCTGGGACCCGACCAACGGGTGTATCTATTATTTCAACCCGGCGACCGCCACTTCCAAATGGATCTGGTCACGCCCCCAACATAAAAAAATCGGAAAACATATCTTTTGCTACTAAAGGAGTGGTTCGGCCATGTATCGAACGGTGGCTGCCATCTTGTTTCCAATTACATTGATTGCTCTGGTGGTAACAGCAGCCTGGGGCTATCAGGAAAACCAGGATAAGAACTCGATCCTGATTAAGGCGGAAAACCAATACCAGCGTGCCTTTCATGATCTGAACGATCATATGGATAAACTGCAAGATGAGCTTGGCAAAACGCTTGCCCTGAATTCGCGGAGGCAGTTATCCACTTGTATGACCAATGTGTGGCGTTTGGCTTATGCCGCGCAAAGTGACTTGGGGCAACTCCCCATGACGCTGATGCCTTTTGACAAAGCGGAAAAATTTTTGTTTAATACAGGGCAGTTTGCTTATCATGTCGGTGTCCGCGATCTGAATAAAGAGCCCATGACCGATAAAGAGTGGAATACCCTGCAAACCCTGTACACCCGTTCCAAAGAGATTACCGGGGATCTGAGGAAAGTGCAAAATGATACCCTGGACAAAAATTTACGGTGGATGGATGTGGAACTAGCCCTGGCCACCGAGGACAAAAAAATGGATAATACGATTATTGACGGGTTCAGAAGGGTGAATGAGCGGGTGAGTCATTACCCTGAGGTTGACTGGGGGCCCACCATTAATAATATGGCGGTTCGCGAGCGGCAGAGGGAGAGTCGTCTGCAAGGGGAAAAGATTTCGCCAGCGGAAGCGAAACGCCGGGCCGCTCAGGTATTGGGGCTTCCGTCCGTCAAAGGAATGTCGGTCACGTTAAACAGAAAAAATGATTACCAAACTTACAGCGTACGGTATCAAACAAGGCAAAACCATGAAGTATACGCGGATCTTACAACCAAAGGCGGGCACCTGATCTGGATGATTTACGATCGCCCGGTAAATGACCGCAAATTGAGCATGGAACAGGCTCAAGATAAGGCGAAAAGATTCCTTGACCGGATTGGCTACAAAAATATGGTTCCGATCTCCTATGACGAGGTAGGAAATATCGCCACATTCGATTTTGTTCACAGGGAGAACGGAGTTTACATTTATCCGGAAGCTCTGGTGGTCAAAGTGGCGCTGGACAATGGACAGATTATGGGATTGCAGGCGGATGAATATGTGTTCAACAAAGTCAGCGCAGTTAAAAGCGATCCCAAACTGACCCAAGCGGAGGCAAGAAAGCAGGTAAATCCCCGCTTGAAAGTCCAAGACGTGAATCTGGCGATGATATATAATGATGAGGGGAAAGAAGTGCTTTGTTATGAGTTCCTGGGAAGACTGGACAAGGATCAATACCGGATCTTTATCAATGCGGACAACGGGGATGAAGAGTTTGTCGAGAAAATAAAAAAAGCAGACGGAGATCAAGTCTGAATGGAGTTCATGAGCCGGTATAATACAACCGGCTCGTGAAATTGTTTTCATTGCAATTGTGACGGAATTATGTTATTCTTTAAACAGGTTTAAAGTTCAATCACAGTCTATAGGTCACGGTGGTTTACCATCCTGCAGACAATGAAGATGTACAAATACATAGTGGTTGATGGTCAAGTGGATGACGGGTCGCAAGGTCGATGAGGATTGTACTTTGAAGTCGAGTAAAATCGAATAAAGTTCATCCCGGATCGAGCAGGTACGACCTGCTCGATAAATTTTTATCCCGTTCTAGGGAGGATTAGGCAGGTAATGAAACGTTTTTTGGTAGCTATTGACGGACCCGCCGGCGCAGGTAAAAGCACGGTAGCACGGCAGGTCGCAGAGCGTTTGGGTCTCACGTACGTGGACACCGGAGCCATGTATCGCGCCCTTGCCTGGAAAGCGCTCAGGGACGGGGTAGACATGGAAGATGAAGAAGCCGTTGCTCATTTGGCGGAATCAATTACATTTACACTCGAACCGAACGGGATCAGAGTCAATGGAATCCCGTTAAAGGACGAAATCAGGACTCCACAGGTGTCCGAACTGGCTTCGGCTGTTGCAACCATGCCGAAGGTGAGGAAAATACTCGTCAACAAACAACAAGAGATCGCCGCGAGCCAAAGTGTGGTCATGGATGGCCGGGATATCGGAACCCATGTGTTGCCTAACGCTGACGTGAAGATTTTTCTGACGGCGTCCATCGACGAGCGGGCTCGCCGGAGATACAAAGAGTTGACAGCCAAAGGAATCCCGGCTGACTTGGAGGCCCTCCAGGAACAGATCCGCCGCCGTGATGAAAACGATCGGAATCGCGCTTATGCTCCGTTGCGTCAAGCTGAAGATGCCATCCTTGTTGATACGACCAACCAGTCGGTTCAAGAGGTGATTGAGGTTATTCTTCAACATTGCCGTAACAAATTAGGCGGTGAGGAGTAAGATATGTTATATGTTACAATTCGTCAGCTTTTTCGCATCATTTTTGCGACTTTCTACCGCTGGAAAGTGATCGGGCGCCATCATATCCCCAAAGAGGGTCCGGTGGTGATCTGCGCCAATCACATCAATCATTTGGATCCCCCCCTGGTTGGTTGTGCGGTATCACGAAAAGTTCATTTTATGGCAAAAGAGGAGTTGTTTCGCGTTCCGGTCTTGGGCCCGATCGTTCGTATTCTCGGTGCATTCCCCGTCAAAAGAGGAGCGGGCGACCGGCAAGCGCTCAAAACCTCAATTCAGATTTTGAAGGAAAACAAAGTATTGGGGATTTTCCCTGAAGGAACCCGTTCAAAGACAGGCGCGCTGGGCAAAGCCCATTCAGGTGCCGCTCTCATCGCTTTAAAAACCAATTCCCCCATCGTTCCTGCGGCCATCATCGGTCCTTACCGATTGTTTCGGTCTGTCCGCATCATTTTTGGTAAACCGATCGATCTTACCCCTTATAAGGAAGGGAAAATCGGTGCTGAGACAGCCCAGGCGCTGACAGAACGCATGATGGATGAAATTAAGCAAATGATGGAACAACATCAGTAAAATGATCATTTGCATGAAGGTGAGGATTTCCCGCCTTTATCATCTTGATCTTTACTTAATAAAAAAGGTTTTGTAGTGCTAAGGAGGTTTTCGTTCATGGCAGAAGAAATGAAGTCTGTACAAGCAACATCACTCCAGGTTGGAGACGTGGTGAAAGGAAAAGTGGTTCAAGTAGAAAACAATCAAGCGCTTGTTGATGTGGGATACAAAACGGAAGCCATTCTGCCTGTTTCCGAATTATCCAGCTTGCACATCGCACAAGTGTCTGATGTTTTAAGCGTCGGCGACGAGGTGGAAGTAAAAGTAATCCGCTTGAACGATGAAGAGGAAAAATTGATCGTCTCCAAAAAAGCGGTCGACGCTGAAAAGGCCTGGAAAGAATTACAACATAAATATGAAACAGGAGAAACCCTCACGGCAACGGTTGCTGATGTCGTCAAGGGCGGATTGGTGGTTGATGTGGGGGTTCGCGGATTCATCCCGGCTTCCCACGTGGAACTCCATTTCGTCGAAGATTTCTCCGACTACAAAGGAAAAGAGCTCACTTTGAAAGTAATCGAGATCGACCCGGAGAAAAATAAATTGATCTTGTCGCGCAAAGCGGTATTGGAAGAAGAAGCCAACCGCAAAAAAGAAGAGACGCTGGCCTCCCTCGAAGCCGGTCAAGTGTTGGAAGGAACGGTTCAGCGTCTGACCGATTTCGGCGCGTTTGTGGACATCGGCGGGGTAGACGGGTTGGTTCATGTATCCGAGCTGGCATGGCATCGTGTCGGTCATCCATCCGAAGTGCTCACTGAAGGGGATCACGTTAAAGTAAAAGTGCTGAAAGTAGACCGTGAAAACGAACGGATCAGCCTGAGCCTGAAAGAGACCCAAGAAGGTCCCTGGGATCAAGCGGCTAAACAGATTGAACCGGGGCAGGTCTTGAAAGGAACGGTTAAACGCCTTGTCTCCTTTGGTGCGTTTGTTGAAGTCTATCCGGGAGTGGAAGGGTTGGTACATGTTTCGCAAATCGCGCGCCGCCATGTTGCCACACCGGCTGATGTGTTGGAAGAGGGTCAGGAAGTGCAGGTAAAAGTTCTCAGCATCCAACCCGAACAAAAACGGATCAGCCTCAGCATCAAGGAAGTGGAGCAAGAAGAAGCACGCAAAGAAGTGGAAGAGTTTGATAACAACAATCAAAACGGGTTAAACGTCACCCTGGGGGATGTCTATCCCGAGTTGCGCAATCTGAAATAATCGATCTCATCAACCAATCAATCCTGGTACCAGCCATTCTTTGGCTGGTTTTTTTCTGCTTAAAAACACAAGCTCTGAGAAAAACTAGAAAAAATCTCTCGGAAAAGGTGGTGACAACGGATGAGTGCCGGAATCCCGGCTGTTTTGTGCATGGCAGCGCTGAGCATTTTGATTTATACAGGTTGGTTTTCAAGTGTTGCGGATGATCTCGCCATCCCGAGATCAATGATTCTGTATTATTTGTTGGGAGCGGTCGTATTATCCGGATTCCCCCCTGTGCCCAAGGATCAATTGATTCAAATAGATCCCGGTTTTGGCGCACTTCTCTGGCTGTTTGTCGCGCTGGCTGTGAAGATGCATAAAAAATGGCGCCTATCCTTCGCCAGCCTGTGTTTATTTTTGGGATCAAGTTTGTTTTTGTGGCATGAGATCTCACGGGTGGAAACGGATTGGTCCGATTTATCCTTTCGTGCGGTCATCGTTCTTTCTCTTGTCCTCATTCCTGTCTGTTTTGCGAAAAACTTAGGAGACCGGGTCACTCTTGCGGTTGGGGGGGCATTGGTCGCACATGCCTGGATCTTGATTTTTCATCATGAAGTGCTGAAACCGCTGATCATTGGCAATGATGAATATTTAGATACCGTTTGGATCTGTATCACCTCCGTTTTTCTGGTTCATTATTCGGTTCGGGCCGCTCAGGAATGGCTGAGGAAATGGAGAAAAATGGGGTCAATCTAAAATCAAGGAGAAGATTGGCGATGGACTGGCACGTTTACAACTCGGCGGTGATAATCGGAGTCCTCATCGGTTTTTTGACGCGCCTTCGTTTGTTGGAAATCGATTATCGGCAATACCCTACTTATCCGCACGGATATTTGAGCCATCTGGCGTTGGGGATGATCGCTTCCGCATTAGGTGCGGTGGCCGTACCGGCTCTTTTAAAAAAAGATTACACGGCTGTTACGTTTCTCGCTCTGGCGGCGCAACAATTCAGGGATGTGCGGAATATGGAGCGAGAAACGCTGGCCAAGCTGGATGAGATGGAATTGGTACCCCGCGGAGCCAGTTATATCGAAGGGATTGCCAAAGTGTTTGAAAGCAGAAACTACTTGGTGATCTTCTCCGCTTTTATGACGTCACTCTCTGTGGTGCTGACAAAAACCTGGTGGGTGGGAGCGGTTGTAGGCGGAGTACTGATCCTGGGCGCCGGATTGCTGATGTCGGGTCAAGTGATCAAAGATATAGCCAACGTTTATGAAGGAAAACTTACATTTGAAGGTCCAAATCTGTATGTAGACGATATTTATCTGATGAATATCGGACTCGAAGACAATCAGAAGCGTATTTTACAACACGGGATCGGCCTGATCATCGAACCCAACAGCCCGGCTGCCGTCGTAACCATCAGCAACATCGGGCAAAGACAGGCGATTCTGCATGACGTTTCCGCCATTTTAGGCGTATACCGCGACACAGGGGAGCCGGCGCTGGTTCCCATTGCCAAACGGGATCTGAATGACGGGAGACTGGGGTTGGTTCTTCTTCCCCAAGAAAAAAATGTCGGGAGAGCCATTCAGGTTGTGAACTTCGTCCCGGTGTTGGAGAGCGCCGTACGCAGGCCGTCTCAATTTTCAGTGAGAGATACGGAAGGAAAGAGAGGGCAAGCGTGAATGGAAAACAAAGCGGATACCGGCAAGATATTGGCGGTGATTACCACTAAACGCGATTGTGTTGCGGGCGGGGCGCCCATTTTTGTGGCGGATACCAAAGAGGAATTTGTGCGCAAAACGTTCGTCCTGGAGAAGATCCTGGACGGGATGGCGCATGAGATAGACCCGGACATCATGATTATCGTCCGCCATTCTTAACGGTTGCTTAATGGGATATTTACGGATAAGATTAGGTATGTCGTTATCTAGTTATTTCTTCATAGAGATTTGGTTGTAAAGTGAGGATTCAGTATGAGTCTACCCGTTGTTGCCATTGTCGGAAGGCCGAATGTAGGAAAATCCACGATTTTTAACCGTTTGGCCGGTGAGCGCATTGCGATTGTGGAAGATAAACCGGGGATTACCCGGGACCGTATCTACTCACGCAGTGAATGGAATGGAAGGGACTTTCACGTGATCGATACGGGGGGTCTGGAGTTTGACGAGCAGGATGAGATTTTAGAACATATCAGAAATCAGGCGGAGCTTGCCATTGAAGAGGCAGACGTCATCCTTTTTGTCACCGACGGCCGGGACGGGGTCACCCCTGCCGACGAAGAGGTGGCCCGGTTGCTTCACCGCTCGAATAAACCCGTGATCATGGCTGTCAACAAGATTGATGATGTGAAACACAAAGAAGATATGTATGAATTTTATCGGTTGGGATTTGAACACGTAATCCCTGTGTCTTCCATTCACGGGACGGGAACCGGGGATATGCTGGACGCTTTGGTGGAGCATTTTCCCGACAAAGACGAAGCGGAGTATGATGAAGATACGATCCGCGTTTCGTTGATCGGACGTCCCAATGTCGGGAAGTCTTCTTTAGTCAACGCGATTTTGGGTGAAGAACGGGTCATCGTGAGTCCGGTGGCCGGGACGACCCGGGATGCCATTGATACGCCGTTTGAATATGAAGGACAAGAGTATGTACTCATCGATACAGCGGGCATCCGCAAGCGCGGAAAAGTTTATGAAACGGTTGAAAAGTACAGTGTACTCAGAGCTTTAAGAGCGATTGAACGGTCGGATGTCTGTTTGATCGTGATCGATGGCGAGCGCGGAATTGCCGAGCAAGATAAAAAGATTGCCGGTTACGCCCACGAGGCGGGACGAGCGGCCGTTTTTGTCGTCAACAAGTGGGACGCGGTGGAAAAAGATGAGAAAACCATGGATCGCTTTAAACGACAAATCCGCGATCATTTCCAATTCATGGAATATGCACCGATCTTGTTTGTCTCAGCAAAAACCAAACAGCGGATCCATCAAATTCTGCCCATGGTTTCTGAGGTTGCCGAGCAACATGCGATGCGGATTTCCACCTCTGTACTCAACCAAGTATTGCACGATGCGATGATTACCACACCTCCGCCTTCGAGCCGGGGGCGCCGTTTTCGGGTGCAATATGCGACCCAGGTGTCAGTGAAGCCCCCGACCATTGTTCTGTTCGTCAATGATCCGGAGCTTGCTCATTTCAGTTATTTGCGATATCTGGAAAATCAATTGCGCAACTCTTTTTCGTTCAAAGGAACACCACTCAAAATGCTGCTGAGGAAAAAAAATTCATAACACGGGATAGGGAGAGGTTAGAAACATGTTTCAAACCTGGGTCATCCCCCTCATATTGTCTTATTTGTTGGGGTCGATCAGTTTCAGCTATCTATTGACCCGCTATTTAAAGGGTGTGGATATACGCGATTACGGGAGCGGGAACGCGGGTGCGACCAATACGATGCGCGTCCTGGGCAAAGGTCCGGCTCTCCTGGTATTTTTTCTGGATGCCTTCAAGGGGATCGGGGCTGCCGGAATCGGCTATTTGTTCAGTGAAGGAAATCAGACCGTTATGATGGCTTGCGGGATCGCCGCGATTGTGGGGCATAACTGGCCGATTTTCCTGCGTTTTCGCGGTGGAAAAGGAATTGCCACGACCGTGGGGGTCACCGCGTTTTTAGCCTTTTCCGCTGCTTTGGTCGCCGGGGTTTTCGCCATTCTGTTTATCATCCTCACCCGGTATGTCTCCTTGGGTTCGTTGATTTATACCTGTGTCGTTCCCGTTGCCATGTTGTTTTTGGACTATCCGGCAACTTTCATTTGGCTGTCCTTGCTCATCACTTTGATGGCTGTGATCAGGCATAAGCAAAATATTATCAATCTGTTTAAGGGGCAGGAACGCAAGATTTAAGGTTAGAGGGAGAAGGATGGATGAATAGACGAGTAGCTGTGTTAGGTGCCGGAAGTTGGGGAACGGCTCTGGCCACTGTCTTGGCGGAGAATGGGTGCGAAGTGACGTTATGGGCTCGTCGTCAAGCGGTGGCGGATGAAATCAACCGGTTCCGAACGAATGAAAAATATCTGCCGGGAGTGACGATTCCCCCGAGAATTGCCGCCTCGACGTCCATTTCGGATGCGGTTCGGGGAAAAGATCTGGTTTTGTTTGTGGTCCCTTCCCATGCCATGCGAGAAATTGCCGCAATCGCCAGCCGCTGGATTCGGGCAGATGCACTGATCGTACACGCCACGAAAGGATTTGAAGTGGGTACGCTGAAACGGATGACAGAAGTATTAAAAGAGGAGCTGCCTCAGGAACTTCACCCAAATATTGCGGTGCTTTCCGGTCCCAGTCATGCGGAGGAAGTCATCAAAAAATTGCCCACAACCGTCGTGGTGGCTTCCGAACGGCAAAAAACGGCCGAAGAGGTACAAGCCATTTTCATCAATTCCTATTTTCGCGTTTATACAAACCCGGATGTCATCGGGGTTGAGGTAGGAGGGGCGCTGAAAAACATCATTGCCCTTGCGGCGGGTCTCGCAGACGGGCTGGGTTTTGGAGACAATTCCAAAGCGGCGCTCATCACAAGAGGACTGGCCGAAATCGCCCGGCTTGGGTTGGCGATGGGAGCGAAGCCGATCACGTTTGTCGGTCTGGCCGGGGTAGGGGATCTTGTCGTCACCTGCACCAGCCGTCACAGCCGCAATTGGCGTGCCGGCCATATGCTCAGCCAGGGAAAAAAATTGGAACAGGTGCTGGAAGAAATGGGCATGGTTGTCGAAGGAGTGAAAACGACCCGCGTCGCTCATGCACTGTCTCGCCATTATCAGGTTGAAATGCCTTTGACGGAACAACTGTATGCCGTGCTTTTTGAGGGCAAAGATCCGGAGCAGGCAGTCAAAGATCTGATGTCGCGGGGCAGAACCGGTGAACTGGAGGAGATCATTCAGGACTGGTAACCATTTGGGCTTTTTCCCTGTTGCAAGTATTCTTAACATTTCATACTCTGTAATAGCTTTAACCATTATCCATAAACTTGAGCACAGAAACAGGGACAGGGAATCAGTTGGCTCAAGGATAATGGCACGAAAACAGGGGTATGCCTTCAGGCTACCCCTGTTTTCGTTTGGAATAGGACGATGTTGTCGCTTTGCCGCTCTGAACCAGATTGGATATTAATTTTTGAACGATCGGGGACTGCAGAATGGACAGGATTTGACTGAAATCCATGTTGGGCAACGGAGATCCCGGGGGTCCTCCCGGATAGCCGCGGGAACCGATGGAACCTTTGGGGACCTGATCTTCAAACGGCAGGTGGATGACAGGTATGTCTTCGATCTCCTCGCTCTGGTTGTTCGATCTGGGGAGTGGAAAGAGAGGGAAACCTCTGCTCCTGATCATCGGCATCAGTTGTGAAGCGATTTTAACCATTTGATAAGTGGAGTTCATCATAGACTCCAACTTCTGAATGGTTTGGCTCAGATCTTGAACAGTGGACCGGAAGGTCATGAAGCCACTCATGATTTTTGCCAGATCCAGGGAAGACAGCTGATTTAAAATCGGGTGTTTCGGAACTTCGGATTGTGCTTTTACCGGGCGGGGCTTCTTCGGTTTTTTTCTGGAAGCGTGTTTTTTCAAGTTGGATTTCATACGGCTTCCTCCATTCAGGCTGATGTCCATATATACTATGCATGGAGAATCATCCTGAACTAGGACAGATGCCCCTCTGATTGGTAGGCGGAAGCGGATTTGCTATACTGATGGAGATGAAAGAGAAGGATGGTGTCGAAAAGTGGAACTCATGATCATTCTTTTTCTTTTGGTTTTAATCAATGTTTTAATTGCGATCGGGAGGCAGCAGCAGAGGAAATGGCTTCGTTTTCTCCTTACCTCCGTTTCTTTTATCCTGCTGCTGATCACGTTGCTTTTCGTTTTAAAGGCGCTCTCTTGAGCTTAGCCATGTCTGCGGTGAATAAGAGCCGGAGCCAAAAAGAAGCTGATCGGAAGGAGAGATACGATGAAACACTCTGTAAAAGGAATCTGTTTATTCCTGTTGATGGGGCTGTTGGCCGGATGCCTCTATCCGCAGGAGCGCCGGCAACAATTGGATCAGTTGCCCCAGCATATCATGCGTGTTCAGTCGGCAGTGGAAGCTTACCATAAGGAAAATAAAGTATTGCCGTACAAATATACGGAGGATGAATATAAACTGACGACAAAGTATCTCGTCAATTTTCAGGACTTGCAAAGCTACTTGGGCAATATGCCTCCCAGTTCATTTGAACAAGGAGGCAACTTCCTGTATGTGTTGATCAATGTGGAAAAGAAACCGACCGTCCGTCTTTTTGACTTGCGCGTTAATGATGAAATCGGCAAAGTACAGCAGGCGGTAGATCGATATAGACAGGAACACGGGAAAGTACCGGGAAATGGAGAAGTCGGCGCCGGTTTCTATTCGATTGACTTTCATCAATTGGGAATGGATGCGGTGACGATCCCAAGCCCTTATTCCGCCGAAACGGATCTGCCGCTTCTTGTAGACGGTAAAGGAAAGGTGTATGTGGATTACCGCATGGAAGCGATGAAAATGATCCAGCAAGCCAAAAAGAAACCCGAAGCGGGCCAGGATCTTAGAATTTGGCTGGCGGAAGGCTCTTTTTATGTTCCGGCATTTTCGCCGCCTATGAAATATGAACAGGGAGAGCCTGTCTTTGTTTCGGTCGCTTCCGGGTAGAATATTCTCTCCAACAACCTCATAAAAATGGGTCAGAGGTGAATGGATCACGCTCGAGAGGGTGAAGGCAGATGGAAAAGTTATGGTTTCATCTGTTGGTTATCCCCGGCATCTTCCTTCTGGGCCGCCTTTCCGGTTCGGTAAAGATTGCCCGCTTTAAAGTCAAGGCTGTTTCCTTGCGTGAGAAAGCGCGCATTTTTTCCCGCTGATCCTCATAGAGCTGCTCCAATAAGTGGCTCTATTTTTTTTCGCAAAGATTCATATTGGGAAGATGCACTCATATATTAGTAGTGTCCAAAGGAGGGACCGGAGGGAGGGGATAGCCTTCGCACCGGCGACAGATCCAGCAAAAGGGATACCTTAAAGGAGGGAATTTCGTGGAGAAAGTAGATATCTTGAAAGATATTGCAGAACGAACGGGAGGAGACATCTACCTGGGTGTGGTCGGTGCGGTGCGCACCGGTAAGTCAACATTTATTAAACGCTTTATGGAACAAGTGGTCATTCCCAACATCAGTAATGAGGCAGATCGGGTCCGGGCCACTGACGAATTGCCACACAGCGGAGCAGGTAGAACGATTACGACCGTAGAACCCAAATTTGTCCCCAACCAGGCTGTCAGTATCCATGTTGATGAAGGATTGGAGATCAATATCCGACTGGTGGATTGTGTTGGCTATGTCATCGAAGGTGCCAAAGGCTATGAAGATGAAAACGGCCCGCGCATGATCAATACTCCCTGGTTTGAAGAGCCGATCCCGTTCCAGGAAGCGGCGGAAGTGGGAACCCGGAAAGTGATTCAGGAACATTCGACGCTGGGAATTGTCATCACCACGGATGGTTCCATCACGGATATCCCCCGTGAAGATTATGAAGAGGTGGAAGAGCGGGTCGTCAATGAGTTGAAGGAAGTGGGTAAACCGTTTATTCTTCTGCTGAATTCCACTCGTCCCTACAGTGAACAGGTGCAGTCACTCCGGGCGGAATTGGCCGAAAAATACGATATCCCCGTCATCGCGATCAGCGTGGCCACGATGAGCGAAGACGATATCCTGGGAGTGATGAGGGAAGTCCTGTACGAGTTCCCCGTTCATGAAGTGAATGTCAATCTGCCCAGCTGGGTGATGGTTCTGGATGAAGATCACTGGCTCCGCAGGGAATTTGAAAATTCCGTGCGCGAAACGGTGAAAGATATCAAACGCTTGCGTGATGTCGATCGTGTGGTAGGACATTTCTACAACTACGATTTTATTGATAAAGCGGCATTATCCGGAATGGATATGGGCCAGGGAATTGCGGAAATCGATCTCTACGCCCCTGATGAGCTTTACGATACGATTCTCACTGAGGTCGTGGGCGTTGAAATCAAAGGAAGAGATCACTTGCTTGAATTGATGCAGGAATTTAGCGTGGCCAAACGGGAATACGACAAAGTTGCAGATGCGCTTAAGATGGTGCGGACAACCGGCTACGGGATCGCCCCGCCCACACTGGAGGAAATGACCCTGGATGAACCGGAGCTAATCAAGCAGGGGACCCGTTTTGGTGTCCGGCTAAAGGCAACCGCACCATCGATTCACATGATCAAAGTGAATGTGGAGTCGGAATTTGCTCCCATCATCGGCTCGGAGAAACAGAGCGAGGAACTGGTGAATTATCTGATGAGGGATTTTGAGAATGATCCTTTGCGCATCTGGGAATCGGATATTTTTGGCCGTTCACTCAATCAAATTGTCCGTGAAGGGATTCAGACAAAACTTTCGATGATGCCGGAAAATGCCCGCTATAAATTCCAGGAAACATTAGAGAGAATCATAAATGAAGGGTCGGGCGGATTGATTGCCATTATTTTATAACCAAAATTTTGAAAAGGGCGCTTTTGGCGCTTTTTTTTATGTGAAATCGGGAAAATAACCAAACATTCTCTTGAACTTCCCTAATGTCTGTATTAGTATAGGATTGTCCCACGCATTGCTTCACCTGATTGATTGAAGTTAAAAGAGTCGCGGATTTGTACAGGAGGTGCGGTTATGAATAAAACCGAACTGATCAATAAAGTAGCAGAAGCTACTCAAATGACCAAAAAAGATGCAACAAAATCTGTGGAAGCTGTTCTCGACGCCATTACTGAAGCGCTCAAAAGTGGTGATAAAGTACAATTGATCGGCTTTGGTAACTTCGAAGTGCGCGAGCGTGCGGCACGCAAAGGACGCAATCCGCAAACCGGTGAAGAGATCGAAATTCCTGCTAGCAAAGTCCCAGCTTTCAAGCCTGGCAAACAGTTGAAAGAAGAAGTCAACAAATAAGCAGGAACAGTATAAGCCATTGGCGCTTTGGTGGGACTACATATTTCCTGGTAAAAGGGCCTCTTTCGGGAGGCCTTTTTCCTTTGTCATTGTTTTTTCATGGTTATGGTATAATGGATCACAGATATCTCGCCCAAATGAGCGACGATGAAATGGATATGGATGGAGGAAACTTGAATGGAAGTAGATCATCAAAAAATCGAAGAAGCGGTTCGAATGATCTTGGAGGCTGTGGGAGAAGATCCAAACCGTGAAGGTTTGATAGATACACCTAAGCGCGTGGCCAGAATGTATCAGGAAATTTTTTCGGGTTTGCGCGAGGACCCCAAGGAGCACTTCTCGGTCATATTTAGCGAAGATCACGAAGAATTGGTTCTGGTCAAAGATATCCCGTTTTTTTCGACCTGTGAACATCACTTGGTTCCCTTTTTCGGGAAAGCACATGTGGGATACATACCCCGCGGGGGGCGTGTCACCGGTTTGAGCAAACTGGCCCGGGCCGTAGAAGCGGTTGCCAGGAGACCCCAGTTGCAGGAGCGGATCACGGCCACAGTAGCGGATGCCATCATGGAAAAATTGGACCCGCATGGCGTCATTGTCGTTGTGGAAGCGGAACATATGTGCATGACCATGCGCGGTGTCAGGAAGCCGGGCGCCAAAACGGTAACCTCAGCCGTGCGGGGGGTTTTTGCCAAAGATCCCACAACCCGTGCGGAAGCTTTAAGTTTGATCGGCATAAAATAATTTAAAAAACCTCTTGACACTCTTTAAAGCGCGTTATATACTTAAAATCGTCACTGCGATAATCAGTCGCAGACAAGAAAGGACAACGGGCTATGGCGCAGCTTGGTAGCGCGCTTGCATGGGGCGCAAGAGGTCGTCAGTTCAAATCTGGCTAGCCCGACCAAAGAAAAAGACTCTTCCACTCGGAAGGGTCTTTTTCTTTGAATCAATGCTTTTGATCCATGCTAAACTAGATTTGGGAGTCGTTTTTTCATTTTAATTCGTTCAATGAATAATGAATTGGAGGGAACCTCTTTGCAAGGGAACAATGGAGATTATATTGTCATTAAAGCAAAAGAAAACGGTGTCAATGTGATTGGTTTAACCAGGGGAAAAGATACCCGGTTTCATCACTCCGAAAAACTGGATAAAGGCGAAGTGATGATCGCGCAATTTACCGAGCATACCTCAGCGATCAAAATTCGGGGGAAAGCGGTGATCATTACTCCCTTTGGACAGGTTGACACCGAAGAATAAAGACTGGCATGATTCCCGCCCTCGGTCGATAAAATGGTGACAGAAGGAGACAAGGGGGATGTGGATGAGAGTTCTGGCCAAAAGATTGTTCGCGACTGTCTTTTTATCCGTGTTATTAGCTTCTTTGCTGTCGCTCATTCCGATGCTCGAGCAACATGGAGATGAGAATTCCGAATTACCCGTGTTCGAGCCGGCGACGGAAAAAAAATTAAGCGAAAATCAGCTTGTCGATTTTCTGCTCAGTCAGTCCCTGCGGATGCAGCTCAAACGGGTTGATTGGAAAAATGAGGGTTCCCTTTTCCTTGAACTGGAACAAACTCCCGGAATGAGCCAAGAGGCCATGTACCGGGAGCTGTTTAGGATCGTTAAAAATTGTCTTGTGGAAACGGAAAACATCCAAATCGTCCGCCTGTATGTTCACGGGGCCAACGTCAACGATTTTTTGCTCGAAGCGGGTCGCAAACAGATCGCCGGAGATCCGCAAATGAAAAATATCAATCACTGGACAGATAAAAAATATCTGGAAGAAATGTTTGAAATCACGCGATTTTCTTCTTCTTAGTCCATGCAGGTTCATGACGGCAAAACTGCCTATCGTGTTCAAAAGTATGGTATACTATTTGAAGTGCATTTTATCATGATTGGTCATTTTTTGGGAGGGACGCTTTCATGACGTCCATACATACACAATTCAATGAAATTATTGATCACATTGACCAACTTGCCCGACATTCCTATGTTGAACAAACTCTCGGAAAGCCTCCTGTCCCTGTTTTTTTTGTGCGAATTCTCTACTTGTTGATGAGATCCTGTGGTGTTTCTGATGAACGAATCCGAGTTTACTGCACAGCGGCAACCTTGCTGCAGATGGGGCTGGATACTCACGATCTTGTGTCCCTGGAACCGGTGCAGTCGGCTGAAGAAAAGCGTAGGCGCCAATTGCATGTGCTCATAGGGGATTATTACAGCAGCCTGTTTTACGTGATTCTGTCCAAGCATCGTGAAATAGACGGCATTCAGTGTCTGGCTAAAGCAACCTCAACCATCAACGAGACTAAAATGACTCATCACAGAGAACAGATGAAGGCCGGGTGGAATCTGAACGTACATGCATTAAAGCGGATGCAGGTGATTTCCGGCGGATTGCTTACGGCTCTGGCCGATTTTTTTCATGTTGGGAATCAACCGGAAAACGTCTGGCAAAAAATCATCCCGGGATTCATATTGTTTGACTTGCTCAAGAGGTATTCAAGCATTTTGCATCCGGACGGAGAACTCGGCAAATGGGTTGAACATACATGGAATGAGCTCAACCAGGCGATCCCGGAAATCGAACAAACGGATGTCAGAGAGGAACTGACGGAGATATTGAACCGGCAATTACCTTATCTTAACGGATTTTCCCGGGTGAAAGAGAGATGACATCGAATGAATAAGCAGTCAGAAACCAAAGCAAAATTTGTACACAGTGTCTTTGAAAGCATTGCCAAAGACTATGACCGGATGAATACCTTGCTCAGTTTTCGCCGTCATAAAGCCTGGAGAAAATTCACCATGAAGAAGATGAATGTCCGGCCCGGAGACACAGCCATCGACGTTTGTTGCGGCACGTGTGATTGGGCCATTTCCTTGGCAGAGGCTTCCGGGAGCGGCAAAATCGTAGGTTTGGATTTCAGCCGGAATATGCTGAGCGTCGGGGAGGAGAAGCTCAAGCAAAAGGGGCTTCTTCACCAGGTGGAACTGGTGGAAGGGGATGCGATGAAGCTCCCGTTTCCCGACGATACATTTGATCATGCGACCATCGGTTTTGCCCTTCGCAACGTGCCTGATCCCGTTCAAGTTCTCCGCGAAATGAAACGGGTCGTCAAACCGGGCGGGCAAGTGGTCTCTCTGGAGTTATCCAAACCGACCTGGCCACCGTTTCGCTTTATCTATTACCTGTATTTTGAGCGGATTCTCCCGCGCTTGGGCAAATGGTTCGCGGGCCGCTACGAACAGTATCGGTGGTTGCCCGAGTCTCTGGTCACATTTCCCGACTACAAAGAATTGGCGAGAATCATGGAAGAAGAGGTCGGGCTGTGTCATGTGGAAGTGTATCCCTTAACCTGGGGAATTACCGCTGTTCACATTGGACGAAAACCGCTCGTGTAGAGAAGGAAGATGTTTCGAATGAACGTGCTGAGAAAAATACGGATCATCCTGGAAATGATCAAGTTTGAACACACGATTTTTGCTCTCCCTTTCGCCTATCTGGGCGCCGTCCTCGGCAGCATGGAAGTAAACGGCCATCTTCCGACATGGGAACAAATCGGTTGGATTACACTCGCCATGGTGGGAGCAAGGAGCGCCGCGATGGCTTTAAACCGCTTGATCGACCGCCGGATCGATGCCAAAAACCCCCGTACCCAAAATCGCGCGATTCCTGCAGGGCTTGTGTCTGTTCCGTTTGTCTGGGGATTTGTCATCGTTTCGTTTCTTGTGCTGTATGTGGCTGCTTCCCAGCTGAATGCTCTGGCTGTCCAATTGATGCCGATCGCTGTCTTTTTTCTCGTTTTTTATTCATATACCAAACGATTTACTTGGTTGTGCCACGTGGTGCTGGGAATCTCGACCGGATTGGGCCCGCTGGGAGGGTGGGTTGGAACCACCGGTCAGATCGATGGAATGGCTCTTCTCCTGTTTGTTACCGTGGCACTTTGGATTGGCGGTTTCGACGTCATTTATGCTTGTCAAGACGTCCAATTTGACCGGAAGGAAGGTTTGTATTCCATTCCGGCTCGTTTTGGCATCAGAAAGGGGTTGCTCATCTCCTCGTTGATGCATGTGGGTACGGCACTGGGATTAATCGGTCTCCTGTTGATCACTCATCTGGATTGGTGGTTTGGAATCGGAGTATTGATCGCTCTGGCTATTCTCATATACGAACACGCCATTGTATCCGCCGATGATCTGTCGAGGTTAAATACGGCCTTCTTTACGATGAACGGGGTTCTGAGCGTGATTGTGTTCGTGTTTGCAATGATGGATGTGTTACTATGAGACATAAACGTTTCGTTGTCGCGATGACCGGTGCCAGCGGGGCCCCGTACGGATTATGTCTGCTCGATGAGGTGCTGAGACAAGGGCATGAAGTCCATCTGCTCGTCACCGAAGCGGGCTGGCGGGTATTGAAAGAAGAGCATGGGTGGGAGATTCAGCAACGGGAAAACATTTTTTATGATCGCTATAAGGACATGCCCGGAGAGTTGATTTACCACCCGATCAAAGATATTGGTGCATCGATTGCCTCCGGTTCCTTTTTGTGTGATGCCATGGTTGTCATCCCTTGTTCGATGGGTACGCTGGGCAAGATCGCCCACGGCCTTTCCACTAATCTGCTGGAGCGGACGGCTGACGTGATGTTGAAGGAGCGCAGGCCATTGATTCTCGTTCCGCGCGAAACGCCGCTCAGTCCGATCCATTTGGAAAATATGTTGAAATTATCCCGCTGCGGAGTATCGATTGTTCCAGCGATGCCCGCTTTTTACCACCAACCCAAAAATATTGAAGAATTGGTCCGCTTTGTGTCCGGGAAAGTTTTGGATCTGTTGGAAGTAGATCATGATTTGTTTCAACGTTGGAGGGGTGGCAGATGAAACCGATCCGAGTCGGCAAAATCGCTTTTACAAATATCTTGCCGATCTACCACTACTTTGATGACCGGGGTACCGAAGTGGAATTGATCCCGATGGTTCCGTCTCAATTGAACCGCGGTATGGCTGCGGGGGAAATCGATTTGGGCCCCATCTCTTCTTTTGCTTATGCGGAAAACTATCCGCATTTTGTATTGATGCCGGATCTTTCAATCAGCGCGATGGGACCCGTGGGCTCCATCTTTCTTTTTACCAGGGGGAAAGAGCTGTCCGAGCTGCGTCATGCACGCATTGCTCTCACCAATACTTCGGCCTCATCGGTCAATCTGTTAAGGGTTTTATTAGAAAAGTTTGAGGGAGGTTCCCCGGATTATGTGACGATGCCCCCGTGTTTGGATGAAATGATGAAGGAAGCGGATGCGGCTTTATTAATTGGCGATGACGCTATCAAAGCATTGTGGCATCATTCGGGCTATCGTGTCCTGGATTTAGGTGAAGAGTGGCATAAATATACCGGATTGAGCATGACCTTTGCCGTATGGGCTGTCCGGCGTGAAATAGCGGAAACGCGGATGGAGGAGCTGGCGGAAATATACCTCCGCTTTATGAAAGCCAAAGAGCAAGGGAGACGGGAGCCACTGCCCGTCATTCGGGAAGCGATGCGCCAATTGGGCGGGGAAAGAGATTTCTGGACAAAATATTATGACGGTTTATGTTACGATCTGAGAGAGCAGCAACTTGAGGGACTAAAAACCTACTATCGATACGCGGCGGAGCTCGGCTTATTATCTTCTGATGTTGAGATTTGCATGTTGGACTTGCCGGCAGGGCTCGGGATGCGTTAATCAGGGTGAAGCAGATGAATTTGCAGGATATCTATCAAAATCTGAAAAAAGATCTTCAGCGGATCGAAGAGAAATTACAGGAATCAGTAAAGACCAACCATGCAGAACTTCATGATTCCGCCACCCACCTGTTAAAAGCGGGAGGAAAGCGCATGCGGCCCGTTTTTGTATTGTTGGCGGGACATATGGGAACTTACGATGCCGATCGGCTTCAGCAAGTGGCTGTTGCACTGGAACTGATTCACATGGCCACGTTGGTTCATGATGATGTGATCGACGATGCCGACCTGCGCAGGGGTAAGAAAACCGTCAAGGCAGAGTGGGATAACCGGGTTGCGATGTACACGGGAGACTATATTTTTGCGCGGGCTCTGGAAGGCATAACCCGGATCCAAAACCCGGAGGTACAACACATTTTGTCCAGCGCGATCATGCGGATGTGCCAAGGGGAGATTACACAGATTGAGGATTTGTATAACCCCCGTCAATCCTTGCGCAGATACCTGCACCGCATCAAGAAAAAAACGGCACTGTTAATGGCGATCAGTTGCCGGCTGGGAGCTTTGGTCAGCGGGGCCGATCCGGAGATGGTGCGCCGCCTTTATGCTTATGGATATTATGTGGGAATGGCCTTTCAATTGACCGATGACGTGCTTGATATAACCGGTGATGAACAAGTTCTGGGGAAACCGGCGGGCAGCGATTTGCGGCAGGGAAATGTGACTCTGCCCGTCATCTATGCGATTGCTCATGTCTCCCCCTCCAATCGGGAGAAAATCTTGTCCCATCTCGAATCAGAAGGCAAAAACGGTTCAGCTGAGGAGATTCTAGCTGTTGTTCGCATGTCCGGCGGAGTGGAATACACCATGGAGCTATCCAGGCGTTATTTGCAGAAGGCGATCCTGAGTCTGGAGTTTTTGCCATCATCCCACGCACGTGAATCGCTCCGGTTGATTGCCGAATTTATCGTGAGACGTTCTTATTAGTTTTTTTAACGTTGTTGTGAGACCCTTTCTGTGAGAGCGTGCTTTGTAGTAAGAGTTGTACTTTGATTGTGCTTCCGGGCGGTCGGCCGTGTTGGTCTCCGTGCTCTTGAGGCCTTCGAAGATGCAAAACTGACCGCTCCGGCCCCTCACTTCGGGCGCGGATCAAACTCGCTGTCGCTCAAACACGTGATCCGCTTTTTCCCTCCGTTCGGGGCCTCCGCTGGGTAAGGCCTCAAAGGCACTTCGACCAATCACGGCCTCCCTGCACGATTTTGTATTTGATTTTTAGATTGTCGGCTTTTCATGGATGATTTCAAGACTGATCGACACGAAGGAGCGGTCGCTCATCCACGGTTGTGTCAAGCTGTCTTGAACTGTATTCTGTGCAAACTCCATAAGCAGAGCCAGTGGAGAAAACTTTTTGGCGACGAGCGACTCTGCCACTGCATCGGAACGGAGACGCCAAAAGATTTCGGAGCGGGCTTACAACGGTTTCACCTTCATTATTGAAAAGGTTATGAGTTGCGTTCCTTTCTAGATCCTGATAAAATCTTTCATGGTCACAGATTGGCATCTATTTACGCGACTCTACATAACAATCCAGTTGAAAGGCAGGAACGCTTTGATGGAAAGAACTTTTGTAATGGTTAAGCCGGATGGAGTTCAGCGCGGATTGATTGGTGAGATCGTATCTCGCTTTGAAAAGAAAGGCTTTCAGCTGGTGGCAGCCAAATTGATGATGGTATCCCAAGAGCTGGCTGAACAGCACTACGCCGAACACAAGGAAAAGCCCTTCTTTGGAGAATTAGTGGACTTTATCACTTCCGGCCCCGTATTTGCGATGATCTGGCAAGGAAATAACGTCATTGCCGGAGCACGCCAAATGATGGGCAAAACCAATCCGGCCGATGCGCTTCCGGGTACCATCCGCGGTGATTTCGGCGTGAGTGTCGGCATGAATATCATTCACGGGTCAGACTCCCCGGAAAGCGCTCAGCGCGAAATTTCCCTCTGGTTTGGCGAAGGGGAAGCCGTGGAGTACGAAAAAACGATTAACAAGTGGATCTGATGAACAGAGAGCATGGTGAAGAGCCGTGCTCTTTTTTATGATCATCATCGTTTCGATCAGGAAGTTTGTATGCTCTTATTGATGCGGAATCGGGGTCGATGAATGCCGTTTCCGCTCGCGGGTTTATCTCCCCTGTTAATTGGAAACGATGCAGGTAAGCCTGCTTTTTAAGTGGAGGAACGGAAATATGGATATTTCGATGAGTATGGAAGAAGTGATGGATCAAATTAAACGAATGGTAGCCAGCGGAGAGCCTCAGAACAAAAAAAGGGTCAAGCAAGTGAATCCCGATTTGATGCAGGGGGCTCTCTATTATTTTCCCAGCTGGGACCATGCGGTGCAAAGAAGTCTGGATTAGAGGATCAGAAACGGGCCAACCTGGTTTGATCGGGTTGGCCCGTTGATTGTTTCGCTTGTATAGAAAACAATCTAATAATAAGTTCAAACAAGTTTGTATCACAAACAAAAACTTTTTACATTTAACCCTCCCACAAAAGTGTGTTGTGTGTTATTATAACTAACAAATTTTCATCCAGTTTCATACTGTGATACTCAACAGCATAAAAGAGTTGAGCGATTTTGAGTCAGGAGAGGACGTGCCAGAGATGAGATATTTGACAGCAGGAGAATCGCACGGGCCGCAGTTGACGGTGATTATCGAAGGATTGCCGAGCCAGCTGCCTTTTTCAAAAGACAAAATAGATGAGCAATTGGCACGCAGGCAGAAAGGTTATGGACGTGGCCGTCGCATGCAGATTGAAAAAGACCAGGTGCAGATCTTATCCGGTGTTCGCTTCGGGAAAACGACAGGTGCCCCTGTAGCGCTTGTGATTGAAAATAAAGACTGGACTCACTGGAAAAAGATCATGAACCCGGATCCCAATCCGGAAGACGCCGAAAAACGGAGAATCTCCCGTCCGCGTCCGGGTCATGCCGATTTAAACGGTGCGATTAAATATAATCACAGGGATATGCGCGATGTACTGGAACGCTCCAGTGCCAGGGAAACGGCAGCACGGGTGGCAGCAGGAGCCGTAGCCAGACAAATACTGGAGATGTGCGGCATCGAGATCGCCGGACACGTGCTCCGCATCGGAGAGGTGGAAGCCGAACGGGTGTTGGATCTCCCTTTGTCCGAGATCAGGCGCCGCACGGAAGAGTCCCCGGTTCGCTGCCTGGATGCGCAAGCGGAGCAAAAGATGATGAATCTCATTGACCAGGCCAAAAAAGAAGGGGATTCACTGGGCGGAATAGTTGAGGTGATTGTGGAAGGGGTTCCGATCGGTTTGGGGAGCCATGTCCAGTGGGACCGGAAACTGGATGCCCGGATCGCTCAGGCAGTGGTGAGCATCAATGCTTTTAAAGGGGTTGAGTTCGGCATTGGCTTTGAGGCTGCCCAGCGGAAAGGCTCCGAGGTTCACGATGAAATCATGTGGTCAAAAGAGCGCGGTTTTTACCGGGCAACCAACCGCCTGGGCGGATTTGAGGGCGGAATGACCACAGGCGAGCCGATCGTGGTCAGGGGTGTGATGAAGCCGATCCCAACGTTATATAAACCGCTGAAAAGCGTAGATATAGACAGTAAGGAGCCTTTTGAAGCCAGCATCGAGCGCTCGGACAGCTGTGCGGTGCCGGCGGCATGCGTGGTGATGGAAAACGTTGTCGCTTGGGAGATCGCTCAAGCTCTGCTGGAAAAATTCCCTTCCGATACCGTCGATGAATTGATTGATAATGTAGCCAGATATCGAGAAAGAGTGTTGGAGTTTTAAGATGAAAACTTTAACGGTTTCTACGGAAAGCAGCTCCTATCCGATTTACATTGGTTCAGGGATTTATGCGCAGCTTCCTTCATTTTTATCAGCTGCGGGGGTGGGAACAGAGCGGAAATTAATGCTCATCACCGATTCACACGTAAGCGCGCATTTTGCGGAAAAAGTGAAAAAAATCCTCAATGATGCCGGCTATCAGACAGGCATAAGTGTCGTTCCCGCCGGGGAAGAGAGCAAAAACTTAACGCAGGTGGAGCAACTGATCGGTGCGTGCCTGGAATTCGGACTGGACCGGCAGAGTGTGATCCTCGCTTTGGGAGGCGGAGTCGTCGGAGATTTGGCTGGCTTCGTCGCTGCCACGTACATGCGGGGGATTCCGTTCATCCAATTGCCCACCACTTTGTTGGCTCATGACAGCAGTGTCGGCGGCAAGGTAGGCGTTAACCACCCCCTCGGCAAAAACTACATCGGCGCCTTTCATCAACCCTTGATGGTAGTTTTTGATGTGAATGTATTATCCACCCTCCCCCGACGGGAGGTGCGATCCGGATATGCCGAAGTGATCAAACATGGATTGATCTGGGACCGATCGTTTGTCGAGTGGTTGGAGAAACATACGGAAGCTTTGCTTGCTTTAGAGCCCGAAAAAGTGGAAGAAGCCATCTACCGCGGTTGTCAGGTAAAAGCCGCTGTCGTGTCACAAGATGAAAAAGAGGAAGGAATTCGCGCCATTTTAAATTATGGTCACACGATCGGCCATGCGTTGGAAGCCGTTTCCGAATACCGGTCTTATGCGCATGGGGAAGCGGTGGCCATTGGAATGGCAGGGGCTGCGCGATTAAGCACCAGAGTGCTGGGAAGCCCCGGAGAATTAGTCGAGCGTACCGAAGCATTGCTGCAGGCCTTTCAGTTGCCTGTCCGCTATCAAGAGCATTGGCCGGAGAATCAAATTCTGCAAGCCATGAAGAGAGATAAAAAAGCTCGTCAGGGTGTATACACTTTTGTGCTTTCCGCACGGATTGGCGAAGTGGAGATTGTCAGAGGAGTGGAGGAAACTCAAATACGCGAAGTATTGAGAGAGATAAGAGGAGGAAAGGAATGAGCGTCAGAGGCATTCGCGGTGCGACCACAGCTCGCGCCAATGAGGCGAACGAAATTTTATCGGCGACCACGGAGCTGATGTTGACGATAGTGAAAGAGAATCAGCTGAACCCTGATGATGTTTGCAGCATCTTCTTGACGGTCACCCCCGATTTGGATGCGGCCTTTCCAGCCAAAGCGATCCGGACGATTCCGGGTTGGGAGCTCGTGCCGTTACTCGGTTCCACGGAAATTGCCGTACCGGGAGGGTTACCTCGCTGTATCCGCTTGTTGATCCTGGTCAATACCGATCTTTCAGCCGGCGAAGTGAACCATGTCTTTCTTCGTGAGGCCATTTCTTTGCGTCCTGACCTGGTGCGTCGCCATTCGCCTATTGACAGCGAGTCACATGTAGGTTAAAGTCTTGGGTAAGGTAAGAGTTGAGTGATAGTTGAGTAGAGAAATTTTGGATGGTCTGTTGGATTCTTGATTCAAACATATGCAGTTGAGAAGAGAAGAGATCGGATATAGCAGAGGCGAGCTGAGCGGAGGTTTGGAAAATTACGCATGTTCAGCCAAAGCAGCCTTGCTTTGGCTTTTTACGTTTCACACCCTCCCTTAAAATCCTCTCTATCCTTTCTCTCAATCTTTCAGGCGAGTGCTTGTGAAGAGGAGGGAAATGATGATTTACCCCGGTTTGGATGAAGTGCAGAGATTGGCGCGCTCGTTCTCCATGATTCCCGTTTGCAAATCTGTTCTGGTCGATACGGAGACGCCCGTGAGTTTGTATCATCGCCTTGCTGATTCTCCCTATTCCTTTTTGCTGGAAAGTGTGGAAGGAGGAGAAAAGTGGTCACGCTACTCCTTTATGGGTTCCAATCCCTTTCAGGTGATCACGGGCAAAGACGGTAAGTATACCGTTGTGAACCGGCAAGGGAGCAAGACGATCACCGCCACTGATCCCGCCGGTTTGTTGCAAAAATGTTTGCTCACCTTCCGCTCTCCTGTTTATGAATCTTATCCGCCGTTTCTGGGTGGCGCGGTGGGGTACGTCTCTTATGAGGCAGTCCGTTATTTTGAGCCCAATTGCCCGGTCACGCGGGCGGGCGAAGGTACGGGGGCTTATGAGATTCACTTGATGTTTTATGATCGCTTGCTCATTTTTGACCATTTGAAACAGAAGATTATTTTAGTCTCTCATTTTTCCGTTCCCGACCCCGCCGATGAGCAGCAGGTGGAAGAGCTGTATGCTCAGACGGTGTCGGATCTGGAGGACTGGGAGAAAGATCTCAAGGACACATTTATTTCGCTTCCGCCTCTGCCCCCGTTAGCGGATCAGGAAGTGGAGTTTGATCAAGTACATTCCAATTTGTCTAAAAAGGAGTACATGGAACGCGTGGAGCGGGCCAAAGAATATATCCGCGCGGGCGACGTTTTTCAGGTCGTCCCATCCCAGCGCTGGACCTGCGAACATGCGCCGCCTCCGATGAATGTATACCGCATCTTGCGCGTTCTCAACCCGTCTCCTTACATGTATTATCTGCACATGGGAGAGGAAACCATCGTCGGATCTTCTCCGGAACTGCTGGTCCGGGTGGATGGAAAACAGATCGATACCCGGCCGATCGCAGGTTCAAGGCCCAGAGGGAAAAATGCCCGCGAAGATGATGAGTTGATCCGGGATCTATACCAAGATGAAAAGGAATTGGCCGAACACATTATGCTGGTCGATCTGGGCCGCAATGATGTGGGCAGAGTTGCCCGTTATGGAACGGTTCAGGTAACCCAGCAGATGAAAGTAGAAAAGTATTCACATGTCATGCATCTCGTCTCCAATGTGAGCGGGGAACTGGCCGCAGGCTATCATGGACTGGACGCTTTTCGGGCTTGCTTTCCGGCGGGAACGGTCTCCGGTGCCCCGAAAATCCGGGCGATGGAAATCATTGCGGAATTGGAACCGGAACCGCGCGGAATATATGCGGGTGCGATTGGCTACTTCAGTTTTACCGGGAAGGTGGATACGTGTATCGCCATCAGAACGGTTTATTTCCGCAACGGTTGTGCCTATGTGCAGGCCGGCGGGGGAGTCGTGGCCGATTCGGTGCCGGAAAAAGAATACCAGGAATCGGTCAATAAGGCCAAAGGGATGATTCGGGCACTTCAATTGGCCGCGCAGATGTCGCTGGTGACAGAAAGAGAATAGCACCGGGAGGGGTGTTTATGATTCAGGAAGTACTGAGAAAAGTGGTATCGGGGAGAAACCTGTCCCGTCGGGAAGCACAGGCGGTGATGACTGAGATGATGGAGGGAAAGGTGACTCCTTCCCAAACAGCCAGCTTATTGACATCACTGCGTATGAAGGGGGAAACCGTGGAAGAGTTGATCGGCTTTGCCCAGGGTTTGCGTTCCCATGCCACCCAGGTGTATCACGATCTTCCTCAGGTGGTGGATACCTGCGGAACAGGCGGTGACGGCGGGAAAACATTTAACATTTCCACGGCGGCAGCTTTTGTGGCAGCAGCGGCCGGGGTTCCCATCGCCAAACACGGAAACCGGGCCGTATCCAGCAAGAGCGGCAGCGCTGATGTGCTGGAGGCGCTGGGCATGGATATCCGCCTCAATGCAAAAGAAGCGCAGCATTTGCTGTTTCAGACCGGCCTTTGTTTTCTGTTTGCCCCTCTTTTTCATCAGGCGATGAAGCATGTGATGCCTACCCGGACGGAACTGGGCTTCAGAACTTGTTTCAACTTGCTTGGCCCGCTCGCCAATCCGGCCGGTGTAAAAATTCAGTTGTTGGGCGTTTACGACCCGTCGCTCACGGAAAATGTGGCCCGTGTATTGCTCGAGCTGGGAATTGAAAGAGCGTTAGTGGTTGCGGGGCTGGACGGATTGGACGAGATCACGGTGACAGCTCCGACCCGGATGAGCGAGGTCATAGAGGGAGAAGTAAAGACTTACGAAGTCACACCGGAGCAATTGGGCGTCAACACCGCTCCGATCGAAGCGATTGCTGGGGGAGATGCCGGGTTTAACGCCCGTTTGATTCGGGGGATCTTGAATGGGCAGCCAGGTGCGCCGCGCGATGTGGTGCTTGTCAACGCAGGAGCTGCCATCTACCTTGCCGGCCGGGCGTCCAGCATCCGGGAAGGGGTACACTTAGCGGCACAGGCGGTCGATTCGGGCAAAGCCAAAGAAAAGCTGGCGGAGGTTGTCCATTTCTCCCGGGAGGTGCGGTATGTTTCTTAAAGAAATTGTGGAGACGAAACAACAGGAAATAGAAAAATTGCTCCCGCACTACACGGATGAAGATTGGAGCAAGGCACTGCAGCTGCCGCGCGGCCGTTCGCTCGCTCATGCGCTGAGGGAAACACAATCCCTCTCATTGATCGCAGAAATCAAACCCGCCTCCCCGTCAAAAGGAATAATCAAAGAAACGGTAGATCCGACGGTCACCGCTTTGGCCTATGAACGGGGAGGAGCCAGTGCAATTTCCGTATTGACGGATGTTTCTTATTTTAAAGGAAAGCCTGAATCGCTCGTCAAAGTGAAACAGGCTGTCCGGATTCCTGTATTGCGGAAAGATTTTATCCTGGAGCCGGTTCAGGTTCTGGAGAGCAAGCTGCTCGGAGCCGATGCGATATTGCTGATCGCGGCGATTCTGGATCAAGAGAACCTCCAACTGCTGAGCCGGACGGCTCACCGCCTGGGCATGGAGGTGCTCGTGGAGATTCATGAGGAATCGGAGATCGGGCGGGCCCTGACTTGTGAGGCTGATGTCATCGGTATTAACAACCGGAATCTGCACACCTTTGTCACGGATCTGGCAACGACAGAACGGCTGCGTCCGCTTCTCCCGTCGGATGTTCCGGTCATCGGTGAAAGCGGGGTTCATTCTGTTCAGGATGCGGTCCGGATGGCGAAAGCGGGAGTGGACGGCATTCTTGTCGGTGAATATTTAATGAGAGAGTCCGATCCCGAACGGGCAGTTCGGCAGTTGGTGGAGAGGGAAGCCGGATGAAAAGGACCAACATCAAATTGTGCGGATTCCGGACACCTGAAGATGTGGAAAAAGTGGAGGGCATTCCGGTTGATGCGATCGGCTTTATCCTGGTTCCGGGCCGGAAAAGATCGGTCCGCCCTGAACAAATTGCTGTGCTGGTGGACCGGGTTCCGCCCGGTGTGTTGACCGTTGGCGTTTTGATCAACCCTTCGCTCGAAGAAATTGATAAATGGCTGTCACTGGCTCCTCTTCAGGCCATCCAACTGCATGGGGAAGAAACGGCCTCGTTTTGCCGGTCGATCAAAGAGCGATTTTCTGTGCGTGTGATCAAAACATTTCACGTGGATGAGCAGATGGAGAGTCCTTGTTCTATAAAGGAATATTCACCCTGGGTGGACGTGGCCCTGCTTGACTCCGGTGCAGGTCAGATCCGGGGAGGAACAGGAACCACATTTGATTGGGAACAGATTTCTTTATTTCGAAAAGAATGCCGTTCGGTTCAGATCCCGCTCTGGGTGGCGGGCGGTCTCAATGAACAGAACGTCGAAGCTCTCATCCGGGCTTACGCTCCCGATGGAGTGGATGTGTCCAGCGGAATTGAAAGCGATGGAGAAAAAGATCGCCAAAAGATGAAACGGTTTGTGGAGAGGGTGGTCAGAAGTGGTCAAACCGCACATTCAGTCTGAAAAGGAAGCTGTCCAGGGGTATTTTGGCCGGTTTGGCGGAAGATATGTTCCCGAAACAACCATGAACGCGCTGTTGGAGTTGGAGGAAGGCTTCCGTGCGGCGATTCAGGATCCTTCTTTTGTTCAGGATTTTCGTCATCTTTTGGAAGAATACTCCGGACGGCCCACTCCGCTTACCTTTGCCGAACGGCTGACCGAGTATGCCGGGGGAGCAAAGATTTATCTGAAACGGGAAGATCTCAATCATACCGGTGCACATAAGATTAATAACGCCCTGGGGCAAGCGCTCTTGGCTAAACGGATGGGCAAAAAGAAACTGATTGCTGAGACCGGTGCAGGACAACACGGTGTGGCGACGGCGACGGTGGCTGCTTTATTGGGAATGGAATGCCGGGTGTTCATGGGCGAGGAAGATGTCAGACGCCAACAATTGAACGTTTTCCGCATGGAGCTGTTGGGAGCAAAAGTGATTCCGGTCACTTCCGGCACACGTACGCTGAAGGATGCGACCAATGAAGCACTGCGCGAGTGGGTGGCACATGTGGAAGATACCTTCTATTTGATCGGTTCGGCGGTAGGGCCCCATCCTTATCCCTCCATGGTCAAGTATTTTCAACGGGTGATCAGCGACGAGGCTCGCTCCCAAATCTTGATGCAGGAAGGCAGATTGCCGGACGATGTGGTGGCCTGTATCGGAGGAGGCAGCAACGCGATCGGAATGTTTGCAGCATTTATAGAGGATGAACACGTGCGCCTGCACGGGGTGGAAGCGGCAGGAAAAGGGCTGGATACGAAGGAACACGCGGCTTCTTTAAGTATGGGGCGTCCCGGGGTGCTGCACGGAACCTACAGCTATCTGCTGCAGGATGAACACGGACAAGTATTGCCGGCCCATTCGGTTTCGGCCGGTCTCGATTACCCGGGGGTAGGGCCGGAACACGCTTATCTCAAAGAGACCGGCCGGGTGCGTTATACAGCGGTCACGGATGCTCAAGCTCTCGAAGCGGTGCAGGTGCTGTGCCGGACAGAAGGGATTTTGCCTGCGCTGGAATCGGCACATGCCATTGCCGAAGCGATCCAAATCGCCAAAACCCGTTCCGCCGCTGATATATTGATCGTGTGCCTCTCCGGCCGGGGAGACAAAGATGTGGAGACGATTCGCAGCAGGATGGAGGGAGACCGGTCATGACCCGACTGCAAACAGTTCTTCAGTCTGAACAACAATACTTGATCCCGTTTATCATGTCCGGGGATCCCAGTTTGGAGGCCACCCGGGAACTGATCCATCTTCTGAACGAAGAAGGGGTCGCAGCGATTGAGTTGGGAGTCCCCTTTTCGGACCCGATCGCTGACGGTCCGGTGATCCAAGCAGCTTCCGAACGCGCTTTGCGGCAAAATGTCACTTTGCAAGATGTTTTGACACTGGGTAGGCAGGTAAGGCAAGAAGGGTGTCAAGTGCCTCTCATCCTTTTTACCTATGCCAACCCCGTCTTTCAATACGGGCTCTCCCGGGTGGTGGAAGACGCGGTGGGTTGCGGTTTTGACGGCCTGATCGTCCCTGATCTTCCGTATGAGGAAAGCGGGGAGTTGCGAGAATGGGGTCAAAAAGCGGGACTCTCAGTGATTCCGCTTGTAGCTCCGACGTCCAGACAGCGAATCCGACAAATTGTCGAGGAGGCTCAAGGATTTGTCTACTGTGTCTCCTCCTTGGGGACAACGGGGATGCGGCAGCAATTTGCCGGGACGGTCGACACCTTTTTGCAGACGGTGCGCGAGTTGAGTCCGGTGCCCACTGCCGTGGGATTCGGGATCTCCAAACGTGAACATGTGGAACGGTTTCAAAAACAAGCAGATGCCGTTGTGGTGGGAAGTGCCTTGGTGCGTAAAATCGAAGAACTTTCCGGCGCTTTGTCTGATCCCGTTCAGCGAACCGAAGCTTTGGAGCAGATCAGAGCATTTGTCACAGCGTTAAAAACGAAGTAAGATAGAGGGAAAAGATGTGGAGGGGTTGGGTGAATGAAGCCGAAAGCATCGGTCAGGGGCTTGCCCGTCTATCAGCCGGGTAAGCCGCTGGAAGAGGTAAAACGCGAATTTGGATTGGAAGATGTAATCAAATTAGCCTCCAACGAAAACCCGTTTGGGTGTTCCAAACAGGTTTGGCCCGCATTGGCTGAAGAAAAAGATAATTTTTATCTCTACCCGGAGGGGAGTGCCCCGGAACTGCGTGAAAAACTGGCGGAGCATCTCGAAGCGGACCCGCGCCGGTTGATCTTCGGAAATGGATCCGATGAAATCGTGCAGATGATTGCCCGGACATATTTGGAGCCGGGAACGGAATCTGTGATGGCTGAGATTACTTTTCCGCGTTATGAAACGTTGACCCGTATGGAAGGAGCCATCCCGGTGAAGGTGCCGTTAAGAGACGGAATACATGATCTGGAGGCGATGGCCCGTGCGGTAACGGAGAAAACGAAAATTGTCTGGATCTGCAACCCGAACAACCCGACGGGAACGATCGTGAGCCATGATGCATTAAGCGATTTTCTGGATCAGCTTCCCGATCATGTACTGGTGGTTGTAGACGAGGCCTACTACGAATACGTAACAGATCCCTCTTACCCGGACACCTTATCCTTGTTGGATTACAATCCTCGCATCATTGTGCTTCGGACCTTCTCCAAAATTTACGGTCTGGCGGCATTCCGCATTGGATACGGAGTGGGGCATCCGGATGTGATCACGGAACTCAACCGGGTCCGCGAACCGTTTAACGTCAACCGGCTGGCTCAAAGAGCGGCGCTGGCAGCCCTGGATGACCAGGCGTTTGTCACGTATTGCCGCAATCAAAACCGTCTGGGCATCAAGAAGATCACCGATAAACTGGATGAATGGGGTTTGCACTATTTCCCGGCTCACGGGAATTTTATCTTATTTGATACCGGCTATCCCGCCGATGAGGCTTTTGAATATCTTCTGAAGCGGGGAGTGATTGTGCGTTCCGGCCAGGCGCTCGGTTATCCCACGTATATCCGCGTAACGGTGGGAACGGAAGAGCAAAACAGCCGTTTTTTGGAGGTTTATGAATCATTTTTGAAAGCGAAAGGAAAGATGCCAACCAATGCCTGAGCGCGTAGCCATACTTGGAGTAGGACTGATCGGGGGTTCGCTTGCCCTTGATTTGAAAGAGAGGACCGGTGCGGAAGTCATCGGTTATGACAGATCCGGGGAGGACCTTCATTTTGCGGAAGCGATCGGAGCGATCGACGAAGGGAAGACCGACCTGGAGCAGGCGGTAAAGGATGCGGACATCATCATTATCGCTTTACCGGTGGAAAAAATTAAGCAAACCATTGACAGCTTATGTCAATTGCCGCTTCGTCGCGGATGTATTGTCACCGATGTGGGAAGCACCAAGTCGGAAATCGTGGAGCGGGCACGAAAGTTAAAGGAGCGGGGCATCACCTTTATCGGGGGACATCCGATGGCTGGATCACATCGGTCGGGCATTAAAGCGGCCCGATCGCTCCTTTTTGAGAACGCTTATTACGTCCTGACTCCTGAGCCTGACATCCCCGTCTCGGATGTTCAACGCCTCAGCCGGTTGTTGTATCTGGCTACCCGGGCGGAGCTGGTCATTATGGACCCGGTTCATCATGACCGCATCGTAGGGGCGATCAGCCATTTGCCGCACATCATTGCTGCAGGGCTGGTCAACCAGGTGGGGGATTACAACGAATCCAACGAATGGTTTCACCGCCTGGCGGCCGGGGGGTTTCGCGATTTGACCCGTATTGGAGCGAGTCATCCCATTATGTGGAGAGACATCCTGCTTTCAAACCGCACGCAATTGATCCGCCTGCTGGACGACTGGATCGCGCAGATGTCAGACTTTCGCAAAGCGGTCGCAGAGCGGGATGCAGAACGGATTGAGTTTTTGTTTGATCGGTCGAGAAAGTTGCGGAGACAGTTGCCGGATAAGAAAAAGGGCATTCTCAGCCGGATGTACGAATGTTATATCGATGTTCCGGACAAGCCGGGCGTGATCGGTAAAGTTGCCACGTTATTGGGGAATGAAAATATCAACTTAAGCAATATCGGAGTTATGGAGAATCGCGAGGATTCCCAGGGAGTGTTACGCCTGGCTTTTAAACAGGTTAAAGATTTCAGGAATGCGGTCGTTTGCTTGCGAAAAGCAGGGTACACCGTGTTTGCGGATGAAGAAGAGGGGAGAGAGGAACATGAGCGCCATCAGGACTTCACGCCCCAAACCGTTTGATTTGACGTTGCGGGTTCCCGGCGACAAATCCATTTCTCATCGATCCGTCATGCTGGGTTCGATCGCTCACGGAGTAACGGAAGTGGAAGGTTTTTTGCCGGGTGCCGACTGTTTGAGCACCATTGATTGTTTCAGGAAAATGGGTGTGAGCATTGAAAGAACTTCGGAAACATTCGTACGGGTAACCGGTCGCGGCATCCAAGGGCTCCAGGAACCGAAACTCCCGTTGGATGTGGGAAATTCCGGAACGACCATCCGCTTGATGCTGGGAATTTTGGCGGGTTCATCATTTTTCAGCACAGTGGTCGGGGATGAATCGATCGCCAGGAGGCCGATGGGTCGGGTCGTCGAGCCGCTCCGGAAGATGGGAGCACACATTGACGGGCGGGAGGATGGAAGATTCACGCCTCTGGCGGTGCGTGGAACCAGCCTGGAAGGGATTTCATACGAGAGTCCGGTGGCCAGTGCCCAAGTCAAATCCTGTTTGCTGTTGGCAGGTCTGCAGGCAGATGGCGTCACCACCATCCAGGAGCCTACTCTGTCCCGGGATCACACGGAACGCATGCTTACGGCCTTTGGCGCCATGGTGGAACGAGAGCCTAACCGTGTGTCGGTTCACGGTGGTCAGTCTCTGGTTGGAACCCGGGTTCGGGTACCGGGAGATATTTCTTCTGCCGCCTTTTTGCTGGCAGCTGCTCTGATGGTTCCCGGGAGCCGGATCACCATTGAAGATGTGGGCATTAATCCCACGCGTACGGGCATTCTCGATGCGTTTCGAATGATGGGAGCCGAACTCGAAGTTGAACAGACAGATGTATGGTGCCATGAACCGGTAGGAAGGATCACCATCTCCGCGGGTGAATTGAAGGGGATTGAAATCGGAGGCGAACTGATCCCGAGGTTGATCGATGAAATTCCCGTCCTGGCGGTGGTCGCAACCCAGGCAAAAGGAGAAACAGTGATTCGAGATGCGGCTGAACTGAAAGTGAAAGAGACGAACCGCATTGCCACAACCGCCCGGGAACTGAGAAAGTTAGGGGCACAGGTGGAAGAGACGGAGGACGGGTTGATCATTTTCGGACCCACTCCGCTGAGCGGTGGTACGTGCCACAGCCATGGTGACCACCGGATTGGCATGGCCATGGCCATCGCCGGCTTGGCTTCAGATTCCGGGGTTTACGTCGAAGGAACCGAGGCGATTAAAGTCTCTTTTCCGGAATTCTCCAGTTTGATCCAGCAGTTATAATCCGCCCAAATCAGAAAATTAGGAAAAGCTTGTTGACCTTGTCTATGGGCTCCCGTATAATGAAACTACAGTATGGTTTCTCTCCACTCCTATCCAATATTGTACGTCCTGTGCAAACCGCTCTTAGGAGCGGTTCTTTTTTTATGGCCAGGGTCATACATCTCTGTTGAGGAGGGTTGTCTGTGGATTTGAGATGGTGGAGATTGGGCATGGAAATGCTGTTTGTTTTATCAGCCATTATCGTGTTGAAAATCTGGGTCTTTCCGTTTTTTATCTCCATCTGGTTTCCGGCCGATGATCTTGCTGCCATGTTGCAGGAGTGGACGGTGATCATGGTGGGGATCATCACCTGCTTTATCTATTTGGGGCTCGGGTCTTCGGCCAAACATGTTTATCAGTTGTCCAAACGTGAAGCGGCCGCTGTCTTTTTGACCGTTCACTTCCCGGTGGTCTTATGGGCGGGGGAACTTTATGAAACATGGGTAGGTCTCATCAAAGATCTGGTCCAGTTGTTTTTATCACCATCTTCACTCTATGGCATTTATTTTTTAACGGCCTGTTTCGCTTTATTCCTCTTGGGCAGAGGGATTCGGGTGAAAGATGAACAGCAGATGAATGATAAGGTTCTGGTCAAAAGAAAAAATTCGTAAAGCGGGATGCTCTCGGCAAAAATTTTTCATCGGGGTCTATCTTCCTCCAAAAAAGACCAAAATGGGTAATAAGTCAGGATAGGGAGGAAGAATAGACAGTGAGAATGGCTGATTGGCTTACTTATGCGGACATTGAACAGTTAAAACGACTGAACCGCTTTTATGGAGGGGACTGCGATCACCATTCCAAACACGATCTGATCTGTTCATTGCTCAGGTACATGGGAAAGAAGTCCGAGCTGAAAACCAGGATGGAGGAACTCACTCCCGCACAGCAGCGTTTTATGCAATTGATTGTTTTGGATCACAGTCTGGCCTACACCATGGAAGAGCTGCTTGCAAAAGGAAGAGCCGCTTTAGACGGAGAAGAAGGGGAGCCGCGCTTGTTCATTGTGGAAGCAATGAAAAGAGGATGGCTCTTTCCTGGTTACTCTCACCGTACTCAAAATTTGTACCATATTCCGGTCGATACGAAAGAGCAAATGACACAGCTGTTTGTGGAACCCTATCGCGACCCTGCATACATACTGAAAGAACCTCCTTCTTTCTACCGCAATGAAGAACACCAAATGGCCGCCGATCTCCATCACTTCCTTGATTTTATCCGCAAAGATATCGTTCGGTTGACCACCGAAGGCTCCATCTATAAACAACAGCAAAAGCAGCTGTTTAAAACCTTTATCATTCCTGAAGAGCCGATTCAGCACAAAGGGCCCCGGTTTGGGTTTGGCCGTCGTTATCATCTGTATCCTGACCGATTCTCACTGATCTATGATTATGCTTTTTATAAAGGTTATTTCGTCGAAGAAGAAGAGGGAACTTTACGTTTAACAGAAACTGGTTTAGGGAAAATAAATAACAAAGATCTGCAAGAAAACAGGGAAATGTACCGTTTTTGGGTTCGCCTTTACCGTAAGCCGATCGTTCATTTACCCATTGTGGTCCGTTGGATCGGGCTCCTCGGTTCCCTCGGCTGGATTTCCGTGGAGCGCGTCTATCAAGCGGTACAAGCTTGGCTCTCCCCTTTCTACTATGAGACGGAGCAGTCGTTATTTAAAAAGATCATTCAGATGATGCTGCATCTGGGCGTGGTCAGTCTGGGAACCCAGGACGGACAGCATTACCTTACTCTCACCCATTCAGGACTCAGATGGCTTCAAGGAATCTCTGTTTTTCGTGAACAAGTGATCGAAGACGGGTTTATAAAGCCTACGGGTTAAGAAGGAAAAACAAGTTTTAAGTCGAATATGGAATTACGCAGAAACGTGATGGCAGTTGATGGTGAAACAATCGTTTCTGCGTATACTGAAGCAAAATAGACATAATATTCAATCAAAGGCGGGGTAGGGGGGAAGGGAAGATGAAGAGCAGTGTTTCTGTCTCCGAAAAAAAAGAATTCATCGGATGGTTTTTAAATCGGTATGAGTTGCGGAAAAAAGAAGCTGCCTGGCTGCTCAGTTACCTGTCCTCAAATGATCAGCTTCTGGAAAAGGTTCACTTTGTCGACAATGTCCGCCGTTTGCCTAAATCGATGATAATTTCGACCAAGTGCAGCAATATGACAGCATTTCGATTTATCAAAAATAAACGTGTAGGTGCCGATGTTGAAACCGCCTTTTACGATATTCGTTCATATCCTCATGAAGATCTGTATATCGGGCTGTATTTTAATGACCGGGCGACGTGTCCCGAATATGCCTCGGTATTGGAGGTCAACCCCATGGAAAGACATGACTTGGTTCAGGACCATTTGCTCAGTCTGTTCGCGGAGATCCTTCTAGATCGGGCATTGGAAGAATTTAGACAGCGGCAGCTATATAAACAGATCGATGATGCTTTGGCTGTACGAGATGAACAAACATTTTTACAGCTCAGCGAACAATGGATAAAAATACTGGAGTCCAGAAAATAAATAAGATATAATTGCTCATATCGTGCTCGGCAGTTGCCGGGCATTTCTTATGAAAAGAGGGGAAACAGATGCGCCTGAATACCATGGACATGGATCAATGGAGCCAATACGCCCCCTATGTGGATACTCTCTGCTTGCCGATATATCCGCTCAGGATCAAAGACAAGCAAATAGAAATCCAGCGTGGGCAGGTGGTGGAACGAGTCGCTTCTCTGGTGGAAAAACAATTGACGGGCAGATTGCTTTTGCTTCCCTCCATTACATATGTTGGTCAAGAAGAGGCGTTTTTTGCTTACGTGACGGAAATTGTACAAGATCTGGCCGGATCGGGGTTTTATCATCTGGTCCTGGTGACAGACGGGGAAGTGCATGCATTGTGTGAAAAAGTCAGGGCGGAAACTTCCGCTCCACCGATGCAAATCATTTCGCACGGAGTTCAAACCGCAACGATATTAACCGATGAACAGATTGAACAGGAAGCAGGGATTATTTACCAGAGAATAATTGATATGTGGCAAAATTAATCTTAATTGTTATATGAAATATTAATATTGTCGGCTTATAGTCACAGTTGTTTTCTTGACTTTTGCGGAACGCTTTCAGTATCATGTATATGTCCTAGTAAAAGTGTTTGTCCTAGCAAGCGAAAAGGTTCCGGTCCGAGTGGACGGTTAAGCCGTATAGAAGGAGGTCGGACGAGTCGTGTCTAAAAAACTTTCCCGCCGCCAATTTTTGACTTACACATTTGGTGGGACAGCGGGTTTTCTGGCTTCGGGGATGCTTTTTCCGATGGTTCGGTTTGCCATCGATCCAGTGCTCAAAAAAGGAGCAGGCAGCGAATACGTTGAAACAACGATGACCGAAGCGGAAATCACGGATTCCCCCAAGGCGGTTAAATTTACCATTCACCGCAAGGACGGATGGTATCAACCACCTCAAGGGGAAGAACAGACGGCATGGGTGTTTAAACAGAACGGAAAAGTTGTGGCCCTTTCACCTGTGTGCAAACATTTGGGTTGTACCGTAAACTGGAACAGCAACCCGCAATTTAAGGACGAGTTTTTCTGTCCTTGCCACTTTGGTCGTTATTACAAAGATGGTCGCAACGTTCCGGGAACTCCGCCAGCTAAACCGTTAGACAAGTACAAAACCAAAATTGAAAACGGTCGCTTATTGATCGGACCGCTGGAGAAAGCTTAAAGTGTATGGATCGGAGGTGTAGCACTGATGCTGCGCGCCATTTACGACTGGGTGGACGAACGTCTGGATATTACGCCGCTGTGGCGGGATGTCGCTGACCATGAAGTACCGGAACACGTAAATCCTGCCCACCATTTCTCAGCGTTTATCTACTGTTTCGGCGGGTTGACTTTTTTTGTCGTCGTTATTCAAATCCTTTCTGGTATGTTCTTGGCGATGTATTACGTTCCAGACATTGTAAACGCTCACCCGAGTGTGAACTACTTACAAAACGAACTTGCCATGGGCGCCATCGTCCGGGGAATGCACCACTGGGGTGCGAGTGTGGCCATCGTGATGCTGTTCTTGCACACATTGCGTGTATTTTTCACCGGATCTTACAAACACCCGCGTGAATTCAACTGGGTTGTGGGCATGCTGATCTTTTTCGTGATGTTAGGTCTTGGTTTCACCGGCTATCTCCTGCCGTGGGACAACAAAGCCTACTTCGCGACCAAGGTAGGGGTTGAAATTGCAGCCTCCGTCCCTGTAATCGGACCTTATATCGCCACCTTCCTGCAAGGGGGAGACATCGTAGGGGCGCAAACGCTCGCGCGTTTCTTCGCTCTCCACGTATTCTTCCTGCCTGCGGCCTTGTTGGGATTGTTGGGTGCCCACTTTATCTTAATTCGTCGTCAGGGTATTTCTGGCCCACTATAAGGTCTACGCGTGAGGAGGGATCCACTTGGCACACAATCCAGACGGAAACCAAAAACAAGTCCACTATGTGGGAGACTCGCGCGTCCGTGCAGACCGTCCGAAGTTATATCCCCCGGACTACTCTGAGTTTCCAGGAAAAAGTGAAGCGTTTTTCCCTGACTTCCTTCTGAAAGAATGGATGGTTGCAGCCGTCTTTCTCGTTGGTTTTATGACACTTGTCATGGCTGAGGAACCGCCTCTCGGTGAACTGGCTGATCCGACGAACACCAGTTTCTTGCCGGTTCCTGACTGGTACTTCTTGTTCCTCTATCAGCTCTTGAAATACAAATGGGCATCCGGTCCCTTTGTTGTGATCGGTACGGTGATCCTCCCGGGGATTGCTTTCACGGCTCTCCTGCTGGCTCCGTGGTTGGATCGCAGCAAAGAGCGCCGTCCTCTGAAACGCCCTGTGGCAACAGGGATTATGATTGTTTCCCTCATTTCCGTCGCCGCGCTTACATGGGCGGCTGAGGTTGAACACGAAAAGCAGATGGAATCGAATCCGGGAGAAACACCTGAGAATACAAAAGTCATCGCCCAGGATGAAGAGGGATACAGAATTTACCAGAAAAATGCCTGTATCAAATGTCACGGCGATCAGCTTCAAGGTCTCAACGGCCCTAGCTTGCTCGGAATCGGTAACCGGATGAAAGGCGAACATAAGATGACCGCCGAAGATATCATAAAAATCATCGATGAAGGTAGAGGCGCTATGCCGGCAGGAATGTTCCAAGGTTCCGAACAAGAGAAGAAAATTCTGGCCGAATGGCTGATGAAGCAGAAGCAAAAATAAGACATAGCCGATCAAACCTGGTTGCTTACCGGCAGCCAGGTTTTTACATAATGAAAGTAGGTGAAGCAGTGGTGCAACTGTTTTCACTGTTGGATCGACGCCCATTCCTGTGGAGCTTATTTGTCATTAACTTTTTGGGTACGATTTACGGATTTTATTGGTATAAAAACCAACTGGCCGTCACCGATCCAAAGCTGATCATCTTTGTACCGGACAGCCCGACCGCGAGCGGCTTTTTTACCCTGGTGTTGCTGCTCTACCTTTTTTCACGGCGCAGTCCGCTGCTTGAAGCATTTGCGTCCATTACCTTATTCAAATACGGAATTTGGGCTGTGGTGATGATCATCTGGGGTGCGGTCCTGGATTCCGCCCCGTTTTTAGAAGCCCTCTCCTGGCAACACTGGATGCTGATGGTGTCCCATCTGGGAATGGCTGCCCAAGCGGTCTTGTATTCGCCTTATTATACGTTCCAAAGCAGAGAAATCTTGATTGTCGCGGCTTGGACATTATTGAATGATGCCTTCGATTACGGCTTGGACATCCATCCATGGCTCGCTGCATCTCTGGAACCTTATGACCATGTTGTAGGGTGGTTCACACTGATCCTCAGTTTTACAACCATCATTCTGTTTGCCATTTTTTCCTTACTGCCAAGCAGTTATCGAAAACGAGAGTTGCCTCTTCTTGGAGCCGGAAAATGATCCGGCTTTTTTTGTTGGTGACATATCCGGGTGGACAACTTGAATAGACTGGTATCAACGAATGAGGGCAAAAAGGAGGGGAATGTTTTGCTGCTGAAACGGATCAAGACGGGAATGGTTGTTGGTTGCCTTTGTTATTGTTCATTTTTTTTGATCCTGCCGACCGCGGAAGCGAGCAGTGAGTTTCAAACAGAAAGCGAAATCTGGTCAAAAACGGCAAATCGGGTTGCCGAGCAGGTGGAAAAAGAAGACCTTCAGGAGGCGCGCACGCAACTCGCACAATTGGCACACCTGTTTTCCAAATCAAATTTGGCGGATAAAAATTTAAGCGTGGAGGGGATTCACGCTTTATCCGACGTCATTATGGACACGGAACGAAATTTAAACCGGATCAGCCCGGACGAAATCAAGTTAAGAGTAGCTGTCACCCGGCTGCAAATCACCTTTGATGCGGTATCCCATCCGCATCAGCCCCTGTGGAAACAATATTACAACCCGATGAACAATCAGCTGAAACTGATCCGGGAAGCTATCAAACAAGAAGATTCGGCATCGGTCCAAGATGCCATCGATCAATTTTATGATGATTACCAAATGATCCGGCCGGCGCTGATCGTTTCCAAAAGTCCCTACATCGTTGAAAAAGTCGATTCCATCATCACTTTTATCCGGAAGCAAAGAGATCCCGGACAGCTGCAAGCGGGAGTGTCCCGGCTTGAAAGGATGTTGCAACCGCTCTTTTTCGGTTCGGAACAAGAAGTGCTGGCCGTCTACAGTCCGCTGGATGGATTAAGCCTGTATGCGTTTGCCGGGTGGGTGAGTGCTCTAATCGTCATGGTTTTGGGATATGTAAGCTGGAGAAAATACCGGGCCACGCAAATATCAGGAAAAAATGGCCCGGTTTCCAATTGAATGGCAGGGAAGAAGAGCACCCCGAATGGATGCTCTTTGATTTTTCTACTCATATGCGTCCTGTATGTTTTCTGCAGAATGCCGCAGCTATTTTTGCCGCCACTTCGGCGTTGTGTTTGACGAGGGAGATGTTGGTTTCCAGACTTTTGCCTCCTGTCAGTTGCTTGACTTTTTCCAGCAGAAAAGGGGTCACTTTTTTACCTGTGATGTTCTTTGTTTTCGCTTCTTGCAGAGCTTGTTTGATCACCTGTTCGATCTCGTTGTGATCAAGAGCGTCCGCTTCGGGTACCGGATTGGCAATGACAAGCCCTCCCTTCAGGCCCAATTGCCATTTGGTCTGCATGAGCGAAGCGATTTCTTCGGGTGTATCCAGGCGGAAATCGACTTGATATCCGCTTTCGCGCGAGTAAAAAGAAGGAAATTCGCCGCATCGGTATCCGACTACCGGTACTCCGTGTGTTTCCAAATACTCCAACGTTCTTCCGATGTCCAGGATGGATTTGGCTCCTGCGCAAACGACAGCCACATCCGTTTGTGCCAGTTCGGTAAGATCAGCCGATACATCCCAGGTGATTTCTCCCTCCCGATGCACACCCCCAATTCCTCCGGTGGCAAAAACTTTTATTCCCGCCAAACCAGCGGCGATCATGGTTCCCGCAACCGTGGTTGCGCCTGTTTTGCCTGTGGCGAGGATATAAGCGAAGTCCCGGCGGCTCACTTTTTCCACCGATGGATTCGTTGCAAATTCCTGAAGCTCCTGTTCGGTCAGGCCGATTTTGATTTTTCCGTTCATGATGCCGATCGTGGCCGGAACAGCCCCGTTTGCCCGGATCATCTTCTCGACTCGCTTGGCGGTTTCTATATTTTGCGGATATGGCATGCCGTGTGAGATGATCGTCGTTTCCAAAGCGACGACCGGCAAATTGTTTTCAAGCGCGTGTTTGACTTCTTCGGTATAGCTGAGCATCCTGGCTCCTCCTTTAGCGCAAGAAGTTATAGAGTTGGTTCGAATCTAAGTTGATCGATGAAGAATGTTCGGTACGCAGAGCAAGAGCGGCCGCAGCCAATCCCAGTTGACTGGCGCGCGGGAGCGGTTCCCCCTGAACAATGCCGTACAAAAAGCCTGAGACAAACGCATCCCCTGCTCCCGTCACGTCAACGATCTCTGTTTGAAACGGGGGAAAGTGACCGGAGCCCTCGGGAGATGAAAAAAATACACCTTGTGGGCCCAGTGTAAGGATGATGTTTTTGGCTCCGCGCTGTCGGATGTGTTCACATGCCCGCTTGCAGTCATCCAGGTTTTCGATTCGCATTCCGGCTAAACATTCAGCTTCTTCCCGGTTGGGGAGAATCGTGTCCGTACCGGTCAAGTCCGGGGGCAGCCTGGTTGCTTTGGCTGCGGACACCGGGTCGATATATAAAGGGATGCCTTCTTCTTGGCATCGGCGGATGATGAATAGAAGGCTCTCTTCCGGGAGATTGGTATCGAGAAAAACGGCTGTGGAGGCTGCGATCCGGTCCCACTTGCTTCTCAACAGGGAGGGGGTCAGTTGCTCGTAGATATCCATGTTGGCGAGAGCGATGATCATTTCCCCATCTGTGTCCAACAGTGCGGTATAAGTCCCGGTTTGTCCGGACGGCATGATCCACGACTGGCTCACATCGACGCCATGCTTTTTTGTCTCTTCGAGAATTCGCCATCCTTCTTTGTCATCTCCCACACAAGTGACCAGAGAAACCGTGCAACCGAGCCGCCCCAGGTTTTCGGCAACGTTTCGCGCGACCCCTCCGCAGGTCTCAGTTATGGTGACAGGGTTGGATGAATAGAAACGCACCTTTTGCTTACTGCGTGCTTTGCGGTCAAGATTGGCCCCGCCTATGCAGGTGATGACGGAATCTTGCCTCAACACATAAGCACGGCCTTGAATGACCCCGCGTTTGGTTAAATTGGCGATATAGCCTGCGACTGCAGAACGGGAGATCCCCACTTTGTCCGCCAATTCCTGCTGTGAAATAAAGGGATTCAGGCGAATGTAATGCAAGATCTGTTTCTCTTTATCCAAAGGCTACCCCCCTTCACAAGATGATGCAAACAAAAGTTTATCATGAAGACAAATGTTTTGGAAGAAGTGTTGTATACTTTTATGATTGGGTAAGCGGAACCGGGGTAATCATGCTTTTAGTTGAAGGCTCCCAGATGAAAAAAAAGTACCTCCTGAGACCAGATTGAACCTGTCAAAGGAGGTACGCAGATGATTATTTTTTGAACATCGATTTCAATACGAAGGCGACATTGGCGGGCCGTTCAGCCAAACGGCGCATGAAATAACCATACCAATCGGTTCCATACGGGATATACACACGCATGGTGTAGCCTTCTTTGGCCAGTTGCTGCTGCAGTTGAACACGGATTCCGTAGAGCATCTGGAATTCAAACTGCGAGTTGGGGATGTTGTGTTCTTTGACAAATTTCTTCACATGCTCAATGATTTTCTCATCATGAGTGGCGATGGCCGCATAATTGCCGTACAGCAGATGTTTTTCAATGATTTTAATAAAATTGCGATCAACGTCTTCTTTGTTTGGAAACGCCACTTCCGGTGATTCTTTGTAAGCGCCCTTGACGAGACGCAGGTTGGGTTTGAATTGATTGAGATCGTCAAGGTCCGACTCAACCTTGTACAGGTATGCCTGCAGCACCAGGCCGACCGTCTCGCCGTACTCGCGGCGCAACTCCTTAAAGATTTCCATGGTGATTTCATTGTGGGCATAGTCTTCCATGTCGATCCGCACGAAGTTGCCGTATTGTTTGGCCCGGTCGAGGATGCGGCGCATGTTGTTCATGCACAATTCTTTGGAGATATCGAGTCCCAGCTGGGTCATTTTCAGAGAAAGATTGGATTGGACGCCCGATTCGTGGATGGCATCCAAGGTGCGGATACAGTATTCAGCCGATTCAATGGCCTCCTCTTCGCTGAAAACGAACTCGCCCAGGTGATCCAGAGTGGCCACAATTCCTTGTTTATTCAACTGACGAACCGCATCAATGGCCGACTGGATCGTTTCACCAGCGACAAACCGGCTGGCTCCAAAGCGAAGTCCCCATTTTTTCGCGGCATTGTTGGCAGCCCGGTTCTTGGATAAATACAGCAATGTATTGCGCATCAACTGTTCCACGGCAAAACTCCCCTTTCCTTGATCCGAGTGATCATCTTCCCGCTGTATAGATTGAGCAAATTCCATGCCAACTTTTCTGTGAAGAAAATGCACGCATTTCCAAGCTGCACAGACAGGGGGATTGAACATATTTGTTCATTTGTTTGAACATATGTATGCAATGTTAAACATATATGTTTAAAACAGCCGGAAAGTAGTATAATGATCATGGTTGAGAAATCGTCTGTTCATCTTTGCCTGAAAAGAGGTAGATGGTATGCAACAATCCCGATCCGAAGCTCTGTTGCAGACATTGCTGGATATGGTAAATGAAGCGATCACCATTGTCGATGCCAGCGGAACTGTGACTCATTGGAACCGGGCGGCAGAGGAGCTTTATCAGATTCCTGCCTCGAAAATCGTAGGCAAAAATATTGCCGACTTTGACTGGAACTCGCTGAAGATCGCGCAGATTCTGGATGAAGGGCGGCAGATCAGGCAAGCTTACCATGAGCCGCGTCCGGGCATGCACGTGCTCGTCAATACATCGCCTGTGATGTCCGGTGGAGAAATCATCGGGGCCATCTCGTCAGAACAGGATGTCACCAACCTTGTCCGCTTGGGCAATGAGCTGTTCACGACCACTTCCGAGCTGCGTTCACTTGAGCAGAAAATGACTCAGTTTGCCCCGCTGGATGATCCGTTTCACCCGATTAAGGGAAACGGGCCGGCTATTTCTCAAGCCATCCGGATTGCCCGCCGCGTAGCTGCCACGGATGCCACTGTGTTGATTTCCGGGGAATCCGGGGTGGGAAAGGAGCTGTTTGCCCATGCGATTCACCGCGCAAGCAGCCGTTCCGACCAGGCCTTTATCGCCATTAATTGCGGAGCTATTCCCGCGGCACTGTTTGAAAGCGAATTATTTGGTTACCAGGGGGGCGCATTTACCGGTGCGGATCGGAAGGGGAAACCCGGAAAATTGGAGCTGGCGCACAAAGGTACGATTTTTCTGGATGAGATCGGTGAACTGCCGCTTGAGATGCAGGTTAAATTATTGAGGGTCTTGCAGGAACGACAGTTTTATCGGGTGGGCGGAACCGAACCGATCCAAGTGGATGTCCGAATCATTGCAGCGACGAACCGGAATCTGGAGGAACGGGTGGCAGAGGGGGAATTCCGGGAAGATCTCTACTACCGATTGAATGTGGTGGCCATCGAGATTCCGCCCCTTCGTGAGCGGGTCGAAGATATTCCTGAATTGGTCCATCTTTTCGCGCGTGAAATTGCACTTCAATACGGAAAACCCGTCCCGGACTTTGATCCGGAAGTGATGGTGACACTAATGAACTATTCATGGCCCGGCAACATCCGGCAGCTTCGAAACATGATTGAACGGTTGGTCATTCTCACCGAGGATGGCCGAATCTGCCGCGAGCATCTTCCGCCGTCCATTCAGGTTCCCCGTTTGCACTCTGAAACTTCCATTGCCGGACAGTCTCGCTTGTCCGGCCAGGAAAAGGGAAACGAGTCGGAGGTTCAGGCAATCCAACGCGCTCTTAAAACCACATACGGCAACAAAGCGGCCGCCGCGAAGTTACTCGGAATTTCCCGTGGAACTCTGTACAATAAGATGCGGAAGTACGGTATCCGGTAAACAGGTACAAAAAAGGTCAGCCGATCCCGCGGTTGACCTTTACATAAAATTGAGCCCATTTAAATTTACGAAAAAAGAGGAAAGCGATACTGAAACTCATAACAATCGCCTCTGTCTACCATCATGCAGATTTGCAGCAGCTTCCCTTCCGGATCAAACACTTTCCGGGTGATGCGGACAACCGGAATACTTGTGTTTTTCGGCAATTGAAGTTCTTCGATTTCGGATGTTGAAGCGATGGAGGAGACGAGCGTCTCTTCACAGTGATACGGATTTAAGCCAAGAGACTTCATCGCTTCATATATCATGGCATTTGGTTTGGATAGCTGCTCCTTTAATTGGTCCAGCGGAAGAGTATGAGGAATGTAAGACCGGGTTACAGCAATAATTAAATCATCTCTCATTTGAAGAGTATGGTAAAAAAGGACAGGTGGCTCAATCTCTGTCCCGATTTGCTTGGGGATGTCTTCTTTTTTATCCAGTATTTTTAATGACAAGACGATCTCTCTGCCGGATTCTCCATGTTCGCGTATGAAGTCGCCTTTTCGATGCGAACGATGAGAAGTATAGATGGGTCGAACTTTGCGTCTTTGGGTGGTATTTCCCGCAGAAAACACTAACCCATCTCTGATTAAAGCATTAACCGCATTTTGCACCGTCGCGGCATGGGCTTCAAATTCTTTCATCAACTCAAAATTGGTGGGAAACTCTTGGCCGGGTTTAAGCTCTCCGCTTAAGATCCGGTTGCGCAAAATGTTATAAATCTCTTGCCATTTGTTGTTTCTTCCCATTTAATAGAACTCCTTCACACGGCTTCACTTGAGCGTCGACTTGTACATAAAGGTTAGTCTATATTCATTTTAGTTGAAAATCAGAAAAATTTGAAGTTAGGTATTGCCAAAATTGGCATCTAGATATAGACTAATTGCCAGGAAGGCTAAAAATATTCCGTGCAATAGCAGTCTCCATTTGATCTAGATCTATATCATGAAGGAAAGGAGGAATGGGGATGAGTGAGGGGCAGACAGGCAAACCGGGGCTGCTTGGTCAGATTCGTGTCATCATGGAGACCGGGGACGGAAAATCAATCAAACTGGATTTAACCAATGTATCCATAGTGAAGGAAAATGAAAAAATCACCCGGATTACCGGGACAAGCTATGATATTTTTGCTGTACCGAAATCAAAATAACCGGATGGGTCCAATTTCGCAGGCTTTCGGACAAGAGGGCATTTCATTTTTGGACAGTTCGGAATTATTTGGCCAGGGAAAGGGAAACGGTTGGCCCCTTCCCGTAGGAATCAAATGCGGCCGGGAGACCGTTTTACTTCAAAGTCAGTCAGATTTTTGGGATGACCGCCCAAGCTGTTTTCATAGTTTGAAGGGATGTCCAGATCCAATCCCAGCTTATCCGTATTCCGGTCATCATGCTTGACATCTTGCTTTTCCTTCTTGTCATTGTTCATTTTTGCACCCCCATCCTCTCGACTTAGCATGTGCAAGCAGAAAAAAAGGATGTATCAGTAACAAACCTTTTCACCAACAAAACATTGATCAGAGTCGTCGGAACATGGTGATTCACGAACAGAGATTTCATTGAAGAAAGTTACGACCTCCGCAAACATGGAAGGAGAGATGAACGATCAAACAGGAACCAGATAAAATTTGGGCTGAAATAGAGCAGACCATCCACAAAAACTTTTCCTTTCAGCTTCTGTCTCCCCAACCTGTTCATCGAGGATGGAGAAATTTAAAATGGAAAGTTCAAACCATACAGGGAAAGATGTTGTTTATCAAACGGTATGATCCTGAGCGGTACCCATGCCCAAAATTAAAAGAGGTGCATAAAGCCCTTCAACTGCAAGCCTATCTTCATGAAGCCGGTGTAGCCTGTCCCAGACTGTATGGCTTGCTTAGGGGATATTTGTTGCAGACACGTTCGGGAATTGCTTTTTGTTTCATGGATGCCTGTGAAGGAACAGAGATCGATCCAGGGTCTGCCACATCCGGGCAAATGTATGACCTGGGGCGTGTAACCGGTCAAATGCACAGGATTCTTTCCCGGCTTCCCATGAAAGAGTTGAACGGGCTTCCTTCGAGATCACAGCTGCTGGACAAGTGGCGGGCAGAATGGAATAAAGCACAGGCAGAAAAAGCGGGGGAACCGGTGATGGAGGCCTTGGAGAAGCAAAGAAAGATCATGGAGAACCTAAACACCGATTTCTTCCATGATTGTGAAAAGGGCTGGGCCCACCGGGATTTATGGGTGGACAATATTTTGTTTCAAGGCGAAAAAGTTTCTGCCATCCTTGACTTTGACCGGATGAAGTTTGCCTTTCCCGGACTGGATGTAGCAAGAGCTGTATTGTCCGGGGCTTACGCTTCCCGCACCGGCTTGAATATGAAAGCGGTATCAGCGTTTGTACAGGGATACCGGGAATATAAAAAGCTGACGCCCGGGCAGTTGGCACGCTCTTTTCGCCTGCTTTGGTGCCTGGAGAGTTCCAAGTGGTTGACAGCCGACATCGCCGAACGGAGTGAACATCCACAGCGTTTTTTTGCTGAAATGTGTTGGATTGCCGCTCACTGGATGGAGTTGGAAGAAATGATGAAGAAAATCTAACATCATCGGTAAAGACGACCAAGCCGGATAATTTTGAAACGTGTGGAGTGGAATAGATGATGAGTTTCCGCTGTTCTTGACGAAATTCCTTTCTTCGCTTATGGATCGAAGAACGGGAAGTACTCATCGAGGCGAGGCGAACCCTGCCTGCGCCTCTTTCATTGGGATCGACTCAGCGGGGACCGGTTACTGGTAATGTTTCACTGTCAGCTGTTCCAAACTCTTAAATTCATATCCTTGTTTTCTGGCATCATCAATCATTTTTTCCAACGCTTCCGCATTATCTTTTGAGACGGAGTGTAGCAAAATCACGGCGCCGGGATGAAGCTGGGACATGACGTTTTTGTAAGCATGGTTCCATCCTCTTTGGTCTTTCGTGTCCCAATCTTTATAAGCAACCGACCAAAAAACGGTGGTATAGCCCAGTTCCCGGTGGACGGCCAGGGTTTTCTCGCTGAAAATCCCCCTCGGAGGACGTGCAAAACGCATTTCTTTTTGCCCGGTCAAATGAGCGACTTCTTCCTTCACTTGATCCAGCTCTTTTTGTATTCTGCTGGTGGAAATTCGGGTCATATCCGGGTGGCTCCAGGAGTGATTACCAATCACATGTCCTTCCTTTGCCATTCGCTTGATCAACTCGGGCTGGTCTTTGACATAATGCCCCGTTACAAAGAAAGCGGCCGGCACCTTTTTCGCTTTTAAGACATCGAGCACCTTGACGGTGTATCCGTTCTCATATCCGTTATCAAAGGTGAGATACAGTTCTTTTTTCTTCGGATCGCCGAGGAAGATGGCTCCCTGTTTCTGCAGGATGCTCATAAAGCCTTCTTGGGCAATGGAAGGAAGCTCACCGTTTCGGCTCTTTTTAAAGCCAAAATGATACGGTTTCGCTTCATAAGCCCCTGCGGAATGGATCAAGATCAATGAACTGATGATGACGAATACAAGTGTAAATAAAGGGATGCGTTTCACGATTTTTCCACTCCTTTGTTTGATGATCGGGTCAGGGGTAATATCTCACGGTTCCCCCGTCTCCATCCATCCAGATAAAGGATTTAAAAATGGGTAAGGGGCAAACAGATCAAGCGGAAGAGGAATCCACTTCAGTAGTCGGCGCTCCTGCAAAGGCTTCGGGGGATCAATGAGGGGAAGGATCGCCGGATTGCAGCCGATGACCTGACTTGATTTTGGTTTGCATGGAGTGTGAAGTCAAAGCGTTTTGTATTTGGATTGACGCAAAGGAGATATAGACATGAAGAATCCCTGCTTTTTACACTGAAAATGAAAAGCAGGGATTGACTACTGAAAAAGTTGAGTTGTCCTTGTAAAAAAGGATAATATCGGTTCCCACAGCATGGGATTCAGACAGCATGCCATCCAATCGTTCCTGTCCAGTGGCTGGAATTCGATCAGGCAGCGAAGCCGTTATTTTTAACTCTCCGCACAGATCCTCCTGGTCACTTGTAATGCTTTCAATATTGTGACGGGATTTTTAAAGGAATTGCCAACATAACGCAGCCATTGCCTTGGCTGCCCTTCCCGTCGGCGTCCTTAGAAGACAGGTTAAAGGCAGGAAAGCAAGAAAAAGCCATCTGAGCGACCATGCCAGGGGATTTTGCATCAGTTCGTCCAGCATTTCATCAGCCTCAACGTGGTATCCCTGCCGGAGGGGTGTTGTGCTGTTCATATCTCAGCTAAAGCGGCTCCCCCAACGCAGATGCAGTGAAGAAGAGGAAGGTCTGACGAACAGTTGGTTGGGGGAACCAAGCAGCGTGTGCAAAGAGTCACCTGGAACATAAAAATGACGGCAAAAGAGTCTTTACAACTCCTTCAGAGTAACGAAAGGAAAGATGGCCGCTTTCGGAATCCCGGCCGGTCATCTAAACGGGTTTTTGGCCGATCTAAGTTTTTGGATGGAATACACCGTTCTCATCTGCTTTTTCATAGGAAAATCCTTCGCCCAGTACGTCTCGGGCATCATGGACTACCACAAATGCATAGGGATCCAGATCATTGACGATCTGTTTTAACTTCGGCAGTTCATTGGGGGCCACCACGGCATACAGGATTTCTTTTTCCTGGCCCGTGTACCCGCCTTTTCCTTTCAGGATCGTCACCCCGCGATCCATCTTCCTGGTGATGGTTCTCGCTACTTCGTCGGCTTTATTGGAAATAATGGTTGCCGCTTTGGAAGCATTGAGACCCTCTACGACAAAGTCGACGACACGGGCACCGACAAAGACGGCCACCAGTGTATACATGGCCATGTTTAACTTGATGATGAATACAGATGACAAGATAACTCCGAAGTCAAACAAAAACATGGTGCGCCCAATACTCCAGCCGAAATATTTATTCATCAGGCGGGCGATGATATCCACTCCGCCGGTAGTACCTCCGACCCGGAAGATAAGCCCCAGACCGATTCCCACCATGACCCCTGTGTAAAGAGCAACGAGCAGCAGGTCATCCAGTGGTTTTCCCCAGCCTTTGGTGAGTTCCAACATGAAGGAGACGGCACTGGTCCCGATGATCGTATAGATCAATGTACGCTTACCAAACACTTTATACCCGATGAAGAACAGCGGAATGTTAAGAACAAGCAGTACGATTCCGGGAGACCAGCCAAACAGATAGTAAAGCAAAAGAGTGATTCCCGTAAAACCGCCTTCGGCTAAATGATTGGGAATCGCAAAGTAGTTCAGCCCGAGGGCAAAGATGAAGGCTCCGATCAAGATCAGGATAATGTTTTTGGCATGAAAGGAAATGCTGTGTTTCATCTGGAAACTCGCCTCTTTTGACTAAGCTTAAACTCCCGCTATATTATACATTCCCCAAGTTCTATCTTCAATGTATAGAACGTTGAGTTCATTTGGGTTATGAGTTAACATGAGAAAGAAACCGGGAGGTTGATGGATCGTGTCAGGGAAAACACTGAAAGAGATACAAGTGGAAGTAGATGAGTATATCAGTCAATTCAAAGAAGGATATTTCAAGCCTTTGTCGATGCTTGCCCGCATGACGGAGGAAGTCGGCGAGCTGGCCCGTGAAGTGAATCACCTTTACGGAGAGAAGCCGAAAAAACCGGGTGAACAGGAGAATACCATCGCCAATGAATTGGGAGATATCATTTTTATCGTCACTTGTTTTGCCAACTCGCTTGGAATCGATCTTGAACGGGCATTCAATGAAGTGATGGACAAGTATAAGACGCGGGACGCCAATCGTTGGACGCGGAAAGAACATGTAAACATCATGGACAGAGGAGAGACATCATCATGAGTATTCGTGTCATCGTAGCCGGGGCGAGCGGACGGATGGGACAAGAAGTGGTCAAAATGATTGGTCAGCATGATCATCTGATCTTGACCGGGGGAGTCTCCAGATCGCAAAAGGGACGCGATATCGGGGAGGCGCTGGGACTCGCGCCATTGGGGATTGATTTTGCCGGATCGGTCCAAGAAGCGCTTGCCAAATTTGATGCTGATGTGCTTGTCGATTTTACCACCCCTCAGACAGTGAAAGAGAACATGGAACTGGCCATTCAAGCAGGAGTTCGTCCGGTAGTCGGTACGAGTGGTTTGTCTGAGCAGGATCTGAAAGAGCTGGAAGAGCTGTGCCGTGAACGGGGGATCGGTGCGATTGTAGCCCCCAACTTTGCCATTGGAGCCGTTTTGATGATGGTATTTGCGGCCCAGGCAGCCAAGTATCTGCCGCATGTGGAAATAATCGAATCCCACCACGACCGGAAATTGGACGCACCCTCCGGAACCGCGATCAAAACGGCGGAGTTAATCACCAAAAACAGGCCGGAGATGAAACAGGGGCATCCCGAAGAAGAAGAGGTGTTGGATGGAGCGAGAGGGGCTTACTATCAAGGATTCCGCATTCATAGTGTCAGATTGCCGGGGCTGGTTGCCCATCAGGAAGTCTTGTTCGGGGGCTCCGGGCAGCTGCTTACCATCCGGCATGACTCCCTCAACCGTGAATCGTTCATGCCGGGAGTCAAACTGGCGATTGAGAAAGTGATGGAGCTGGATCATCTCGTGTATGGACTGGAAAAAATACTCGACTTATAAAACGACATGACAGACTAAAGAAAGCCCGCTCCGGAATTTGTTTTCCGTTTCCGCACGGGTGCAGTGGCAGAGCCGCTTCACCGGAAACAAATTCCTCCGCTCTGTCGTGTTGAAGTATAACAGAAAAAGGGGAATGTAAGTTGCGCGATTCCTTTCCTTTTTTTCCTATTCTGTGGGGAGAAACACCGCTTTCACCGCTTCCACAGCTTGCAGAAAAGCTGGGAGTCAAGAGCTGCTGGATCAAGCGAGATGATTTAACCGGAATTGCTTTTGGCGGGAATAAGCTTCGCAAACTGGAGTTTTTAATTGGACAAGCATTGGCGGAAGGTTGTGATTTGATCATCACCGGAGGGAGCCCCCAGTCCAATCACGCCCGGTTGACAGCCGCCGCCGCAAATCGGGCCGGACTGGAAACATGGCTCTGTTTTGCCGGGAAGCACTTAGGAGAAGTGCAGGGAAATCTGCTCCTGGATCAATTGCTCGGGGCCAAACTTTTTCTAACCGGCCAGTACGGGTCACAAGGGTTGCTTCGCGCCATGGAAGAGAAGGCGGAAGAAGCGAAACAACAGGGCAGAAAACCTTTTGTCATTCCGGTGGGAGGATCGACTCCAACCGGGGATTACGGGTATCTTAAAGCATGGAGAGAACTGGAACTGCAACGGGAGAGCTTAGAAATCCCGCCGTTTGATGAGATTTATGTGGCCGTGGGGACGGGGGGAACCTTGGCCGGTCTCCTCGTCGGACATACTCTCTCCCGTTCTTCTGCCCGCCTGATCGGCGTGAGCGTGTGGGAATCAGCGGAAGTGATGCAAGCCGAAGTAACGAGATTGTCCGGCGAATTGATGCAGATGCTTGGAGAAAAGGATGCTGTACCCCTATCATCGGTTCACATTTTGGATGAATACATCGGCAGGAAGTACGGCGTTCCCTCACCGGAAGGAAACGAAGCGATCCGCTTGCTTGCGGAAACGGAAGGATTGTTTGTTGATCCGATCTATACGGGCAAAGCATTGGCGGGGATGATCGATCAAATCCGAAATAAGGGGAACAGGGATAAACATATTCTCTTCTGGCATACAGGCGGTACACCGGCTTTGTTTACACATGCCAAGTCTTTTCAGCGGGGTGGGGAGATGTGAACATCGCTTTAATCGCTCATGATAACAGAAAAGAGCGAATGGTTCAATTTGCGATTGCCTATGAAGCCCTGCTGAAGCCTCACCAGTTATACGCGACGGGAACGACGGGCCTTCGCATCATGGAAGCCACGGACTTGCAAGTGCATCGTTTTTTGTCCGGTCCTCTGGGAGGAGATCAACAGATCGGGGCGCTGGTGGCGCAAAATGAGATGGATCTCATCGTATTTTTTCGCGATCCGTTGACGGCTCAGCCCCATGAGCCGGATATCCTCGCTTTGCTTCGCCTGGCGGATGTGCATAACATTCCGGTCGCTACCAATATGGCGACGGCAGAAATCCTGATCCGGGCGATTGATCAGGGGGAATTATCCTGGAGAACGATCATTGCGAAAAAGTAATGAGAAGAAGAGAAAAGAGGGTTGAATTTGAACATGGAACCAGCTGGAATCGACCTGTTGGCATTTGGTGCCCATCCGGATGATGTGGAGATCGGTGCGGGGGGAATCCTGGCCAAGCATGCGGCTGAAGGATTTACCGTCGCCATCTGCAATCTGACCGAAGCCGAGCTTTCATCCAATGGAACGGTTGAGCGGAGGCGCATGGAATCACAGAAGGCCGGGGAAATATTGGGGGTAAGGAAGCAGATTTGCCTCGGTTTTCCGGACCGCGGTCTAACAGGGTCCCCGGATCAGATTTTAAAGATTGTGCAAGTGATCCGTCAATTAAAGCCAAAAGTGGTGTTGGCCCCGTACTGGCAAGACCGTCACCCCGACCATGTGGCGTGCAGCCGTTTGGTAAAAGAAGCTGTTTTTGATGCTGCCATCCGTATGAAAAGAACGCCCGGCAACGAAGCGCCGCATCGGGTCACCCAGCTATATCATTATTTCATCAACGACATCGGACAAGCAGATATCATTGTGGATATCAGTGATGTGTACGAAACGAAGATCAAAGCCGTCCTGGCATATGAAACGCAATTTGTCCGCCAGTCAGGGGAAGTGGATACGCCGTTAAACAGCCCTACCTATCTTTCGATGATCCGCGGACGGGATCAATTGTGGGGACACCAAATCGGCTCGTTGTACGGGGAAGCACTGGTCAGTCCCCGTCCCATCAAGCAATCGTATCTGCTGTCCAAATGCGGACAATGAGCGGGAGGGTTCCCATGCGCATAGGAATTACCTGTTATCCAACACACGGCGGTTCCGGAGTCGTTGCCACAGAACTGGGCAAACTGCTTGCGGAAAGAGGGCATGCCATTCATTTCATCACGTATGATATGCCTTTCCGCTTGGGGCGGTTTCATCAAAATATCTGCTATCACGGCGTGGAAGCCAACCGTTACGCGGTATTTAAGTACCCGCCCTATGATTTGGCTTTGGCCAGCCGGATGGCCCAGGTAGCCAAAATTTACCAGTTGGACCTTTTGCATGTCCACTATGCTGTTCCCCACGCGATTGCTGCGGTGCTGGCCAAACAGATGGTGGGGGATCATTTGAAAGTGGTAACCACTTTGCATGGTACGGATATTACGGTTTTGGGCGAGGACCCGTCGCTCCGGGATATCATCTGTTTTGGAATCCGAAACAGTGATGCCGTGACCGCCGTATCGGACAGTCTGGTGAAACAAACATATGATTTGTTCTGCGTCGACAAGCCGATTGAGCGGATCTACAATTTTGTGGATACCAGAGTCTATTATCCGCGGGATGTGTCTTCCTTGCGGGAAAAATATGTGGATCCCGGTGAAAAGCTGCTGTTGCATATCTCCAATTTCCGGCCGGTGAAGCGCCCGGAGGATGTGATTTTCATTTTCAATCGGGTGCAAAAAGAAATCCCCTGCCGCTTGTTGTTGGTGGGAGAAGGGCCGGAGATGCCCAAAATCATCGAGCAGGTGGAAAAGTTGGGCATCGCTTCCAAAGTGATTTTTCTCGGCAAACAGGATGAGGTTTCCCAGCTGATCTCACTGGCGGATCTTTTGCTCCTTCCGTCTGAAAAAGAGAGCTTCGGGCTGGTTGCTCTGGAAGCCATGGCTTGCGGGGTGCCTGTCATCGCTTCGAATACAGGCGGTCTGCCGGAAGTGGTGGAGCACGGGCGGACAGGCTTTTTGGCGGATGTCGGCGCAGTGGAGGAAATGGCCGGTTATGCCGTTCGCCTGTTAAAAGATGAAGCCCTTCATCAATCTTTTGTCAGGGCCGGGATCGAGAGAGTGAGACAACATTTCTCGGGAGAACAAATCGCCAAACAGTACGAAGACCTGTATGATCAGGTAGTTCACGGATCTGCCGGGGGAAGCGCGGATGGATGAGAGACGGACAGCCGCCATGCGTGTTCTGGAAGCCCTGGAACAGGCGGGATATGAGGCATATTTGGTTGGAGGATGTGTGCGGGACTTTGTGATGCAAAGAATCCCCCAGGATTATGATGTAGCCACCAGTGCCCGTCCTGAAGAGATTCAAACCGTTTTTTCGCATACGATCCCTACCGGGATTCAGCATGGAACGGTAACGGTGCTCATCAGGCAAATACCCATTGAAGTGACCACTTTTCGTGTGGAGTCCGGTTATGAGGACCACCGCCGTCCCAGTGTGGTCCACTTTGTTTCCTCCCTCAAGCAGGATCTGGCCCGCCGGGATTTTACCATGAATGCCATGGCCCAGGACCTCCACGGGCGGATGTACGACTATTTCTCCGGGATGGAAGATATCCGGGCGAAAAAAATTCGCACCGTCGGCAATCCGGCTGAGCGCTTTGCGGAAGATCCATTGCGGATGGTAAGGGCGGCCCGCTTCGCCGCACAGTTTAACTTCACCCTGGAAGAACAGACCGCGCAAGCCATGCGTGAGTGCAGGGAGGAATGCGTGCATTTATCGGTGGAGCGGGTGGCGGCCGAGCTGGAAAAGACCTGGATGTCAGACCGTCCTTCGCTGGGAATAAACATCATGTTTTCCTCCGGTCTGATGGAGATGCTTCCCCCTTTTCGCTTTTGGGGGATTTCGTCCGCCATGGAACCCGGAAAGTTTTTGCCGTTCGATGAAGTAGAGGATCGAATCGTCCGCTGGGCCTATTTGTTGGCCGTTTGCGGAACAACGGTCGAAACGGTGCAAAGACGGGTGAAGGATTTGCGTTTGTCCAACGCCGATGGTACCGCAATCGCAACCTGTTTCCGCCTGGGAACGGAATGGAAGCCGCTGACGGAAAGGGAAGGGAAGGAGCTTTTACTGAAAGAAGGGCTTTCGGCCGTTATTCAAGCCAGTCATTTGGCGAAACTGTTAGGAAAGGCCTCCCTTCAAGAACAATTCACAGCTTGGTGGGCGGAGATGCCGGTGAAACATGTGAAAGAACTGGCCGTGAACGGGAGAGAACTGATTGAACATTGCAAGCGTCCGCCGGGTCCGTGGGTTCGGGATACCTTGTGGGATCTGCTCAAACAAACGGCTTTGAAACAGATCCCCAATCAGAAGGAAGTATTGTTAAAGGAAGGATGTCGCCTTGGCAAGCTCGATTCGTGATGAACTGTTAAAGGTCTTAATTGAACATCAACCCCATTTCTTGTCCGGTGAGGAGATCAGCCGGAGAGTGGGTTGCAGCCGCGCCGCTATTTGGAAGCATATTGAAGAATTGCGTCACGAAGGCTATGAGATCGAAGCGAAGCCGAGAAATGGTTACCGGCTTGTTTACCGTCCGGACCGAGTGGCTCCGGAGGAATTGGCCCCTCATTTGCAAACGAAGAGATTCGGACGGCATATCCGCTATGAATATTCCACGCCTTCGACGCAAACCCTGGCCCATCAGTGGGCCAGGGAAGGAGCCCCTGAAGGAGCCGTTGTCATTGCGGAGGAACAGGTGCAGGGAAAAGGCAGGATGGGCCGTACATGGCATTCCCCGCCACAAACGGGAGTTTGGATGAGCCTGATTCTGCGTCCCCCGATTTCTCTGGCTGAAGCCTCACAGTTGACCCTGCTCGCCTCCGTTGGGGTTCAGCAGGGGATCAAACGGGTGACGGGCCTGCCGATCCAAATCAAGTGGCCCAATGATCTGTTGATTCATGGAAAGAAGGTTTGCGGGATTCTGACGGAGTTGAGAGGGGAACAGGATCAGATTCATTATATGATTATCGGGATCGGCATTAATGTCAATACCACGTCCGAACATTGGCCGGAAGAATTAAAAAAGATCGCCACATCACTGGCCATTGAATCGGGGGGCCACCTTCACCGGGCTACGCTGATTGCGGCCATTCTGAAAGAGCTGGAGGAAGTGTATCAGGAATACTTAAACTCCGGTTTTCGTGTGATTAAATCGAAGTGGGAACAAGCGGCGGGAATGTTGGGAAAAACCATTACCGCCCGCACTCCGCAGGGACTTATCACCGGTGTGGCGGAACGACTGAATGAAAGCGGAGCCTTGCTGATTCGCACAGATCAAGGGGTCATTCCCGTTTACTCGGCGGATATCGATTGGAAAGAAATATGATTGCATTCGGCTTCCATTTTCGATACGCTTATGGTAAATAGGCGGCATCTCTCATGAGCCGCACTATGCTTGTCTTGCGATAGTTCTGCTTATTTCTGCCTGATGTAAATCTGCTTCGAGCCGTTGGGACGGAGACAGAGGGATGGGTTGAACGATACCAAACCTGCGCCTTTTTCAGTCCCAATTCAGACTGAGAAAGGCGTTGTTTTTTCTCTGCCCCAGGGCCCTTGATGGAAAAAAGGAGGGTTCCCGGATGAGCCATACCCGGAAGAAGGTAACGACGCGTACGCTGGCCAGGATGAAACAGAATAAGGAACCGATCGCCATGATCACCGCTTATGACTATCCCACCGCAAAAATTGCCGAGCAGGCCGGCGCGGAAATCATTTTAGTAGGAGATTCCCTCGGGATGGTGGTGCTGGGGTACGATTCCACCATTCCGGTCACGCTGCAAGATATGGTGCATCATACAAAAGCGGTTGCGCGTGCAGCCAAAAGCGCGATGGTGATTGCGGACCTGCCCTTCATGACCGCCCATTTGTCTAAAGACGAAGTGCTTCGGGCAGCAGGACGGCTGATGCAGGAAGCGGGCGCGTATGGGGTAAAAATGGAAGGCGGTTCGGAAATACTGGCGAATGTAACAACATTAACTTCTGCAGGCATCCCGGTCATGGGTCACCTGGGGTTAACTCCCCAGTCCGTCAATCAAATCGGGGGGTATCTGGTGCAAGGAAAGGATGTCGGCACCGCGCGGCATCTGCTCGCCGAAGCCAAACGGCTGGAGGAAGCGGGTTCCTTTGCAATCGTGTTGGAATGTGTACCCGAAGAATTGGCTCAGCTCATTGCAGAATCATTGACAATTCCGGTCATCGGGATCGGGGCCGGCCGATTTTGTGACGGGCAGGTTCTCGTTTTCCACGACGTTCTGGGGATCGGAGGAGACTGGCATCCCTCTTTTGTGAAGGTATATCAGCAAGCAGGAAAAGTGATGCAAAGAGGGATTGAGGATTACGTCCAAGAAGTGAAGCGGCGGGCGTTTCCTGATGAACAGCATGTTTCCCACCTGTCCTCGGATCTGATCGCAGTTCTGTACGGCGGGCAAGAAGGAGTCAAAAATACATGAAAATCGTTGAAACAGTTGCTGAAATCAGAAGAGAATTACAGACACACAGGTCCAAGACGATCGGCTTGGTTCCAACCATGGGGTATTTGCATGAGGGTCATCTCAGTTTAATCAAAAGAGCGCGGAAAGAATGTGACATTGTCGTACTGTCCATCTTTGTAAACCCATTGCAATTTGGCCCCAATGAAGATTTCGAGCGATACCCCCGCGATTTGGACCGGGACGCCGCGTTGGCCAAACAAGCCGGAGTCGATCTGCTCTTCTGTCCATCTGTCAGGGAAATGTATCCCCATGAAATATTGACAGAGGTGCGGGTCCGGAAAGTGACGGACCGGCTGTGCGGAGCATCCCGGCCGGGGCATTTTGAAGGAGTTGCGACTGTCGTCACCAAACTGTTCCACATCGTATTGCCGGACCGGGCTTATTTCGGGTTAAAAGATGCGCAACAAGTGGCTGTAATCGAACAGATGGTAAAGGATCTGCATTTTCCGGTGACGATTGTTCCCTGTGAGACCGTGAGGGAACCCGATGGCCTCGCCATGAGCTCGCGCAATGTTTATCTGTCTGAAGAAGAGCGGAAGCAGGCTGTGATTCTGAACCGGGCGCTGACAGAGGTGAAAGAGCAACTGGAAAAGGGCTTGCTCATAACAGCTGACGAGGTCAATCGGTACGTGCGGGAGAGGATCAACAGCCAGCCGCTGGCTCAGATCGATTATGTAGAAACGCTTTCCTATCCGAGACTGGAACCGATCCATCACCTGGATCAACGGCCCATTATTGTGGCTGTAGCCGTTCGTTTTGGCTCAACCCGCTTGATTGACAATCTTTTGTTCGGGGGTAAGGAGGAATCAGCATGTTCCGGACAATGATGAAAGCCAAAATTCACCGCGCCACCGTTACGGAAGCCAATCTCCAGTATGTGGGAAGTGTGACGATCGATGAAGAGATCCTTGAGCGCGTGGACATTCTCCCCAATGAGAGAGTACAGATCGTCAACAACAATAATGGGGCCCGTCTGGAAACCTATGTGATCCCGGGGGAACGCGGGAGCGGGACCATCTGCTTAAACGGAGCCGCCGCCCGTCTGGTTCAACCGGGGGATCAGGTGATCATCATCTCTTATGTATGGATGGATGAAGAGTCTGCCCGTAACCATAAACCCAAGATCGCGATTATGAACGAAAAAAACCAGATTGAAATGCTGATCGGTGAAGAAGTACACGGCACCGTTCTTTAAACCCCGTGAGACGAGCTCACGGGTTTTTTCGTGCGCGAAACTCGCCATTCCTCCCGTCAGTGATCCCGGAATGGATTTTAATCAGAGGGACATACTCCTACATAAGACGGTTGGAACGATGGGGGGATGCGTGATGTTTCATCAGGAGTGGCTGGAGTCCGTGCAAAGTGAATTGGAAGAGATCAAGAGCAAATATCGAAATTGCCCGGCGTCGGAAAAACCCAAGTGGAGGAACCGCCTTCAACAGATCAAAAAATCATGTGATCGCTTGTTGGAATCATGGGCTGTGATTGAAGAAAAAATCGCTCATCTCGTTTCGGAACATCCTGATTTGATATCCGAGGAAAAAGAGATCGCCGGAGAATTTTGGCTAAACGAATCGGTGGTGCGCAAATTCAGACAAGGTCAGGGGTATTATGGACTCACGATGTTTGAAGAGGCTAAGCAATTGTTTCAGCAAGTGGTCGAAGAAGAGCCCGATTTTCTGCTGGGACGAATCTATTTGGGTTTGAGCCAGTTTCAGGACAATCGTTTGGATGAGGCGGAACGTCACTTTCAAATGGTGAGAAAAACGGCTGTTCATGATGCGTTTGTCGGATTTGCTCATCATATGCTGGGTTGTATTGCCGTGAAGCAAGGGGATGACCGTAAAGCGATCAAGCAATTTAAAAAGGTCGTTTCATTGCTCGATGATCACAGTGATGCTTGGTTTAATATGGGAGCCTGCCATTATCGTTTAGGAGAATACCAAGAAGCGATTCCGTATTTTTTCCATGCTCTGTCGATCAATGAAGATGACTGGGAATCCATGTATTATTTATCCAGCTGTTATCGGCATTATAAGCAATGGGGGAGTGTTTCCTTCTGGCGTTTGGCTTCCTATGAAAAGACGAATCATCCCCGCGTACTGGAATCCATCGCGCACGATTATGAAGAGATGGGGCAACCCAAACAGGCCATCCATTGGTATCAGCGATTGTTGGCGCGCGATCCCCTGAATCGTTCGGCCTATCACGGTATTGCGTGGAATTACTGGGTTCTGGGCTATGCAGAACATGCCTTTATGTGGTTAAAAAAGGGGCTTACTCTGTATCCAAAAAATCCGGATCTCCTTTTTGCCTATGTTTGGATGTCCATTGTCAAAGGAGACGTGGATCGTGCGGAAATGGCGATGAATATGCTTCCGGCGGAGCTGACAAAACAACCCATCTGGTTGGCAGTCCGTTCACGTCTTTCCACTCAGATGGGTGATTTTGAGAAAGCAGCCGGAATGGCGGAGCAACTGATTCAGCAGGAAAAAGCTTCTGTCAAAGCGATGGGACATTACCAGAAAGGCCGAACCTTGCTGGAAATGGGAAATATCCGGGAAGCGATTCAGCATTTCAGACAGGCTCATCAACTGGCTTCTCACTGGAAAGACCCCTTGTTTTTTGAGGGAGTTTGCCACATTATTGAAGGAAGGCTCGATTCGACCAAAAATTGTTGGGGGCAAATCTGTTTTACTTAATTCGGCGTTGGAACCGTTTCGTTCCCATCCTCCGACGGAAGTCAAGGATGGGAACGAGTGTCGCAGGCTGATGGACGTTGGGAGCGTCAGTTCCTGGTGTTACCGTTCCAATAGCGGAGATGTTCCTCTTTGCCGGTCGGCAGTTTTTCCAGAAGCCGGCCGTTTTTATCATAACGGTATTCATATTCCCGATAATGATCGACCGTCCACGAACCTTTTTCATCTGTCGAGTTTTCGGGAATCTTTTCAGAACCTGTCCACTCCATGCCATATTCGGTGCGCAAATCGGGCTTGGCTGTTTTGGCGATCGACGGGACGGCTTCTTGGACGGGAACCAAATGATATCCCAATATCAAGGACAGCAGCATAAGATTGATGGCGACTGCTGTTCCCAATGAGATTTGCTTAAGGGTATCTTTCCGCTGCTTCATACCATATACTCCTTTTGCACGGACATTTACAGAATTTATATGAAACAGCAGACCATTTCATCCCTTTTTTGATTTGTCCGAACGGAACGACATCATTGAAAGTATGAATGATTGGGGTCATAATAAAGGTAGAAGACTGGCTTAAGGAGGTATATCTGTGAACTTTTCGCAACTATTGGAAAAATATCGCCGCGATCATCAGCATCCGTTCAACAAATTCACACACGCCATCGGTATTCCTTTGATTATCATTTCGCTTCCGTGGTTCTTTTTTAACTGGAAAACCGCAATTTTTTTATTTGTCTTAGGGTGGGCTTTTCAGTTTGTCGGGCATTGGGTTGAAGGGAAGAAACCATCCTTTTTTTCCAATCCCGCATTTTTGCTGGTCGGACCTATCTATTTCTTAAAACAATTATTCAAGAGAAATAAATAGCGACATAAAAAAGGCACCCTCTCCCGGATGCCGCTGAATCAGATCCGTGTACTATGTAAAAACTACAGCACTTGTTTTGCACGGGCACAATCATCAAATTTCCCGTTATGCGTACCATCGCAAAAAGGTTTATTCTGTGACAACCCGCAGCGGCAAAGAGCCGTTTGCTTTTTGGTTACAAAAGGATTCCCTTCTGCATCCACCAGTTCAATTTCGCCTCTAACGATGAGCGGTCCCCGATCCATGATTTGGATTCGTGTTTTTTCCATCCTTCCACCTCCCGTATAGATAACTATGCCCCTTTTGGGAAAGGTCTAAACATAAAAGACTGAATTTTGAATCGCATCCAACAACTCTGGTGGCCGAGGGTACCAGAGTTGTTGGATGATTTAAACCCAGATGCTAATGGCCACCAGGCACAAGTAAATCAATGCAACTCCGACGATTCCCAGTAACCACTTCCCGATTTCCTCATTCTTTACAATGGATCGGACAGTCAAACAAGTGAAAAGCAAGATGGCGATCAGTGTGAAAAAATACAGCAGGCTGAAAAACATAGGATCTCCTCTTTACTATGGCAGATAACTCAACCATTTGAATTTCTGATTCAATTCGGCTAATTCGTTGATCGAGATGCTGGTGAGACGGGACAGTGTTTTCAGATAATCGTTCTCTGTATTTGTTTGTTCAGCCAAAGCGGTTGCCTGCGGGACGAGTTGCCCGTTTTGGTCACGAAGGCTGTTTAATTGGCTTAGAACGGTGGAAGTATGTCTGTTCAGATGATCTAAACCGGTTACAATTTTTTGTTCGCTCGCCGTGACTCGATTCAGGCTCCTGTTCATGTTGGAAAGCATTTGATGTGTACTCGTCAGTTTGCTGTTCATTTGTTTGATGGTATCGGCCGTTTCCCTGAGCGGTTGGAGTTGCTGGTTGGTAATCGTGGTTAAACGGTGAGCTTCTTTAATATGTTGATGGACATCGGCCATGACCCGGTTCATCTGTTGTTGGTTGGAAATTTGTTGAAACGTTCCCCAGCCAAAAAGGCCAAACAGTGCGAGGTTGATCATGAGCAATGCTATTTTCATAGGGTGCCCCACCTCTCTTTCTCATGGCAACAAAATATCCAGCAATCCGCCCCCATTATCGTTTTCGTCTTGCTCTTTTTCCTGCCCGTTTCCGTCTTTCTTTGAGCCGGGAATGAGGGGGGATAAAATATCTTCCGGTTTGTCGGGAATGGGAAGAATCGTTTCTTTCTTCTGCTTGGAATCGGGTTGACGGGGGATGGGTAAATCAATTCCTGTTTTATCCTCCAGGTATGACAGGGCATCAGTAATCCGGGCGATAAATCGAAAGTTATCTACTGATTGGTCCAACTGAACTAAAAGTTGATCCATTTGCCCGTTTAATTTCTTCGTGTTGGCTCCTACCTGACCGGTGCTTGCGGCAACGTTACCGAGCTGGCGCACCGTCGTGCCCATCTGTCCGCTGATGTCGTTGGCCTGCGCGGCCACCTGTTGGGTTAAAGTAAATGTGTTTTCTTCCCGGGACAAGATCTCTTTCATCAATTCCCGCGCTTTTATATTTCCGGCCAGCTGCTTGGACAGCTCGTGGTGAATCGAACGGTTGGTTTCGATCTGGGCGGCGAGCAATTCATCCTGCTTGTCCAGTGCGTCCAGTGTGCCGGATGCTTTGCCAACTTCTGTTTCCAGCTGTTCGGTATCGCGAAGCATTTCTCCCGTTAGTTCCGACAGATTTCTGGTGAGTTCAAAAATGTTGAACGAAGCCATGGATGAGAGCAAACTTTGGTCACTCCATTTCGCAAGAGCGGGGGCAGCGATGACAAAGGTGGTGATAAGGGCAATGATCATCGATAATTTCCATTTGCCGAAATTCGTCATGGGCAACCTCCTAACCGTGTGGAATGAATTCCGTCTTTTCGTTCATCTGACGGAGGTTCGCATTGATTTGTTCCTGGAGGGATTGCATGGCGTTCAAGGTGTTGACGATTTGCTGATTGGTGTTTTTCATCGATTGGAGATTTTGGACACTTGTTTGAATGAGAGACTGGATTTGAGTTAAATCTCTGGATGTGAGAGCCGTGTTGGAACCGATCGTTTGAACCCGTTGGGCGATGGCTGCCACCACCTGATCCAAGTCATTTAATTCTTTCTCCAGGCCGTGGGTGCCGGTTTGGATACCGGATATTTTTTTGTTCAGTGAGTGGGTCTTCTCATTTAGTTTTCGGATTAAAGCCAATTGATCGTTCATTTTTTGCGATTTGGCTGCCGACTGGATGAGGTTTTGTTTCAGCTCGTTGGATCCCCGGGCAAGGTCATCCTGGATGGTGAGCTGAAGCCATGTGTTGCCGGCGAGCACGAGCAGGATCAGGGTGATGAAGAAGGGGATGCCGTATTTCACTTCAGTTTCACCCCCGGTGTTTTACTGTTCAGAGTCTCAGTTGAATTCAGGATATTCGCGAGATGTTGTTGATCCTTTTTGGCCGTGACGGAAAGCTGTTTTAATAGTTGATTCAACTCGGTCAGGTAAGGAGACAGTTGTGACAGGGCCGACTGCAATGTGTGGATTTGTTGCTTCGACAAGTTGGAAGAATGGACCATCAGGTCGTTGACGCGAAGGCTGTCCGCATTGTAATCGACCACGGTGGAGAGAAGGGATAGCGTGCGTTCTGTTTTGCCTGCCGTATCGGTTAATCCCTGATCGATCTTGTCCAAGGTTGCCAACATGTTGGTCAGTTCCTGATTCTTCCGGATAATTCCCGCCTGCACCTGGTTGAGTTCTTCAAGAGCTTCAATATTGTCTTCCATGCTGGCGTGGATCTTTTTTAATTGCTGGGTCATGGTGATCCCATTGATCAATAAACCGCTGAGGAGCAGAACGGCCAGGATGGAAAAGGTCTTTTTCAACATGCGAGTTCCTCCTTACGGTAAAGAACGGGCGGCCCGGTCGCTTTTGGAGGCGGCCGATTTGAGCTTGTTCTCCAATTGGTCGTTTTGCCGAATGGCTTCGCGCAGTTTGTCCAGTGTATCGAGGGAGATTCCCTTCAATTGGCTGCTCAAATCCACTTGTGATTGGCCGGAAGCGGAGATGGAATCCATTTGGATCCGCAATCTTTTGCTCAATGCATTTAAGTTTTGGCTTAACGTCACTTGTTCTCCCGTCACAAACTCGATTTCACCCAATGTGCTGCTCTGTTCGCCGGCCACCTGCATGACTGTTTTTAACTTTTGGCTGACTTCCTTGGTTTTGGATGATTTGTCGCTGATCGATAGCAATCCTTGCAAAATATCCTGGTTGGCTGCGCCTAATTGTTTGGTCTTCTCATCAATCTCTTTTAATATGCCGTTCAAATCGAACTCTTTTAATGTATGGGAATCAATCAGATCCTGTTTTTTGATTCCCTCTGCCATCATGGGCAAGGTAAGGGTCAGCGTAAACGAGATGAAGGCGGCCGGAATGACCAATTTGTATTGCACTGTTGTCACCTTCTTTCATCCGGGCTGTCAGAACAGGAAATGCCGAACGAGCAATCCGGCCAGAATTCCAATGCCAATCCCTAACCAAACCTGGGGATTCAAAAGGAACCGTGACTTTCCATGCCCCGGTTCAGCGGGATCGGAAGCAATGGCTTTGGCCGTTTTCTTATCCGTCACAGCGGGAGCGCTTGGAACGCTTGGAATGGTTGCTTCCGCTTCCGCATTGTCCTCATATAAGGCCGAGATGACAGACGCGTAATTTTTCTCGACTTCCTTTAAACGCACTTTCAGGGTAGGAGTCAGTTCCCCTTTTTCAATCGAAAATTCCTCCTCCATGATCGCGAACGTTTTGGGTTTCTCAAAAGCGGAGAAGTCGGCAAGCAAACGGTCCATTTCATTTTGGATGAGTTGACGGGTTTCATTGGCCCTGGCGAGTTCTTGTTTATCCGTCGCTTTCCAGCCCAGTTGTCCGGCGATTTTCGAAAGCGCATCATAATCCGGGACGATCAGGGCGCTGACGTATTTGCGTCGATGACCGATACAAACGGCCTGGTGGATATACGGACTGGTGCACAGCGTCGACTCAATCGGTTGGGGAGCCACATTTTTTCCGGTAGACAGGACGAGAATATTCTTCTTTCGATCGACGATCCGGATAAAACCGTCTTCATCGATTTCAGCGATATCTCCGGTGCGAAGCCATCCTTGGATCACTGTTTCGTTTGTTTCTTCGGGTAGTTTATAATATCCCATCATGACACTGGGGCTTTTGACTAACAACTCGCCATCTTCGGCCAAATCAACTCGTGTCCCCGGAATCGGTCTGCCGACCGTCCCCGGCTTGTATTCCAGAACAGAGTTGCAAGCGATCACCGGGGAGCATTCTGTCATTCCATATCCTTCGATGACCGGCAATCCGATGTTGGCGAAAAAACCGGCAATTTTGGGATCAAGCGCCGCGCCTCCGGAAACCATGAGACGCAATCTGCCGCCCAATTTGGAATGAATTTTGGAAAAAGCAAGTTGCTTGGCGATCAGATATTTGAGTTCCGTTTTGAAAGGAACCGGGGAGCCGTATCCTTTGCTGGTGTAGGTTTGCCGCTCTTTTGCTGCCCGCAGGGCCCAGTCAAAAATTCTTCGTTTGAGTGAAGACGTGTTGATTTGCTCGATGATTTGGCTGTAGACTTTCTCATATAATCGCGGTACACTCGTCAGCAGCGTAGGCTTTACTTCGAGGATATTCTGCGGAACGGAAGCCAGATTTTCCGCATAAGCGATCGTAGCCCCTTTATGCATCGGAGTGAAATGCCCGCAGGTCCGCTCGAAAATATGGGAGAGAGGCAAAAATGATAAAGATACATCGTGTTGGGTGACCGGTATATGATACTGGCAGGCCATCACATTGGAGAGCAAGTTTCCATGAGACAGCATGACCCCTTTGGGATTTCCCGTGGTTCCCGAGGTGTGGACGATGGTCGCCAAATCTCTCGGACCCAGCGATTTCCACTCCGGTTTCTCCCGTTCCGGAACTTCTTCTTCACATACCTGGTTGAAAGGAATGGATAACGGGTGCTTGACCGGCTGATCCTCGAGCAGGATGATGTAGCGAACATTGGATGGCCATTCTTTAAGTCGTTTCACCATTTCCGCTGTTTGGACGATGGCCACTTCCACATCTGCATTTTCCAAAATAAAGGCAGCCTGTTTACCGGACAGAGTAGGATAAATGGGAACCGAAACCGCTCCCAAACTTAAGATGGCGAAATCGCTGATCAACCATCGGGGGTTGTTTTCGGAGAAAATAGCCACTTTACTTTCCTTGCCAATGCCCATTTTTCGGAGTCCTTCGGCAAATTGGCAGATTATGTTCCAAAGCTCCCGGTAAGTCATCCCCTGGTACATCCCTTTTTCTTTCCACAGGAGCGCCTTTTTGTTTGGATATCTTTGCACGGTTTGGTAAAGCATATCCACTAAATTTTTCGGAACCATCAGGAAACCTCCCCTCGAAAAAATACTCAACAAATCTCATCCCGCAAAATTTTGCTCAACATTTTCTCCAGTACACGGGCAAGAAGCTCAGGAGATGGAAGAGATGGTAACATCAAAGACTGGATGACGATTTGATTCACTGCTCCCACCATGGCATGGGAGAGAATCCACTTTTCTTTGGCCTCCGGCTTATGATGATAGGTTGTGGAAGCCAACTCCCGTTGAAAAATGCGGGCGAAGTACTCGTACACTTGAAGCCGCTCAGCTTCCAGGTCCGGGCACAATCCCACGGTGTCCACCATGAGCAGTTTGGCGACATCGCGGTGATTGAAGCATGTCTGGATGTATGTTTTGATTGCCTCATACGTGCGCTCGGATGTCGGAGGATAAGAGGCGAGAGCTTCCTCGACCAACCCGATCAGCGCCTGGGCAACCAGTTGAAATAAGTGAACCAACAGTGCATCTTTGTTTTTGTAGTACTTGTAAAAGGTGCTTTTTGAAGTGCGGGCCATCCGAACGATATCCTGAACGGATGTGTCCAGATACCCTCTGGAAGTAAACGCTTTCAAAGATGCCGACAGCAGTCGGAGTTGCTGGTTGGATAAAGGAGTGTGTTGCGTAAGGGTTGAGATGAATGAATCTTTTTCGGGAAGGGTCATATGGAATTACACCTACTTAGATGCAGTACGCATACGTACTGTTTTTATCCTCATTATACATGAACAGCAGGAGAAGATAAATAATATTTGGAATAAATTAAATATGTTAATTAAATAGAAACGAATAAGAATACGGAAATATATCGAGAGGATAAAAGAAAAATCGATGGATTCATTTAAATAACAAATCATGCAATGATCAAGATGCTGAGAGCAAGTAGATATCGGTGTTTTACCGGTTTTTATAGTCAAAAACGGGCGGTTGCTTCATAAAAAGGAAAAGCACTTACCTGGCACATCGCAGGTAAGTGCTAGACCATTCTCTCAAAATGAGGATTGGTTAGCCCGCCAATGGATCTGATTCAGAATCAGACGCGGCATTTTTTTGTCGTGCTTTGACGACTTGATAGCCGATTGCGAGGATTCCAAACCAGACCGGGGCGACGTATAAGGCGATCCTCGTTTCAGAATCTAATCCCAGTAAAACAGTAACGAGGCCGAGGAATAGAAGGACCAGCCAGTTGGTCCACGGAGCGCCCGGCATCTTGAAGGAGCTTTCGGGCAAGCCTTTTTCTTTTACGGCTTTCCGGTATTTGAGATGGGCATACACGATGATTCCCCATGTCCAAATGGCTCCGGTGGTTGCGATGCTTGTGATGTAAGTGAAAGCTTTTTCCGGAATTACGTAATTGAGCACAACACCGATTAAGAGTGCGATGGAAGAAACTGTGATGCCTGTGGCCGGAACTTTACGCTTGCTGACTCTTGCCAACGCCTGTGGAGCCTGCTTGGCGCTCGCCAGGGTAAAGAGCATGCGCCCCGTGCTGAAAATACCGCTGTTACAGGATGAGAGAGCAGCAGTTAAGACAACAAAATTGATAATACCGGCAGCGGCGGGAATTCCGATCCGCTCAAAGGTAAGGACGAACGGGCTGGTTTTGCCGTCCAGATCCGTCCACGGATAGAGGGCCATGATAATAGCCAACGCCCCGATATAGAAGATCAGAATCCGCCACAAAATCTTGTTGATGGCTGACGGCAATGTTTTTTCCGGATTTTCCGCTTCTCCTGCGGTTACCCCGACCAGTTCGACACCGAGGAATGCAAACATAACCATTTGTAAGGCAAATAATACCCCGGTCAGTCCAAACGGGAAAAATCCTTGATGAGACCAGAGATTTGAAAAGCCGATCGGCTCTCCATGGTTGCCCCATCCCGTCGTGATCATCACCAAACCGATCACGATTAATGCGATGATCGTGACTACTTTAATCAAGGCAAACCAAAATTCTACCTCACCAAACAGTTTGACGGCGATCAAATTAATCAGATACACAAAAAAGAGAGCAATCAATGCAGGAATCCACTGTGGAAGTTGCGGAAACCAGAACTTGGCGTACATGCCGACAGCTGTAATCTCTGCCATTCCGGTTACCACCCACATAAACCAGTAGGTCCACCCGGTAGCGAATCCGGCCCAGGGACCGATAAATTCGGCGGCATATGTGCTGAACGAACCGGAGATCGGGCGATAGATCGCCAGTTCACCAAGTGCGCGCATGATAAAGAAGATGACGAGTCCACCCAGTGCGTAGGAAAGCATTAACGCAGGCCCTGCTGTTTGGATGGCTTTCGCTGAACCAAGAAATAGACCTACTCCGATGGCTCCGCCGATCGCAATCAACTGGATATGGCGGTCGCTGAGACCACGTGTGAACGGGTCTGATTGCTGCCTGGATTTATTCACACTGTATCCCTCTCTTTCTCCGTTAATTAAAAAAACAATAACTGCACTGATGCTTTAGGATAGTTGTTAACCACATAAAATTCTACTATGGAATGTTAGCGGTTACAAGTTTAATATTTTTGTAAAAAATAATAAAGAAAATTATATACTCTGTCATTTTTCAAACTGGGAGCGGGGGTGAATGGTACATAACAGCATAAAAAAAGCATAGATGAGATTTTGCCTCATCCATGCCGTAAATCGTTTGATCTCTCAGTTGTTGGCCCGAAATAGAATTTGCTCTTCAACTGCTTGTTTCATCTGAGTGAGAAGGTTTTGTTGTTTGACGGGGGAATCAAGCAGGATGTCACCATAATTTGGGATGACGGTGTGCCAATTTTCCTGTTTGAGGTATCGGGTCGCAAACAGGTAGGTTTTGCCCGGTTGAAGCAGCGGGTCACCCTCTACTAACACAAGCTGACTACCCGGAGCGTAACCTCCCTGTTGATTGACCACGATGGTACCGGAAAGGTTTCCTTTGATGTTTTGCAGTACCTGGACCTTGAACTGTGTTTCCGGCAGACTTCCCAGACTTTTCGTGCCCGCTTGCGAGATCACTTTACCGACAAATATATGATGGGACAATCCCGCCAATTTCCGCTGATCGCTTAAGTCCGTCACCAGATTGACATGAACGGATTTCTGCTCTGGTTTTATGATTTGATAAACAATATAATTTGACAAACAGGCAAATAGCAGAAAGAAAATAATGGCTCTCCAGTTTTTTCTGTTTGTGAATGAGAACATGACAATCCTCCTGATCGGATTCTTTAACGATACAAGGTGTAGTAGTCCGCCTTGTCATGTTGTTGCGGGGTATTGACCCCGGTACAGGTGGAGCATTGATACATTAAGTTGGGACGGTAGCTGTGGGCGAGGCCCAGGGCGTGTCCAAGCTCATGTGCGGCAACGGCTTTTCGCTTAAAATCGGAGTATTTTTGGAGATAATAACGGTTCAGATAAATTTCATCCGCACCACTTGTGTTTGTGTATAACCCGTCCCATGAAACATCGGAACGATTGTCATCCAAGAATGTAAGATCTTCGATGATCGATAACGTATCAGGGGCAATGTTTACTTTTCCAAGAGCGTTCCAAACCGTAATCGCGTGGTCGCGCGCAGCAGTATAGGAAGTGCTGCTGTCCCAGCGAATCTCCCCTTCATCAACCGCGCTATAACCCAGAAAGTGGGCAAATACCAGGGACGGCACGAAACATGCGGATAAAGCCAATACAAAGAGTATGCTCCTGAATCCTGCCTTTAACATAATGTTCCTCCTTTTATGTAGGACAGAAAGGTTAAATTGGATGGATCGCAATGAAACCATTCTACAAATAAATCTTTTATCCTTTAAGGTTAAAAATTTTAATATTTCGTTGAGGGAAGGTTTAGATGTTTTTTATGTATTTTTCATAAACTGAATATATTATATTATTAAATTGATGATAATCATTTTCAATTAAGTAAACAATCGGTGAATAATGTAAAAATACGAATGTTTATATCATAAGAACAATGAACATATACATATGAAATAAGCTTAAAATAACTGTTTGAATTATGTCAAATACCGGTGATAACGGTTCCAAACCGCCGTCAACCAATCGGGAGAATAAATTCCTGCGTAAACCATCGGTCGGGTCAAATCATGGGTAGACACAAAAAAGACAAAAACTTTATATTCTTATTGTACGTTTAAATGTTTAAAAGGGAGAAGAAGGGAATGTAGGCGTGGACAACAGTTACAATACAAGAGAATCCAAGTACTTATCCAGTGTCCTCTTTTGTTCTTGGATAGCTTTTCCGCTGGTCTTGTTCGAACAACCCTCGGATCTGTTGAATGATTCCTCGGGAGAACAGGATAAGGAAGAGTAAAGTTTCATGCATTTTAAAATATCTGTATCGATGAAGGATTTCAATCTGTCCAACATGATCCGCAATAACGAACTTTTGATCCCGTCAACATATGATCACCCCATGAGTTCCCGAATCCCGGGTCTTCATGGGGTTTCGATCTTTAACCGAAGTAAACTCTTATATTTTAAATGGTTGATAGTTGACGAATGAGATGATAATAAATAAAATATAATATTAATTATAATTTAATATTCGTTATCATACATAAGGAGAGAGTGAAATCGACATGTGAATGAATGACTTGGATGAAGCTGATGATAAACGGATCATCCTCTTGTTTCACTTATTTCTATTAGGGGAAAGATATTAACTCAGGAAGGGAGCCGGGCAGTAGCTGTTATGATAAAATTGAGACTCCACACGGCCGAACCCGCACTTCCAGGAGTCTTTGCACCGGGATTCCGGGCAGTTCACGCTCTCGGTTCATAATGGCTTCAGGCTGTCTCTTCAGCCCGGCCCATGCAAGTAGAGAAACTGTCCGGGACCGACGTTTTCATTCCTTCTTCCGTCATGTGGGTTGACCTGGTGACAGATTCATGGACCACTGGAACCCAATACCGCATCAGCGGGATAAGCGCCGCTCATACGTTCGATTCTAGCAAAATGCGGTTGTTCTTGCGATCCCCTCAAGCGGGGTGCGGAGCAATTTCTTTTTCATCCCGCGAAAAAAACGTGTGATTTCAAGCGGATTTATCTGTAAAATACCATGGAGAAAGCGGACTTTTATCTCCCTCCCTACATAAAGTTGACCGCTTCTCCAGTTTATTCAGGAGGTAAACATATGCACAAGGTAATCGTGTTAGGAACCGGACCAGCTGGTTTAACTGCAGCCATCTACCTGGCTCGCGCCAATATGCAACCTTTGGTGATTGAGGGACCAGAACCGGGAGGACAGTTGACAACAACCACGGAAGTGGAAAACTTCCCGGGTTTTCCTGAAGGCATCATGGGCCCGGAGCTCATGGAAAATATGCGCAAGCAAGCGGAACGGTTTGGAGCTGTTTTTAAACGGGGGTGGGTAAAAAAGGTTAATTTGTCCAAACGGCCATTCCAAGTGTTCTTAGGAGAGGAAGTATTGGAATCAGAAAGCCTGATCCTGTCTACCGGTGCATCTGCCAAACTGCTGCAAATTCCGGGGGAAAAAGAAAATATCGGAAGAGGAGTCAGTACATGCGCAACCTGCGACGGCTTTTTCTTCCGGGGTAAAAAGATCGTCGTTGTCGGTGGGGGAGACTCCGCCATGGAGGAAGCCACTTTCCTGACCAAATTTGCTACCCAAGTCACCGTTGTTCACCGCCGCAATGAACTGCGCGCTTCAAAAATTATGCAAGACCGCGCCCGTGCCAATGAGAAGATCAAATGGAAAATGAACCGGACACCGTTGGAGATCATCGCCGGTGAAAACGGAGTCACAGGCATTAAGGTAAAAAACAACGAAACCGGTGAAACGGAAATCATTGAAACAGACGGTGTCTTTGTCGCGATCGGCCATAAACCGAATACCGATTTCCTCGAAGGACAAGTCAAAACAGATGAACTCGGCTATATCGTCGTGGAGCCGGGCACTACCCGAACCAGCGTTCCGGGTGTGTTCGCATGCGGCGATGTCCAGGACCATGTGTATCGCCAGGCGATTACCGCGGCGGGCACAGGCTGCATGGCCGCGCTTGACTGCGAACGGTTCCTGGAAGGCAGTGCCACCCATGATTGGAGCAAGAGTTTATAAATGATTCATTGCCGCCATGACCTGCGCATGGCGGTTTATTTAGTTTAAATACATTGTAAACAAGTTTGCAATACAAACTAACCAAAGAGATTCGCTAAAAGTAGCGGTTTACAGTCTGCAAAAAGCAAAACGCCCGGTAAAACCGGACGCAATTCATCGACGATTTAACCCGATACCCGAACGGGGGGATTTTTTGCCGGGCATTATGGAGCCACGCTTTCCGCCTCAAAGAGATCGATAATAAATTGCTTTAAATCGATGAGTCGAGGTGGTTTGGTAAAAGAACGATCTGTACCGGACACGATGAGGGGGATTTGGGAGTCGTATTTATGTAAAGAACCGTGGCAGCCACCTTTTAAATGCTTGGGGAACAGGCGGGTCATTATTTCATATCTCGGTCGGGCTGTGATGACGATCATGGGAACTTCCTGCGAGTACAATGCCCCGTATAATCTCGACAGAGCGTCGGGATAATCGCGATAATCCACCTTTTCCCCGTTCAGGTGCAGATCCAATACTTCCCATTCCCCGTTGATTGCCCACGTGTTGCCATAGATATCTCTATAGGGGCCGTCTGGTTCAAAATAGATTTCCCTTCCTGATCCCCCTTCTTTTACCCGAACACCTTGACCTTGTTTCCAGGCAATCAAGTCGATTCTAGATTCTTTCAGCAGTTGCCGGATGATTTTTTCCTGTTGTCCGGGTTTAAGGGGATACAGATAGGCCATCCGTTCGTTGTTGCAGACGACGAGGTCATGATCTTGCAGTTCTTCCCCCAATTGGAGCACATGAAAGGGAGCCAGAAGTTGATCCAAGTCAATGATATAATCATGGCCATTTCCGATTCGAGTCTGCCCATGATCGGATGAAATGATAAATACGCATTTTTTCAATGCTTCATCCCAACTGCCAAAAGTGTTCAATATCTCCTGAATCCGCTGATCTGCCCTGATTAAAGCACCCTCTGCATGGGCAGGACTCATTTTGTGTACCGCATGGTCGTTATCCGGGAGATATACCAGCATGAAATCCGGCTGGTTCCCGGATTCGATCAGGAGTTTCGCCGCGTGGACGGCATAATCATCATTTATGCCGTAAAACTTGCTAAATCGCCGTAAACGTTGCGGGATTTTTTCATTGAGTGCTGTCGGAACAAACGCGCCCAACGTCAGTACATCCGGTCCTGAAAGCTCTTCATGTTGAATGCGGAATTTGGAAGACAGACGGATGAGAAAGGGGAGTTTGGCACGGTATTTTTTTGGGCCGCGATGGATGATCGTATTGATGGATGCCGATGTTTTCCCGCGGAAGGCCAGCTCTTCAAACAAGGTGGTCACATGATTGCTCAGATGTTTTTCGTTTAGGTTGTATAAAACGTTTTTTGCACATTGATCAATGCCGAGCTTCCAAACGCATTTCCACCCGTTTACATAGTTGATAATCTTTTTTTCCTGCGGATGGTACCAAATCAGGCCGGGAATCCGATGAAGATTTGGGTATACACCCGTTACAAGGGAGCTGTCCACTGAAGCGGTCATCGTGGGAAAAACAGTGACACAGTCAGACCAATATCTGCCCCGTTCTTTTAAAAACTGAAGTGCCGGGACGGTTCGATGCCGCAAGCAATCTTCCAATATATCCGGCATTAAAGAGTCGACAAGAAGAAAAACTACCTTTTTCATGCCATCTTACCCTTCATCTGATCCTAATAACTGAAGTATGCCTTAAAAACAAAGATCTTATGAAAATGATTAAGAAATAGTTATAAAGAGAGCGATGCTGTGAGAGGCAGGTGGTCTGAAGCCTCGGGCTTTTGTTTTATCACGTCGACGGCGGAAACTTGAAAGTCTGGGCTGACGAATATGTAATCGAGTTGAGATTTTGGGTGAAATGACGGAAACGTATAATAAGGACCTTTTCCGTTGGCTTGGCAAACATCGGTCATATACCGGATGATTTTTTTCCATCCATTGCTTCCCGGTTTCATGTTGCAATCTCCTACAAGGATGACAGGAAGAGTTTCATTACTGATCTTTTTGACAATAAAATCGATCTGTTTTTTTTGCAGGAATGAGGTCAGGCTGAGATGAGTGACAAATATTTTTAGCGGTGTTTGGTTGATTTCCAGTTTGATCTCCAATAAAGCGCGCCCTTCAATCAGAGCAGGGTAAAAATCAAAAGGGTAATTCTTGTGGGATATGATCGGGTAGCGGGATAAAAAGGCATTGCCGTACTTTCTGACAGGTTTCGCTGATCGGCGTCTGAGGGTCAGTGTAGTGCCAAACGCCCAATGCATTTGTAAATGTTCTGCTAACCAGCTGATTTGATCCAAATAATCACTTCTTCTTGAAAAGTTCCTGTCCACCTCATTGAGTCCGATTAAATCTGCTTCACTATCCTTCACGACTTGAGCGATTCTGTTCAAGTCCAGCTTGCCGTCGGTTCCCCTGCCGTGGTGAATGTTAAAGGTCATAACCTTAATTTTCAAATTCCTTCCTCCTGTTACAGGGATGGGTCTTTTCTATTGTTCCTTATTCGCGGGAAAAAAACCATTTTTTCGATTGGACCGCCGAACTGAATAGATTTTTTTCAAGGAAAGGGTGTTCACGGTTTCTGTCGGTGATATCGTTTTTTATATCTGTTTACATAAAATATCGAAGCTTGTTTATAAATTCTAGATTTTTCCGGTCTATAAATATATCTCCCGTTTAGTCAATCTCAAAAATAAGGAGATTGAAGGAGAAAGGGGAAACTATTCAGCAGTTTTTCCAACTTTACTCTTGAGGGGTCTTATAATCTGCTTTTTTGGGATTTTGCACAATATCTTGTATTGTTTATACTACAAGAGCAACTATATATAGATCGGACGTGATGATAGATGTTAGAAATAACTGAGTATCGTGCCTTGGCACCATTTGTAAATCTGATTGAAGAAGCATGTGCCGGATACCCTGATTTGGACCCGAATCAGCTTTTGGAAGAAGCCGGATTCCAGTTGCGCGAAAATATGACGGAAAAAGAGGTCCTGCAAACCGTGATCCAAGCAGCGGTGGAAAAGACCAGCGTGGAAGAGCCCGAGTGGCAATTTGTGGCTGCACGGCTGCTGGCACACGCCCTGTATCAGGAAGCCGCGGCAAACCGAAATTATGATGTTTCCCGAAAATACGGGGATTTGTATGCCCTCATACATACGTTGACGGAACAAGGATTATATGGAACATATCTGCTGGAGTCCTACAATCGGGCGGAAATCTCCGAGTTGGGGTCTTATATCGTGCCTGAACGGGATTTTTTGTTTAACTATATCGGGCTGAAAGTATTGGCGGACCGCTACATCGTCCGCGATTACAACGGAAGAGTGATGGAGCTGCCCCAGGAGCGCTTCATGGTGATCGCCATGCACCTGGCTCAAAAGGAAACGGATAAAGTGGGCTGGGCGAAAAAGTTTTACGATGTGCTGTCCAAGTTGGAGCTGACGGTGGCCACCCCGACGCTTACCAATGCCGGAAAGCCGCTCCATCAACTATCCTCCTGCTTTATCGATACGGTCGATGATTCCTTATGGTCCATTTACAACACCAACACGGCGACTGCCCAGGTCTCCAAACACGGTGGCGGGGTAGGGATCTACTTGGGCAAAGTCCGTTCGAAAGGTTCCAAGATCCGTGGTCACAAAGGGGCCTCCGGCGGAGTGATCCCATGGATCCGCAATTATAACAATACGGCTGTGGCCGTGGATCAACTGGGCGTGCGCAGAGGGGCATTCGCGATTTATTTGGATGTCTGGCATGCGGATATCCTGGATTTTCTCAACTTGAAGACCAACAACGGGGATGATCGCCTCAAAGCGCATGACATTTTCCCGGGAGTCTGTATTCCTGACTTATTTATGGAGAAAGTGAAAGAGCGTGCCGATTGGTATCTGTTTGATCCTCACGAAGTTCGGGAAGTGATGGGATTCTCATTGGAAGATTCGTGGGGAGAGGAATTTGAGCGTCGTTATCAGGCCTGTGTGGAGCATCCGGAGCTTGGCAAAACGGAAATCCCGGCAATCGAGATCATGAAACGAATCATGGTCAGCGCTTTTGAAACGGGAACGCCGTTTCTGTTCTTCCGGGATACGGTGAACCGTGCCAATCCGAATAAGCATCAGGGAATGATCTATTCCTCCAACTTGTGCACCGAGATTTGCCAAAACATGTCCCCGACAGAGTTGATCAGTGAAGAGCTGGAAGACGGGGTCATTGTTACCCGGCAAAAACCGGGAGATTTTGTGGTCTGCAACCTGTCCTCCATCAATCTCGGGCGGGTACAATCCTATCAAGATATTGAAAGAATCGTACCTGTGCAAATGCGCATGTTGGACAACGTGATCGATCTGAATATCTACCCGGTCAAACAAGCAGAAACGACCAACAAGAAATACCGGGCGGTTGGTCTTGGAACCAGCGGTTATCATCAATATTTGGCTCAGCGGAAAATCGCCTGGGAATCGGAAGAGCATCTGGAAGAAGCCGACCGTTTGTTTGAGGAGATCGCTTATCATGCGATTCGGTCTTCCATGGAAATCGCGAAGGAAAAAGGAAGATATCCGGTCTTTGAAGGAAGTGAATGGCATACGGGTGAATACTTTGAGCGCCGTGGCTACACCAGTGAGCGCTGGCAGAAATTGCGTGATGATGTAGCCAAATACGGCATGAGAAACGCCTGGGTGTTTGCGGTGGCGCCAACGGGGTCGACCTCCTTGATTGCCGGTTCCACAGCGGGAATCGACCCGGTTTACGCCAAGTATTTTGTGGAGGAGAAACGGGGTGCAGTGATTCCACAAACGGCTCCCAATCTCAATGCGGAAACGACGTGGTATTACAAGGAAGCCCATCGCATCGATCAAATATGGAGCATTCAAGCGGCAGGCAAGCGGCAACGGCACATTGACCAATCGCAGTCGTTAAACCTGTATATCACTCCTGAAACCAATGCGCGCGAATTCTTGAACTTGTACATTCAGGCATGGGAACACGGCTTAAAAACGATTTACTATGTACGTAATCAGTCGGTAGAAGTGGAAGAGTGCGTGAGCTGCTCATCCTAAATGTAGCATCGGACTAGAAAGGTGAGGATCGTGGAGAAACTGACGAAAAAGAGAATTTTCAATGCAGAAGGGCAGCGGGGAACCCAACGCCTGATCAATGGAAATACGACCAACCTCCGGGAATGGAACCGCATTAAGTATGATTGGGCACATAAGTTGTACCGCACCATGTTGAACAATTTCTGGATTCCCGAAGAAATCCCGCTCGCCGGGGATGCGAAACAGTTCCAGGAATTAACCCCGGCAGAGCGGAGGGCATTTGACAAGACGATTTCATTTTTGAACTTTCTTGATTCCATTCAAGGGGAAAACCTTCCCCATATCAATGAGTATGTCACTGCGCCTGAGGTATGTTCTCTCTTAAACATTCATGCGTTTCAGGAAGAGATCCACGCTCAATCCTACAGTTATATTCTCGACAGTGTCTGCTCGCCGGAAACGAGGGATAACATCTACGACGAATGGCGCAACGACGAGCACCTGCTTCGCCGCAACCGTTTTATTGCCGATCTCTATCAAAGGTTTGTGGACGAAAAAGACGATAAAAACTTCGTACGCACCTGTATGGCCAACTTTTTGCTTGAATCTCTCTATTTCTACAGCGGCTTTTCCTTTTTCTACGCGTTGGCCCGCCTTGGCAAGATGACGGCAACGGCGACGATCATCAAGTATATTCAAAGAGATGAACTGACCCATGTCGTCTTGTTCCAAAATATGATTAAAGAACTGCGCAAAGAAAACCCGGATCTGTTTACTCCCGACTTGATCGAAGAGTTGAGGGAGATGACCCGGACGGCCGTTGAACATGAAGTGCGCTGGGGCCAATATATTACCAACAATAACATTCAGGGCCTGAATAACGAAATCATCGAGAAATATATCAAGTTTTTGGCCAATGAGCGTTTGAGCAGACTTGGTTTTGAAATCCTGTACCCGGAGATCACCAGCCATCCGATGAGGTGGGTGGAAAGTTTCTCCAAATTGAATTCGACCAAGACCGATTTCTTCGAGCAAAAAGTAACCAACTATACCAAAGCGAGTACGCTTGATTTCGGCGATCTGTAAGAACGCAAGCCAACCTTCCTGTAAAAGAGGGGAGGTTGGCTTGTTACACTTCAGGAAAAGCATCGGATCTAAAAAAGAGGTGGCCGTGGATGGATAAAGCATGGTTAAAAGTGAAACAGTTTCATTCCCGTTTTGACGTTCCGTGGCGGGAAACTCCCGAGCTGCTGGCACAAGATCGGGTACAAAAAAGATTCAACTGGATGTTGGAGGAGCTTCAGGAGTTTAAAGAGGCTCAAACGGTGGAAGATCAGGCGGACGCAATGATTGATACCATTTATCTGGCCTTGGGCACATTGGTGGAAATGGGGGTGCGGCCGGGGAAGTTGTTCGATATTGTCCATGAAGCCAATATGAGTAAATGCTGGGAAGACGGCAAACCACGGTACCGGGAGTCGGACGGCAAAGTCATCAAACCGCCAACCTGGCAGGATCCGAAGCCGCGGATCTCCCGGGAGATCGAGCGGCAGAAAAGGAACATTCCCTCCGTCGGAACAAATGAAAAATGAGATCGCAGATAATGGAGTAAGCGATGGAAGAAGCGTTATCACCGGTTGAGCAGCGGTACTGCCAAACGATTCTGCTGCCCGATTCAGTCGGGTGTCATCCGTTAGACATTGAGCCTCAAAATCAAGTATTCTGTCAATATAGAATGTTAAAGTTTGACACGGAGTCATGTTTGAATCAAGGACGGAAGTGGCATGAATTATTCCTTAAGGACAGCGACGCCCGATGATTTTGAATTTGTTTTCCAGTTGAATAAAACCAACATGCGACCCTATGTGGAGCAGTTGCGAGGTTGGGATGATGAGGCTGAAAGAGAGGACATGAAAACGAAGTTCAGGCCGTTTCATGATCAGATTGTGGTTATTGGAAATCAGGATGCCGGGATATTTGCCGTCGATGAGAGCGATTCGGAGATTTGTCTGAGGCATATCGAAATTTTGCCGGCTTATCAAAACAGGGGCGTGGGTACAGCTCTGATACAACAAATTCTGAGCCGAGCAGAACAGCGCCGGTTACCCGTGAAATTGACGGTGTTGAAAATGAACCCCGCCCGACATTTGTATCAGCGGCTCGGTTTCCGTCTGGATGGTGAAACCGATTTAAAATACAGAATGATTTATTTGCCGGGATTCCAGCTTTGAACCAGCGTGGAAGAGAAAGATCCAAGAAGCGCATTCCCAGGCTTTCAAATCGTGATCGGCCTTCTACCATGTCTCAAGATATTGCATAATTCCTGCCATGAACATGCTAGCTGAACATTTCGGGGCTGAATTTACATTCATGAGCCGGCACATGGACGAATGCCTGGATCGACGGCTGACGCAGCGAATGGCCTTCCGTCCATTCTGCGTATTTTATTTTGGCTGTCAATGCCGGTTTAACCCAATAAGCCTTCAAAGACCGGTCCGGCTTGTTTACAAATGGCCGGTCTTTGGAGACATTTGATTTTAGTCTTTCAGTAAGTTCCCGCCAATCCTGTTGGGTGAGTTTTCCGGTTCCCGCGTGGCCAATATACCAAAATCGTCCTTGCTCATCGTATAATCCCAAAAGAACGGCATTCACCATTCCCCCGCTCAATGTAAAGCCGCCGACGACGGCAATCAGGTCCCGGTAGTTTTTAATCTTCAGCCAGACATCGTCTTTTTTCCCGATCCGATAAGGAGAGTTTGTCTTCTTCATGACGATCCCTTCCATCCCGTGCTGTCGGACTGCATGAAACAAGGCCTGTCCGTCATCATGGGACGAAACCAGTTGTACATAATCATTTGGCTGAATGAGATCGGACAGAATCTTGATTCTCTCGATCAGGGGACGCTGATTTAACCAGATCCCGTTTTTATAAATAACATCAAATATCATGTAAGTAACCGGTACTCTCTTTTGAGCCTGCGCCACCTTTTCCATGCGGCGAATTCCATCTCTGCGCATCACTTCATGAAAAGAAGGTTTTCCATCGGAACCCAGCGCGATGATTTCACCGTCCAGGATGACCGAATCGGCGTCACAATAAGAATGAATATCTATAATTTCCGGATAGTGCAAGGTGCGTTCATGCATTTTTCTGTTATACAGCCGGACCTCCCGGCCGTCGTAGTAAGTTAAAACACGCACACCGTCCCATTTCACTTGCGCCACCCACTCTTGTCCTTGTGGAATGGAGTCACTCCTTGACGGTTCCATAGGTATGATCGGTTTCATCGTTCACCTCATGCCATTTGAATAAATTCAGGTCATTAATCATGGTTCATCCATGCTATTTTGCCCAGAAATTAAACATACAAAATGCAACCCAAAAAGCCGGACATCGCGATCGTGTCCGGCTTTATTGCGTGTAAATGATTTACCATCTGCGTCGGCGCGGGAAGCGGCGTGGGAACCGTGGTACAGGTATAATGATTGGCGGAAAGAAAGGAACTGGAAGCGGAACAGGATGGTACGGAGGATAGTAGGGATATGGCGGCGGATAATAAGTATATGGAGGCGGATAATAAGGAGCGGGTGGATATACGGGAAGCTGTTCCGTTTCTGCCTCATTGAGTTCATGTTCAAGTTCATTGGTTCCATAAGGATTCGCGGGATCATAAACGTTCAAGAGTCAATCCTCCTATCTTTACCAGATGAATGGTCTTAATGGGAACCCAAAGAAGAAAAAGGGACGGAAGAATGGGACGCCAAAAAAGGGAAATGGACGGAAGAATGGGTAACCATAGAAAAATTGAGATGAATGTGCTGCGTCTGTCAAAGGGTCTGTTTCAAAATCGTCTGTGTAGTGATCGAGATCATGAATATAGGGCGGATACCCCTCCGGTTGGGTTGGGGGAAAAGTGAACGGATGATGTTCGTTCGACATGATGAACCCTCCAGATCTTTATTTTTTATCAGTTTATGTGATCAGTGCCTATCTGGTCATTTGTTCCGCTTAAAATGGGCGCAATGGCCGGTTAAAGGAGGAACGATGGGAGATTCTTACCGTCTGGTTCGCATTGAAGATGCAGAAATAAAAATTTCCAATCCGCACAAGCTTTTGTTTCCAAAGGCGGGCATCACGAAATGGGATTTTATTCTTGCCTGCACCCGTTTGGCTCCATTACTTCTTCCCTATTGCAAAAACCGTTTGTTAACAACGATTCGCTATCCCGATGGAGCAGGTCAGCCCTCTTTTTATCAGAAAAATGCGCCTCACCATCGTCCCGATTGGGTGCAGACTGAAAGGGAAGGGGAGATCGAGTACATTCTGCTCAATAATACGCCCACGTTGATCTGGTTGGCCAATTTGGCCTGTCTGGAGTTCCATGTTTCATTTCATACGGCAAACCATCCCGATTATCCGACGGAATTGGTGATGGATCTGGATCCCAGCGTGGACGATTTTTCCCGTGTAGTGGAAGTTGCCCTATTAACGCGCCAGGTTCTTCACCAGATGAACCTGGATGGAGTGATTAAAACCTCGGGAGCCAGCGGTTTGCAGATCTATGTGCCGATTGAGCCGCGCTACCGATATGAACAAACGCGCAAAGTCAATCATTTTATTGCCCGTTATCTTGCTGAGCGGCATCCGTCCTTGATTACCCTTGAACGAAAGGTTCATCACCGCGGGGACAAAGTTTATTTTGATTATCTGCAACACTGGCGAAACAAAACGCTGGTTGCGCCCTATTCCCCCCGCGCTACACCGGAAGCTACCGTATCGACTCCGGTAGGCTGGGAAGAAGTAAATGAGTCACTGTCCCCCAAGCAATGGACACTTGAGACCATTTTTGATCGATTAAAGCAGCGGGGCGATTTGTTTGAACCGGTTACCCGCGGGCCAGGATACCGGTTGGATCCGATTTTGCAGTTTATGGATCGCCACCGGCTGTAGTCCTCTTGTCATCGAATGCCTTTTGCGTTATGTTAGTCAAAGCACGGATGAAGGAGGAAGGACTGTTGAAACGTATCTGGATCAACGCCGTAATACTTCCCATGGCTGAAGGAGGAGAGGTGATTCCTCAAGGTGCACTGGGAATCCAGGATGATCGCATTACATATGTGGGGCCTGTCCCGACACCCGCTGAATTGGACACGTATGATGAAGTGATAGATGCCAGCGGTAAAGCCATTCTCCCAGGACTAGTGAACACCCATTGCCATGCCGCGATGTCGCTCTTGCGCGGATATGCGGATGATCTTCCGCTTAAAAAATGGTTGGAAGAAGAAATGTGGCCGCTCGAGGCTCGTTTTACCAGGGTGCAAGTCGAGGCTGGGACGGCTTTGTCTGTTCTTGAAATGATCAAATCCGGTACGACTTGTTTTCTCGATATGTATGACCATATGGATACCGTGGGAGCAGTCGTAACCCAAGCAGGAATGAGAGCCCGCCTCTGCCGGGGAGTGATCGGGATCGGCAGTGATGAATTGCGCGAGAACAAGTTTCAGGAAGCCGTGCGGTTTGCCGCCGAATGGAACGGTCAGGCGGATGGCCGCATCACAACGATGCTGGCTCCACATGCTCCGTATACTTGCCCGCCGGACTATATCCGCCGATTTGTGGAAAAAGCGGCTGAGATGGGTCTCCCGGTTCATACGCACATGTCGGAAACGGCGGCGGAAGTAGAGCAAAACGTGAATGATTACGGGGTGCGTCCGGTTGAGCATCTACGCAGGCTCGGCTTTTTCGATTTGCCGTCGCTGGTAGCTCACGCGGTTCACCTGACGGATGAAGAAATCGATATTTTAGCAGAATATGATGTAAAGGTGGCCCATAATCCAGGCAGCAATTTAAAACTGGGCAGCGGGATCGCACCGATTCCCAAAATGCTGAAGAAAGGAATCCGGCCCGGGCTTGCGACTGACGGAGCGGCCAGCAATAACAATTTGGATCTGTTGGAAGAGATTCACCTGGCGGCGCTCATTCACAAAGGAGCCAATGAAGACCCGGAAGCAGTTCCGGCGGACACAGCTCTCCGCATGGGTACAATCTACGGAGCCGAGGCCTTATTTTTGAATGATCAAATCGGAACACTGGAGACGGGCAAAAAAGCGGACTTCATTACGCTGGATCTGACCGGACCGCATATGCAGCCTCTCCATGACGTGCGGTCTCATATCGTTTATTCAGCTTCCCGCAGCGACATCCAGGATGTTTATATCGATGGAAAAGCAATTATGAGAAACCGGGAATGCCTGACCTTAGATGAAGAGAAAATTCGATACGAAGCTGTACAGGCTTTTCAAGCCATAGCAAAATAAACAAAACCTGCCGGAAAACGGCAGGTGGTAAATGATGGCGGAAGGTATAGGCAGGAGATTCAAAGTTATACTAATATCAAGCTAAACTTTCATATCTATCTCTAAATGAAAGCGAAGGGGAATATCTTCCTCCTTCAGAAACCAGTCACGCTGACGGGCGGAGGGGGATGCCCACGACTCGGCGTGAATAAATGACTCGACTCGTTTGAGTTCTTCCTGTGTCAGGTGTGCCTGCAACAGCTCATAAATCCAACTGGGAGAACTTAAAGGCGGCAACCGATTCACCTCCCTTGTCGTACCTTTATTATCACCGAATCACAGGTCAATATGACTTACACATTTTACACCTAAGCCCAATCTTATGGGCTTTTTTCTTTGGGTAGTGATAAAATCGGCCCCCTTTTCGTAAGATTTAGACAAAGGAGGCGAAACTCATGCGCTTTCTCACCGGACTGATCTGTTTTTTTCTTTTGGTTTCGTGTTCCGTACAAGTAACCCGTGAGCAAGCGGCCGGCGGAACAAAGGAGATCCGGGTTGATCAATGGAAGGAAGTCGTTGCCCATAAAATGAATGAAAGGCAATTTCCATTTACTTTAAAGGTCCGAAATGATAAAAGGATGAAAGAATTCACCGGGCTCCAATTGTCGTCCGACTGGTCACTCAAAGATCAGCGAAAAAAACTGGTTATGGAGAAAAAAGGGCAGGAGGTCTCCCTGCATTATTCCGGTCGAACGGAGAAGATGACTTCGGGGCAGGCGGGGCTTGTCTCACCCAGAGATCATTTGATGTTGATGCATGATTCAGGGATTTTTCAACGCATGTTGCCGCCGATTACTTTTCTGGGAAAGAAAGCGGCTCGGGTTGAAATCAAGATCGATCCGAAAACATTGGCCAATCAGATGAAAAAACGGTTGAATACAACAAATCCGAAGGCGCGGATCATGCAGGACTTTGCAGAAAAAACAAAGGTTGTCTATCAAGTCGTCTTTTACCCCGAGTCAAAGAAATTGCTTCTCCTTCGTGTTGTGATCCGAGCATCTCCACGGTCGCCGGCACAAGAAATCATTTATAAATTTTCCTGATTTTTGAGATGATGGCAGTTGGCAACTGCCATTTTTTATTTCCAGTCATTCCTTACATCAATTCGTATATAGATTATGATATACTTTTTATGTATTTTTTACTATGCATGTTGGAGAGGAGGCGTGACATCAGTGAATCTTCAAGCAAAAACCGCAGTTATTAGCCTGTTTGTCACGCTGGGTATCCTGTTTGGGGGCTTGTTGGGTTATCAATATTGGTTTGTGCAGAAACCATTGGAGCATGCCGTACGGTCTACTCCGCACGTTCAAATAAAGCAACTCACGATTCAACACGACCGAGTCAAACTGGTGCTTGCGACGGACCGGGAGTTCTCGCTTGCTTCGCATTACGGTGAATTATTGGAAGAGATCGCGCCCATTGTCGGCAAACGCCAACTTGAGCTGGAGCTTCTGGATCATCCGGGCGAAGAATTGGAAGCAGCCTGGAATGAGATGGCATTTGGAGTTCGGGAAGGGATCGACATCCAACGATACAGCCAAATTCCTCAATCCGTCGCTCAAGTGGCCAAAGCGAGAAACATTCAATATCGTACAAAAATGGATGACCGGTTTGTATATATCGAGCTGCGCCAAAAAGACCGCTATATGTACCAGGTGCTCCCGTTGCATAAAACGGATGGCGAGGTGAAAAATAATGGATAAAGCTGTCTCCATCGCAATTGGAGCTGGGATTGCAGTTGTCATTTTTCTTTCTTTTCTGGGTATCAATCCTTTGCCGTTTCTGCTTTTTGCAGGAGTAATCGCTGCGATTTTCTTCTTTTCTCCGACACGGGCCGGTCAGCGGGGACTGGGAGGAAAGCATGCAAAAAGAGGGCAAAAAGAGTCCATTCCATCGGTGCGGTTTGATGAAATCGGCGGACAGGAGCGGGCCAAACGGGAATTAATCGAGGCGCTCGATTTTCTGATTCACCGGGATCAAATCGCATCTTACGGCATTCGTCCGATCAAAGGGATTCTGCTCACCGGTCCTCCCGGAACAGGCAAAACATTAATGGCCAAAGCTGCGGCTCACTACACCAATTCGGTATTCGTCAGCGCATCAGGTTCTGAGTTTGTTGAAATGTATGTGGGTGTCGGAGCCGGGCGCATTCGGGATTTGTTCCGGGACGCGCGAACGCTCGCCAGGAAAAAAGGCAAAACGAGCGCCATTATTTTTATTGATGAGATTGATGTCATCGGCGGAAAGAGAGAAGGATCTCAGCATCGGGAATATGATCAGACGCTGAATCAGCTTTTGACGGAAATGGATGGTATTCAGGCGGATCAGGATGTGCGCATTCTGGTGATGGCTGCTACGAACCGCAAAGATATGTTGGATTCTGCTTTGCTCCGTCCCGGACGGTTTGACCGGCACATCACGGTGGATCTTCCTGACAAAAAGGCGAGAAAGCAGATTTTGTCGCTTCATACTCGCAATAAACCTCTGGGTGACGATGTGGATCTGGATCAAATCGCCGGGGAAACGTTTGGTTTTTCCGGTGCTCAATTAGAAAGCTTAACCAATGAAGCGGCCATTTATGCCATGCGGGAAAACCAAACGGAAATACAGCAGAAGCACTTTTCTCAGGCGATTGATAAAGTGATGATGGGCGAGAAAACTGACCGGGAGACCACCCAGGAAGAAAAAGAGCGCGTTGCCGTACATGAGCTGGGTCACGCGATCATTGCCGAATGGGTTCGTCCGGGATCGGTTTCTCAAGTCTCTTTATCCCCCCGAGGACAGGCGCTGGGATATGTTCGCCATCATCCGGGGCAGGACCGCTATCTGTACACCCGAAAAAATCTGGAAGACCAGATTAAAGTTTGTCTGGCTGGTGCTGCTGCGGAGCAACTGATTTACGGAAACAAAAGCACGGGAGCTCACAATGATTACGAACAAGCCAATCAGTATGTCAGCAGCATTATTGCAGCTGGTTTATCTGAGCTTGGTATTATTCATCCCGAATGGATGAGCAAGGAAAAGATGCAAGAAGAAGCATCGAAAATTCTGAGTCAGTGCTTTGAAGAGACGTTTGATCACTTAAGCAGATTCCGTTCGCTATTTACGGATTGCCTGCGCGTTTTGTTAACCGAAGAGGTACTGTCCGGAGATGAGTTTCGGAAAATGTTCAAGCTTTACGCTCAAGAACCTGTTAAAATAAACAAGGTCAATTGAGCGAAAGGAGTACCTACTGTGGCAGACATCCAACATATCGTAGTCATAGGTGGGGGAACCATGGGACAAGGAATTGCCGAGCTGACGGCTTCCAAAGGGTTTCAAACCACCTTGCTTGAAAAATCAAATGAACTCGCCCAGCAAGCGTATCATCATATTGAGGTGAGCTTGGATAAAAAATTGTCGAAGTGGGGAATTACGCCCGCTGAAAAGAAATCTACCTTGTCTCGTCTTGAAGTGACCATTGATCGGGAAATCCTTCGCCAGGCCGACTTCGTCATCGAATCGGTCTATGAGGATTTGGAGACAAAAAAAGAGGTTTTTGACACCTGTGATCAACTTTGCCGTCCGGACGTGATTTTAGCCAGCAATACGTCTACCCTCAGCTTAACGGAGATTGCCGCAGCCACCCGTCGGCCGGATAAAGTGATCGGGCTTCACTTTGTGCATCCCGTTCCCAAAATCCCGTTGGTGGAAGTGGTTCGGGGACTGAAAACCTCCCAGCAAACGGTTGATGCGGTGGTCAATCTCCTTCCCCAATTGGAACTGGAGGGGATTGAAGTTTATGAATCTCCCGGCTTTGTTACGACCCGCCTCATCGTCTTGTTGATCAACGAAGCCCTTTATACCTTGATGGAAGGAGTCGCAAGCGCGGAAGACATTGACCGGGCGATGAAAATAGGTTATCAGTTCAAGGCCGGACCGCTTGAGATGGCCGACCGTTTTGGCCTTGATTCAGTGCTCGCCGCGATGGAACGTCTCTTTCGCGAATTCGGCGACAGCAAATACCGGCCGGCTCCGCTGCTGAAGAAGATGGTGCGGGCCGGTCATTTGGGTGTAAAAACCGGTGAAGGCTTTTTCCGTTATGATGAAGACGGCGACCGGATTGACCAGGAGGAGGGGCGTTCATGAAAATATTGGTGATCAATTGCGGGAGTTCATCCATTAAATATCAACTGTTTGATATGGAAGACGAATCGGTGCTGGCTTCCGGTCTGGTTGAAAAAATCGGATCGGACAGTGCCATCATTAAGCACCAGGTACCGGACAAAGATGAAAAAGTGGTGACTGGTGAAATTTTGGACCACCGGGCCGGTTTAAATCGCGTGCTCGCGTTGTTGATGAGCAAGGAAGACGGCGTGATTCAGAGTGCTGAAGAAGTAAAAGCAGTGGGCCATCGTGTGGTGCACGGCGGCGAGTACTTTTCCGGTTCGGTCATCATCACCAGCGAGGTACGCCAGGCAATCCGTAAAACGATTGACTTGGCACCCCTACATAACCCCCCGAATTTGCTTGGCATTGATGCGGCCCAGAATCAACTTCCCCATGCTGTTCACGTAGCGGTGTTTGATACGGCGTTTCATCAAACGATGCCGGAATACGCGTACATGTATCCGCTCCCCAGGGTTCTCTATTACAAGCATAAAATCCGGCGTTACGGATTTCACGGAACATCTCATAAATACGTGTCGCTTCGTGCGGCGGACTTTTTGCAAAGACCGTTGGAAGAGCTCAAGATCGTATCCTGCCATATAGGAAACGGGGCCAGCATTACAGCCATTCAGAACGGAAAATCCGTGGATACGAGCATGGGTATGACTCCGCTGGAAGGTTTGATGATGGGAACCCGCTGCGGGGATATTGATCCGGCGATTGTTCCCTATGTGATCGCAAAGGAAGAATTGACACTGGCTGAAGTCAAATCCATGATGAATAAGCACAGTGGTCTATTGGGTGTTTCCGGTCTTTCCGGAGATATGCGGGAAGTGACCGAAGCGATGTTTAATGGCGACACGGCAGCAAAGCTGGCGATTGACATGTATGTATATCGGCTGAAAAAAATGATCGGCGCCTATATCGCAGCCATGAACGGAATCGATGTGCTTGTATTTACGGCGGGTGTGGGAGAGAATGCGTCTCTGATCCGGCAAAGGGTTTGTGAAGGACTCACATTCTTTGGCATCGAATTGGATAAGGAAAAGAATGCCGAACGCAGCAAAGAAGAGCGCAGGATCAGCAGAGAAGATTCGAAAGTCGAAGTATTGGTTATCCCAACCAATGAAGAGTTGATGATCGCACGGGAAACAAAAGCCCTGGTAGAATCCTTTTGACAGTGTTAAGATGAGGGGGAACAAATTTATCCTTGTCCTGTAAGGGAGGACCAAATGTTGAGGTTATCCAAACGTGTGCAACAATTATCTCCATCCCCGACACTTGCGATAACTGCAAAGGCAAAAGCGTTAAAACAAGAAGGATACGATGTGATCGGTTTGGGAGCCGGTGAACCGGACTTTAATACGCCGGACCATATCTTGAAAGCAGCAAAGGAAGCGATGGATGCCGGCCATACAAAATATACGGCATCCGGAGGAATCCCGGAATTAAAGCAGGCCATTATCCGAAAGTTGGAACGTGACAATCGATTGTCTTACCAACCCAACCAGATTATTGTTACCGTGGGAGCCAAGCACGCTTTATACAACCTGTTTCAGGTGATTCTCGATGAGGGGGACGAAGTGATCATCCCGGCTCCTTACTGGGTGAGCTACATTGAGCAAGTAAAATTGGCGGGAGGCGTTCCGGTGGTGATTGAAGGGGAGGAGGATCGTCAGTTTAAAATCACTCCTTCCCAACTGGAAAAGGCGATTACAGAACGCACCAGGGCCGTCTTAATCAACAGCCCTTCCAATCCGACCGGAATGTTATACACGAAAGAGGAACTCCAGGCCCTCGGAAAAGTGTGCGTCCAACACGACATCCTCATCGTGTCTGACGAAATTTACGAACACCTGATTTACGATGATGTGCAACATGTCAGCATTGCGAGCTTGGGTCCCGAGTTTTATGACAGAACGGTGATTATAAACGGTGTTTCCAAAACATACTCGATGACCGGCTGGCGGATCGGCTTTGCGGCCGGCCCTGCGGAGATCATCAAGGCGATGACGGACTTGTCGAGCCACAGCACGTCCAACCCGACGTCGATCGCTCAGTACGCAGCGATTGCCGCGCTGACAGGGACACATGAACCCGTGGAGAAAATGAAAGAAGCATTTAAGAAACGGAGAGACTACGTCATTCAGCGTATTAACTCGATCCCCGGGTTTGCATGCCAGACTCCGCCGGGTGCGTTTTACGCATTTATCAATATTCGTGAAGCATTAAACAATTCCAATGGGAAATACAGCACTCCGGACGAATGGGCAGCGGCCTTGCTCGAGAAAGAGCTGGTAGCCGTCGTGCCGGGTTCCGGTTTCGGCTCCAACAACCACATCCGCATTTCCTATGCAACCTCGATGGAACAGTTGGAAAAGGCTTTTGACCGGATTGAACGGTTTGTGAAGCAAGGATAAAAAGAGGCAACAAAAAGAGACTGCTGGATCCTGATCAGGACGCGGTCTCTTTTTGTTATAATCAGATTCTGTAAAAAGAGATTTGTTTGCATGGGCTAAGTGGTATATTGGCCGCCATAGCGGACTGCACAAATTACCTGGGAAGTTGCTGCAAACGCTGGTGGACTTCTTCAGGTGTAAGTCCATGGGCGTTGATGACAGGACAATTTTGAACTACGTTTTGAATCCCCATGATATTTTGGTCAGCACCGGAAATGACAATCGCTGAGTAGTTGGCTTGTGCTTGGTTATTCAAGGTTGAAGCATCTACAGTTTCAACCTGGTACCCCTGACGGGATAAATACTCCTGAACAGGGGTAAGACTTTCTTCAACGGCAATTCGAGTCATAGAGATACTCTCCTCCTTTTGGCATCCTATTCAGTAGTTTGAATCGAAAGGAGGCAGTCTATACGGTTTAATCCTTTCATGTAAAATAATGCATCTGGGATTCATTGCGTCCAGAATCCGTCATCGGTAAATGGATGCAAAAGGTAAGCAACATTTCATTGGTATATCGAACTGAAAAAACGGCTTCGCAAAACGGTCGAATGGAGGGCTTAAGGGATGTTGAATGCCTGAATGAGCTGAGATTTACGTGCCGAATCAGCTTTTACCAGTGCATATATAACCAGTGTGATTCAAGTGACAGCCAGCATCAGCCGGAATGACACAAACATATTTTTTTGGAAATTAAAAATATTTAATGCGCGATGTACATAAGGATCTCTCCAGATCTGTATAGAGAACCGAACCAGGCTGAAATGCTCCCCGCAGTAAGGGCGGGGAGCATTTGATTGTTTAAACCACTTCCCGAATCAAGCTGATCACTTTGCCCAATATACTAACGTTCGGCAACAGAATGGGTTGCAAGCGGTCATTTTCCGGCTGAAGGCGAATATGGTCCGCTTCCTTATAAAAACGTTTAACAGTGGCTTCTCCATCAGGGGTCATGGCAACAACGATGTCGCCGTTATTCGCGGTGGGCTGTTGGCGTACGACTACATAATCGCCATCCAGGATGCCTGCATTGATCATGCTGTCTCCTTGAACCGAGAGCAAAAATACCTTTTGCTCATCTCCGACCAGGCGACGGGGCAGAGGATAATAATCCTCAATGTTTTCAACCGCCGTAATGGGTTCACCGGCCGTGACTTTACCGACAAGAGGAACCATGACCGTTTCGACGCGGTTTTTGGGAGGGAGGTCACCGCGCTTCAGGATTTCAATTGCGCGGGGTTTAGTCGGGTCTCGACGAATATATCCTTTTTTCTCCAAACGGGCTAAGTGTCCATGAACGGTTGAACTGGAAGCCAGGCCGACCGCCTCTCCAATTTCACGTACCGATGGAGGATACCCTTTTTCTTCCACTTCTTTTTGTATGTATTCGAGTATGGATTGCTGACGAGGTGATAATTTGCTCATGTTTCTCATTCCCCTTTTTTACAAAATACTCCCGCAACCCGAGGTATTCTCATTAATAGTATACATGAAGGAAGGAGAAAGAACAAACATGAGTTCTTATCTTATAATATATTTGCGAGACGATCGAGGGCCTTGTCCTTTTCTGAATTGATGACATGGGTGTAAATTTGTGTGGTTTGAATGCTGGAATGACCCAAAATTTCCTGGACGACGCGGAGATTTTCCCCGTTGGATAAAAGCAGTGTAGCCAATGTATGGCGCAATTTATGCGGGGAAATGTTAGCTGCTTTTGGCGGAAGATTGGCTTCCCGGACATATTTGCGAATGATTTCAGATACTCCTTTTCTGCTGATTCGTCCCCCGTTTTTGTTTAAAAATAAGGCGTTTTTATGTTCTTCAGGAATGTTTTCCTGAGGGCGCTGGTTGAGATAATCGAGAAGGGCGTCCACGGCTTTTCCGTTCAATTTTAACATCCGCTCTTTTCCGCCCTTCCCGATAATAACCACGCGAAACAGATTGCCATCAGGTTGAATACTGTTGAGATTTAAGTTGACCAGTTCAGACACCCGCAGCCCGGTATTTAAAAACATGAACAGTATGGCTAAATCTCTGGCTGCAGTCCAACTTTGCTTTTTAGCGTTTCTCTGTTGCTTTTCGTGGTATGAGTGAACGGCCCGTATGAGCCGAATGGCTTCCTCCCGGGTGAGAAAGACGGGAACTTTTTGTCTGGTTCTCGTTTTCAACGAAGCATCCTCATATTCTTCCATTGGATCTCGTTCCAGTACATGTGTTTTCACCAAATAACGAAAAAGGGAGCGAAGGGACGCTCTTTTTCGCTGCTTTCCGCTGTGCGAGTTTTCGCGGTAATGTTTTCTTTCGATCCATTCTTCCTTGATTTCACCGGTTTTGGGATCTCTTTTTTTCAATTTTACATGCACGGTGCGTTCATAACCGTTTTCAATCTGCCGGAAAAATCTCTTGATGGTCATCGGATCGACCTGATCAATACTTTTGTTTTTTCCGGCTAAGAACTCAAAGAAAAGAGCAAAGTCATAAGCGTAATTGGATATGGTCTGGATGGATCGGTCGGCACTGATCATTTCAAGGAAAAACTCTTGGACTTCTTCCGGGAACCGGCTGACAATTCGGTTGATGTTCTCCGGAAGGCGTCTGGAGACGATTTTTGCGGACATCTATGAAACCTCCCGGTTTGGGATGAGATGGAGAAGTGTTGAAGAAACTTATGTAGTCTTCATAACAGATATGCTTGTAAACTGGATAAAAAATCGCCTCAAAAGGGCGGTTTTTAAAATGTGCTTTTCTATATTTTATCATTGTGAGGAACGAATGGATACTTCCATTGAGATCCGGGTTTAATGATATTGAAAGTTAATTAAGGGTGGAATTGATGGTCGAATCGAAAGAGCCCATCCAGCTTGTGCTCTGTGAGTACGCCGATGGTACCCAGGGCACCGGGAGAGCAGGACGTTGCAAGTCGAATCGGAAGTCACCGGGTAAATTCAGTGACTTCCGATTTTTTTAACTTTGAAAAATCAGACTTGGCACTTATAAATATTAGAATAGAGTATTATCTAGTGTGTGTAACGATACCACTGTGTATCATATCCTGCTCCCGATTTATCATAGGTGTAGAAATAGTCAATAACATCGCCGGCATTTAAACCTCCGACCACTTTTTCCCAGGTTCCATTGTTATTTGTCATACGAAAATTTTGTAATTCGCCATTATTCACTTTGTAATGAATATCAACGAAGGTAGAAGGAGTGGTGGGAGTAAACGCACATTTCACTTCTGTACTGTTTATTTTGGTTACAGTCTGTGAATAGTTTGGATCGATGTTTTGGTTGTCAGGAGTAAAGTTGATCCAATTGATATTAAAGCCCCCGCCACCGGCATGTAATCGCAATGTCTGTACTCCGGCATTTAATTGGACTGTCGCTTGGACTGTAGTCCAATTTTGCCATCCGCCTGTATTTGGAACATTCGTGGTCGCTAATACATTCGACCCGGATTTCAATTGTATTTGTCCTGATGTTCCTGTGCTGGCAACGCGATATTCTATTTTATAACCGCCAGTTGTCTGCACGTTGACTTTGTAGTCCATCCAGTCCCCTGGATCGATCCAACCGACATTTTGACCTCCTCCAGTGTCCGTAGTGGTTTCCGTTTGAACTCCACTCATCGTCTGATAGTTTTCCGCTTCGATCTTTCCCGGAATAGCATATGCATTGCCTCCGCTGCTCGCTTTGAAGCCAAAACTGTTGGCAGCAGCAGTAACTGTCGTACCATCCGAGAAGGTGACTGTTTTGCTTGTATTGGACATATTGTAAACGACATATGTCTTCGTGCTTCCTTTTTTAAACACTGCATAAAGCGGATCGTTGGCAGTGACCGTTATATCTTGTGTGCCTAGCGCGTTTAGATTATGAATCCAATGATACGTATTTGCCTTGGAATTACCTGCCTCAGGTGTGGTGGTGTCGATTGCGGCATTCATTTGATTAATGGCATCGGTCGGATTTTCGATAGCCCGATACATCCAAATGAGATCTTTCCATACGTCCCAGTTGGTTCCGCCATTTTCACGCACAAGTGTTTCGTAATTCTTTTTGGTGTAGTCAGGATATTGTGTGAGGTACAAAGAACCTCCCTGGAATGGCAGCCAGTTAATACCGTGGACTTCTTCCGGATTAGCCGTCCACCATGTACCTGCTCCTTCCACTTTCCCGCCCCAGATCATACTAGCAGTAGAACGGGTGAAGTCAGGATGATGATTCTGATCATGAACATCAAACCAATATTCATTGATCGCGTTCATTTCCGTTGTATATAAATAAATTCCTAAGTCGCGGATGGTATTGTTCCCTGTGGCTTCTCCCCACAAGATCAAACCAGTCCAGGCATTCATCGCTTCAGAAGAGGATTCGTTATTATTGCCGTCCCCAAATCTGGCATGTCCGGATGCCCAAGAATGACCAGCGTAAATGTCGAAGTTGCGCAAGAACGGGAACATGGAATCGTTACGGTCCCAGTTGGCAATATCGCGGATCAGCAGATTGATCATGGATCCCCAGTTTGAGTTATTTGCCCAAGTCCTGTCCATTCTTGCCACTTCTGCAGCGGCCTTGATGAAATAGCCATAATGGAAATGGTGATCATTCATCTCTACTACACTGCCATAACTGTCCGGGTAACCAAGTAAAGTTCCCCAGTTGCTATTGTAGTAGAATAAGTGGTCAGACTTTACATTTCCGCTAGCATCACTTGCCTTTAAAAAATCTTGCAGACGGGTTTTCAACTCCGCACGAAACTTGTTCGCCGCTGTAGTATCTCCGACTTGATCAGCGATGGGAGCCAATGTGGCTACTTTTCCCAAACGTTTGCCAAGCCAATAGGTATCTTGGGGTCCTGTGTAGTTTTCAAACTCTGCTTCATTAATATAATTCGCTAACGTTGTTTTATTATAGCTTCCGAGGTCCGGGAGGGAAGGGAGAACACCGGTAAACTTCATCGTTGTTGTGAAACTGCTTCCTTCTGCTGTTTTCATGACACCCCGCACAGAATGATAGGTATATGATAACAAGGATTTGGAAGTGTTCTTCCATTGATGAGGATACATCGCAAAGATGGTTCCTGTTTGAGTACCTTCTCTGGCCACAGTGGTATAGGTATAGGTTGTATGGACAGAACTGGTGGACGGATCATATGACCAGCTGACACGAGTATCGGTTACATGGGAATAGGCATACTGTTTGAATTTGGTTAAAGTAGCGCTTGTATTGTCAGGAAGGACAGCAATTGCAAAGTAGTTTTTGCCGTTCAGTTGATTGGTGAGCGTGTTTGTTCCGATCCCGGTCCATGTTGAGCCGGATGGACCAAACAGGCCATAATGGCGATTGCCAATCGTGATACCCAGGACGGGACTGTTAGAGTTCCCATACCAGATCGTAGGGGTTCCAGGGAATTTTAGCACCGGATTTCCGCCTGAAAATATGGCGTAAACATAAGGAGAACCATGTCCATAGGTGATTTTCATAGAATTGGAACCGCTTTCAAAGTGTGATGTGACGAACCAGTCATTAAAGCTATCTACTTTGGCATCAGGGAAAGTGGATACTGCACTATGTGAAATTAAAAAGTCATCCAGCGCAGGCTCTTGAGGCATACTACCGCATACACATGTACTATTTCCTGTGATCGTCGGACCGGGATAGTAAACCCGAAATCCGTTGCTTTGATTCTGCACTGCCAATGGGTGCGGATATTGACGTTCTGAGTATTGATCCCAAGCGAGGCTGCTCCACCAATCATTTGTAGGCATTTTTTTAGTTACATTGGCTGTTTTATAGATGGTCGACTGAACATCACTTGCACCCGGAGGTTTGACGGTGGAATAGCTACCCGCACCTAATGGGACTTCTCCTGAAAAACCAGAAGCTGAAGCAGGAACGAATAAAGCAAACACTAAATTCAACACAATCAAGACAGGCCAAATCTTTTTACTCATTTTTCTCCTCCTATCATTTTCTACTTTGCCTGCAAGGAATCGACCACTCGCAAAACAGACAGGCAATTACAAATAGATTTATTATCTAAACCGGTTTCGTCCGTATCATATGATATCGGTGGATAGTTGTCAATATTCATAGAATATTTTTTCTTTATCGAAGAATCAATGATCACCATAAACAGTTTTTGGTTTAAATATGTTGCATGCACGGCCATTTTCATTCATAAGAAGTGAAGGGAGATTTGCAAATTAAATGAAAAAAGAAGACTTGAATGATGATTGACAAGAATGAAATATTGGAATATGATGAAATCGCGAAACCGGTTTAGGTAAAGAAAAGAAATACAGGAGAGTTGCCTGATGAAAAAGTTTCCGCCTGGTTTTATCTGGGGAACTGCCACCTCTTCAGTACAGATTGAAGGAGCAGCTGATGCAGACGGAAAAGGAGAGTCGATCTGGGATCGGTTTTGCAAGATTCCAGGAAAAGTATTAAATGGAGATCGATGCGATATCGCCTGCAATCACTATGAACTATACCGAGAAGATATTGCGTTGATGAAGCAACTTCAAATTCCTTCCTATCGGTTTTCGATCAGCTGGCCGCGTATTTTTCCAGAGGGGGTGGGCAGAGTCAATCAAAAAGGGGTCGATTTTTATAAAAGATTGGTTGAACAATTGCTGGAAAATGAAATCTTTCCTGTCGCCACTCTTTACCATTGGGATTTACCACAGGCACTGCAGGATAAAGGTGGATGGACCAATCGGGACATGGTGGATTATTTTTTGGAGTATGTCCGTCTGATGTTTCGGGAACTGGGAGATATGGTCTCAAAATGGATTACACATAATGAGCCTTGGGTTGTTTCTTATCTCGGCTACGGAAGCGGGAAGCATGCTCCGGGGTATACAGACTTGCGCTCATTTATCAAAGCAACCCATCATTTATTGTTATCTCATGGGAAAGCGGTTACATTATTTCGCTAACTGAATATGAAAGATCGGGAAATTGGAATTACTCTCAATTTATCTCCGGCTTATCCTGCTGTAGAAAACGATGCGTGTCAGATTGCCGCCAATCGCTGGGATGGATTTTTTAATCGCTGGTTTTTAGACCCGATTTTTAAAGGGGAGTATCCACAGGACCTGTGGGATCACTATGAGCAAGCTCTGTTGATCGACTATAGCTATATACAGCCTCAAGATCTGCAACAAATTTCTTCATCGATAGATTTTCTGGGCATTAATTACTATACTCCTGCTACACTTCAATCCGGACATCAAGGAGAGTTTTCATTTCTGGAAGTTGAACCCATAAGTACGGGCAGACCTGTAACAGCAATGAACTGGGAGATTGATCCGCAAGCTCTGTATGACGTATTAATGCGCATTCAAAAAGATTATGGTGATATTCCAATCTATATCACGGAAAATGGTGCAGCTTATGATGATGTGGTAGTGGATGGGGAAGTGCGTGATTTTAAGCGGATTTCATATATTCGTGATCATCTGGAGATGTGTTTAAAGGCGATTGAGGATGGGGTTAACTTAAAAGGATATTATGTTTGGTCTTTCCTGGATAATTTTGAATGGGCTTTTGGATATCAAAAACGATTTGGAATTGTTTATGTCGATTACCAAACACAACAACGTCTGCCGAAACAAAGCGCTTATTGGTTCCGACAAGTGATCCGGCAAAATGGTTTACCCATCGAGTAAATGAATAAGAGGAGGATTCCGATGAAAAAAAAGCGGTGGCTGGTCTTATTCTTCATTTTGATTTTACCGGTTACAATGATTGCATGTAGCAATAGTAAAGCTCCGTCTAATGCTGATTCTGGTTCAAGCGACGGCAAGATTGAACTTACGTTTTGGACTTTTGGTACAACAGGTTATGAAAAATTAATCCCAGAATATGAGAAGCAACATCCAAATATTAAAATCAAGATGCAAAATGGTGAGTTTAATGATCATCACAATAAATTGTTTACAGCCATTTCTGCTGGTTCTGGTGCACCGGATTTAGCAATGATCGAAGTAGGATTTATTGAAAAATATCGCGATGCACAAGATCGTTTTTATAACTTATATGATTTTGGAGCAGGAGATCTAAAAAGCAAATATCTGGAGTGGAAATGGAGCATCGGAGAAAGTGCCGATCGTAAATTTTTGTTTGGACTTCCTACCGATATTGGACCCACTGTCATGTACTATCGGACAGACATTTTTGAAAAAGCAGGGTTGCCGGTTGATCCTAAAGAAGTGGCTGAAAAAATTAAAACATGGGATGATTACACAGCTGCTGCCAAGCAAGTAAAAGAAAAAACAGGCAAACCAATGACTGATAACGTGGAACTCATTTATAATGCCCGAAGAGACCAAGCACCTGAAGCTTATTTTGACCGCCAGGATCAGCTTATTATTGAAAAATCTCCTTATGCAAAAAAAGCTTATGACTATACCGTACAATTGATTAAGGAAGGCGTTGTCGGTGATCTTAATCTTTGGACTCCGGAGTGGAATGGATCGATGAAAACAGGCGGCTATGCTACACTCCTTGCCCCATCTTGGATGAATGCCAATATTAAAGGAAATGCACCAAATGCAAAAGATAAATGGGCGATTGCTCCAATGCCGGAAGGTGCCGGAAACTGGGGTGGTTCTTATATCGCCATCCCTAAAGAAAGCAAACATGCCAAGGAGGCATATGAATTTGCCAAATGGCTTGTCTCACCGGAGAACCAATTAAAATCATTTAAAGATGCCGGGTTATTCCCATCAGCTCCTGAGTTATACAGTAATCCCGAGTTTAATGACTATAAGGATGAATACTTCTACAATGATCATATCACTCCTGTCTTTGCAGAGGCAGCGAAAAAAGTCAAAGTGGTTTATACAGGTAAGAATTTTCAACTGGTTCAAGGAGAAATTATCAGAGCTTTACAAAATGTGCAAAAGAAAAAGGCGGATCCTGAATCCGAGTGGAAAGCAGCGATTGATCGTATCAAAACACAATTGGCACGCCAATAGCTGGATTTTTAGAGAGGATATGGCTTAATGAGCCATATCCTCTAGCTAACTGGCTGTCCAAAGCAAAAAGTGAGGAGGATCCAAGTGTATAGAGAAGGTGCTGAACAAGGCTTATCCCCGGGCTTAAAAAGAAAATGGTGGACAGAACGAAAAAAAGAGATATTTTCCGGTTATCTCTATATTTCGCCATTTTTTATTTTGTTTGCCATCTTCGGTCTATTTCCGATGCTATTTAGTTTTTATCTGGCTTTCCAGAAATGGAATGGGCTTGGTACATTTAAATATGCAGGACTTTCCAATTTACGGTTTGTTTTGGAAGATCCGTTGTTTTGGAAATCGATTTATAATACGATCCTGTTTGGTATTTTGGGAACTCTCCCGCAGATCATTGTCGCGATTCCACTCGCTATTTTGCTAAATGCTGCTTGGCTGAAGTTGAAAGGTTTTTTTCGGATGGCTATCTTTATGCCTTATGTAACTTCGGTAGCAGCCGTTGCCATTGTATTTAGTGTGATATTTAGTGAGCAATCCTCCGGAATCATGAATGTCGTGCTCTCATATATAGGCTTGGAACCAGTCAGCTGGAAAACCACGGAGTGGGGAGTTAAAGTCGCTATTTCAACCATGGTTTTTTGGCGCTGGGTAGGCTACAACACCATCATTTTCCTGGCCGGGTTGCAGCGGATCCCTCCGGATTTATATGAAGCTGCAACGATCGATGGAGCTAGACCGATACAACAATTATGGCATATCACCTTACCACTTCTGAAGCCGGTGATTGTATTTGTCACTTTCTTATCTACGATCGGAGCATGGCAGCTATTTGTAGAACCGCTTATTTTTTATCATCGGATATCGGGAGTACGCGAGGAAGCGATGACCGTTGTTCTTTATCTGTGGAAAGAGGCGTTTGTCAATAGTGCCTACGGAACGGCTTCGGCAACTGCGGTATTGCTATTTATCATTATTGCGATCTTTTCCATACTAAATCTGATTTTCTCGAAGAACATCGGCAGAGTGAATTAGGGAGGAGATTACATGCAGCAAACAGTACCTACCCATAAAAAGGGGTTCTCCTTGTCACGATTCATGATATATGTATCGTTATGGATTGGAGCCCTGATCTCTTTATTTCCTTTTTATTGGATGTTTGTGATTGGAACCAATACCGCTGATAAAGTAAATGAAACTCCACCGGCTTTACTGCCCGGAAGCGAGATGGTCCGGAACTTTATGAAAGTGATGGAGCAAGTCGATTTTTTCAGCGCATTGGCAAATACCTTTATCACTGCCTCGGTGACAACGATCGGAGTCCTTTTCCTTTGTTCCCTCGCTGGCTTCGCGTTTGCTAAATTGAACTTTCCGGGGAAAAACATATGGTTTGGTCTTCTTTTAGTGACGATGATGGTCCCAACCCAACTGGGCTTAATTCCCTCTTATATGATCATTACAGAGTTGGGATGGCTGAATGATTTAAAGGCACTGATCGTTCCGGGACTTGTGAATGCATTTGGGGTTTTTTGGATGAGGCAATATATTTCAGACGCTATTCCGGATGATGTATTTGATTCCGCTAAAATTGATGGATGCTCTCACTTCCGAATTTACTGGAATATTGTTGTACCTACAATTTTGCCCGCATTTTCCACTTTGGGGATTATCACTTTTATGTTTATGTGGAATGATTTTTTATGGCCTGTCACGGTTTTGACGGACAATTCCATTCAAACCCTGCAAGTTGCGATTCGCTCTTTGAATGATGTCCGTTTCACTGATTATGGAATGGTTTTATCAGGAACTTTTTGGGCAACTGTACCATTGGTGATCGTATTCTTGCTGTTTAATAAATGGTTTATCTCTGGTTTAACCCAAGGGTCCATCAAGTAAAAAGGTTGGGAAAAAGGAGCTATTGTATGAAAGTAACAATCAAAGATATAGCCAGAATGGCAGGTGTTTCCCGAGCTACAGTATCCAAAATTATTAACAACTATGATGATGTCAGCGAAGTGACGCGACAAAAAGTATTAAAAATTATGGAGGAAACAGGTTATCGTCCTACTTTTTCGGCACGATCGCTATCCTCTCAACGCTCCAACCTGATTGCAGTCGTCTATGCGGGAAAAGTAAACGCCAATTTTAACCATCCCTTTTTTGTAGATGTGGTGAATTCGTTCAAAAAGAACATCGGATTTCTTGGATATGACTTGCTTTTTTTCTCAAATGAGAAATTCCAGCATTCTGATGAAAACTATCTAACTAGATGTAAGTATTTTCAGGTAGATGGTTGTTTGATCATCAGCGGGGAAGATATTGAACCAACGATTGAAGAATTGGATCAAAGCCATATTCCTTGCATCGGTGTAGATATTCCTTTGAAAGGAAATCGTTCCGGCTACTTGATGACAGATAACTATAAGGTGTCAGCAAAAGTGGTGGAACACTTCTATTTGCTGGGATATCGCCATATTGCATTGATTTCTGGAAAACCGGATTCTGCTATAGCTAATCTACGTAAAGAAGGGTTTATCCAAGCCATGCAACAGTATGGACTCACGATTCATGAAAATTGGTTGTTACATGGTGACTTTTATGAAGAAAGTGGCTACTGTGCCATGAAAGAGTTGTTAAAACAAAAACCTTACCCGCAAGCTGTATTTGCTGCATCAGATTTAATGGCATTTGGAGCGATCCGGGCCATTAAAGAGGCAGGACTTCGGGTGCCGCACGATATTGCAATAGTTGGGTGTGATGATATTGTTGCATGCAGGTATTCAGATCCTCAATTGACCACCATTCGACAAGATAAAGAGAAAATCGGAAAATTGGCTGCTTATATGCTGGTGGATTTGATTCATGATCAAATTAAATCTACTTCTGTCATGGTGGAACCTGAATTGATTGTAAGAGGGACTTGTGGGAGCCGGATTAAATAACCACTCAAAGTTATGGGCGGTTATTCTTCTAATGATTTTTGAAAAATAGGTTAAGTGATTTAGGGAAATTTGGAGAACAGGGATTTGGCTGCAACTTGACCAGCGGGAAATCAGTTTCGGGAAGCCGGGTTTTCCCTCTGGCGCTTCCTGTGCCTTCAAATTTTCCTCGATCTTTTTCTGAAGTTGTGCCATACCCACTTTAATCCCAAACAAGTTTGCAATACAAACTCATTAAAACTAAAAAGTAAACAGAAAGTAAATGGTGGATTGCATCACTGGCAAGGGCATTTTGTTTGTACACCTGTTAAATGGATGTAAATAAAGCAGAAGTGAGGAACATTTGAGATCATCCTTCTAAAGTGTGTATCTGACTATTAAGGAAGTGATTTTGACTATATTCATCAAAAAATTAATTCAAACCATCCAGAATGGTGTAGTAGAGGGAGGCGATGCTCGATAGTCAAATTAGAAGTGAATGATCCACGAAAAATTGCGACAAATAACCAGGAGCCCGAGAAATAATAAATTCCCGGTAGACAAGCCGGCCTAATTTTGTTATCTTGTTTGCGTAACATGCTAAAGAGTTTTAACTTTAACTCGTTTATGAATGTAATCGATTACAAATAGCGAGGAAGGTGTTATGGATGGGTCGGCATGGGGTCGGTTTGCAATTGTATACACTCAGGGACGAGTGTGCCGATGATTTCTTCGGAACGTTACGCAAAGTGGCTGATTTGGGATATCAAGGCGTTGAATTTGCCGGATTTTATGGTTATTCCGCCCGGGAAGTAAAACAAATGATCGATGAAGTGGGGCTTCAGCCCGTTTCCAGCCATGTCGCCCTGCATTCTCTCCGTGGGGAAGAACTGCAGAAGACGATCGATTTTCATAAGGAAATCGGCTGCGACTACATTGTCTGTCCGTGGGTGGACCCACAATTATTGGCCGACACCGATCAGGCCAGAGCGTTGATTTCGGAATTAGCTGCCATCGGGGAGCACTGTAAGAAACAGCATGTGCGTTTTGGTTATCATAACCATGATTTTGAACTGGCACATCGCATAGACGGAGAAGCTGTGCTGCACGTCTTGTACAGAGAAACAGATCCCTCGGTGGTGTTGGCAGAGCTGGATTTGTATTGGATCCGCAAAGGCGGGGAAGATGAAGTGGCCGCGATCCGACGCTATGCCGGACGGGTGCCGGTGGTTCATCTAAAGGACATGGAAAAGGGAGAAGAGGGTTTTTTCACAGAAGTGGGGACCGGCCGACTGGACCTGAACGCAATTTTTGCGGCGGGAGAAGCCTCCGGTGTTGAGTGGTATATCGTAGAGCAGGATGTATGCCGCGATCACTCCCCGCTCGTCAGCGTGAAGATCAGTATAGATCATTTAAAGGAGCAAGGTTTTTTGAAATGATTGCCCGATAAGGCGAATCCCGGATAAGCAGATTGACTTGACCTTTGTATATCCACTAAACATACTTATAAACAATTTTGAAAACCCACCGGAGAGAAGTTAGAGGTACATTTCCCGATTTATGAATAGATCTATGCTTCTTGCAGTTAAAATCCGACCATCTGATCCTTGGATTCCTCAAACGGGATCAGGGTTATATTTGTTTGATCAATTGACAAAGTCGGTGGGGAGTGGTACGGTTAATTCGTATATTATAAGTCTTTCGATTATTAAGTGTTTTGGTTGTGTCGTGTTGGTTGCCTTTCTGTTTTCTTGCCAACAGGCGTGACGTGTTGATTCGGGGTTGAGTGGGGCCTGGACGAGCCCGCATCCCGTCAACCGATCCATTTTACACGCCAGAAGGGGGAAATAGTATGAAACTCGGGGTATTTATGGTGTTGTTCGGGCAAAAGAGCCTGGAAGAGGCACTGGATTATATCGCAGCCAGCGGTCTGGACGCTGTGGAAATCGGCACTGGTGGTTATCCGGGAACCGCTCATTGCAATGCGGATCAATTACTCGAAAATGAAAGCGATCTCAAAAGATTTAAACAAGCGGTCGAAAGCCGGGGACTGGAGATCAGCGCTCTCAGCTGCCACGGAAACCCGCTTCATCCCAACAAGGAGATCGCCGCAGCTGGTAGGCTATGATGGGGTTATCAGCATAGAGCACGAGGACAGCCTGATGTCGATGGATGAAGGGTTCCAAAAAGCGGTTGCTTTCTTGAAAAACCTATTGATTAAAGAAAGGATCGGTGAAATTTGGTGGGCGTAAACAAAAGACAAGTACGTGTAGGCATGATCGGGTACAAGTTTATGGGCAAAGCGCACAGCAACGGCTACCGCAACCTTCCTTATTTCTTCGATACCCCGGCGGTGCCTGTGTTGCAAGCGATAGCCGGACGTGACGAACAAGGGGTCAAAGCGGCAGCAGAAACGATGGGTTGGGCTTCCTATGAAACGGACTGGCGCCGTCTGCTCGAGCGCGACGACATCGATGTCATCGATATCGTAACTCCCAACAATGTTCATGCGGAAATGGCCATCGCCGCAGCGGAAGCCGGTAAACACGTCCTCTGTGAAAAACCGCTGGCGATGACGGTTGAGCAGGCGAAACGCATGGTAGATGCGGTGAAAAAAGCCGGGGTGGTCCACATGATCTGCCACAACTACCGGTTTGCTCCTGCCGTGCAATTTGCCAAAAAGCTGATTGAGGAAGGACGGCTTGGCAAAATTTATCACATCAGGGCCCAATATTTGCAGGATTGGATTATGGACCCGAAGTTCCCGCTGGTGTGGCGACTGCGCAAAGAGGTGACCGGTTCGGGAGCCCACGGGGATATTGCGGCCCACATTCTCGACTTGGCCCGTTTCCTGGTCGGAGAGTTTTCCGAAGTGGTCGGGATGATGGAAACCTTCATCAAAGAACGGCCTCTCGGGGAGATGACCGGAGGTTTAAATGCTTCGGCGAACAGCGGAAAAATGGGGCAGGTCGATGTGGATGACTGTTCAGCCTTTTTGGCCCGCTTTGAAAACGGAGCGGTCGGAGTCTTTGAAGCGACTCGTTTCGCCGCTGGAAACCGGAACGGCAACCGCTTTGAAATCAATGGGGAAAAAGGCTCGATCCGCTGGGATTTGGAGAACATGAACAATCTCCAGGTTTATTTGACGGATGATGAGCCGGGCCTGCAAGGATTCCGGACCATCAACTGTACTGAGGAACATCATCCGTATGCGGGGGCATATTGGCCAGCCGGACACATTATCGGATATGAACACACCTTTATCAACCTGATGAAAGAATTCATGGAAGGGATCGTCAACGGAACCAGCCCGGCTCCCAACTTTGAGGATGGATACCGCAATCAACTGGTGTTGGCGTCAGTAGAAAAATCCGTTGAAACCGGAAGCTGGGTTAAAATTTCGGAAGTGGATCCTTCCTGACCCTGGATACCGGGAAATGAGAGCGGGTTTTGCTTGGCACGAGCGGAAATATCACGACCAAGGATTATATGGGAGGAGAAATAGGTGACGATACGCATATCGTGCCATTTGATCACTTGGGGAGAAGATCTTCTTAAAGGGTTGGCTGAGGCCTCCGGTCTCGGATATCGCGCTTGTGAAACATTTACGCATATCGCATTGCAATATGAAAATAACGTGGCTGCATTTAAGGAGTTGCTGCAGCAGCACAACCTCGTTCTCTCCGCTTTATATGGCGGCGGAAGGTTCAGCGACAAAAGCAAACGACAGGAAGTAATCGATTACAATACCCGCGTGGCCCGTTTTTTACAAGCGTGTGGCAGCGACAGGATTGTCTTTGGACCAGGTGGCCCCCGGCCGGAGGGTGGCATGACTCCCGATCTGCTGAAAACCGCAGCGGAAACGATAAACGAAGCGGCGAAACGCTGTTTCGACCTGGGGGTAAAAGCTTGTGTACACCCTCATCTGTGGACGGAGATCCAAGACGAACACGAAGTGGATGCGATTATGGAACTGACCGATCCGGACTATGTGTTTTTCTGTCCGGATCCGGCACATTTGGCCAAAGCGGGAATGGATCCGGTTGAAGTGATGCGGCGATATAAAGATCGGATCGCTTACCTGCATTTGAAAGATGTCACCCTGGATGACGGGGATGCGGATTCAGTTTCTGTTTCCTCGGGAACAGAAGCCCTGCCGATCTTTTGCGAGTTGGGCCTGGGAACGGTCAACTTGCCAGGCATCGTTGATCTGTTGAAAGAAATCAATTATGACGGCTGGATGACGGTAGAAATTGATCAATCTACCAGTACGCCGCTGAACAGTTTGACGATCTGCCGCGACTATGTCGAACAGAAGCTGGGCATTCCCATTCGAGGGCAGTAGGCCGGAGCGGAGGTGGTTTCATGGAAAAAGTCAGGGTGGGTGTCATCGGTTGCGGAAATATCAGTGCAACTTATTTTCGTAATTTAAAAGAGTTTGCCGTGCTCGATGTAGTGGCTTGTGCCGACCTGGATGTGGAGCGGGCCAAAGCGAGCGCGGAGGCATTTCATATTCCCAAAGCCTGCACGGTGGATGAATTGCTCGCTGATCCCGACATCGAGCTGGTCATTAATCTGACCGTCCCTCAGGCTCATGCGGAGGTTTGTCTGGCGGCACTGTCGGCCGGAAAACATGTCTATGTGGAGAAGCCGCTGGCTGTTACCAGGGAAGAAGGGCAAAAAATTTTGCAGACCGCCAAGGCAAAAGGACTCAGGGTGGGGTCAGCCCCCGACACTTTTTTAGGAGGAGGCATTCAAACTTGCCGCAAGCTGATCGATGACGGTTGGATCGGCGAGCCGGTGGCAGCCAATGCCTTTATGATGTGCCGCGGCCATGAGAGCTGGCATCCCGATCCGGCCTTTTATTACCAAGTCGGCGGAGGGCCAATGTTTGACATGGGACCCTATTATCTGACGACTCTCGTTTATTTGATCGGTCCGGTCAACCGGGTGACGGGATCGGCACGGATTACTTTCCCCAAACGGATGATTACCAGCCGGCCGAAATACGGGCAGGAAATTACCGTGCAATCTCCGACGCATATCGCCGGTGTGCTGGACTTTGCAAGCGGAGCCATCGGAACACTGATCACGAGCTTTGATGTATGGCATCACCGTCTCCCGTTTATTGAAATTTACGGCACGGAAGGTACATTGTGTGTGCCCGATCCCAATACATTTGGCGGCCCGGTCTATGTTCGCCGCCAGGGAGCAGAGGAATGGAGCAAGGTGCCGCTCACTCACGGCTTTACGGAAAACAAGAGAGGGATCGGCGTTGCCGATATGGCAGTCGCAATTCGGAGCGGCCGGGAACATCGCGCCAATGGTGATCTGGCTTATCACGTGCTGGATATCATGCACGGGTTTCATGATGCTGCTGAGAGCGGTTCGCACTACGAATTACAAAGTCAGTGCAAGAGGCCGGCGCCTTTGCCGATCGAAGTGACACCCGCCAATTGGCTTGAAAAGTTACATGATTAAGGGCCGCTCCCGGCCACTGGTGGTAAGAGATTGGATCATCTGCGCTTTTGACGTGCAGATGATCCACATTACCGGAGACGCGATTGATTTGCCGGACACGATGAATCCGGACCTGTTATGCAGTAGTTTATTGTTGCTTTGAAAGGAGACAAAGACGATGACAGACGTACTTCGTGTAGGGATTATTGGTGCAGGTGGGATCGCGCGAGGAGCCCATTTGAACAACTACAAGAAATTGGGCGGGCGAGTAGAAGTGGTTGCCGTTGCCGATGTGGTGGAAAAAACAGCGAAAGAGTGCGCTGAATTATACAATATTCCTCATGTATTTACCAGTTATGAAGAAATGTTAAAAAGCGTGAAACTGGATGCAGTCAGTGTGTGTACGCCTAATAAATTTCATGCACCGGCGACTCTGGCTGCTCTGGAAGCCGGATGCCATGTTCTTTGTGAAAAACCGCCGGCCATGACGACCGAAGAGGCGGAGCGAATGGCCCAAGCAGCGGAGAAAGCCGGCAAAATTCTTACTTATGGTTTCCATTACCGCCACTCTCCCGAAGTGGAAACGTTGAAAAAATTTATTGATGCTGGTGAATTGGGCGAAATCTATGCAGCCCGTTGTCATGCCATCCGGCGTCGGGGGATTCCCGGCTGGGGTGTATTTACCAACAAGGAATTGCAAGGCGGAGGTCCGTTGATCGATATCGGTGTGCACATGCTGGATACGGCCCTCTACCTGATGGGATATCCGGAACCGGAACTCGTACTCGGCAGTACTTATCAGAAAATCGGAACCCGTAAAGGGGTTGGGCTTCTGGGAAGCTGGGATTACCAAAACTTCTCCGTCGAGGACATGGCGCTCGGCATGATAAAGTTCAGAAACGGAGCCACTTTAATCTTGGAATCCGCTTTTGCTGCCAATGTGGAAAAACACGACGTCATGCAGGTGTCTTTGATGGGTGACCAGGGCGGAGCCGATGTGTTCCCGCTTAAGATCTACCAGGAAAAACACGAAACCCTGATCGACATCACTCCGGCCTATCTGCCGAAAAAAGATTATCACGAGCGGGAAATCGAGCGATTTGTGGACTGCTGCCTCAGCGGTACCCAACCGATCAGCAAGGCACATGAAGGGGTGATCTTGCAACAAATCGTGAACGCTCTGTATCAATCGGCGGAAACGGGTGAAGCGGTAAAGCTGTAAGTCCTTGTATGGTGCAACACCGAGGAGACACGATCCCGACCTGTTTTAAATGTTCATTAAGCTTATGCCTGTAACGAATTGAATGAAACAACGCCCGGCTTTTTAACTATAAAAGGCCGGGTTTTATGTTGTCTTTTTATTGATTGTATCGCCATGCTGCCGAAGCCGGAGCATTGGTGGAGCAAAAAAAAACCGGGAAACTCCGCATACGAGTTTCCCGGTTTTTTCGAATTCTTCCCCGTGTCCAAAAATAGAATAACCGTTATGAGCCGGCAAAGAAAGATGTAAATGTTGGAAATTTATTTAATCGGATCTGATGGAACACGGAACGGGAATCCTGTTTTTGGAACAGATCATACAAAAATGAGAATCAAAACGGTATACATAGATAATACATATGGTTTAAAATAGTCGGTAAAAACTTTGAGAAGAGAGCACCATGACTCTGGCCATCAAGGTAAAAGGACTTTCAAAATCCTTTGCTGTCAAACACAAGAAAACCGGCTTTCTCGAATCATTGAAAAGTTTATTTAACCCGACATTCTCCGAGGTCACCGCGGTCCATCCGATTGACTTTCAAGTAGAACAAGGTGAAATCGTGGCGTTTCTCGGTCCGAATGGGGCCGGAAAATCTACCACCATCAAAATGTTGACCGGAATTCTTCATCCAACTCAAGGATCCGCGGAGGTGCTTGGTTTCAATCCATGGCAGGAGCGGGCAAAGCTGGCTTTTCATATTGGATCTGTTTTCGGTCAAAAGTCACAGCTATGGTATCATTTGCCACCGATCGATACGTTCGAGCTGATGAGCCGGATCTTCGAGCTTCCGCGGGCTGATTACCTTAAGAGGCGCGATGAGCTGATCGAGCGGTTTGAACTGGGGGCGTTGATGAACATTCCCGTGCGAAAACTGTCACTTGGTCAACGGATGCGCTGTGAAATGGCTGCTGCCCTGTTGCATCGTCCGCAGATCGTTTTTCTTGATGAACCAACCATCGGTCTTGACGTGGTTGTGAAACATAAAATCCGTGACTTGATCAAAGAAATGAACAAAGAAGAGGGCACGACGCTGTTTATCACTTCCCATGATGCCGGCGATATCGAACAGCTTTGCAAACGGGCCATCGTCATCAATCATGGTCAGATCATTCTGGATGACACGGTATCCAATATGAAGCGCCAATTTTTAAAGCACAAAACCATTCACTTAAAATTGCAGGAAGTGCCTGGGCAGTTCAATGTTCCCGGTGTGAAGTTAGTCAAACAAAAAGGTGCCGGCATCCGTCTTTCTGTGGATACTTCGCAAATTTCCATTGAAAACGTACTCTCTTATATCGTCCAAAACTATCAGTTGGTTGACGTAACGATTGAAGATCCTTCGATGGAGGAGATTATCACGCACATCTATGAACAGCGTCGAGAGGAGGTTGATTAAATGAATACACTCTCAGCCAAAAGCCTGTTTTCCGGCAAAGCCGTTAAATATCTCTCTGTCGGGTACATTACTGTTCGCAATAACTTTGTGTACCTGCGCTCTTTCTTCATTCGTTCCTGGTTTTTGCTCGTCATTTTATTCATCTTTGTCCAACTGTGGCGGGTCACTTATCAAGGAGAAGGTAATGAGGTGATTGAAGGATACACCTATGAACAGATGATCTGGTATCTGATCTTCGCCGAAGCGATTATTCTGTCGTCGCCGCGTCTGCCGGTCAAGATTGAAGAAGAAGTAAAAAAGGGAGATGTAGGTTATCAACTGACCCGCCCCATGAGCTATCTTCTTTATCACTATTTTTCCTACCTGGGGGAAGCGTATGTTCGTCTCATCGTAAATATCATCCTCGGAAGTGCTCTCGGTCTGGTTTTATTCGGGTGGCCCCGCTTGGGTTTAGGCTTATTCGGATTTCTGATCGTCTCGATCGGATCGTTTACGGTTAACTATCTGATGACGATGATGCTGTCTCTCACCTCATTTTGGGTAGAGGAGACACGCGGTCTTGTCTTTGTATACCAGAAGATGCTGTTTATTATTGGCGGTCTGATGTTGCCTTTGGAAATATTCCCTGGATATCTGCAAGCCATTTCCGAATGGCTGCCTTTCCAAACCGTGGCCTATTTCGCAGCGAAAGCAGGGGTGCATTTTGAGTGGATGATGATCGCCAAAATGCTGTTGATCCAGTTACTCTGGATTGCCATCCTCTCGTTCTTGCTTCGGGTGGTTTATCAGAAAGGAGTGCGGAAACTGAATGTCAACGGTGGCTAAATACATTCGGTTTGCCCTTGCTTGCTGGAAGCTCAATCTTGCCGGTGCCATGGAATTTCGTTTGAGTTTCTTCATGACGGCGGGCATGATGATCATCAACAATTTCGTTTGGATTTTCTTTTGGCAGATCTATTTCCATCGGTTCAAACTCGTCAACGGGTGGGACGTGTCGGATGTGATGATGCTTTGGGCTGTAGTCGCAGGTGGGTTTGGACTTGCCAATGTTTTTTTTGGGAATGCTGACTACATCGGAAACATCATCGTCACCGGCCAGCTGGATACCTACCTGGCCCAGCCGAAGCCTGTCCTGTTGAATCTCTTAATCTCCCGGATGTCCGTTTCTGCGTTGGGTGACGTGATCTTCGCTTTGCTCGTCTTCGGCTGCTTCGGCAAACACACGTGGAGTGGTATGCTCAAATTTTCGATAGCATTGTTCCTCTCCATGTTGATCTTTGTTTTCTTTTCTGTTTGCGTGCAGTCTCTCGCCTTTTACGTCGGCCACTCGGAAGGGTTTATCGGGCAAGAGTTGCTGGTCACCTTTGCCACCTACCCGACTGATATCTTCCGGGGAATGACCAAAGTGGTGCTGTTTACAGTTCTGCCGGCCGGATTCATCTCCTACATGCCGATTGGACTGCTCCGGGAAGTAGAACCGCTCTTTTTTGGGGCTGCGATCGGGGTAGTGATGCTTTTGGTCTTTGGAGGCACAGCATTATTTTATCGCGGGCTCAGGCGGTATGGATCCGGGAATATGATGGGTATGCGAATGTAATCCGAGAATGATCCCCGTTGAGATGATCATGGAGGAATTATCCAGGCAAGTGATTGATTTCATAAGCGGCTCGTATCCCGGATTCAATCGCTCCCTGAATCCAGGAATGAGCCGTTGAAGCATGTTCGCCAGCGAAGTGAACCCTTCCTTCGGGAGTGGCAATATAGGGACCAATGTCTGTTTCCTGATACGGCTTGAACAACGCAAAAGCACCGCCCGCATAGGGATCCTGGGCCCAGCTGTGGGAGATTCCCGTTATAAACTCGTTGGTTATCTGTTTTCCGTGGATGGCAGACAGGTTACTCAATGCCTGTCGAATTCGTTGTTCTTCACTCAAGCAATCCCAGGGCATTGCGTCGTCTTCCCATGTATAACTGGCTAAAATGACTCCCGGCCCCTTTTTACCGATGCCGTGACTGGGATAATACGTACTTCGAATGGCAAGGTCGGTTATGGTTTTGCCGCCAAAAAGGTTTTCTTTTTCCCAAAATTTGCTTCTAAATTCGATGCCAATCTTTGTGGACGACACATAATGAAGTTCACGGATGGCCTGCCATTTATAATGGGAGAAAGAACTGCGCGGCTCGACCTCCACATGTTGCAAAACCGTAAAGGGGATGGTAACAATGGCAAGGTCACCGCTGATTTCCAATGACTTTAAGGTTTTGGGATTGATGGAATAAATGGTTACCCGGTTGTCGTGTTGCACTATTTTTTTCATCTCTTGACCGAAGAGAATGTCCTCTCTCAATTGCGGGAGGAATGCTTTGGGGAGAAGGTCGTTACCCCCGGTAATCTCATAAAAAGTAACTTCACGGTTGAAGAGAATCATAAATTCACGCAAGATTTCCAAAAATGAGAGCTCCGGCAATCCCTCCAGAGTAAGCAGCACTTTCACCATTTCCATGGCATCCGGAGACAAGCCTTGTCCATAGGGAGGATATCTCAAGAAAGTGTCCATTGAGTATTTATCGAACTCTTGCACGACCCATGCCCAATTCTCCGATGGATTTTGGTTGATCAAATCGATCACGGGTTTCAGCAATGGTAAAACTAATTGTTCGGCTGTTTTCCCTTTCTCGAGTGGAGCTACAGGATATCCGAGTATATCAGCATTTCGCTCATAAGCATTAAGACGGGTTTTGATCCCGTTAACATAGATGATGTCATTTGGAGTAACATTGATGAAGGGATTTACCGGCAAACGAAATTTACGAATGTATTCCAAAGTCAAATCATGGATACTGGGAATACGCATGGGACCTAAGTCCAAATACTGGCCCTCAGTAAAAGGAGAGCGAACCGTGTAGACGCGCCCTCCCACTCTTTCGGTAGCTTCAAGGATTTTCACGTTATGTCCGGCTTCTTTTAACAACGAAGCTGCCACCAGTCCTGCCATACCCGCGCCGACAATGATGATCTTTTTTGGAGAATGAGTTTTTTTCAACCCCTTTCTGATGATGGAAATCATTTGAGAACGAGTTAACCGGACAGGTATGTAAGTAGCCATCGTATTCCCCTTTAATACGGACATTCAATGTTATTATCTTTGTATTCAACAAGATCCCGTTTTATGTTCCTGCCATAAATGACAGGGATTCAAATAGGTCAGGCTTTGACTGACCATCAAAGGGAAGAAGGGAACAAGTGACTACAGGTCTCAATACGAGAACAGGGACATGCGTTTTGGCGTGCACGGATGACTTGTTAAGCATCTCATTGTGTCTGTTGTCCGGATGCGGTTCGCATCGAAATAAAAGTTTTAACCAGTCCTTCGTTGAGGGGGGTATTCGCTTTCCATCCAAGCAGTTTTTCGGCTCGTGAACAGTCCAATGCGCTTCTTTTTACATCCCCGGTTCTTTCTTTTTCCCTGATCAGTGGAATGTTTTTTCCGATGATGCTTTGTGCGAGGCAGTACAAGTCCTCGGTAAATACTTCCTTTCCCGTGCCAATATTGATAATGCTGTGGTCTCCTTTGCTTATAGACAACACATTTGCTGTGGCAACATCTTCCACATATACATAATCTCTGGTCGTTCCTTTCGGCATGTCACTATAGGCAAACAGAACGGATGGTTGATCATTCAACAGGTTGTTCATAAAAATCGGCGTTACCCCGCATTCTCCTCCTCCCGCTTGCCGGGGCCCGTACACATTGGCATATCGAAGGACGGTATAGTTGAGCCCGAAGGTGATGTGATAGAAATGAAGATATTTTTCGATCGTGTACTTGCTGATCGCATAAGGCGAAATCAATTGGGGGTCCATTTCTTCGGTTGTGGGAATGTGGTCCGCTTCACCGGTCAGGGCACCTCCGGAGGAGATGAAAATAAACTTTTGCACATTGTATTTCACTGAGAGGTCTAAGAGGTGCAAAGTGCCCAGGATATTGATTTTTGCATCGAATACGGGATTTTTGACGGATTCCGGAACCGATTTCTGTACCGCATGATGGTTTACGATTTCCGGTTGTTCCGCCCGGAAAACAGATTCCAGTTGTTCGGTGTCCGACCAGATATCCAGTTCATACACTCTGGCTTCTTTATTTACATTTTCTCTTTTACCTGTGCTGAAATTGTCCACTACTATTACTTCGTGACCTTCCTGTATGTAAGCATCCACGACATGAGAGCCAATAAAGCCGGCTCCCCCGACTACCATAATCTTCACTTTTGTCCACCATCCTTAAAGAAGATATATTTTCAGATAGATTACATAAATATTACAGTTATATTACTTAAATATTACAAACAATAATGTGAACAATCAAGCATAAGTTTAAATTCTGTTTTTGGCATGGAGTTGAAACGACAGTGAAACAACGGAAAAACAGGCCTCATGTGACAGGAATATTTTCCGGAGCAGGGTGAGTACATTTTCAGCACGTGTGTTTTGTTCACTGGCAAATAAGGTATGTAATGAATAGGAGAGTCTCCTGCTCTTCTTTTGGTTTCTCTCCGGGAAGAGCAGTTGGAGGGATCACTGAATGACAACGGAAAACACAGCCAAAGAAAGTCCATGGCGGTATGTTGACGGACCCAATCTCGGATATATTCACGAATTATACGAACGGTACAGGAATAACCCGGATTCGGTTGAAGAGGACTGGAAGCACGTGTTCGACCGATGGGGAGCCCCGCCTGTTTTGATGGGTTCCGGTGCCCGGCCACCCGGGGAGTCTCCGGATCTTGCAGCCCGTCCGGCGATGTTGAAAACAGCAGTTGCGGCCCAAAAGCTGGTCCAAAACATCCGTACTTACGGACATTTGGCCGCCCGTATCAATCCGCTGGAGGAAGAGGCCGATGTAGATGCCCGTCTGATCGAACCGGCTGCGTACGATCTGACCGAGGAAGATTTAAAAACGCTGCCTGCTGAAATCATTTGGCCGGAGAGAACAGAGGGGTTTCGGACCGCGATGGATATCATCAACCGGCTGCGGGAGATTTATACGAGATCAATGGCCTACCAGTTCACTCATGTCCATGACACCGAGGAACGGGAGTGGCTGAACCATATGGTCGAATCGGGAGTTATTCACCACAAGCTGTCAACGGAAAAACGGATCGATTTGTTAAAGCGGCTGATTGAAGTGGAAGAGTTTGAAAAATTTTTGCACCGGACCTTCCCGGGCCAAAAGCGATTTTCTATTGAAGGAATCGATATGCTGGTGCCGATGATCGATGAAATAATCTATGATGCAGCGCATGACGGGGTCCAACATGTCAACATCGGAATGGCGCACCGGGGCCGCCTCAATGTACTGGCTCATGTGTTGGGAAAACCCTATGAGGTCATTTTTTCCGAGTTTTATCACGCAGCCGACAAGAGCCTGGTTCCCTCCGAGGGGTCTGTTGGGATCAACTACGGCTGGACGGGAGACGTCAAATACCATTTGGGAGCAGACCGGGAATACGATGAAGGGGATACGGTTCACGCCTGTTTGACCCTGGCCAACAACCCAAGCCATCTGGAATTCGTCAATCCCGTCGTAGAGGGATATACGAGAGCGGCTCAGGAGAGCCGTGACCGATCCGGGTATCCACAACAGGATGTGACGAAAGCGCTGGCCATCCTCGTACACGGGGATGCCGCTTTTCCCGGTGAGGGCATTGTTGCCGAGACGCTTAACTTCAACAGGCTTCGGGGTTATCATACGGGCGGCACGATTCACATTATCGCCAACAACCAGCTGGGTTTTACGACTGAAAGCTCCGATGCCCGTTCCACCCGGTATGCCAGCGATCTTGCCAAAGGTTTTGAGATCCCGATCGTTCATGTCAACGCGGACGATCCGGAGGCGTGCTTGGCAGCCGTTCATCTTGCCTATGAGTACCGGAGGCGTTTCCGAAAGGATTTCCTGATCGATCTGATCGGATACCGCCGGTTCGGGCACAATGAGATGGACGATCCGGTGGCCACCCAGCCAAAGATGTACGATAAGATCAAAAATCACCCCAGTGTGCGTGTTTCCTATGCCAAGGCTTTGCAATCAGCCGGAGTAGTCACCCCGAACCGGGTGAAAGAGATGGAAGGAGAGGTGCAGGAACGGCTGCGGAATGCCCTTCAAAAGGCAAAAGAGAAGGGAAATCCGGAGCTGGAGGAAATGATGTCTCCGTCCCGGTCCGCTCCTTCGGAAGTGTCAGAGTTGAAGACGGCGGTTCCGGCAGAAACCCTGCGCGAGATCCATGCAGAGTTGATGGACACGACGGAGGATTTTAACATTTACCCGAAATTGGAACGGGTGTTGAAGCGGCGAGCGGAGGCTCTGGATGGTGAAGGAAAGGTGGATTGGGCACTGGCTGAGACCCTGGCTTTTGCCACCATCTTAAGGGACGGTACCCCAATCCGCATGACCGGACAGGACACGGAGCGGGGCACTTTTGCGCAACGTCACCTGATCCTGCACGATCCAGAAACCGGACGTTCCTGCTGCTCTCTGCATCGCATCACACAGGCAAAGGCTTCCTTTGCCATCCACAATAGTCCGTTGTCGGAAGCATCCGTGTTGGGGTTCGAATACGGTTACAATGTCTTCGCGCCGGAAACTCTCGTGCTGTGGGAGGCACAGTACGGGGATTTCGCCAACGCGGGCTAGGTGATCATCGATCAGTTTATTTCTGCGGGCCGTGCGAAATGGAAGCAGAAATCCAGCCTTGTCCTGTTGCTCCCCCATGGCTACGAAGGGCAGGGGCCAGAACATTCCAGCGCCCGCTTGGAACGTTTTCTGCAATTGTCCGCCGAAAATAATTGGACTGTGGTCAATCTGTCGAAGGCGGCCCAATATTTCCATATCCTCCGCCGGCAAGCGGCTCTGACAGGAAAAGAGGAAGCGCGTCCGTTGATCATCATGTCCCCGAAAAGCCTGCTCCGCAATGAACGAACGCGATCCCCCGTCTCAGCCTTTGAAGAAGGGCGGTTTATGAAAGTGTTGGAACAACCCGGATTGCCGGAATCAGCCGGACGGGTGAAGCGGTTGATTCTCTGCAGCGGCAAGGTGGCGATCGATCTGGAAACCGAGTTGGAGTCGGATCACCATCAGCGGAACGGGTTGCACATCCTTCGCGTGGAGCAACTGTATCCGTTTCCGAAAGAGGAGATTGCGGCCGTCATACAACGGCTGCCCAATCTGAAGGAGATCCTTTGGGTACAGGAAGAACCGCGCAATATGGGTGCCTGGAGTTATATGGAGCCCCGCATCCGGTCTGTTGCGCCGGAAGGGGCGACCGTGGGATATGCGGGCCGTCCCGAGCGATCCAGTCCGGCGGAAGGTCTTCCCGATCTACACCACATCGAGCAAAAACGCATTTTGAGGAAAGCGCTGGATCTTGGTGAACCCCAAAACGGACAGGGGAGGGAACGGATGTGATTGAAATTAAAGTACCTGAACTGGCAGAGTCGATAACCGAAGGAACGATTGCCCGCTGGTTGAAGGAAGAAGGTGACTCCGTCAGTGAAGGGGAGGTTCTGCTGGAGCTGGAGACCGACAAGGTGAACTTGGAAATCCAGGCCGAAAACCCGGGGATCTTGGAAAAGATCGTGAAACCAGCGGGGGAAAATGTGCAAGTCGGCGAAGTGATCGCGCATTTGAAGGAACAGACGGCCGGGAATACAAAAGAGGAAGAAACGGCCGAGAGGCGGAGGGAGGAACAGCCGGAAGAGAAACCAAAATCCAGCCCTTCTGTACCGATCGCCTCGCCCGCTGCCAGAAGACGGGCGCGAGAGCATGGCATAGACCTGAACCGCGTACAAGGACGCGATCCATTGGGGCGGATTCGAATGGATGATGTGGGCAAGCGGCCGACAGATCCGTCTCCCGCCAAAGAAGAATCGGTCACAAAAAGCGTCGCTCCCCGGGAAGGGAAGGATCGGCCGCCCGAAGATCCGATGAGGCCAGTGGAACGAAAGCGGATGTCCCGCCGTCGGCTGACTATCGCCAACCGGTTGGTCCAGGCTCAACACAACGCTGCGATGCTGACCACCTTCAACGAGGTGGACATGTCAGCCGTCATCGACATACGCCGGCGCCGTAAAGAGGCGTTCCGCCAGCGGCACGAGGTGGGACTGGGCTTCATGTCCTTTTTCACCAAAGCCGTGGTCGGTGCCTTGAAGGAGTTTCCTCTGCTCAATGCTGAAATCCGCGGCGAGGAAATCCTGATCAAGAAATACTACGATATCGGGATCGCTGTGGCTACCGACGAAGGTCTTGTCGTTCCCGTTGTGCGGAATGCGGATCGCCTGAGCTTTGCCGGGATAGAACGGGAAATCGCTTCCCTGGCTGAAAAAGCCCGTTCCAACACCCTTACCCTTGACGATCTTTCGGGGGGAACCTTTACGATTACCAATGGCGGTGTTTTTGGTTCCCTCTTATCCACCCCGATCCTCAATGCTCCCCAGGTGGGTATTCTGGGGATGCACACGATCCAAAAACGGCCGGTGACCCTGAAGGACGGCAGCATCGAAAGCCTCCCGATGATGTATATCGCACTCTCCTACGATCATCGGCTGATCGACGGGCGTGAAGCGGTCCAATTTCTCGTCAGGGTCAAGGAGATGCTGGAAGATCCGGAGTTGCTGTTATTGGAAGGATAAAACCGCTGAGCGAACCCCTGCTTCCCTGAGGGAGCAGGGGTTCTTGTGTGTTTTTCGCGGGTTTCGCAAGCGGGGAGGGGAGGGAATCACTAACGGTTGAAACAACCGGGATCAGATCGGGAGCTACAGCAGGCGTTTTTTTCTGTGTTATAATGATTTCTGCAATCGTAAAGAGAGAGAGGAAAAAATATGCGATTTACGAAGATGCACGGTTTGGGAAACGACTTTATTCTTGTATACAAGAACAGGAAGCCGAATGCGGAAGAAATGTCTGAATTGGCAGTGTCCCTCTGCAACCGGCATACGGGTGTCGGAGCAGACGGACTGGTCGTTATCTACCCGACGGATCGCGCGGATATTGCGATGCGTATTTTTAATGCTGACGGGACCATGGCCGAACAGTGCGGCAACGCTGTGCGATGTGTGGCCAAGTATTATTATGAACGCCTATCCGCGCAAAAAGAACAAATTACGATCGAAACAAAAATAGGGGTACAGACCGTCTGGCTGCAAGCGGAAGACGGACGGGTTCATCAAGTCCGGGTGGACATGGGCGAACCTGTGCTCAAGCCCTCGGCGATTCCCGTTTGCGTCGGATCAGACAGGGCGGTGAACGAACGGATTGAAGTAAAAGGAAAAAGCTTTGTTTTTACCGGGGTATCGATGGGAAACCCCCATGCGGTGATCGAAGTGGAAGATGCGGCCAATTTTCCGGTGGAAAGATGGGGCCCATTTCTTGAAACCCATCCGGTCTTTCCGCAGAAAGCCAATATTGAGTTTATCACCATCCACTCTCCGGATGAGGTAACCATGCGCGTTTGGGAACGCGGAGTGGGACAGACATTTGCCTGCGGGTCCGGAGCATGTGCGACGGTTGTCGCCGGGGTGCTCACAAACAAGTTAAACCGCCGGGCCGTGGTTCATCTGAAAGGCGGCGATCTTCATATTGAGTGGAATCAAGACGATAACCATGTTTACATGACCGGTCCGGCCGCGTTTGTATTTGAGGGAGAGTGGCGAAGGTAGCGTTGGGTTTCCTGGTCGCCACTTCCCGATTGGAATCGGAAGCCGAGAAATGCCGGATCCTTTTCACGGGTTGAAGGACAGACGAACCGGCGCTTTTGCGGGACTTATTGTTGCCGGTAAGCCTGATAGACCCGAAAGGCGAGTTGGGCCAGTTGCTCTTTTGCTTCCCGGTAGGAACAATCCTCGCTTAATGCCACCATAATAACTGCATGAGAACCTGTATACAGGATGCCCGTGTCGTGCAGTACACGTGTCACCGTCCCTGTTTTGTGTGCCAGTTCCCATGCCGGAATGCTGCCGATGATATCCGGGTCTGTTTGAGGAAGAAGAGAAGGGAAACAATCCCGAATCTGTTGTTTCTTCAGAATGTTGATCATCTGCAAACTGGCATGATAAGATACCGCTTCCCCTTTGGCGATTTTTCGGTAACAGCTTGCGAGATCCCGGGGAGTGATTGTGTTTACACCTTCACGGTCGGCAGGCAGAATCATGAGCGGGTTGTAGAATCGGCTCCCATTCATGTTAAGTTCAGTCATCGCTTCATGAATGGCATCTTTGCCTACGAGCTCAATGAGCAGGTTGGTGGCGGTATTGTCGCTTTGGATTATCATCAAGGTGGTCAAGTCGCGGATTGATACTTTGAGTCCGGGTGTCAGATGTTGAAGGACACCGGCTCCCCCCACTTGTGCTTCCGGAGTAAGGGTCATTTCGTCGCTGAGAGCGAAGCGGCCTTTCCAAGCTTCACGGAAAACAGCAACCATGATCGGAACCTTGATCACACTGGCGGCATAAAAAGAGTGGTCGCCGTTCCATTCCCAGCTATCGCGGGTTGTTAAGTCTTCAATCCACACTCCCCATCTGCCGGGCAGTTTCAGTTTCCACTCTTCCAATTGCTCTCTTAGTTTTTGAAAAGGTTGAGCCATGTGTTTCCACCCCGCGTTACGTTAGCATATCTATTTTCGGTCATATGGACCGACATGTGGATGTCTATGGCCAAATCTGAGCGGATGGTGATTCCGGTGCTGACTCACACTGATTCCATATTTTAAAAACGGCCACCCGAAGTACACCATTAAAAGGATCAACAAAAGGAGGGCAATCAGGTATTTGGTCCAATGCGGCCAGGGGGCGGGAGTCAGATAACCTTCAACCACTCCTGCAATCATAAACATAGGGATGACTCCAAGCATTAATTTGATGGTTACTTTCCCTTCTTGGATTAATGCATGACGCCTGGTGAGATCTCCCGGCACAAAAAGGCGGTATGCCAAGGAGAGTCCGGCCGCTCCCGAGATGAAGATGGCTGTTAATTCGATCACGCCATGGGGCCAGATAAATGCCCAAAACTCAAAACTGCCGCCGGCCAGGTGATAAAGAGCAGCTAAGGCACCCAGCAGCATTCCGTTGAGAAAGAGGCTCCAAACCGTCCCGATTCCGAAGAGGATTCCCCAGGCGAAACACATAAACGCGACTTGAATGTTGTTGATCATGATTTCACTGGAAACAATCGCATGATCCCATTGCTGTTGGCCGATTTCTTCCGGATTGGCATGCGGAACGATTTCCGGAGGGAGGAAATACGATGCGTAATCCTGATTTAAATAGGTAAGGGCAAACGCAAGCAGAAAACCAGCAAACAACACGATTGCCGCAACAAAGAAAAAACGGGATCTCTGGTAAAACAAAAAAGGAAATTCAAACGTGAAAAAGCGCAAAACTTTTTTCGCATAACCTTTTTTAACCGTCCCATACAGGAGGTTATGAGCGCGAATAACAAGCTGATTTAAGTATTCAGTGGTTTCATGTTCCGGAAAATAGGTTTGGGCGTAGGCTAAATTCGAGGAGACTTTGCGATACACAGCCCCCAATTCATCCAATTCAGCTTTATGTAAAGTGCCGTAAGAAAGCTGTTCCAAAAGATATTCCAATCGAGACCAGGTTTGCTGGTTCGACTTTACAAAGTTTCCTAAATGATTCGTTGATTTTATCACTTCTGACACTGCCCGTCACCTCCTTTTCAAGTGTACCATTTCGTCAGCGCTTTTTCATAATATGCACATGAAATATAATATAATGAAATCACGGGTTTAAAGGAGGTTCTGATGAAGAACTTTGTCATCATCCACACTCCCGAACATGTCCAAATCCCGTTTTCGACAGCCGGGATCGGGACGCGGGCTTTGGCAAAAATCATTGATTTTTTTTGCATGGGAACCGTTATGTTTCCGCTCGGCATGTTTGGCATGTTGATCTCAGAAATGGTTGGTCAGGATGACATGCCTTCCATCCTTCTGGCTATCATCATTTTTGTGTTATCTGCCATCCCGCTTGCATACTTTACCTGTACCGAGTACTGGATGAAAGGACAGACGATCGGCAAACGGGTAATGAATCTTCGCGTGATCCAGGATAATGGGGGAAGCCCCGGTTTCCTCGCGGTTTTTTTGCGCAATCTGCTGCAATTGGCCGATTTATTGCCGGGATTTTATTTGCTGGGGATGGTCACCATCTTCATTCATCGCCAAGAAAAACGGCTGGGAGATATCGTGGCTGGTACTCTGGTGATTTATGAACACAAAAAGCCCAAAGAATTGGTTCTTGAATATTCAAGCCTTTTTCTCAGACAAGAGGAGATAGAAATATTTAAACGGCTGGCGCCGATCTCCGGTGATCGTTTTCTGGTGCTTGAATCTTTTTTGCTGCGTCGACATGAATTACATAGCCGGGTGAGAAATGAATTGGCCGTCAAGTTGGTGCAAACTTTATGGCCGGAAATTCAAACAGACTCCGGTCATGAGGAAGCTTTTTTGGAAAAAATTTATCTGTATCTGAGAAATACAGCCTATCTGTCTGATGCTCCAAAATTGATCTCCGGATCCTTCCCCGTCGCCAGTTAACTTGCAAGAGCAGCAAACGTAAAAGGGCTCCAGGGTGCAGATCGAGGGGCTCTTTTACCGTTTGTTTAAAGTATTATTTGCAAAACAACATGCTTCATTGAAGAAATTTTTGAAAATATATGAAGGATTTGTCTGGGATACATAAAATATTTACTAAAATAACGAACGTTTTTAATCCTTCACAGGAAGGAGAAGGAAGATGAGTACCGATGACCTATTAAAAATCGCTGAGACCTTTGATAAAAATACCGGCTGGTTTCTCGATTTTTTGGGCTACTTTGTTGCGATTGGCCTGGTGGCTACTTTTCTTGTCCATTTTTATCGCTATGCGACCGGGCAAAGCGATTGGCTGGGCAGATCTACAAATGATACAAGTCAACTCACCCAGATCCAGCTGGATTCTTTGCGGAAAGAAAAAGAAGAGATTGAACGAAAAATGATTCAGCTGGAATCCGAGATTCAAGATCTGGTAACCTTATTAAAGGAAAAGGAAGCGGATCTTGAAGAAAAAACACAAGAAGTCATTGAAATGGTACATGAAATTGAGACAATCAAAAGCTTATACGAAGAGCTGGACGAAAAATATGATGACGAAACTTATGCGATGTCCCAGGTGATGTATACTGCCGATGAAGTTGCGTCCGCCATTGCAAACGAAGAAAATTTCAGGCAGAATCGCGCGGATATTTATATTAACTTACTGGATTATCTCATCAATACGATTAAGGGGTTTCGGGAAAAGAATCCAAGGGTAGTGATTCATATTAAACATCCCAAAAAAGATGATGTATTGGTTCATTATGCGCATTCCAGCGGCCATTCCCACCGGGTCAAGGATTATGAACCGCCGATTGACAATAGCGCTGCCGGACGTGCATGGCGCACCAATGAAGTCTATTATGTTCCTGATGTGGAAGACCCGCAATATGAATATGACCGCAAAGCGCATTCCAATAAGTATTACAGAACCATTCTTTGTGTTCCGCTCAAAGCGGGCGCGGATCCATCAACCCGAATCGGGGTTTTGTCCATTACCGGCAAGCCGGTTGATGCATATGAAAAAATAGAAATCGAACGCGTCATGTTATTTGCAAGGTTGTTGTATCCTCTCATTTATATGGACACCAAGATCAGGGAGGTTTCCACCTATGGGTGATTTTAAAATGGTCCCCGAGGAAGTGCGGAAAGAATTAAATCGACTGTACCGTGAAGGAGTGATTACCCGTAAACAGCTGATGAAACGAATGAAAAACGGACTGTTCGATCATGAGCGCCTTGCTGTAAAGGAGAAGTTCGAAAAGTTGATCGAAAAATATGATATTAAATAATGAAATTGAAAAAAACCGGCCGTTGAGCCGGTTTTTTCGCCTATTAAAACTGGTTTGCAAAATAAACTACTTGAATACGTAATCTCCTAACGGCAAAGAAAAAGACCACACAAGGGGTCGTGTGGAGATTAAATTAGCCAAAACATTTAGTTATGGGTTATTGGTCCGGAATAGCTATCAATTGAGCTAATTCCTCAGTTGGCATGGGATCCCGCTCAGTATAATTGATGATAGCTCTCGCCTTGAATCAACTAATCATGTAATCCCTTTCCGTCGAGAATTTTCTGTATATATTTTTCAACTCTTGACTGTCGAGTTTTGGATTGTTTCGGTTGAGAAAAATATAGAATGTATGCCCTTTGCCGTCCCGGTGTCAATGCTTCAAAAGCCGTTTTCAAGGCAGGGATTTCATCGAATTTATTTTGAAGTTCTTCAGGAATTATAAGTTCTGTATTCCTTTTAAAATTCACTTTCAAACCGGCTTTTTCAACTTCAATGGCTTCATTAATATAGGCTTTCAAGATGGTTTCCATTTCAACTATTTCTTGAATATTGGTGAACCGAATCTGGCGCGCCGCCTGTACATTCTCCGTTTGTTGAATTAGAATCCCATGAGGATCCTTTAACAAGGCACCTTTGTGAAACAGAAGAGCACAATATTCTTTAAATCCATGTATTAAAACGATGTTTTTTTTCTCAAACGTGTAACAGGGATGCATCCACTTAAATTCTTCGGTCAGCCCACAGTCAAGAACGATATTTCTCAACTTCTCATATTCTTCCTTCCATTTTTCGGCATTGCTTATAAATTCATCAACCTTGGGATTCATTCTACGATTCGTCATCAAGGAACACCCCTCTGCAATTTTTCGATCAGCTGACAGTCAAGGATGTATTCCTGTGTTAATTCGAATACATCTCGATACCCTGTCCGTTATTATTTAGAAATAGTGTCATTATATCCATATTCCTTTTGAAACGGCTTCCAACATTCCAGGGAGAAACACAAAAGAACCACAAAGAGAGCGCCAAGCCCCGGGTTTGCAGTCTGGCGGATCAATTCTGTCTCTATAAGCCCTACACAGGAAAGGAAGTACAAATGAACATACCGATAAACAATGACTTGAGTTTCCTGCGAAATATCTCAAGTCATTTCCATTATATAGATACATTGAGTTCAATTCCATTCCACTTCATTATATTGAGATTTATCTAAGCGGAGTAGAGGGAGCATCGACCAAATTTGGTGCTGTATATCCAGTGATGGAAAATGTCTTGGGTTACTACATTTGCAGTCTCATTTCCATAAATATTGCAAACACAGGGATACAGGGATGACATGGATTATTCCTTGGGGATGCATCCCATGTTCATCAGATGCTCCAAATGATCGCTCCCCCATTGGTTCATCAGTAGCAAGATGGGTTTGAGCGTTTCGCCGCAAGGCGTCAAGGCGTATTCGACCTTGGGCGGAATGACCGGATAGACGATTCTTTCAATCAAGCCGTCAGATTCCAGTTCCCGGAGTTGCTGTGTCAGCATTTTGGGAGTGATGGAAGGGATCAGTTTTTTCAGTTCGCTGTAGCGCCGTTTCTGATCCATCAAGTACCAAAGGATCAAGACTTTCCATTTGCCTCCGATGACTTGGAGTGTAACCTCCACAGGGCAACGATGTTGTACGCGGGGCATGATTAGACCTCATTTCTTACGTTAGTATACTAAGTTACTTATAGGTAAGTACTTACTAATAATAATTATACACGATATACTGAACATGTATCCATTACCAGGAGGGAAGCACAAGATGATCCATTTGGCGAAACCTTTTCAATTAAAAGGGCTGGTCTTGAAAAATCGCATCGTTATGCCGCCCATGTGCCAGTGTTCCGTTTGGGAGAAGGACGGGAAACCGAATGATTGGCATTTCGTCCATTACAGCTCGCGGGCGGTCGGTGGGGCAGGACTTATCATCATAGAGATGACCGATGTCGAACCAGATGGCCGTATTTCCGACTATGACCTGGGGTTATGGTCGGATGAGCATATACCCGCGTTTGCTCGCATCATTTCGGAAGTGCATAAATACGGGGCCAAAATCGGAATCCAAATCGCACATGCCGGGCGGAAAGCGGAAGATGCGGAGGTACCCGTCTCATCCACCGATGTGCCGTTCAGTCGCGAATTCAAAAAACCCCGGGCACTGTCCACGGAAGAAGTCAAAGAGATGGTTGTCAAATTCAAGGAAGCCGCCAGACGGGCCGTGGAAGCCGGCGTCGACACCATTGAAATCCATGGCGCTCATGGCTATCTGATTCACCAGTTTCATTCTCCGCTCATCAACAACCGTACGGATGAATACGGAAAAGATTTGGCCCGATTCGGGGTTGAAATCATTCAGGCGATGAAAAGCGTCATGCCGGAAAATATGCCCCTCATTTTCCGTATTTCGGCGGTGGAATACGCGGAAGGGGGATACGGTCTTGAGCATGCGATCGAGTTGTGCCGCCGTTACCGGGATGCGGGAGTGGATATTTTCCACATCTCCAGCGGCGGCGAGGCTCCGATCGGAGTCAGAAAGCCGGGAACCCACGCCGGTTACCAGGTTCCGTTGGCCCGTACCATCAAACAAGCCTTGGACGTTCCTGTGATTGCGGTGGGTAATTTGGATGATCCCGAAGTCGCTGAATCCACATTGGCTAACGGCGATGCCGACCTGATTGCGGTCGGACGCGGAATGCTCCGTGACCCCTATTGGGCCCTGCACGCCCTTCAGGCATTGGAAGGGGAAACAGAAGCGCCCCGGCAATATCAGGTGGCTTTCCGCCAGGGGCGGTCTGCGATGTCCTGATGCACAATAAAGCTTATCCAGCAGCTGCGATGGGTTGCAGCTGCTTTTTATGTGCCCCTTTGAATTACCCATTGGAATTAAGGGCTAATACTGTTCGTACAGTTATCGCCTAGTTTTCTCATCTGTTATGGATTCCTTCTTCCCATTTCATCATGGAAATTTCGTTACTCAAACTGAATACCAACGTTTTTCGGTTTATTGGGCAAAGAGACCAAAGTCGGCCTGTGCGCGCCATCCCTATATACGAAACTTCAAATGATTTTTCACTGGTGACGGCAAAAACTGGCATGAATCCGGGAAGGATCACCCCCAATTTGGTATCATTGAAGTATTAGATATGTAATGGTATATTTGATTTAATCAAAATAATATATCTAGTTTAATATATTAGACAGAATGAATGGATTGCCGGATTGAGGCGTTTGATTGTCCTCAACAGCGCGATATCGAATTCAATGGAAAACACTTTATATCTGACGGAGGTTATAATGAGTTCGTTTAAGGACCTGGGTTTTTGCAAGATTGATATTGGCCGCGAAGAACGGACAGGCTACCCGGAAGTGGTTTTCGGCCAAGGAAAGACAGCTTCCCAAGTTGTTGAGATTTTCAGCCATTTGATGGAAAATCACGGGAGAGCGATGGTGACAAGGGCTACGGCGGAAATGTCTGTGTTGATCAAAGAACGCTTTCCGGATGCCGTTTATGATCCTGTTTCGCGTCTGCTGACGTGTGGGGAGTCACCCCGGAAATATCCCGGGATTGTGGTCGTCGCCTGTGCCGGGACTTCCGACCTTCCCATCGCGGAAGAGGCTGCGGGAACGGCGGTCTGGATGGGATGTCAAGTGGAGCGCATTTATGATGTGGGCGTTGCCGGCATCGATCGGTTGCTCGCTTACCGCGAAAAGTTGCAGGAAGCCCGGGTGATTATTGTCGTGGCGGGAATGGAAGGAGCTCTTGCCAGCGTAGTGGGAGGGCTTGTGAGAAGGCCTGTCATCGCCGTCCCGACCTCGATCGGTTACGGTGCTCATTTTTCGGGCTTAACCCCTCTTCTATCCATGCTTTCTTCCTGTGCTGCCGGTGTCACCGTGGTCAACATCGATAATGGCTTTGGAGCGGGATATGCAGCAGCGATGATTCAACAGTTGGTTAAAGAGGTGGCAGCGAAATGAGTACGCTTTATCTGGACTGTTTTTCCGGAATTGCCGGAGACATGACATTAGGGGCTTTAATTGACCTCGGAGCAGATCTGTCCTATATTGAAGCACATTTGAAACGTCTGCCCATCGATCCTTTTTCCATTGAAGTCAAACAAGTAACCAAAAGAGGAATTACGGCCAAACAAATTCACATACACGTTCATCATACGCATGATTCTCAAGCACAGCATCATGCCCATCACCATGACCATCCCCACCGGCGAGCTGCCGAAATCCTGGATATGATTGAAAACAGCGATCTCCCCCCAAGGGCAAAATGGCGCAGCCACCGCATTTTCCGGGCAATCGCTGAAGCGGAAGGAAAAATCCATGGTATTCATCCCGATGATGTACACTTTCATGAAGTGGGAGCCATGGATTCAATTATTGACATTATCGGTGTATGTCTGGCATTGGAAAATCTGGGTGTCGAAGAAATCTACGCATCACCCGTGCCTGCCGGACAGGGTACAGTGCGCATGGCACACGGATTATATCCCGTTCCCGCACCGGCGACAGCGGAACTTTTAACAGGCATTCCTCTTGCCGAACTGACGGCTGAAGGAGAACTGACAACACCTACAGGGGCGGGCATATTAAAAGCTTTAGTGAAGGAGTTCCGGCCGATCCGTTCCTTTACCATTCAACGTATTGGTTACGGTGCCGGTGAAAAAGATTTTGAGCACCCCAATGTCTTGCGCGCTCTTCTTGTTGACGAAGAAAAGATGAAAAATGAGCAACGGGAGCAGGTAAGTATACTGGAAGCGCAAATGGATGATATTACCGGCGAGGCATTGGGTTATGCAATGGAGCGACTGTTTGCGGCCGGAGCTCTTGACGTCTATTATACTCCTGTCTATATGAAGAAAAACCGTCCGGGAATACTGGTGACGGTCGTTGTGTCAGAAGATCAGTCGGATTTGTGTGAAGAGCTCTTATTGAAAGAAACCTCAACCCTTGGCGTACGGAAAAGCACCTGGACCAGGAAAGCCTTATACAGGGAAATGTCTCAGGTGGCGACTCCCTATGGAAATATCCGAGTCAAACAGGCATATTTGAATGGAAGACTCATTCGGCAAACTCCGGAATACGAGGATGTCGCCACGATCGCAAGAGAAAAAGAGGTTCCTTTTCAGGAGGTTTATCAAGCAGCTGTAAGGTCTTCCGCGGGACATGGCATTCAGATTTGAATAGTGGCATAATTAAGAGGAAATATGAAAAATGCCGGAAAGGAGTTGATATTGATGGACCGTGATAAAAACTTCAGAGCCCTTGTGCTGGATCATGTGGATGGGAAACTTCGTGCGGAAATAAAAAGCTTGAAGATAGGGGACTTGCCGGAAGGGGATGTAGTAATCAGGGTATCTTACTCCAGCTTAAACTATAAAGATGGACTGGCAGTTACCGGACGGGGGAAGATCGTGCGAAGTTACCCGATGATTCCGGGAATTGATCTGGCAGGGGTGGTTGAGTCCTCGAACTCTCCCAAGTTTCAGCCCGGAGATCCGGTGATTCTGACCGGGTGGGAAATTGGCGAAAAATATTGGGGGGGTTACAGCCAATATGCGCGTGCGAAAGCGGATTGGCTGGTGCCTTTACCGCGGTCGATGGAATTAAAACACGCCATGTCCATCGGTACGGCCGGATTGACGGCCATGCTTTGTGTGATGGCTCTCGAAGAGCATGGTTTTCCAACCGAACGAGAGGTAGTCGTAACGGGAGCAGGAGGCGGAGTTGGCAGCATTGCGGTAGCCATCTTATCCAAACTGGGTTACAAAGTGGTTGCATCGACCGGACGGAAAGACCTGCACTCTTATTTAAAAGATTTGGGAGCGCATGACATCATTGACCGTGAAATGTTATCGCAAGATGGCAGACCCTTGGAAACGCAACGATGGGGGGCAGCTGTTGATACTGTTGGCGGGAAAACACTGGCTGGCCTTTTAAGGAGCTTGTCCTACAGGGGAACGGTTGCCGCTTGTGGTTTAGCGGGTGGAAGCGATTTTTGCACCTCCGTATTTCCGTTCATCCTCCGCGGGGTAAAATTGGTTGGTGTTGAATCTGTTGTGTGTCCCGTCGAAACAAGGATTCAGGCATGGGACAGGCTGTCTCACTTGTTAAGTGGCGACATATTGGACCGAATCACCGAGGTACATCCATTAAGCGAGGTTCCCCGTCTGAGCGAGGAAATATTAAAAGGGAGAGTTCGCGGTCGAATCGTGATTGATGTAAATGCTTGATCGATCGATTTTTGCTAAAATTGACCACAAAGCAATCTTTGGGAGATGAATTCAAATATGGCTTACTTCGCAGCAATTTTACATATGTTAAACCCGGAAAAAAATCAGGAATACCGGCCTGACCATTTGGCGTTTTTGGACAACCTCGCCAAGGAAGGGAAAATTTTTGCCAAAGGACCTTTTACGGATGGTTCAGGGGGAATGGTTGTCTACATTGCTGATACATGGGAAGAAGCAAAACAAATGGCAGAAAAGGATCCCTATGTGATCCATGGCGTCCGGCGGCTCGAATTACATGAATGGGATATGAAACCATCTGGCTAACGCGAATGTTTCGTCTTTGTAACGGGCCGAACTTCTTCCGTCGCAATGAAAGGTGTGAAGGAATTTGATTGGGGGAATTTTAGTAGGAATTCTGGGAATTGGCATCGGGATGTGGCTGTTGACAACCGGAGTTAAAAGGATATCCGGGCTGCTTAACTTGTTCAGCCAGGGGACAGCTGCGACCGGCGAAGTTGTGGATGTCGTTCATGGCTACGAATATATTGACGGAAAAAAACGCCCCGTTTTTATTCCGATCATTGAGTGTGACGAACGCGTTCAAAACAAGAGAGTCTTCAATCCTAACTTTGGAGAACATCGTCCACCAGAGATCGGAAAGAAAATCGAGATACGATACTCTCAAGACTATCCGGAACAGGCTGTTTGCAATACAAAAGTGAACCTGTTACTCAGTATCGGATGGTTCTTGCTGGGCCTGCTATTGAGCGGATGGGGCGGTTTTATTTTCTTGAGTGCTTTACAGATGTAAATGCACTCTTTTTGTTTATACCATTTGTCCAAATTCGCATTGGATTGAAAAAATATTCGGAAAAGGAATCGGAAAACGGAAAAGAGAGGGCGCTCATGAGATAACAAGCTGCCGATGCAGTTAATATCATCCACTGAAGAGGGGGGCTGCAAAATGTGGCCAGAGACAGAACTTACACGTAGATTGTGCATTCGATATCCCATCATTCAAGCGGGGATGGCGGGAGGGCCAGCATCTCCGAAGCTGGCGGCGGCTGTTTCGGAAGCAGGGGGATTAGGGACGCTTGGGGCCGGTTATTGGCCCGCCGAGCAATTGCGGGAGGCCGTTCGCTCTGTTCGTCGCCTGACCGGAAGACCGTTTGCCGTTAATTTGTTTGTGCCGGGACCGTATGAGGTTTCAGTGGAGCGCATTTCCCGTGTCCAGGCAAGGATGAGATCCTACCGGAGAGGTCTCGGGCTGCCAGAGGCGATCGTGCCTGATCAGTTCGCCCCGTCGTTTGAGGAGCAGATGGAGGTGGTTTTGGAGGAACGGGTCCCGGTTTTTAGTTTCACGTTTGGCGCTTTAAGCGAGTATTGGTTGAAAGCCTTGAAAGAACGCGACATCGTGGTCATCGGCACGGCCACCACCGTTCGGGAAGCGCTGGCATTAGAGCAAAGTGGTGTTGATATGGTAGTGGCTCAATCTGGTGAAGCCGGCGGCCATAGAGGAACATTTTTGGGGCGGTTTGAGGATGCTTTAATCGGCGGGATGGCATTGATTCCAGCTATGGCGGATGCTGTCCGCATCCCGGTGATCGCTGCAGGCGGCATAATGGACGGGCGGGGCATCGCAGCGGCAATGATGCTGGGAGCGGAAGGCGTGCAACTGGGTACCTCGTTTTTGACCTGTGAAGAGAGTGGCGCCCATGAACTGCATCAACAAGCGGTCCTATCTGCCGATGAGGAAAGCACGGTAATTACGCGCGCCTTTTCCGGAAAACCGGCACGCGGTATCCGTAATCGGTTTATCGTGGAGATGGCGGATGAAGAAGTGCCTGATTATCCCGTGCAAAACGCGTTGACCAAGGACATTCGGCAAGCAGCAGGACAGCAGGGAGTTCCGGAATTTATGTCGATGTGGGCGGGACAAGGCACCCGGTTAAGCCGTCAGCTTTCAGCGGGATTGCTGGTGAGAACGTTGGTGGAAGAGACGGAGGATGCGGTTCGAAGAATGACCTCAAGAATAGGGGCGGACCGTAACCAATAAGTGCTTTGAGGCGGCTTCATGATTCGGTTGGAAGGGAAACCGGCCATCGATCAGAAGCCGGGGAAATATTCGTGCTGGAGAGCAGGCTCCTTTGGGGTCTGTTCTCTCTTGTTATTAAAATAGTTATTTGATTGTTATATTAGATTTATTGTTACATTTATCGAAATGAGGTTACACTCATTGATCCGGGAGTATTTACGACGAAGAGAAGGGAAGAGAAGGTCTGACGGGTTCGGTTTTCGATAGAAACGGGCGCTACTGTAAAATCACCTAAGCTTGGGTGGAATAGGACGAGCTTTACGTATGTGATGTAGCAAATGTTTATTGCTCTTCGTCGACTACCGCACTTGCACTTAATTAGAGTCAGGGCATAAATCTCTGTTTGTTTAATGTTGGCCAACTTCAGAGTGTTGTATTTAATAAATCGATTCAAGCAATAAGGAGGGATGCCCGAACTACTTGCAGTCATCAATGGATATAATTAGCAAAAATCTGTAAAAAGAAAATTGATTGTTTCCTGGCTCATACTCGGAAATCTATTTTAGTCAAAAAAATAATTTCTCAAAACTATAGTTAACTTTATCTAATGAGATAGAAAAACGACGATGAGATGCCCATATAACGAGAAGGGATCGTATGGAACCTCTCCTAACGTTTATTCCTCTCTTTCAACGTTACAAAACAAATATTTTGTAACGTTATATAATTGAAATGCTCCTCAGGAAAGCGCTGATCACCTTCACATATTGATCCATACCGTCGTAATTGAGCCTGGCCCGCATCACTGTGCACCAAAGTACCAAAGTGGTATTCGGTCTTTTGCAGGCTGCAGGCCATTTCTTCCGCATGTTCATGGGAAAGAACAACTCTTCTCGTTCCGTGCAACAGTATTGCAGGCATATCTGTGGCCGGCCAGCTTTTCCAATGTATACCATTGGTTCCCTGCTTCGAACAGAAGCCCCCAACCATCTTCGTATTGGCGCATGGAATACAGGCGGGCCGGCCCTAAGCTTCCCATCGCTTCGCAAAAAGCGTTTCCCGGGCCGGCGCTCGGTTTCGCCATTCGGCCGCGCATGACAATTCGCTGTTCACCAAGAACCATCATGAGGGACTTGCTTGAATTGAGCGAATGGGGAGTTCCCTTGTATTCGGAAGTAGGTCCTCGCAGCGGATACCAAATATTGTATTGAAAGAGAGAGTCTTGTCTCCCATCATCTTCAACGAAGCAGAGGTTGTTGGCATCTTTTTGCCAGCCACGCCCTGCCCCCTTCCGTTTGAAACCAAGCCATCTGCGGCATTGACCAAATTTTATACATATATGCCTGGGGATGTCCGGACTCGGATTGATCAAATCAAGAACGTGGTCAATTTCGTCACCCCGACGAGGTTATCCCCTTCTCCCCACTTGCCCCATATTGCTCGATGCGTCGATCCATCAAAAAGTTATTCTCATTGACTATGAATCAAGAAGCGAACGGACAAGCCGGGAAATCCAACCGATCGGCATTTATGCCAGCGGCGGTTCTTGGTACTGTTTCCCTTCATGAGAACCTCGCCATGTGCAAAAAAGCCCAAGATGCGTTCGGGTTTACGAGGCATCCTGGGCTTTTTTATTTCAATCGTTAAGACGACTGGCTTTTTGTCAAGACTTTATAATCCAATCAGCTTTCTTCAGGCCCATTAATCCCGGGTCATCTGATGTCATTTGTACACATAGGCCATTGCTCGAACACAGGGATTGGACCCATTGGAAGGTGAAGAGATTTCGGCGAAGTAAAAATCAGATAGGGATGACAAGACACCGCTCTGGTAACCACTGAAGAGGTGCTACTAATTAAATCTGGATGTATTCAGCAATCACAATATTTCAATATAGCCATCTGTTCCATTTACTCGAATTCGTTGCCCATCTTTTATCAACTTGGTGGCATTTTCAACACCGACAACGGCTGGTAAGCCATATTCACGTGCGATGACTGCTCCATGAGTCATCAATCCGCCAACTTCGGTGACGAGACCTTTTATGGATACAAACAATGGTGTCCAGCTAGGGTCAGTAAAGGTAGTGACTAATATATCTCCATCTTCTAGATCTGCATCTTCCATCTTTAAGATGACACGTGCTCTGCCCTCTATAACTCCGGAAGAAACCGGCAGACCTACAATCGCTTCGGCTGGGAGGTTTTCTCGCTTGTATTTACCTTGAATGATTTCACCATCAGACGTGATCACACGTGGGGGGGTTAGTTTTTCATATCGTTTGTACTCGTCTTTTCGTTTGCTGATGATCTGGTAATCCAGTTTATTTGTGCTGACGAGTTCGCGAAGTTCCTCAAAAGTAAGATAGTATATCTCTTCTTTTTCTCGTATTACGTTGGCTTGAACAAGCTGTTCGGCTTCTTCCGTCAAAGCCTGCTTATAGATGAAGTAGCGATTCATCATGGCGTATTTTGGATACTCCCGATAACCGATGAAATTCCGGAGCAGGCTGATCATTCGTTTTGTCTCTTCAGCTTTTCGTTCCCCATCCGGTAACTGCTTCAATCGATCCAATAACTCTTGTTCTTTATTCAAAGCTTTCTGTCGCCCTTGCTCAAATTTCCGCTTACCCGCACCAGGTTCAAAGTTCTTGATGTTACTGAGAATCATCGGGATGAGTGTAGATGGTTTTTCGCTCCAACGAGTGTTGGTAATATCGATTTCTCCGGTACATCGCATTCCGTATTTGTTGAGATAAGCAATGATCGCGTCCCTGGTTTCTCGCCCACCATCAAACTTAACCAGCTCATCCAAAAAGTGATCATCTTTTACGTGTTGTAAATAATGGATTACTTCAGGATAAGGACGAATCACATCTGCGACATCCAATAGCGCCAGACCCATTTCCGAAGTAATATTGTTTGGTACAGATAAAGAAAGTGTGTCTGCTACGTTTTTTTCACCCAACCACTTGTTCATTTTTTCATTGAGCCATAACGAAGCATCGATCGCAGCCGTAATCACACCCATGCTTTGCGGATCAGATAAAATCTTCTTTAATTGCTGGATATCTTTCAGAATAAAATCAAATAAATCCGGTCCTGATTTTGTTTGGATGTTATGCTTTAACTCTTCGATCGAGGTTTGACTACGCTTAATCAAATCAGAAACGATAGTCGGATCGTTTTCGATTTGTCCTTGAAAACCGGCAGACGACATCTCTTTATTGCTTTTATCAGGACTCGGTTCTTTTTTGTCATTTGGCAACGATTTGATAAATTCGTCTCTCTCTATGATGGCCATCAGTGCGTCTTTCATGAGCGGATCGTGTTGTCCCATGGCATCCAACAACATTCTTCTGCTGTCAGGTGATGCCAGATTCTGTGTGACATCAACAAACAACCTTCCGCCAGCTTTACGCATGGGTGCACGAGTTGTTAACAGGAAAAAAGACAAGCCCAATGGTTTGATGGGATCGGTCATCATTTGTTGGTGACCGACAGATACATAAACGTGATATTTTTGATCATTCGCTTCAGGGATGGGGTATAAAGTAGTGATTGGCCGACTCTGGACAATATAAAATGTATCATCAACCAAACACCATTCGATATCTTGTGGGCAACCAAAATAAGCTTCGATCTGTCTTCCGATGCGTGCCAGTTGTAAAATTTGTTGGTCAGTAAGTGTTTGCGTCTTTTGCTGATCAGGATCGATCTGCTGTGTCTCTGTTCCGCCTTCTTTTCGTCCATAGATAGCCAACTTTTTGGTTGCAATCATCTTATCGACAATTTTCTCTTCCTGTACTTTATAACAATCGGCAGATACCAAGCCAGAGACCACTGCTTCTCCAAGTCCAAAACCGGCATCGATGGATAGCAGCTTTCGGTTTGAAGTAATCGGATCAGCGGTAAATAAAATCCCAGAAGCCTGTGGGAACACCATCCGTTGAATGATAACGGATAGGTAAACCTGGCTGTGGTCTAATCCGTTTTGGATTCGGTAAATGACTGCACGATCTGTGAAAAGGGATGCCCAGCATTTGCGGATATGTTGTAAGATGGCTTCTTTTCCGATGATATTTAAATAGGTGTCTTGCTGACCGGCAAAAGAGGCATGTGGTAAATCTTCTGCAGTTGCACTGGAACGCACTGCATAAGCGTGTTCATCTCCAAACCGGGAGAGATAGTGAGCAACAGCTTTCACAACATCGGAAGGAATCTCTGCTTCCATAATGATTTTCCGAATCTTCCCGCTGATTCCACCAATTTGATCTTGATCCTCTACTTTTAGCGGTTTTAGTTGATCCAACAATGCGTGGAACGCTTCGTTTTGTCCGAGGGCTTTTTGATAGGCTTTTGTCGTTACACAGAATCCTTCTGGCACTTGTATTCCATGAATCTTCGATAGTTCCCCTAAATTCAACCCTTTTCCTCCGACGAGCAAAAGTTGCGTTTTATCTATCTCCTGAAAACTGACAACATAGGAACTCATTTCAATTCTCCCCTTCTTTTAAACTTTATCTACCGCAATTCCACCTTTGATGATGTGGAGCACATCTCCGAATTTTCGGGAGAACGACTACATCTGAACTTATTTCTTGCTTAATCAGACCATGTTGTTGATCGCGTTCGTTTGAAAGAGTGTTAGAGCGCCTAAGTATTTTTAGGATAAACTGGATATCAACTGTTGCCATTAGCATTCCTATCCGATTATAGTCTGGGTGTGTTTATTCCATTCGGTAGAATCTACGCTCGGAAAAGTTGATTACAATTATGTATAAATTCTAGAACTTAGCTCTAAGAAAAAACAGTCTATATCTTATTCCATTTATATTTTATAATTAAAATGGGAGGACATATTTTTTCGATTTCCAGGTTCTTACTGTTAAAGGAGAAGAGAAACTCTGCATCAATCTTTGGTACATATAATGAAGACTAGGGCGTGTCTGGCGAATCACTAATTAAGCCAAATCATCAGGGAAATCAAGGTAATGGCAGCATAAAAATAAACCGCCCGTTTTTCATAGCGCGTGGCAAAGCCACGCCATTGCTAGACGGTTAATGCAACGCTCAATTATGTTTTGGCGTGCGTATCGTTCTTTATTGAAGGAGAGAGGACGACCTGACTTTTTGGACCGGCGCTCAGCCTGATTTTTACGCTCCGGAATCGTGTGGGGAATGCCACGTTTGAGGAGAAGACGACGACAAAACGGATAGCTGTAGCCGTGATCTGCAATCAAATGATCCGGCCTCTTGCGAGGTCTTCCTTTTCCAAAACGGGGCACACAAATGGAGTCCAGCTTAGCATGTAATCATAGAAGATTCACCAGACACACCCTAATAACTTAAGCCGAGCAATATTTATGCTCGGCTTAAGTTTATGTTTAGGTATAATATCAGGAGGAATAGCCTGTAAAAAATCCTTCTACTTAAATTCGGCTTTTTCTATCTGTATGTAGCGAAACCATTCATCCAATAGCCAATAAATTACAGCGATTAAGTATCCAGGATTTAGAATCACAATTGCTTCTACTTTTTTTAAGAATAAGGGAGTTATGACAAAAAAGGCAACTGTTTTCACTGTTTTTCCCCTTTTTAATAACTTACTTCAGATAATAACAATGGCTCAAGAGTTCTCCCAAGGTTACTGTGACTCTAAGAAGACTTATGCGAAGAGTGATATTTTTTCGTGTAATCCGAAGTTTAGTGCCATTGTAGCCTATACCTGGTACATCGGGCAATAGGGACAGTTTCCAGTAAGAGTTTTCATGAAATCATGGAACGCCACGGATTTATCCATAATCTAAATCTGCCATTGGAAAATGGAAGAGACGTACATCAAAACCGTTTATTACAATTTGCAAGAGAGGGATCTCGTTATTCTAATCAGCATTTAGCACGTTTCAATGATTTAAAACGACATGCAACGCTGATGGCGTTCCTTATTCATATCTACGCCTTTTTAACTGACCAAGGTTTGGATTTGCATGATAAGTTGATCGGAAAAATGTTTACCCGTGGCGAACATAGCCATCAGGGAGGATTTCAAAAAAACGGGAAAGCGATCAACGAAAAGGTTTGTCTGTATGCTCAGGTTGGAAAAGCCTTGATCAAAGCGAAAGAATCCGAAGCAAGATCCCTTTTAATCATTACAAAGCATTATGCCATGGGATCAAGAGGAAGCAGAGCGATTGGCACGGCCCGTAGAGTTTGATTATTTGGATTTGCTGGACAACCATTATGGACATTTGCGCAAATATGCTCCCAAGCTACTGGAGAATAATGTGTTTAAGGCATCCGGACCTAGCGATCCCTTACTTCAAGCCCTCCATCTTCTCAAAGAAATGAATAAATCCAAACTCAATCGATCGACATTATTTCACCATAGCCCCTTGGTCGGATTGTTCTTCTTCACGTCCGCTTCCTCAATGTATCTACGCATGATTTGAATGCTCTTGTGTCCCGTGTGACGCATGATCACCCGTTCCTCAATTCCCATTTTGGCCGCTGTCGTGATAAATCCACGCCGGAGAGAATGGCCGGCAAATTCATCTTTGTCAAACCCTGCGTTCTCAGCCGCTTTCTTCAGGATTTCTGCAACCGTCTTATCACTGATTCGTCCGCCGATTTTTCCACCACGATAGAAACGGCGGAACACGGCTCCTTCTGTGATCTTCGCTTCCTTCAACCAGCGTTTCAGCAGCCGGACAGGACAAGTGGATGCTTTCTCTCCATAGTAGATAAACTTATCCATCCCTCTTCCTTCCTGGTCCGTTTTCGATCGCTTCAGGTGAACCCAGATCCCGTCTGTATCATCCTTGATGTCTTCCGCATTTAACGCAACCAGTTCAGATCGGCGGAAAGCGCCGGAGAAACCAAGAGAGATAATCGCCTGATCACGAATGTCTTTCAACTCTTGCCCCATCTCTTTGAACAAGGATTCCACGATCTCTTTCGTGGCCGCTCTCTTTTGCTTGGGAGCAACTCCCAATGTCCGGCTAATCCCTTTCATTGTTTCTCTTACAACCAACGAATTGGCGGGGTTGTGATACTCGAAATGTTCTCCCCTTTGCTTGGCTTCTTCAATCAACCGGGAGCCATAACGATCATATAACGCACGAATGGCAACGAGCCGGCGCTGGATGGTGGATACCTTAAAACCACGCTTAGCCAGATAGGAAAGATAGTTGGCGATCACTGTACCCGTTACCTGGATACCACGGATTCCCCTTTCCTTGAGATAATTATCGAAATCTCGTAAATCGAAACGATACGCGCGGCGAGTATTTTCTGACTGACTACTCTGAATAAACTCCTTTGCATCTTCCGACAATTCCGATTGAATCACTGGGAGTGTATGTGAATTTTTCACAATCTCGATCTTTGACATAGGACTCACCCCTGAAATTAATTCCGATAAGGTTCTATTATCGGAAGTTATTTTTAGCATATCACAAGATCTTGGTTGGCGGACACCAGCGATTTAAAATTCTTGTGGAAGAAGGGAACGTCAAAGTCGAGTGTTCAGTCGTCGATATTCCTGAAGAGAAAGAAAAAGCGTTAACATCGCTCTCAACAAAAAATTTCGATGAAAGAAATGTTGGCTATCATATAACCATGCCGAGGGAATCTTGACAAATACAAACGGTTACTTCGTTTGAGCCCGACTATTTTCTTGCTATAATAAATAAAACCGTATGAGCGAGGATGTATCATGATCAAACATCGGATCTATAAAATGAGTGTCGCAAGTGTCTATCCCCATTATGTTACGAAGGCGGAGAAAAAAGGACGTACGAAAGCAGAAGTCAACGAAATCATCCGTTGGTTGACAGGATATAGCCAGGAAGAGTTAGAAGCGCACCTGGAAAAACAGACAGACTTTGAGACCTTCTTTGCGGAAGCTCCACAACTGAATCCTTCGCGGGCTTTGATCAAAGGTGTGGTCTGCGGTGTCCGAATGGAGAAGATATTACGGAAATAATGATTAAAAACGAAGAAACACTGATTCCATTTATACGTCATGGTGGTGATCGCCTCCGGTTTCCTAGCGGGACTTGGCGTCTCCTTGGTGATCATTTGCATGAGGAAGCGTCCCATCAAGACGAGTTGGCGGGATCATGGCCTGTTGGCAGCCGCAATTGCGATGATCGGAGTCATCAATGGCTTGGTTGTCAGCATGTTGTTGTTGCTCGTTTTCGAGTTTTACCAACAGTAGATGGCGGTGGTGAGTTCGTACGTCGTCCGTATGAGTATGAACGTGTCATCCCTGAGTTTCCCATATAAATACGAATGACTTGAGATCCCTTGGTTCTCAAGTCATTTTTCCATTTAATGGATTGGTGGAACCGAATTTGCCGGATGCTCCTTCTACCCCACTTTAAGCAAGTGGGGTAGCAAAATGGCTTTTGGTCACAAACAACTCATATCCCGCAGGTGAAAATGGATATAGTCCTTTTCACAAAGCAAATACTTTGCCGCCACTGTTTGAGAGTTCACCTGGATGTTTCCTTGCTTAATCAGTTTTTGGATTTGGGTTCGGCTCACATCCTTAATTTTGGTCGAAAGCGCTCGATCCAATCTCAAGGGGCTTGCTACCGATTGGATGCAAATGCATAGGGTGTGAATTCCTTGTTTCGATAGTTCCCCAATGGAGATCGTTGGGTCTTCCACTGATTCTGGGCAAAGTTCTTTTTCTGTGTCATTGACTGTCAAAACCGGCTTGGCTTTGTAGATATCCAATTTCTTGTTCCAAGTGTGATCATTTGCGCATTTATAAATGGCAAATTGATAGATGTTTTTTCCGTTGGCATTATGTCTGCGTTTAGAAGAGTCCACAAAAGAAACCTTTCGTCCGCATTGCGGGCAATATCTGGTGACCGATTCCTCCGTTTCCAGATCAAATCTCCAATGAATATTCAGCACAGTCACTTGTTTTCACCTCTTAGGCAAAAGAACGCAGCGCAATCTCGTGTTAAAGGAGATATGAACTTTTCCAAAAAAAATGCGGAATAACCCTAAGGTTTTCCGCATGGTTTCGTTTATAACAACTTGATACCCGCGTTCCTTGTAATGGTTATAAATAGGCGCACTAATCCCTTGGTCAACTGTTGAAAAATCAAATTGGATCAGGCGCTATTTGATTATTTAAACCATTACAAGTTAGCTGGCATAAATTTTAATTCCCCTTTCAAATATCTCCGTGTATCATTATAGTACCATTATAAACTTATTTCTATGCGTTTTCAAATAATTTATTCAATTAAAATCCTTCCACTAACCACACATGTCAAAGTGAAGTCGGCTTTGCCCTCTGTCATCTACTTGGCTTTAAGTTGATGCCTCGATTGAAAAATATAGGCTCACAGAAGCTGTATAAGCAGATGGCACCGAATTCGAGCTTCGCTAGCTCTACCCCATTACCAAAGCACTGGACTTGATCAAAAAGCATATCGACACCAAGCAAAAGTATTTTGAAGTGGCCGATGACATGACACTTCATCATGAATTCTAGGCAATAAGTGTTCTTTTTGACTAATCTTTAAAAAGCCGGTAAGACTTCCTTCTGTTATAATGTTGTTTTTAATTGTTTAAGCTTTGTTTGTATCACAAACTTGTTTTTATATAAAACATATCTGTAGGAATAGTTATAATTACAATACTACTTTTGCTTGGCAGTGACGCACGATAAAAAAATTGATTATCAATCCTTCCCGAATGAAAATGCTTGTGTTTAAATTACACTTCCTTCAAAAGACCAGCAACGTCGCATCAAACCGGAAATACATAGTCGGATGATTTCTGGAACCTGGCTTTTCTTCCGCATATAATCCATCGCAATCGGGTCCTCCCTTCCAAATCAAAAACACAGGAGATGGCATTTGAGTTATGGGCAAAGTTATGTATACTATAGTGAGTGCAAGCACTTTTTTTATCATAGGAAGTGAGTGGATCAGATATGGTCGCAACAGAAAATCAGTATCGAATTCTTTTATATTATAAATATGTTCCGATTGAAAATCCTGTCGCCTTTGCAGATGAACACCGTGCCTTTTGCCAAGAATTAGGAGTGAAAGGCCGTATTCTGGTCTCGCATGAAGGAGTCAATGGGACGATCTCCGGGACAGTAGAACAAACACAAAAATATATGGATTATATGCATCAACACCCGTTGTTTCATGACATGACTTTCAAAGTCGATGAATACCACAAACACGCTTTTAAAAAGCTTTTTGTCCGTCCGAAAAAAGAGCTGGTAACGTGGAGATTGGAAGAGGACGTAAATCCCTCTGAAACTACCGGGAAACGCCTCTCTCCCAAGGAGTTTTACGAGCTCTTGCAGCGGGATGATGTGATCGTCGTCGACGGACGCAATGATTACGAATATGATATTGGCCATTTCCGCAATGCGATTCGTCCCGATGTTAAAACTACCCGTGAATTTCCTGAATGGATTCGCAAAAACTTAAGCCAATACAAAGACAAAAAAATCATCACCTATTGTACCGGCGGGATCCGCTGTGAAAAGCTGACTGCCTTTATGCTGAAAGAAGGATTTAAAGATGTGGCCCAGCTTGACGGCGGGATCGTAACCTATGCGAAAGACCCTGAAGTCAAGGGGAAACTCTTCTATGGTAAATGCTATGTCTTCGATGAGCGCATTTCCGTTCCCATCAACCAGGAGGAAGATGTTGTCGTTGGCAAATGCTATCATTGCGGAAAGCCGGAAGACAGATATATCAACTGTGAATATGACATGTGTCATAAGCAGCACATCTGCTGCCCGGAGTGCGAAGAGAAATACCAGGGCTATTGTTCGAAGGAATGCGAGGAAAAGGACCTGGTAAAATACGAGGGATAAGTTTCATTGCTTAAAAAGACCTGCTTAATTAAACGAAGCAGGTCTTTTCTTAATTTAACTAGAAACGGGTTCACAGCCGATTCCTTTCAAAAGACTTCATCACTCTTTCGAAAGAATAACCCTTCCCCGTCTGTGTTGAATGCATTAGGTATTTTACTTTACAACACGGAATCTAAGATGAGTGACACCAGGAGCCTCGATCAGCTTAGTTTTCTCTATTTTAATTTGATCAGTGCCCAAATGCTTGAACAATCGTACACCATTACCGAGCAGTACGGGCACCAGATGAATCTGTATTTCGTCAAGAAGGCCAGCCTTTATACACTGCCCGGCGATGTTCGCTCCTGCCGCACCGACATTTTTATCACCTGATGGTGATCGTTTTTTACTTCTATTGCCCCATTTGATTGAACATTTTACTGACATTGTTGAAATCGCTTTCTTAAGATTTACATTCAGACGGAACCCTCTTAACATTGTAAAAATGAATGGAGAATAAATGATGGTGTCAAAGAGGTGTCATCCGTGAACCTGATGTTAAAGCAGGTGCTGTTTTCCAACTACCGGTCCATTTCTTTCAAGGAGCTGGCTTTCTTTTTTCTTCCACTGGGGTTCAGCTCCTTGCTCGTCAACCTCTCCCATATTCTCATCAACGCCACGCTGGCCCGTTCCCCTTATCCTGAGGCCACGATCGCCAGCTACGCGGTGGCTATGAGTTTATTCGGACTGTTCGAAAAGCCGGTTGTCCTGCTCAGGCAAACCTGCTCCGCCCTGGTGCGCGATCGTATCTCGTTTGCCGCGATGTCCAAAGTGACGGCTTACACTTTAGCGGCCATCTTTCTGCTCTCTCTTTTGATCGCCTACTCGCCGCTGTCGGAGTGGATCTTCCGCTACGGATTCGGGGCTGAGGAAGCCCTGGTCAACCAAACGACTGCCATCTACCAGATTCTCATGTTTGTCACCATCTTCTCGGGACTCAGATGTTTGTTTCACGGAATTATCATCTACAACCGGCTCACCAAATGGCTGACAGTAGGAATGGTCATCCGCCTGATCGTCATGGGGATGGTGGCTCTGTTCTTCATCGCCACCGAACATGTTCATGACGGACGGGTGGGTGCGATTATTTTTCTTATTGGGATGTTCATTGAGTGTTCCGTAGCCGTTTGGGAAGGTTTCCGTTTGCGCAAGGCAATGCCGGAAGAGATTCCGGATCACCCCGTGCACAGCGTCCGGCCGATCTTCACCTTTTATCGTCCGCTCATCTTTGCATCTATCATCGCCGTGCTTATTTCACCGATCATTCATGCCTTTCTCGGCTGGACCGATGAGGCTGTGTCAGCACTGGCTTCCTTTGCGATAGCATCCAATGTGAGCAATATGGTACTCAGCTTTTTCACCTACGGACATCAAACAGTGCTGAATTTCTACAAACAGCATCCCCGGGACGTCATTCGTTTCACAGCGATGATCAGCCTGCTGCCAGCACTGCTCCTTGCCGCAGTCAGCTTTACGCCGGTCGGACCTTGGTTTTTGACGACCATCATGGGGCTGTCCGGGGAACTCCATTCGCAAAGCTTGTTGATACTACGCATCTACATCTTGTTCGCTTTGGTTTTCCCCTGGCTCGACTTCTGCAACGGTTTGCTCATGCTCAACGGTTTGACCCGGATCATGGCTTATTCACAGTTGGCCAACTTTACCGTAGTTTTAGTTAGCGCATTCTCGCTGGCCCTCTGGCAACCCGAATGGAACGGAATGATCGGGGCACTCGCTCTTTCGCTCGGGGTGCTGGCCGAATTTGCCGTTGACTCGATCGCGCTGAATCGCAAAGGAAATAAATTTGCAGGAATCAAACGTTCCGCTCACGGCTAGAGATGGCTGTGCTGGCGGGTCATTTTGCGATTTCTGCTCCAGACTGAATTCTCCCCCATCTCCTTCAGCGTGTTGCTTGAGCGCGTCAGATCACTGTATTCTAAAGCGTTCCATGCTTTTTCGGAAATCACCGCTTCACCTATGTCAAACCGTTTTCCTGAAAGGACTCCAATGGCCGTCATGATGCATTCTTCCACGGATGCAGGAAGAAGAGGGAGCGGCAATAATGCGCATTCTTTCACAACGGCATATCGATCCCGGCACGGCAGCGAACCCACTTGCGGTACTGCTCCGGGGTCATCCCTACTTTTTCCTTAAAAACCCTGCTGAAATGAGACAGATGTTTAAAACCAACACGGTAGCCGGCTTCGGTCACACTGAGATCAGGGTCGATCAGAAAGCAAATTTTTGCCTGGTTGATCCTCCGGTTCATCACGTAACTCATGATGGTCACACCGGTTACATCCTTGAACGTATGCGACAGATAATACTTGCTTAAGAATAGTTCATCGGCAATTCGTTCCAAGCTGATTTCTTCCGCATAATGCTTTTCTATATAGGAAATGACCCGCTGAACGATTAACTCTTTTTCTGTCGGCGATTCAGCGGCATGATCTGTCATCTGGTACTCTTCATAAATTTCGATCAGCAGTTGCAAAAACAAAAGCAAAAAACGTTGTTTGGCAAGAGGTTGTTGAACCGTATAATAACGGGACATGTCCGCCAACAACCATTCAACCTCCTGCTGTCTGCTCTTCCCCCCCAGCCGGAAACGGTAATTCTTCAACCGGTGGAACGGGAGCAGTAAATCGACCATATCCGGTGGGTTGAAAAACCTCCTTACGAACCGCGGATCAAAATGAATCAGGGAGCGGCAATACTCCACGGCCGGGTCAGGATTGGCCCGGTGCAAGGTCATGCCGTGCATAATGATTAAATCACCCGGAGCCAGCCTGTAGACACGGTCTGAGATTAAGTAGGTACATACACCGGAATGAAAATAGTAAATTTCGTACGCATCATGGGAATGAAAGAGAAAATTCTGAGCGCCAGTGCTTTTGCACATATATTTAAACTCAATCATCTTGGATCCCCGCTTTTGTTTTTCACATCACACCTGCCTGCCAGAGCTCCGACGAGCTGTCCGCGAAATAGCTTCAATTTGCTCCATTTGGCTTCAAATTCCGGCAATTATCTCTTTAGAGCATCCAGCTGTCCTTATCCCCCTTTTACACTTTATTTGATACAATCAGAAGAGAATGAAAGCAAGCTGTCAGGTGATCAGGATGTCCCAACAACCCTATTTCTACCGTACATACTCCCATTCAGCGAGCGAAACGGCCAAAAAAGTCTGGTTTCACGTTCATTCAGTCGGATGGTTTTCCTGTACTCCTGATTATGATGTCAAGCGAAAATCCTTCTACGATTACCAAATCAAGTATGTAGTCAGAGGGAGCGGTACGGTTGTGTGGCAAGGGCGTTCCTATCGCGTTGGACCTCGTGAACTCTTTTTTCTCGATCTCAATCAGGAACACCGTTACTTTGCTGATCCGGACGATCCGTGGGAAGTGCTGTGGGTTCATTTTGGCGGCCCGCAGTCGGCTGCTTATTACCAACTGCTGGAAGGACGCTCATCCCCGGTCTATCACGTCTCCCATCCCGTTCAAGTAGAAGCTTATTTTCGCCGGCTATACCACCTGTTTGGCCATCGCCCCATCGGCATGGAGCCCCGGGCTTCAGCACTGATTAACTGCATTTTAACCGAGATGATCGTCACGCGCATGGAGAGCGGCGTCACACAACCCGGGCTGGATGTTCCCCAATACCCGGATGCGATCCGGCGGGCCATCTACTACATGGAACATCACTTTCACGAGCCGTTAAAGCTGAACGAAATCGCACAAAAAGCTTTGCTCAGCCCTTTTCATTTTTCCCGGTTGTTCAAGCAATCAACCGGATATTCCGTCATGGAATACCTGCTCAAATTCCGGTTGACCCAAGCCAAACAACTACTGGTCGAAACGCAGCTCACCATCAGTGAAATTGCTGAAAAAGTCGGCTTTTCCGACCAAAGCTACTTTGGGAAAGTCTTTAAGCGCTACGAAAAACTAACGCCCAAAGAATTTCGGCTCACTTACAGCAAATCCCGGCCGCTCCCGCACCAGTTCCCCCTGTAAAACGGACAGAGAGCCATTCCGGTATTTACAGGGACTGTCCGGGAGAGACCACAAAGTTCATCAAATATGAGAAGTTCAGTTACGTGTCCCTAACAAAATAGCTCTTACTTTGTGTACATGACATCAAGGTAAGAGCTTTTTTATTCTATTTTCATTTAGTTAGCGCTTTGGTCAAAGGCGATTCACTATATTTTCTACTCTCTTCTCTTCGTTCTTCCTTCACGATACACTATTCTTTCCGTAGAGCATGTTGTCTTTATGGTCGCAGATGAACCCGGCTTTGTTCCACTTATTGATAACGGTTCTACGGCGGTCGTCTTGCGTTCATCCTCGGCTGATCACGGAATGAGAAGTTTCTCCACGGCTCGTCGCGCCTGAAGGGCCACTTCTGCTTCCGGCTGAACAAACGGTCGAGTTCGCAGGACTTCGATCGACACGGGCCCGTGATAGCCGGCTTCGCTCAATCCTTTGAAAAAACCGGGCAAGTCGATACAACCTTCACCGGGCAACAACCGTTCATGGTCCAATGCTTCCGCCGGGGAACAATTGGAATCGTTTACATGAACAAAAACAATTTGTCCGGCCGGAATCCGTTTGAGATCGTCAACAGTAGCTTGTGTGGTATACCAATGGTAACTGTCTACCAACAGACCGATATTGGGAGCGCCGATGCTGCTGATATACTCCAGGGTGTCCTCAATCGTGTAGACAAAGGGATAAGTTTTGTTGCGCAGATGATGCGGGCCCACAAATTCCAGTCCCAGCCGGATGCCGTAAGCTGCCAGCACATCCGCAATGAGCCGGAAGCGCCGCGCCAAACGGCTGGCATAAGGAACCGGCAATTCATCCACGGAGGGCTGCAGCCAGGTGCAACAACGGGTACAATCGAGCGCCAGGGCGAGCTTCGCATATTCTTTCAACTTGGATAATCCATCACGAAACGAGGACTCCTCCCCGGATACATTGACAGGAAGACCGATGCTGGCTAACCGGAGACCCCTGGCTGCAAACTCTTCTTTCACTTTCTGAATGCCGGTCTCTTCCACCCACCTCCGGATGCTGCCGATATCTGCTTCTACCCACGAATAACCTGTACTCTGGGCTATGTCAAGATATTGCTTCAAGTCGCGCGATACCGTTAATGAGGGATTTAAACAAGGTTCCATCTGATCCGCTCCTTTACCTTTTGCTATCTTGAAGACACCCTGAGTGAGGCATTTCCCCATCAAGGACTGAACATTTTTAGCCTGCCCGTGTTGATCATAGCTGGACCGGACGTCCGCTTACTGCCGATTCATTGGCTGCTACAGTGACCAAATGCGTCCTGTATGCATCCGCATAATCGGAACGGATCTTGGACGCATCCCCTGTGCGGATCGCTTCTATGAATACTTCGTCTTCAACATAATAGGGATCGGAACTATTCTGAACCGTCCGAGCTTCTCCTTTTCTCCGTTCGGTGAAGCTGTTTCGCCGCACCTCCAGGACCAGGTCGCGGGTTACGATGTTTAATCCGACCGTATAATACTGGTCAAGCAAACAGGAATTGGAAACAGTTCCCACTGCTCCGCTTGCAAATTTCAGCGTGATGGAACCCACATCCGGTACGGTCACCCCTTCCACGATCTCTTTCATGCCCCGGTTGCCATAGACCGCATACACTTCTGTAACATCGCCGAGCAAATAGCGGGCCAAATCCACGATATGTGTAGTCTGTTCCACCATCTGTCCGCCAGACTTGTCCATTTGCCGCCACCAGCCCACCATCGGCATATCCCCGAGCCAGTATCCCATCACCATTCCGGGCGTTCTCCCGGCAAGCGCCGCCTTAGCGGCATCGGAAGCATCGGAGTAGCGCCAGTGGTAACCGACAGAAGTTAACAGTTTTTTCTCCTCAACCGCTTGCAGAATCTGGTCAGCCGGTTCCCGTTCTGCAGCCAGAGGTTTCTCGATGAACATCGGAATGCCGCGCTTCACGATCTCCAACTCCGTTTCGCCGTGTGCAAATGGCGGCAAACAGATGTACACGCCATCCGGCTTTTCCCCATCCAGCAAATCGATCAAAGAGCTATAGGCTTTACAGTCATACTGCCGTGCGACTTCATTTGCTCGTTCTGTGTTAATATCATAAACCGCTGCGACACGCGCTCCCTCCATCCGGGCAATATTGCGCAAGTGCACTTGTGCAATGCCGCCTACTCCCACAAAACCGATATTTAACATGTTCGGCACCTCTGTTTCGCTATAGTTGAGATTTCATGAACTGCAGGGACTGAGCCAATGTCTTACCTTGATCCCCGGGTACGCCGCATTCCAGAGACATCCAACCTTTGTAACCGATTTCTTTTAAGGCCGCAAAACCTTTTTTAAAGTTGGTATGTCCCAGACCAGGCACAAGGCGGTTGGAATCAGCCAGATGAACATAGCCAATCCACTCACCTGCTTCTTTAATGGCTTTGGCGATGTCGGCTTCTTCGATATTCATATGGAAAAAATCAGCCAAAATGGTCATGTGAGGAGAATCGACGCGTTTGCAGATGTGGACGGCCTGTTCCAATCGGTTGAGCAGATGGGTCTCATACCGGTTCAGCGGCTCCAAAATAACTTTGGTTCCCTGTTGCCCCGCATATTCGGCCAATTCGCGCAACTGTTCAACCAGCAGCTCTTCTTCCGCTTCCACCGCCGTTTTCCAAGGGCTCATGTCCGGCAGCTGCGGGGGTCCGAAAATAGGCACGAGAATCACCCCGCCTGTCGCTCCTGTTTCCGCCGCCAAAGCAAGCATCTGTTTGAACTCTTGTTTGGCTTGCTCGCGCTCATCCTTGTCAGGGAAGAGGAAACCGAAACGAAATCCTCCGCAGATACAGGTAGCAGATATGCCGCTGTCCGTTAAAGCGGATTTTACTTCTTCCAACCGCTCCGCCAATCCATGGCCATTCAGTTCAATCCCTTCATAACCATAGGCGGCCAAGTTTTTTACTTTTTCGACAAAAGTGCTGCCTGGAACCAGATTTTCTTGAGCAGCAAATTTCATCCTCTCACACCCTTCGCCTGTTTGGGGTTTGTTCTCTAAATTAGAACTTTTTTATCTATTATATCTCCTTTTTTCTATCGATCCTTTGAGGAAATTGCTCATTATTAGTAGGATCTTGCGGTTGGTCTTCGTATTTGTATGATCGACCCACAGATCCCATACAGTTGCAAAAAAAACGGTCAAAGCCTTTTTATCAGCTTTGACCGAAGATTTTTTACCTCAGCTTCTCCAACGGTTGGACATTGGCGTACCGCGGGACCGGACCTCTTGACGGAGCTGCCCAGCGCGCGGCGTTGGCGATCACTTTTAGGATTTGGGGATGATGATAAGTCGGGTAAGTTTCATGGCCCGGGCGGAAGTAGAAGATTTTGCCGCGGCCGCGGGTATAGGTGCATCCGCTCCGGAAAACTTCGCCGCCTTTGAACCAGCTGACAAAGATCAGCTCATCGGGCTGAGGGATATCGAAAAATTCACCGTACATCTCCTCTTTTTCGATATCAATATACTCTCCGATCCCTTCGGTGATGGGGTGACCGGGCTGGACGACCCAAAGGCGCTCATTTTCGCCGGCTTCCCTCCATTTGAGGCTGCAGGTGGTCCCCATCAGTTTGCGGAAGATTTTGGAGTAGTGAGCGGAGTGCAGCACGATCAGGCCCATGCCATCCAACACTCTTTGTTGAACTTTCTCCACGATTTGATCCTGCACTTCATGATGAGCCAGATGGCCCCACCAAATCAAGACATCGGTATGGTTTAACACTTCATCGGTTAAACCGTGATCCGGTTCATCCAAAGTCGCCGTTCCTACTTCGAACCCCTCTTTGCTCAGGTGGTTGGCGATTGTCATATGAATTCCTTCAGGATATATGCTTTTTACATCTTCATCCTTTTTTTCGTGTCTGAACTCGTTCCACACCGTTACTCGAATCGTTTTTGACATTTTCTCCACCCTTTTATATAAAAGAATTTATGTTTGATGGATGGGATATTCCCTTGCTGAACCGGCGGCTCGGCAGCAGGTATTCCCAGACTATGGCCGGTATCCGGCTGCCTGGTAAATTTGCTCCGTCAATTGCACCACTTTCAGGGCAAATGTACCGGGAACCATCACTTCATGCCGCCCCAGAATGGCGTCGATAAAGCTTTTGTCCTGATTGGTCGTCGGTTCCGGCAGTTGGGGGACAACAGGCTCTTCGCCGTGACGATGAACGGTAATTTTGCCGTTATCGTAGAAGATTCCCCCTTGTTCGCCGCAAAACACATAAGTTTCATGCCAGCGAGGGGCATAACCGACGATGTTGAGCCCGGCGATCACGCCTTCCGCAAAGCGGATGGAAGTAAATGAGTCGATTTCCACCGGGGTTCCCTGTTGATGCATCGTCGTCCGCACTTCCACCGGAGTCAATCCTGTCGTCCACAACAACACATCCACGATGTGACTGCCGGAATCCATCAACATCCCGCCACCGGACAAATCCGGGACCTGGCGCCAAGTTCCGGTCGTCGCCTGCTTCCAGTTTTGATACAGGGAAGCAGTGATGGAGGTGAGCTTCCCGATCAGTCCCTGGGCTATGGCGCTCTGAATGTACATGAAATCTGGTTGGAAATGCCGCTGATAGGAGACCTGTAAAACTTTTCCCGCCTTTTCTGCCGTTTCTATCAATTTTTCCGCTTCTGCTGATGTACAGGTCATCGGCTTCTCCACCAACACATGCAACCCTTTGTTCAGAGCATCCGTAACCTGCTGGAAATGCAAGGTATGGGGCGAGCAAATGACCACGGCATCCAGTTCTTCCTGCTCCAGCATCTTTTTGTAGTCTGCAAATTGCTTCGCTTGCTGCAACCCGTGTTTGGAAACGAGATGATTCCGGCTAACCTCGCTGGGATCGGCAATAGCCACGATCTCCGCTTCGCCCAGTTCCGTCAGCTGACGTGCATGCCAATGGGAAATTCCACCCGTTCCGATCATACCAATCCGTACTTTGCTCACAACCATTCCCCCTCAAGGGTTTGCTGCTCCTGATCTCAGGAACCGCAGATTCTGTGAAATCGATTTCATAGAAGACCAATCAGAATCGGATACCCCTGATGTCTGTGAATCATCACATCGGTGCCACCCACCCGGTTAGATAAATATTTGATGATGGTCCGCTTATATCACGGACCGGTTTATTTCATTCCATATGAATTTAGATCATCGAAGTCGCAAATCCTCCCGTTAAAGGAATTTTTATAAACTGGTTACACAGTTTCCTCCGGATGTTCGGCAGCCGGAAGCCCCGGTTGAGGAACAGAGGGATTTTCATGGGGTCGCTTATGTTATATGTCTTTGAAAAAAACGAAAAAGGATCATCTCTGACAAAGAATATGTGAAAGACGATCCCTTTTTTCTTCTATTATTCTATTTATATCGTTTGCGTGCCGCAGAAGACGGGATTCCCATCTCCTCCCTGTACTTGGCAACCGTCCGGCGGGAAATGCGGATACCTTCCATGCGCAATTGGTCCGAGATTTTTTGGTCGGACAAAGGATTTTCTTTTTCTTCCTCAGCGATTAACTGCTGGATTTTGTTTTTCACTGTTTTTTGAGAAAGGTCCGCTCCCGTTTCTGTAGCCAGTCCCGACGGGAAGAAGAACTTGAACGGAAACAAACCTCTCGGTGTTTGTATATATTTATGCTGGGTCGCCCGGCTGATGGTCGATTCGTGCAGACCCACCTCTTCAGCCACTTGTTTGAGTGTCAACGGTTTTAGATAATCCACACCTTTTTCGAAAAACTCCTGCTGTTTGGCCACAATGGCTTCCGCCACACGATAAATGGTATCACGCCGTTGTTCAATTCCCTTGACCAGCCACACGGCTGATTGAATCCAGTTTTTGAGATAAGAGAATGTCTCATCCCCGTACAACTCTTTTTGTGCCAGCAGCTGTTGATAGCGGGAGTTGATCGTGAGACGGGGAAAATCGCTGTCATTCATGATGATCACATATTCTCCGTCTACTTTTTCCACAACCACATCCGGATACACGTATCGGGAAGAAGAATCGGCAAAACCGGCTCCCGGCCGGGGATTGCATTTTTTTATTTCATCGATGGCCGCTTGAACTTCAAGCACGTCGACACCCAACGTATGAGCGATTTTGCGCAGTTTGCCGTCAGCCACTTCGGGAAGGAACCGTTTGGCGATTTCAATGGCCAGTCGATTGGGTTTTTCCTTGCGCAATAACTGGATTTCAATGCACTCTGACAGGGATCTGGCTCCGATTCCCGCCGGATCCATGGAATGCAAAACAGACAGACATCTTTCCAACTTCTCTTCACTGATTTGAAACCGCTTACATACTTCTACGGCTTCAAAGTCCAAATATCCTTTTTCATCCAGATTTCCGATCAGATAAAGACATACTTTTTTAGCGACGGGATCAAGAGAATGGTCAAGCAACTGCTCTTCCAGCATATCTGTTAACGATTCCGGAGCTGCCGCCACACGCTCGAGCGTATTTTCTTTATCCTCCGAATATCTTCCGGAACTGTAATGGGAAGGTTTTTTACTGATATAGTTGACCCAGCGTTCCAGTTCTTGCGACGGAGTCCCTTCTTCTCCTTTGGGGCGAGTCAGATGCTCTTCAAGCTCCAGGACCGGGTTTTCCGTCATCTGCTCTTCGATGTAATGGAGTAAGTCGGCAGCGGAGTATTGCAAGATTTGGATGGCTTGCCGCAATTCCGGAGTCATCACCATTTTGAGCCTTTGTTCCTGCACTAAGTTAAAGCCCATCTGCAAAGCCACGTTCCTCACCTCCGCTCAAGTGGATGACAAAATTCGAACATGTTCGCATCATTTATGATCATGATATTAAGAATAAATGAACTTTGATTAATAAATCCATCTTTATTTTAACATATCTGCGAAGAATCTCTTAACCTCTTTTCTTTACAATGGTTTCCTATGATTCTGCTCTCTTCGCTTCTTCGTTAACCTGATCTGGATGATGATCTCTCCCGGGATTGACTTTTCCGCCCATCTCATATTGACAGGTAATTTAATAAACTCCTAAATCCCGCTTAAACCATGCCTAAAAGAAATCATTCATAATTTAATTGAATTCGAAAGAGACATGAAATTATCTTCCGGGAGAGAGGGAAATCACATTGAAAAAAGAACTGTTCAGTGAATGGGAAAAGTTTTTGAGCCGGTTGCAATCAAACGAAATGGATCGCCGCAGTTTTCTCAGGACCACAAGTAAGATATCCTTGTTGTCACTTGGTTTAACCATCGCCAATTCGCTTGAGGGGGGAACGGTTGAGGCATCTCCTAAGTTTAAAGACTACCCCTTTACCCTCGGAGTGGCCTCTGGAGATCCTTTGCCCAACGGAGTTGTTTTATGGACTCGTTTAGCCCCTGATCCTCTGAACGGAGGAGGTATGCCCACCCGACACGATGTACCCGTCAGATGGGAAATCGCTGCCGATGAAAGCTTCCGGAATGTCGTTCGGCAGGGTGTGGCGTTCGCCAGAGCCAGCCTTGGCCACTCGGTCCATGTTGAAGTGGACGGATTGCAACCGGGCCGGGAATATTTCTATCGTTTCAAGACGGGTGCAGAACTCAGCCCTGTCGGTCGGACGAAGACATTACCTGCTTGGGGAGCGCATGTCTCGAATCTCTCCTTTGCATTTGCTTCCTGCCAACAATATGAACATGGTTATTACACTGCTTACCGTCGGATGGCCGAAGAGGACCTTGATTTCGTCTTTCATCTTGGTGACTATATCTATGAATACGGACCCAATGAATATGTTGCGCCCGGAGGAAATGTTCGTTCCCATAACAGTCCGGAAATCATGACACTGGAAGATTACCGCAATCGGTATGCGCTGTACCGGAGTGATGAAGATCTTCGGGCGGCTCACGCAGCCTTTCCATGGATTGTGACCATGGATGACCATGAGGTTGAGAACAACCATGCAGGAGGAATCCCGGAAAAGGGGCAATCTCCGGAAGCATTTGTTGCACGCCGGGCAGCCGCATATCAGGCTTATTATGAACATATGCCTTTGCGGCGCTCCTCCTTGCCGCATGGTACGACCATTCAACTTTACAGGCGCTTTGCATACGGCAACCTGGCAGAATTCCATGTTCTGGATACCCGTCAGTATCGGGATGACCAGGCAAACGGCGATGGAACCAAGCCACCGAGTCCGGAGTCCATGAATCCCAACCGGACGCTCCTTGGTTCGGAGCAGGAGAGATGGCTTCTCGATGGTCTCGGCCGTTCTCAGGCGCGATGGAATGTTCTTGCCCAGCAGGTTTTCTTCTCCTACAGAGATTCTAAAATCGGAGACGGCGAATTGCTCAGCATGGATTCCTGGGATGGTTACCCTGCTAACCGGGACCGCATTCTCCGTTTCCTTGTCGAGAAAAAAATCTCAAACTTCGTCGTTTTGACAGGGGACGTTCATGCGAATTGGGCCAGCGAAATAAAGGCCGATTTTCAAGATCCGAACTCACCGACAATCGGTGCGGAATTTGTCGGTACTTCGATCTCATCCGGCGGAGATGGATCCGACGCGACGAACCAGCACATTTTAGCTGAAAATCCGCACATTAAGTTCTACAGTAACCGACGAGGCTACGTGCGCTGTCTCGTTACCCCCGAGACCTGGCAAACGGATTACCGGGTTCTGCCTTACGTGAGCCGTCCCGGTGCACCTGTCACCACGCAGGCATCATTCATCATGGAAAACGGGAAGCCTGGATTGCACAGAGCAAATTAATAAATAACCGTTAGCTGTTGCAGGTCAGTTTCTCCACCCAACCCGGTATAACTTTCACCTGCACAGCATCATAAAACAGAAAATGACTTGAGACCCCTGCATGGTGTCTCAAGTCATTTTTTATCCATCATACGATCAGATCGGGCAGAAGTTAAAATTACTTCAGGCCGGTCGTTGCAATTCCTTTGATGAACCATTTCTGGAATATCAGGAAAACAATCAACATCGGAATCGTCATAAACATCGTTCCCGCCAAATCAACGTTCCAGTAGGCCACATACTGCCAGTGGAAGGAGTTCAGGCCAACCGGAAGCGTGTACATATCTTCGGATGAAGCGAGCAGGCTGGGCCACATAAACGAATTCCAATTCCCCAGGAACATAAAGATCGTTTGGGCGGCTAATGCCGGTTTGGCAAGCGGGAGCGCCACCCGCCAGAAAATGCCCCAGCGGCTCAATCCGTCAATGGTGGCCGCTTCCTCCAGTTCTTTCGGCAGCGAGAGGAAGAACTGACGCATCAAAAATATGCCGAACGATTGAGTAAGAAACGGAATGGTAAAGCCCCAGTAAGTGTTAATCCATCCCCACTCGGCAAGCATGATATAGACCGGAATCATCACGACCTGACCCGGAACCATCATGACACCCAACACCACATAAAACAGCAATTTTCGTCCCGGAAATTGGATTCGAGCGAGTGCATAGCCGCAAAGGGTGTTAAACAGCAGGTTCCCGAGTGTAACGGCAACTGCGATAAACACCGAATTCAGAAACCAGGTGAAAAAGGGGAATTTTGTTACGATATACTGGTAATTTTCAAAGGTCAGGTGACTGACGGGCACCCACATTTTATCCAGATCGGGTGTTGTTTTCAAAGAGGTATAGAGCGACCAAAGGAAAGGAATGAGTGTCAATACGGCATATCCGATCACAACAGTGTAGTATAAAATCTTGATCCATCGTCTCCACATCTGACTCCCCTCCTAGGCCGTCTCTTCCTTGAAGAATTTCTTTTGAATGAATGTCAAAACCAGAATTATCAAGAACAGAACGAACGCCATTGCCGATGCGTATCCCATGTCAAAGTCCTTAAATGCGGTCCGGTATAAGTAAAAGACAACCGTTAACGTTGCGTCTTGCGGGCCGCCTTCTCCCTTTGAAATCACGTACACCTGGTCAAACACCTGGAATGTCCCGATGATCGACATAATCAACACAAAAAATGTGGTCGGACGCAACATCGGCCAAGTGACGAACCGGAACTTCTGCCAGGGAGAGGCACCATCCACTTCCGCCGCTTCATAAAGGTCGGTGGGGATGTCTTGCAACCCTGCCAGATAGATCACCATAAACTGCCCGACGGTTGTCCAAATCGCCATCATCATCGTTGCCGGCAGCGCAAACTTGATACTGCCGAACCAGTCATGCGTGGGAAGCCCCAAATGGGACAGAAACAGGTTTACAATCCCGTCGCTTTTGAACAGGTACATAAACATCACAGACACGGCAACGGTCGATGTGACCGTCGGCAGAAAATAGACCACCCGGAAGAAGGTTTTCCCTTTAATTTTTGAATCCACAATCAAAGCAAGCATCAAAGCGATGCAGATCTGGACGGGAACCACACCGAGCGAATAAAAACTTGTATTTTTGAGTGCCTTTAAAAATCGCGGGTCCTGAAACAACTTGACATAATTATCCAATCCGATCCATTTTGCTTGATCAGGTGCCAAAAAAGAAAACTCATGAAAACTGATGTAAAACGCATAAAAAATCGGGCCGATCAGAAATACTGCCAGCGAAACCACAACAGGCATGACAAACAGATATCCGGTGATCATGTCTCCGCGTGACCGCATCGGTTTCCCCCCTTCTTGTATCATGGGAAAAGATGCCCGCCAGCCTGAAACTGACAAGCATCTTTGTTTTAAAAGCCGGTGTCTACTTTGTCATTTTTCCTTGCGCTTCTTCCAAAGCCGACTTCGCATCCGGCTTTGAACCGAGCAACACTGCCTCAGCCGCCTTATTTCCGGCATCAACCAATTTTACGCCGATCGTTCCATACTGGAAGGGAGTAGCGTAGGAGACAGCTTTGACAAAGGGTGTCCGCTCGGGATACTTGCTGGTGAAATCTTTGCCCAATTCCTTGATGGTCGGCATGGCCAACCCTTTTTCCACTACGAATTTCTGACCCTCTTTTCCGGTCAGGAACGCCATCAATTTCATAGCTTCCTCTTTGTGCTTTGAGTTTTTGGACAGTGCATATGCAACGGTGAAAACCATATTGGCAGGCTTGCCGCCCTCTTTCACCGGCAATTCCGCAATCCCGTATTTCAGATTGGGGGATTTTTTGGCAAGATGCGGGATCAACCAGGCACCTTCCACAACCATGGCCGCTTTTCCGTCCGCAAACGCGTCGCCTGACCAATCTTTACCGAGAGTTTTGGGATATGCGGCAATGTTTTCTTTCTTCATCATATCGCCGTATATAAAGTCAATAGCAGTCGCATTTTCCGGTTTTGCAAACGTCGCTTTTTCCCCGTCATAGACAGAACCGCCCGCCTGCATCAGAAATGGTTGATAACGCGGCAGTTCCGCCGACATGGAGAATCCGACCACTCCGTCCTTCGTCAGCTTCTTGGCCGCATCTTTCAGTTCCGACCAGTTTGTCGGCGGCTTCACCCCTGCTTGATCCAGCATTTCCTTGTTGTAGAACAATGCAAGTGTATTGTAGTCTTTCGGAAGACCGTAGGTTTTGCCCTTCCACTGGAAAGCCTTAATGGCCGACTCTTCATAGTCGCTGAGGTTTACATTATTTTTCTTTAAATAATCATCGATGGGTTCAATGACACCCTTATCCATAAATTCAGGAGCCACAGATGCATCCAGATAGAAAATGTCGGGTTCTGTCCTTGATGCAATCATCGGCTGCAATTTTTGCAGATAGTCTCCCACAACCGGCTCAAATTTCACGTCGATCTTGGGGTTTTCCTTTTCAAACGCGGCAATCTGAGCATCGAGAATTGCCTGTTCTTCCGGGCTGGAAGACCAACCACCGACACGCAAGGTAATTTTCCCGTTTCCTGCCTGAGTCGATCCCTGACCCCCGCTACAGCCGGCAAGCCCCGCCATGACAAGAGAAGCTGCCAGAATTCCAGACAACACTTTGATTCTTTTCTTCATTCCTCTTGCCTCCTTTTGAGATTTACCCAGTTATCACTTGCAGACCGGTTGAATTGTGTAATACTTTAAAAGTCGTGTGTGTGTCGTTATATCTATGAATCAACAGGTCGAGTGACCCGTTGCCCACACGCAAGTTTCTAACAACCATCCGGCTGATCCCCTTCGGAAGGGAAGGAGCCAACCGAACGGTACCCGCCGGCACATCCGGTGTCAAACCAAGCATCACTCTCACAAACACCAACGGCGTTCCTGCTGCCCAGGCCTGCGGCGAACAAGCCACCGGATACGGAACCGGTTCGCCTTCTTCTTTCGGATAGCCGCAGAACAATTCAGGCAATCTGTCATACTCAAAATGTTTCGATGCTTCAATTAATCCTTCCATTACGCGGTTCGCGTGATCATGGAACCCGTAACGCTTGAGCCCCAATACACAAAGCGAGTTGTCATGCGGCCAAATGGAACCGTCATGGTAGCTCATCGGATTATATCCCGCAGACGTTGTACTCATCGTCCGGATTCCCCATCCGGAGAACAGATCGGGGGCCAGTAAACGTTCGGCCACCTTTTTTGCCTGTTCCTCTGTCAGCAAGCCTGACCAGAGACAATGTCCCGGATTGGAAGTAACAGATTCTACCTGTTTTTTCTCATGATCAAGCGCAATCGCAATAAACTCCTCATCTTTCATCCAGAAATCCCGTGCGAACTGCGCTTTTAATTTCTCGGCGGACTCTCTGAGAGCACGCGCTTGATCGGGTCGCCCAAGATGCTCATACACGGAGGCCAACCGGATTTTTGCGTCATAGACATACCCCTGAACTTCAGCGAGAGCAATCGGCGCCTTTGCTAGGGAACCGTCCTTATGCACAATCGAATCTGCTGAGTCCTTCCATCCTTGGTTGGCAAGCCCTTTGCTCGATTCCTGGAAATACTCCACGTATCCGTCTTTATCTTGGTCACCGTAAGCATCGATCCAATCCAGAGCCCGTTCAATATTCGGGAGAAGTTCCCGGATGAACCCTTCATCACCGGTCCAGTGATAGTATTCGGCGGCTAGCACCAGGAACAGCGGAGTGGCATCAATCGTTCCATAGTAGGGTGTAAACGGAACTTTTCCGGAGTTGGACAGTTCCCCGTATCGCATTTCGTGCATGATTTTACCGGGTTGTTCGTCCCGCCACGGGTCTGATTTTGTTCCCTGATAAGCAGCCATCGTTTTGAGCGTGCCCTTTGCGATCTCCGGATGAATCGCAAGCAGTTGAAGGGCCGCAATCAATGAATCCCGCCCGAATGGCACTGCATAGATCGGCAGACCGGCAACCGGAAACCGTCCGTACCCCACGTCGGTCAGCAGCACCCTGATATCTTTCTTTGAGCGATGCACGAGCTGATTGAAAGTTTCATTGTCTGTTTCAACATGAGTGCATTCTTCATCCCACTGCCGGTATGACTCTTCCAGTCTGTGCAAGGCTGCTGACCGATCTTTCGCTTCCCCGGCCTGCCCGTTGATTTCCGGGAAAATGGAGAGTTCAAATTCTGCCGTACCGAATGGCGTGAGCGAAATGGAATAATACGCTTCCTTGCCTGAAATCTTCTGCGGTTCCGGTGCGAACCGGATCACAGTGGCTCTGTCCACATCATCGCTCCCTGTATAGGACAGGCGAATCTGATCCTTTTTCGTTTCCACGGGGTGAATGGTTCCTTTTTGTTCCCTGAAAAAACCCCTGATTTCAAACATGTCCTTGAAGTCAGCATCCACTCTTACGGCTACTTCCAATTCAACCGGATAGGCGTTGTGATTCCGGAAAGAAACGGTCTCGTAGAGAACCCTGTCGGCAATAAAACGTTTTCGATCGATCGCGATCGATTCGCGCCATACTTTGACTTCACCGTTTTCAATCTTCTCTTTATTGGTTAAGCGGATTGTGCCTATGTAGTTTTCGGCGGCATGTGATGACAACAGAATGATGTCAAGGTTCTCTACAGCCACCTCAAACCGGCTCAGAAAACGGGTATCTTTGGTAAAGAGGCCAAGCACCTGTTCATCGTTTTCCCGGATGTTGCCCGTGGGATCTGTCAACAGAAAAAGATCATCTTCTTTGATCACTCGATAATTCATCTTGACACCCCTGGTAGTATGTCTGTATAGAGTGGTGAAATTCCTGCAGGTCTTTAAAAATTCGAAAACGTTTTCAATTTGACGCTTGTTAAAACCCTTTACGATCCAACATTCATTTCGCAAAGGGTTCAGTTGTTTCACGCAGAACCAGTTCGGGAGGCAGAATCATCCCCCTGCCCGTTTCCCCGTTCTCCAGCATACGCAGCAGGGTTTCGACCGCTGCCCTGCCCATCTCATATCGCATTTGTCTTATGGTGGTGAGAGCCGGTTGCATGAGTGAAGCGAGAGAGATATCGTCAAATCCGACAATTGACAGATCACGGGGAACTTGTCCGCCCGAAGACTGGATGTATTTGATTCCCCCAATCGCCATCAGATCGGAAGCAAAGAAAACAGCGCTGATTTCGGGATGTCTTTGCTTGAGGCAACGCACCCCCTGTGCCCCGTCCTCCTGCTCAAAATTGCCGTAGTAAACGTAATCCGGATGATATGAGAGGCCAGCTCCCTCGAGAGCTTGTATATATCCGGTAAGACGTTCTTTTGAAACAGCAGCCTGGTCGTGTCCGTTCACAAATCCGATCTGCCGGTGCCCCAGATTGATCAAATGTTCAACCGCCATCTTGGCTCCCTTGACATTATCGGTCATCACATAGGAACAGGTCTTGGAAGTAAGCGGAACGTCAATCAGAACACTTGGAATCGAAGCTTCGACAACTTCATGTGTGTAGGGATCGTCGAGGCGGATCCCCATCATCACCACTCCGTCAACCCGGCGCTGTTTAACAAAATCCATATAAGTGGTCTTCTTCTGAGCCGTCGGAGTTGTAGAGAAAAGAACCAGATCATATCCGAGTTCCTGTGCTCGGTCGTTGATCCCGCATAATACATCAAACATGAAATGATGCCCGGACCGGTATTTTGACAGGTCCGAAACGACCAATCCCACCGTTTGCGTACGGTTCTTCACAAGGCTGCGTGCCACCGAGTTTGGCTGATATCCCATTTGTTCAATCACTTTAAGCACTTTTTGCCTCGTTTTGGGGTTCACATCCGTATACTGATTGAGAACCCGCGAGACCGTTGTAATCGAAACCCCTGCTGCTTTGGCTACATCTCGAATTGTCACGCCCACTTGTTCCACCGCCTGAAAACGTTTTCGTTTTCTACCCTCATCTTACATCCTAACAAGGATCTTGACAATACCCTATTTTTCGACAAACCGGTTATCCTTTGTGCGACTCGTATTCCACAAGCGGGAGAAATCATACGATCATCCACGAAAAAGAGCCGTTGGATTTTGATTGGTTCATTTGTTTGGTGAAGTGACCGAAAATGTGTTGAAAGAAAAAATATAATCGTTGAAGCACATTCAGACAAAAAGGCCCTGACTGTTGATGGATAAAGTGCGATTCATTGAAATTGATGCCGTTAAAAAAGGACCGATTCCTTCTAGGAACCGGTCCTTTTTCGTGTTGTTCAGTTGGAATGGAGGTGGTGCATCAAAAATCAAAGTTATCCGGATCCGGGCCAAATCGGTGGTTTTTATTTAATCCATCCAATCGGGCCATATCTTCAGCTGTCAATTCGAAGTCGAAAATACCCGCATTCTCGATGATCCGGTGTTCTTTCGTCGATTTGGGAATGGTGACAACTTCATGCTGCAAATCCCAGCGCAAAACGATTTGAGCCGGGGTTTTTCCGTATTTTTGAGCAAGCTCATTTATGACGGGTTCATTCACTACCTCCCCCTGCATCAAGGGGCTCCATGCTTCCAATTGAATTTGATGTTCTCTGCAAAAACGGCGCAGGTCGGCTTGCGTGAGATACGGATGGAATTCAACTTGGTTCACCATTGGTTTGACGGTACTTTCAGCCATTAAATCCTCCAGATGATGAATCTGGAAGTTGCTTACGCCGATCGCCCGGACATATCCTTCCTTGTACAGCTTCTCGAGCGCCTTCCATGTGTCCTTGTATTTGTTTTTGACCGGCCAGTGGATGAGATACAAGTCTACATATTCAAGTCCCAATTTTTTTCTGCTCTCTTCAAAGGCTGCCAAGGTAGAGTCATACCCCTGGTCGGCATTCCAAACCTTCGTAGTGATAAACAGCTCTTCCCGTGCCACTTCTGACTCCTTGATCGCTTTTCCGACACCCGCCTCATTTCCATAAACGGCAGCTGTATCAATGCTGCGATAACCTGCCCGGATCGCTGCTTTGACTGCCTGTCCCACTTCTTCTCCCTCTTTCATTTTCCAAACACCCAGTCCCAGCCAAGGCATTTTCACCCCGTTGTGCAAGGTGGCGCAATCTGTCATGTTTCTAATCATATGTACCCTCCAACTTATATTTAGAGTCACCAAACATTGTATTACCCGAATGCTCCCTTCTCTAAACATGGACAGAATCAGTTTTTATACAAAAACTAAAAAACTCAAAAATCGAATGACTTGTGTGTTGGCCGGTACACATCAGTAAAAAGCAGACCATGACAGCGTTCGGCTTTCAGTTCCGCTCGAACGCTCTCCCGTTCATCCAAGCAATAAAAAGAGCCCGAGCATGAAGTTAAAACGGGCTCTTTTTATTATTACTGAAAAGTATCGAGCGGGATGATCAATTCGTTCTGGCGTGATCCGTCCTTGGGGCTGATTTCAAACAACTCCAGCGTGAGGGTCCCTTTTCGCGGCAGTTTCTCGTCCGGGATCGACAACTTTAGGGTAAAGGCCGCCCACTCCGGAGCTCCACCTTGAACCTGAACCGATCCCTCTACCAGGTAGTCGTGTCCATCGGACACCGCATACCGGAAGTTTCCTTCCAACACACGGGCCTCCCCCATCAGTGTATAATGACCTTTTTCCCCCTGTAATCGAAGATTGCGAAAAGCGTTGTTTTCCATAGAAATCTCCTTTGCCTCCTGACTTTTTTTGTCATCTGTTCTGCTTTTCTCCTTTTTTGCATCACCATTTCGGCTATCATTCGTCGTTGAACCGGACCTTTCATCGACTCCTGATCCCCCTGTCCCTTCCTGGGGAGAACATCCCTGTCCGACAGTGAGGAATAACAGAACCAGGACGGATGCGATAGCCATCTTTCCTTGTACCAAGATCTCACCCTCCTTCTTCGCGATCCCGCCAAATGGATATCCTCGGGATCGGATAAATTTTTCCGTATGATCAAAACATCTTTATTCATCCATTCCTATGCAGGCCGCTGCACAGTTAGACAAGAAACTTAAACAGGCCAAGCTGACCCTCACGGGGAGGGAACTGCTTGGCCTGCGTCGCATTCCGGGTTGACGATGGGGCCTAAAAGCCCGTCTGCCACATCTTAAGTATTTTTGGGTACAGTGCCCGCATCCCTATGTTTCGGTATTGGCCGTTCCTTTCAACAAGGCCACCTCTTCATCCGTCAATTCCCGGTACTCGCCTAATTCAAGTTCGGGATCCAGCCGGATGGGACCCATGGAGATGCGTTTGAGATAAACGACTTTTTTTCCTACCGCCTGAAACATCCTTTTCACTTGATGAAACTTGCCTTCAAAAATGGTCAATTCCACTTCTGACCGAGGGCCGGAGGTAAGGATTTTCAATTCCCCGGGCAAGGTGTGATAGCCGTCATCCAAAGTCACGCCCTGCTGAAATGCCTCTGCATCTGCTTCCGTTACTTTGCCCTGAATAACCGCATAATACGTTTTGGGAACATGTTTTTTCGGTGACAAGAGATGGTGTGATAACTTTCCGTCATTGGTGAGTAATAACAACCCTTCTGTATCTTTATCCAGTCTCCCTACCGGAAAAGGATCAAACGAAGCGTGTTCCGGTTCCAGCAAGTCCACCACCACCTCTTCCAGTCTGTCTTCTGTCGCTGACAGGACTCCCGGCGGCTTGTTCATCATTAAATAAATGTACTCCCTGTAGACGACGGGTTGGCCGTTCACCTCAATCACATCGCGGTCCGGATATACATGGTGGCCGGGATTATTGACGCTTTCCCCATTTACCTTTACAACTCCCGTTTTCATAAGCTTTTTGATCTCTTTTCGCGTTCCGAAGCCCATATGAGCCAGTATTTTATCGATACGCTGACGTTTGTCTGCCATTTTTCAGCCTCCTTTAAAAAAACTCATCCAATAGCTGAAAGAACTTGATTTTTTCCTCATCAATTGCTTTTAACTCATAAGCCTCAAAAAAATACGGGATGTACGTATCTCCGAAATTGTCCGCAATACTCCTTGCAGCGATCCCCAGATCCCGGTAGCGGTCCGCCGCTCCTCCTCTCGCCCAGTCGATAAATCCGCTCACCCCGGAGGGCGACAGGATCACGTTGGGCAAACAATAATCCCCGTGGGTAAACACTTCATCGTTATAAACAGGTTCGCTCCGGACAAGTTCTTCATAAAGTTCTGCCGCCCGTTTCCCCATTCGGCACGGATCAAAATCATCCTCATCCACCATCCCCAATCTTACACGCTCCCCTGCCGCTTGTACAAGCAATCCGGCCGGGTACGAGAAGGGGCAAGTTTCGATCGGAAGTGAATGAATCCACCTTAACCCTTCCGCCAAACTCCGCACTACCTTTTTCTTATCTTGCCACCCGGGATCCGACGCCATCAATCCGGGCACTTCCGTGATCAATAAATACTCTTTGAAGGAATCATTGTGGTAACAAACGACTTCAGGTACGGGCAGTTTCCCTTTCAGCCAATTCAACACTTGGCTTTCCAGTTTTAACAGTTCCGTTCCCGGCTCGCTTTTTATCTTTAGATAGTAATGTTGTGTTTTGGATGTCAATTGATATACTTCATCACCGGACCTGCCGACGGTATCTTTTCTCCAGTTCATGTTGCGAACGAAAAGGCTGATTTCCTCAGGCAATGAATCGATCATGCGAGGTACCTCCCGGTAATCATAATTAAAAGGCTGTAACCTTGCAGTTATCAGCCTTATCCTTGATTGGCCCGGTTGCGAATCTGTAAATAAGAATGGATCACCGCACTGGCCAGTTTATCCGGTTCTACATCCAGAGCAACTACTTTTTTGCTCCCCCATTGCTGAAGTGCTTGTTTTCTTTCTTCATGCAGCTGTTTGACGACAAGACTTTGATAGACCGCTTCTTCGCTCTGAAGAGGCAGCGTTCCCAATCGCTTCAGACGGGGGTCCTGCATCGAAACCGTCATCACCAAATGTTTCTTTTTCGCCCGGGCAATGAACGAGGGCATCGTTTCCGAGAATGCCAGGTTGGCCGCATCCGTAAACAAGGTGATCAATGTCTTGCTCCTGTGAGATGAACCGATAAAATCCCATACTTGCAAATAATCCGATTCCACATAACCCGCATCCAGATCAAATGAAGCCTCGATGATGCGCTGAAGATGGCTCATGCCTTTTCCAAGCGGTACCCACCTTAAAACGCGATTGGAGAAGGCCAGAAAACTGACGCGGTCCCCCCGCTCCAAAGCGATGGCGGCATAACCCAAAGCTGCTTCCAGCGCCCGGTCCAATTGTGACTGTCCATCGTTTTGTACTCCCATCATCCGTCCGCAATCAATGAGAATCGCTACTTGCTGCCCCACTTCCGGCTGAAATACGTTGCTGACCAATTTTCCCTGCCGCGCTGTGCCCATCCAGTTAATATTGCGGGGATCGTCATCGGGAAGGTATTCGCGGATATGGGAAAATTCCCTTCCGTCCCCAAATGCCCGAGCCACGGGTGAACCCTCCGCCATCGATTGTCGCCGATAAAGTCCTTTTCTCACCCTGCGGACAGATTCGAGACGAGGATATACTTTTACCTCCAGCGGAGCAGAAATGGTTTGCTGCCAGATGAGCAATTTCCATTTGCTCTCCACCCGCAAGTGGATATCTTGGAACCGGTGTCTCCCCCGCCGATGGGGACGCGCGTGATATAGAACGGTTTTCTTTGTCTCGTCTTCCCAATTCACTTCCAATGTGCGGGCACTCACCTGAAACCCCTGCGGATAATCATCCCGAACCCAGGTGCGTACCGTAACGGGAACCGAAGTTTCAAGGTGAAGAGTAACCGAATTATCTTCTTCAAGTTCAAACAGAAAATCCGTTTTTCGCCTTGCCGTAAATGGAGGCATCTGGCTTAACATCCATGCATCAATGGCAACGAGCCCTGCGATCAACCCGTTGCTGAGCCCGAAAAACAACCACCCCCATCCCCATCCTGCACCAGCCACGGTGCCTATCAAACCCAGGAACAAAAGGAAAAGCAAGCGGGAAGAAGGGATGATTGATTTAACGCGGGACAACGGTTGCTTGCAGAATTTCATCCAGGATGTCATCCGCTTTCCATCCCTCCAGTTCACCATCGGGATGAAGGATGAGCCGATGCCGCAAAGCGGGCTTCACCATCCCTTTGATATCATCAGGTGTCACAAAAGCCCTTCCATTCATGGCCGCTTCCGCTTTCGCGAGCGACAAGAGAGTGAGCCCGGCCCGCGGACTGGCCCCTAAAGCGACCTTCGGATGTTTTCGGGTCGCCCGGACAATACTGAGCAAATACTGCATCACCGCTGGTTCAACCGCAATTTGCTCCAGTTCCGTACGAATATGCAAAAGATCGTTGATGGAAACCACCGGTTGCAATTTTTTCTCACGCCGTTCATCCAGCTGGTGGGTTGACAACAGAAACATTTCTTGCTCCTCATCCGGATAACCGACCATCAGCTTCACCGCAAAACGGTCCAATTGCGCTTCCGGCAGCAGATAGGTTCCCTCATGTTCAATCGGATTTTGGGTTGCCACAACTAAAAACAGGGGCGGCAACGCAAATGTATCTCCGTCAATGGTTACTTGCTTTTCCTCCATCGCTTCCAGCAAGGCTGCCTGCGTCTTCGGAGGTGTACGATTAATCTCGTCGGCTAATAAAATATTTGTAAAGATAGGCCCTTTACGGAAGGAAAAGCGACCGGATTGAAGGTCAAACACTTTTGTCCCGGTCACATCGGACGGCATCAGATCAGGGGTAAATTGAATCCTTGCTGAAGTGCCGTCGATCACTTGTGCCAAAGATCGGACCATTAAAGTTTTTCCCAGTCCGGGAACCCCTTCCAATAAAACATGGCCTCCGATTAGCAAACTTGCCCACAGAATACGGATGTTCTCTTGTTGCCCGAGTACCGATTGACTCATCGTGCGCATCACTTGCTCTGTTACAGCCTGGATGCTGCTGAGATTCGCGGTGTATTTTTCCACTGTTCCAGCTCCTTTCTAAGCTCTTGAATGGATGCGCTCCATTGAATAAATGCCGCTTGTGAAATGTTTCTTTTCGACGAAACGACCTGAACGATGGTTGAAGTCAGCTCATCATAAGCCCGACGAAAATCCGTACCGATGCATTGTTCAATCTGCCGGGAAAGCGATTCATCGGAAATCTTCCGCGGGAGGCGGAGCGTTTCCAAGATCTCTTTGCGCAGCTCTTGGTGTTGGATCATCAGTGCTTCTTTCCGGATTCCGGAACGCGAATACCAGACTGCCATTGCCTCTACGTATTCCAACGCATTTCGTTTTTCTTTTACCCGTTCAAAACGGGGGGCGGCAAACCGTTTTCCCTTCGCATATAACCAGAGAACGACCAAAAAGATCAATTGCAGCAAGATCGGCCAGGCATCATTTCCGATCAGCGAAAAGAAAGACGGCATCGATGGTTCCGGCATTTCAGAATTGGGAGGGGCCTCTGAAAGTTCATCTGATTTTTTAGGCGGCTGAACCAGTTGAGAAGACAATGAATGGACGGTTTCGTCAAACCAAATCGTTCCCGGCCGATTTTCAATCAGTGATAACAGCAATGCGATATGATCGGCTTGGTCGATTCTGTCATTGGTCACAAGTGAAACTTCAGGAATATAGACAATCCTGCCCCGGCCGATGATCTGCTCGGCCACCAGTGTATGGTGTTCTCTGTCAACAAGGAGCGGGCGAGTCTCATCATTGGGAGAGACACACTGGTCTCCTGTCCATTCCAATAACTGAACCTTTCCTAACCATGGATCGTTTTGCCTGGGAATGACAAATCTGAAGTTGGATGAAGCCAAACATTCCTCCCCTTTCAAGCGAAAGGCTTTCACCCAGTCCGAATCAACGGGAGCCCATAAGACAAGCTGATTCCCCATTTGCACCCAATGCCTGAGATCTTTTACATCGGCCTGGGAGAGAGCTTCCCCCTGCGGTGAAATCACCATCAGCGTATTCCCGCCCGCGGCAGGCAGCTGATTGTATCCGGATTCCCACAATCCGACTTTTTTCCCGCGTTTTTCAACAAACAGGTAAAAAGCTTTGACACCCAACTCTTTGGGATTTTTGGCTGAATAGGGCACTTTGCCGGGAAAGGACAGCCATTGGGACAAGGAAAAAGCGATGATCGCACAAACGAGAACGACCGTGACAGTGAGCCAGACCTGATCACGTCTCATGTTGCTCCCCCTCTCCCGCCAGTTGCATCACTTTCTGTTTATAGCAAGAATACTCCTGGTCCCCCGCCTGCTTCCGCCCGTACCACACTTCATCGAAATGGTTTGTCAATTGAGCAAACATCTTTTCTTTGTCCGGCCATGTTTTTTTGATCTCTCTTTGATAGTCTCCGTTGGTTTTACCCGTTTGCAAAAAAATCTTCCTCTGCTGTGAGGTAAACTCCAGCAAATAGTGAAACAGCAGCCGGATGGCCAACCGGTACTGTCCCTGTTCCGCCGCGGCCTGTGCCTGAACAAAGAGCGGAAGCCGGCCTTCCTGCATATGTTTGGAAGAAATGTTCCGCGGCCGGCCGATCGGCCAAACCCTGATCACCCAAAATAAAATGACAGCGGCAAACACACCCAAACCTATGTATATACCCCAAAACATTTCAGGCGGAAGCTCTGTCAGCCATCGCAGCCAATCAGGGAAATCCGGTTGCCAATCGAAGGCGGACAGTTCCCCCTGCCTCTCCTTCCGTCCAAACTCAGGTTGGGACAAAATTTCTACTAATTGTTCCCTGGCCTGCTCAATATCCGTAGCGATTGGGTTCACCTCCTCTCCCCTGTAAAAAGTCGTAATTGGGACACAAGATCATAAGCTTCTCTCACCGCGCGCTGATTCCAGTAAAAAATCCCGAAAAAAATAGGAATTAGAGGGGTGAGCAAAGCGTCAATCAGCACAGTTGCAAGGAGATAAACGACATTCCGCAGCCAATCGGGCATGAGATAAAAAGTCGCACTTAATTCCTCCATCCCCACCAACACAAATGCCAGGGGGATCGAAACCAAATATAAACATACCAGGATTCCAAGCGTGGACCAGAAAGCTCCCCTGGTCAATTCCCAGCTTCTGATCACAGATTGCCGGATGGAACAACCTTCTGTGCGCAGGACGGGAATGACAAGAGAAAGCCGTACATACAAATACACGCCAGGGAGCAAAAAGAAAAACAGACTGATGAGAAATACCATCCAAAGCATGAGATTGGGATCATCGGTTCCTTCCAAACGCGCCAAAAAGTAGAGCGGTAATCCTACAGTTAACACGATGACGGCGAACATGAGACCCCACAGCAAACAGATGAGCCACTGGGATATCATTATTTTCCATATATTATAAAAAGAAGAAACAAACAACTGCTTCCAACCGATCACTTCCTCACGGGATAAATCGGCGCACGCATTCTGAATAAGGGGATGAAATACAGCCAGCCAAATCAGCGTGCTGACAACAAGGATCATAATCTCTTTTTCGGCAGGAATGGCTGTCTGGGCAAAATTCAGCTTCGATTCTTGCCAATACCACCATTCAATCCACAGTGTAAAAGGAGAAGTGACCAAAAATGCAAACAGCCAAACTGACCGGAAATGGCGCTTATAAATGCGAAATGTTCCATCCATCAGTTCCCCGAATTTCAAAGGTTTGTGCGTTGTCGCCTTTTTCACTCGTTTCACCCCCCTGTCGCTTTGTAACGCGACAAACTCATTATAACTGAAGGACTACGAGAAAATACGGATCTGGTTAAAAAAACTGGATGCCCCAAAGACATCCAGTCACGATCTACCATCCCAAAATGGACTCAACCACGGATCGGTCCAGTCGTTTCACAAGCGCAACCGCAAAGACTTTCGTCGCTTCAATATCCTCTTTGTCGACAATCGTCGCGTGGGAGTGGATATACCGTCCACAGATTCCGATGGTTGCGGAAGGGATGCCATTTCCGATCACATGCACCCGACCGGCATCGGTTCCCCCTTGGGAGACGAAGAATTGGTAGGGGATGTTCTCCGATTCGGCCGTATCCAGCAAAAAGTCTCTCATTCCAGGAAGAGTGATCATCGTCCGGTCATAGATCCGGATCAGCACTCCTTTGCCAATCCGGCCAAACCCGTCGTATACTCCGGGGATATCTCCAGCCGGTCCGCAATCGACAGCCAAGAAAATATCCGGGTTAATCAAGTTGGCCGCTGTTCCGGCACCGCGAAGCCCTACTTCTTCTTGTACGGTTGCCCCCGAGTACACGATGTTGGGATGGGGAACTCTTTGCAGACCTTCCAACAATTCAATGGCGATCCCGCATCCAAATCGGTTATCCCATGCTTTGCTCATCAGGCGCGTCCCGCCCTCCATCTCCACAAACGGGCAATGCGGTACGGCAAAATCTCCCGGACGGATTCCCCATTCTATTACCTGCTCCTCATTTTTCGCACCGATATCAATGAACATCTGATCAAGATCGACCGGTTTGCGGCGCCGGTCTTCATTTAACAGGTGGGGCGGAATGGAACCGATCACACCGGGAATCCGTTTTCCCTGACGGGTGATGACATCGACCCGCTGAGCCAGCAAAACTTGGGACCACCAACCACCCAGCGTTTGAAATTTGAGAAAACCTTCAGCAGTGATTTTGGTCACCATAAAGCCCACTTCATCCATATGTCCGGCTACCATCACTTTCGGCCCTTGGTCATCGCCTGTTTTCACTCCAAATATGCTGCCGAGCCGGTCATGCACAATCTCTTCTGTATACCGGGAGAGATATGCATGCATCACTTTGCGTACCTGACCTTCGAATCCGGGCGCTCCCGGAGTTTGGGTAAGATCTTCAAACATTTTCCAATTAATCACATGAATCAGGCGCTGGTATCCCCTGCCTTCAGGCTTGGGGAATGCGCCCTGCACTCCCTTCTTTGGCATAATCGCGGTTAGAAACTCGTCATATCGAGAGCTGCACTCCTCTGCGGAATAAGTGCAGCAAATGCAATTAACCGATGGAACCACGGGTAACAGGCTTTCAGTTGCCTCCGACTTTTTCCGTGTCATCCGCTGCTGATTCCGATTGATTTTTCAACCATTCCTGATATCGGCGATGAACGGTCGCACGCGAAACATCATAACCGAAACCCTTTAATGTAGCGGCGATCTCTTCGAAAGTCAGCTTTTTGTCTTTCAGGGCGATAATTTGTTCCACTGGTACCTCTTTCTTTTCTCTTCCGCCGAGCCCCTGATTTTTTAAGTTGCGAGTCGGATCAAATCCTTTTTCCCGTATGGCCCGCTGCATCCCCCAGCTGATTTTCTGGTTCATCATTTTTCGTTGCAATTCTTCCACTTTGGCGATAATATGTAAAACCGTCGATTCCCCCGCATCCAGTTCTAATTCACCTTGATGCTGTCTGGAAAAGATCCGGCAGGACATGCGATACAATTGATGAATGATGGCAAGCTTGGCCTCTCCTCTCCCCAGCCGGGTATCATCTTGAATCAGTACTGCTTTTGCTTTCTCTTTTTTTATTGCATCAAACAATTGATAAAGACCCGGACGATCCAAGTCGAAGCCGCTGTGCTGCTCGGAAATGACCCGGACCACATCCAATCCCATCTCACGCGCCCAAGCCAGCAGTTCCTCTTGCTGCCTTTCCAGACTGGTTTCTTGTTCTTCGTTTTTGGTGCTCACTCTTGTGTAAACAATGGCTTTCATCCGCATCCGTAACCTGCCTTCTCCATTCTTGCCAGAACCGCAAGAATTGGGTAAAGTGTGAGAGAAGGAGTGATGGAATTGATCGATCAACAATTGATTTCCAGAATTAATGAACTGGCTCATAAACAAAAAACTACCGGTTTAACGGAAGAAGAAAAACAAGAACAAACAAAACTCCGCCAAATCTACCTACAAGCGATTCGCGGCCAGGTAAAACAACAACTCTCCCGCATCCGCTTTGTTGATAATAAGTGAAATCATTTTCATTATAGCGAAGCCGTCTTCATTGTACAATTTAACTGTGATGAGATATCGCAAAAGCAAGTGAAATCAAATCCGCTCGTCTTCCCGGCGAGCAACCCCGGATAACCCGGGGTTTTATTTGACTTCTACGATTCAGTCTATCAGCTACCGCATGTAAAGGAGGCGCAGTCAAATTGAAATCCTGGTTAGGACCGGTCTATTTATCTGCTGCAGCTGCCATCTGGGGAGGCATGTATGTGGTAAGCAAAATGGTGTTTAGTTACATCCCCCCCTGGGTCCTGCTCGAACTTAGATTTATCATCGGGCTGGCCGTGCTGGCTATTTGGGCCTGGTTGAATCAAGCGTGGCAAGTGAACAAAAGGGACCTCTTTTTGCTGGCGATCATTGGCTTCGTCGGCTACACAGGTTCCATCGGTTTGCAATTTGTTGGAACAGATTTATCCGGAGCGGCTATGGGATCTCTCATCACCGCAGCCTCCCCCGCGCTGATCTCCTTCTTCGCCTGGAGGTTGTTGAAGGAAAGGCTCAGCGTTTGGAAAATTTCCGCTCTGGTACTGGCTTCGATCGGCGTCGTCGTTGTGATCGGGTGGCCGGATCAATCGCCCTCCTTTATGGGAAACTGGATTTTGTTTGGCGCAGCGGTTACCTGGGCTTTATATACGGTACTCAGTCGGGTCCAAACGCAAAAGTACTCCTCCCTCACCGTCACCACATGGGCCAACGTGTTTGGGGTCCTCTTTACTGCTCCCGTCGCTTATTGGGAATATACCAAATCAGCAGTGCAACTGCCGACAGACCCCTGGGTGTGGGCAGGTGTTTTGTATATCGGAATCATTTCAACCGCATTGGCTTTTTACTTTTGGAATAAAGGCTTTGAATATATAGACGCATCCACGGGTTCTCTGTTCTTTTTCATCCAGCCGTTGGTAGGAAGTATTTTGGGTTATCTCTTATTGGATGAAGTGCTGGACTGGAACTTTTTAACGGGCGCGATCCTGATTTGTATCGGCATTTATCTTTCTACTTATAAAACCAGTTCCGCTCATCCGGGAAACCAAGATCACCATTCGAATCCAGCTTAAAGCAGTGCTGATTTCACAAGTAAATGTATTTTATGGTCGCTGTTGATTTCTTTGTCAGAATGTATCTGGATGAAATTCCCTAAAGCCATCTCTGTAAACCTGATTTTTCCATGAAATTGGGCACACTATCGTGTGGAGGTGATCCTATGTCTGACCGAGGAACGAATCATGCCCCGAACACACGAAATCCGAACCGGCCTCCCTCTAAACCCGGACGGTTGGATCAGTTTGCCGACGATTTGTTCGAAACAGAGAATCCCGGGCGTCAAGGCGATGTTACCTCACACGACGAGGCCAAGTTGCAAAGAAAGGATTAAACTCAGCGTGTTTTCAATGGCGCATGATAGAAAGAATCGACTGCTTTTGGCAGTCGATTCTTCAACTTGTCAATAAACACACTCATCCTGTTTGGACTAAGCCATTTTCTATTTTTTATTTATTTTATATACTGCTCGTGCGAGTCCCGCGAATCGCCTTGACGATAGGATGATCAAGCCATTTCTTGATGTCCACGGAGGCGGAGATGACTCCTCTCAAGAACGGAAAATTCCTGGATGCTCTTTCTCAAATTGTTCCAATGTTTCACGAACGAATCGTTCCAGTTCCTGTTGGGTCTTCGTGCCTTTGACAGCGCAATATATATCCCATTTCCGCTTTGTTCCGTCATCCACACGCACGACGAGCCGATCCATCTCTCCTTTTTTCATGGTCGTCTTCCCCCTTTGTTACCCTGAGTATATCATTGGATCATGATGGCAACAAGTTGACATGGCGACGCGACGACAGGTATGCTGAATGGGAAGAAGATCGCCGAAGAGAGGAAGAGGATGGAACCGACTGATGAAGATTCTAATGGAGCTTGCGGAGGTTTTATTCAGAATTGCGCTATACCATTCTACCATTCTTTCTGTTTCTTTGATTGTAGTAACCGTTGTTACCCTCATATGGCTTACATACCCCCATCAAAAGAAGGAGGACCAATAAAATTCATCCGACTGGACTTTCAGGTCAATGAGTCGGATCGCACTTTGCGGGCGACACAAGTGATGGAAAAGGATGAGGAAACTCACGAGAACGCGATGGACCCCCTTCACTCCATCGTCTGGCAGCGCATCCTGTGGCGAGTGCGGGTGATAACGCGAGAACCGCTGCTGTTTCCTGCCGGATGCAGAACACTCCCCTGACCGGGACGCTTGTGGGGGCCGGAACCCCAAGGAAACAACGCCTACATGGCGATTTTCGGAATCTGAAAATTCCCCCGTGATATGAAATCTTCTTGACTATTCTGCTATCTTCCATGACACTAAAGATTAACCAAGATCAGGAGGAATCACAGGTGGAGAGGATTGAAAAACTGCGTGAGCAATTAGGAAAGATGATGGAAGAAAAGATCTTCATTGGTGAGCTGGTCAATCAGGATGATTTCCTTCCCGCATGGCAGGCACGGTTCGATGAGACCGCAGCCGAATTTGTCAAGGAGTGCAACCTCCTCGGAATACCCGCCGAGTTCGAAAGCGAGCATCCCAACGGGATCGTCTCCCGCTTGACCCCGTATGAAAAGAATGGAACGTGGCGAGTAAAAGTGCTGGAATCGTGGGACCCGAAAAGTGGAAAGCGTAAATCCTACAGTGATCACAGGTTCGTTTTGAACCTATCCAAACCCAACAAATAAAACAGGCGGTGTCCTCTCGGATCACCGCTCTTCTTCCTCGATCTCTTGTATTTTCTCTTGAAAATGCCGCTCATTTGCTTCTTCATCGCATTTATTGACAAAATCGTGCTAACATCCCGACCATCACACCAATCACAACTGAAGGAAGAAACAAGTTTAATTTCTTCATTGCAATCGCTGTAGCAAGACAGCCGATCAGAACCGGTAATGAAATGTTTAGTTGTCCATCAGCGGGTACCAAGATTTGTTTTATGATCAGTGCCGAGATAATTCCTACAGGAACAAAATTAAAATATAAGCTTAAGGTCGGGCTCAGCTTTCGTCCTGCCATGATTTCGACACCGATGACTCGTGACAGATAGGTACAGACGGATAGCAATCCGATTAGAATCCAAGTATTAAGCATCCCGGCCCCTCCTCTTTAAAGACAAACCCACAAGCGGTGACAAAACACCAGCAATCATGATTGCGAAATCATTCCCGGGCATCAAAAATTCAAGCCCTATCACGATTCCTGCAGCCGTAAGCGCCGTTGCCACGACTGGTTTGTCTTTCAGGCCAGGAATCAGAAGAGCCGTAAAAGTAATTGGAAACGCTAAATCTAATCCCCATGTTTTAGGATCAATCTGGTTTCCGACCATGGCACCCAACAGCGAAGATATAACCCAAGCGATATAAAAAGTCCCCGTTACCACCCCAAAATAAAGAGGGTCCGGCCCATATTTTTTGAACCTTGAGCTTCCTAGAACAAAAGGTTCATCTGACACACCAAAAGCTAACAACCACCTCCACTTCTTGGCCGGAGCAAGATCTTCGGCCAGAGCAGCTCCGTACAACAAATTGCGCAAATTCAACAAAGCGGAGGTAAACAGAACACTTGTCACATTTGCTCCCGCCATCAACATTGCGACGGTTACCATTTGTACGGACCCGGAAAACACCAACAAGGACATCACCACTGTACTCACCAGACTAAATTTGGCTTGAGTCGCGAGTACGCCATAAGATAGCCCATACGCTGCAATGGCGATTGCCAGGGGTAAAGCTTCCGTCAAACCGGCAATGATCGTTCTTTTCCTTTCATTCACCCGAATAACAACTCCTTTACCAAACTAGGCAACATCCTGGACAGTGGAGTGTAAAATAAGCGGGAAATACGGTATAATAAACTTAACTTATAGTTAATTATAATATACCAACTGTACAAAAGACCAGATCTTTTGATCGAATGAGGGAGGAAAAAATGAACACTGAAACCCCTTGGGAAGAAGGGAATGTCGGGAAGCGGATCGGCGCCAACCTGCGACAATTCCGGGTGAATAAAGGAATCAGCATCGAGGCGTTGGCTAAACAAATCGGGGTTAGTAAATTAACGTTGATCAAGATCGAACGCGGGGAAGCCAATCCGACATTGTCCGTCATCTGGAAAATCGCAAATGGTCTAAACATCCCGATAACTTCTCTATTGTCTTTCGAATCGGATGTTTCCATCGCCCGGAAGAGGGATGGGCTGAAACTGATCAGTACCAATGACGTGTTTGTGGCTGAGCCTTTGTTTCGTTCTCATGGCTTGATCGAGCTTTATAGGGGATACCTGCAACCCGGGGGAGAATACCTCTCAGAAGCACACCGGCCGGGAGTGACGGAATTTGTTACCGTTATGTCCGGCCAATTGACGGTGGAAGTCGATGGCGATACGTATCACTTGGATGAGTACGACTCCATCCGTTTTAAAGGGGACCGGCCCCATAAATATGCCAATCCCTCCTCCGCCTTAACGATTTTGCACTTTGTCATTTCATATCACAATCCTTAAATAAATCATCGTTCGTATAAGATTCACAGGAGTAAATGCTGTTTCTCCCGCACTAACCGAAAATGACTTGGGTTATCTGCACTCAAGTCATTTTCGTGCCTTTTTGGGGACTTAAGCAGTAATTCAGCCAATTTTGGACACAAATGATATTTTTGGAGCAGACGGTCAAAATGTAAAGAAATTCTATATGGGGAATCTCACCGATCTGTCTGATCTACCTGGTCTCCAGGTGGAACAAAGATTGCCTTCAACGCTCCTTACAACATCTACACCATCGGGGACCGATAGAACCCAATTACAAAAATCACCAATGAAACCAGCTATGTCGGGAATTGGTCTTTCTCTCTCACCCGATAAACCCGAATCTCCCGTGGGTTTCGTATCTAAATATGAAACAGCAACCAAAAGAAAAAGGATTCCTCTCTGAAGAGAGAGGAATCCTTTTTCTTTTCCCAGTTCCCGATACGTTCAGGGGACTAGATACAATATCGGTCCCGTCTTTGACGCACGGAAACCGATCCTCTACGTTTTGCACTTAACGATGTCGCTGCTTTCATCCTGGTATTGTTTCCACCGTTTGTTTCATGAACTTATACTAGCAATTCAAACTGCTTGGAATACAGCTTTGCATACGCTCCACCGCGTGCAAGTAACTCGTCGTGCATACCTTGTTCCACAATGCCGCCCTTCGAGAGTACGATAATCCGCCCCGCATTACGGATCGTGGAAAGGCGGTGGGCAATAACGAGGGTCGTCCGTCCTTTCGCCAGCGAATCGAGTGATTTCTTGACGATGCTTTCACTCTCGTTATCCAGTGCGCTTGTTGCCTCATCTAAAATGAGAACGGGTGGATTCTTCAAGAATACGCGAGCAATACTAAGGCGCTGCTTTTGGCCGCCAGACAGTTTGACCCCTCGTTGTCCGATCTCGGAGTGGTAGCCGTTTGGCAGGCTCATAATAAACTCATGGGCATGAGCGAGTTTGGCTGCCGCGATCACTTCTTCATCACTTGCAGCGGGATTCCCGTAGCGGATATTTTCCATCACCGTTCCCGCAAAAAGGTAAACATCTTGCTGTACAATTCCGATGTTCCTTCTTAAGGACTGAAGATCGATATCACGGACGTTGATACCGTCTAGTAACACTTGCCCATCTGTCACATCATACAACCGGGGGATCAGCGAGCATAATGTCGTTTTTCCAGCACCGGACGGACCCACTAACGCGATGTACTCTCCCGGTAGTATACGAAGCGACAGATTTAGCAAGACATTGTCTAAATGGTCTTCGTAACGGAAGGAAACTTGCTTGAACGCAATTTCACCTTGTACCTCTGTCAGGGTGATGGCATCAGGTTTGTTTTCGATTGCCGGCTTCAGATTCATGATTTCCATAAAGCGCTGGAAGCCGGTGATTCCTTCCTGAAACTGCGTGCTCATATGAGTCAGTCGTTGAATCGGCTCAATCATAAAGCTAATATACAGCAAAAAAGTAATCAAATCCGGCAACTCCAACGTGTTGTGGACGATACTGGCACTGCCGAAGATGATTATTGTAATCGTAATCAGCTGGATAAACGTTTCAACACCATTGAAAAAATACGCTTCAGCCTTGTACGTTTTCTTTCGGCTCTCGAGAAAACGTTTATTTTCTCTGTTAAACTTCCCGATCTCTACGTGCTCGTTGGCAAACGATTTTACAACGCGGATCCCCGATAAACTATCCTCTACCTGTGCGTTTACATCCCCAATTCGCTCTTTGTTTCGTCTTAATGCCTCGTTTAACTTCTTATTAAAATACAATGTAAAAAAACCTAAGAATGGTAAAAAACAGAATACGGCGATCGTTAATGGTGCGTTGATAAAGAACAAAATGACAAACGCCCCAATAAAGCGGGCGAGATATTTGACGTAATCTTCCGGACCGTGATGGTACAGCTCTGAAAGCAGCAGCAGGTCATTCGTGATTCGAGACATGAGCTGACCTGTCTTTGCCTGATCGTAAAAGCTTAAAGAAAGCTTTTGCATGTGCGCGAACAGTTCGCTGCGCATATCACCTTCCATGCGGGCACCCACTTCATGACCTTTGTAGTCTACAAAGTAGTTCCCGATATTCTGGACGACGACTAACACGAGCATCAGCCCGCCCACCCTATACACTTCACTTAAAGCGGTGGACAAGTCTCCTTCCAGAACATCTTTCGTAATATACCGAACCAGCAACGGAAACACCAAAGCGACAGCAGATGTAAAAAAGGAACACGCTAATACCGAAAGAAACAACGTCAAATACGGTTTATAATATGAGAAGAATTTTTTTACCGGAAAGCGCATGATTTACCCCTTTTTTTGTGTTATTTCACTCAAACACATATAAGGGGTACACGATGAACGAACAGCTAAGAGAGTGTTCCACCCTTATATGTTTGTACGGTTTGATTCGCCATGTTTTTCATGTCAATTTCCTCCTTGCCAGTTAATACTTTCATTATAAATGATTTTATGTAGTAGTAAACAGTAAATTCCGGCAAATAGCAGTATGGGGAATTATCAAAAATTATTTTTCCCAAACGATCCCGCCGGAATAATTCCTTTCGCAATAACCCGAAACCGCATAGGAACTTTGGCTGATTCCAGTCATAAGAACGATGTTGGAAAAATCATAACAGAAGTTGTGGAAGAATCACCTTCTTACTATCGCCTATCATCGGACCAAGGGAGGTTGCCCGGATGTGTTTCCGTTCCTTGGTCATGAACCTCTTTTTGATCCACTGCTTGAGTGTGTTCCTGGATCTGGATGATGTTATGTGTTTTTTGTTTGTGAAGCAAACCAGTTTTAAATAGATACTATCTGACAACACTTCATTAGGTCTCTCTCCTCTGGATTTGCTTTTATCAAAAGTTCTTTCCCCTGTGTATTTTGAACATCAGGCCCCTAACGATGATTTTTCTGCCCCTGAATGTGTTTTTGGCTATGATCTTGTAAGCATCTGATAGTTGGTTTATACTACAAACTAGTTGGAGATTAATTTGTTTGGAGGAGAACATTTTTATGATGCCATTCAAGCAGATGGCCCGTTTGGATAAATTGATTCATGAACCGGCGAGGCTCGCAATCATGAGTGCCCTCGATGCCTGTACATTGGCAGAATTTTTATTTTTACAAGAGTTAACCGGACTGACCAAAGGGAATTTATCCTCCCATCTGGCCAAATTGGAAAAAGCGGGTTATATCCAGATCGATAAGCAATTTATCCGCAAAAAAATCCCCCACACCACGATTCGCATCACACGCGAAGGAAAAACAGCGATCGCGAAATACTGGGAACAAATGGACCAAATTCGCGAAGCAACGAAACAGTGGCAAAAGGAATCCTAGGTACAACGATTCCTTCTGCCAGCTTGAATCATCACAAGATTTTTCCTCTTCGCTGGATCAAGAACAGGCCGATCATAATCAAGATCATACCCAAACCAGCGATCCAAGAGAGTTGATTTTGAAAAACAGCATAATCCAGCAGAGCAGTTACTGGTGGAACAGCGTACAGCAAACTGGTAACATTTGTTAAATCCCCTTTTTGGATCATGAAATACAGCATCATGGAAGCACCTACGGATACAACAAAAGCCATCCAAGATAAGCTCATAAGAAAAGCAGGGCTCCACTCAACCTGCCATCCTCCGAAAAAGGGCAGGAAAATGAGAATCACCAACAATCCTCCGGAATATTGAATAGCCATATTCATCGGTTGACTAAGTTGAATTCGCTTTTGCATAAAAGTACCGATCGTAATACTGCCCAAGCAAATCAGTGCACTTAGTAGTCCGAATAGTGTAAAGTTTGGAGCAGAGATATGATCAACAACGACGAGAACGAGTCCACTTAAACCTAAAAACAGACCCAACCATTGATCATATTTTGTTTCCAGGTCTCCAAAAAAAGCAGTAATGACGGGTTGTGCTCCTAAGATAATGGCCAAGACTCCAGGTGATAGTTGATACTCAAGTGCAAAAAAATAGAAGATTTGATATCCGGCTTGTAATAATAGGCCCGTAAGAATGATATATCCCCATTCTTTTACTGTTTTGGGAAAAGTTGATCGGATCGCCAAACAAATCATCCAAAGAAGTGTCGTGGATAAAAGAAAGCGAAGAAATACAAATGTAAAGGGATTTGCATACTGCAGCCCTAATTTAACAAATATGGCTCCGCTGCTCCACGTTAATATAAAGCTGATGGGAATCAACGATTTCCATTTGTCGGTTCCATGAAGTTGAATTTCCTTTCTCATATCCGCTCCCCCATCTAATGAGAAGTAGAGAGATTTATTTGAAAAACGGCACCGGATCTATGCTAAAAATGAGAGAACACCGCTCCACCTATTGCCGAACATACAACAACAACCCAAGGCGGGAGCTTCCAAATCATTAAGAGTCCAAACGCAATCAAAGCGAGACTGAAATCGGACGGAGTATGAATCGTTTTCGTCCAGACCGGATCATAAAGAGCAGCCAACAAAATTCCCACTACTGCTGCATTGATCCCGCTTAATGCGGCTTGAAACTTGGGTTGCCTGCGAATCCAGCCCCAAAAAGGCAATGTTCCGAAAATCAGCAAAAAGGATGATAAAAAGATCGCCTCCGTTGCCAATAGCGCTCCCGGCCACCCATTTATCACTGTCCCTAAGTATGCGGCAAACGTAAAGAGCGGACCCGGCACCGCCTGTGCAGCTGCATATCCGGCAAGAAACTGATCCGAACTCATCCATCCGTTTGGTACGACTTCTGCTTGAAGAAGCGGGAGGACAACATGACCGCCGCCAAATACCAGTGAACCCGTTCGGTAAAAGCTGTCAAACATGGCCACCCACTGTGCCGAAGAGATTTTTCGCATCAAAGGCAGAAGGAGCAAGAGAACAAAAAATAACCCTAAAGAAAACAAAGCCGCTTTCCGGCTCAAGGAAATTCGGATCGACAAAGACTCAGGAACCGAGCGCTTGGGCAAGATCCACCACCCGATGAACCCGGCAACTATCATGATCAGTACTTGCCCTAAAGCGGTTTGCCAAGTGACTGCGACCATTGCCGCCAGAATGGCAATGGTCGCCCGCGGACGATCGGGTGCTAAATTTCTGGCCATTCCCCACACGGCCTGTGCCACAACAGCAACAGATACTACGAGCAATCCATGAATCCATCCCAACTCTTCGACCTTCACCCCCTGAAGGAGATAGGCAAAGAGAGTGAGAAACAAGGCAGAAGGAAAAGTAAAGCCAATCCAAGATGCCAGAGCTCCCAAGAAACCTGCCCGAATCATGCCTATGGCGATTCCCACTTGACTACTCGCCGGACCAGGCAAGAATTGGCAAAGGGCTACCAAGTCCGCATATGTTTTTTCATCCAGCCATTTTCTGCGGTGCACATATTCCTCCCGAAAGTACCCCAGGTGTGCGATTGGCCCTCCAAAAGAGGTAAGACCTAATCTTGTCGCTACTCTTAATACTTCAAGAACTGAATTTCTCGTTTTCAGCGATTGGGTCTCGTTGGTTGTTTCATCTGCCATCTCTTGATTACCTCCGATTTTTTATTCCCGAAGACGAACATAAATTTTCTTGAATATCTCAAAAATACTCCTCCAGTGCAACAAGCAACTGGAGGAGAAATGGATAAGAACATATGCGAATGATAAACAAGCCTCTTATGCCAGTCGCATTAAGATATTTTTTCTATTGCTTGATTCACTAATAATTGATGCCTTTCTCGCATTGTATTTAAAGTCTTTTCATCTAAACCCCATGTGCTAAGTTTAAAAACCAGTCGCAACGCAGCGCATAGATCCCAGTACGGGAGTTTGGCAAAGTCAATCGTTCTCATGATCGATTGATACTGATATGTAAACTCGTTCATTGCTTGGATGCCGAAATGCCACAGGATTTCCAGCCTAGTATTGGCAACATCAGCCAACGGATCGCCAACCGCTGCGTCCTCCCAATCAATAACTGCTACTAGCTGGCCATTCCTCCACAAAAGGTTACCCGGCCAATAATCACCATGAAGGATCACCGATGGATTCCGTTGAGTTACCGGCCAGGCGGATTCAATCGCATCCCTGATACGCCCTTCATTTAATAATTCATCAAGTATGGCAGGACGATTTGTAATCATTTTGGTATAAACACCTTCTTGATCAGGTAGAAATGACCGGTCAATGTTCGAGCAATCCAAGCTGTGAATTTTCGCCAGGTTCGTTGCTAGCTGAAGGATATAATCATCCAAATGAGTGGGCTTGAACTCCGTCTTACCCTCGATGAATTCAATCACAATACACGGTGTGGAGATAACTTCACCTGACGGTTCCAGATAGTAAGGTTTTGGCACAGGCAGCCCCGCGGATTGCAGCATTTTCAACAGCTTGTATTCGTCTGCTGCAATATGTGGATTTCGTTTCATGTCCGTCTCACCATGTCGACGTACAACCATTTTCTTTTTTTGCCCATTTGGACATTCTGGCTCAAGCGCCGTTACCTGTGCTGAGACGCCTCCTTTTAACTCCCATGTGCGAAGCAGCTTGCTTTGCGGGTCCTTCCGGTGAACCAATCGTGCAAGCATTTTATTTTCCATTGATTGATTCATATAACTAGTCTCCATCTATTTTCATTCCACAAATTTTGTTGAGCAGAATATGGAGAATTTTAATATAATTTAATGTTAATCTCAACATGTGACGGAGATCAAGTGATTAGAAAAACCCACTTCTGAACACGGTTTCAGAAATGGGTTTTTAACAGCATTTCACATGGTTGACCTGTTGCGGCCGACCGTCCTGTACCTCAAATCTATGAAGCTTTTTTAAGTTCGGTCAGATATTTCTCCGCCTGGTTGGAGTTAAATTCTCCTTCCCATTTGGACATGACAATCGCAGCAAGAGAGTTTCCGATCACGTTCACTGCCGTTCTGGCCATATCCAAAATACGGTCGATTCCGGCGATAAATGCCAATCCTTCAAGCGGCAAACCGACGGATCCAAGGGTTGCCAAGAGAACGACAAAAGATACTCCCGGAACACCCGCAATTCCCTTCGATGTAACCATCAACACGAGCAACAAAGTGATTTGCGTGCTGATCGACAGGTCGATTCCGTAAAGTTGGGCGATGAACACCGCAGCAATCGCCTGATAGAGCGTTGAACCATCCAGGTTAAAAGAGTAACCGGTGGGGATGACAAACGAACAAACCGCCTTCGAACAGCCAAATCTCTCCATTTTCTCAATCAGCTTTGGCAGTACGGTTTCCGAACTGGCCGTTGAATAAGCCAAAATCAACTCATCTTTTAAGATCTTGATCAAATGAAAAATATTCACTCCGGCAATCCGGGCGGTTACACCTAACACTACAATCACGAAGAAGAACATCGCCCCATAAACAAGCGCCACCAGCTTGCTTAATGTAATGCTACCCTCAGAATGCGACGGAGGTCAAGCAACATGAGTGGAGAGCTCTCCAGAATAGACCTCCATCGGCGTCAGATAGCCTAGCGAGG
>NZ_FOCQ01000001.1 GCF_900110165.1 Lihuaxuella thermophila
TGAAAGCATCTAAGCGCGAAGCCCCCCTCAAGATGAGATTTCCCACTGACTCGTTCAGGTAAGACCCCTTGCAGATGACAAGGTAGATCGGTCCGGAGTGTAAGCACAGCAATGTGTTCAGCTGACGGATACGAATCGGTCGAGGGCTTAACCTGCTCCATCTTCCTTCTCCAACGAATGCAACCCGCTTTATTCCAATCTAATTTTGAAGGTGTGAACCATCTTCAACAACTCCATAATCGTCTGGTGACCATAGCGGAGGGGATCCACTCGTTCCCATCCCGAACACGACCGTTAAGCCCTCCAGCGCCGATGGTACTTGGGGATGACCCCCGGGAGAGTAGGACGTTGCCAGGCGAACGTACAAAACCGCTCAGGACTTGAGCGGTTTTTTGATGTTCAAATTCGATGACAAGTCATACAAAATAGTGGTTTCCCCTATTCTGCCTTCATGTATTGCATTCATGTCGCTGATGATCCACCCCTGATTCGGTGAACAGCATTATCCGAATGAAAATCAGTGCATATTTAAAACAAAGAATGCCAAAAAGAATTGCTTATAGAACAAACAAAACTCCCGCTCAGGGAGTTTTGTTTATAATTGATACTCACACGTCTGAAGCCCCCTTCCAGGAGGCTTCGCAATGGGTTCTTGGGGCGTTAGCGTCCATCCATTTTTGATTTGGACGACGCCCAAGCTTCCTTGTCAAGCAAGGACATGCAGGGATGTGCCATCACCCCGTCCCATGCAGTTCTGCAACTAAAGTTGCATGTACCCGCATGGGCGGAACACTGCTATCCGTGTTCCGCTTTTACTCACTCTGTTACTTTCTGAGCACCAGTGATTTGACCCAGTGGGAGAGATTGGTTCGTCACTGGAATCCCATCTTATGACGTACAGAGGAACAAAACCCGCTACCGGTGGGATGAACACTGCTCATATGTCCGAAGATACGTCAAAATTGAAGATACGTCAAAATTGCGGCTCCATCCCACCAAGGGATTACCGTGCAACGTCGTATTTCATCCCACGATTGAAACTAGTAGGTATTCGAAACCGCTGATGTCTGTAATGTTGAAGATCATGATCAGTTGCAGAGAGACAGTATGATTTCCAGATAAAGCTCAAGCACCCCAATCACCTCCTAATGAATGTATATTAAATCAGTTTTGCAACTATACTTCGCAAATAAACTTAATCAAAAACAATACTATCGTCCGTGACTCATGAAATCGAACCGATCTGACAGCGGTTGTAACTAATTTTTTGCCGGATGATTTTGCTTGGAATAAAAAACTGCACAATAGTTCGAAAAAAGGACAGAAAATACTGCCATCCGTCCACCGTTGAGGATCAGGCGATCTGGCAACCCCCGTTTATCGGGTTAGATGAAACCCAAGATGGCTGGATTTGCCTCTCAATGGATGCAACAGGCTCAGGTTGCCGTGGAGTGCGGAAACTTTTAAAGCGATCATTTGAACGAAAACCAGGTAACCAATTCACACAGGAACATTTTAGGGTAAGACTGATCCGCCAATCCCAACGAAACAGGTTTAAAATACTGAAACGATAGTTCTAACGCTTATGGTCAATACGGTATAAAGGAACGCAAAGGCTGACAGCTGCATATGATGAGAACACGAAAAATAACAGGGACACAAATTAAATTCAGAATAAATTTATTTTAAAATTCCCGTTGACAACATCGGTTGTCCCATGTATTATATAACTTGTCGATTGAACGAGTGACTGAAACAAACGCAGCACAACAACATAGCACAATAAATAACAGATCAATGATGCTCAAAAACAGAGGTAACGCGGAGAGATGTCCGAGTTGGCCGAAGGAGCACGATTGGAAATCGTGTAGGCGGGCAAAACCCGTCTCGAGGGTTCGAATCCCTCTCTCTCCGCCACTGATTAACTTCTGAGCATGAGACAGAAGTTTTTTTAATCCGACCATTGACAAAATGATCGGGTTGATGTTAAGATGAGGCTCGGTAGCTCAGTCGGTAGAGCAGAGGACTGAAAATCCTCGTGTCGGCGGTTCGATTCCGTCCCGAGCCACCATGTCCTCGCTGGTGTAGCTCAATTGGTAGAGCAACTGACTTGTAATCAGTAGGTTGGGGGTTCAAGTCCTCTCACCAGCACCATACAGGGGCGTAGTTTAATGGCAGAACAGAGGTCTCCAAAACCTCCAGTGTGGGTTCGATTCCTACCGCCCCTGCCAGATGAATGATGGCGGCATAGCCAAGTGGTAAGGCAGAGGTCTGCAAAACCTTTATCCCCGGTTCGAATCCGGGTGCCGCCTCCAATGCTGATTAATTTCCCTTTCAACACGAATATGCGGACGTGGCGGAATTGGCAGACGCGCAAGATTCAGGTTCTTGTGGCCGTTAAGGCTGTGGGGGTTCAAGTCCCTTCGTCCGCACCATTATGTGCCCTTAGCTCAGCTGGATAGAGCGTCTGACTACGGATCAGAAGGTCGGGAGTTCGAATCTTCCAGGGCACGCCAAACATGAAAGGGTGCTGACGTTCTCCAGCATCCTTTCCATTTTCTCATCAAAAACCTTGACTTAAAATGGTTGGAATGATATAATAAGATTTGTTGTTAAAAATATGTGCCCTTAGCTCAGCTGGACAGAGCGTCTGACTACGGATCAGAAGGTCGGGAGTTCGAATCTTCCAGGGCACGCCAATCCATAGAAGGAGCTTATCCTATTCGGATAAGCTCCCTTTCTTTTCACAAGCATGCGATCTCATTATTGGCTTGGCAGCAAATCATGCAGGGCATCCAAAGATTCTTCCACCGGAGCAGAAATGTCCTGGTAGATCCCTCCGATATCAGGATGATTCTCTTTGATAAAGGTGATCTTTTTCTTCATGCTTTCCGTTTGAACCGGATCAGGCCCTTTTAGTTTGGTATCAGCTTTTCCCGCGTGGTCGCGCTGATGGGGGGAGCCGGCATTATGTTTCTGGGGCGGCCGGACCGTCTGCTGGACTTGGTCCGTTTTTGAACTCAAGATATGATCTGCAGCCGGAAGATCGATATAGATTTTTGAAGCAGGCACTTTTGTTTTGGTATAGGAGAGAATTTGGTCCAGCAACTGGAATGATTGAACAGGCTCAGACCGGATTGCGCTGTACGCACTGGAGACAATTTTAATTTCATCACAAGTCTTCCCCAATCGTCCGAGATCCAGCCCCGGGTTTTTCAGCGTTTCCGACTGAAGGGCGATGGACAAACTGATTTTCTTTCCTTGTTGATGTAATGGCTTTGACAGATTTTCCACAAAAAGAGCAAATGATTCACGATCCGTTTCCGATATCGAGTCAACGTGCAGATTGATTCCGTCGAACCGATCGGTCTGAATCAATTTTACCCATTCGTCAACCATTTGGTTGCGCTTTTCCGGAGAAGAAATGAGTTGATGCAGCCGACCGGGGCTTCCTCCTGTGTTTACGGTGGGGTAGACGGGGATCCCTTTCATTTGTACAGTGGAAAGCAGGTTCTTCATCTCTTGGTTCAGTGTTGGCAGCTTGTTTTCTGTGGTGAGTTCATACCCGTATAAATGAATGACCTGGATCTCATTCAGATGCTTAAAAAATTGTTGGAACCCATCCTGACCTCCGCCAGGCTCGTTGACATGGAATATCCATGATGTTTTGTCTGCAAGCGGAGTTTCTTTGCCAGGGAGATTCTTGTGACCCGGTTTGAAATTCTGAGGAAGATGTGTTGCCGGATCATTCTTTTTATCCGAGAAACGCGAAGCGTACAGGCCTGACGGGATGGAAGCGGCATCTGTTGCGGCGGGCTGTCTGTCGGGTTCGAAATGGTACAGGACATAAGTTCCGCCAAAAGATAAAATGGAGCAGACGACCCCTGCCGAAATAAAGGTGAGACTCATCTGTTTAATCTGCAGGCTGTGATCCCGGGACAAAGAGTCTTCGGCCACCTTCTTATCTTCCATGTTCGACTCACTCAAGTTCAAATTCTTACTCACTCACGGGCCCCCTTAACAACTCGTTTCCATGCTGTTATATTTGTTATTTTTTACCTGAGAGGCCAAAGTCCTGTTTTTATTACACAAAAAATAAAATACGCCATGAACCGACAAGATTCCCCATCAGAAAAGCCATTTGTTCTAAATAGATAGAAGGGTTTTGAATATTTGTGACGTATTAAATAGATGCAAAATAAAAATTGTATATTTTTGTAGGGGGTTCAGCATGAAGGGGAAATGGCGGTTCGCATTATCCATGGTTTTAAGCGGAGCACTCGTTTTATCCGGTTTTTCTTTTGCTTCCGCCAATTCGGGTGAAGCATCGTCAAAAGCAGCAAGTGAGGGCAGTTATTATTTCGTCCAGCTGGAAGATCAGCCTGTCGCTACCTACCAAGGAGGCCTGGCGGGCCTGAAAGGGACAAAGGTTCAAGACAACCAAAAGCTGAATGTCCAGTCCTCAGATGTGAAAAACTACCGGGCTTATTTGGGCAAAAAGCGGGAGAGCTACAAAACGTGGCTCAAACAAAAAGCGAAATCAACCAAAGTTGTCGCGGAATATTCCCTCACCCTCAATGGAATCGCCGTGAAAGCAGATGCGGATGAGGCCAAAGTTCTGGGTCAGGGACCGGGTGTCAAAAGAGTTGTAAAAAGCAAACAATACCGTCCCCTGATGAACCGGAGCCATTCGATCATGAATACCATGCCGGCATGGAAAAGTGGCTATGACGGGGCCGGCATGAAAGTGGCCGTCATCGACAGCGGGATTGATGCCGATCACCCGTTCTTAAAAGATCCCTCCCTGAAGATGCCGGAAGGCTTCCCGAAAGTGGGAACCGGTCCGGACGGCAATCCGATTCAGGACTGGCTGAAATTTACCAGCAATAAAGTGATTGTCGCCAAAGTTTTCAGCCCTGATCCCAATGCGACCCCGGAAGCGATCGACTCACACGGAACGCATGTAGCGGGAACGATCGCCGGCAAAGCGGGGTACAAGGATCCGAGCGGCGTCGCAACCAGTGAGCTCAGCGGAGTGGCTCCAAAAGCTTATCTGGGGAACTATAACGTGTTTCCTTGTGAAGATTGCTCTGCGGAAAGCATTTATATTGCCGCTGCGATTGAGCAGGCTGTGAATGACGGCATGGATGTCGCCAACTTAAGCTTGGGCGGCACGGCTACACCAGGGTTTGACCTGCTCGTCGAAGTTGTGAATGCAGCGAGTGAGGCTGGAATGACGATGGTGATTGCCGCAGGGAACTCGGGTCCGGCTCCCATGACCGTGGAATCACCCGGAATCGCTGAAAAGGCGATCACGGTTGCTGCCGTAACCAATGGCCATTTCTTCGGAAAGTCGATCAAGGTGACCGTGAATGGTGAAGAGCGCGTGATACCGGTTGGCTCCGCGGATCCCGGAGGAAAAGTGACCCAAAGAGTGGAAGCGCCTCTGTACGTGGTCACGGAAGGAAGCGGACTCGGTTGTGAGCCGATCACAGCGGATCTGACCGGGAAAATCGCTGTTTTAAAACGGGGGTCCTGCACCTTTACTCAAAAAGCAACCAATGCCCAAGCCAAGGGTGCTGCAGGTGTGATTCTTGTCAACAATACCTCTGGGGATCCCTCTTTAATGTCTGTGGAACCATCCGTAACGATTCCGATCGTGATGGTGACAGATCAAGACGGCGCTTGGATTTTAAACGGAACGTCCGGCTCGGCAGTGATGGAACCGGGGCCAGACCGTGAATTTACAACTTCCAACGACAGCTTGATCGCCAGCTTCTCTTCACGGGGGCCGACGATTCATTATACCTTGAAACCGGATGTGGCCGGCGTTGGCGTGAATGTTTATTCCAGCGTGGTCGGCGGCGGACTTTCTTCGTACAACGGAACGTCCATGGCAGCGCCTCATGTAGCCGGAGCTGCAGCACTGTTAAAACAGGCACATCCTGATTGGACTCCGCAAGATATCAAATCCGCGCTGATGGGAACCGCTGGTGATCCGAAAAGTGCTCCCCTGCCGCTGGAAGTAGGGGCAGGCATTATCAATGTGGGCAATGCGCTAAATCCGGTGGCTCTTGCCAACCCGGCCAGCCTCAGCTTCGGCAAGTTGGATCGCGGGGCGAAAAAGGCAGCTGCAATTAAGGTTGTTTTGAAAAACACCACGAAAAAAACACAATATTACCGTATTGCCCCGGATGACAGTACCAAGGTGAGAGTGAGAACCTCGGCTCTCCTGTTGAGACCGGGAGCAACGGGAACCATTGAGGTGCTGGTAAGCGGACACAGCGGAGCGAGCGGAGATTATCAAGGCTATGTGAATATTACAGCCAGTAATGGAAACAAGATTCGTGTCCCGTATTATTACCATGTAGGAAATTGATCCATAAACAGAAAACCCAACAACCGTTGAAGGCTGTTGGGTTTTCTGTTTATGAAAACGTCCGGTCGATAATTCCGCCGCCGAGACAAATTTCTCCGTCGTACAGAACAACGGATTGCCCGGGTGTAACCGCCCGTTGCGGCTCTTTAAACTCGATGCGGAGAGTGGCGTCTTCCTGGGGAATGACCCGCACCTCCTGATCTTTTTGCCGGTAGCGGAATTTAGCGGTACATTCAAACGGTGCGGAAGGGAAAGAATCCCCTTCACCCAGCCAGTTGATGTCAGTGGCGATCAATCCGTTGGAATAAAGGGCTTCATGATCATGCCCTTGCGCTACGTAAAGGATGTTGTTTTTTACATCCTTTTTCACGACAAACCAGGGCTCACCGGTCCCGCCTCCACCGATGCCCAAACCCTGCCGCTGGCCCAGCGTGTAATACATGAGCCCGTCATGGGTGCCTTTCACTTCACCATCAAGGGTTCGGATTTCTCCAGGTTGGGCTGGAAGATATTGACTCAGAAACTCTTTGAAATTTCTTTCCCCGATAAAGCAGATTCCGGTGCTGTCCTTTTTTTTGGCCGTGGGCAGGCCCGCTTTTTCCGCCAGCTCCCGAACTTCCGGTTTTTGCAGATGCCCGATCGGAAACATGGCTTGGAACAATTGGGATTTGGTTACCGCGTACAGAAAATAGGTTTGATCTTTATTGGGGTCCGCCCCGCGGGCCAGGTATTTTTGCCCGTTGATTTCCTTGATTTGGGCATAATGACCGGTGGCGATGTAGTCGGCTCCCAGTTGTTTGGCTTTGTTTAAAAACTCGCCAAACTTAATCTCGCGGTTACACATCACGTCAGGGTTGGGGGTTCTGCCATTCCGATATTCTTCCAGGAAGTATTCAAATACTCTCTGTTCATATTCTTTTTCAAAGTTTACCGAGTAATAGGGGATGCCGATGTGCGCACAGACACGGCGGACGTCTTCAAAATCTTCGGTGGCGGTGCAGTGACCGAACTCATCTGTATCATCCCAGTTTTTCATAAACAATCCGATGACATCGTAACCTTGTTCTTTCAGAAGCCAAGCTGTCACAGAGGAATCGACACCGCCTGACATCCCCACGATCACACGTATATGATTGTTGCTCATACATATCAGTCCTAAAGTAAAAATTTCCCTTCTTTTGTCTATGTTTGCTTGTTCGCAGTGATTGACTGCATTATAATCTAAACAAAATAAAAGGGTCTGATGCAACATAGATTTGACATCGATTGGATTGTCAACATTATAATCCAAATCAATCTTTTTAACAAATGAAGGGTAAAATGAATGAAAAGACATGGAAGGAACGTAAGAAGAAATGAACCGGTTGGAAAAAGGGATTTTTAGCAGACTGACACCTTCTCAGGTATTGGTGATCGGTTTTGCACTCACGATCTTGACGGGAGCGATCCTCTTGTCCTTGCCGATCTCCACAGAGAGCGGCAAACCTTTGCCTTTTATTGATGCACTTTTTACTTCGACATCAGCGGTCTGTGTGACCGGGCTTGTTGTCGTGGATACCGCTACTACATACAGCACATTTGGTGAAGTTGTCATCATGTTCCTCATTCAAACGGGCGGGCTCGGATTTATGACTTATGCCACATTTTTTGCGCTTCTGGTAGGGAAAAAAATCGGGATGCGTGAACGGCTCATCTTGAGAGAAGCGTTTAATCAGGTGGACATGTCGGGTGTGGTGCGCCTGGTCTTAATGGTTCTCATCATCACTTTGGTCATCGAGGGCCTGGGGTTTATTCTGCTCTCCATCCGTTTTGTGCCTGAATGGGGCTGGGGAAAGGGTCTCTATTATGCGCTGTTTCATTCGGTATCCGCGTTTAATAACGCCGGATTTGACTTGTTTGGCGACTATCAGAAGTTTAGCAACCTGATCCGTTATGTAGGAGACCCGATGGTAAACCTGACGATCAGCGGTCTGATCATTTTGGGCGGAATCGGCTTTATCGTGATTCTGGAATTGGTGCAGTTTCGGAAGACCAAACGGCTGAGCCTGCATACCAAATTAGTCTTGACGATGACTTCGATCCTCATTGTGGCGGGCATGATCCTTATTTTAGCCACGGAATGGACCAATCCGGCCACATTGGGTAAATTATCATTTGGCGACAGGCTGCTCGCTTCTTACTTTCAATCAGTTTCACCGCGGACGGCGGGCTTTAATACACTGAATCTGGCAGAAATGTACCCCGCAACGTTGTTTTTTATCATTCTGCTGATGTTTGTGGGCGCTTCCCCCAGCTCGACGGGGGGCGGAATTAAAACGACCACGCTTGCCACCATCCTTCTCGCCGTCTGGGGCATGATCCGGGGCAGGGATAATGTCGTCGCTTACCGGAGGCGCATTCCGTATAATCAGGTGTATAAGGCGCTGACGATTACGGTTGCCGCGCTTACTCTGGTGATCATGGTCACCATGTTTCTCACGATTACCGAACGTGCCGATATATTGACAGCCATGTTTGAAACGGTCTCTGCCTTCGGTACGGTCGGTTTGTCCATCGGTTTGACACCCGAGTTGTCCGTAGCGGGCAAAATTCTGATCATCCTGACCATGTTTGCCGGACGGCTGGGACCGCTGACCATTGCTGTTGCTTTAGCACGCAGGCTGCAGGAACCAGATCCCCCGATTCGATTCCCGGAAGAGAGGCCGCTCATCGGCTAAGGATCGAGTGGGAAGAGGATTAGCGGGTGTTGTCAAAATCCGAGGAATCAAGTAGTCTAAAAACAACGGGTCAAATACATCATTTCACATGGTTTCAAGCGGAAATGAAATGAAGAGCCAAGAGGAGGGGCCTATGCGGCGGAAGCCAAACTTTCCTTTGCTCGTGTGTTCCGTTTGCATCTGTTTCCTGATGAGTGGTTGTGCCACGGTGATGGAGCAGATCCAACAGACAACGGGAAGCAGAATTGAAAAAGTGGATGAACTGGTCACAGATGAACCGGAGCGAGAACCGGCTGAGGAAATAAAAATAGATAAAGAAGAGGATATTCCGAAAAGCCCTGCACCCTATGTTGAATTGGAACAGATTTTAAATGATGACGGCAAGGGAAAATATGCGGGTGAGGAATATGACAAATCGGCAGTGATCGAGGCACTCGATCAGATGCCGAAAGGGTTGTCCGAAGATAAGGCTTATGCTTATCTGCTGGGACTTGTCGGTGAAAATTACAAAAAAGAAGTTGAACGCTATCATGAAATGGAGCAGCCTGATTACGGGCAGAAACTACTGGCATGGGAAGGCCGAAAATCGGGTTCAAATGTGGGGAAGTCACCGATCATCGGAGCACTGGCGGGATCACCTGTACAACCTCAGCCGCCTGCCAAAAAAGCCAATATTGTGGTACTGCTCGATGCAAGCAGCAGCATGAATGGGGAGATGGATGGAAAGAGCAAACTCTTTCGTGCGGAAGAAGCCATTCTTCAGTTTGCATCCAAACTTCCGAAGGATACTGCGGTCTTTACACTGCGCGTTTATGGCCATCGGGGAAGCAACAAAGATGAGGACAAGGAGATCTCTTGCTCGAGCACGGATAAGTTGTATTCAGCCAGTCAAGTGGATACAGGGAAATTGAACTCCAGCCTCCAGGAAATCCGTCCGACGGGTTGGACTCCTTTTGCGCATGCCCTCTCGACCAGCTATCAGGACATGCAAAAGGGAGCGCCTGGTCAGGTTGAAAATATTGTGCTGGTCATCAGTGACGGAAAGGATACATGCGGTGGCGATCCTGTGCAGGCGGCCCGCTCGCTGAACCGTTCGGACGCTCGTTCGATCATTCATGTAATTGGGTTGGCCCCTGATGAAGAGGCGGAAAAACAGTTGAGACAAACGGCTGACATCACAGGGGGCGATTATCACCATGTGTCGAACCACGCAGAATTGATGGGATCCTTGCAAACCTACCTAAAATGGATCCAGCGAACCCATGAACCGTGGCAGTTCAGGGCGGTCGAATCGATTGCGAAATCCTATCATTACGATCATAAACGCCTTGAACAGCACTATCAGCAACTGGTTCAAAAAACCGATCAGGAATACCAGCGTCTCGATCAAGCAAATGATTATATCAAAGAAAAAGGAAAAATTGATGGAGAAGCTTGGATACAGATTGGCAACTGGATTGATCACCGTTGGAAGCAGGTAGGCAATTATGCTGATCAACGCTGGAAGGAAATTGGAACCCGCTTAGACGAAGAATGGGAAGATCGTTATTCGGAAATTCAGGAGGCTTGGCAGGAAGAAGGCGGAAAGCCGGAAGAACTGGAAAAACGGAAACAAGAGGTTCTCGGGAGCAAAGAATCACAGGCAACCCGCCAGGATATGAAAAAGAGGTTGGAACGCCTTCGGGTTGAGGTGCATTTAAAATAGCTGAAACAGCGTGGGATGTTGTGGAGTGAATAGGATGATGACACCAGCTTATGAGATCCGTTTCGATGAACGACTCGGAATCGACCGGCCTCTGTTGCATGTGGAATATGAAGAATTGCCGGAAGAGCTTCGGCAGGAATTTGAGCTAAAATGCCAAGAGGTCTGCGCACGGATCCCGGAACGAATCAAATGTTTGGAGCAGGAATACCTTGATCGCTATGAAGCGTTAAAGGAAGCGGAAGATGATGAAACCTTTTACCGATTGACAGACGAAATGAATGATCTCTCGAAAACCATCTGTGATCTGAATATCTTGTTTCTATATATTGAGGGCACGTTTCTGGCATCCAGTGTGCATGCCTGAAAATTGGGCGTTGAATGAGACGGATCGATCTCGTTCAGCGTTTTTTTTTGCTTCCATTCTTTAACACTTTACTGGATGATAGAAAATTTATTATGATACATATCGTGTTTTCCCGCCGATGGGGCAACATAAAAACGGGTTGGGCGTAAATCATCGGGGGTAAACTGGTTAATCGGAATATTGGAGTGGTCCATGCATGAAAGATAAACAGCTGAACTTATGGGCGTTAATGGCTGCAGTAGTTGGAACCATGATAGGCGGAGGGGCTTTCAACCTTCCGAAGGATATGGCCGCAGCAGCCAACAGCGGCGCCGTGATCATTGCCTGGGTGATTACGGGATTGGGAATGATCGCCCTTGCACTTGTGTTTCAGAATTTATCCAACCGAAAAAGCGAACTTTCCGGAGGCATTTACAGTTACGCCAAGGCCGGCTTTGGGTCATTTATCGGATTTAACAGTGCCTGGGGTTACTGGATTGCAACGGTGTTGGGAAATGTGGCTTTTGTTACCCTTTTATTTGGTTCGCTAAGCTATTTCTTCCCTGTGTTTGAAAACGGTAATAATCTGCCTTCCGTGCTTGGAGGATCCATGCTCGTTTGGGGGGTCCACTGTCTCATTCTGCGCGGCGTGAGAAGTGCCTCTTTTATTAACATCATTACCACGGTCACCAAATTGATACCCATCTTTCTTTTTATCGTGATCACGATTTTTGCCTTTCATCAACGTACCTTTTTCATGGATTTCTGGGGTGAAAGCTCTGTGTTTTCGTGGAACACGGTGCTAGAGCAAGTCAGGGAGACCATGCTGGTTACTTTATGGGCTTTTGTGGGTGTGGAAGGGGCGATTGTTCTCTCCGGCCGGGCGAAACGCTATCAGGACGTCGGAAAGGCGACGGTGATCGGTTTAATCGGTACCCTGGCCGTTTATATGCTGATCTCCATTCTTTCGTTGGGCATCATGCCCCGCGAAGAGCTGGAAAAATTGCCGGAACCGTCGATGGCTTATGTGTTGCAGTCCATCGTCGGTGACTGGGGAGCAGTTGTCATCAACTTAGGTCTGGTTGTATCATTGCTTGGCGCGATGCTGAGCTGGACGCTTCTCGCCGTGGAAATTCCCTATGTTGCGGCGAAAGACGGAATGTTTCCGAGAAGTTTCGCCCGTCAAAACAAAAATAACAGTCCGGTTGTCTCTTTATGGTGGACAAGTCTTTTGACTCAAACATTTATTCTTATCGTTCTTTTTGCCGCATCGACGTATCAAATGGTGTATTCGATGGCCAGTGTGGCTGTTTTAATTCCTTATCTTTTATCCTCCCTCTACCAATTAAAACTGCTCCGAACGGGGGAAACTTACGAGCAAGCAGGTGCAGGAAAGGGAATGGATTGGATCATTGGCTTGCTTGCCTTCATCTATGCGGTCTGGCTTCTGTACGCCGCTGGAGTTGAATACCTTTTGATGGTTTCGGTGCTGTATCTGGCCGGCCTCTTGATGTACATCTGGGTTCAACGCGAGAACCAAAGAAAATGGTTTACGGGAATCGAATGGCTTTTGGCTGCGGGAATCATACTAATGGGGATTCAAGCAGTGAGGTTGATCTCGACAGGACAATTAGCTCCTTAAATTTTCCATTGTAAAGATTTTATTAAGATTATATTAACTGGACTTAAATAATTCGTGACGAGTGGGTTGAAATAGTTTTCAACTTCATTCATTAAGATTAAGATAAGTTTTGGTTAAGAATTAGTTAACAGGAGGACATCAAGGTGCTTTTTAATCGATCTAAAGACCGGCTGTTTTACCAAATCATGGTGGATGCGACAGCCAACATTATGGAAGCAGCACAGTTGTTTCGGGAAAACGTGGAGACGTTGGAGGAAAAAGAAAAATATGCAGAACGAATCAAGGAACTGGAATCAAAAGGGGATGAATATACGCACCTTTTGATTAAAGAGCTGAACCAAACCTTTGTGACTCCTCTCGACCACGAGGACATTTTAAAACTGGCGAGCAATGTGGATGATGTCCTGGATGGCATCGAAGCCTGTGCTGCGCGGTTTGTCTATATGCATGTGGACAAATCGACGCCATATCTTGTGAAATTCGCGGAAATCCTGGAAAATAGTGCCCGCCATCTTCAAGATGCTTTTATCGCCTTGGAGAAACGGGATTTTGGTACGATCCGCAAAATCTCCGTTGAAATTAATAATTTGGAAAATGAAGGCGACAAGCTGATGCGGGAAAGTGTCAGCACATTATTTGAGGAGCCGGTCGACCCGGTTGAACTGATCAAAATGAAAGAGATTTACGAAAGGTTGGAAGATGTAACCGATACGTTTGAAGACGTGATGGACGTCATGGAAAGCGTGGTTATGAAGTATGCTTGATCCGTATTGGATACTGGTCGCTGTCATTGTGCTGGCCCTCGTGTTCGATTTTACCAATGGTTGGCATGACACAGCGAACGCAATCGCTACAGTTGTGGGAACACGCACACTTTCGCCGGGAAAAGCCATCGCGATGGCAGCTTTACTCAACCTGGTGGGTGCTTTTTTTTCGACCGAGGTGGCCAAATCGATTGGAAAAGACATCGTGGATCCGCACGGGATTACACAGGTGGTGCTGATCTCCGCACTATTAGCAGTAATTACGTGGAACATTGTAACGGTATTGATGGGATTGCCCACCAGTTCCTCTCACGCCTTGATCGGAAGTCTCGTCGGGGCGGCGTTGGCGTTCAAGGGGCCTGAAGTGTTACAGGTCAAGGGAATTATCACTATTTTGCTCGCTTTATTGCTCTCGCCGCTGCTCGGAGGCTTGATGGGCTTCGCGTTGACGAAACTGATCCGAAGAACGTTTAACAATGTCCCCCGCTCAAAGGTGAAGCGCATTTTCCGTCCTTTGCAAATCGCCTCGTCCGCCTTTATGGCGTTCAGCCATGGAGCGAGCGACGCGCAAAAAGCGATGGGGATCATTACCCTTGCCCTCGTGACGGCAGGATACCAGCAAGAGATGGTTGTTCCGTTCTGGGTGATGGTTGCTGCCGGTGTAGCGATGGCGTTGGGAACGGCGATGGGAGGAAGGAAAATTATCCATACGATCGGCTCACGCCTCAGCAGGTTGGAAACTCCGCAAGGATTTGCCGCGGAGACAGGGGCGGCTATTTTGCTGACCACCGTGGCCAAAATCGGGATTCCGGTCAGCACTACCCATACCATTACAGGCTCCATCATCGGGGTAGGTGCGGCGGAACGGGTAAGGAGCGTTCGCTGGTCAGTCGCGGGCAAGATTATTTACGCCTGGATATTAACCCTTCCGGGAACGGCTTTGATGGGCTATCTGTTCTATTTGGTGCTTCGTTTCCTGGAAAGTTAAAAGGAAAAGCATCCGTCTGAACCAAGACGGATGCTTTTTTAAAACCATGCGTTGGCGAGCCAGGCGGTCAGGATGGAGCCGGCAATCACCGCCAGGATCGGCAGCCGTAATAGGGCCAGCACACACGCGACAATGCCGCCGGTCACACCGATCCACGGATTGGAAGGGTCTATCGTCAAAATGCCGGGAAAAATTAAAGCCCCGAGGGCGGCATAAGGAATGCTTTTCAGCCAGCGTTCCACCAGAGGAGGAAGAGACAGCTTTTCAAGGATGAAAACGGGAAAGAGCCGGGGGAGAAACGTGACGATCCCCATGCCAACCACAACCAGTATCAAATGTGTCGTGTTCATGCTTCTTCCTCCTTATATACGAAGATTCCCGCCATGCTCCCGAAAATGGTCGCCAATACGATCGACCAGCCGCTGCTTAAAAATTGATGAAAAACTGTGCAAAGCAGGATGCTCACCGCTGCGATCAGACCAAATCTCCAGGATTTTTGCACGGCAGGAACCAGTAACCCGATAAACATGGCATAAAGAGCAATCGCCATGCTGTCGCTGATGGAAGCCGGAATCAATTGGTACAGGGCGGCTCCGATGAACGTTCCGATCACCCAGGATCCATATGCGGCCGCAAATAAACCGAGAACATAAAAATGATGCATGCGCGAACGGTCTTGCGAAGCTTCCAGGGAAGCCACCGCAAACGTTTCATCTGTAATGCCGAATGAAAGGAAGCTTTTCCAGCTCTTCGGTATATGACGGAGGGCGTTCATTAACGATAGGCTCATGATCAGATGACGCAAATTTAAAATAAAGGTGGCGATGATGATCTCCACCCCGGCCGTTCCCGCAGCAATCATATTGACCGCCATAAACTGGCTCGCTCCGGCATAGACCATCAGAGACATCAGCAGAGTCGGCAGCATCGGAAGATCTGCTTGTCTTGCCAGTACTCCAAAAGCGATGGCGATCGGTATGTAACCAATCATCAGAGGCAGCCCTTTTTTCGATCCTTGCAAAAATTGAGTGAGAAATGCCGGGTTCATGACAGTTCCTCCATTTACCCTAAAATGTCTCTATTTTTTTCGATTATCTCATATTTTGTCTATCAAGAAAATATATTGATTGCAGTTTGATCCGGGAGCATGCCATCAAGCGATTCAATCAAAAACTCCTTCTTCCGAAGAGATGCTTCTGCACCCACTTCGCTCGGGTGAAGCTCGCGGATCTTGGATTGAAAGGGACGAAAAGTGTATAGCGATGGCGCGTACTGCCGCGGAAAATTCATTTTCGGCGATGGTCATAGGTGTCGGGACGCATCCCTCCTACCGGCGGCAGGGGTTGGCCACCGGATGGATGGCATAGTTATGCGGGCAGGTATTGAAAAAAGGAAAAGTGTTGTGCCTGTATGATCATAACACGGAGGCGGGTAGAATCTATAAGCGTTTGGGCTGTCGGGATATCGGAAGGTGGACGGTCGTTCATAAAAAACTGAATGGATGGAATGAAAAAAACGCGCCGGAAAAGCACTCTGTTTCAGCTCGTTTAACCTTCTTTTGCAGGGGGTCGCTTTATACCAGGGGGTCCGCAAACTGGTTGACCAGTCCGAGTGAACAATCCTTCCCGGTATCGTAGGAGCGGTTGCCGATCAGCTTGCACAGAAAATCTCGGCTTCCTTCGCCCGTCTCCCAAAAGTGATGCACTTGCGGCAAAATGTCTTTTCCTTCTTGGATCGCCGTTTCCCATAAATCCCAAAAGCTTTCTTGATGTTTTTCTTCTGCCGCGGCCGGGTGCAGCCAGGTTTCCCGATGGATGTTTAAATAATCCCGGGCGGGGATGCATTTGGAATGGCGAAACGGGCGAATCAGGCCACAGGTGAGAACCAGCTTGATCCCCCAGGGATCAAAAAAAAGGGACAGGGCTTTTTTCATGTCCCGGTACGCTTCATGATAGTCACGGGGTTGCAATTTATTCGCCGCTTCTGGATAATATTTACAAGCGATTTGGTGAAGGGTTTCAACCAGTTCGGCAGGCAGCCGGTCACCCAGATCGATTTCCGGAACAAGAGGGGTGCGCCATGTTTCGATGTTCTGTCGGTTTTTGGCCACCAGTGTATCTAAAATCACCTCCAGGCGCTGGTGCTTATATTTTTGGTATCCTGCACGATAATGGATATAAGGATGAGCCGTCCGGTCCAGGATGTGGTGGGTGATAAAACCGGTGACGTAATCCCGGAGGGACGGACGGGATTTGGCATACTCAACCAGTTCCGCCAAAACGGGGCCACAGTGTTCATTGTGAAAAAGATCCCCCAGACGGCTGGCGCGGCGGTCTTTGATCCAGGGCCAAAAACGGTGGAAGTATAAAAAGTCCGGTCCCTGGCAACCGAATTGAAAAACGATCCGGTTTTCCGGTTGAGGCAACCCGGCCTGTTGGATCGTTTCATATCCAAACATGAGATGGGTCCAGGCATACGGCAAGCAACATCTCTCCTCAAAAACAATTTTTCTTGCTACATATTTTCTTTTTGAGGACTGAGGTTTCCTTTCGGACGAAACGGTTGGTTGTTTGAGATCTCCCGTGATATAGTAAGAGAAGTTCGGAGAAGCGGGGGAGGATACATGGGAATTCACCACCTTGAATTTTGGGTGAGCGACTTGACGAGATCCCGCCCTTTTTATGATGGTTTATTCCGGCGGACAGGATGGAAACAATTAGGTGAGCGGTCGTATTTTTGCAACGAGACGGAGATTTATTTTATGGAAAAAAGCGGGCTTGTGAAACAAAACCATCCCGGTCCGAGACATATCTGTTTGTCCGTTTCCAGCCGGGAAAAAGTAGATGCCGTGCATCGCTGGTTAAATGAACAGAAGGCCGAGATCATTCGCGGGCCTGTGGAGATGCCCGGGTATTCCCCCGGATACTATACCGTTGATTTCCGTGATCCGGACGGATACATATGGGAAGTGGCTTATACCCCCAATATGAAGTGGGAAGAGCAGGAGTGATGATGGATGAGTCAGATAAACTGGCATGAAGAAGTTTTAAAGCGCAAGGAAGAACTGCTGGCCAAGTGTAAAGAGTTTTTGTCGATTGAGAGCGTGCTGGATGAATCAACCGCAGGGGCCGGAGCCCCCTTTGGGCGGAAAATCGCGGAGGCTCTCGAATATATGTTGAATCTGGCTGAACAAGACGGTTTTAAAACCCTAAATGTGGACGGTTATGCCGGACATGTGGAGTATGGCGACGGAAATGAACTGGTGGGAATATTGTCTCATGTGGATGTAGTCCCGGCCGGGGAGGGCTGGACTTCTCCGCCTTTTTCACCTGAAATTCGCGACGGCAAGCTGTATGCCCGCGGAGCGCTCGATGATAAGGGACCGACGATGGCCGCCTACTTTGCCCTGAAAATTGTAAAGGAACTGGGTCTTCCGCTCTCCAAGCGGGTCCGATTGATCTTGGGCACCGATGAAGAGTCTCACTGGCGTTGTATGATGTATTACTTTGAACACGAAGATATGCCTGCGATGGGGTTTACTCCGGACGCTGACTTCCCGATTATCAATGCGGAAAAAGGGCTTGTCGATTTAAAAGTGGTGGGATTGCCCGACCATGAAGCGGAGCAGTCGGCCGAAGCTGAATGGACACTGATTGATTTTGAAGCGGGACAGCGCGTCAACATGGTGCCGGATTTCGCAATCGCCAGGATCGGCGGGGACGGAGATGTGTTTGAGTTGAAAGAGAAGGTGCAGGATTTCCTGTTGACCCGTCGGATCCAGGGGTATGCGGAAGAAGCGGATGACCATTTAAAAATCGTGTTTAAAGGTCGTTCGCACCATGGATCTGAGCCGGACAAGGGGTTAAATGCAGCTCTTGAACTGGCCCGCTTTATGGAAAGTATTCCGCTTGACCCGTACGGGGCCAACTATATCCGGATGATCAATTCGCTTCTGGTGGACGGCTTTTTCGGCGAAAAGCTGACCATTGCCATGGAAGATGACAAGGTCGGCAAGCTGACCGTTAATCCGGGCGTGTTTGGCTATAAAAAAGGGGATCAGCATTTTGTGCGCATCAATGTGCGCTATCCCATTTCTGCAGACAGCGATGACCTTCTCAAGATCATTGAAAATAAAGTGGCCGATTACGGAATGAAGATCACGGATCTGAATCATTTACCGGCCCATTACTGCGATCCCGATCACCCGCTCATCACCACACTGTCAAAAGTTTACGAAGAACAGACCGGGGAAAAAGCCCGCTTGTTGGCCATCGGGGGCGGTACGTACGCCCGTGTGCTGGATACGGGGGTGGCATTTGGTCCTCTGTTTCCGGGCAAAGAAGAAACGGCTCATCAAAAAGATGAATACATTGAAGTGGAAGATCTGTTGAAAGCAACGGCGATCTATGCACAGGCCATTTATGAATTGGCGAAATAAAAAACCCGAGTCCACCGGCTCGGGTTTCTACTGTTTAAAATGAAACATTTCGTAGACAAAAGGGTTCTCTTTGGCATATTTCTCGGGAAGAGGACGCTTCAGCTTCACCGGGACTCCTTGTTTAAGCAAAACGCGGTGGATGGCTTTGAACTGGTCCGCATCATACAGAGGAGAATTGTAATGGTTGAGATCAACGGTGGGGCCGTCTTTAAAGTGCACGAAGTAGCGCAACCGAACTCTGTTCTCCCGCTGAAATGGGAAAGCGGTGACCTGATAGTCCAGCTCCACTTGCGAAATCTCTCTCCACCTTTTTACCTTCCCGTCTCCTACGCTTAAGAATTTGTTGTATACCATCCCCTTGGGTGTCACCAGCAAGTAATTATCAAATGCGAGGATCACCAGGGGGCTGCAGACAAGATAAAATGCAGCGAACACAAAAAAACGCCTTTTCAGTTTGTCGGGATTGAAGCGGAGTTTAAGAAAAGAAAAAACGAAGAAAATGACGATACAAAGAAAAACATAGACAAATGCATACGAGATCGTCGTTCCCATCAGATAAACCTGATCCGGCTCCGAGTAGTAGATCTGCTGGAGAGCGACGAACAGAATCCAGGCAATTCCCGAGAGTAACAGACCAGAGACCAACTTCAAGAACCATGACAGCAGTTTGCGCAATTTGTCTCTGCCTCCAAAGAACGGATCCATAGATTTTTCATTTTAACAGGGAGCGTAAGTAGCCGAGAACTTCCTTCAACTTAGCGATGAAAAGATCAATCTCTTCTTCCGTCGTATCTTTTCCCAGCGTGACGCGAAGGCTTTGATAAGCCGTTTCCTCGCTTTTGCCCATCGCCATCAGCACATGCGAGGCGCTGTGTTTTCCCGCACTGCATGCGGAGCCGCTGGACACATAGATCTGCGCACGGTTTAGCTCCAACAGAATCGCTTGGCCTTCTACGCGGTGAAAGCTCAGATTGAGATTGCCCGGCAAACGGTCCACAGGATGTCCATTCAGCTCCACGTCGCCGATCTCGGTACGGATTCGTTTCCAACAGAGGTCGCGTAACCGGGTGAGCCGGCGGTTTTCTTCCTCTGCTTCACGGGCGGCGAGAATGGCCGCAACCCCGAAACCGGCAATCGCCGGGGTGTTCAGCGTGCCCGGCCTGAGGGCCCGCTCCTGGCCACCGCCGTACATCAGGGGTTCAATGCGTACCCCTTTCCGTATATATAGAGCGGCTGCCCCTTTGGGACCGTAAATCTTGTGGCTGCCCACAGAGAGAAGATCGACCCCTAATTCCGTCACCGAAAACGGGATTTTGCCAAACAGCTGGACCGCATCCGTGTGAAACAGAGCGGGGGTGTCCTTCAAGATTTGCCCGATCTCCTTGATGGGTTGCAGTGTGCCAACTTCATTATTTGCGGCCATGATGGTAACCAGAATCGTCTTGTCCGTCAGGGCCTGTTTCACATCTTCCGCGCTGACCCGCCCGTATGCATCGACGGGCAGGTAGGTGACATGAAAACCTTCGCGCTCGAGTGCCCTGCACGCTTCAAGCACGGAAGGATGTTCAACGGATGAGGTGATAATGTGATTTCCGAACGCTTTTCGTTTGCGCGCGGCCCCGATGATGGCCAAATTATTTGATTCCGTCCCGCTCCCGGTAAAGATGATTTCGCGCGGGGAAGACGCGCCGAGCGCTTCCGCCAGTTGGTTGCGGGCATGGAGAACAGCCTCGTGGCTGTGTTGTCCCATATCATGTATACTGCCGGAGTTACCGAACTCCTTCTGAAAGAAAGGGAGCATCGCCTCCATGGCTTCAGGACGTACTGGACTGGTTGCTCCATAATCCAGGTAAATGGGTTTCATATTTGTTTCCTCCGTCAAAAACTCTCTTCATACCATTATAACGAAATAAATCAAAAGAAAGACCCCTTTCGCCAAAGAGTTAAATAATATACCAAAAAATTAGTAGTTGACATTGTTCATATTCCTGAGAAAATAATACTGAACCAAATTGTTAAGAATTCGTGAAAGGAATACACGAGATGACCCGAAGAGTAACCGACTTTATAGTGGTGGGAAGTGGCATTGCCGGTTTGATGACGGCCCTTTCACTCGGAAAGTCCGGGCAGGTCATCGTTTTAACCAAGGCCAAAGAGGAACAGAGCAACTCCTACCGTGCCCAAGGCGGAATCGCGGCAGCTGTGGGTGAAGGGGACTCTCCGGAGTTGCACCGTCAGGACACACTGAGGACGGGAGTTGACCTGTGTGACCCGAAGTCGGTAGACATATTGGTCCAGATGGCTCCTGAGACGATCCGGCTTTTGACAAAATGGGGAACCCGTTTTGACCGGGAGGGTGACAAATGGGCCTTGGGCCGGGAAGGATCACACAGCGTATCCCGGATTTTGCACGTTTCGGGGGATGCGACCGGGGCGGGAATTACCTCGGCTTTATTAAAGCAGTTATCCGGGCATCCACAGATCGAGCTTGTCACGCATACCATGGTGGCAGACCTCATCGTGCATGAAGGAGCTTGTCGCGGGGTCATCACGGTGGATGAAGGGAAAGGCCCGGTCATCTACCTGGCCAGAAAAGGGGTCGTGCTCGCCACTGGCGGCTGCGGACAGATTTACCGTTACACGACCAATGATCTTGTTTCCACCGGAGACGGTTTTGCGATGGCTCATCGCGCAGGAGCCGCTCTCATCGATATGGAATTTGTCCAATTTCATCCGACCGCGCTCGCTGTGGAGCAAAACCCGATGGTTTTGGTGTCTGAAGCTGTACGCGGGGAAGGAGCCGTACTCGTCAACGAACAAGGCGAACTTTTTATGGCACGCTACCATGAATGGAAGGACCTGGCCCCCCGGGATGTTGTTTCACGGGCCATTTACAGCGAAATGCAAGCAGGACGGCGTGTCTATCTTGATGCACAAGTCATTGGTTCCCGGTTTGAAGAACGTTTTCCTAAAATTTACAGATATTGTCGGATGCACGGCATCGATCCGGCGCATGATCTCATTCCCGTAACACCTGCCGCCCATTTTATCATGGGAGGAATACAGACCGATTTATTCGGGCGGACAACGCTTCCGCGTCTGTTTGCCTGCGGGGAGGTCGCTTGTACAGGGGTGCATGGAGCCAATCGGCTAGCAAGCAATTCGCTGTTGGAAGGAGCTGTTTTCGCGCAGCGTGTCGCCGCAAAGCTGTCCTCTTATGCTGATCAATCCGTCGATGTGCCTGAGCCCGTGTATCCAAGTTTGTGCAGAGATAAGCAAATTGAAGAAACCTGGAAAAAAGAAATCAGGCAGATCATGTGGGATGCAGCGGGAATTGTACGAACTTCGGAAGGTTTGTTAACGGGAATTTCGAGAATCAAAGAGTTGCAAAATCAAATTCCATCAGGGTTTATCGAGTGCCACAACATGTTAATTACTGCACAAATGATTATGAATGCGGCACTCTGGCGCCGGGAGAGCCGAGGTGGCCATTATCGGCATGATTTCCCTGAGACGATACCTGAATGGTCGAAAAAACACAATGTAATTTAGGGGCGGGACCATGAATCCAATACAATTAAAACAATTTATTCGTGAAGTGTTGAACGAAGATATCGGCGCGGGTGATCTGACCACGGAGGCGATCGTGCCTTCCGGGCATAAGAGCACCTGCCTTATCATCGCTAAACAAGCGGGAGTCATCGCCGGATTGCCGGTGGCGGAACTGGTTTTTAAGGAACTGGATGAATCCTGCAGGCTGACTCCTCTGGTGGACGAAGGAGCCGAGGTAGCCAAAGGGACCCAAATCGCCCGGGTGTCCGGCCCGACACGAGCGATTCTCACCGGGGAGCGTGTCGCGTTAAATCTCATGCAACGCATGTCCGGGATTGCCACATTGACCCGGCAATTGGTGAAAAAGCTGGAAGGCCTTGATTGTCGAGTGCTGGACACCAGAAAAACCACTCCCGGTTTGCGGCAGTTGGAAAAGTATGCCGTTCGGGTGGGCGGCGGGACCAACCACCGATTCGGCCTGAGCCATGGGGTCATGCTGAAAGACAACCATATTGCCATGGCAGGCAGTCTCAAAAAGGCGGTCGAGCTGGTCCGGCAGCGTGTGGGCCATATGGTCCAGGTGGAAGTGGAAGCGGATACACTCGAACAAGTGAAAGAGATTCTCCAGCTGGATGTGGACGCCATCTTGCTGGACAATATGGATGTGGAAACGATGAGGGAAGCCGTCCGCCTGATCGACGGAAAAGTGTGGACCGAAGCTTCGGGCGGAATCACGCCGGAGACGATCCGCACCATCGCGGAAACAGGCGTCAATGCCGTATCGCTGGGCTGGATCACCCATTCGGCGACCGCATTGGATATCAGCTTGGACTTTGAACATGAAACGGGGGATGAATCATGTTGACCCATGTTCCCAGCCAATTGCCCGAAGTGTACCGGAATCTGTCGAGCGATGAGCTGGATGAAAGAATTCTGCGTGCCAAACAACAACTCGGCACAGATTTGGTGATTCTCGGTCATCACTATCAGCGTGATGATGTGATTCAATATGCCGACTTTCGCGGCGATTCGCTCAAGCTTGCCCGAATCGGCGCACAGCAACGAGACGCAAAATATATCGTTTTCTGCGGTGTTCATTTTATGGCGGAGACGGCCGACACCCTGGCGGCGGAAGGACAGACGGTGATTCTGCCTGACATGAGAGCAGGTTGCTCGATGGCGGATATGGCCGATATCGAAGATGTGGAAGAGGCGTGGGAAATTCTTCAGGAACAATTTGGGGATACGATCATCCCCGTCACGTATGTCAACTCCACAGCTGCCATCAAAGCGTTTGTCGGACGTCACGGAGGAACCACCTGTACTTCTTCCAACGCCAAACAGGTGCTGGAATGGGCTTTCTCCCGGAAAAAGCGGATTCTCTTCCTTCCGGACCAGCATTTGGGCAGAAATACCGCCTACGCAATGGGCATTCCGCTTGAACAAATGATCATCTGGAACCCCGGAACCGGTCAACCGGAGGATGTCAAAGGGGATCTGCAAGAGGTTCGGATGATTTTGTGGAAAGGTCACTGTTCTGTCCACCAAAAGTTCACTCCTGAACAAGTTCACAGTGTGCGTGAACGCGACCCGCAAATGAAAGTGATCGTCCATCCGGAGTGTAGTTTTGAAGTTGTTCAGCTGGCCGATTTCGCGGGTTCCACGGAATATATTATCAAAACGGTCTCGTCTGCACCGGCCGGAAGCAGATGGGCGGTGGGAACGGAAGTCAACCTTGTTCAGCGTCTGGCCCAGGAACACCCTGATCAGCATATTGTCCTTCTGTCCACAACCATGTGTCCGTGTTTAACCATGAACAGGATCGACCGACCGCACTTGTTGTGGGCATTGGAAAGCATCACGGAGGGACATCCGATCAACGTCATTACGGTGGATGACGAAACCAAATACTGGTCCAAAGTGGCTCTCGACCGCATGCTCGCCGTCTGAAAAACGAACCCGACCTCTTGGTGAGGTCGGGTTTTTCGTTACCTGATTCAAGGTTTATGAAGTGGGGACAGCAGACACATCAAGCCTTACAGAAAGTTGTTGAGCCCGGGATGCGTAAGAACCGTTTGCAATGCAATGAAATGCAAGCAATGGGAGTGGAGCGTTGCCAAACAGTGACTCGTTGCCCGGGCTTGACCTTTCCGTGCTGCTGATCAGAATCAATCGATGTCGATTTCCGTTACCCGTTTTCGCTCCCGGCAGATTTCCACATGTTCGCGAAGAACGTCCATGAGAACGTCCACATCGGAAATCGCCTCCAACTTGAAGTTGGGGAAACTGTGGTCCGATGTGATCAGATGAATATTTCCTTTGGAAAACATCCTGTAGATAAAGGGCTTTTCCATACTCATATCTTTCACCCGGTACAGCTCCACTTGTTCTGTCCGTTTGGAGAAGATCCCCTCCGTAATGCGGAGCCGTTCCGTTGTCAACACATAACGGGTTGACTTCAGTTTGATCGCTGTCCATATAGCGATAAAGATGGGGACAATCAGCCAGCAGAATAACAGACAAAGCAAATAAGTCCCCAGCCTGGCCACATGAGAAGGGGTTCCGACCCACAGTGTTTCTTCCCGCATCCTGCTTGGTCTCCTCTCTGAGGGCTTCCTGGTATTTCATTTCCCGAGGAGTTGTTAAAGGAAACCTGTTCTTCCAGAACTTACACAACACCCCGTCGGATATTTAAATATATTTCCTCAGCTTCACCCACATGCACAAAACTCCATCCCTTGATCTGGAAAGGGATGGAGTTTCATCTATTCTAGTAAGTCCTCACTTGCAATTGCCAACTTTCCCGGGTCTACAGTGACGCGAGATGCATCCAGTATGGAATAAACGAGACTTTTACATCATAATAGCGAAATGCCAAAAAGGTTAGAATGGCTAAAATGGAGACAAGCGGGGTGATTTTAAACACGAATTTAATCAGTGTGGTTAAACGCAAATCCAGCAACACTCTGTAAACAATTTCAACGATTGCAACCCCGTGATTTTTGGTATATTTGCGATAACCGAGCGAGTAGAACCAGATGATATGTAGTCCTATAAAAGCAGTGATCCACCACAATTCCGAAGCTCCCACATGTTTCAGCATCCAACCGCCGAAAAGAGGTCCCAAAAAAAGTCCGGCTTGTGCCAGGTTGACTGCTCCGTAATACGTTCCCCGGAACCGCTGATCCGTCAACTGGTCAATCATTTGATTCGTCAAGGGAAATATCACCATTTCCCCAAGGGTGACAAAAATAATTCCGGTAACAAAGATGGCAGGGCTTTCGCCCATGGCAAACGTTACATAACCTAAAGAGAATATCATACATCCCAGTATGATGCCGCTGAGAGGATTTTTATTTTCCAACCAATTGGAAACCATGCTCTGGAAGAGGATCACGATCAGGGCATTGACGGTTAACAAAAGGGAAAAGAGTGTGCTTCCGTTGCTTAATTCCTTGGACAAAAAAATAGGCAGCGTTGTTTCCAAATGAGAATATATAGCATAGAACAACAGACAGCCCAAAATATAGTAACCGAGCGCCCTGTCCCGCCCGATTACACGGAAGCAATCCGGAAGATTCACCTGAGCAGCGGCTCCGGTCTGTTTGATCTCCCGTCTGTATTTCGCCAACTTTCGAATTAACAAATAGGTATAGACAGCAAGTACGATTCCGGTAAATAAGAAAGAAAGGATACCGATCCAATAAAAAAGGTAAGCCCCCAACAAAGGGCCGGTGACCATCCCTATGTTTACCGCAGTATACCGATAGCTGAAAACTTTTAAACGCTTGGACGGATTGGTAAGATCAGCCATTAAAGCCTGGGAAGTGGCGGTGAAAAATGCTTGGCACAAGCCGTTCAATAAACTTAGCGCAACGAATGAAAAATAGTCACGGGCAAATAGAAAGCCAAAAAAAATACCGGCCCAAGCGATCAGGGAAAAGTGGAGAACAGCCCGCCGGCCGAGGAGATCCGATAAGTATCCTCCAATGATCCCTCCCGCCGCACCGCCTAGTCCGATCATGCCTAACACCATGCTCACTTGAAGGGCGTTCAAATGGATCTGCTTCGTCAAATAGAACGCAAGAAAGGGCAGACTCATCGACGTGGCCGCTTTGGTGACAGCCGTTCCGAATAACAAGAAAACAACTAAAGGATGTAAACGTTCCCTTCTGTGTCTCTCTTTTCTTGACAGGGGCATTTCCTGGCAGTTTGTGATCGGTCATCCCCCCTTAAAAGACGGTCGTTTGAGAAAAATTATATATGCTTTATATTATTATCATATCTGATTAAATAAAAGATAAAAATAAATAATTTTTGACGCTTCTTTTAAATGATAAGAGCTTTTTTCTTGAATAGTATGATCATCCTATTGCATGAAACCACATTCAATTCTCCCAAATAATAGATAATGACATGGCGAGCTCTGTTGACGAAACTTCGTTTGCCGGTTCCGGGCAGGAATAAAAAATCAGGTGACCTGGATGGCCACCTGGCTAAATCCGCCGCGCCGCGGGAAATTTTTTTATTTTGCGCAGGATTTATGAATATAAGCTGTTGTTCCGCTTTTCAGCTTGATTTGGTGAAAATCACCCGACATGCCGGTCTTCGTCAAAGTGGTTCCTTTCGGAACCCGCTGCAGAACCTTTGCCGATAAAGAAGGGGCTGACCGGATATTGGCTAAGTTTACCACGACCCGAATGATGGATTGAGAGGTGGTTTGCTTGGCAACCGTATGGTGCAAGTAGGCGGTTTTCCCGTTTGAAAGCCTGATTTGGAACCATTCGTTGTTCATCCCCGTCAGGGTGAATTTGGTTCCTTTTTTCGCTTTGGTGACGATTGCCGCCTTCAAACTGGGATTTGCGCGGACATTGGCCACATCCACCGTCACTACCACTTGTCCGGAAGCGGGCTTGATTCCGGATGACGGCGGTGGTGCAGATCCGCCCGAACTGCTGGCATAAGCTTTATAAACAAATGCCAGCCGGCCGTTGGGCAATTTGACTTGATACCAATCACCGGACACGCCTGTTTTCGGAAAAACGGTTCCTTTTTTCAGGGTTTGAATGACAAAGGAACCTGTCGATGGACCGGTGCGCGCATTCACATTGCTGCCCGTGATTTTTACCGTACCCGAAGCCGGTTTGAGACCCACCCGCGAATCTCCGCGCCATTTATTGTTGCTGGTTCCGCTGTGAATCCACACGGGTGTTCCTTCATAAATCGTCTTAGAGAGTTCGATTACATCTTTGTTATACATCCGTACGCAACCGCTGGACGCGTGTGTTCCGATCGATCCCGGGTTGTTCGTCCCGTGAATGCCATAGGTACGGCCATTGTCACCACGGACGGAGAGCCCGTTCCAGCGCTCTCCCAACGGATTGGACGGATGCCCCCCGGGAATTCCTTTCCAACCCGGTTTGTTGATTTTGACCACAATCGGCCACGTTCCCTCCGGAGTGAGCGATTGGGTTCTCCCGGTCGCTACCGGATAAACCTTCTTTACCTTGCCATTTTGATAAAGATATAACTTATTGGTCCTTTTATTGATTTCAATTTTGTACTCTGTAAAAGCCGCATAACCAGTAGCAGGAAGCTGAATCGTAGCAATCAGTGCCAAAATGGCCGCAAACACGATAAAACGACACCATTTTATCTGTTTAATGGTGTTCCCCTCCCCCTTGGCACAATCAAAAAAGAAATTCCCGCGGTGCTTAAGTATCTCTCCTTCCATCATAATCGAAAGAATGATGCCTGGGAAGACAGTTTATGTAAATTTTTTTAAAAATTAAGTACCAATACAAATTATACTATTTACATTCTATTATATAACAGCTGGACCCTCGGAGATGGATCAGAAACGCGTTTGCGGATGTAAATGGTCAGATATATAGGTTTTCCTTAAATTGAGTAGTCAAGGCGAATTTAAGTTTGAAAATTCGGTAATTAAAAAGTGGCGGAGCTATAACAAAAACGGGAAGGAAATTCCGGGATGGAACAACTTCCGGAGAGCGTGTTGACGGTTCCCGGCAAAGGCATTGAAGCCGGGCTTGACGATTTGCGAAAAAACGATGGGTGCCATTGAACAGGGAGACGGGGTTGATCTGCCGTTTCTGTGTGAAAAGCATTCATTTAAAATGAGTGCTTTTCTTTTGCGGCCCGGCGGTTCAAGTTTTCGACGCTCTTTTCTGTGGCAAAGTCCGTGGTTCGGTTTATAATAATAGGAAATCGGCCGGGCTTGTCCGGAGGATTTTCTTTCATACGATACTGTGATAAAGTAATAATATTCTCGGAAGGGTAGGAGGCTTTGGATTTGTACGACATCATCTTATTTGACGTAGACGGGGTCTTCTTAAGTGAAGAGCGTTGTTTTGACGCCTCGGCGCTGTCTGTCTGGGAATTGCTTTATGCTCCGCATTTTTTGTCGCTGAACGGGAAATCCCATACCACACAACCGGATGAAGAAGAGATCCGCCGCATTCGGAGCGAAGTTTTTCAGGACGACCGGGTGTTGGACTGGATGAAATCAAAAGGCATCAATTCCAACTGGGATATGGTTTACCTTGCTTTTTCCGCCCAACTCATGCTTTTGTTGAAAGAGTTGTATCCGGATCATAAGGAGGAAGTGGAACGGTTTTTAACCAGACCGGTCACGGAAGAAGCATTGCGGGAGCTGAGAGAATGGGGAGGAAATAAGGTTCGGTCCTTTAAACCTTCCTTCGGCTCATTTATCTCCCTGTTCGACGGAGATGAGCAAATTGTAAAGCACGAATTGCTCGTCTATTTTAATCGCCTTGCCGAAAAGTGGTTCGGAGTGCCAGTCAGCCAGTTTTCACGCAACAGTTCTTTGTGGGAGCTGGGTTATTCCGTATATCAGGAATGGTATTTGGGAGACCCGTTGTATCTGCAAACCGAAGGGAAAACAGCGCGTCTCGGGGGTAAAAAAGGATTTCTTTACCAGGAGATTCCCATTGCCGAACCGGAGAAGATGCGCACCATGCTGGAGCGGCTGGCCGAAAAAGGCATTACGCTTGGAATAGGCACAGGGCGCAGCTTGCTGGAGACGGAAGTGCCCTTTAAAGACTTGGGACTCTATTCGGCTTTTGATCCGGAGCGAATTGCCACGGCATCCGATGTGATCACCGCGGAGGAATCGTATCCGGAGCGGGCCCCGCTTGGAAAACCGGAGCCGTTTACGTATATCAAAGCATATTTGGGACGTTCTTCCACTGCTGAAGAATGTTTAACTCTGGCATTGCCCATTGCGGATGGAAAAAAAGTGCTCATAGTTGGCGATTCGGTTGCCGATCTATTGGCGGCCAGGAAAATGGGTTGTGATTTTGCGGCAACTCTGACCGGGCTTACCGGCCAAGCGGCGAGAAGCAAGTTTGAAGAGCTGAAAGCAGATTACATTTTAAACGATGTGACAGAGCTGGAACGTATTTTTCAATGAAAAGCCCGCCATTTTAACATGGCGGGCTTTTCGTTTGGATCCGGCACAATCCGCTCCTCTTTGAAAAGGGTTGTTTCGATCATCCTCGCACGACAAATTAACTTGATACAGCGACCCGAACGGTTTAACCGGGCCCGTCGGTTTAGCGGGATATTCAGGAATTGCCCGAATTTGCGCTCAGGCGGAGTGGTCAAAAAAAAAGGGAGAATCCCCTCCGTACAGTACGTGAAGTCTTCTCCCCCGTTGCGATCTTGTTTTGTGGGTCTTTCATACCGATTCAGACATTTGTTACTAACCACCGATATAGAACATTTCAATTTTATCGCTTTTTTGCTGTCTTGTTTGGAATGAACGCTCCTCCGAATAGCGATCGTTTCGATGCTGCCAAACGTCCTTGATAAACTGCCCGATCTCGGGATCAGAGGCCCCGGAACGCAGAAGGCCCAGCAGATTATGGCCTTTTGAAGCAAAGAGACAAGTGTACAATTGACCGTCAGAAGACAACCGGGCACGCGTGCAGGAAGAACAAAAGGGAGCCGTAATGGAAGAGATCACACCAAACTCCTCGTCCGACCCCTGATAGCGGTAACGGGAGGCCACTTCTCCAAAGTAGTTGGGTTCGATCTCTTCCACCGGCATTTCGGCATGAATTCTGCGGACAATCTCTTCTTTGGAGACCACTTGCTTCAGGTTCCAGCCATTGCTGTTTCCTACATCCATGTATTCGATAAAGCGGACGATATGTCCGCTGCCCCGAAAGTACCGGGCAAACGACACGATCTCATCATCATTGATTCCTTTTATGACGACCATATTGATTTTCACCCGGAGTCCCGCTTCAGCAGCTGCATCAATTCCTTCAAGAACTTGTTTCACCCTGTGATTGCGCGAGTTCAGGCGGGTAAATGTTTCGTCCTTCAGTGTATCCAGACTGACATTAATCCGGTTTAAGCCCGCCTCTTTGAGAAAAGCGGCCTGCTTTTTGAGCAAAACTCCATTGGTGGTCAGGGAAATGTCTTGAACCGGACGGATGGAGGTCAACAAGCGAATCAGTTCCGGGAGGTCTTTTCTCAGCAGAGGTTCGCCGCCTGTGATGCGAATTTTCTTGACGCCCATGGACGAAAAAATGCGGGTCAACCGGGCGATTTCATCAAAACTGAGCAACTGGTCCGGTTGCAAAAACGGATAGTTCCGGCTGTAGATCTCTTCCGGCATACAGTATCGGCAGCGAAAGTTGCAACGATCGGTAACCGAAATGCGCAAGTCTCTAAGGGGTCGGCCCAGTGCGTCGGTTAGATCTTTGCCCATCGTACCCCCCCTTTTTTTTCACATATGGTTCTGATCCTTATCCGCCGCTGACGGGTGGGATCAGGGCAATCTGATCACCGGTTTTGATCGCTGTTTCTTGGGTAACGTATTCGTGATTGACGGCGATCATGCACGACCGGATCGATCGTTCATGCTCCGGATATGTGCTGATCAACCGTTCACGCAGTTCTGAGACCGATATTTCGCTGTCCACAGGGATCTCCACACACTTGCCGATGGCTTCCCCCAGACCGGCAAAACAGAGGACCTTTACCTTTGTTTGCAATTTTATCACCCTTCTCTCCTTAACAATTGCATCCGACCCAGTAGGAACCGTCTTCGCCATACTCCTTTTTCCAGATGGGTACAAACTCTTTAATCCGGTCGATGGCATAACGGCACCCCTGGAAAGCATCTTTTCGGTGGGGAGCGGAAACAGCGATGGCGACGGCCACTTCTCCAATATCCAAACGTCCGACCCGGTGAACGGCGGCGATCTTCGTGCATTGAAATTTTTCCAGCACTTCGTCCCCGATTTTTTCCATCATCTTTTCGGCCATTTCCTGATAAGCTTCATACTCCAAATACAAGGTTCTCTTTCCATGGGTAAACTCGCGTACGGTTCCCATAAAGGTGCAAACCGCCCCGCAATTGCGGTCTTGTACCCATTCGATCAGGTGCCGGACATCGATTTCCTCTTGTGTAACAGCAACATGTTTCATTTATGCTCAACCCCCGTATAGCGAAGCAAAAATTCAGCAAGCCCCTCTGTGCGGTTGACAGACCAGACAGGGGTGCAGGCATTTTCAAGCGGAATCCAGGAAACGACGGCAATAATATTTGATAATTGCTCCATCAATGCAAGATCGTCTTCTTTTTTGATCATCAGGATTTTGGGATAGGGCTCCCGCTTAAATCCTTCCACCAGGATCAAATCCAACCCGGACATAGCGGTTAAAAGATTGGACAGAGGCGTTGCCTGCTGTTTAAAGATGGCGGTTCTTTTCTGTGAGCTAACCGCAACCACCTGGGCACCGGCCTCGCTGTGTTTCCAAGTATCCGTTCCCTCAGCATCCAGCCGGAGTTCATGGCTGTCATGCTTAATGGTGCCGATCCGCAATCCTTTCTCCGATAATTGTCTGATTAATTGACAGATTAATGTTGTCTTTCCCGAATCTTTATAGCCGACGATTTGCAAAACCGCTTGCCGGTGCAAAAAAATCACTCCCACTCTGCAAGAGAAATCACTTTTACCTGGTCTCCGGCCAACACGCCGCGCCCCCCGGGGGGAACGACGATCAAACAGTCGGTATCCTTAATCGTTAAGGTTATGCTTGATTTCTCCATCCCGGCGGGTTTGACAAACACTTTCCCATCGGTCACGTAGCGATACGCCCGGACAAACCGTTCGAAAGGACAGGGGGTGGTAAAATCCTCAGCCATGGTGGCCGTAAAATATGGCAGATCCGGGTCGGCCTTTCCCTGCATGCCCTTGAGAACAGGCCGGACAAACAGTTCAAATCCCACAAAACAAGCTCCCGGATTTCCCGACAGGGCAAATAAAAACTTGTCTTTCCAGATGCCTACAGTGGTTGGGCTGCCCGGGCGCATCGCAACTTTATTAAACAGCATCCGGCCGTCCCACCGCTCGAAAATGTCTACGAGTATGTCGTAGTCTCCGACTGAGACACCACCAGTGGTAATGACCAAATCTGCTTCATCAAAAGCAGCGAGAATGGCCGCTTGGGCCCGGTCCGGGTCATCAGGCAGCGTTTTATGAATGAGCGGACATGCACCTGCATCGAGCAGCAGGCTGGCCAGCAAATAACTGTTGCTGTTTCGGATCTTTCCGGGCTGTAAGGGGGATTCGACATCGAGCAGTTCCGATCCGGTGGCAAATACGGCAACTCGCGGCCGCTTGTATACTTCTACTTCTGCATAGCCGAAGGTTGCCAGGAGGGCTGCTGCTCCCGCATTGATTTTCCGCCCCTTTTCAAGGAGCAGCTTCCCTTGTTCCACTTCTGAACCGACGGGGGTGATATTATGTCCGGGGGGAATTTCTCTGGAAACGGAGATGAAAACTTGTCCGTCCCGTTCCTCTGTCCGGGTCATTTCCAACATCACAACCGCATCGGCCCCGTTCGGAACGGCCGCGCCCGTCATGATTCGCGAAGCGGTGCCCGGTTGCACATCTTTTTCAGGAACGGAACCGCAAGGAATCGTTTCTATGACTTGGAACCAGACCGGATTGTCCCTGGAAGCGCCTTTTGTGTCGGCGGACCGGATGGCAAACCCGTCCATCCCGGACCGGCGAAAATGAGGCAGAGGTTCATTTGCCCGGATGTCTTCAGCCAGATAACGCCCAAATGAGTCTAGAAGAGCGACTTTTTCCGTTTTTCCCGTTCGGATGTACGGCCGGACTCTCTGTTGTGCTTCTGCGACTTTTACGATTTCACGATTAAAACGCATGCTCAATCCTCCGGGTGGCTTAATGTCTCGTATTTCCTGACAGTATGCGAAGGGCGTGAGGCAGGACGCCAGAAATGGCGTCGAAACATTCCCTTACACCTTTGGGGCTTCCGGGCAGATTCACGATCAGTGTCTGGTTGCGGATGCCGGCAACCGCCCGGGATAAAATCGCGTATTTGGTGTGAGCAACAGTCACTGCCCGCATCGCTTCGCATATTCCTGGAGCCTCTTTGTGGATTACCGCTCTCGTAGCTTCGGGGGTCACATCGCGGGGAGCAAATCCTGTACCGCCGGTCGTCAGAATCAAGTGGCAACCTTTTTGATCGGCAAGCTCTTTTAAAGTCTCCTCAATTTCCTGCTGCTCGTCGGGGATCACCCGATATTCGATCACGTCCCACTCCTGACACAATTGTCTGAGCAGGTTTCCACTGGAATCTTCTCTTGTTCCGGATGCGCAACCGTCGCTGACGGTTACGATTCCCACTTTCCAACTCACGCCAACGGTCATCCTTTCTCTGGGGTCCGAACATAATCTCCGCTTTTGCCGCCCGTTTTCCGAACCAAATAGGTAGGCCCGATGACCATGTCCGGGTCTACGGACTTGCACATGTCATAGATCGTCAACGCCGCCGCGGTTGCCGCTGTCAAAGCTTCCATCTCCACTCCGGTGACGCCCACCGTTTTGACGGTTGCCTTGATTTCTATGGTATCGTCCGCAGTCTTTTCAAAAGCGAGATCCACTCCGGTTGTAAAAATGGGATGGCACATGGGGATCAGCTCAGATGTTTTCTTGGCCGCCATCACACCGGCCACCTGGGCTACGGCCAGCACATCCCCTTTGGATATTTTGCCTTGTTCAATGGTTTGGAGCGTTGCCGGTTTCATGACCACCCGGCTTTTGGCCACCGCCGTGCGCTCCGTCGGTTCTTTATGGGAAACATCTACCATCCTGGCGCGCTGTTGTTCATTAAAATGGGTAAGCATCTTTGAATCCTCTCTAGCTTCGTAGTGTGTATCCTGATGGTTGTTTCTGTCGAAAAGCTTAACAATAGAATAACCGAACAATTCATACAAATCAACAAGCGTAACTGGACGTTCCTTCGTCAGTTAAATTATATTATATAAATAATAGATCGAATGCCAATTGGAATAAATGACCATGTGACCGGTTAAAAAATAAAAAACTGGTAAACCATCCTGGCATGACCGGCTGAAGTTAGGTTTGTTTGCTGCTTGTTTGGTTCACCAGTAATAATAGGAGAAAGGAGAGAGCAGTTGAGCACATGGCCCATAATAAAGCGAGCCGGTCTTGCCCTGACTCGATGGCGACATACATGGCGGTAGGAATCGTTTGCGTCTCGCCGGGGATATTGCCGGCGACCAGCAGGGTTGCCCCGAACTCTCCCAAACTCCGGGCAAATCCGAGGATGGTGGCGGCTGCAAAGGATCTTTTGGTAAGGGGAAGATGAATATACCGAAAAACCTGCCAGCCATTGGCACCATCGCAGCGGGCCGCAGCTTCCAGTTCTGCGTCCACAGACTCAAAGCCCGTTTTCAATGTTTGATAGATGAGTGGAAACGCGACAACGGCGGCGGCTAAAACGGCGCCCTCGTAAGAGAAGATCAGCGTGAAATGGAAGGTTTGTTCCATCCACTCTCCCAATCGCGATTGTCTGCCGAGCATCGTCAGGATAAACAATCCAACGGCCGTCGGGGGCAAAACCAGCGGCAACAGCAGACAGGTTTCGATCAACCCTTTTCCCCGGAAACGGTATTTGGCCATGATCCATCCAAATCCGATTCCGGCTATAATCCCCAAACACGTTGACAAAAGAGAAACTTTTACTGAGACGAAGACCGGACTCCAAAATGAATCGACCAACTGCTACCACCTCTGGTGCCGAAGAGGCAAAAATCCGTTTTTCACTAAAATGTAGCCAGCCTCTTTGGAAAGCAGATATTGCTGAAATTGCAGAGCTTCCGGGTGATGGGCCGCGTTTTTGACAATGCCTGTGCAGTACAGGATTTTTTCGTGGCTTGCCGAATCCAGTTGTTCCACGATCGCAACTTTTCGGCTGGAGAGGGCATCGGTTCGATACACAATCCCCGCATCCACATTTTTCGTTTCGACATATGTGAGCACTTGCCGTACATCTTTTGCAAATACGAGCTTGGGCTGGAGGTCATTCCAGAGACGCAAATGCTTTAACGATTGGAAAGCGTAACGTCCGGCCGGCACAGAATTCGGCTCGCCGATGGAAATCCGTTTAACCTCATTCTTGTTCAGATCCTGGAGGGACCGGACGGGATTGGCCGTTTGGGCGGGCCGGATCAGCACCAATTCATTCTCGGCAAAGTTGTGTATCGTATCCGAATCGATCCGCCCTTGTTTCGACAGTGCATCCATCTCCAATTTGCCGGCAGAAATAAATACGTCAACAGCTGCGCCTTTTTCGATTTGGCGTTTGAGCGCACCGGAAGAGCCGAAATTAAGCTTGATATCCACTTGCGGATGCAATTTTTCGTACTGTTGACTGATCGCAAGCAAAACATTGCTCATGCTTGCCGGGGCTGAGACGATGACGGGCACTTTGTCCATCGTTGAGCAGCCCGTGACGGAATAAAGAACAAAAATAATCATAAAAAAGATAGCCAGTATTTTCCTCATGCCCGGATCGGAATGAACCTCCTTGTGAGCTGTATGGGGGAAGGGGAATATTTCCATACAACTTTTAAATACAGGGAATAATTGACCATCTACTTATGGTAATAGATAATGAATCTGTAGTCAAATGATTGCTAGATAAATCAAATAAATGTTTTTATTATTAAAATTGGATATTTAAACTATCATATGTCATTCCTATCCGATCCAAAATGAGGTGGCACGGCCGGACAGTCGTTGGAGCGGTTGGAAAGGGTGGATCAAATGGTGACAGGTGTGATATTGGCAGGTGGTGAAAACCGCCGGATGAATGGCCGAATGAAAGCGTTGCTGCCATTTGGCGGGGAGACCCTGATCGAGCGGCAAGTGAGAGAAATGAAGCGGATCTGTGATGAGCTGTTTGTAGTTACCAATCAGCCCGATCTGTTTTCTCCTGTAGTTGGAGAGGGGGTACAAATCGTACGGGATGAGATTCCTTTTCAGGGACCGCTCGGGGGTATGCATACGGCATTGACCCGGGCGAGCCATGACGATGTTTGGATCGTTGGCTGCGATCTTCCCTTTCTGTCCAGCCGGGTCGCCCAAGCCCTGATTGCCTGCCGGCGCCGGTTCAAATGTGATGCGGTGGTTCCGGTCGTCAGCGGTCGGACTCATCCGCTTCACGCCATCTACGGCAAAGCGTGCGGATCTGTCATTTTAGACCTTCTCCGGCAGGAGATCAGGCAGGTGAAACAGTTGTTGGAACGGATCCATTGGAAACGGGCGGATGAATCGTTTTTCATGGAACACGGATTGGACTTGCGGTTCGTCACGAATGTCAATACGCCGGAGGAGTATAAAAAAGCGCTGATCAATAGAGGAACAGGGGTGGAACATCTGTAGTGGGAAAGAAAGAAGCCTTGTTTAATGAAATTGTGCGGAAAGTCCGGAAGGATCTGTTCGGCAAAGGCCCTGAAAGAATCAAGACTACTTTTGTGGACAATATGGCGATCTGCGTTTTGCACGGAAATTTGACCCCCACGGAGAAGTTTATCGCTCAGAATCCCCAGGGTGCGGACATGATTCACGCCGCCCGTACCAAGATGATCCAGCGCGTCTATGCTGAAAAGGTGCCTGAGGGGATGGAAGAGGTGGTAGGGGCCAAATTGCTGCATTTATTTTCCGATATCAAAATCGAAGAAGATATGGCGGTCTCCGTATTTATTTTTGACAGAAAAGTGGATGGGACGGGTCCGAAAGATTGATAAGGCATATTTGTTTCTATTTTGACAAAGTTGCGACAATATATATAATAAAACTAGATGGTCCGTCAATGAAATTTCGTTGATGGGCTATCGGTGAAAGCGCTTGCCAGGGTTGGTGCTTCTATAGGTGTTGTAGAAGTATTATCCGGCATAAAACAACTCTCTTTCGGAGCTTGTTTTATGCCGGTTTTTATTTTTGCTGGAAATAAAAGGGGGTTATCCAATGCAGAAGGTTAAAAATCGCTGGCTTATTGCGGCTGCGGCTGTGGGAATCCACATTTCCATCGGTTCGGTGTACGCGTGGAGCGTATTTACCAAACCCTTGATGAAGCAATTTGGCTGGAATACCCAGCAAGTATCGTTAACTTTCAGTATTGCCATCTTGATCCTTGGACTGGCGGCAGCGTTTCTCGGGCATTACGTGGAGAAGCACGGTCCCAGAAAATCAGGGACTCTGGCAGCCGTCTTTTTCGGCCTGGGGATGCTGGGTTCAGGGTTGGCTGTATACCTCGAATCTCTTCCGCTTTTATATTTGTTTTATGGAGTCCTGGGTGGAGTTGGACTGGGAGTTGGTTATATCACGCCGGTTTCTTCCTTGGTCAAATGGTTTCCGGACCGGCGGGGGCTGGCCACCGGTCTGGCCATCATGGGTTTTGGATTTGCCGCGCTGATCGGCGGTCCGGTGATGGCGAGGCTCATTGTTTCGTTTGGCATAGCGGGTACATTCTTGATCATGGGGATCATCTATTTTCTGGTCATGTTCGCATCGGCTCAATACCTGTCTCCGCCTCCGGAGGGCTGGGTGCCTGAGAAAACAGGGGCAGCACGACAAACAGGAGCGCAACCGGTCAACCGCGACTTGTCGCAATTAACGGCAAATGAAGCTGTCAAAACGCGGCGGTTCTGGTATCTGTGGATCATGCTTTTCATCAATGTTACTTGCGGCATTGCGATTCTGTCTGTTGCTTCCCCGATGGCACAGGAGATCGCCAAACTGAGTCCGCTGGCTGCAGCGTCCATGGTGGGTCTCCTGGGATTGTTCAATGGGCTGGGGCGCATCGGTTGGGCTTCGCTATCCGATTACATCGGAAGGCCCAACACGTATACAGCTTTTTTCGTGATTCAGATCGTTACTTATTTTTTGTTGCCTGAATCGACCCATGCCCTGTTATTCCAGATCCTTCTTTTCCTGATCTTAACCTGTTACGGCGGTGGTTTTGCCTCGATCCCGGCCTATATCGGCGATCTGTTCGGCACCAAACAGCTGGGAGCGATCCACGGATACATCCTCACCGCCTGGTCGGCCGCCGGCCTCGCCGGTCCCATTTTTGCAGCTTGGGTCAGAGACACGACCCAAAGCTATGTGGGTACGTTGTATGTGTTTGGGATGCTTTTTGTCGTGGCATTGGCGGTTTCTTTATTGATTCGGATCGATATCAGGAAATTGCGGATGCTGAGCGGGCCAAATCAGGTTGAATCCCGTGGAATCGCATTCAAAAAATAAGCCTGTTTGGTTCGTTTCGCTCAGTCCGGTGCAATGGTTTCTGTGATTCGCTCGGGATGGGTATATACATTGCATTGATCCCCCCGGATAAATCCGACAACGGTAATGCCGAGCTGATCCGCCAATTGCAGGGCGAGATCCGTGGGAGCCGACTTGGAAAGAATGATTCCCACCCCGATTTTAGCTGTTTTAAGCAGCACTTCCGAAGAAATGCGGCCGCTGAAAACAATCAGTTTATCATGGAGGGGGATCCGGTTTCGCAGCCAGTGGCCGTAGATTTTATCCAATGTATTGTGCCGGCCGATATCCGTCCGGGCGATGAGGATGGAATGGGGATCGCACAACGCCGCGTTGTGGACCCCTCCGGTATTTTTAAACTCGGATGAATGTTGCTGCAGCAGCCGCATCAGCCGGAAACATTGTGCGACGGTGATTTGCGCCCGGGTCAGCACCGTTTTGGCCGTCTTTACATCGTTGTAAAAATAAAAGGATTGCCTGCTTTTGCCGCAGCATGATCCGATGAACCGCTTGGAATAAAACTCGGCGCCGGCCGGTTTTTGATGGGTGATTTCCACATAGGCAAAACCGCCTTTTTCGTCCAAACTGATCGTTTTGATTTCGTCGGGGAAGCGGATGACCCCTTCGGAGGCGAGAAAGCCAATGACCAGATCTTCCAGATCCGAGGGGGAACAGACCAGCGTGGCAAATTCATCCCCGTTCAACACAACCGTCAGCGGATATTCCACTGCGATTTCATCTTCCCGTTCGGTTCGGGAATTCTCTGTATATTTGAAGATATTTCGGTTCGTGGTCAGTTTCATGTCGATCCCTCATTTGTGTAAGCGGTTGTAAGTCTTTTGTTTTCATTATATAATTATTATCAAATATATTCAGGATACAATTGGGACCAATGAAAGTCTGCATTTGTACATCAGGTAGTTGGCCCTTTAGTAGCGAACCTGCTAAAGAACTAACAACCGCGGAATTCTCTTTACCTGGCAAAGGGGAATTTTGCGGTTTTTTTGTTGGAAAAGAAAAAATGGGGTGATTCAGGTGGGAAAAACAAAACATTCAGGCCCGATGAAACTCTCGAAACTGCCGGACCCCAAACTCTGGGTGAGTCCGGTTCCCTTCGGCCTGGGGAAAATAAAACCGCATCATATCCGGGATACGCTCAAAGCGGCCTGGGAAAATCGCGACAATCTTTCTTATGCCGTGCGGATTTTAACCCGGGGTGTATGCGACGGATGCGCACTCGGCGTGGCCGGACTCCACGATCAGACATTAACCGGGCCTCACCTTTGCACTACGCGGTTGAATGTGCTTCGTCTGAATACGATGCCGGCGATGAAGCCGGAAGTGATCCACAGCGACATGGAAGAGCTCCGTCAGATGGATAGTACGGCTCTTCGAAAATTGGGGCGCATCCCGTATCCGCTCATCCGCAGGCGGGGTGAACGCAGATTCACGCGCATCTCCTGGGATCAAGCGCTGGATTTGATTGCGGAAAAAATCAAGAGCATCGATCCCAAGCAGTTGGCTTTTTACTTGACCTCCCGGGGAACTCCGAATGAGACCTACTATGTGGCTGCAAAAGTGGCCCGGTTCCTGGGAACCAACCATATCGACAACGCTTCCCGGATTTGTCACTCCCCCTCCAAGACCGCCTTAAAACGATCGCTTGGGATCGGCGCTTCCAGTTGCAGTTATAAAGATTGGATCGGCACGGATGTGCTGGTTTTCTGGGGGAGTGTGGCCGCCAACAATCAGCCGGTGTCCACTAAATACATGTACGCAGCCAAGCGGAAAGGGACGAAAATTATTGTCATCAACCCGTACTATGAACCCTCGATGGAAAAATACTGGATTCCTTCCATCCCGGATTCCGCGTTGTTTGGGACCAAGATCGCCGATGATTTCTATCAGGTGAATATCGGCGGGGATATCGCGTTTATGAACGGGGTGATGAAACACTGGTTTGAAATGGAAGAGACCAGACCCGGATCGGCGATCGATCACGCATTTGTCAGGAAACATGTGAACGGCTATGAAGCCCTGAAGAGCCACGTGATGAAGTATGACTGGGAAACACTCGAACAATCTTCCGGGCTGTCCCGGGAGCGGATGTGCGAATTTGCCCAACTTCTCGCAAAAGCCGGGTCTGCGGTATTTGTGTGGTCGATGGGCCTGACGCAACACCGGTTCGGGACGGATAATGTCTCACAGGTGGCGAATCTGGCTCTGCTCAGAGGATTTTTGGGCCGGGAGCACACAGGAGTGATGCCGATTCGCGGGCATTCCGGCGTGCAGGGTTCGGGTGAAATGGGTGCCGACCCCTTCAGCTTGCCCGGAGGTGATTTTAAAGAACCGGATATTTCCCGTATCGAAAAAGTCTGGGGGTTTGAACTGCCGAAGTGGCAAGGGGATATTGTGGGCGTTACGCTGGAAAATGCGCTTCTTCCCGAAGAACATGAACGTAAGCTGAAGCTTTTCTATACATCGGGCGGAAACTTTCTGGAGACGATGCCGGATCCCGACTTTGTCAAAAGATGCCTGGAAAGTGTGGACATCCGGGTCCATCAGGATATTATCTTTAATACATCCACCTTTGTCGATGCGAAAGAGGCGGTCATCGTGTTGCCGGCAATGACCCGTTATGAGATGCCGGGGGGAGTGACGTCGACTTCAACGGAACGGATGGTTTACTTCTCTCCGGAAATCGAGGGCCCGCGCATCGAAGAAGCCCGCGCGGAATGGGAGATATACCGGGATCTTGCCGTTCGCGTGAAACCGGAACAAAAAGAGTTGATCTGGTTTGATAACGCCCAGCAAATCCGCGATGAGATTGCCCAAGCGGCTCCCAATTATGACGGCATTCAACATCTGAAAAAGCAGGGAGACGTATTTCAGTGGGGCGGAGCGTGGCTGTGTGAGAACGGGGTTTGTCCCACGCCTGATGGCCGGGGCAATCTGATCCCCATTGAATTGCCCGAGCTGCAAAAGCCGGAAGGCCACTTTTATCTGACGACGCGCCGGGGCAAACAATTTAATTCCATGATTTACAGTGAAACGGACCCGTTCAACCATGCCGGCCGTTATGATGTGCTCATGAATCCGGAGGATGCCGCCAGATTGGAGGTCGGCGAAGGAGAGGCAGTGGTTGTCTATAATGAACACGGCACGTTTCATGGCCGGGTCAAATTGGATCATGTGAAGCCGGGAAATATTGAAGTGCATTGGCCGGAAGGAAATGTTCTCATACCCAAGGGTGTGTATGAGAAATATGCCGGCATCCCTGAATACAACACGGCGGTAATTGTGGAAAAGGCGGAAACCTACCATGCATTCAAAGATACAAAGTATGTGGAGAAACGGGTCGAAGAGCCGGTGACGGAAGCACTTGAGTGAACCGGAAGCGGCCAAGCCGATTTTCAACGGGACGGGGACGAAAATCGGCTTGTACCCCTTTGGTTACCACCCAAACCATTATTGCAGAGGGCGGGCAAAATCATTTACCCATATGCGAACCGTGTCTCCTTGCCGGACGATTCCCGGCCGTTCAACCAAACAGACGATCCCCCTGCGCCGATCGGCTGCCTTCACAAAATTTGCGGCCAGCTTTGGATGATGGCTGTTCATCTTTTGAATCACCTCACCCGGCAACCTGCACGGCAAATTTTCGCCCTGACAGATCAACCCCGCCCCGCTGGGAAAGAGCAGGCGGGAACCCATTGTCAAAGAAGTCAGAGCCGGAATACCCTTCAATAAAAGATTGGCTCCCAGCCATTCGGGCAATACTTCTTCAATACCGAGCCGGTCGGCTATTTCCTCGCACTCTTCGGCGGACAAGATGGTAATTTGTCTTCGGTTAAAAATTTTTGTCCCCCGCGGGTACATGGGCTGCCTCGAATCGGCCGGGCGGGTGATGCCAAAATGCCGGTCGCCGGGAATCCCGCCCATTTCAAAATAAGCTTCGGGAATCCGGCGTGTCACGAATGTCTCGGGTTGATCCGCGATCAGGACCGCTTCCGTTTTGGCTTCGATGATTTTCAAGAGCCTGCCTCACTTTCTGTAACTTGAAATACATGGTATAAATAATCCCCTTTATTTTCCATTATGTCAATGGGGGATCCGTTCCTTTATTGACTATTCTGGAAGAAGCAAAGGAAACACCCCTACTTTTGAAACATATTTGTTGACTAAAGACAAGGGTTTTTAGCATAATAAATATGGGTAAACATTATTATGAAAAATCCTTAGGTTGTGCCTGGGGATTTTATCTTATGTCTACATAGGAGGGTTTTGCGATGGCAAAATACGAATTACCCGCTCTGCCATACGAATTTAACGCTCTGGAACCCCATATCGATGCGCTGACCATGGAGATCCATCATGACCGTCACCACGCTACCTATGTGAATAACCTGAATGCCGCACTCGAGGGACATGATGTGGGAGAAAAAACCATCGAGGAATTGATTTCCAACCTCGATGCCCTTCCGGAAAGCATCCGCACCGCAGTTCGCAACAACGGCGGAGGACATGCGAACCACTCCCTGTTCTGGCAAATCCTGAGCCCGAACGGTGGCGGAGCCCCGACCGGAGAAGTGGCTGCAGCCATCAACGAAACGTTCGGCAGCTTCGAGAAATTTAAGGAGCAGTTCTCCGACGCTGCAGTCAAACGCTTTGGCAGCGGCTGGGCCTGGCTGGTCGTAAAAGACGGCAAGCTGGCAGTGACCAGCACTCCGAACCAAGACAACCCGCTCATGGAAGGGGCTACTCCGATCCTGGGTCTCGACGTTTGGGAGCATGCTTACTATCTCAAATATCAAAACAAACGTCCGGAATACATCAAAGCTTTCTGGAATGTTGTCAACTGGGAAGAAGTAAACAAACGCTATCTCGCTGCACGCGGCTGATCGGATCAAGCTCAAACACAGCCTGGAAACAGGCTGTGTTTTTTTGTATTTACAGGAAAATGATTCTTTCAAACCCAGTCAATTACTATTGAGGACTTATGAACTCTCTTTTTATAATGGAAAATGTTTTGAACCGGTTCAAAAAATCCTAAGCCGAATTCTGTGAAAACAGATACGGGGGATGCAATTTTTTGTGGGGTGAAGCAACTGTGACGACAGTTGCCGGGATCTCTTCCGTCCCGAACCCGTCAGCTAACCTCGGAGGCAACAAGGAGGAGGATTCATGAAGCGTTTCAAACAATTGTTGGCCGGCGGAATCGCCGTCGGATTGCTGTTAGGGGCAGCGCCTGTTTCAGGCCACCAAGCAGATGCAGCTTTTCCGTTGTTAAAAGTTGGCCGCAAGAATAATGCCGCCCAAGTGAAAGATGTGCAACTGCGGCTGAAACAACTCGGTTTTTATCATAAAAAAGTGACTGGCGTCTATGATTCCTATACCCGGGATCAGGTCGTCAAGTTCCAACGAACATACCACTTGAAATGGATTGACGGAATCGTGGGTCCGGAAACAACGGGCGCATTGAAAAAAGTGACGTTTTCCCAAAAAGAAATTGACTTGCTTGCCCGCGCCGTCTACAGTGAATCCCGCGGAGAACCGTTTAACGGTCAGGTTGCCGTTGCAGCAGTGGTCTTGAACCGGATCGAATCAGATCAATTTCCCGATTCGGTCGAACAGGTGGTGTACCAACCGGGAGCCTTTACCGCTGTTGCGGACGGACAGATTAATCTCAAGCCAAACGATTCTGCCTATAAGGCTGCCTATCAGGCGATCCAAGGCTCAGATCCCACATCCGGCGCTCTGTACTACTACAATCCTGAGACGGCATCTTCCAAGTGGATGAAAAATCGCGCGAAGAAAATGAAAACCGTAAAAATTGGGAAACACGTATTTATGAAATAATTTCTCAACCCTTGCAGGAAGCTGCAAGGGTTTTTGTTTATTTGCCCTACATGTGGGGGAAAGTGTAGAATGAGATGGACATTTTTTTTGAGTAATAGAAAGGGGTGTGACTGTCACAAACTATCCCTAAAGGAGGTGGTTTGTGATGGCACGTCGGCGAAACAGGAACCGGCTTTTGGTTCCGGAAGCACGCCAGGGTATGGAACAGTTTAAAACAAAAGTGATGAATCAAGTGTTGGGGACTCATTTTCAAGACTCGGACGAAATAAAAATGGAAGTAGCCAAACAATTGGACATTCCTCTCTCCAAAGAGGGGAACGGCGATTTGAAGGCGGAAGACGCCGGAAAAATCGGGGGAGCGATCGGCGGCAACATGGTGAAGGAGATGATCCGCCTGGCGGAAAAAAATCTGCTCTCCAAACGATGATCATTCGATATTAATAATCGATTAACTTTGTTTAAGTTTGGTGGATGAATCAGTTTTGCAGCTCAAAATCAGTATAATGGGGATAGATGGGTACAAGGAGGGAGTCACCATCGAACGTGTCTTACTGCTTTCCATGGGCTTTGGTACGGGTCATAACGCCGCTGCAAAAGCTTTAAAAATTCATTTTGAACAACTGCCCGGAGTAAAAGCGGAGGCGGTGGACCTTTTGGAGTTGATTCCTAACACCTTTCATCCCCTTTTGCAATCCGGCTATCTCGGCATGTTGAATAAGTTTCCTTCATTTTATCATTATTTGTATGACTGGACTCATCAATCCCGTGTTGTCAGGTATGTATCCAGCGAGTTAATCGAGAAGATGGGTTGGAGCATTCGCAAAAAGTTAACCACTGTTTTTTCTGAAGTTGAGCCGACCCGAATCGTATCTACCCACCCTTTCGGACTCTTGATGTGCCCCTCCGGATGGGAGGATGTGCCCACTGTCGGTGTGTTGACCGACTATGAATTGCATCCCATTTGGCTGGCCCGGGCTCCTAAGGTACTCTGTGTACCGAAGTGTCTGCTCAGGCAAAATCAGTTGGAGCGGATTCAGTGGAGGACCGGCCTGGAATTGTGTGAAACCGGACTGCCGATCCGGCGGGAATTTTATGAATCTGTTTCGATGGAAGAGGCCCGCCTTCAGCTGGGTTTGGACTTGAAACGGCCTGTCGTCTTAATCATGGGCGGCGGCACGGGTCTGGGCCCTATGGAACATCTGGTCAAAGAGTTGTCCCCATTAAAGCACATCCAGTTTATCGTACTTACCGGAAACAACCGCAGCCTGTATGAACGATTGGAGAACAGGTATGCGTGCCCCCACATCCGCATCGAGGGATTTCGCGATGATATTCCGCTTTGGATGTCGGCAGCGGACCTGCTGGTCACCAAACCGGGCGGGGTTACGATTAGTGAAGCGATTGCCAAGCGGCTGCCCATGTTCTTGTTCGAAGCATTTCCCGGACAAGAGCAAGCCAATCAGGAATATTTAATTCATCATCGGGTGGCGGTGGCCACACGGCCGTCCACGATTCGCGTTCAAATCAGGAAATTTTTCTCGCCGGATTTCAAAAGGGAGAAAATTAGAGACCGTTTTCAGCCTCTGATGGCTCCCGATGCGGCCCGTCAGATTGTCAGCGAAACATTTAAAGCCAAAGTTCCCTTTATGCAGACTTTATGACGAGTCTGCATTCTTGTATATTTTTTGAAAGAGGAGGGATCGGCTTGAAACTGGTTACCTACATCATCCGGGCGGATGAGCTGAACATTCAGATGAATGAAAGCGCAGGAGCCCGCCTGGGTTGGTTGGCAGACTCGTATGTGGTGGACGCGGTGTTCGCCCAGCGCTGGCTGGAAGCCAACAGAGGGATCTCCTTTCCGCATTCGTTGCCGGCCGATATCTTGACTTTGTTGACCAGGGGAGCAACTGAGCTTCAGATGTTGAAAGAGGTGGGACGGCTTCTTCGAAATGAAGACCTTCCCCGCCTTCGTGTGGAGGGAGAGCCGGTGGCTGTCTTGCTCAGCGAGGTCCGATTGCTGGCTCCTGTTCCGATGCCGACCAGCGTCCGCGATTTTTACGCTTTTGAGCAACATGTGAAAACCTCCCGCCAAAGGCGCGGCCTGGAAATGATTCCGGAGTGGTACCAGATCCCCGTTTTTTATTTTTCCAACCACAGATCGATTGTCGGGCCGGAAGCGGCTGTCGCCAAACCTTCGTATACGGAATGGCTGGACTTCGAGCTGGAGGTTGCTTGTGTGATTGGAAAAAAAGGAAAAAATATACCGGCTGACCGTGCCTTGGAGTACATAGCGGGCTTTACCATCATGAACGATTGGAGCGCCCGCGATATGCAGCGGCAGGAGATGAAAGTGGGTTTGGGGCCGGCCAAGGGAAAAGATTTCGCTACCTCCTTAGGGCCGTATCTCGTTACCTTGGATGAGCTGGAGGACCGCCGAACCGGACACCATTGGGACTTGCAAATGACCGCGAAAGTCAACGGCAAACCACTCTCCAGCGGCAATATGAAGGATCTTTATTGGAGCTTCCCCCAGATGATCGAAAGGGCTTCACTCGAGTGTGAGCTGGTCCCCGGCGATGTGATCGGTTCAGGAACGGTTGGAACCGGCTGTATTCTGGAGCTTGGCCCCGAGGTGCACCGCTGGCTGCAACCGGGAGATGTCGTCGAACTGGAGATCGAGCGGTTGGGAGTGCTGAGCAACCGGATCGTAAAAAGCGAATCATCTCTGTTGCCCAAATAGTTCATCAGAAAGATTATTTTTTCTATTGACAAAAAACATTTGTTTGTCCATAATAGACTCTAAATATCTGACAACTGGATATCATTTGGGATTTTTTTATCGAGAGAGGCGGAGGGACTGGCCCGATGAAGCCCGGCAACCGGTTTGCCTTGCTCAGAGGCAAATGAGGTGCCAAATCCTGCAGTGCCGAGCACTGAGAGATAAGAAGGTCCGGAGTTTTGATCACCCTCTTCTTATCTGAAGAGGGTTTTTATTTATCCTGGGGAGGGAGAGCGATGGAACAAGTACAAGTGGCTTTGCTGGGTTTGGGAACCGTCGGGACAGGCGTATGGAAAATGCTGGTGAGCAACCAGGATGTGATCGCACGCCGCACCGGGAGGTTTTTCAATATTCAAACCATACTTGTGAGGGATCTGAAGAAAAAGAGAAAAGTCAGCGGGATCGAACACTTGTTGACCAACGACTTTGAAGATGTGATGAAGAAGGACGTGCAGGTCATCATCGAGGCCATGGGGGGCATTGAGCCGGCTCGCACGTACATAAAGCGGGCTATTGAAAAAGGTTGCCACGTGATCACAGCCAATAAGGAACTGATGGCGGTTCATGGGGTCGAGCTGGAGCGGCTGGCCGGGCAAAACGGTGTCCAGCTCTTTTATGAAGCGAGTGTGGGCGGCGGAATTCCCGTGATCGGAACGCTGCAGCATTTTTTAAAAGCCAACCGCATCCATAAGATTTCCGGTATACTCAATGGAACGACCAACTACATTCTGACACAGATGGATCTTTATCACCGCGATTTTTCCGAAGCCCTGAAAGACGCTCAGGAAAAGGGATACGCAGAAGCAGATCCAACCGCTGATGTGGAAGGCCATGATCCTGTCCGCAAATTGGCCATTCTCATCCGTCTGGTGTTTGATGTCCATATTCCCGTTGAAGAAATTCCCTGTAAAGGAATCACCGATGTGACGGCAGCTGAACTCCAGTGCGCCCGGTCGCTCGGATATGCGGTCAAATTGTTGGCCCAGGCGGAACAATACGGGGAAAACGGCCCCATCTCCTGTTCGGTGCATCCCACTCTGCTGCCTTTAAGCCACCCGTTAGCCAGTGTCCATGATGTGTACAATGCCATTCACATTGAAGGGGATCAGATTCAAGACCTCACGCTCGTCGGTCAGGGGGCGGGCGAGCAGCCGACGGCCAGTGCCGTGGTGGAAGACTTATGCAATCTCGAGCGGTTGCCATCAGCCAAATTGCTTCCATCTGTCGAGCCGCTTTTGTTTTCGGCCGGAGAAAACAGTTGTACCCGGTTTGTCTTCGTTCAAACGGATGAACCCCTGTCCGACCGGGAACTTCCCGCGTTGAAGGACAGATGGGAGGCCTTGGGTGTTTCGCTGAAACAGTGGCATTTATCGGTTGAAAACGGAGAATCCCGGTTGGGGCTGCTGGTCACAGGCTGGGAAAAAGCGTTGGAAGAAGTGGCCTTATCCAAACTCGGGGCAGAGATCAAGCGCTTGGTGATCCGGCCCGTGGTGACGGTGAACGCTTTGTCGGCCGGGGAAGAAGTGAAATCCGAAGTCGGCGTGGTGTCCAACTGATGGGATGAATCGCGAAGAGAAGTCACGACTCTCAGGAGGAGTGACTTCTCTAATTTTAAAAGTCATTCAGATTGCTCCAGCCATAGGCCACTTCTTGAAAGGTCTTCTTCCCGATCGTCAGCGGCTGTGTGGCAATCTCCTTTCCGCCCAGTGCTTCATAAAAGCGGCGGGCCGGATTTTCGGCGAGCACCCAGACCAGAGCGGATGTCATGCCCTGCTGTTTTAACTCACCCAGCACGGCGGAGGCCAACTTTTTGCCAATTCCCTGTCCCTGGTATTCCTGGAGCAGATAGATGGCATACAGTTCGCCATCATAGGGGTAATCGTCGGATCGTTCCTTTCCTCCGCTGGCAAAGCCGACAATGTTTCCTTCCGCATGTTCCGCTACATAGACAATGGAGCGGTGGGTCAAGATCCGGTTCCATAGCTCTACCCGCTCCCCGAGATCGAAGTTGTCCAACACCTCATCATCAACGATCCCGCGGTAGGTGGTTTGCCAGCTCTTGATATGCACCCGGGCGATTTCTTCCGCATCCGAGGGATTTGCTTTGCGAATCCGCATAAGATCTCTCCGTTTCATCAATGGTTTACTTTATAAATACGGAAGAAAAAGTTTTTTTCCTGCCGTGATCTCTTCTCTAACAAGGGGTAGATTTTTCGGGTACAATAACATGTAAGAGATGAAATTGAGAGGAACTTGTCAGATGTCAACAACCAAGCAGCGAAAAACAACGATCCATCTGCGGGAGGGTCAGGTGATCGAGCTTCCCATTCGCCGTCTCGGGATCAATGGGGAAGGAGTAGGGTTTTACCAAAAACAGGTGGTCTTTGTGGACGGCGCCATACCGGGAGAAGAAGTGGTGGCGCGGATTACGCAGATTGACCGCAAGTTTGCCAAAGCCCGGCTTCTGAAGATCAAAAAGCGGTCCGCATACCGGGTGAAGCCGCCTTGTCCTGTCTATCAGGAGTGCGGGGGATGCCAGCTTCAGCACATCGACCGCAGGTTGCAGCTGCGCCTGAAAAGGGAGCTGGTGGAAGAAGCATTTGCCCGCTATACCCGGCTCACCGAGATTCCGATCGAAAAAACGGTCAGCATGGATGAACCGTGGGCGTACCGGAACAAGGCCCAGCTTCCGCTCAGGAGAATCGGCTCCCGGGTGGCGATGGGCATGTTTTCGGCAAGGTCGCACCGGCTGGTGGATGTGAGCGGTTGTCTCGTCCAACATCCCCTGGTCAATGAAACCCTGCACACGGCCCGCGAAGTGGTGGAACAGCTGAAGATTTCCATTTATGATGAACGCAAGCACAACGGTGTGTTACGCCATCTCGTCGCCAGGGTTTCTTTTGCCGCCGAAGAAGTGCAACTGGTGATCGTGACGCGAACGGAGTCGTTTCCTGAAGAGAACGAGTTTGTGGAAAAGATCAGGGCTCGGTTGCCCAGGGTAAAAAGTGTGATCCTGAACCACAATCCGAACAAAACATCGCTGGTGTTCGGCGAGCACAGCCGCTTGCTGTGGGGAAAGGAAAAGCTGGCGGAAAAACTGGGCGACCTGACTTATCTTTTGTCGGCCCGGGCATTTTTTCAGCTTAACCCGGTACAGACCGTCAAGTTGTATGAAGAAGTGAGAAAAGCGGCGAGGCTGACCGGAAAAGAGACCGTGGTCGATGCCTATTGCGGAGTTGGGACCATCGGTTTATGGCTGGCCAGGGATGCGAAACGGGTGATCGGCATGGATACGGTTCCGGAAGCGATCGCCGATGCCAGGGAGAATGCCGCCCTCAACGGGATTAAACATGCCGAGTTTTATGTGGGTGAAGCAGAAGTGTTGCTCCCCCGCTGGGTGGAAGAGGGGCTGAAACCGGATGTGGTTGTGGCCGACCCGCCGCGCACCGGTCTGGGACAACCCTTGATCGACGCCTTGCTCAAAGTCAAAGTGCCGCGGTTTGTCTATGTTTCCTGCAATCCTTCCACACTGGCCAAAGATTGTGACCAGCTGTTGGAAGGAGGTTATCGCTTGCAGCGCGTCGTTCCTTTGGACATGTTCCCGCAAACGGCGCATGTGGAAACCGTCTGCGAGCTGGTCCGCAAGCCGCAATCATAAACACGGATGTCATCTCAAGAAACGGGAGCGAAGGAAACCATGTATTCCATTGATTGGAGAAAAGGTTGGCAGGCAGGGCTGAAAACATCATGGGAACTGGCCAAAGTCGTGTTTCCCGTCACCCTGTTGGTACAATTGGTCAAACATACCCCATTGATGGGCTGGATCACGCAGGGGTTGGCTCCGTTCATGTCATGGATCGGTTTACCCGGGGAAGCGGCGATTCCGTTGGTATTGGGAAACATACTCAATCTGTATGCGGGAATCGGGGCTGTGTTAACCCTCGATCTCACTGTCAAACAAGTATTTATCATCGCGTTGATGCTCAGTTTTTCACATAATCTGCTGATTGAATCCGCCTTGTGCAAAAGAGTGGGGGTAGCCACCTGGGTGGTGCTCCTGGTCCGGATGGGGCTGGCCGTCTTATCCGCGCTACTGATTCACTGGCTCTGGATCGGAGGAAATGAGCGGGCCGTATTCGCCGGAATCACTCCTCAAGAGTCGGAGCCGGCGGGTTGGTTCCAGATCGCGCAGGGAGCACTGGTAACGGCGGCTCAGGGGGTGATCACGCTGGTCGTGATTGTCATTCCGCTCATGATGTTGATTCAAATTCTCAAGGATTTGCGCTTTCTGGATTGGCTGTCGAAGGGGGTTGCTCCGCTGCTCCGTCCGTTTGGCATCGCTCCCCGCGGAGCGGTGACTCTGGCGAGCGGCTTGCTGGTCGGGCTGTTTTTTGGTGCCGGGATCATTATTCAACAGGCGGAAGAACAATCGTTTTCCAGGCGGGATATTCATCTGCTGATCATTTTTTTGGCGGCTTGTCATGCGGTGATTGAAGATACGCTCATCTTTGTGCCGCTGGGCATCCCGGTTCTCCATCTGTTATGGATTCGATTCCTGGCGGCGGTCATCGTCACACTCCTGGTGGCGCGCTTCTGGAAAACTCCCGCGGTGCAGCCGGTGGCCGCGGTGTCAGGTAAATAGGAATCCATCAAAATGAGAGGCAGGCGGAAAACCTGCCTCTCTTCTCGTTTCATGCGATGGATGATGATAAAATTTTGATTTGTGGTTCAATTAGCAGGAAATGGCTATCTTTTTATCGAAATAAATTTAATAAAAATAAAAATTTATTCTCATTCGAAATGGATTGAAAGAGAAATCCGTTGGATGGATTTCAGGATTGGACAACCTTCCTTTTTTATTATTCTCCATTAAAAAACGGAGGCATCTGAACCATTTTCTCGGAAAGGGTTGAATCTATGGAGTACATCTTTCGAACAATAAAACCATCTGACGCACCCCTTCTACAGGAATTTTTGTACCTGGCGATCTATGTACCGGAAGGAGAACAACCCCCGGCCAGAGAGATTGTGGAACGGCCTGAACTCAGCCGATACCTGGAAAATTGGGGCCAACCCGGAGATATCGGTTTTATTGCCGAATTGCGAAAAAACTCCCAACCGATCGGCGCCGCATGGTTCCGCCAATTCAGCAAGGAGAAACCGGGTTACGGGTTTGTCGCCGAAAATATCCCCGAATTATCCATCGCCGTATTGCCCGAATACCGCAGGCAAGGATTGGGAAGGGACCTCTTGACCCGCTTGATCCATCAAGCGAGACTGGAAGGATTCCCCGGCCTCTCCCTCAGCGTAAGCAAACAAAATCCGGCCATCCGCCTGTATGAACGGCTCGATTTTAAACCCGTCCGCGATTTGGGCGATACACAAGTGATGCAACGGGTATTTTGAACCGGAAAAGGTGTGGAGACGAAAAAACAGGGGAGAATTCTCCCTGGACTTGACCCCGATATTTGATCCCGATATCCAGCCTCGAAAGAGAGATACAACGAAAGATAGCCCAGTTTTTAGTTTTCAATCCATGTTGACTTTTTTTGAGCGTTTGCCCGTTTGACACGAGGCTGGATGTCAATTAAAATAGTTTCAAACATATGATACGGAAAGGAACGGTACTTCGAGCGATGGACAACTAATCCTACTTTACCGAAGCGAAATTTCAGTGGTTAGAAATTTGCTTTCCGGAGTAGGATTCGTATGCCCAAAATTCGAGGTGCTGTTTTTTTGTGCCCATTTGCCCGTTGATCCAGATCGCGGGATCATCGCGTTTTTTGGGTGCATTTTTTGGGATATGAATGCCTCTCTGGAATCAGGGAGGTTTTTTTATGTTTGTGTTAGAGGCATATCAGGTGAAAAAATGGCTGGGCGATCGCTTGCTTTTTTCAATGGACCGGTTGCAAGTGGAAACAGGGCAAAAAATCGGTGTTGTCGGGGTCAACGGAGCCGGCAAAACCACCTTGCTGCGGGTGCTGGCCGGGGAAGAGCCGGCTGATGAGGGGGACATTTGCCGCCGGGGGACGGTTGGCTGGATTCGCCAGTGGATGATCCGGACTCCCCGGAAAAAGATCCGATGCCAATGAGCGGGGGAGAGCGGACGAGGCAGAAAGTGATCAGCGCTTTGGCGGAGAAACCGGCCCTGCTCCTGGCCGATGAGCCGACCAGCCACCTGGACGCGGAGGCAGTCGAATGGCTGGAAAAAGAGCTGTCCCGTTACCCGGGAGCCCTCCTGCTGATTTCCCACGACCGCGCTTTATTGGATGCTGTATGCAGCAAAATCCTGGAGGTGGAAAACGGGCAAATCACCGTTTATCAGGGAAACTACAGCGATTACCGGCGGCAGAAGGAAGAGCAGTTGGAGCGTTCCCGGTTTGAGTATGAACAATATGTGGCGGAGAAAAAGAGGCTGACACAGGTGGTGATGGACAAAAAGCAAAAAGCCCGGTCCATGGAAAAGCCGCCAAAGGGGATGAGCCCGTCTGAAGCCAGGTTGATCTCCAATAAACAAAAAGCGAATTCCGCCAGGGCAAAGGTGGAAAAACAGGCCCGGGCGATCCAATCAAGGATCGAAAAGCTGCCCAAAAAGGAGAAGCCGGTCGAACTGCCGACGGTTCAATTCGATTTGGATGTCTATCGGCCGATTGAGGGAAAAAACGCTCTCCGGCTGGAACGCCTGAGCAAGCGTTTCGGGAAGAAAGAACTGTTTCATCAGCTTACCTGCACCATCCCATCCGGCAAGAAAGTAGCGGTCCTCGGCAAAAACGGGGCCGGAAAGTCCACTTTGCTGCAGATGATCGCTTCTCAGGCGGCAGGAGTTCATCAGGCTCCCTTGGCTAAAATCGGTTACTTTCACCAGCAGTTGGCCAATCTCGATGAAGAGCGTTCCATCCTCAATAATGTGCAGGGAAGCAGTCCCTATTCGGAAACCCTGATCCGTACCGTGCTCGCGCGTCTCCTGTTTCCCCGCGAAGCCGTATATAAGCCGGTCCGCGTTTTAAGCGGAGGGGAAAAGGTGAAAGTGGCGCTGGCCAAGGTGTTTTTGAGCGATGCCAACCTGCTCTTGCTGGATGAGCCGACCAATTTTTTGGATATCTTTACCCGTGAAGAACTGGAAAAGGTGCTGCGCGCTTATCCCGGAACCATCCTCTTTGCCTCGCACGACCGTTGGTTCATCCGGAAACTGGCTGATCATCTGCTCATTTTAAACGAGGGAACAGCCACCTATTTTACGGGGAACTATGACGAATATCTGGAAAGCCAACAACGAAAAGCCGCTCTTCCGAACAGGAACGAAAAGAGCGTCTGCTGTCTTTGGAAACGGAGCTGACTGAAATTCTCGGGCGTTTGTCCATGCCGCAAAAGGGGGATGATGTCGAGCGGTTGGAGCAGAGGTATCAGGAGTTGTTAAAAGAAATCAGGAGGTTGAGAAAGTAAAATCAGGCTCCCAAACGGGGGCATTTATTCATGGAAAGGACTTCGAGGATGGATCGCCGGTGCTTCTTGAATCATCCCGGTCCGGAGCGGATCTGTTTTTATGAACCCATTTTTTTCGGAAAGAGGAATAAATAAGACAATATTAGCATATTGTATAGTATACAGTATTGATTAAATGTAAACCGTATTTTAGAATAGGAGGTAAAGGAGGGGATGCGATTGAGCACAGAAGTGTTGGCGCTAACAGAAAAACAAATCAATCAAGCTTTTGAAGAGCGAAACATCCCCATGCTTGAAAAAGAAACGATCTTTATACTCAACAACCTGGCCTTTAACCTGGCCGAGAGATATTCCGATATTCTCCATTTAATCAAACCGATGCGGGTACGAATTCGGAAAGAGCCGGAATTTATCCTGAAAGAAGACTTTCTTTCCTCGCTGAAAAAGATGTTGTTTCTGACCGAACGCATTTTTCAGGAGCCCGTGGATTTCTCGGAGTTAAAACTGAGCGTGGATTCGTGGTTTTACGAGATCACATCGGATGGAACATTAGTCTTTCACTACAAACCCGATCACTTGCTCTCGATTACGGACGCGGCTGAACAACTCGGGGTTTCCAGAGCGATGATGTACAAATATATGGACCGGGGACTGGAAACGGTAGGGGAAAAGGGGAGCCAGAAGATTCCGAAGCATATGTTGGAAGCTTGGAAAAATCCTGCTTTGGCATTTCAAATGCAGTGGATTTACCAAGTGAAAAAATCCAGAACGCAAAGTGTCGAGGAAAAACTGGAGTCGATCAACAAACAGATTGCCGAGTATGAAAAAGAGTATCGGGGAACCTTCTATCAGCTGTTCGGCGGTTTGGATGATCATGAAATCGATGGCATGTCGGAAGCGGTAGATATTGCTGACTGGAAAGAGCTTGAGAAAGAGAAGCAAAGACTCCTTTCTCAGCTGAACGGGTGAGCAGATGGTCCAATATACCAAGTATGTCGCCCTGATCAACAAGTACAGCCCGTATATCGCCGCTCCCCCGCTACTTGATTTGGAATCGGATGCTGCCACCGGAGTCACAAAGGTGAGAATCAACCTTCAATTTATCCCTCATCCCGTCTACGGAAAGACCAAATTCCGCATAAGGGAGAGGTATGATTCCGGTGGCAACTTGTTTTTTTACCGGTATTGCTGGGAAATCAACAAAAGACCCACCGGTCATATCACGGCTTGGGAAAATGAACATAATCACGGACTTCCCACCGATCCGCACCACCATCATCATGTCCCGTTTGACCGGAAACAAGTTCAGGCGAACCCGAATGTCAGATCTTTGGAGGACGCATTCAACGCAATCATTCCTTACATCATTTCAGGAAAAGCTTATCCGTAGACGACGCAGCCCGCGGGAAAGTCCGCTCTTGTGTGGAATGGAAAAAGACAGGCGAAAAAGACCTGTCTTTTTTGTTTCTATGTTATGCTGAGCGTGTTTGGGTTTCCTGCTGCATGTAGCTGCCCCTGCCGGGAATGGACAGTGTCTTCAGGGCCATTAGCCACCCTGTCAGAGAAAGAAGATGACGGCCGTGGTTCATCAACATCCATTGGGACAGCACGGCATCCACCTCTGCTTGTGACAGGCCTTCAGCGCCCATCAGTCCGGCCATTGTGGGAATGAAGTACGAAAATGTTGCCAGCCGTTCGGCGATGACGACCACCACTGCTGCCAGGTACCAGCCACGTCTCGGCCCCCGCGTTTTCCAGGCGGCGACCGCATTGGCTATAGTGAGCAGGGTGAGCGGCACCGTCGTCACATAGACCCAGAACAAAAGCCCCGTGTTTGGCCATGTTTCCGGAGGAGTGCCCGCCCATTCAGGAACGACTACCCTGCTCTCGTAAAGCCCTGCGCCGAACGCAATGCCAAGATTAATGACAAACAGCCACAGCAACGCTTCCTTCAGTCTCCTCATTGATAGACCCCCTTCGTACCAATATTCAGAAATGACTTCACATATATAACTTATCAAACATGAACAATCCTACCATCCTACTTCGGAAGGATTGTTATCTGAGACTCAGGTCTGAGGGGAATTGCCCGAGGTCATGCGCAAGATCATTTCAAAAGCGATAGTCTGATTTGAATGAAAAACAAGAAGGTTTTCCTGTCTCTGTAATTTTCTGTAGTAAATGAAAGGAACAATATTTATCGAATAGATAAAAGAGGGGGAATGATTAACTTTCAGCAAAGGGAAGATCGAAAATGATAAAAATGGATAAAGACTCCATTGAGATCAATTTAAACAAGAAGACTCAAGAAGACCCTCCCAAGAAGCTCTATTACATCTTTCCTAAGGACGATCCACAATCCTTTATTGAATTTACCACAGGCAGAAACGATCTCCATCATATTGAGGATGTGGATACTCATATTCTCGTGCAATTAGAAGAGTATGAAGATGAATATTCGGGGAAGGGAGAAGCTCGGTTCTTCTCTTTTGATGAACGAGAGGAGATGGAAGAATGGATTCGTGAAAGAGAGGAGAAGGGGGTTCTCCGTTTTGAAGTCCAAGGTGGAATGCTTCTTTTTGCTTGGGATTTTTCTGATGAGGTTGAAGAGAAACAGGATTGGATTCCTCTTCTTGTTATCATGTTCTTTCTTCTCTCACCTGTCTGGTTCATTGCAGCCGTGATCTTTGCGTATCTATACTTTTTCTAACTCCAAATGAGGAATGTTTAAAGCAAAAAAGTCCCCGGGTGTGGGGACTTTTTTGCTGAGCTCTGCGTGGCTGAAGACCTTGGCCTGTCTAGAAGGTCGCATGAAGAAGCTGAAAGACGAAAACAAGCAGTTGAGGAACGCTTTTTATCTCGTCCGGAATAAAAAGGACTATCCCTTTGCAATAACAATATATAACAATATAATCAAAAACGATATTTATTTATTGTAAAACGATAAAATATGTGCTAAAGTCAAATTGAAAATCAATCAGTGGGGTGCTTTTTATGAAACGGGAACAAGGTTCAACTCTCTTCTTGAAGGCAGTGATTATACTGATTGGAATTGCGGTACTTTCTTTATGCATATGGTTGCCTGTGGGAGCCCGCGAAGCTGCGGATTCGAAGACAGAGTATGCTTACTTGCAATATATCCTTTTACTCTTGTATGTAACGGCGATCCCTTTTTACTTTGCTCTGTATCAGGCTTTCAAACTATTGCAGTATATTGACAGGAACGAAGCGTTCTCGGAGATGTCTGTAAAGGCGTTGAAGACGATCAAACACTGTGCGTTTGCCATCAGTATCCTGTATGTGGCAGGCTTGCCGCTCTTTTATTTCGTGGCGGAGAAAGACGACGCTCCGGGGGTTCTGGCACTCGCATTGGTCATTATTTTTGCTTCCATTGTGATTTCAACCTGTGTGGCTGTTCTTCAAAAACTATTAAAAAATGCCATCGATATAAAATCAGAAAATGATTTAACGATCTGAGGTGAATCACGTGGCAATCATTATCAATCTTGATGTGATGCTGGCCAAAAGGAAAATGAGCGTCACCGAGCTCTCAGAGAGGGTCGGAATCACGATGGCCAATATCTCCATTTTGAAAAACGGGAAGGCCAAAGCCATTCGATTATCCACTTTGGATCGGATTTGCAAGGTTTTGGAATGTCAGCCCGGAGATATTTTGGAATACCGAAGTGAGGAAGACACCTGAGATGAAGAAAGCAGGAATCTTGGGGGCAGAAATCATGAGAGCACTACAACAACTCGTTCGTTTTGGTTGGGAGCAGGCCCTGTCATGCTTGTTCCCCGCCGTCATTTTCGCCTCTTTGGCTATTACACAAAACATGCCGTTTCCCTTCCTGCCACGGTATGACTGGCTGCTCATCATCTGCCTTCTGATGCAGTGGTGGATGGTGCGTTCCGGGCTTGAAACACGGGATGAATTAAAGGTGATCACCTTATTCCACCTGATCGGACTGGCGCTTGAAATTTTCAAGGTACACATGGGTTCCTGGTCTTATCCGGAGGAAGGATATTTCAAAATTTTCGGCGTACCTTTGTATAGCGGATTCATGTACGCAAGTGTGGCGAGTTATCTTTGCCAGGCGTGGAGGAGGCTGAAGGTCGAACTGGTCCATTGGCCGCCGTTTTGGGCAGTGGTGCCTCTGGCAACCGCGATTTATTTGAATTTTTTCACCCACCATTTTTGGGTTGACGTTCGTTGGTGGTTGACCGGACTTGTCATGATCGTCTTTTGGCCATCATGGGTCACATACGAGGTAGGGGGAACCCGTTACCGGATGCCGCTCGCACTTTCTTTTGTGCTCATCGGATTTTTCATATGGATCGCCGAAAATATCGCAACATTCTTTGGAGCCTGGGAATATCCCAACCAAACCGAGGCATGGAGTCTCGTTCATCCGGGAAAGGTGAGTTCATGGTTCTTATTGGTGATTGTCAGCTTTCTTATCGTAGCGACGTTAAAGCAGGTGAAGGGAAAAATTCCGCCTGGGGAGTCCCCGCTGGGATTCATCTCGAATGGGAAAGGCAACGACGATTTTGCATCGTATGCAGATAAGAAAAGCGTGGAAACAAAAAACTGATTAGAGGGCCACTGGCAGCCGCAGCTCTAGTGGAGAGCGAAGCGTGTGGGCCAGTCCAATCGTGGGCACGAAACGGATGTCATAATGGGCTAACAGGGTAAGCGTTGCGATATGAGCCTGCAAACGGAGATCAACAAAAAAAGGAGAATTGACCATGTCCTCCGGGTTTACAACAAATAATAACCCTGCTGAACCGATTTCAGACCGTGAGATCGTCAATACTCGCATCTTCAATGTGTCGCGTGAACTCTTGTTCAATGCTTTCAGCGATCCGGATCACCTGATGCATTGGTGGGGACCTGAAGGCTTTACGAACACGTTTCATGAGTTCGATCTCCGGCCGGATGGCATTTGGCGCTATGTCATGCACGCTCCCAACGGCGTCGACTACGAGAATAAAAGCGTCTTTGTCAAGGTCGTGAAACCTGAACGGATTGTCCTCCGTCATCTGGAGCCGGTCCACGAGTTTCTGCTGACCGTCACCTTCAGTGAGTTTGAAGGAAAGACCGAGCTCAACTGGCGCATGCTCTTCGAATCGGCCGCTGAATGTAACAGGGTGAAAAAGTTCGTCACCGAGGCCAACGAACAGAACTTGGATCGCCTTGAGGCCCAACTGGCGAAAATGGTCTGACACCTTTCATTCCTTCTGGAAGACACCCAGTGTACCGAACCGGTAAGGGGATGTAAGTCTGACTCTTTTATGAGGAACCAAAAGAATGAAATGATGATAAAGGGATGAAATCCACAGTAATGTTATTTTTACTGTGGATTTTTTCATTGGAAATTAAATCTGATTCATGATTTCAGATCGATTAATTTTTTTATGGTTGCCCGCTGCTGAATAATGTTCGAGCAAATACCGCTTTAGATGCTCTGCCCATCTTTCTTGGTACCCATCCACTTTTTTGATTTTCTCCATAAACCGGTCAATGGATTGATCACTTTCCATTTCCAGGACTTGCGGAAGATACTTTGACTTTTCGCATTGATAAGCTTGCCAGATCGCATAACATACGGCATCAATGATACAAAACAAGATGAGCTTGTTTTGGGGATTGTCTTGTATTTCACCATATCCTTCAATCAAAACCAACGCATCATCTTCATCATCGAACCTCTCATAAAGTTCGTCTCCACTGTGCTTTTTCTCTTCCACCCATTCCCAGCACATGTCTATCATTCTTCTGACCAGGTGGTACCACTCATAGTTTCTTGTTTTCTCCGTGATTTTTTCTGTCAAGGTTAATACATAAGCTACTTTGGCATCTGTATTTACATTGATATACCACTCCATACGCAAACCCCTTTACTGATGATTTTATTCATATTTTTTATCATTTTTTCACGATTCGCATCCCAACAGTCAATACATTTTTTATATTTTCATTCCCTTTTAAAAATAAATTTTTTATGAAAAACATCATTTTATCTTTCCTCTATTTACCGCTTGACTTAATATAGTTGTATTCCCAAATACAAGACGGATGGTGAAGGGTTATACGAATAAGCATATCCTGCCAACTGTTGAGAGAATTTCAATAAAAATGGGAGTGTTTTTCGTGCTTCCATTGGCTGATGGTTGAAAACGAATCACAATTTTCAGGGGAGGTGAGACTCAAGCATGGTTTTTTCACGAAAACAAATCCTGATCTGTGTTGGAATCCTGACGGGATTGGTTGTTCTCTATATGATCTGGAATTCTTTTTATGCTTTTTATCAAGCGGAAGGAAAAAGTATGGAACCTGCATTGAAAGAGCATGAGATTTATCTCGTTGATAAGACTCCTGAAACCATTCAACGGGGAGACATCATTGTTTTTCGTTCTCCCAAGCATCGCTACGACTTCATTAAACGGGTGATTGCCCTGCCAAACGAAACAATCGAAATAAAAGACAACCGGGTGTACATCAATGGCCAGCTCCTGCATGAACCCTACCTTTCCCGATTTCCTGATATTCAAGATGTTGGCCCGGTCACTGTACCCGACAATCATTACTATGTTTTGGGCGATGAACGTGTTTCCAGTTTTGATAGCCGACATATGGGAGCCATTCCATATGAGCAAATCATTGGGATTCTTCAACCATAGAAAGGTGTGGAAAGATGATCGAACTTTTGAAAGGGTATTGGCTTCGGTTTTGGCGTGAACCACGTGCTGCGATTCGTGATGCAATGAATGAAACGACTCCCTCCCTCACCATCGTGCTTGTTTCCTTATTCGGCATCACTTACTTTATCGAGCAAGCATCGAACCGGAATATGGGAGATACCACTTCAGTCGGTGCCATCTTGATCCTTGCCCTGATTCTCGGTCCCATCTTGGGTGCCATTGGATGGTTTTTGCTCAGTCTTTGTACATACGGCATGGCCCGTCTTTTAGGAGGTCAGGCGACCTTTCAAGAAACACGGATCGCCACAACCTGGGCAACCATTCCTTACACATCCAAATGGGTGTTGCTGCTTCCCGAACTGCTCATTTTCCGGGAAGAGCTCTTTACCTCACAAACCCCGATCATGGATCAATCGATGTTCTTGCTTCTTCTTTTCTTCATTCTGGGATTATTGAATATCGCCATGACCGTCATCTATTTTGTGATCTTTTCCAAGATCGTTGGAGAAGTGCATGAGTTTTCAGCCTGGAGAGGATTTTCTTCCATTGTTCTCATTCCGGTTGCACTGGTTGTGTTGATGATCGTGATTGCATTGGTCATTTCGTAATCTGAGAACAAAGGGGAAGAAGCTGTGCCATATTGGAAAACCATCATCAACCATTTGAGCAGGATCTGGTTCTCAAGGCGAGGAAGTTCTACTCTGGAATATGTCATGGTTCTGGCAGCAGGGGCTCTTCTGGCGAGTTTGTTGTTGGTTGCCGTTACGGATGCACAGGTAAAGGAAGAGCTGAAAGAAAAGGTTGTTCAAGCACTGTCGGGGAATGCAGGGCAAGTGGATGCCCCGAAAGAAAGCGAGCCTCCAAGTCCGACTGATCCGAAAATCGAAACGCCTCCAACCTCCAACTCGAACACCCCGAATTATACGCAGACGCACATTGTAGATGACACCGGAGAAAAGAAAGACGGCGGCGGGTTTGTAGGCTGGCTCAAAGAGAAAGGAAACGGAGTTCTCAATTGGCTGGGGAAGCAAAAAGATCAAATTTGGAACGATGACCTAAAACGGGCGTACAACGACCCGCTCGGCTATTTGTCCGATGTAATCGGTGCTGAGGACATAAAATATACCTGGAACAAAATGACGAGCGATCCTCTCGGTTATCTGAAGGATTCTTGGAATAATGCAAAAGAGCAATTCAAAGCCATTGCCGATAACCCCTGGACATTGCTCTTCGATCAAGAGCAGTTCATGGAAGGGTTAAACGGCAAAGACAAAGATGGAAAAAGCATTCCTATAGCAAACCGTGTCTATAAAATCGCCGAAAGCTTACCGCTTCCGACCAAATTACTCAAGATCGGCACAATCGGGAAAAATATTCTTGTTCATAAAGGTTGTACTTGTGAAATTGCTGATAATACTTCGTCCCAGGGGGGCGGTGCAGGTACAAAAGCCAGCGGTCGGGATGGTGCAAAAGTTTACACAGCCCAAGGTTATGTTGCTTTAGTGAGTAACCGTACCCAGTTAGTTGGGCATTATAAAGAAGGTACACAGGCATCCATTATATTACGTAACGAACTCAAATTAGCAGGTGTTGAGCCTCCGCCATATCCAAATGCTGCACATCATATTGTTCCTTGGAATGATCGAAGAGCTAGACGGGCTCAACAATTATTAGAGCAGTTCGGTATTGATCCAAACTCGGCAGCTAACGGTGTCTATTTGCCCTGTAAAAAGAAAGATTGTAACAAGCCGGAGACGACATATATAGGTGATGAAACCCCTCATATAGGGAATCATGGTCTAGAATATATTGAATATGTGACGGAGAAGTTAGAAGAAGTAAAAGTAAATGGAGGAACAACTTTAGATGCTGTAAAAGTATTAAACAACATTCGAGGTAAATTGTTAAATGGTTCATTATCATTGAATTGAAGAAATAGTATATATTATGAGGTTGATAATGGTGGGATGATCATGAAAGTATGGCAATTAAAAAGTTCGTTAAATGGTTTTGAAACATTGGGGTATAGAGATTTTGACCGTGACTCTAAATTGAATGATCTACTAATTCAGATCACACCTATCGCAGATAAATGGGATTTTGTGGAAATATGTACAATCGATGAAGGTAAGGAAAGTGATTGTCCTCATTTTTGGGACTGTCCTATTCCTGTTTTTAGTGAAAAAGCTGTCCGTGTTTTGAGTAGTTTTTTAAAAGGAAGGGCAGAAGCATTGCCGCTTCATCATAGTCAAAAGAGTTTTTATGGGATGCACGTGATTAATGTCATTGATGCTATTGATTATGATCGCGCGGTTATTGAACAGTTGGAAACAGGGCTTCGTGTTGGTTTTGAAAAATACGCGTTTATTCAAGAGAAAATTGCAGGAGAACATATTTTCCGTATATATTTGGATGATCGAGTGCAGTGGAAGGTATTTGTATCTGATGAGTTTAAAAAAGCCGTCGAGTCTAATGGACTGGCTGGATTTAATTTTATTGAGGTTTGGGATTCAGAAAATGTGGCCCGTTAATTGTTCTTCAAAAAATGTTCAATAAAAATAGGCGATCTGAAGCAAGAATGGGGCTAATCTTTAGGACGAACCAGGCTTCTAACAAACCTTCTAACGTACCGTCTTCTCTTGGATTTATTTCGATTAACTGAGGTTGGCTGAACGGGCGGTTTGTTTGGATTTAATTGATTGCAGTTACTCGTAATTTCGACGGTACGCATAACTCGAAAGCCGTTGTACGGGGCAACTCGTACCGTGGGTTCGAATCCCACCCTCTCCGTCAAAATCAAAGGGCTTCGCGACTAGCGAGCCCTTTTCGTTTTGTAGAAATTGGACTTTTAAACAAACTTCTAACGTTAATAGATGAATAATGCAGAAGATATATATTTGTTTTTTTGTGGGGATAATACATTTAAAGAAAGAACCAAGCCCTTATAAATCACATAACAGCCGTTATTAAAGCTTTGCTATCTAATTATTTCGCCTCTATTTTCGATAAACTTCTATCCGCAAATTACTTCAATATCGATAAGTTTTCAGATTTTGGATCTTACTTAGGTGGAATAGTGAGCATCCAGCTCTTTTAGTCCGCTCTTATCCTCATCATTATCAAGCATCTGGCGGAAATCTTTTACAGATTGAACATTTCCATAACCTGCTGCTTCAATTGTGTTTAGTAGTCGATAGGCACGGCTCTTCGCATGAGGAGATTTCAACAATTTGGCCTTCCGATAGAATTCCTGACCGGCTTCTACACTTTGATCAACTTGACCTAGCATTAGATGTGCTCTCGCCCAATCTAGAGGAATCCACGCATCCAACCAGATATTAGCCTCTAAGGCGATCTGGTTCTTGATTTCCTCTTTCATTGCCAGGGTTTCTTCCGGCTCTCCAATCTCCAGATAGCCATAGCTCTTTTCTGCCATTACACCACTTAATGAGTGGAACACAAAATCTGTACCATCACCATAACTAAAGTTTTCGATACTTTTTGCCGTGCGTAATGCTGCTTCTATGGCTCTCTTAAACTTCACTTTCTGTCCAGCACTAGCATATACCCTTGCAAGGTAGGCGTTGGTTACGACCATGACATGTTTCGATGCTCGGAAAGATTCGTCTCTGGCCAACTCGAGGTACTCAATCGCTTCCTCTTGTTTTCCCATTCGCTCTAATTCCGTACCTATATTAAGATAACTCATCGCGAGAGTAGCCGGATGATCAATTGCTTTCGCAATCTCATTCATCTTGCGAAATTTGTTTAAGGCCTCTTGATATCGCTGATTTTCTACGTCGATTACAGCATTGAGACGTAGTACTTGAGCGTACAGAACTTGAAAACGCTCATCCAGACGTACAGGGGGAGGTGTATTCGTTTGTAAATAGTCAAAAAGTCGATTCAGATCATTGACAGCCTCTTCAACGTACGGCAAAGACATAATACGACGAAGATTCCATGTCCGCTTTATCAAACTTTCAGCTGTGTTCAATGTCTCATCATACATAAACGTTTCACAAAAGGTAGTTGGATTGAATGGATCGTAATCGGAAAGTCCCACTTTCCAGAGTGGAATCTGTAAAATATGACATAAACGTCGAAGCGTTTGGGGATCAGTGATATGCTTTTTGCCACGTTCCACATCAGAAACGTAATTCACACTAACGCCGGTTCCTCCACCTGCTTGGGGCCACATCTCAGCCAACTGCGCCTGCGTCATATTTAGCTTTTCCCTGGCTTCACGAATCGTTATCCCATAATGGTATTTCATACTTTTACAACCTCACAATAAATAGTTCCCCATAATTGTATTTTCTATCTCTATATTACTACAGTTGTAATTAAAGGAGAGGCGTTAATATACCAATGGCTTTCGAAGTCTGATCATTAGAAGTGACCCCAATTTCCATGTGAATCTAGTTATGTAAATTGAAAATTGCAACTTGAGGCTTATCGCTTTATTGATTCAAAAGAACTGGACACAAAAACGTCTGTCAGATGAAACAGGAATAACCCAAGCAACCATTTCGCGTTTCGATCGAACATCCAGACACGAAATCGATCATATTTTTACAATTGCATATGTACTAGGGATTCCGGTCGAGAAGCTATTTGAAACCAGAATTATTAAAGATGGTGAGGAGGAAAGATAATCGTGGTATATAAAAAACGCCTTGCACTCTGTGGTTGAGTCCAGGGCGTTTATTCGTTAAAAATCCGGTTACTGCTGAACGGCTTGCACTTGTTGCTGCATGTTCGTCGGTTTATCCGTTCGCTCATCGATGCTGATATGGGTGATGACCCGATGGATTCCGTTGGCCATCGCATTTTTGTGGATCTGTTTGGCTAGATCCATCAGTTGGTCCACTTCGCCTTCAATGACTGTGGCCGTCGGCGTCAGTTGGTAGTTGAGCCCGTTTTGTTGGATCAGGCGTACCGCATCCGATACATAGGAGCTGAAGCTGGCTGTGTTGGTGCCGACGGGGACGACGCTGATTTCAAGCAATGCCAAGTGTAATCACTCCCTGTTGGTCTGTTTATATGGATAAAATGTCCCAAAAGTGGAGAATTATGCGGGGTGATGAGTCAGAATGAAGGGTGGAAACAAAAGAGAATGGTTGTCCACCCAATGAGACGGATGGATTTCCGGATCTGCGGAAGGGAATAACATTTTATATTTTGGTATTAATACTGAATATTTATTATAATTAGAATATAGTTGGACGAGCTTTGTTTTCATTTGAAAGGATGAAGGGGATGAAAGGTGGTGAATGCCGGGTGAAATTCTCCCATTCCCTCTTTCGTTTCAGTTGTTGGAATTGTGGGAGCGATGACATCGTCAAAACAGACTGTGGTGAATATATCTGCCGTGAGTGCGATGCCGTTCAGTTCAATAAATAGATGCTATAATAATGAGAAGGTTCTTTTTGAACCTTCTATCTTTTTTGCAAGAGGGGTGCCTATGTACGATGTCGAAGCGTTTCTGACCGGTATTAAACCGAGTCTTCTTCTCTCAACGGCACATCCGTTGTTTGAAAAAGTGTTAGCGTATCCGAGCTTGGAGATTGACTTGATTGATGATCGCCCGCAATATTTGTTTTTTCATACGGAAAAGGAGAGGGCATGTTTTGCAAAGCGGGTCGATCCGCTTTCGCATCGATCTCCTGCATTTCACAGAGAATTGGGACTCGTGTTGGGTTATCCTCCGAAAGCCGTTGAGTTCTATGTGAGGAAAAAAGAATGTCAGGATCAGTGTAATTGGCATGATCTCCAGCTCTTAAAAGCAAAAATCGCGGGCCTTCATTATGCCGGAATTGGCTGCAATTCAAACGTGGATGACCTTTGGGATAACGCACATTGGCTTTGGAATACATACCGGCAGGACGAAATATTGAATATTCGTGTGGATGCAAAGCTTTTGCCTGTCAAGTATCGGGATGAAAATGATTTAATGAAAGTGATTCAACAAGCAAAACGGACACTTGAACAATCGGGCAGCAGGGTGAGGTCCGGATAGTTGGGGAAGAGCTGAAAAGAACAAGAGCCAATCATCAAAAAAGCCAATTTGGGTACCCTTATAAAAAGTACTGAGTTAACGGAGTGTCCCACATGAACATCCAAATCCCCGAATTTTCACTCGTTGTCCTGGTGGGGGCAGCGGGATGCGGAAAATCCTCTTTTGCCAAAAAACATTTCCGGGCCACCGAGATCCTCTCCTCTGATTTCTTTCGGGGAATGATTACCGATGATGAAAATGATATCACGGCTTCCAAGGATGCGTTTGACCTTCTCTATCAAGCGGCCGTTCAACGCTTGAAACGGCGAAAACTGACGGTGATCGATGCAACCAATGTGAAGAAAGACCGGAGAAAGCCGCTTCTTCAGCTCGCCGAGCGGTACAGTTGCACTCCTGTCGCCGTCGTTCTTCACTTCCCCGAGGAAATCTGTCTGGAAAGAAACAGAGAAAGAGCCTATCGCACCGTTCCTGCGGATGTGATTCGTAAGATGACGGAAAATCTGCGGCAATCCCTTCACACATTAAAAGATGAAGGTTTCAAAGAAGTGTTTATCTTATCGTCCCCGGAAGAGGCTGATCAGGTAACCATTGAAAGGCGGTAAATCTGCCGGGGTGACACCCTCCGGGCAGATTCAAGGCCACTCGATGTTGATGAGCTTTTGAAAGGAAATCTGTTTCCTGCATGTTCCATTGGACAGCTGAATCACCTGGTTGTACGGGTCCACTTGATCGACAAAACCGCAAAACTGCCCGGGAGCATACTTTTCCGCATAAGTGACGACGACAGGTTTTTCTTCTTCGATGGCCTCTTGCAGGATATAGTTGATCATCTCCATATGGCTTTCATCCAGTTCCGGGGGGACAAACTCTTCGGCTTGGCGGCGTTGCTCCAGAAGGGCTTCCCGGTGTTCGGGCAGGAACATGCGGCTTCCTTCCCAAAGCAGGTTTTTGCGGTTTAGAATCTTGCTCATTTGTAATGACCTCCAATCTTGCGGGCACGTTCGCGCGCTTGGCCGGCCGAGGTGAGAGAGGAGGCCCGCAAAATGGCGGTGGGGCCGAAGCGCTGTTTGATTTCATCCATCACATAGCCCAGTTTCCACTTTTTGTTTCGTTCCTCAAATAAGCTGAGCTGGACGGCATCATCCCGCTCCAGTTGGCTGAGGCTGACCCCCAGGGAGCGGATGGGCTTTTCATTCCAAAATTGATCAAACAACTCCCAGGCATATGTAAATACTTCCATCGTCTGATTGGTGGGATCAGGCATTTTCATTTGCCGGTGGAAGCCCTCAGGCAGATCGAAGTCGGCTCCGCGGCAACTCACAGTGACTGTCCGGCCCATCAAGTGATGGCTGCGGGTACGACGGCATACTTCTTCGCACAGTTCCAGGAGAACGACTTGAATTTCTTCCGGTGTGCGGTAATCGCGCGGCAGGGTCATGTGATGCCCGATCGCTTTCTGGCTGTGAAAAGTGTCCCGTGTGACCGGAGACAGATCGATGCCGTTGGCTGTCATCCACAGGACATGACCGTTCACTCCCCAGCGTTTTTGCAGCCGGTCCAGCGGGAAGCGGGCCAGGTCGCCGATGGTGCGGATGCCCATTTGCCGCAGATGGCGGGCCATCCGCCGGCCGACGCCAAACATTTGATCCACCGGAAGGGGCCACAGGTACTCTTTCATATTCTCCCTGGTCAATTCGAAGATGCCCGTTTCGTGTTTTTTGGCAAAGTTATCGCAGGCCATTTTGCTCAGCACTTTGTTGGGGCCGATGCCGATCCGCGCGTAGACGTCCAGCTCGGTGCGGATGGCATCCTGTATTTTTTGGGCGATCATCAGCGAAGGACCGAAAAGCCGTTCGCTGCCGCTGACCGAAATAAACTGCTCGTCGATCGAGTAGGGTTCGACCCGGTCGCTGAATTGCTCCAATATCTCCGTGATGCGCAGGGAGGCTTTCAGGTACAGTTCCATCCGCGGGCGGACGACCGTGAGTTGCGGACAGACTTGCTGGGCCTGCCACAGGGTTTCCGCGTTTTTGATCCCGTACGATTTGGCAATCGGGCAAGCGGCCAACACCACTCCGCTGCGGCGCTCCGGATCACCGGAGACGACCACGGGCCGGTCTTTTAACTCCGGGCGCAGCGCTTTTTCAATACTGGCGTAAAACGACTGCATATCGATGAGAAAAACGACGGAATCCATGCTGAACCACCCTCGAAAACCGAACGTATGATTGCATTTGTCCTTATTATATGCAAATGTACGTTCGCTTTATACCGAGAAATGTTTCCAGTGACAAAAAAGAAGTCTTTTCTTGCCCCGTCATTCCGGCTATGATGAAAGCAGTAAGATTATCGATCCTAAGACCGAGAGGGAAATGGGAATGAGCAAAGTGATCTATTATAACGGGCAGATCACTCCACTGGACCCGACTTGCCCGCAAGCGGAAGCGATCGTTGTCGATGATGGCCGGATTGCCGCCATAGGTTCCAATGAGGAAATGCTGTTGAGCTTTGGACGGGCCGATGTCCGCAAAGTGGATTTGCAAGGGGGGTATGTGTATCCGGGGCTGGTGGACAGCCATATGCACCTGTCTGCTCTTGGTCAAAAGTTGAGATCACTCGATCTTACCGGATGCCGGTCGAAAGAAGAGATGTTGGCCGCCATTCGCCAGCGGGCGGATACGGTGAAACCGGGGGACTGGATTGTAGGCATCGGGTGGGATGAAAACAGGATGCAAGGCTTGGTCCCTACCCTGGAGGAACTGGATGCCGTTTGCCCCCATCATCCGCTCTTGCTCAGCCGCGTTTGCCATCATGCCCATCTGGTGAACAGCCGGGCCTATCAGCAGGCAGGCATCCGGCCGGACCAACCCGACCCGGAGAACGGCGTTTACGGGCGGGATGAAGCAGGCCGTTTAAACGGGTGGGTTTATGAAAATGCTTCGGCTCCTTTTTATGCTGCGCAGCCTGAACCGGGCTATGAGGAAAAAAAAGAGTCCATCCGCCAGGCGATGAAAATGGCGCTCTCCTGCGGACTTAGCGGGGTACATACGGAAGATTTGAGATACATAGGCAGTGTACGGGATCTGGTCCGGATTTACCGGGAATTGACGGAAGAAGGGGTGCTTCTTCGGACCCATCATCTGATTTATCACCCGTTTTTATCCGAACTGGATGAACTCAAGCTCCGGGCGGGGCAGGGGGATGAATGGTTCACCATCGGAGCGGTGAAAATCTTTGCCGACGGAGCGATCGGCGGGAGAACCGCTTTGCTGTCCGAGCCATACGCAGATGATCCCGGCAACTCCGGAATTGCGATCCATGAACAAGAAGAATTGCTGTATCTGACGGCCCAGGCAGCCGACCGGGATATGCCCGTCGCTGTCCATGCGATCGGAGATGAGGCAGCTGACCGGGTCATCCGGGCGATGCAAGCCTATCCGGTCACCCGCAGTAAAGGAATTCGCCTGCGCCACCGGCTCATTCACGGACAACTCCTGCGCGCCGACCTCATTGAGCAGCTGAAGCAAATGGACGTGGTAATCGATATTCAACCCCGCTTTGTTGCCAGCGATTTTCCATGGGTGCTCAAGCGGATCGGAAAGGAGCGGGCCGCATTTGCCTATGCGTGGAAAACCCTTCTCCAAGCCGGCATCCGCTTAGCAGGTGGAAGCGATGCACCGATCGAACCGATTCACCCGCTCTTGGGCCTGCACGCAGCCGTCACCCGCAGGCGTTTGGATGATCCGCCCGATCATCCGGGGTATCTTCCCCGCCAGAAACTGGATCGCCTGGAAGCCCTGCTGCTGTTTACACAGGGAAGCGCGTGGGCCGCAGGTGAAGAGCATGAACGGGGAACACTCTCTGTCGGCAAGCGGGCGGATCTGTCGGTATATGACTGTGATTTGCTGACCATCCCTCCCGATGATCTGCTAAAAGTGAAAACGATGTTTACGGTTGTTAACGGAAAGGTGGCCTATCAAGCTTAGATGAGGAATCATCCTCATCTTTTCTTTTTCGCGAGTTCTTTTTCAACAACCCGGAACATAACATGGGTACAGGGGTGATCCCAATGGCAGTGATCAATGCTCCGGAAAGCCACGTGAAGCTGTTGGCGAGGCTGATGCGTGCGGAGGCGGAAGGTGAAGGGCCGTTAGGCATGTTGATGGTCGGGAACGTGGGGGTAAACCGGGTTTTGGGTGACTGTCTGGACTTCAGGGGGATAAGAAACATCTGGCAAATGGTCTTTCAGACTCCCGGCGGATTTGAAGCGGTACAAAAATCCTATTTTTATCAACGGGCGCGGGAAAAAGATATCCGGCTTGCCAGGAAAGCGGTTCGGGGAGAACGCTATTCCCCTGCGAGATACGGGTTATGGTTTTTCAGACCGGTGGGCCCCTGTCCGGCCAGATGGTTTGGCCAACCGCACAGCGGGCGCTATAAAAGCCATTGTTTCTACATACCCTCACCAGCAGACTGCCCAAGAGTCTATAAATTCTAGGAGGAGAAGAAGATGTATTGGAGTTATCCTTACGGAATGATGGCCGGTTCAGGGCTGATCTCACAGCAGCAACCGGGGCGGCAACCGGGACAACCCGTGCCTCCGGGTGACCGGGATACAGGCCGCATCTTTTCCGAAGATCTGATGCAAAGAAATGTGGGCAAACGGATTACCGTCTATATGACCTTTGATGCGAGTGAGCAATGGAGAAACAGAGTGTTTACCGGTACGCTTCGCGAGGTGGGGCGTGACTTTTTCGTGATTCGCGATCAAAAATCGGGCAAAGATATGATGATGCTGAATATTAACCTGGATTATGTGGTATTTGATGAACCCGCTGTTGTGAGGGAAGCATCTTACCGCTATTAGCGATCAACTGTTTTGAATTGTCCGTAGAAATCAGCTGATAAAACCATTAAAATGAAAAGGGTACAATAACTTGGAGATGTAACCGGGAGTAGTTTCCGGTTTTATTTTTGTCCCCAACGAAAAAAGCCCGTCCTCAGGCGGGCTTGCAGGATGTTTTATTCCAGTACATAGGCCAGCGCGTCCAAAGCCTGTTCCGGTGTTTCCACAACCACTTGGGCCCGCTGGGCCAATTCTTTCAGCGGATGGTGCAGGCTTTCGGGACGGACCAGAATCAGCGGTTTGCCCATAGCCAGGGCGATGGAAGCATCCATGGCCGTGTTCCACTGGCGATACTTTTCGCCAAAGAGAGCGATCACCACATCCGCTTTTTGCATCCAAATGCGGGTGCGCAAGTTGTTAAATTCAGAAGCTGCCTGATCGCGGAAAACGGCATTTGGCTGTTTTCCTTTTATGACTTCGCCGATGTCATCGGAACGGTCATGGTCTTCCTGCGGTCCCTTAAAAATGATGGGCAGACCGCGTTGTTCGGCCGATTGACGCAATTTTTCCCGCCAATCATCATGAATTTGGCCGGCTAGATAAACGATCAGTTCCACGATCGATTGGCTCCTTTCTTTTATGTACTTCACATCTGATTGTATCAAACATGGTTGGGGTATATCTATTTAAATCGAAATTTCGGAATGAGGAGAGGCGGAGCGATGCAAGAAAAAGACAGAACAATAGAAAATGCAAACAGCCTGCACAGCGGGGATACAGTTGCAGCGCCGACGCCACTAGAGCAAAGTCCGGGAAATACCGGACCTCAAACGGAGAAGAAGTCATTGGATCAATTGAATCTGCTCGACCGCAATCAGCCGCTGTGGAAGCCGCTTTTGGTATTTTTGATTCCCCTGATCATCAGCAATGGATTAAATTCATTGGGGGGAACAGTCAGTTCGGTCATCATGGGGCGCGGTTTGGGGGAGAGTGCCCTGGCGGCGGCCAGTGCCGTTTTTCCCGTCACGTTTTTTCTCGTCTCCCTCGTCATCGGGCTCGGCAGCGCCAGCTCGATCCTGATCGGACAAGCCTATGGCGCCGGAGACAACGGGCGGTTGAAGCAGACGGTGAACACCTCGCTCAAATTTTCATTTTTGCTTGGAGTATTGATGGGAGCCGTGGGAGTATTCTTTAGCCGGCAATTATTGGCCTGGATCGGCACTCCTGCCTCCATCATCGACGAGTCGGCCGATTTTGCGCGGATTCTGTTTGCCTTTTTGCCGATCCAATTCATGTATATCAATTACACGACCTTTTTGCGGGGAACGGGTGATTCGAAAACACCTCTTTATTTTTTAGTGATCAATATCGTTTTAAATATTTTGCTGACTCCCGTCCTCGCCTTCGGATGGCTGGGCTTGCCCGCCCTTCAGCTGAATGGGGTGGCCATCGCCAATATTTTTTCCTTTTTGGTAGCGACCGTTTTGCTGTTTGTTTATTTGAAAATGAAGAATCACATTCTCGCGTTGGACCGGGGTTTTTTCTCCAGTTTGAAACTGGACGGGGAGATCCTGCGACTCCTCGTCAGAATCGGATTGCCGACCAGTATTCAGATGATCTTCGTCTCTCTGTCCGGCGTGGCTGTCATCTCCCTGATCAACGCTTACGGCGAAAGGGCTACAGCGGCTTACGGGGCTGTGATCCAAGTGATTACCTATGTGCAGTTGCCTGCCTTAAGCCTGGGCATGGCCGCCGGAATCTTCGGTTCCCAGTTGATCGGGGCAAATGTGCGTGAGCGGTTAAAAGAACTGCTGATCAGCGCTGTCACTCTCAATTATGTAATCGGTTTTCTGTTGGTGAGCTTGGTCTATCTTTTCAGTGGTTCCATTTTGTCGTGGTTCCTGGTGGAGCCCCACACGCTTGCCCTTGCCAAGCAAATTCTCTATATCGTGCTGTGGGCGTATATGATCTTTGGCCATGCCAGCATTCTTTCCGGAATGATGCGTTCAAGCGGCACGGTGTTGTGGCCCACGGTCATCGGAATCATCTCCATTTGGGGCGTACAAGTGCCGACGGCCTATTTCTTATCCCATACGCTCGGATTAAAGGGGATCTGGATGGCGTACCCCATTTCTTTTCTGTTTAACGTCAGCGTTCAATATATGTACTATCGCTTTTTCTGGAAAACAAAACAGCATCAAAGCTTTTTTGCCAATCCTTCTTAAACGATGCGCTCCCTCGCAACAGTATTATATGAAAATAGCAAGATTCGCCTGTTGATCCATGGTGCTGGACGTCCGTCCATGGGGGGGCTGTGAAGGTGCGCTGATTAAGAGTGTTTCTGTGGTTGTGCTTCCGGGGCGGTCGGCCGTGTTGGTCTCCGTGCTCTTGAGGCCGGCAAGGGTGAATAACTGGCTGCTCCGGCCCTCTCGCTACGGGCGCGGGTAAAACCCGCTATCGCTTGGGACACGTTACCCGCTTCCTCCCTCCGCTCGGGGCCTCCGCTGGGTTCGGCCTCAAAGGCACTTCGACCAATCACGGCCTTCCTGCACGTTTTTTCCATTCATCTCGAGAATGTCCGCCTTTCGTGGATGAGTTTGAGAAAATGATCGACACGAATGAGCGGAGGAATGGTTTTCCGGCGGAGCGACTCTGCCACTGCATCGGAGCGAAGACGGAAAACCATTTCCGGAGCGGGCTCTCATCCACGGTTGTATCAAACTGCCATGGACTGTATTCTTTGCAAACTCCATAAGCTGAACCAGCGGAAAAATCTTTTTGGCGACGAGTGACTCTGCCACTGCATCGGAACGGAGTCGCCAAAAAGATTTCGGAGCGTCCTTCAAACAGATCCGCCTTCATTCCCGGTTGTATTCAGCAGTCATTGTTGTTTGAGGCGGATTGTCGCGGAAATTAAGGGCAAAAAACCTGTTGACAGTTCTTTTTTTTCTAGGTATTCTACATTTAACAATAACCAATACCAAGTTAATTTATAGGAATTAGCTCTTTAATGGGTTAACAAGGAATGGCCGGTGTAGAGGGGATGAGCCCTTCCATCCTTACAATTGGGAGACGAGAGAAAAGGAGCCTTCAGCCCTTTTGCTCTCTGAAACACGGATCTTTTTAAAAGAGGAGTGGGCGCGATGGCAATCAAGTGGAAATGGGCTGAAAACCCAGCAGAACTCAATTCAGTAGAGCTGCAAAAACTGGAACAGGATGGGCTCGATATTATTGATGAGATCGTCAATGTTTACGCAAAAAAAGGTTTCGAGTCGATTCCCGAGGAAAAGTTTGCGCTGTTTAAATGGGCCGGTGTGTATCAGCAACGCCCCAAAAAAGACGGGTATTTCATGATGCGTGTCCGGATCCCGGGCGGTGTGCTGACCAGCCGGCAAGCCCGTGTGATTGCGGAGTTGGGTAAGGAGTATGGGCGCGGGCTCATCGATGTGACCACCCGTCAAGCCGTGCAATACCACTGGTTGCGCGTGGAAAATCTGCCGGATATTTTCCGTCGCTTGGCTGAAGTGGGGCTTCACTCCTATGAAGCATGCGGGGATTGTCCGCGCACGATCGTCGGGAACCCTCTGGCGGGAATCGATGCCAATGAATTGATCGATACCCGCCCGATCATCGAAGCGCTTGAAAAGGAATTTTTGCTCAACCGGGAGTTTTCCAACCTGCCGCGCAAATATAAAATCTCGGTTTCCTCGAGCATCTACAACCCGGCCAATGCGCAGATCAACGATTTGTCGTTCACCCCGGCCGTAAAAAACATCGACGGGGAAGAAGTGGCCGGCTTCCATGTCTGGGTGGGAGGCGGATTGTCTAACCGGCCTCACTTGGCAAAACAGTTGGATATCTTTGTCCGTCCGGAACAAGTGGTCGAAGTAGCCGTCGGAATCACGAAAGTTTTCAGGGACTACGGTTACCGCAAAAAGCGCCATCGGGCACGACTGAAGTTTTTGGTAGCGGATTGGGGACCGGAAAAATTCCTGGAAGTCTTAACTGAACTCATCGGGCCTTACCCGACACGCGGGGAAGACAAACTCATCGGTTGGAATGCGGGCTATTTTACCGGAGTCCATCCGCAAAAACAGGAAGGGTACTCTTATGTAGCCCTGAATATCCCGATCGGACGCACTTCCTCCGATGAATTTTTCCAATTAGCCGATTTAGCCGATCGTTATGGTTCGGGATCGCTCAGGACCGTGAACACGCAAAATATCATCATACCGGACGTGCCGAACGAGAAAGTGGACGAATTACTCAAAGAGCCCCTCTTGAAACGATTGTCGCCCAATCCTAAAACATTTGAGGGACACGCGGTCTCCTGTACGGGAATAGAGTTTTGCAACCTTGCCCTCACGGAAACCAAAGGTTTGATGAAACGGGTGGTGGAGGTTCTCGATGAGCAGGTAGAACTGGATGTTCCCATCCGCCTGCATATCAACGGATGCCCCAACTCCTGCGGACAACAGCAAATCGCGGATATCGGGCTGTTGGGAGGCAAGACGAAAACGGACAAAGGCATGGTCGATTCGTACACCATTTCCGTAGGCGGCCATCTCTTCGGTGAAGGGAAGTTTAACACTCCCCTCAAAGGTCGGGTGTTGGCGGATGATGTAGCCCCGGTATTAAAGGAGCTCATCCTCTTCTTCAAAGAGAACCGGCAAGAAGGGGAAGGCTTTACCGCGTTTGTGGAGCGGGTAGGAATTGAAGCTTTCCAGGAGAAATTGGATGAAGCTCTGAAACAGGTGGTTGCCAAGTGAGCGGCCAGGAATTGTATCTGTACCGGCTGCGGGCGGAAGTGGAAGGAAACAGGATCTACCACGTCATCGTGCTTTCCCCTTCGGAGGAAAAAGCATTTGACCAGGCCGAAAAAGAGTTGGAACGCTATACGATCGCCACACCTAAAGTAACCGAGTGGACGTTGGAAGAGAAAAAGCGCGTCCGCTCGGGGGCCGGTTATGTCATTGAATAAAAGTTTTTGCAAAATGAGTGACAACACAAGCGATTCACGAATAAGGAATGGGAGAGGGAGGGAGCAGATATGAACAAATCTTCAACGAGCCAAGCCGTACTTCATGATAGATCCGACAAAGAAACCAAATGGGAGCCGGAACGACTGAAACGGGTGGCTGATGAGTTAAAAAATCAGCATCCCATCGAGATCATCCGCTGGGGTGTGGAACAAATCGGTGTTTCTTCCATTACACTGGCCTGCAGTTTTGGGTATGAAGATGTGGCGCTGGTCGATATGGTGATGAAAGTAAATCCGGAGGTCGATATTTTCTATCTGGATACAGAATTGCTTTTTGAAGAGACCTATCAAGTTCGGGATCAGCTGAGTGAACGGTATCAAAAGGACTTTATCCGTGTTTCCTCCGTCCTTACGGTAGAAGAGCAGGCGAGTGAGTACGGTCCGGAGCTATGGAAGCGTGATCCCAACCTGTGCTGCCGCTTGAGAAAAGTGGAACCGCTCAAAAAGAATTTGCAAGGTTACCAGGGATGGATCACAGGTATCAGGCGGGAACAATCCATTACCCGGGCCCATGCGGAAGTGGTTGAGTGGGACGATAGTTTCGGTTTGGTGAAGTTAAACCCGCTGGCTTTCTGGAAAACAGATCAGGTATGGTCTTACATTCGCGAACATGGCATTCCTTATAATCCTTTGCATGATCAAAATTATCCCAGCATCGGTTGTTTCCCGTGCACCCGGCCGGTGAAGCCCGGTGAAGATCCGCGTGCGGGGCGGTGGGCCGGATTTACCAAAACAGAGTGCGGACTTCATAACAGCCCGGTCAAATGATTCCGGACAGGATCACCCGCTTAACGGTCAGTCAACCCGTTAGAGTGCCGGAATGGGAAGCGGGCTCTTGCCGACGCCGCTTTTCATTCCGCCGGCCGGGATTTCTCCCGCTTCGGCGGATGAAACCCGTTTGATCGTCCGGGCCGCAACAGCCGGGTTGCAAATAGACATATGGTTGAAAGACGGAGCATGGCAGCATCCCGGGTGAGCACCGGGGTACTGTTTCTCTTTTTATTGGTGGTGCTTTTGTCGTCTGACAACAAGAGTCGGACGTATTTGGGAATAAATGGCCGCCGCGTCGATGTTGCTGCCCGTGATGGATTGGCCGTTGTTTCCCCGATTGTTCAGGTTCCTTCCCCGGGATTTGATTGGGCAGTCGTTCGGCCTGCGCATACCAAAAATCGTACTTCGATTAGGGCTCATTCCCGTTATTGTTCATAGCAATCAAAATGGCATGAGGGGAGTTGCATCATGAAAGAGTCGATAGCCCCACACGGTGGCATATTGGTTGATAGAATCTTGCGTGGAGCAGAAAGGGAAAAATGGTTAAAACAGGCGGAAACGTTCCCCTCTCTCCTCGCTTTTCCGGTTACACGCGCGGATCTGGTATGTATAGCCACAGGTATCTACTCGCCATTAACAGGATTTTTGAAAGAAGAGGATTATCGCTCGGTTCGTGATACCATGCGACTGGCTGACGGTACCGTGTGGAGCATCCCGGTCACCCTGCCCGTTCCCGAAGATCTGGCATCCAAAGTTGCAGATTCCGCCTATGTCACTTTGCGGGATGAACAGGGAACCATCCTGGCTGTGGTGAAGGTTGATGATTTATACCGGGTGAACGTGGAAGAAGAGGCGGAAAAAGTGTTCCAAACCGCTGATCCCAATCACCCGGGAGTGGCCAGATTATATCAACAATCTTCGTTATATCTCGGTGGAGAGATCTGGCTGTTAAATCGCCCGGATCAGGGGGAGTTCGCCAAATACTTTTATGATCCCGCCGAGACGCGTCGTATTTTCCGGGAGAAAGGATGGAAGAAGGTCGTCGGTTTTCAAACGCGCAATCCCGTTCACCGGGCGCACGAATATATTCAAAAAGCGGCACTGGAAACCGTTGACGGGCTGTTTCTCAATCCACTTGTGGGGGCTACCAAAGCGGACGATATCCCGGCTGATGTCCGCATGAGAAGTTACGAAGTCATCCTGGAACACTATTATCCGAAAGAGCGGGTCTTTTTTGGCGCTTTTCCGGCAGCGATGAGATATGCGGGTCCCAGGGAAGCCATTCTCCATGCGATCGCCCGCAAAAACTACGGCTGCACCCATTTTATTGTCGGACGCGACCATGCGGGTGTGGGCAACTATTATGGCACCTATGATGCGCAAAAGATCTTCGACCATTTCACGGATGAGGAGCTGGGAATCTCTCCGCTCTTTTTTGAACACAGTTTCTACTGCAAAAAATGCGATGGGATGGCCTCATACAAAACATGCCCGCACTCCCCGGAACATCACGTGATCCTATCGGGAACCAAGGTAAGAGCGATGTTGAGCAAGGGTGAAACTCCGCCGCCGGAATTCTCCCGCCCGGAAGTGGTGCGTGTGTTGATTGAAGGATTGCGGGAGAAGCGCAGAGAAAAAGTTTGACTTGTGGTTTATGAGAAAGCTTAGGGATCTTCCCTGAGCTTTCTTTTCATTTTGATCCTTTCCATTGGGCCCCCGGGGGCTGGAGTGGGAAGCGGCCGAAAAAGAAATAAGCCGGTCTTAGGCGAGATCCGGCTTCGCAGTGGCGGATGAAAGAGATTTAAATTTAACTTTTCAATGAGTTGAGAAAACGGGCGATCCGTGGTTTTACGTCTTCGATGGGAATCGCAAACCCGATGCTTTGGGAGGGATAAATGATCAACGTGTTGATGCCGATCACTTCACCCAGTATATTGACGAGCGGGCCGCCGCTGTTGCCGGGATTAATGGCGGCGTCTGTTTGAATCACTTTGTCGTAATACTTGTTTCCAACGCGCAAGGGGCGGTTTTTTCCACTGATGACGCCGACAGTCACCGTTTGTTCCAAGCCGAACGGGTTGCCCACTGCGAGTACCCACTCTCCGATTTTTGTATTTAAAGAAGAGCCGAGCGGGAGGGGTTTCAACAGCCGGGGCGATTTGATTTTCAACACGGCCAGATCATGGGATTCATCTGTCCACACAGGGGTGGCCGGAAACGGGTTGCGGGAACCCTCGACTTTTACCCGGATGGTGGAAGCGCCATTCACCACATGTTCATTGGTCAAAATATAGCCGCTCGGATGGATGACAAAGCCGGAGCCGAATTGGTTTGACGATTGTCTTCGATAACGGGAAAGTTCCGGAAACAATAGACTCCAGAGCTGATCTTGTACGGAGGCGGAATTGCTTTTTTCTTCTGTGATGATCGAAACCACACTGTTCTTCACCTGACGGACCACGGAAACAAAAATATTGGCAGGATGAGCCGAAGCCAGGTTGGCTTCCGAACTGTGCAAGTGAATTTTTCGTCGGTACATGCAATATCACTCCCAACCCAGCCTAGTATCGAGATGGTTGGCAACACGCGTTAGATTGATATACATTTTATGAAAAGGAATCCATTTCGACAGGGCTATACTCCTGACCCTGTCTCCTTCCATCACGGTGAAAGAAGGGATCGGAAATGATCGAAACCCCATGTGTGATCATCGATGAACGAAAGATGGACCAAAATATTAGAAAAATGGCGCGGATTGCCCAAAAAAATGGTGTCCGGCTCCGCCCTCATGTCAAAACGCACAAAATTCCCGCGATCGCCAGGAAGCAGCTGGCGGAAGGGGCGGCCGGCATTACTGTTGCGAAAGTATCAGAAGCGGAAGTGATGGCCAACCACGGCATCCATGATATTTTTATCGCTTATCCGCTGGTCGTCGAGTCTAAAATTGAACGGGCGATTGCGTTAAGCAAAAACATTGATTTGATTGTTGGGGTCGATAGTATAGAAGGAGCGAAGAAATGTTCGGAATTGGCCAAAAAGCATCAACACACGCTCTCTGTTCGGCTGGAAGTGGATACGGGATTAAAGCGGACAGGGGTGAAATACGAACAGGCCGTGGCGCTTGCGAAGGAGATCAACCAGCTTGACAACCTTCAGTTAAGAGGGATCTACACCTTCCGGGGGGCGATTTTCCAAGGGAAACCAACCCTTGATTTGGAAAAGGCCGGATTGGAAGAAGGAAAACTGATGGTTTCGTTAGCGAACGCCATGAGACAGGCCGGAATCGGGATACAAGATGTAAGCGTTGGATCCACCCCCACAGCCGAGTATGCCGCCAGGGTCGAAGGGATCACCGAGATTCGGCCGGGTACTTACGTATTTTATGACAAGATGCAAGTCAATCTCGGTGCATGTAGCTTGGATGAATGTGCCGCGACCGTCTTGGTTTCTGTTGTCAGCAAACCGTCGGAAAACTTGCTGATCATTGACGGGGGCAGTAAAACATTTGCCACAGATATTCAACCCCATACCGATCCAACCCGTTTAAACGGGTTTGGTCATATTACGAACCTGCCGGAAGCGGTCTTGGACAGGATGACGGAGGAACACGGAATGATTACACTCCGGGGTGGCGGAGATATACGGATCGGAGACACGCTGGAAGTGATTCCTAATCATATTTGCAGCACGGTGAATCTCCATAACCATGTTTATATTAAAAGCGCTCAAGGGTTAACCAGGGTAACGGTAGCCGGACGCGGAAAGCTGGACTAGAAGAACCGTGTCCATGAACACTTGGGGGATAGAAGCGTTAGAGGTGCAAGATCCGGTAAGCTGAAATGGAGGCCGTTTCAAAAGTCCTCTCGATTGGAATCTTTTATTCACAAATCGAGCGGAGGGCTTTTGCAAATGGCTTTCTTTTTTTCGGAGACTTCGGCTTCGTATCATGACAGGGAGGTTATAGCAGAAAACGATGATTATTTCTTATTTATATATTTTTTAGAATAGATATGATAAAATTTTTATATTGCCGGACTTTTTTATCTATATGGTTACCTTGATTCCGGGGGTGGAGAGACGGGGACCGCGGACGGTAGCGGTAACCGCAGACGATTATCTGGAGGCTTTTAAAATCTTTCATGCATGTCTGTTGATCGGTAATGCCGTTTTTGACGGATCGATGCTTTGATTAGAAAGACGGGGGATGAGAATGAAAAGGATCGAGTCACTCCTCTCTGCCCGCCTTTTCCTTTGTCCTGAATGGGTGGGAGACAAGATCTATTTTATCAGCAACCTGAGCGGCCAGATGAGCCTGTATCGGATGGATCAGGAGGGAAGCATTCCGGAGCCCCTGCTTCCGGCGTACATTGCTTTGCAGAATCCCGAATTGATCGACGGGGAGGCGTTTCGCGTTTTCCCGAAGCTGGGCAAGATCCTGGTTATGATCGACCGGGATGGGGACGAGAACTATCAGCCGATGCTGATTCCGACGGAAGGTGGTTTTCCAGAACCTGCTTTCGGCGGGGCTTTGGCTGCATACCGTGTTCATGCGGGATACAGCGACCCGGACAAAAATATCGTGTATCTGATGGCGGAGTCACGCCAGGAACAGATGTATGAAGCCTACCGGGGCAATCTGGAGACCGGAGCACTGGATAAACTGGGTGAAAGCAAATGGGGCGTATGGGTGAGCGGCGTGAATGCCGACCATACGAAGGCGATTTTGATCGATTCCTACACGGTGGGAGATCAGGTAGTCTATCTTCACGAAAAAGGAAAGGATCAACTGCAACTTCTCTTTGGGAAGCCGTTGGAGCAGAGAGACGAAGGGGAAGAAGTCAAGCCGAACGGAATCCATCATTGCCACTTCACCCGGGATGACCGCGGCCTTCTGTTTCTCACGGCGATCTTTGATGATACTTTCGGACCGGGTTATCTTGATTTAAAAACACCAGGAGAAGTCAAGCCGGTGGCTGTTTCGGGAACCGTCCATCAGGGGCAGGGAGAGATGGTCTCGTTGAAGCCGCTGTACGACAACCGCTACCTGATCGAATATAACATCGACGGGGTTACGTGGCTGTACGAAGGAACATTTGATGAGCAAAATCTGAAACTGGATCTGCACAAAGTCATCACCGGGGAAGCCCCCCTGGCCGGAGGGGTGGTGGAAGCCGTAAGTTACGACAGAGAGAATGACCGCTATGCTCTTTCCTTCTCATCCGCAACTTGCCCTACGCAAATTTTCACCCTGGAAGGAGAGGACCGCAAGAACATCTCTCAGCGGACGCGCGAGCGCACATTGGGCTTGGATGAGAAACTTCTGTCACCGGGTGAGGACGCTTCCTTTACCTCTTTTGACGGTTTGCGCATCTCCGCCCGCCTGTACATGCCTTCGGAAGAGCTCGGGTTTACCGGGCCGCGGCCGCTCGTCTACTATATTCACGGCGGTCCCCAAAGCCAGGAACGGCCCAACTTCGCCTGGTTCTCCATGCCGTTGATCCAGTATTTGACCTTGCACGGGTTTGCCGTTTTTGTGCCGAACGTTCGCGGAAGCACGGGTTACGGATTAAATTACACCAAGCAGGTAGACCGTGACTGGGGCGGCAAGGACCGGCTGGATCATGTCCATGCCATGCAGGTACTGGCGCAGGATCCGCGGATCGACACTTCACGGGCTGCGGTGGTGGGCCGTTCTTACGGCGGATACATGAGCCTGACGCTGGCGGCCCGGCATCCGGAACTCTGGTCAGCGGCAGTGGATATGTTCGGCCCGTATGACCTGTTGAAATTCATCGAACGAATCCCGGAAACCTGGAAGCCGTATTTTTCCATTGCCGTGGGTGACCCGGACAAGGACCGGGATTTTCTGACCGAGCGCTCTCCCAGTACCTATATCGGTCAGATCTCCTGTCCCCTCCTGGTGATCCAGGGAAAAAACGACCCGCGCGTCGTGGAACAGGAATCGCGTGATGTGGTGGAACATCTGCGTTCATTGGGCAAACAAGTGGATTACCTGCTTTTTGAAAATGAAGGCCATGATGTGCTCAAATTTGAAAACCGGGTTCGCTGTTACAATGCCATCACTCAGTTTTTCATCAAGCATTTACGGCCATAGGAGACGATGGCTGCCTGAACAAAAAATCAGGCAGCCGGTCTTTGTTTTCGATTTGTAAACGAATTCATGTCGTTGGTTGACATACAGAAGAATTGAATTTATCCTTGATGAAGGAATGATTTTCGTTAAGTGAGGTAGTTGTCATGACTTCATCGGCATTATCTGTACGTAATATGACTTTCATCGCCATGTTTGTCGCTTTAACGGCGATCGGGGGCCAGGTGCGACTGGATATCGGTCCTGCGCCGATCACGCTGCAAACACTGGTCGTGATGTTGGCCGGTTCCATTCTCGGTGCCCGTCGCGGCTTATTGAGCATGGTGGTGTTTATCGCCTTAGTCGCTGTCGGTGCTCCTTTATTGAGCGGGTTCAGAGGAGGCTTGGGCGCACTGGTCGGGCCGACGGGAGGCTATATCTTGAGTTGGCCGCTCGCCGCTTTTGTGACCGGGTGGATCGTGGAAAAATGTGCAGCCAACGGCCGGATTAAGACATGGCAGATTGTACTGGCTCATATCGCAGGTGGAATCTTGGTCATCCATGCCATCGGGTTTCCCTGGTTGGTGATGGTGATGAATCTGCCGTTAAACCCGGATACGTTGATCTCTTCCTTGCTGATCTTTATGCCTGGTGACTTCATCAAAGCCTTTGTCGGTGCTCCCGTGGCGCTCGCCGTTTATAAAGCGATTCCGTCGCTGAAACCGGGACGCAAATCGAATATGGCATAAGATCCGGCAAAAAAAGTGTTCCGATGACGGAACGCTTTTTTTGTTTACGTGGGCACTACAACAAAATCGGTATGCTTTTTGACAAACTGGATAAACCGTTCATGGAGCGGGATAATCAGGTCAGCGGCTCCTCTCGTATAAATCCCTTGGCGGCTGATCACGTGCATCTCCCGAACAGAGATTTTATAATAGTTGGCAGAGATTTTGGCATGCAGCCATGCTTCTCCGGCAAAAATGTTTGGGAGATTGGCAGGTTTGACAGGATAGGGGATGAGTCCGATCACATCTTCGAGAAGGATGTGGTAAGAGAGATGTGGCTTCTGAAAAACGAATTCCTTGGTTGTGAGCGTATATCGCATATTGTTCCTCTTTTGCGAGATCAGCAAGTCACCGGCCAGCCGTTTGACTGGGATAAAGTTTGAATAGGACATATCTCGCACCTTTCATTTTCAGACATATGTATTATTGTATCATGCACGTCAAACGGATGATGATGAGGGAGGCGAAAACGATGAAAACCGTGGCCGATGTCCGCAACCTGTTAAAACAATTCGGCTGTGTCATCTACACTGGTGATTCCCTAGGGGATCTCGATTTGATGTTGGATGAGTTAAAGGAACTCAGGGATATGGGGATGATTGAGAAAGATGTCTTTTTAGCAGCATACAGGGTGCTGAAGGGTGCCGGTGCGGGCAGATTTGCTGACGGATGAAGCGGGATCGCACAGAGAGCCGTTTTCATGCTGTCCCTGAAGCGATGAAAAGCCAAACCCTCAAGGCTTGGCTTTTCATCGCTTTTTTACTTTACGGAATAATAACCGGGAAGGTTGGCTTCATAAGCGGCAATGCTTTTTTCCGACTGCAGGGTGATGCCGATGTCGTCCAATCCGTTCAGCAGGCAGTAACGCCGGTATTCATCCACTTCAAACTCATAGCTGAGTCCCTCATCATCATAAACGCGCTTTTGCTCCAGATCGACCGTGAGGCGATAGCCTTCTTGCCCTGAGGCTTTCCGGAACAGGGTGTCCACTTGCTCTTCGTTCAAGGCGACGGGCAGCATTCCGTTTTTAAAGCAGTTGTTGTAGAAAATATCGGCAAAGGAGGGGGCGATAATGATGCGGAAACCGTAATCCATCAGCGCCCAGGGAGCGTGTTCCCGCGAAGAGCCGCAACCGAAGTTGTTTCGGGCCAGCAGAATGGAAGCCCCTTGATATTTCGGGAAATTCAGGACAAAGTTGGGGTCCGGATTTCCCTGCTCATCAAATCGCCAGTCGTAGAACAAAAATTGTCCGAATCCGGAGCGTTCGATCCGTTTCAAGAACTGCTTGGGAATTATGGCATCTGTATCGACATTGGCCCGGTCTAACGGACAGACAAGACCTTGATGCTGTTTAAGTGGTTGCATGTACTTTTCCCCCTTCTCCGAGATATTCCCATTCGCGGATATCGACGAAATGGCCTTTAATGGCAGCGGCGGCGGCCATGGCCGGAGATACGAGATGGGTTCTTCCCCCGCGTCCCTGCCGTCCTTCAAAGTTGCGGTTGGAAGTGGAGGCGCAACGTTCTCCCGGCTGCAGGATATCCGGATTCATGGCCAGGCACATGCTGCAACCGGATTCGCGCCACTCGAAACCCGCTTCCTTAAAGATCCGGTCCAGGCCTTCCTCCTCCGCCTGGCGCTTCACTTGCTGGGAGCCGGGCACAACCATGGCGTGAACACGGGGAGAAACCTTGTATCCCTCTACCACCTTGGCGGCAGCGCGGAGATCCTCGATGCGGGAGTTGGTACATGAACCGATGAAGACGCGGTCAATCTGAATCTCTTTGATCGGGGTGCCCGGTGTAAGTCCCATGTATTCGAGAGCGAGGCGGGCCGATTTGCGTTCGGTTTCGGTCGGGAAGGACTCGGGATCGGGAACCACCTGCGTAATATCGGTACCCATGCCCGGGCTGGTTCCCCAGGTGACCTGCGGAGCGATCTTGGAAGCATCAATTTCTACGCGGTGGTCATATATCGCTCCCTCATCTGTCCGCAGCTCTTTCCATTCAGCCACCGCACGTTCAAAGGCTTCCCCTTGAGGGGCATACGGGCGTCCCTTTAAATAATTGAAGGTGGTTTCATCGGGAGCGATCATCCCGGCGCGGGCTCCCGCTTCGATCGACATGTTGCAGACCGTCATCCGCTCCTCCATCGACATGTTGCGAATCGCTTCGCCCGTGTATTCGATCACATACCCGGTTGCCCCGTCGGTGCCGATTTTGGCGATCACGGCGAGAATGGCGTCTTTTGCGGTCACGCCCGGCGGCAATGAGCCTTTGAAATGGATTTCCATCGTTTTCGGCTTTTTCTGTTGCAGGCATTGGGTGGCGAGGACATGTTCCACTTCACTGGTGCCGATTCCAAAGGCGAGGCAGCCAAACGCACCGTGAGTGGATGTGTGGCTGTCACCACAGACAATCGTTTTTCCGGGGAGAGTCAGTCCCAGTTCAGGGCCGATCACATGGACAATCCCCTGCTGTGTGTGGTTGAGATCGTATAGTTGGATGCCGAACTCCTCACAGTTCTTGGCCAGGGTTTCCATTTGTTTTTTGGCGATGGGGTCGGCGATGGGCAGATTTCGGTCGGTGGTGGGAACATTATGGTCCATCGTGGCAACGGTTAAATCCGGTCGGCGGACCCGGCGGCCGGCCAGGCGCAGCCCTTCGAATGCTTGCGGGGAAGTCACTTCGTGGACCAGGTGGAGATCGATGTAAAGGATGGCGGGTTTTCCTTCTTGCTGTTCAATGACATGGCGATCCCAAATCTTTTCAAACATCGTCCGTGGTTTCATGTAAGCTCACCTCAACTGGGCTAGAGTCTCGACTATCTAAAAAATATATTGCTCAATATTGTAACAAAATTGAGAGGAGATTCAATAGTTAATTTTTAAATTCAAGGAAAAACAAACAAAACACTTGAATTAGAGGGAGTTTAGATGAAAATCATTATTTTTCACCTGATTTCAGATGCTACAATAGAAGAGTCCACGAAACGGAGTGGAGGGAAGATCCATGCAACATACAAGAAGCCCATTTCGACCGATTCCTGACATCTGCAAGGAGGTGCAGGAAGAAACACGCAAACATATGAATCAGCTGACAAAACCGACAGGCAGCTTGGGTTGCCTGGAAGAATTGGTGATCCGGTTGGCGGGGATCACAGGAGAGAAAATTCCCGATGTCAGCCGAAAAGCGGTCGTTGTCATGTGCGGGGACCACGGTGTCGCCAGAGAAGGAGTGAGCGCCTATCCCCAGGAAGTGACCGGGTTGATGATCCATAATTTTGTCCGGGGCGGAGCAGCGGTCAATGTCCTGGCCCGGCAGGCTAACGCGGAGGTGCACGTCGTCGATGTCGGGAGTCTGCTTGCCGAAGTCCCGGAAGGAGTGATCAACCGCAAAGTCCGGTTGGGAACGGACAATTTTGCAGAGAGACCGGCCATGTCGGAGGAAGAAGCGACCGAAGCGATTCGGGCAGGGATTGAAATCGTTGGCCAGCTCAGACAAAAAGGCGTCCAGCTCCTGGCCGTAGGGGAAATGGGAATTGGCAATACAACTGCCGGAACAGCCATTGCCGCCGCTTTGACAGGGCAGCCGGCCGCCGCATTGACAGGAACGGGCACGGGGATTCGTCAAGAAGGATTGCAGCGGAAAATTCGCGTCATCGAACAAGCCCTGGAGAAACACCGGCTTTCGGCGGAACGCCCCTTGGATGTTCTTTCCAAAGTCGGGGGATTGGAAATTGCCGGGATGGTGGGGTGTTTCATCGGAGCCGCTCAAGAAAGGATTCCCGCCGTCATGGATGGATTGATTTCCACGGCGGCCGCTCTGATCGCTGTCAAATTGGACCCAAAAGTGTTACCGTATTTGTTTGCCTCTCATCTCTCGGTAGAGCCCGGACATCGCGTGTTGTTGGATGCACTGGGGCTCGAGCCTCTCCTTCATGCCCGGATGCGCCTGGGGGAAGCCAGCGGAGCCGCTTTATCTTTCCCGATTTTTGATGCTGCCGTTGCGATTGCCCGCGAAATGGCCACTTTTGCCGATTTGGGACTGCCGGACCCCGAATAAAACGGGACTGGACCGACCCGGTCATGAAGAAAGCCGCAAAAGCGGTTGGTGAAAAAAATGCTCCATTGTCCGGAAGCAACCATTCAACGATTGGTATACCAGAGAAAGCCGAAGACGATGGTTCCGATCAGCCACAACCACCACAGCTCGATAAACTGATTCAAAATCAGATAAGGAAGTGGAGGGAGCTGCTCCTCATCTTCTTTATATACGATCACCCAATATCCGTCGGCGGTTGCATGCACATCGTGGTTCCAACCGTCCGCAAACCTGCCGGTTATCCATTGATCCATTTGTTCTTCCATGCCGCGCGCGAAAAAACGGGCACGCGAGGAAATGCCGGCTTTGGGATCAAAGGCGAGATGCACGAAATAACCGGACTCGATTTCCTCGAGTTCCACGATCACATATCCTTTGGCAAAATGCTCATTCAACCAATCCTCTTTTTCCCTGACTTCATCTTTGGCGAAAAATTTGGACCGAAAGTGAATCTCGCTATTCATAGTTTCTCTCCTGACTAAGTGACGGAATGGTCATTATATTTTTACCCGTTAACTCCGTGGAGGATCGTTCAAACAGATCATCACTCACAGAGTGCCCGTTAGCTCCCGGAAATGTTCCGCTGTTGGATCCGATATTCCGGGATGCAGGAATTATTCTTTTTATATTATATCTTTGGAGAGAAAAAACCCCAGCTTCAGTTACGGGGATGAGCCTGAACATCGGACGAAGGAAGTTCATCCCTCCCGCAAGTCCGGCGATTCTTTTAAAAAATCCGTTTACACGTGGAAGGCGATGATTCCATGAAAAATTCCTGATGCCAAGGAGAAGGGCCGCACCGATCCCGTTGCAGCTTCGGTGCGGCTCTGTTTTGTCATGGCAGCGAAACGAGTTTTAAACCGTTGAGAATGAAGGATTTCACCCCGGGCTTGTTCTGGATCAGCCGGAACAGATGGTCTTTGGTTTGCTCCTTCATCGCGTGATTGTGAAAGAGCGGGAGACGTGAGCAGAGTTCCAGGATTTCTATTCGGAGCAACCAATCCTCCGGATACAGATCATCCAGCGTACGGACAATGGTGGGAAGAATGGTGGATGATTCTTTTCCGTTTCGAATATCTTGAACGGCCTGATACAGGTGGTCCAGGGTGGACATTGCAGGATAGGTTTGCTCCCGCTCCGTTTCTTCCGGGATCGCATCGGCATAAAACGACGCGGGATCTGCCGAACCGGCAAAGACGGACACGATTTTTCCTCCAGCGGCCAGATGGTAATCCCCCCATTCCGGCAAGAATAAGGCGTGATCGCGATAAGTCACCGTGCACGCTGTCAGGGTGAGCAGAATGAGCCGGTTTCCGCGGAAAATCCAGTCCTTCACGACTCCTTTGATGCGAATCCCGTTTTGAAAATGGAGTTCTACTTCACGTCCACGGTCCATATGATAAAGATGTAAATCTCTTGGTGTAAAATATTCGAGAGGTTTGGGAAGATCCTTCACATTGCCGATCGGCGAACCAAAGCCCCGAGAATGAGTGCTTTTTCCATGCCCGGGCAGTTCCTCTCCTTCATATGCCAGCGCCGTAGGTCCGAAAGTCTCCAGGTAAATGGCTTCTCCTTGTTCATTGTACAGAAGCAGGTTAAATATTCCGCTTACCTGAAGACCTGTGCTGTATTCGGCGGTGGCTATGTCCCCGGAACGAACCGCTTTGTTCAGACTCTCGGTTCCACCCACGCGAAAGGCCATCCGTTCGGAAAAGAGGCTGACGGCCTCGATCAGTTCATCAAAATCACGGCAAACAAATAAATGCGGTTGCGGCCGCGTGACATCGTAATCGGTTTGGATGCAGGTTTCCAGATCAAAGGGAATCTTCGCTGTTGCTTCAGAAAAACAAAGCTGCCGTTCCCTCATCGATGACAGCAAGCCGGCTCCGTAAATTTTTGGGTTTTCCGGATTGCCGATCAGACCGCACTCGGCCGTCCACCAGTAGAGACGCGAGATCTGCGCGGCTTCGGATATTCCTTTTGATTGGCTGATTGTTTGGGCAACCTCTGTTTTCGCCTCTGCTATTTCCCCGGCGCCGTTGACGGCTGACAGTAGACGGGGGACCGGGAAAAGCTCACGTTCTGCTGCATCTGAGAGCGCCTTGGCTCCGATTTGGGCTAATGTCCGAACATATCGGGCGTATTTTTCATCAAACAGCATGGGAGCCAGTCCGGCCGCTCCGTGGACCAGATCGTGAACGGGGGTGTACGGGATTCTCTCCAGCGTGCGAATACCGGTGGGGACGGGAAGGAAACCGTGCGCCAGCAAACCGAAAAAGGCTGACGCCGGAATCAAGCCCCGGACGGGAACAGCTTCCCAGCCGGCAGACTGCAAGCATTCATTCATTTCTCCCATCCTTGGGATCCGGTCGATCAAAATTCCCGATTTTTTTAAGCCGCTTTTATAAGTGTCATGGGCTCTGCCTTTAAGAAAGTGAAAGTTTTGTCTCATCACGTAACGCCAAACAGCTTGATCGACAGGGCTGTACTGCCCGTACTCCTGTTTTGTCACATAGCGGAGAAGATGCACAGGGATCTTTTTGTTCAGCGTTAGGGTTGGACGCATACTGTTCACTCCTTGTCTGCAAAAATAAAAAAACTTCCAGCCCCATAGGGACGGAAGTTCCGCGGTACCACCCTATTTGGCGAACGAAATCGTTCACCCTCTCATTTGGTTCCCATCATCCGTTGCAAGTGTAATTCGCTGTACGGTACACCCGGGTTTTCACCTGCCACCCGGTCTCTGCCTGCTGTGACGCCGCCAGCTACTGTTTCTTGCCGATGAGAAAATATTATTTTATTAAACGTACTGACTCTTTCATGCTTATATGCTTTTAAGTATTAAAGCGATTGTAAATGAGCCGAGCTGTTTTGTCAACCGAATCAAAGCAGGTAAAGAAAAACCGGATCGAAAATGACGATTAAAGAAAAACTGAAAGGGAAACAAGAAGGTAAAGACGTTTTCAGAAAAACATGGAAAATGGTTGCTAAGACGGATGGAAACACCCGCCTGTTCTGGAAACAATACGACGGAAAGGAAGGGAGATGCAATGAGAAAAAAACTCGTTCTCAGTTTCTTTGCGATCTGCACGATCTTTGTTCTCAGCGCGATGACCTATGCGGACACTGCCTATCCCTTACAATTGAACACCGGGCAGCCTACAGCCCACACAGACTGGATTTACTTCCCGGCAGGCAAAATGAAGATTCATATCGAAAACAAAGGATCCCGGCCGATTCATTTCTATGTTCTTGAATACTGTCCTTACTATGAATGTTCCGCTTTGAGGAGCGGAGAGGTGGAACCGGGCAAAACGCTGGACATTTCGGCCCCTCATCCGGCAGGGAAATATATGTTTAAAATGGACAATGACGAATTTCTTTCTTCAGAAGCATCCGGAACACTCAGCCAATGAATGCTTATGACAGTCACCCCCGGCATTCGGTTCGTCAGCTGATCCGAAGCCATTCCCGGTTTCTTACGAGGGGGCTGTGACTTGGTCGGCGGAATGGCAGGCACCATCACATCGGCTTTCCAAACCGATGATGATGGTGCTTTCATTTTCCGGTCCGGCGGGACGGAGCACACACGGTCCGTTTTCGCCTTCCGTTCAGCGTTGAATTTTTTATCGTGGGTGGGGTCCCGCCCTTCGCCTTTTAGATTGATCTTTTTTATTTGAATATTTTACTTTAGAATGTGTGAGAGAAGGGCTCCGGCCGGAACAGACACGGGAAGGGGATGAACATATGGCACAGCTGGAACGATTCGGGCACGGGGGAGATCTGATGACGGCAACAGAACTCTTCGGGGTGGCTGTTGAAGATTTGATTGATTTCAGTTCCAATATTTATCCCTTCGGGCCTCCTCCTGCGGTAGTGGAGAAGTTGAAAGAATTGCTGGCGGAACCGGGCTTGGCATCACTCACCCGTTATCCGGACCCGGATTCGCGAAAACTGAAACGGGCCATCGCTTCGTTTCATGGCATTGAGCCCTCCCGGGTTTTAACCGGAAATGGTGCGGCGGAACTCATCGATCTCTTGATCTCGGTGTTCAAACCCGGCCGGGCGGGAACCATAGAACCGGCTTTTGCCGAGTATGCCGGCAGCGCCCGGAAGCGGGGAATTCCTGTCGTTTCTTGCATCACCTCATGGGAAAACCGGTTTGTCCCGACACTGGATGAGGTGAAGTCCTTGATCGACGAGAGCGATCTTCTGATTGTGGGCACTCCCAATAACCCGACCGGACATTTGCTTTCGGTCCCCTTTTTGGAGGAGATGGCCGAATATGCCGCAAAAGCGGAAAAATGGCTGGTCATCGATGAGGCGTTTATCGACTTTGTTCCGGACGGGGAAAGAAGATCTTTTGTTCATCGGGTCGATTCGTTTCCAACCACCGTTGTTGTCCGCTCCATGACGAAATTTTATGCTTTGCCGGGATTGCGGTTGGGATATTTGGTCGCGTCAGAGCCGGTCATCAAAAAACTGAAGCAGATGCAAGTCCCGTGGAGTGTCAATGCGTTGGCGCAAGAAGCGGGCTGTGTGGTTCTGGACGAGAGCATCCGGAAAGATTTTGCACAGGAAGTGCTTCTGTGGTTGTCTGAAGAAAAAAAACGCTTGACGGCAGAGTTGAAAAAGATAAAAGAGCTCGAGGTATTCCCCGGAGAGGCCAACTACCTGCTTCTTCGATTTCGGGAGAGAGCCGGTCATTACTCCGCCGATTGGCTGCAGCATGAGTTGGGGAAAAAAGGGTTTTTGATTCGCGACTGCTCGATGTATCCCGGGCTGGATGAAAGGTATTTCCGAATTGCGGTCAAGACGAGCCGGGCCAACCGGGTACTGGTCCGCGCCATTGATGAACTGATTTCAAAAGAGGGATGAAATTTGGGGATTCGTTTGGTCACAGGAGGAGTCAGGTCGGGAAAGAGCCGATTTGCCGAATCGATCTGCACATCTCTGGGAAGGGAAGTCATCTACATAGCGACAGGGACAGCGGTGGACACCGAGATGGAAGAAAGGATCATCCGGCACCGCGAACAGCGCCCCGCCGCGTGGGGGCTTGTGGAGGAACCGTTCCGTTTGCCTGAGGCGGTGGCGAAGGTTCCCGGCCATGCCGTTCTGCTGATTGACAGTTTGACGGCTTGGGTTTCCAATCGGATGTGGAAGGCAAATGCAACGGAAGTTTGGACGAAGGAACAGAAGAAACGCTTTCTTTCCTTGATGAAAGATGACATGGGGCGCCTGCTTCAGGGATTACAGGAGCGCGAGGCCGTTCTTGTCACCGATGAAGCGGGCTGGGGCGGCGTCTCCATGAATGCTGTGGGACGGCTGTTTCAAGAAGCACTGGGGCAAGTGAATCAACAGGCGGCTGAGGCGGCACAGGAAGTTTGGCTGGTTGTATCGGGAATTCCGTGGAGGATCAAAGGATGAACGCTTTCTTTCATGCGGTTGCTTTTTTGACGCGTATTCCTGTCCCGCTGAGCACCAATCGGGAGGATTGGGAGAAGAGCCCCATGTGGTATCCGCTGGCCGGCCTGTTGCTTGGGATTGCCATCGTACTGTTTGATACGCTGATCGCCCGGTGGTTTCCACTGCCTGTGAGGGCGGTGCTGGATGCGGCGTGTTGGGCGTATCTCACGGGAGGCCTTCATCTGGACGGGTGGATGGACACCGCTGACGGGTTGGGCTCTTACAGGGAACGTGAGCGTACGCTGGAGATTATGAAGGACAGCCGCGTCGGCGCGATGGGTGTGCTGGCAGGCGTCTTTGCCGTTTTGCTTAAGGTGGGTTCACTGATTTCCCTTCCCGCTGTCTGCCCTTTGTTTGTCCCGGTTGTGACGGCAACGGTATTGGGGCGAACGGCCGTGGTCTGGGTGATGTTTGTTTTTCCCTATATTCAAGCAAACGGAACCGGGAAAGGGATGAAAGAACAATTAACTCTCCGCCGCCTGCTGTTTGCTTTTATCTGCGCCATCGTTCCCGTCATGTTCTTAAGCGGCTGGCTGGGGCTGGTGCTGTTTGCCCTTGCCCTCGGAGTTGGCTGGCTGGCTGGATGGCGGGTGACCCGAAGGCTGGGAGGGTGCACCGGGGATATTTACGGTGCCGTGATTGAGGGAACGGAAATCGTTATTCTGCTCGTGATGCTGATCCCGGGGGTGAACGAACTTGCAGCTGATTTGGCTCCGGCATGGTGAAACGGACGAAAATGCCTCCGGGCGTTACCTCGGACACCGGGATGTCCCGCTGAATCAAAAGGGATCTATACAAGCGGAGCGATTGGCGCTTCATCTAACCGCCTTTCCGGTCGACCGGGTTTATACGAGTGATCTGTTGCGTGCCAGACAGACCGCTCGGGTGTTTCTGAGACGCTTTCCCCACCTTCCCTGCCTGGAGAGTGAGAACTTGCGGGAATTGTCTTTTGGCGATTGGGAGGGTTGTACGTATCACGAGATTTCGGCGAAGAACCCGGAGCATGTCAGGCAGTGGTTGTCCAATCCGTTTCAAGTGGCTCCGCCTGCGGGTGAAAGTTTGCGGGAGATGGACAAGCGTTTAAGCAGGTGGCTCAAGCAAGTGGAAGAACGGCATGCAGGGGAGCGGATTGCCGTATTTACACATGGCGGACCGATCCGCTGGTTTCTGGCGAAACTGGTTTACCGGGACTGGGCTGCTTTCTGGAAACCATCCGTTCCCCATGGAAGCGGACAGTTGGTGAAGAAACAGGGGGATACCTGGAAGATCGTTTCGACTTTTTAGATTTGAAGGAAAACGGACAAAACGAGAGGGTGTACGTATGAATTCATTTGACAAACCGGATGTGGAACAATTTTTTCGAACGTTTTCCATTCAGCGTTTCGCGGTAAGCCCTGATGAGAAACAATTGGTGTTCAGCACCAACTTAGCCGGCAAATATGACCTGTGGGCGATCGACTTGCCCGTTCTGTTTCCTTACCCGCTCACGTTCAACGGGCAGAATTGCCACCATCTGCTCTTCGACAAACAGGGGCGATTTCTACTCGCTTCCTTTGACCGTGACGGAGACGAAAATGCACAGATTTATGCCCTGCCACCGTCCGGAGGGCCCATGAAGCCGGTCAGGCTGGCGGAAAAGAAACAAAATCATCCGGTGCATCTGTCCGGGGACGGAAAGAGGCTCTACTATTATTCCAATAAGGAAAACGGGACTTTTATCAATTCGTATTGCTACCATATCGATGAAAACCGGGAAGAACTGATTCTGGAAGGAAAAGAGGCCCCCACTTACTTGGGAAAAGTGAGCGAAGACGAACAGACACTGGTTTATTACAAGTTCTTCGCCAACACATACATATTGGCGTATGTGAAGAGGAAAGAAGGGAAACCGGTTTGCCTTACTTCGGAACAAGCGGCACAGCACACGGTTTCCGATGTGGAGTTTTATGATGATGACCGGTTGTTGGTGGTCACCAATTACGGTGCAGACTTTTCTTATCTCGCTGAGTTCGATCTGAACACCAACAGGCTGACGGAAATGTTGACACTAAAAAATGAGGAGATTAAAAAGATCAAATTGAACCGGAAGGATTCGGAGCTGTATCTGGTTACTTGCAAAGGAGTGGAGGACTTTCTCTATCGTTTGGATCTCCAAACGCGGGAGTTGACCCGAATGGAGGTGCCGGCCAGCGTGATCGGGCAGATCGCCGTTTCGGACGCGGGGAACCTGTATCTCCTGGGCAACCGGGCGACCCGTCCCTGGAATATTTACCGGCTGAAAAAAGGCAGCACGAAATGGGAGACGTTAACCCGTTTTGGGGTGCCGGGAGTCCCGGAGGAAGATCTGATCGAACCGGAGGTCCTCACTTATCCGTCTTATGACGGCACCCCGATTGAAGCACTCTTTTTCCGCGCCAAACCGGAGTCGTCCAACGGCCATGTCATCCTGTGGCCGCACGGGGGACCGCAGGCGGCAGAGCGCAAGAATTTTCGCGCGCTATTCCAGTTTTTGCTCCACCAGGGATACAGTATTTTTGCGCCCAATTTCCGCGGGTCGATCGGATATGGCATCCGTTTCAGCAAAAAAGTGGAAGGGGATTGGGGGCATGGCCCGCGTTTGGATAATATCGCCGGTCTCGACTGGCTCATTCGAAATGGATATGCCGACCGGAAGAAGATTTTTCTGATGGGAGGCAGTTACGGCGGCTATATGGCTTTGCTCCTGGCGGGACGTCATCCCGAATATTTTAAGGCCGTGGTCGATATTTTCGGTCCCAGCAATTTGTTTACTTTTATCAATTCCGTTCCGGAGCATTGGAAACCGGCCATGAAGCAATGGGTCGGTGATCCGGAAAAAGACCGCCAAAAGCTGATCGAAGACTCCCCGGACACATACCTGGACCACATGGTGAAACCGATGCTTGTCATCCAGGGAGCCAATGATCCGCGCGTGGTGAAAGCGGAATCGGACCGGATCGTGGAGAAATTGAAGAAAAAAGGCGTAGACGTCGAATATCTCGTTTTGGAGGACGAAGGACACGGTTTTTCCAAAAAAGAAAACGAGATATTGGTGTACCGAAAAGTGTTTCAGTTTTTCAACCGTTTTCTTTGAAAGGAGTCGAGCCATGCAACCAGTGTTTGGCCGGTCCGCCTGGCCCATTCACAGCCGGGTGACGGCGGAAATGATACAGATCCAGTCGGAACAGCCGTTGACCGTTTTAACCAGTGCCGTGGTGGGAGGAGGTCTGGCAACCGCGACGATGATTCTCAACCGGCACGTGGAATCATCGTACTGTCCCCCTGATCCGGAAGCGGAAATTCAAGACTGGCTGCAAGCCAAAGGGTTATCCCGCTGTCAGACAGTGGTGTTGTTAACGGCGGCTCATGTGGATGAGGGGGGATATCGCCGGGTGGAATCGGAGTATTTTCGCCTGGCCGTCTGGGCAACCGCCGGGGTAGGCAACGCTGCCCGGGCGGGGCTGGACGGTCCGGTTTACCTGCAGGAGATGCCCGGAACCATTAACCTCATCTTGCTCATCGACGGCAGGATGACGATTCCGGCGATGGTGAACAGCATCATCACAGCCACCGAGGCCAAAGCGGCCGCTCTTCAGGATTTGTGTGTGACTGATCCGCAGGGAAATATCGCCACAGGGACCAGTACGGATGCGATTGTCGTCGCATCAACCCAGGAGTGGGTGGGTTCCTATCTTCATTCTTATGCGGGGGTAGCCAGTCCGTTGGGCCGGTCGATCGGGCAAGCGGTATATCAGGCGGTACGGGAAGCGGTGGAGAATGAGAGAAGACGGAGACAGGGGGGAGAGTGATCATGGAATGGGTCGGGATTCTGCTGGCTGCCTACCTGCTGGATCGTCTGATCGGTGATCCCCGCTGGCTTCCTCATCCGGTTGTGGCCATGGGAAAATGCATCTCTCTCCTGGAAAAAGGAGCGCGTCGCCTGATGAGATCACGGGGATGGGAAAATGAATCTCATCACAGGCAAATCCGCCTTCTCGGTCTACTGTTCCCGGTGGTGATTGTCGGCGGGGTGTATCTGGCGGTTTTGTATATCGTACAGTGGGTTTCCGGCTGGAGTGTATGGGCAGGGCGGGTACTGGAAGTTTATTTGATCGCCACAACCATAGCGACCAAGGGCCTGGCGGAAGCGGCGGGTCACATCTATGAAGCGCTTCGGGCAAAGGATTTGGACCGCGCCCGATCTGCCCTATCGATGGTGGTGGGAAGGGATACGGAGAAGTTGGATGAACAGGAGATCGTGCGCGGCGGTGTGGAAACAGTTGCGGAGAATATCGTCGATGCGGTTACTTCTCCGCTTTTTTATGCCGCGCTGGGAGGAGCACCGCTCGCGATGGCTTACCGGGCCGTCAATACACTGGATTCCATGGTCGGATATCGCAATGAACAATATCTGCATCTCGGCTGGGCATCTGCCCGTCTGGATGATTGGGCCAACTGGGTTCCGGCACGGCTCACCATTTTTCCGATGTTGGCGGCACTGGCGCTGTTAAAACTTCATCCGCGGGAAGCTTGGGACGCGTACCGGCGGGATGCCCAGCGTCATCCCAGCCCCAACAGCGGCATTCCGGAAGCGATCATGGCCGGAGGTTTGCAAATTCAACTCGGGGGTATCAATACATATCAAGGGAAGATTTCCCCGCGGGCAACCATGGGGCGTCCCTTGGAAGTTAAAAAACCCGTTCATCTGTTGCAATCCATTCGCGTTCTTTACACTACGTCCTGGATTTATGTTGCTCTTCTTTCCGTTTGCGCGGGGATATTCCGCCTCATGCTGGAGGGATATTAACTCTTCACCCGGGCTGAAGCGCCTTCACCAAGCGGTTTCGCTAATTGCCTCCCCTGGCGATTCCGTTGACGCAGGGCGTGCCCAAAACCCCGGTGGTGTGTCATTGCCCGATCCCGTGCGGTTGGCGGCAACGATTTGAAAACCGTGAGCTTTCAGGCGGTTTTTTCTGTAAAATAGAAGAGAGGAAAGCAAAAAGAAGGAGTCTATGAGATGTCTCTCGTCCAGGGAAAAAGAAGAGAGCATGCATGAATTTGGGTCTGCTGAAGCCATGGCGGGATGGATGTGAGACGGATATCGGCCGGAAGAGATTAACGGTTTGGATTCGGGTACATGATATCTTTAGTAGTTGAAGGTCTGAAGAACCGGAGGAACTTGATGAATAGCGATGCGATTGAATCTCAGCTGAGACAGATTGATTTTCATTCCAATCCGCGAACTGAATTGGTTACCGTCAAATGGATTCCGCCAGTTTTTCGTGTGATCGGTCTGGGCACGGATGCGGTAGTGGTCCAGCATCCGGATCTGCCCGATCGTGTATTTAAGGTGTTTGCCAGTGATCGCCTTCATAAAAAGCAGGCGGAAGCGACGGTTTATAAACGTCTTGGTAATTCCCCCTATTTCGCCCGGTTGTTGGGGGAGGGGGAAAATTATCTCATGATCAGCTATGAACAAGGGCCGACACTTTACGAGTGCTTGGAACAAGGCATCGTCATTCCCGAACAGGTGATTCAGGATGTGGAAGCGGCGCGCGCTTACGCCAGAGCGCGCGGTTTGAACCCCAGGGATATCCATCTGAAGAATGTCCTGTTGCAGGACGGGAGAGCCAAGGTGATCGACGTTTCCGAGTACATGAAACCGGGCGATGACGGAAGATGGGATTATCTGGTTGAGGGATATCGGTCTTATTATGATCTGATCAAAGGAAAGAAAATCCCTGCCTGGTTGATGGAGCTGGTCAAAAAGAACTATTATATGCACGGGCCCGGGGAGATTTCAGTTGCGGAGTTCGCAAGACGGTTTCTTCAATTGATCGGACTTTCTAAACGTGATTGACTACCACAACCATGACAGAAAAACTCCCTTTCAACTTATCTGCATAAAGGGGCAAGGTTCAAAGCGGAAGCACACAGGCACTCCCGTTGATCGCCGCGGGATTCCGATTGGTTTGTTCGTCCGTCAACAACCCGCGTGCGAAGGGGAGTGTCCAACATCCTTCTCTCCAATGGTCCCCAGCCAAATGGCCCATCGACAGGCGGCGCAGCAAGATCGGTGTTTTGCTCCTTGCGTTCAGCGATGAAATGAACCGGGTCGCGATGCACCCATAAACGGATTGCTCCTGCCGTCGGGAGGGGGCTTCAGACGGCCGCTTCTCCTTCAATCACCTGGCAACATAAATATACAAAATATTCATATAAATAAATACCCGGCAGTTACAACGTGCAGATTGAAAAGGGTATAATAGGGATACAGCTTGAATACAAAGACAAAGGAGATATTTCCATGTTTCAAAATCCAAGTGATCAGGAAAGAGCCAGATTGTTAAAAGATGCGAAAAACATCGCTGTGGTGGGTATGTCAGATAATCCGGAACGAACGAGTTATATGATTGCCGAAGCACTCCAACGTGCCGGTTATCGTATATTTCCCGTCAATCCCAATCTGAAGGAACCTGTTTTAGGTGAGAAGCCTTATGCATCACTCACCGAGATCACGGAACCGATCGATATTGTCAATGTTTTCCGCCGCAGTGAATTTGTCATGCCGGTAGCTGAAGAAGCGGTGAAGGCAGGAGCAAAAGCGATCTGGATGCAAGAAGGAGTTATCAATGAAGAAGCCGCCAGACTGGCAGAGGAGAACGGCCTGATCGTGGTGATGGACCGCTGCATCAAAGTGGATCACGCCATTTTGCTCGGAGCCGGCCGCTAAGGCAAGAAAAATGGACATAAGTCGATTGACAATCGTGGTACTTATGACATAATGAAAGAAACAAAATAGACGGAATAACTTGCTTCCGGTTTCGTTGCCAGTACTTTTCATGAGGTGATACCTATGCAAACCATCAAACTGTCTGAGCTGGTTTTGGCAGTGTCACCTGAGCTATATGATTTGTTGACTGAAGCGGAGCGAGACTCGGATATTCTCATTCAAGGGGATCTTGGTTCGTTAAGCGAAGAGGATATCAATATCATTATTGCGCAGACCATCGCTCATCACCAACACGAGCCTTATCATTAGATTTGAAGCCCAGCGGCTCTCATCCGCTGGGCTTGACTCTTATTCACTTCCTTTCATATTCAAATGAACGGATGATTTCCTTGGCGGCATCGGGGATGGGCTTGCTTTTTCCGGTAGGAATATCGATATAAACGACGGTCCCTCTCCCGATTGCACCAAGCAGATTTTCGGCAGGAAGTGTCAACGCATATTGGAATTCCAAGCTGCTGTTTCCGATCCGGCTGACGCGCACTCCGAGGCGTATTTCTTTGCCGAAGTGGATCTGATGGAGATACTGGCACTCCAAACTGGCGGTGACGATCGCCCCGTTGATTCCCCGATCAGGATTGAACAGAAGCCTTCTCAAATCCAATTCTTCAAAATAACTTAGTCTTCCGTGTTCAAAATAACTGAAATAGCTGACATTATTGATATGGCCCAACATGTCCGTATCCGAAAAGCGGACCTGGATGGGAGTATAGAAGCGGAATTTGCTTAACCAATCTTGCTTGTTCTCCGGTGGCCATGCTTGAGACAATGGTATCCCCCCTCTTTTGCCTGACCAGTCAGTAATATTGTTTAATATCATAACACAATCTGTTTCTTGATTTGACTTTTTCGTTTGAAAAGCACGGTTTTTCTTTTTTTGCTGCCGTCTTCTCATCTTGAACCAATCAAACCGCTGTTATGATATACTAAGATTGGAATTCACTTGTTTGTATGGGCGGGTCCAAGGGGGGACATGTTTTTATGCCGACTGAACAAACCAAGCAGCTCTGCGTGTTAACGAGAGAAAAGCTGCGCGAAGCAAAAGTGCAATTGGAGAAGTTTTTGAATTATCACAGTGTTCCGCAGCTGTTGGATGAACAGGCGGATGGCCGGGAACGGGAACAATACATCTGCGAATTTCTTGGAGATCTCAGACATTTGAGCGTAGCTTGCGAATTGGGCTATGAAAAAGTGAGCCTCGTTTTGCGGCGGTCCAAGTTTAACCATGATTTTGCGGAAAAAGTGCTGAGCGAAATCGTCCATTCCTGCATATATAACTTTTATTATCCCCGGAACGAAGTGTATGAAGAAGACGGGCGGTATTGCTATACCAAGCATGATGCCATCAAGTTCAGGCAGGAGCCGCCGGAAGCGCTTAGACAAATCACCCTTTCACTTTCCAAGATTTTTGAAACACTGCGCGATGAGCTGGAATACTATGAAACCGATTATATTACCCGGATTCGCATGCAAAAAAGCGGAACCAAATAAACTGGGCAGCCATCTTCACTTTCATCCACGCCGGACAACAACCCCGCGATCCCCGGTCTGACGAGGGTTGTTGTTTTTTGTTTGTTCGTGACATTTTTTGTCGAATCAGGTACACTTAAAAAGGATGGGCAACTGAACGGATACTCAGTGTAGAGAGGCTAAATGGGCAAAGGGGGAATGAAGATGGCAGGGCCAATCATTGAATCGCATTCACCTGTTGAAACATATGAAGGAAAGCGGTTTGTTCAGGGGAGTTATCGGCGGACTCGAGCCCGCATCGAACGGCTCATCAAGAAAAACCCGACAACCGATCATTATTTGGCGCTGGCACATCTGGAAGCCAGAAATCAATATTGGGACCGCGCGCTGGCAGCTGTTCAAGGCGCATTAGATCTTGACCCCATGCGAGCAGAAGCCCAGCTCATGCTGGCACAAGTGCTGGAAGCAAAAAATGAGCTGCAGCGTTCTCGCGAAGTCTATGAATCCCTCATCAACTGTCATCCTCATTTTAGCAAAGGATACCGGGAGTACGCGCGATATTTGATGACACATACCGATTTGCTTCACCTGGCGCAAAATTTATTGTTGCGCAGCTTGGAACTGGATCCCAGAGATGCTCTTTCACACACCATTCTTGCGGAAGTGTACCTGCTCCGGGGTCGGACGGGACAAGCTTTACTTCATCTCGAACTTGGCGCCCATTTTCAAGAGGGAGAACCCTTTTATCACCAGCGTACAGCCAATCTGTTCATCAGGATGGAACAATATGAAGAAGCAGTCAGGCAGTTAAAGATGGCTCTTCGCGTAGATCCTAAAAATAAAATCATCCGTTCACAATTTCGTCAAATTCTGAAGGAGACCAATACACCAAGATTCTTAACTCTTTGGAAACGGTGGGGAATTTAAAACGAAAGTATTGGGACCAGAAATTTAAAAAGTTTGAAAATAGTTCCTCGTGAAATATCGACAAAATTCGGGGAGCATGATACAATGTATGCTGTAAGTAAGGTTGACCTTCTTGCTTACGCTACCACGCTTCTTTTAACTCCTTAATCTTGACCCTCTTTCATGTGACCAGGGCGCACCTGGTCTTTTTTTTATACCCCGGGATCGAGTATGCTAGATAAATAGGAGCCGTATGGTCGAGATGGAGGAGGGAAAGGCCGGACATGAAATCGTCATATCATCCGCTTTATGTGGAATTCTTCAAATGTTATCATCGCGAAGAGTATTGGGAAGCCCATGAAGTGTTGGAAGAACTGTGGCAAACTCAAAGAGAGAACGACTTTTACCATGGATTGATTCAGATTGCGGCCATTATGCACCAGCTAAAAAGGGGGAAAGTACGGGGAGCGAGAAAGCTGGCCGATTCGGCGTTCCGTTACCTTACTCCCTTCGCTCCGTCGAAAGACGGTGTCGCTGTCGATGAAGTTCTCGCTTGGCTGAAAAAATGTTTGGAGCTTCTCCCGGAAGGGATAGAAAAGATGGACCCGGGTAAAGTGGAACAATTGGGCATCGGGACATGCCGCCTGCCTGCTTTATAAACTAATCTTCCATTATAGAGAATTCCCTGGCCGTTAACGCATCGAATGAAATATATGCCGCGGGATGCCGAACCTTAGAGATCGGAAGAAGGTTCGGCATTTTTGTTTGGAGGGCGGTTATCAAGAACGGGGGCAACGTTCTGTGATTTTTTATCTGTAAATAACATAATTGGCTACTTGGATGACTAAATAATTATATAAAAGCCATTTTGTGTTTTTATGATCCCGGTGTTTGGAAAGGGAGAGGAGGAATGGGGAAAATGAAAGGGCGACGATGGACGGAACAAGAAGATCGGCTGCTCAGAGAAAAGGTGCTGGAATCGATCAGCAATGGGGGGACGCAGCTGGAAGCTTTTGAAGAAGTGGGCAGAAAATTGGGGCGGACTTCTGGAGCTTGCGGTTTTCGTTGGAATGCCGTGTTGCGCAGGCAGGATCCTCTCGCTTACACGGAGGCGAAGAAGAAACGGGTTTACCGACAGATCCACAAAAAAAAGGGTTCGCAAATCGGGTCGTTTACACAAATTATTGATTCACTCAAACAAGCTGAAAAATCATGGAATGAATTACAGGAAGAAATCCGCCGGTTATCCGAACAACTCGCGGAAAAAAACAGAAGATACCAGCTACTTGTGCAGGAACATCAAAAGCTGAAGGAAGAAAAGAGCTCGTATGAATGGTATCAACGGGAAGTGAAGGAGCGTTATCAGGATCTCTTGCAGATCTTGAAAAGAGTGAGGGAAGAATCTTCCGTTCCGCTTTCAACGGAGATAAAGGATGAAAATGCAGCCGAGATACGTGCGGATACAGAGAGCAGCACTTCTTCATAAACTGTTCATATGAATGTTTCAGGGAGAAAGAGGTGCGTTTTTTGTCCCATGATCCTTCCGCCGAAGATACCAGGAAGCTGGAAGAACGGTTAGCCTGTTTGGAAGAGAAGCTTGAACTCATGCAGCAACAACTGAAGCAGCTGGTGATCGAAAACAAAAAACTCCGTCGGGATATGAAATTTTTTGAACTGATGTTGTTGGAAGAATACCACCTGTTGATCCAATTGCTCGGAAGGGATCAAGGTGATCTGAGCATTCATTCCATCCGTGATTCTCCTGCATCAAGACAATCACCAAACAGCGAGTAAAAGGAAAAACGAGCCTCACAAAATAAGGGCTCGTTTGTTTATGAATCCCTGAGATTTGGGCGATTGACCTTTCTCATTCCCCTTTTTGTTCACATATGTTGTAAGGACATTGGTGGAAGGGGGAATCATATGTCCGGAAACGGTCTGCCCATGCAAAATTTGGCTGATATGATCAATCAAGTGATGGGGAAAAAGGTCCTCACCGAACAACAGTTGGAACAAATCATGCAGGGAGCCCAAAAAGCACTCGGCCAGGGTGGCATGACTGCGGTTTTAGAGTATTTGATGAAAGTAACGCAGGCTGACGTCGAGATGGATGAGCTGGTACAATTTTCCCATCGCGTGAAATCGAATCCCGACCTGGGTATGGATATATTGCAGGGGAAAAAACAAATTTCGCGCAAGAGTAAATAAATAAATGTCATCAAAGGGTTGGCAGTTGCCAGCCCTTTGCACTTATCCCTTTATACTCACTGAAAGTTACATCGCTTCAGAGCAAGTCGGGCAAGATGATCCGCAGCAGCTCCTGCATCAACAAAACGCCCGGCTGGATTTGCGTACATTCAGCCGGGTCTTGTTTATCGGGGCGTAGCGTGTACGCGTCCGGTTGGATGGGGAGCCAGTTTTTTTTGTATTTGCTCTGCCAGGGGGGTTAAATCACCGTCAATGCCTCTTAATAACGGCATGAACAATCCGATCAAGCCGCAAAGGATCTGAATGATGCCGGAGAGAAGCAGCAAGAGAGGAAGACCGAAAGATTCCGAGACCACGCCGCCCAGAAAACCGCCCAGCGGAATCATTCCCTGCCCCAACAGCAGGCGGACAGACATGACACGCCCGCGGTAGTTGTCCGGAACCAGTTGTCCGTATAAGGCGGAGCTGTACGAATTGAAAAACGGGATCGTGAGGCCGAGCAGGAAAAATAAACAAAGCGTGAGGATAAACTCCCTGCTCATGCTCATCAGGACGATGAAGATTCCCATTGCGATAAAGCTGCCCAGCATCAAAACACGTCTCCGCCTGACTTCACCCAGCCAGGAGGTGATCAAAGTCCCTGTGATGATCCCCAGTGAAAAGGCAGGCATCAGCAGCCCGATTTGCACCGCACGGATATTCAGCACTTCTTGCCCCAAGGGGATGATCAGCATGTTCCAGGAAGAAAAGCACAAGTTGCTGACGGCCAGCAGGATCATGATGACAAACAAGGCGGGGACTTGCCGGAAGAATAGAAAGCCGGCCGCCCAATCCCGGGCCAGTTGTTTCCATGAGCAGGCGGACAGTTGCTCCCTTTCGGAGTGTGATGTGGTTTGTTTGGGCAACAGAAAGAGCAGAGCCGCACTCAGTGCATAAGTAACCGCGTTCACGCCAATTCCGGCCGAAGGGTCGGAGACAGAGACCAAGGTGCTTCCGATCACAGGGCCGAGTAAGCGGGCGGTATTGGTGAATCCATCCATCAGGGAGTAGCCGCGGACGAAATGTTGTTTCCCAAGCAGGTTCGGGACGAGAGCCATCCCCGCAGGGATAAACAAGGCGCTGCAGCTGCCCAGTACGACAGCGGCGACAAAAATGTGCCAGACCTCGATCGTGCGGGTGAAAGCAAACAGAGCGAGCGCGAGTAAGGTGAAAAAGCGGAGCGCGTTTAAAGCGGACATCAGCCGCACGCGGTCCACCCGGTCGATCAAAGGGGCGGCAATGAGACGAATGATCACTTCCGGCAAAGAAAAAGCGACCAAGACACTTCCCATCAGCCATTTGGAGCCAGTCATCTGGTACAGCAGCCACTCAATGCTGAACAAGCCGATCATATCGCCCAGTGCGCTGATGGTTTCGGCGCTGAGAAGCAGCCAGAAAGGGCGGTTTTTCACAGAAAGCATCTCTGATCCTCCTTAAATTATCCCATTCCTTTTTTCATGTAATCCTGCAATTGAATTGCTAGTTCCGGGATAAATGAACCGCGCAGCTGATAGCGATCATGACCGCTTTTTTGATAAAGCACGCGAATCATTCCTGCGGCCCTTAAAGCGACAAGATGATGGTGTACGGTGCTCTTGGACAAGCCGATCTCTTGAGCGATTTCTGAGAAACTGCGGGTTTTGTCTCCAAGAAAACGCAAGATCTTCAGGCGATTTGGATCTGACAGTGCGTGCGTCATGCGGGTAAGGGAAGGAGGCGGTTCTTCCTCAGCTGTTGGAAGAGGATCGGCAGAATAACCTATATAGAAGTTTTTTGAGTCATAATCGATGATGTTAAAAGGCCTGCTGTGATATTGCGGGAACAGATAAACCCGATCCACCCCATTTCCCGGTTGAATATATAAACCATTGGTTGCTTTCTCCACCTGCTCTTCAACCGGATACAGGGAAAACCATTTTTGCTTCTCAAGGGCATCCTTCTTCAGTCCTGTGATGATTTGCGAATCGACTTGACGGAAATACTGTTCGTTCCATTCATATAAGATTTGCACCCAGCGATTGCGAAAATAATGGAGCGTTGCTGCGGATGGAAGAGGTTTTTTTTGTACGAGAAGCGAGGTTTGATCTACTAATTCCTCAACGGGAAGTTGCTCGATCCAATGGATCACTCTTATGGGATTCTGTTCATCCATCCATTCTTTGTGGCTGAGGATTCCGTAAAAACCGATCAGGATCGGATGAAAGACATCTTGTTTTTTATCCTGATACAAGTCGGAAATCTGTTGATGCAGCCTGGAGCTGATTGCCTTCTTGACCGATGCGGCCCACCCGGTCCACAATTCATAATGCTTATGGGAAGGTTTCGACATATAGGTGAGCAAACTCAATACACACTCGAGGTAGACATGAAAGATCACCTGGACCGAGTAGTTCACTTAAAAACCCACCCTCTTTTTGTTCGATATTTATAGAACATTTATTAATTATATTATATTGGAATAAAACATACTCAACCACTATTTTTAGAATTTTTTATACAAATAAGCCTCTTGCGGGTTTTGACATCGATCCGCGGCTGGCTGGAAGCCTTGCAAAAAGACTATGTGGAGAAAGACCAAAACAGAGCACACGGAGGGAAAATCTCTGTGGAGAGCGAACCGGGAAATGGAACCTGTTTTACGTTCGTCTTTCCGCTTTCTCAATTGAGTCATACCCATGTCAAAGTTTCGTCATACATTTGGGGTAGACTATCCTGAAGTCAATCAGAAAGAGGTGGAAACTATGGCTTTCTCACTGAAAAAGATTCTGGGTACAGCGGTCGCGATCGGCCTTGTCGGCGGAATCCTGCTGGGAGCGGGTCAGGTGGGATACGCGGACATTCAGTCTACCTTAAAAGATAAGAGATTGGAGAAATTAAGCTCTTTTTTCCATAAGAAAAAGGCTGATGAACACCAATCGATTCGAGTGACGGAAAAAGTGGCGTCTTATCTCGGAATGAAAAAAGAAGATGTCGAAGCGGTGCTGAGGGAGAAAAGCCTCGGGATTCATCAGATCGCCCTCGCCGCCGTCATCGCCAAAAAGAGCAACCAACCACTCTCACAAGTGGCATCAGCGATCAAGCAGAAAAGGAACTGGAAAGAAGTTGTGCAGGCTTACCGCATGGATCCGAAAGAGGTTTGGAAGGAATTGCGCCTTCTTTTTCCTCAGCTGAACACGAAAATGCATTTTCTGAAAAACCACCCCGCTCTCTTGTTTCAAGCTTTAGCCTCCTATCTTGGGCGTGAGCCGGAGGAGATCCGGAAGGCTCTCTATCACTCGCGGGTTCATCCCGAAGGAGCGATGCATGCGGCAGTGTTAGCCAAGGCGAGCGGAAAAAGATTGGAGGAAGTTCTGGCCATCAAGACGGAAAAGAAAACTTGGAAAGAGGTGGCTTCTGCTCTCCGAGTAAGCCCGGATCAAGTCAAGGTAGAGCGCAAAAAACTGCAACAGCTGTTTCGTCAAGAATTGAAAAAATGGAGAGAGCAATTGAAAGAAGATAAGTAAAATCGGATGATTGTATCAGGCCCCCTGTGGATCAGATCCAACAGGGGGCTTATTACCGTACAAATGAAGCTAAACCAACGTAACTCAAGAATTGGCACACTTTATGCTTGATTTGTTTTTCCGCTCCATGGGTAAGACGGCGGATGAACCAAAAAACTTCGCTGCCCCGGAAGGATGAGACAGTGCTTTTCAGCTCTTCCCTGTTTCGTGTGCGGCTTTCTGAACCGGAGCAGATGGACGATTGCGCCGATTCACCAACCAAACGCCTGCAATCATCAAAACCGAGCCGATCATCTGCACAAAAGTAAGCGTTTCGTCCAAAATCAAAGCAGCCAACAATAACCCGGAAACCGGAACGAAGTACATAAATACGGAAGCTCGCGGGGCACCGATATTCCTTACGCCCAAATAATAAAACCAGTTCCCGAGAACCGTCGGAAGCAGAGCCAGGTAGAGCTGGATGAGCCAGAAGTTAACTCCCAAATTCCCCCATTGGATCTCGGTAAGGGACGGGGCAGAGAGGAGGCCAAGAAGGAGAGCGCCCGACAGCGTCGCATAAGCAGTCACCGTCAGAGGGTCCAGCTTCTCCAAGACCCGGTTTCCGTACATGGTATAAACCGCCCAACAGAGAGCGGCCATCCAGAAAAACAGATCGCCAAGGATCCGTTGATGATCGAAGCTTCCCTCTAAACTGATTCCCCAGAAGAAAACGGCAGATCCGAGCAGAGCCAGGAGCAAACCGGTAATCTGCTGTTTTTTCATTTTTTGCTTGAAAAAAACAGCGGCCAGCAAAACGGTGATGACAGGGCTCATCGTTGGAATAATCATACTGCCGTCGGTAGCTCTCGATAAGTTTAATCCCCAAAAAAAGAATAAATTATAAGCGGCGATGCCCACCAGGCCGAGCAATGAAACGCTGAGCCAGGCGCTCTTGGGGATGGTGCGGGCAGGCCTCTCTCTGGTCATCAGTAAGGCAAACATAAAAACGGCACCCAGCCCAAACCGGATAAATGCGGCTGTCACCGGGGGGATGGAAGCAACGGTCCATTTGGAACCGACAAAAGCGCTGCCCCAAAAAGAGGTGGTTGCAATCAACATGAGATACGTGATCCGGAGTGACGCAGAGTTGCCTTGCATGGGGATCCTCCTGACATTGGGTGATCATTCTTGCTTGTTCATGTCGCTTTTCATATGAGCGGCAACGATCTCCATCGCGCGAAGCCAATTTTGGCGCATCCACCTGGCAGCGCTCATTTTGTCGCGTTTTTTGAACGCTTCAATGATGGCCTGGTGTTCTTCGATGGATTCTTGAGCGGGAATCATGGAGACTTCAAAAAAGACAACCTTCAATCGCCGGATGTGTAATTGCAGGATCGAGGTAAAAGAGCGGATATACGTGTTGTCGGCTGCGTCCACAATCGTTTGGTGGAACTGTTCATCCCATTTCATGGCTGCCTGTTTATCTTTTGCCTGCACGGCCTGTGCAAAATGCCTGTTGATCTCTTCCAGATTTTTTAGTGTCTCTCGATCCATTTTCTCTGCGGCAAGTTCAGCCGCTGTCGAATCCAGCGCTGCGAGCGGCGGATAAAGAAGATAGACATCTTCATAACGGATGGGGGTGACTCTCGTTTCTTTTCCGGGTTTCATCTCAATAAAGCCCTGAGTGGCTAATATTTGCAGGGCTTCCCGAACGGGAGTACGGCTCACCCCCAAAGCCCGGGCCAAATCGATGTCTACAATTTTTTCACCGGGCTGCAGGGTGCCTTCTGTAATCCATTCCTGCAGTTGAGATAAAACAAGGCTTTTGGCCGACTTGCGTTGCAGTTTGCAAGATTCGGAAGGGATGGGCATCATGAATCCCTCCTGTATTCAGAAGACTGATTAAGAATATTGTATCATATATGCGATATATTGCATACGAGAATAAATGAAAGCTCAAAGGCTACCCTTTGAGCTTGTGGCGGATGATGGAGATCCGGTTCACTCATCAAATCATTCCCTTGAATCTCCTTATATGTGCAGATGGGAACCCGTTGGCAGACAAGGAGAAAACTTGACTGCTTTACTTTATAAAACTTTCTCGTAAAGATGCCTCACTGCTCACATCCTGCCTAAATTCGCCCGTCTCGTTCGCCCCGCTCTGTCTCTTCTGCCGCAAGGAACGATCTTGCTCATTGATTCGCCTGTATATACCGACAGCGAATAGCAAACAGACAAAAGCGAGATCCAGATAGACAATCGCATGTGTAACCGCATTGGCCAGTCCGTGCATCCCGATCACTCCAACAGCGTAAATGCAATCTCTTTTCCGATAGGATTTCCATTACGCCGTCAGCTCATGTAACAGAAGAAAAAAAACCAGCCTCAGGCTGGTTTTTTACCCGATTAGGAAAGGGAAACAGCCGCCTATTTATGAAACAGATGGTACATATACATTAGTTTGCTTAAAAGCCTTGCAAGGTTGACCAAACTTCCAGTTTGGTTTGTACTTTTTGGATCACTTCATTGGTGAAGTCAGTGGTGGTCGCATTTCCGCCAAGATCGGCTGTGCGTACACCCTCACGGACGGTTTCGATGACGGCTTCATAAATGGCCCGTGAGGCAGCAGTTGCTTTCGGATCGTCAAAATAGGTGAGCAGGGATGCGCCGGCCAGGATCATCGCCATCGGATTGGCCACGTTTTTGCCGAACAGGGAGGGGGCTGTTCCGTGTGGTGCTTCGGCCATGACGACCTGGGTATTAAAATCTTCATCAAAACTCATTAAGATCGATTCTGCACCGGCGATTGAACCGAACAGTTGCAGGACGAGGTCGCTCAGGCAATCGCCGTCCCGGTTGAGGGCGGGAATGACCATCGGATCGCCCGAACTGCTGATCAGCAAGGCGTAAGTGGCATCGATCAATTGCGGTTCATAGCGGACTTCGGGATAGCGCTTGCTGGCCGCGTCCATCTCTTCCTTTAACATTCCCTCATAGATGGGGCTCACGGTGTATTTGGGACCCCCGAAAACTTTGGCATTCATCTTTTTGGCGTGGCGGAAAGCAAACTCGGCTACGGCCCGGCAGGTTTTGCGGTCGATTTTTTCTGTGCGGTAGGCGACTTCATCCAAGCCTTCCCCTTCCCGCCATTCTTTTGCCCCATAAGCATCGCCGACGGCCATGCGGATCACGGAGATGGGCGCGTAGGTTCCCGCGACCGGACGAACTCCGGGGATGCGGCGGCCGGTGCGGATGATCACTTTTCCATCGATCTCTTTGCGTAAAATCGCGTTCGGGCTTCCGATGTCTCCTTTTGCTTCCGGAGTGATGGTTGCTGCCTTTAAACCAAAGCCAGTCCGTTTCATGGCTCGGGCAGCCTCATGAACCACTTGGTTATTTGTCTTTCTGCGATTTTCAAGACTCAAATCATACATTTGAAAATCAATTTCGAAACCAATCACATTGGGATCGAGGACCCGCAAAGCTTCTTCCAGCAATTCCTGCCCTGTCTGGTCCCCTTTCATGACAACGACTGATTTTGTATTGTTCAACCGTCTCACCTCTGTCTAATGTAGCATCCCCGTCTATTATACTCTTCAGTTCGTTCAATAACTAGACGCAGAAGATTTGCATAAATGTGAAGAACTTTGCCTTTCCTTTTAGTCGCATAAATGTTCAGGTACAATGGTATAGAGGGCAGAGGGAGGGTTCCTTTTTGAACAGAAAACGAATCAAAGGGATGGCTTTGAGTCTCATTGCGGGGATTCTTACAACAACCGTGGCATGTTCACCGGAACCGACGCGGACATTTTCGGAAGCCGGGCCGGACTGGGTTGAAACGAAGCTGAATGAAATGAGCCTGGATGAAAAAATCGGGCAGATGTTTCTGGTCGGTTTCAAGGGGGATCTCGGCACGTCGGCCACTTCCGTCAGTGATCATGCGCGAAAGATGATCGAAGATTACCATGTGGGAGGAATCATTCTTTTTGACCGAAATATTCGCGATCCTGAGCAGGTCGGGCAATTGAATAACGATCTGCAAAAACTGGCTCTTTCCTCCTCACCCAACATACCGCTGTTCATTTCGGTCGATCAGGAGGGGGGGAAAGTGGCGCGCATCACCGAAGGGGTAACGGAGTTTCCGGGCAACATGGCATTGGGGGCCACCCGTGACCCCGCCCTGGCCTATGAGGCTGGAAAACGAATGGGGTCAGAGCTGAGAGCCATGGGGATTAATCTGAATCTGGCCCCTTCCCTGGATGTGAATAACAATCCGCAGAATCCGGTCATCGGGGTCCGTTCTTTCAGCGATGATCCCAAGCTGGTTGCCGGGTTGGGGACTTCGATCATGCGGGGGTTTCGTGACGGGAATGTGCTGACGGCCGTTAAACATTTCCCCGGTCACGGCGACACGAAACTGGATTCTCATATTGATTTGCCGCAAGTGCCCCATTCGATGGAACGGCTGGAGAAAATCGAGCTGGTTCCGTTCCGGGCAGCTGTAGAGAACGATCCCGATATGGTGATGACGACTCATATTACCTTTCCGGCGATGGACCCTACTCCGGGTTTGCCTGCCACCTTGTCAAAAAAAGTGTTAACCGATTTATTGCGAAACCGATGGGGATATCAAGGCGTGATTATCACTGACGATATGGAGATGGGAGCGATCGCCGAGCATTTCGGCACGGGCGTCGCCGCAGTAAGGGCGATCCAGGCCGGAGCTGACGTGATTTTGGTCGGCCACTCATTGAACAAACAGGAAAAGGCGATCGAGACGGTGAAACAGGCTGTAGAGAAAGGAATGATATCTGAAGAACGGATCGATGAATCGGTTCGCCGGATTTTGACACTGAAAGCGAAACGGCTTCCTGGCGGGTCCATCATCGCCAATCCTTATGCATCCATACAGGAAATCCCACGTCAGACATCACAACCGGAAACGGCGGCACTCTCTCTTCGCATTGCGGAAAGATCCGTCACTTTGGTCGAAGATAAGCAAAAGCTGTTGCCGCTGAACCCGGCGGAAGTCCCAAACCTGTTGGTGCTGACGGCTGCGAAGCCGAAAACCTTCGGTCAAGTGCTCACGGAGCAAGGCTTTCAGGCAACCGTTGTTCCGATCAGTAAGCTGGAGAAGGAACAGATTCCGGGTCTGGTGAAGAAGGCGGAACAAACGGATGCGGTCATGGTCGGAGCAAGCGGGATCGAACCTGATTCGGCGCAGGCGGAACTGGTTCTCCGACTCAAGGCAACCGGAAAACCGGTGGTGGTTGTGGGGCTGGATACCCCTTATGATATCAATGCTTTGCCCAAAGATACGACATACATAGCCGCTTACGGTTCAACGTACCCCACCCTTCAAGCGGTGGCCAAAGCGATGACGGGTAAAATTCCGTTTGTCGGGCGTTTGCCTGTAACAGTATCTCAAACCTTTCCTTTTGGAGCCGGGATTTTGACACACAGAGTCACAAAGAATAGCCATTGACTGCTTGCCCATTTATTTGATTTGATTGGTTGACGGCGGCTCCGGGGCCGTCGGCCCGTAACGGGTCCAGCGTGGGGAGTTTGCCCCAAAAAACTCAGGGGAAAAGGATAGGACGAAGGAGGAATCAGCTTTGATCATTGAAATCAGTGCAGGGGTCGCTGCCTTTGCGATATGCATACTCACAATTTTCCTGATTCGATCTCTTATTGTGTTTACAAGGATGATGAAATCCGTTCAAGGGACCATGGACGGGCTCAAGAAAAAAGTGGAAGAGGCTGTGGATGAATCGACACGAACCTTAAAAGAAGCGCGTCAGCTCGTGGAAGATCTTCGCATCAAATCGAAGCAGGCCGATGAAATGTTTCAATCCCTGGAAGAAGTAGGGAAAAATATGCAGGAAGTATCTGCGGGCATCATTCGTCATGCGGAACTGCATAAAGACCGGTTGAGCCAGATCATTGCCCTCGTCAGTGCCGGAATTGATTTGGCCAAACAGTGGCGGAGAGACCCTTAGCCGGAGAAACGTCTGTGGATGGAGCACAATAAAAATCCCGGGATGAAGCATCCATGATTGAACATGGAGCGAAGCACCTGTGTACCCGGATCGTGACGGAGGACTTCAGCTCCCTCCTGCGGCGATAGCGAATCCAATCCGGGCCCGAGCCGGTGCGGGCCGGTTGAGCTGCTGAACACAGACGACCGCCCGGATGCAATCACCGGAACGTTGTGGTGTCAGCGTGCAAGTTAACAGAAAAGGGGAGAGATTTGAGTGGGAGATCAAAACAATGGAATTCAATTGAGAGACTTCTTGATCGGGGCCCTGTTCGGGGGACTTGTGGGAGCCGCCGTTGTGCTTTTAACCACCCCGAAAACAGGAAGAGAAATGCGGGAAGACCTGAGCAAAAGCCTGGAAACAGCCAAAGAGAAAAGCGCCGGGGTGGTGGATAAGCTGATCGAAGTCCGCAATCTGCTCGGCAATACCTTGTCTGAGCGGAATCGAACCATTCCGATCCGGAGAGTCACAAAGATAGCATCGAAAGAAACAGCGATGAAGAACCGTTTCCCCGATGTGGAAGCGGAAGAAATTCATTCGGACCGACTGAGAGTCGATTGATAGGGCCCATGACCGGTTTTCGTCACTCTTTTTCATAACAAAAAGGGCGGAAACCGGTTTGTATATCTACGCGAAAAAGAGTATCTTATTAAAGATAAAATAAAAACGGGAGCGTGATGAAAATGGACGCTTTTCAACAACTTACCAACTCAGAGCAACTGCAGGATGTGTTAGAATATTCGAAAGAACGGCCTGTTCTGCTCTTCAAGCACAGCACCACCTGTCCGATCAGCGCCGCAGCGATGGATGAACTGGAAAAATTCAGCAGCTCGGAGGAAGCAAAAGACATCAAGATCGCGGTCGTTTACGTGATTGAACATCGGCCCGTATCCAATGAAATCGCCGAATGTTTCAACATTAAACACGAGTCCCCGCAAGCACTGTTGGTCAAAGGGGATCAGGTGGTCTGGCATGCATCCCATTGGAATATTACCGAAGATTCGCTGAAACAGGCCAAAAAGTTGACAGACTAACCGGAGAGTACTGGAGGTTGACATGGTTTCTAAAGAATTGGGGGAGAAAGCATGGAAATGTGTCGCTGATGAGTTCATGGAGAGGTTGCAGCAGCATCAGCGATACTTGTTTCATGTCGCTTACCGATTGACGGGAAATACCGAAGACGCCAAAGATCTGACGCAGGAAACCCTGTGGCATGCGCACCGGAAATCGAACAAATACGTATATGAGAAGTCCCTCAAAGCCTGGCTCAGGACTTTGATGACCAATCGCTTTCGCGATCAGAAGCGAAAAAAAAGCTTACATATCGTCACTCTGGACGATACCTTTATTCAGTCGGAGCCTCCCCCTGACGCGGTGATGTCAGTCGAAGAACAAGTGGAACAAAAGATTTTGTTAGAGCATATCAAGAAAGAAATCCGGGAGTTGCCTGAAATTTACCGGCGTGTCATTATTTTGCGCCATTATCACGGTTTATCTTATACAGAAATCAGCCAGGAGTTGGACATTCCTGAAGGCACCGTTAAAACTCAGCTGTTCCGGTCCCGCAAGATGTTGAAAGAACGCCTGTCAAGGAAACTTGAAAGGTGAGGGCTGAAGATGCCTTCGTGTAGAGAGATCGACTGGCTTATTCAATTAGATGTAGACGGGGAAATCGGGGTCACGGAGCGGCAAAGTTTGCATGAGCACGTCAAGACATGTGCTTCCTGCCGCATCCAGTGGGAAGAGATGGTCTCTTTGGTGCAAAGTTTGGAAGAGATCGGAAACGAAGAGAGGATGCAAAAGCGGCGGACCCTGCTTTTGCCGGTAAAGTGGGGGGCGGTTTTGGCAGCGGTCACCCTTTTGTTGTTGATTTCTCCTGTCCGCTCGGTTCCGTCCCCCAGCAGCCCTGCGATGGTGCTAACCGCCAAACCAAGCCAGCAGATGTTTGAAATGGTCGTGCTGGCAACCCAGACCGAAGAGCTGCATATTCCCGATGATGAGAATATTCGGGTGATCCGGCCCAGAGATGAGGCCCCGCCCCTGCCCCGCACGGCGTGGATCTATCCCAGTGCCGTTCCCTTTTTACAGAATGAAGACCCGTCCTGGTTGAAAAAAGTGAACCAATTTATTTTTGTGAAAGTCCCGGACATGGATACGTTGAATAAGCTGCTCACCACAGTGGGGATTCCATTGCACCCTGACCAGCTGAGGATTTCCGATCTCCGCTTTCCAACCTCGGTTATTTTGAAGACCGGGCGGCATCCCCGGATCGAAACTTTCCAGTTTCCGGACAACAAACAGGCGGTTTCCCGCTGGTTTCATAAAATAGCGACCCAAGCATCCCTGCCGTAAAATCCGGGGATGACATTTGAACTATTTTTCGTTATAATGAGCGAAATCTTTCTTTTAGTAGAGAAGAGGGGAGATAGACGAGTGAGCGAACATGTATTGGCAGAGCTGCGCAAACAATTGGACGAACTCAATTTACAGCTGCTTACCCTTTTAAATCAACGGGCCAAGCTAGTTCGGGAGATTGGGGAAATCAAGAAGAAGCAGGGCGTGAATAAATTTGACCCTGAGCGCGAGAAAGATATGCTGGACCGAATCGTAAAACACAATGAAGGCCCGTTTGATGACCATACGGTACGCTATCTGTTCAAACAGATTTTTAAAGCATCCTTGGATTTGCAGATTGAGGAGCAGAAGAAAACACTCCTCGTAAGCCGGAAAAAGCAAGCGGAAAATACGGTTGTCGATTTGAAAGGAACCCTGGTCGGAAATGGGACACCCGTGATTGTGGCAGGACCCTGTTCGGTCGAATCTGAAGAGCAGGTGTTTGCCGTTGCCCGTTCGTTAAAAGAGCAAGGGGTCCGCTTGATGCGAGGAGGGGCTTTTAAGCCGAGAACATCCCCTTACGACTTCCAGGGGTTGGGGGAAGAAGGACTCAAGATTTTGCGTCGTGCCGCGGATGAATATGATTTAATCGTGGTCAGCGAGATCGTCAACCCGGGCGATATGGAAATGGCGGAGCAATATGTGGATGTCATCCAAATCGGGGCACGCAATATGCAAAACTTTGAGCTCCTGAAAGCAGCAGGATCTGTCCGTACTCCTGTGTTGCTCAAACGGGGGCTGTCTGCGACCATGGAGGAATTCCTGTTTGCCGCCGAGTATATTGTCTCCCGGGGAAATACCCAAGTGATGCTGTGTGAGCGGGGAATCCGGACATATGAAAAATGGACCCGCAATACATTAGACATATCTGCAGTTCCGATTCTTAAAAATGAAAGCCACTTGCCTGTGTTCGTAGACATTACCCATTCAACGGGACGCAGGGATATCTTGCTGCCGTGTGCCAAAGCAGCTTTGGCCGCAGGCGCGGACGGCATTATGCTGGAAGTGCATCCGAATCCGGCTGTTGCCCTGTCCGATGCCAAACAGCAGATCGACATTCCCTCTTTTGAAACATTTATGAAAGATCTTCGCGCATCAAATCTGATGGGAAACCAAGAGAGGGTTCTGGAAAGAAAATAAATGGATCTTAATCAAATAAATGATTATATGCGAACAGACTTTTATTAAGTCGGGTTCGCTTTTTTTGCTTAAAATTTGTTATGATAGGTTGAGATAAAGAATCGTTTCGGCAACTCGTGCGAAGATCGCCTTCGCCGATGCCGGTGCTTGTTGGGGAGGAAGAAGCGTTGAACGCTAGGGAATGTTTGGAGCTTGCGAACGCGGATTTTGTAAAACCTGATCAGCTTTATGACTTTTTTTCCGCTCAAGTTCCGCGGCTCGTTGTCTTATACCAAAAATCGGAACGGGGAAAAAAGCCGTTTTTGGCTAAGGGAAATAAACCTGGCAGGAAATTTGTCGTCACTTTTACCGACGAAGAGGCGGCAAGAGTTGTGCGAGTCGATCAGCCATGGATGGTGGAGATGGTCGTAGAACCCGCATTGCCTTTTCTGATCAAAGCTTACCGCTCGGATGCGGATGGGATTGTCTTCAACCCCGGATCGCCTTCCCGTTTTTTTCTCGCTAAACCGTATTTGCTTCATTTGCTGCGGGAATACGCGGTAGTGAAGCTGTCCCAACTGCCGGGGGCGTGGGTGCCGACTCTGGAGAACAACCTGTTATTGGTGGAATATCAAAAGGGTTCCTACACGGTAGCCATCTATGCCAGTGAAAAAGACGCGAAATTGATTACACAAAAATCCGGAGGTACCGCGATCCGGCAACCATGGCATGTGATATTGGACCGATGCAGGGAGTTGGGGGCCCCGGCACCTTATCTTCATTACGGGCTGCCTGAACAAACCCCGTTAACCTGGGAACATGCCGAAAAAATAAGAAGGGGCAAGCAAAACGGTTTCATGGAAGAGGAACCGATCGTCCGTCCGTTTATCAAAAAGGCCGAAACAGGCTCCGTTGATCAAGAAGAGCCGGAGCGGAAACAAGAGGTACAGCCGAAGGCGGAAGCTGAAGAGAAAAAGAAAAAGCCGCCAGCTTCGCTGAAAGAGCGCGGCCCTGCTACTATGCCCCAACAGCAGAAAAAAACGTCGGTCACCCCTTATCCCCCCCAACCCGCAGTGGATCCTGACGTGGAAGCCGGGTTGAAAAAACTGGAGAAAGCTACAGTTGAGGGACAGGGAATGGCCAACGGCTGGGAAGTTTGCCGGGCGATGGCGGAACTCAGGAGAATTTGGGTGGTTGTAGACCCAGATGGGAACATGGTCATTTTAGCCGGTCAAGATCAAAGCCCGATTGTCGACTTCTTTACCTCCGCCCGCCATGCCCAGATCCTGATCGACGAAGCCCGCCGGAAGAACCCGAATTTGCCGCCCATGACCCCGCGTTTAATTTCAACCAAGAAGCTGTATAAAGCGTTGGCTCCCCGCCAGCCGATCGTTTGGATCAACCGCGGGTCGCCTGAGGCTTGGACCAGTATCATGGGTGATACGCTTCCCTATGTGCTTCAATTGATGTCCCAACTGGAGCGGGAAAAGACCTGACCTTTGGGCTGGTTCTTTTTTTTGAGATTGGAAAAAATAAGGGCAAATCTTATCGCAAGCGGCCTGGCCATTTTGGCCGTCACCCGCTGAGCCGTTTATTTTCAGCTGTTTATTTGTCCTGTTATAATATACGTATATTGGATACAGACACCAGATAAATGAAATTGGATGTGGGAAAAAAAGATGGTGAAGAAAAAAGAAACGATTACCATTTACGACGTTGCGAGAGAAGCGGGTGTTTCGATGGCTACCGTTTCACGCGTAGTCAACGGAAACCCGAATGTAAAACCTGCAACGCGCAAAAAAGTGTTGGACGTGATCCGTGAGTTGGGTTACCGTCCCAATGCCGTCGCCCGTGGTTTGGCAAGCAAGAAAACCACCACGGTCGGGGTGGTGATCCCGGACATCTCCAATCCCTTTTATGCTGAGCTGGCGCGGGGAATTGAAGATATTGCCACGATGTATCATTACAATATCATTCTGAGCAATTCCGATTTAAGAAAGGAAAAAGAGCTGCAATGCATTGAAACGCTGTTGGAGAAACAGGTGGACGGGCTTCTCTTTTTAGGTGGAGAGATTACAGATGCGCACAGGGAGATTTTCCACGCCGCCAATGTACCGATCGTGTTGGCGGCAACGCGGGATGAAAAGAGAGAGCTGGCATCCGTGACCATCGATCAAATTCAGGCCGCCAAAGAAGCCACATCTGTTCTCATACATGAGGGTCACCAAAAGATTGCCTATATCGGGGGACCGCTGACGGACTCGGTAAATGGCTATCCGCGTTACCTGGGTTACAAAGAAGCGCTGACCGAACATGGAATTCCTTTTGACGAAAAACTGGTCCGCCTCGGTAATTACCGCTATCGCTCCGGCTATGAAGCGATGCAGGAACTTTTGACTGCCGAAGAACCTGTCACCGCGGTTTTTGCGGCCAGCGACGAAATGGCGGCAGGCGGAATCCATGCCGCCCAAGATTTGGGCCGACGGATTCCGGAGGATCTTTCCATCATCGGCTTTGAGAATATTCCTCTGGCGGCCCAGGTACGCCCTCTGCTCAGTACAGTAGGGGTTCCGATGTACGATATCGGGGCAGTGGCGATGCGCCTTCTCACCAAATACATGAATGATGAACATGTGGAGACAGGGCAGGTTACCCTGCAATACAGCATTGAGCTTCGCGACTCGACCCGGCTGAAAGAATGGGAAGAGACGAAATAAGTGAGACAAATGGGATGAGGATGTGGCAGGATATGAGTACGGGCATTGTTGGCATCATCGGGGCCATGGACGCCGAAATCGCGCGTTTTTTAGAAGAGATGCAGCAGGTGGAAACCCGGGAAATTCAGGGGATTCATTACCACAAAGGAGAGCTTTCCGGGGTTCCGGTCGTCGTTTGCAAATCAGGGGTTGGCAAGGTGAATGCCGCGGTTTGCACGCAGCTATTGATCGACCGCTACCGGGTGGAGTCGGTGATCTTTACCGGGGTGGCCGGTGCCCTGCATTCGGATTTGGACATCGGGGATCTGGTGATCTCGACCGAGTGTCAACAACACGACATGGACGCCAGTCCGCTTGGGTTTCCCAAAGGAACGATTCCCTTTCAGGAAACTTCCGTTTTTCCCGCCGATCCCGGTCTGATCGAGTGGGCCAAAAAAGCGGGGGAGAGCATTGAAGGGGTCAAAGTGCTTACGGGTAAAGTGCTTTCGGGGGACCAGTTTATCTCTGATGTGGAAAAAGTGAAGCAGCTGCGTGAAGAGTTTAACGGAGCCTGTGTGGAGATGGAAGGAGCGGCTGTCGCTCATGTCTGTCATTTGAGCGGCGTTCCCTATGTAGTGATTCGTTCGATGTCCGACCGTGCCGACCAAACAGCTCAGGTGAACTTTCTGGAGTTTACGGAGCTGGCCGCGGAACGATCGTGTTTGATGGTCCGGCACTTGTTGCAGCAAAAAGCGAAAGCTTAACCAAAAAGGCACCTGACCGGGGGAAGTCAACTCCTGGAAGGTGCCTTTCTTTCTTGGCAAAGGTTGAATTTGGGATGATTAGCTGCACGATGCCTGAACATAATATGATCAGTGAAAGGGGGGTTCCAATATGCCGGAAAATGTGATGTGTGAAGTGAACAGCTGCACCTATTGGGGGCAGGGGAATCTTTGCAGAGCGGATGAGATCTATGTGGTCAATAAGTATGAAAAGCAGGCGTCGGACAGCGAAGAAACCGATTGTAAAACCTTTAAGCCGAAGCAATAACCGATGGCCGATTGCACCCGGTGCAATCGGCCTTTTTAACAGAAAAATCAAAGCGAAGTACAGGTAATTAAGTAAATTGTCAATCTTTTTATCTATGGTATAATAATTAAAAATGTAATCGCTCACAAAAGGGAGGGCGTAACCATGAATCATGATGAACGCATTGCTGTCCAAACATCGGGCAATAATTTGAAAAACTACGAGGAAACATACCGTTCTTTTGATTGGAGTCAGGTGGAGAAGGAATTTACCTGGTCACAAACGGGAAGAGTTAACGCCGCCTATGAAGCGATTGACCGGCATGCCGAGTCGGGAAAAGGGGACAAAATCGCGCTGATGTACAGCGACCCCAGCCGTGATGAGAAATACACGTTCCAAGAAATGAAAGAAAAGTCAAACCAATTTGGAAACGTTTTGAGAAAGATCGGGGTACATAAGGGAGATCGTGTGTTCATTTTTATGCCTCGCACACCCGAGCTTTATTTTAGTTTTCTGGGAACGATTAAAATCGGGGCCATTGTCGGGCCGCTGTTTGAAGCATTTATGGAAGCGGCCGTCAAAGACCGCCTTGAGAACAGCGAAGCCGTCGCACTGGTCACCACGCCGGCTCTGCTGCCCAGGGTGCCCGTCAATGAGCTGCCCCATTTGAAACACATCATCCTCGTTGGCGCGGAAGGGAAGCTGGACGAAGGATATTACAGCTTTGAAGAAGAGATGAAACAGGCCTCCACCCAACTGGAGATCGAATGGATGGACCGGGAAGATCCGATGCTGATTCATTATACCTCCGGTTCCACCGGTAAACCGAAAGGCGTGCTCCATGTTCACAATGCCATGATCCAGCATTATCAAACCGGGAAATGGGTCCTCGATTTACAAGAAGATGACATCTACTGGTGTACCGCCGACCCCGGTTGGGTAACGGGAACCTCTTACGGCATTTTCGCCCCGTGGCTGAACGGCGTGACCAATGTGATTCGCGGTGGTCGTTTCAGCCCTGACGATTGGTATCAAACCATTGAAAAAAATAAAGTGACGGTATGGTACAGCGCCCCGACCGCTTTCCGCATGCTGATGGGTGCCGGGGAAGAGGTGGTCAAAAAATACGATCTCTCTTCGGTCCGCCACGTCTTGAGCGTGGGAGAGCCGCTAAACCCCGAAGTGGTGCGCTGGGGAATGAAAGTGTACGGCAAGCGGATTCATGATAACTGGTGGATGACCGAAACAGGCGGAATCCTGATCTCCAACTATCCGCAGATGGAGATTAAACCAGGGTCCATGGGTAAACCGTTCCCGGGCATCTATGCAGCCATCATCGATGATGAAGGAAATGAGCTGCCGCCGTATCAAATGGGGAATTTGGCCGTTAAAACCCCGTGGCCGTCGATGATGCGCCAAATCTGGAAAAATCCCGAGAAATATCAGGAGTATTTCCGCATCCCGGGCTGGTATATCTCCGGTGACTCGGCATACAAGGATGAAGACGGATACTTCTGGTTCCAGGGGCGGATCGATGATGTGATCAACACTTCCGGGGAAAGAGTCGGCCCGTTTGAAGTGGAGAGCAAATTGGTCGAGCACCCGGCGGTGGCCGAGGCAGGCGTCATCGGGAAACCGGACCCGGTGCGCGGGCAAATCATCAAAGCGTTTATCGCGCTGCGTTCCGGCTATCAACCGTCAGAGGAATTGAAAGAGGAAATCCGCAATTTCGTCAAAACGGGTCTCGCCGCTCACGCCGCTCCCCGTGAAATAGAGTTTAAAGATAAATTGCCCAAAACGAGAAGCGGAAAAATCATGCGCCGCGTCTTGAAAGCATGGGAACTGGGTCTTCCGACCGGCGATCTGTCCACGATGGAAGACTGACATAAAATAACCCCCCTTCCTGACTAAGGGGGGTTAATTAATTAAGGGTTTTGTGTTCCGGGATCTTGCGTGCCGGTATCAGGATTTTCCGGATTGTCAGGTGTTCCCGGGTCCTGAGTTCCAGGATCCGAAGTACCAGGATTCTGCGTTCCCGGGTCTGTTGTTCCGGGATTTTGTGTTCCTGGATTAGATACTCCCGGATTTTGTGTTCCCGGGTTTTGTCCCGGGTTTGGATTCCACGGATTTTGATTTCCCGGATTCTGGTTCCCCGGGTTTTGAGTTCCCGGCGAGGGATTCTGCGGGATCCTGTTACACTCAAAACACTTGCTTTCTATGGAGCCACCGGGATTTGCAAATTGGCTGCCCTGGGGAATCAGATCGGGTCTGGTAGAGGCAGCAGCCTTAAAGAGTTTTACCCAGGCGTCTTTGGCCAGATTCTTGCTTCCTTTGGTATTGTAATCATATCCGGACCACACACCCAGGGAGACTTCGGGAGTGTAGCCGACAAACCACAAATCCCATTCATTGGAGGTGGTTCCCGTTTTCCCGGCTACGTTGTAACTGCCGATTCGGTTTCCGATTCGTTCAGCCGCCGTTCCGCTGGTCACGACCTGTCTCAGCATTTGGGTCAATTGATAAGCCGTTTGTGCCTTGAAGACTTGTTTGGGTTGATGTTGTTTGTGGTAATCGTAGATCACATTGCCGTACGAGTCGGTGATTTTTTCAATCAAGTGAGGTTTATTGTAAACTCCCTGATTTCCCAACATCGCATAAGCGGCTGTCATCTGTTCGACGGTCGGTCCGTAAGTAAAGCCTCCCAGTGCGGCTGCTTCGACCAGATCGTTTTCATGAGGCTCAATCCCCATCTCTTTCAGGTAGTTGAAGCCGCGTTCGATTCCCAGCTGCCTGAAGATTTTAATGGCCGGGATATTGAGTGACCATTTTAACGCATAGGTTGCGTCAACGGGCCCGTTTTTATATTTTCCGTTCGCATTTTTGTATACGCCTGACCCGTCTGCCTTGGCAAGGGGTTCATCGATTATGGTGGAGTCAGGCGAAACGATTCCCTCGTTGATGGCCGGGCCATAGACGAGCAACGGTTTAATCGCTGAACCGGGTTGGTTTTTGGCGACAAAGGCATGATCCACTTCATTTTGTTTAAAGTCGACACCTGAATAGAAAGACAGGACGGCTCCCGTTTTGTTGTCGATCAAAACGGCACCGATTTGTTCCTGGCGACGCTTTCCTTTCAATTTCTTTTTCGGGAAGTACAGATTTTGGACCGATTGATTCATGGCATTGTAAAGTTGTTCATCAATGGTCGTGTAGATATGGAAGCCGCCCTGAGTGGCTTCTTTTCTGTAATCCAGATAGGTTTTATTCTTCGCTTCCGGATTGCCTTTGTCCCTTTCCCTCAGAATTTCAATGACTTCTCTCTCCACCGCGGAGATGATAAACGGATATTTTTCATACCCATTCGTAAAATCGTCCGGCTTGGCGAGGGATCCTTTGATATTAACACGAAGGGCTTGCTCGTACTGCTCTTGGGTGATCTTTTGATTCTTCAACATTTGCTCGAGGACGAGCTTCATCCGCTTCAACCCGCGTTTTAGGTTTTCCTCCCTGTTTTCTTCCCCGCGGGTGGGATCAACCGGATTGTAATCGTTGGGGCGCTGCACCATTCCGGCAATGTATGCGGCTTGTGCCAGCTCCAGTTGTTTGACCGGTTTATTGAAGATCCCCCGGGCAGCGGCAGCCACACCGTACATATGCTTCCCGTGGGCGCCTTTCCCGAAATAAACACTGTTCAAATAGGCAACGAAGATTTCATCTTTGTCATAATATTTTTCAATCCGGATGGAATTTAGAATTTCCAAAGCTTTCCGTTCATAACTTTTTTCCCGGTTACCCAGGATTTCGTTTTTGACGAGCTGCTGCGTAATAGTGCTTCCGCCTGTGGTCACTTCACTGCCGGTGATTTGTTGATAGGCGGCACGCAGGATGGAGCGGGGGACAATCCCGTTGTGATTATAAAATTCCCGGTCCTCGACCGAAAGAAACGCATCGATCAAGTAGGGGCTGACTTGATCCAGGCTGCGAATGAGTTGCCGGTCATCTGACGTTACCAGCGATCCGATCTTTTTCGGTGTCGATTTTCCGTCAGGGGAACGGAAGTATGCATAACTGGTTTGCGACCAGTTGGACAATTCTTTTTCGTAATCCTCTTTGGTGCGGAGCTTTTCATCTTTGGCGAAGGCCGATACGACACCTGCGCCCACACCCACCGCACCGACCGCAACGACTAGCACCATGACCAGACAAACGAACAAAATTCGCGTGATTTGCTTAATGATTTTCTTTTTGTCAAACTGCGTGTTTCCAAACTTCATGCGGATCCATACCCCCCTTTGAACTTCAGCCATACCATTATATCATGGAAGAAGTAGGTAGTGATCATAGAGAAATTTTGACAATCAAGTGAAAAAAGAGATGGGCGCTGTTGCGCTTTTATCCAGTGTGCGGTGATCCCACACTTGCCCCTTTCTTGAAAGCTTGGCCAATCAAATCAGCCTCCGGTCCACTCAGTGGACGGAGGCTGATTTGCAATGATCCGGAAGAAATCCTTTTTATGAGTCTCGTCTCGGAGGCGGCCAGGGTAATCGGACTTTGCCGTCATCATTTCCTCCGTCGTTTCCGTCACCGGGACCTCCCGGACGCGGCTCCCACGGATGGGGTGGAGGTGGCGGCTGCTGGCCTTTTTTCTCTTCCTCCTGCCTTTTCTTTTCTTCCTCCAGTTTTTTCTGTTCTTCTTCTTGTTTCTTTCTCAGATATTCTTCAATCCGGTCACATTCAAGACATTCAATTCCCCCGGGCAATCCGCCGGGATTTTCAAAGCGGCGTTGTTTGTCAAAGTATTCAGGGCTGGCCTCGGCGGCCGCTCTAAAAATATTGACCCATGCTTGCATCGCGAATTTTTGATTATGGGTCATGGGATGGTTGTAATCGTACCCTCCCCAGACGGCCAGCGTGATTTGCGGGGTATACCCGATAAACCACTTGTCCCTGTCTTCCGATGTGGTGCCTGTTTTTCCGGCCAGATCATAGCCGTTGATGCGGGCACCGACATAGGTCCCCGTCCCGCCGTTGAGGACCTGTCTGAGCATCCGGGTGGTCTGGTACGCCGTTTGCGGGGAAAAGACCCGGGTTGGTTTTACCTTGTGTTCCCAGATGACGTTGCCGTCGGAATCGACGATTTTGGAAATGATATAAGGCTTTTTGTAATTGCCTTCGTCTGCGAGAGTCGCATATGCCGCGGCCATTTTTTCCACCGTATAGCCTTTGTAGGAGCCGCCGATCGCGGCGGATTCGGTATCGTTGGGGCTGGGTGGAATGCCCATCTTTTTCAGGTATTCAAAACCCGTTTGATGTCCCATATGGTTAAAAATCTTGATCGCGGGAGTGTTGATCGAGAATTTCAGGGCGAGGGTGGCCGACACGGGTCCTCTGTATTTGTTGTCGGCATTTTTGTAATACCCGGAACCGTCCGCTTTGGGAATCCTTTCATCCAGGATCATCGTTTCCGGGGAGATGACCCGCTCCTCAATCCCCGGTCCGTAGACCAGTAATGGCTTAATTGCTGACCCGGGCTGGTTTGTCGCATCCAGTGCATGGTCTTTCTGGTTGGCATCAAAACTGTTGGTCCCTGACACAAAAGCGAGAACGGCGCCTGTTTGGTTGTCGATGATCACGGCTCCCAACTGTTCCTGTCCTTTTTTTCCTTTATAGGTGCGGTTGTGGAAGCTCAACTTTTTCGTCGCCTCAGCGTTGACTGCTTCATACATGTCCCGGTCAATGGTCGTATAAAAATGATAGCCGCCGGTCATCGCTTTTTTCTTGTACTCTTCCAGCGTGGCTTTGTATTTTCCCTGTCTGCTCAGCTCTTCAATATTCAGGTTGTCTTTTTCCATGAGGGCTTCGGCTGCTTCTTCTTCCAGGGCATGCATGATAAAAGGATATTTTTCATAGCTGTTTGTGAAATCTTGCGGTTTGGCAAGGGATTTCTTGATGTCAAACTTCAGCGCTTCGTCGTATTGCTCTTTGGTGATCTTGTTATTTTCCAGCATCTTGGCGAGAACCAGCTTCATCCGCTTGATGCCGCGCTCCAAACCTTTGCCGTTGTCGCTGAACGGGTTCATGTCGTTGGGACGCTGAACCATTCCCGCTATGTAGGCGGATTGCGCGAGGTTGAGGTTTTTGGCATCCACATTGAAGATCCCTTTGGCGGCGGCTTGTACCCCGTACAGTCTCCGACCGTTGGCACCGTCTCCGAAGAGGACGCTGTTCATATAGTAAACAAGGATCTCGTCCTTTTTATACATCGAATCCAGCCGGATCGCCAGGATGATTTCCTTGGCTTTCCGTTCCAGCTTCTTGTCAAAGTCCTTCAGAATGACGTTTTTGACCAGCTGCTGGGTGATCGTGCTTCCCCCTGTCGTCACATCGGCATTGACGGCCTGCTGGTAGGCGGCCCGCAGCAGGGAACGGGGGACGATTCCGTTGTGCTGGTAGAATTCATGATCCTCAATCGAGATAAAAGCATCGATCAGATAAGGGCTTACATCTTTGACGGATTTGATCGGCTGCCGGTCATTGCCTTCCATGCGCATGGAGCCGATCGGAATATGTTTGCCATTTTTGTCTCTGTTCAGAAAATAGGCATAACTGGTTTGTGACAAGCTGTTCAAATCCCGTTGGAAATCCTCTTTGCTTCGGACTTTTTCGTCTTTGACCATCGCTGAAACGATTCCGGCCCCGACGCCAATGGCTCCGACGGCCATCACTAAGCCGATGACAACGATGGTGAAGAGCACATAGAATATTCGCCGACCAAGGGATTTTTTATCTGGTCTTCTCCTCCTCAACTTGAACCCCCCTCATTCATCGGGTAATATTATATCATAATCTGTTTGAAAAGTATTTTCGCCGAATCTGTGAGTGGAGAACTGAATAGAACAAAAAGCGGTGAACAAGCGAAGTAGCCGGCAGATGTGAGCTTTTCAGAGAGCTGGTGGACGGTGCAAACCAGCAGTCCGCTGCACGGCGAATTACACTTGGGAGCTTGGCGTTGACCACGGGAAGTCCCCGTTATCCCAATCAAGCGGAAGACAGACGGGAATGGTTCTGTCTTCAACAAGGGTGGTACCGCGGATCCGACTCCGTCCCTTCGATGGGCGGAGTTTTTTATTTTTATGAAGAGGTGAGCTTAGATGTTGACGGATGAAATCCTTTCTTCCCAAGCAGAAGCAGAGCTGGATAGACAATTAGCAATAATTCAACGGGGGGCGGCTGAAATCCTCCCGATGGATGCCTTGATCGCAAAACTGCGCCGTTCCATCCGGACGAATACCCCGCTAAAGGTGAAGCTGGGGTTAGATCCAACCGCTCCCGATATTCATCTCGGGCATACCGTCGTTTTTCACAAGCTGCGGGAGTTTCAACAACTCGGACATATCGTCCAGCTGGTGATCGGTGATTTTACGGCGCGGATCGGGGATCCGACCGGGAAGTCAGAAGCCAGAAAACCGCTCTCGCCAGAAGAAGTAAAAGAAAATGCCAAGACCTATACGGATCAACTGTTTAAGGTGCTGGATAAAGAAAAAACGGAAATTTATTTTAACAGTCACTGGCTCAGTCCCCTTTCATTTGCCGAAGTCACGGAACTGGCGGCGAAATGTACAGTCGCCCGCATCCTGGAACGGGACGATTTTTCCAAACGCTATCAAAGCGGACAGGCGATCAGTGTGCATGAATTTTTCTATCCGCTCATGCAGGGATATGATTCCGTCGCCCTGAAGACAGATATCGAATTGGGGGGAACGGACCAAACCTTTAATTTGCTGATGGGGCGCCATTTGCAAAAAGAATACGGACAGGAAGAACAAGTGATCCTTACGATGCCGCTCCTGGAAGGACTCGACGGCGTGAAAAAGATGAGCAAGAGCCTGGGCAATTACATCGGGATTGATGAACCTCCGAACGAAATGTACGGGAAAGCGATGTCGATTCCCGACTCCTTGATGGTGAAATACTTCGAACTGGCAACGGACCTTTCCCGTGAGGAAGTGGAGCGGTTGAAAAGCGGCCTGGCCGACGGAAGCACGCATCCGCGCGATGCCAAAATGAAACTCGCTTACACTCTTGTCCGCATGTATCACGGGGAAGCAGCCGCACAAACAGCAGAACATCATTTCCGCACGGTTTTCCAGAAACGAGAACTTCCCGAAGAAATGGATCAAGTAACCATTCAGGCAAATGAGCTGGAGAATGGACGGATGGGGGTAGTCCCTTTGCTGGCCAGACTGGGGCTGGTTGCGACGAATGGAGAAGCGAGGCGGATGATCCGGCAGGGCGGGGTGCGCATCGATCAGGAAAAAGTAACGGATGTACATGTGCAAGTACAAGTGAAAAACGGACTGGTGGTCCAGGTGGGGCGCCGCAAATTCGTCAGGGTGAGATTGGATGAGTCTATGTAGCCCCGCCTGGCACCCTCTCAGAGGGTGCCGGGGCGGTTGGGATCCGCTTAAAACTCCACGAAAAAAGGGTGTTTCTTTTCGTCCAGACAGTACAGAATCCGTTGTTTGAAGAGCTTCCATGAGACCAGCCGTAAAGCGGTCTCCACCGGAAAATAACCGACGTCCAGACATGGCTGGCCCGCTTGTAATTGACCGCCAATCGGTTTCCCGATAAACAGCGTATGGCAGATGCCGGCACGCACATTTTGAAAGATGCCGCAAAAGCGGATTAATTTGATGTTGATCCCTGTTTTCGATTTCACTTCACGCAGGGCCGCCGTGCGGATCGATTCCTTTTCCTTCACCTGGCCTCCCGGGAGTTCCCAACCCCGGTTGGGGCTTTTCACGATCAAAATTTCGTGATCATCGTTTAATACGACCACTCCTGCAGTGACAATGTGTTTGGGAAATGACACGAGGGATCACCTGACCTTTGATGGTTTGGTGTCGCAATCGAACACTCGGATCGGCGGGAGAAAAATGAGGAACAGTATCGGGCAGAGATAGAGGCAGAAAATTTCCGTATATTCATATTTTAACAGAAACAGGCAGGCGTGATCATTCCGGTCTGTGGCGGGAATGCGGTGATGGGTTGTCCGGGGAAAAATGGGGGCAAAGAGAAAAGGCATGGTGACAACTGTTCACCATGCCTTTCTTTGTACCGTTATGATTAACGAGAGTAGAACTCTACGATCATGGTCTCGTTAATTTCGGCAGGCAGCTCAGAGCGCTCGGGAAGACGGGTATAAGTCCCTTCCATTTTGCTTTCATCAAAGGAGAGGTACTCCGGCAGATAAGCGCGGTCTTCCAAAGCTTCTTTGATTACATCCAGGTTGCGGCTTTTTTCCCGCAAGCCGATGACGTCGCCCACTTGGACTTGATAAGATGGGCGGTCTACTTTTTTGCCGTTCACGGTAATGTGACCATGTACCACCAATTGGCGGGCTTGTGCGCGAGTACGGGCAAAGCCTAAACGGTATACCAGGTTATCCAAGCGGGACTCCAGGAGTTTCATGAAGTTTTCCCCGTGGATTCCTTTCATTTTACCTGCGCGCACAAACAGGTTGCGGAATTGTTTTTCGCTTACTCCGTACATGTGGCGCAGTTTTTGTTTTTCTTGAAGCTGCATGCCATACTCGCTCAACTTTTTGCGTTGGCCGGGGCCGTGTTGTCCGGGAGCATAAGGACGTTTAGCCAGCTCTTTACCGGTGCCGGAAAGAGAGATTCCCAGACGACGGCTCAGTTTCCAACGCGGTCCAGTGTAACGTGCCATAGAAAGATGCTCCTTTCATCATTTGCTTTTGTCTTCGCAAATGACAGGGTTTTCTGATCCGCTCGTCTTACCCGGGTCTTCCGGATAGCGGCGAAAGACCGGATACCTGTGAAGAACCTTCACAGGGCGAATCAGTGAGGGTGATCCCTTCACCTATCCTTTGCTTGCTATCCTCAAATACCCCTAGGAGGCAGTTTGAGCCATACAAACTATTATTATATCTTTATTGGAGAAAAAGTCAACGATGATAGCGTCTTCCCGGGACCGTCCCCGGCGGGATGGTTCGCTGGGAAACATTCAGGTTGTCAAGGTTTGGAAAAGAACCGTCCAACCCCCGGAACGGTGACCCGACGGCTGCTTTCGCCGATACGGGCCTTCACCTGCCATTTCTGTTCATGCCAGGTTGGTGTCGGGAAGTCATGAAGGTTTTTCCGGCTTTACCCGCACATAATAAATCGGCATTCCGCGGGAGGCAAACTTTTCTTCATATTCGGTCGTGATATTGGTTTCCGCATAGGGGCTTTGGTGCAAATCCCTGGATTGCTCGATGATCTGCCAACCTGCTTCCGCAAACTCCTCCAGGGAAAAATCGAACAGGATGGTGCTGTCCGTTTTCAGGATGAGATCCCCGTCCGGAGCCAGCAATTTTTTATACACTTCCAGGAAACGGCGGTGGGTCAAGCGCCTTTTGGCATGCCTCTTTTTCGGCCAAGGATCGCTGAAATGGAGGTAAAAGCGGTCCACCTCTTCTTCGGCGAAAACTTCGGCTAATTTCTCGACATCCATCCAGATATAGCGAAGGTTTGTGTTCTCTGTGGCTTCCCCTTTTCTTACCGCTTGCAAAAGGGGTTCTTCGATCCGTTCGACGCCGATCCAGTTGATATCAGGGTAAATCTCGGAGGCTTTAGCCAGAAATTGGCCTTTACCCGTTCCCAGTTCGACATAAAGGGGGCAGGGGCGGCCAAACAGGCTTTTCCATTTTCCGCGATATTCTTCGGGCACTTTCACGACGAGAGGATGTTCAGACAAAATCTTTTTTGCTTCGGGTTTTCTTCTTAATCGCATGATCTTTTGCCTCAACCATTCTTTTTAGTGTCGTTTATATTATATCCTAGCCGGGAAGGACGCAACGGGCAAGTCGTGCAGATGACTTGAAAGATTTGAAAGAATTGGATTCGAAAACTTCGGCTGATTATGCAAAAAAGTGTTGCCTTTGATCCGCATCTCCATTATTCTAAAGATGAAGAAAAATGTAATCGATTACAATTTTTTTATGGGGGGACGACGGTTGAAGTTAGGAATTTTCACCGTATTATTCAGCAAGATGAAATTTGAGGAAATGCTGGATTATGTAAAAGCGGCAGGGCTGGATGCCGTTGAGATTGGAACGGGATGTTATCCGGGAAATGCTCACTGCAATCCTGACGAGCTGTTGGAGGATGATGCCAAACTTAAAGCATTTAAGAAAGCGGTTACAAATCGCGGTTTGATCATCAGTGCGCTGAGCTGTCACGGAAACCCCCTGACACCTGACAAGAAATTTGCCGAGGAGTCCCATCGTACATTTCTGAAAACAGTTGAACTGGCTGAGAAGCTGGAAGTACCGGTGGTCAATACCTTCTCGGGAACCCCCGGCGCCTACGAAGGGGCCAAAGCTCCCAGCTGGCCGGTTGCCCCGTGGCCCAATGAATATCGGGAGATTCTGAAATGGCAATGGGAAGAGAAAATTATCCCGTACTGGAAAGAAGCCGGCAAATTCGCGCAAGAGCGCGGGGTAAAAATCGGCCTGGAATTGCATGGGGGTTTTTCGGTGCATACCCCTTATACGCTTCTTCGCCTGCGTGAAGCAGTGGGAGAAGTGATTGGAGCCAACCTGGACCCCAGCCATCTCTGGTGGCAGGGAATCGATCCGGTCGCGGCGATTAAAATCCTCGGCAAACAAGGGGCGATTCATCATTTCCACGCCAAAGACACGGCCATCGATCAGGATAATGTCAATATGTACGGTCTGACCGATATGCAATCGTATGAGAACATGCAGACAAGGGCCTGGCAGTTCCGCACCGTCGGATTTGGACACGGCTTGAAAGAATGGGCGGACATTTTAAGCGCCCTGCGCCTGGTCGGTTACGATTATGTTGTCAGCATTGAGCATGAAGATGCGCTCTTATCTATAGAAGAAGGATTCACGAAAGCGGTGCAAAACCTGAAGCAAGTATTGCCTTATGAAGAGTTGTCTGAAATGTGGTGGGTGTAAAGCGCGGGTACCTTCTCTGCTTTCCATTCTGGTTAGCCGATTGCAGGAGGCGATAGCATGAACTTTTGGAGAAAAGGTCTTGCAGCCGGATTGGCCCTCACTTTGGCATTTTCGCTGGCCGCTTGCTCCACGGGAGGTGAACAAAGCGCAGAAGGGGGCAAAGGCGGCGAAAAAGTGGAGATCGTCTTTGCTCGTGGCAAAGATGTGACCGGTGAATCCAAAAAAATTATCGAAGCGTTTGAGAAAAAGCATCCGAACATTAAAGTTAAGTTTAAGGAAATGCCAGCGGATACCGGGCAGAACCATGATCAGTTGGTGACGATGTTCAGCAGCCAGTCGAGCGAGATCGATGTATTTAATCTGGATGTCATCTGGCCGGCTGAATTTGCCAAGGCCGGTTATCTGCAACCGCTGGACCGTTATATTGAAAAAGATAAGATCAATCTGAATGATTACATTCCAGGTGCGGTTGAGGCAGGAAAAGTGGACGGACAACAATTCGCCTTGCCGCTGTATGTCGATGCGGGCCTGCTGTTCTACCGCAAAGATTTAATGCCGGAACCGCCCAAAACATGGGATGAGTTGATCCAAAAAGCCAAAGAGGCGAAAAGCCAGGGAAAAACCAAGTTTGGCTATCTCATGCAAGCCAAGCAGTATGAAGGACTCGTCTGTAACTTCCTGGAGTTTATCAGCGCGTATGGGGGAAAAGTCCTGGATGAAAACGGCAATGTGGTGATCAACAGCCCCGAGTCAGTCAAAGGTCTGAACAAAATGATCGAAATTGCCAACGCTGACTTTGTGCCGAGCAATATCAGCACGTTTATGGAGGAGCATTCTCATACCGCTTTTCTTGAAGGGCAATCGGTCATGGTCCGGAACTGGCCGTATCAGTATGCTCTTGCCCAGGATCAAAAGCAATCCAAAATTGTGGACAAGGTTGCCGTGGCCCCGCTGCCGGCAGGGGATAAAGGATCAGCGGCCACTCTCGGCGGGTGGATGATGGGGATCAACAAATACTCCAAGCATAAGAAAGAAGCCTGGGAATTCATCAAGTTTGCCACAGGCCCCGAAGGGCAAAAAATTCAAGCCGTCCACGGCGGAAAAGCCCCCACTTACCTGCCGGCTTACGATGAGGAGGAAGTGAAAAAAGCAAGCCCCTTGTTCGCTGATAAAAACTTTGTAAACGGAGTTAGCGCAGCCGTGTCAAGACCGGTATCCCCGGTTTATCCGAAAATCTCCGAAGTGATTCAGATCGAGGTTTCCAAAGCCATTACCGGCAAACAATCGGCTGAAGATGCGCTGAAAAACATTGAGACCCAGTTGAAAGAGGTCGTCAAAAAGTAATTTTGCTGCCATTTCTCCTCTCATGATTACTGGAGGTGCTAGAATGAAGAACTGGAAAAAAGGTTTCATCGCCGGATTGGCCGCCACTTTGACATTTTCGCTGACCGCATGCTCCAGCGGTGAACCAAGTGCAGGAAGTGGCGATAGCGGGGAAAAAGTGGAGATTGTATATGCCACCGGTAAAGATGTGACCCAAGGAACCAGAAAACTGATCGAAGCGTTTGAGAAAAAACACCCGAACATTAAGATTAAATATAAGGAAATGCCGGCAGATACAGGACAAAACCATGATCAGCTAGTCACGATGTTCAGCAGCCAGTCAAGCGAGATCGACGTATTTAATCTGGATGTCATCTGGCCGGCTGAATTTGCCAAGGCCGGTTATCTGCAGCCGCTGGACCGTTATATTGAAAAAGATAAGATCAATCTGAATGATTATATTCCGGGTGCTGTCGAAGCGGGGAAAGTGGACGGGCAACAGTTTGCCATGCCGAAATTTATCGATGCCGGCCTGCTGTTTTACCGCAAAGATTTAATGCCAGAGGCTCCCAAAACATGGGATGAGCTGATCCAAAAAGCCAAAGAGGCGAAAAGCCAGGGGAAAACCCAGTATAGCTATCTCATGCAAGCCAAGCAATATGAAGGTCTTGTCTGTAACTTCCTGGAGTTTATCAGTGCGTATGGGGGAAAAGTCCTGGATGAAAACGGCAATGTGGTGATCAACAGTCCCGAGTCAGTCAAAGGTCTGAACAAGATGATCGAAATTGCCAAATCCGACTTTGTGCCGAGCAATATCAGCACGTTCACGGAGTTGGAGTCGCACACGGCTTTTATTGAAGGGCAATCGGTGATGATCCGCAACTGGCCTTATCAATACGCTCTCGCCCAGGATCAAAAGCAATCCAAAATTGTGGACAAGGTTGCCGTGGCCCCGTTGCCGTCAGGGGATAAAGGATCAGCGGCCACTCTCGGCGGATGGATGATGGGGATCAACAAATACTCCAAACATAAAAAAGAAGCCTGGGAATTCATCAAGTTTGCCACAGGTGCCGAAGGGCAAAAAATTTCCGCTGTCTATGGTGGATCCACCCCCACTTACCTGCCGGCTTTCGATGATGAAGAAGTGAAAAAAGCAAGCCCGCTGTTTGCGGATAAGAACTATGTAAACGGGATCAGCGCCGCGGTTCCGAGACCGGTATCCCCGGTTTATCCGAAAATCTCCGAAGTGATTCAGATCGAGGTTTCCAAAGCCATTACCGGCAAACAATCGGCTGAGGATACGCTGAAAAACATTGAGACCCAGTTGAAAGAGATCGTCAAAAAGTGACGCTGATCCGGGGTTCTTCACCCGGTGCACATGATAAAAGGGTCATAAGCCAATCGGTCTTATGACTCTCTTCTTTATCGAACAAGGTGGTGACAAGATGAAGCAGATAAACCGAGGCTTGTCGGAAAAACAGATTGGATATTTGTTGGTGCTGCCCGCATTGCTGATCATCGTGGTCATAGCCATCTGGCCGGTTCTCCGGTCGTTCTGGATCAGTTTGCATGATGTCCGGTTGAACAATCCGGCAAAAACAAAGATTCACTACCAACACGGCGTCGATGTGGAAAAAGTGGCCGAGATTTATCCGGTCTTGACCAAAAATTTGGAAGAAGCAAGCAATCAGGCGGACGGCGAAACGAAAGCACAAGTAGGAGCGATCCTCCAACAATTGGAGGAGATGAAAGCCCGCTTGGATGCAAACAAAGATTTTGCCGCCAAATACGAAAAAGTGGATGAGCTGTTGTTTGAAGGAGAACCCGTTCCCGAAGACCTGAAGTTTGCCTCTCTCGATCAAAAGACGGGCGAAGAAGTGAAAAAGCAACTGACTCTCGTGCAGGCCCAGCTGCAAAAGCTGACAGATCAAAAACAGCTCAAGGAAGATACCGCGCTGGGGTTAGCCAGAGGTTTGAACGGGGCGTTGATCTCGCCCAACTTTATCGGCATAAACTATTACATTCAGTTGCTTCAGAATCAGCGTTTGTGGGATTCATTAAATAACACCCTGGTATTTACCGTCATCTCCGTCTTTCTGGAGCTGGTGTTCGGCTTGTTGATCGCACTGCTCATCAACCGGCATTTTGTCGGCCGCGGTTTGGTGAGGGCAGCGGTTTTGGTCCCCTGGGCGATACCCACCGTCGTATCGGCATTGATGTGGAAGTTTATGTTTGACGGGCAAAATGGGATCATGGCCAAGTTTTTTGAACTGATTGGTATTGTTCCTGATATGGGATTGTTGTTAACCACGAAAGCGGGATCGATGTTTGCTGTTATTTTTGCCGATGTTTGGAAAACAACACCTTTTATGGCGTTGCTCCTCCTGGCGGGACTGCAGACGATTCCCTCTTCTCTGTACGAAGCGGCGGAAGTGGACGGGGCTTCCAAAGTACAGCAATTTTTCCGGATAACGTTGCCTTTGTTGAAATCGACGATCTTGGTGGCGCTCTTGTTCCGCACGCTGGATGCTTTCCGCGTTTTTGACCTCATCTATGTGTTGACCGGGGGCGGACCCGCCAACTCGACGGAAACGATCTCCATCTATGCTTATAAAACCATGTTTGCTCAGATGAATTTCGGCGAAGGCTCTGCACTCTCGGTGATTGTCTTTATCTGTGTGGCCATCATCAGCATCATCTTCGTGAAGTTGCTGGGTGCGGACCTGGTCAGCGACAGCCGCGAAAGGTAAAGGAGGGAAGCTGAATGCAAAAGCGAACCGGACCCGTCTTCTACATTTTGCTCGCAGGATTTTTAGTTGTCATCATGTTCCCGTTCTTCTGGCAATTTATCGCTTCGATTAAACCTCCATCCGAGTTGTTTGGGGAGAAAGCTTTTCACTTTATCACCCAAAACCCGTCTCTGGAAAACTATGAACGCGTCTTTACACAACGGCCTTTTTTAACCTATATGTGGAACAGCATGGTCGTGTCCACCCTGACGACTCTCTACTGCATCGTGGTGGCGTCGTTTGCGGCCTTTGCCATCGCCCGCTTGAATTTTAAAGGAAAAACGTTCATTTTGGGAATTGTGCTGGCTGTTTCCATGTTCCCGCAGATTGCCACGATCGCCCCGATCTTTATGTTCCTGCAATCGGTCGATCTGACCAACAGTTATCTGGGGCTCATCATTCCGTATACGACGTTCGCGCTTCCGCTGGCCATCTGGAACCTGACCACTTTTTACCGCAAAATTCCGTCCGATCTCGAAGAAGCGGCAAAGATCGACGGAGCCAGCGTGATGCAAACGTTTCGCAAGGTGTTCTTGCCCCTGGCCATGCCCGGGACGTTTACAACGGCGATCCTTGTCTTTATCGCTGCCTGGAATGAGTTTTTGTTCTCGCTGACCATTAACACGGAAGAAAATTTAAAAACTGTTCCGGTAGGCATTGCTTTATTCCAGGGACAGTATACGATCCCCTGGGGAGAGATTGCTGCGGCTTCCGTCATCGTAACGATTCCCCTCGTCATCATGGTGCTCATATTCCAGCGCAGGATCATTTCGGGTATTACGGCAGGCGCGGTCAAGGAATAAAAAGATGTGTTTCAAACCATTTGTCTTTCTTGGCAAATGGTTTTTTTCTAATGGGTAGCCACATAGATCTGTAAATGAGATCGTCTCAGGGTCCGATGTATAATACCATTCAGTTAATCATTGAAGGCAGATGAACGCATCCGGACTTTTGAAGGAATCCGGAATGGGCCGAATGGTCACTTTGGTTGAAACGGGAGAGATGAAACCGATGATGACTTACGTTTGCTTTATTCGACACGGCGAAACCGATTGGAATAAAGAGATCCGCTTTCAAGGACAGACAGATATCCCGCTCAGTGAAACGGGTGTGGAACAAGCGAAGTTCCTGGCCGAATATTTGAAGGATCACACCATTTCCGCCATTTATTCCAGCGACTTAAAGCGCGCACGGCAAACGGCCGAGCTGATTGCCGCCAAGCACGGACTTGCGGTTCGGGCAACTCCTGAGTTCAGGGAGCGCAGCGCTGGTGAATGGGAGGGGTTAACCCTGTCCGAAATAAAGGAAAAATACCCCGATTGGGAACAGATTCGGTTCACGGGAGGAGCTTACGGGATTGAGCCGGTCGAGCAATTGAAAAAGCGCATGCTCGGAGGCGTGGAGGCATTGGTGGAAAAGCATCAGGGAGAACATATTTATATCGTCGCGCACGGGATGTGCATCAATGCCGTCTTACACGTCCTGACCGGCGGAGAATACGGCATCGGAAAAACAAGGCTCCACAATACCAGCATGACCCGGCTGAGTTATGAAAAAGAAGCGGGATGGAAGTTGCTGGGGATCAATGAAACTCCCCATCTGAACGCGAAAAAAGAAATGTACTCCTAGGACTAGGCAACGATTCACACGACCGCTGCCCCAAAACGACAGAGCTAAGTATTTTTCGTCACACGCGGTTTTCGATCGGGGAGTGAATGCGGGGCATCGAAAGAATTCAAATGAGGAAGATCTGTTTAACAAACCGGCGCGCTTGGATGCGGCCGCTTCGGATACGGGTCAAACGATCCGTGTATGGTGGATGCCAGAAAAAGACGCCTGCGGAGAGCCTTATCAGGAGGTTCTCCGCAGGCGATTTTTTAGACCTTTAGTCCGCGTGGCGTCATGGTCCGTTCCAGAAGCCGGAAGGCAAGGTCAAACAGGATCGCCAACAATGCGGCAGGAATCGCTCCTGCCATGATCAGGCTGTCATCGTTCATGCTCATTCCGCGGACGATCAACTCGCCTAACCCTCCTCCGCCGATGAAGGCGGCCAGTGCGGCAAGTCCGATCGTGAAAACGGAAGCGGTGCGGATTCCGGCCATGATGACCGGCAGAGACAGAGGAAGTTCCACCATGAACAGGATTTGCCAGGAGGTCATCCCCATCCCTTTTCCCGCATCAATCATCGACGGATCTACACCTAAAATTCCTGTGTACGTGTTTCGCAAAACCGGAAGGAGTGCGTACAGAGTAAACGCGATAATGGCCGGTTCTTGTCCGATTCCGAACAGGGGAAGCATAAAAGCGAGCAGGGCCAGACCGGGGATGGTTTGGATGACGGCGGCCACACCGATGATCGGCTCGGCGATTTTGCGGTACCTTGTGAGCAAGATGCCTAACGGGACCGAGATGACGATGGCGAAAAGGATGGATACGGCAGACAAGTAGATGTGGTCGATAAAAGCATACCAGATGTCTTCTTTCCGCTCGATAAATGTCTTCAGCAGTTCCATACAAATTCCCTCCTTTACAAAACTCCGTTGTTCCAGTTGGCTAAACCGCGCATCATGCTTGCCCGGGTGACGATCCCGATCAGTTTGTGTTCCTCATCGACAACCGGGACGGCTCTGATTTGGCTCTCGTGGAAAATTTCCGCAACAGTGCTGACGCTGTCAGACGGCTGGAGGGTTTTGATATCCCGGTCCAGGAGATGGGCAATGGTTTTTTCTTCATCCCGATAATGTTCGGCCACTTTTTCCAGGGTGACCACACCCAGTAAATGATTTTGCTGATCAGTCACCAACAAGCTGTCCACTTTTTTGGCTTTCATCAGACGAAGAGCTTCGGCCAGTCCGCGTCGGGGCGAAGAGGTTGCCACAGAGGTATGCATCAAATCGATCACCGTCGGCGTCGATGGTGACAGCCGATCCTCGCCGATAAAATTGCGCACAAACTCATTGGCCGGATGGCGGAGCAGTTTATCCGGAGTATCCATCTGGATGAGCTCCCCCTCATTCATAATCGCGATGCGGGATGCGATTTTGGTCGCTTCATTCATATCATGGGTGACAAACACAATGGTTTTTTGGATTTTTTCCTGCAGGTGGACGATATCGTCCTGTAACTGTTCCCGGCTGATCGGATCGAGGGCGCTGAACGGCTCGTCCATCAGGATGATATCCGGTTCCGCGGCCAACGCCCGGATCACGCCTACCCGTTGCTGCTGCCCCCCGCTCAGTTCTCCGGGATACCGCTTTTTAAAGACGGACGGGTCCAGACCGACCAGATCCAGCAATTCATCTACCCGTTTTTCATATTGGTCGGGTTTCCATTTTTTCAATTTGGGCACCAGCGCGATATTTTGCCCGATGGTCATATGGGGAAACAGGCCGATTTGTTGAATGACATACCCAATGTTCCGCCTTAATTCAACCGGGTCAGCCTCGGAGATGTCTTCGCCGTCAATGGTAATCGTTCCGCTGGTTGGCTCGATCAGCCGGTTGATCATGCGCATGGTCGTCGTCTTTCCGCATCCGCTCGGGCCGATCAGGGTTAACAGCTCCCCACGGCGGACCTCCAGATTCAAGTCCTTCACTGCAACCGTACCGTCTTTATATTCCTTGGATACATGTTCAAATCGAATCAATCCTATCCCCTCTTATTCATTTTTTTGATCGACGTGTGGAATCAGATGGATTTCACCCTGAAGAAATCGAAATATTCCATATAATGGAGTTACGGAATTAATCCTTTTTTCTTCAAAAACGATCTGGCCACTTCCTGGGGCCGTTTCTTTTTGAGATTTACTTCGGCATTCATCGCCATCATCTCATCTGTAGAGATTTTTCCGGCAAGGGCATTCAGCTTTTCTTTTAAGCCGGGGTTTGCTTTGAGGACGGCTTCCCGGATGACCGGAACGGCATCATAAGGCGGGAAGAATTTTTTATCGTCTTCGAGTACGGCCAAATCGTACTGTTTGATTCGGGGGTCTGTAGAAAAACCGGTAATGATATCCACATCGCCGTTATTGACTGCTTCGTACATCAGGTCTTCATCAAGAGAAAGCTTCTTCCCAAACGAGAAACCATACGTTTTTGTCATTCCGTTATACCCGTCTGTGCGTTCGTAAAAGACAGAAGGAGCACCCATCGTTAAAGAAGAAGCTTTCCCTTTTAATTCCGATAGCTTGGTGACACCGAGCTTTTTCGCTGTCTCCTTGCGCACGGACATCGCATAATTGTTATAAAATCCGAGCGGTTTCAGCCAGATGAGACGAAAGTTTTTTTCATATCCCTGTTTCGTCCGCTCGTAGATGGTTTTGGGGCTCATTCCCGGCTGGTAGGTCTGTTTGAGGATAGCCAGATAGCCGGTGCCGGTATATTCCACATACATGTCAATATCGCCTGACTTTAACGCCTCCGTCAAAATCGCCTCCGTACCGAGTCCTTCCCTGACACGGACTTTCAGATCGGTGTTGGCTTTCAGATATTCGGCCAGAAGATGAGCCAATATCCATTGTTCGGTCCAATCTTTGCCTGAAATGACGATTTCACCTTTTTCCGCTTCTTCTCCGTTTGAGCAGGAGGTGAGGCTCAAAGGCAAAATCAGGCAAAAAAGCAAAATAAAGCATTTCTTCACTCTTTTCCCTCCTCTATCTATAACTTGTTTATTTATATAACCTCATTTTCCGACAGGTAAACCTCTTTTTTTAAAATAAAGTAAAAGCTTGGCTGGTTTTAAAAGGGGATACGAGACTGAAGGTGATTCTGGCAGGGATGTAAAAGAACTCTTCTTAAGTTTGATCAAATATTTTTTTAATGAAATTAATAATTTACATATATTACCCTTGGTGACTCGTTGCGTGTTCCTCATCCGTGAAGTTCCCTTGACTGCGGTCACGCCCAGGCAAGTTGCTATAAAATTCTCTATTCGCTAATATATAATATGAGTGACGAATTCAGAAGATAAGGCAGGAAACAGGTAACATGACACTGGAAGGATTGTACAAAGAACTGGCTGATCTGAATGAAACCGAAGCCCAAACGATCCACAAGTTGGTCCAGGCGCTGAAGCGTACCCGTGTCAGTCCTCTCGCTTATATCGAAGAGCTGATGAACTTTCAGCCGGTGGGTTACAATGAGAAGAAGGATGTTTACGTTCATCGCATGTTGATCACGGATGAATTGAAAAACCGCTTTAAGATTTTGCATGGCGGAATCACCGCCACCTTTATTGATACGGCGATGGGGGCCACGGTCTTCCAGGCGCTGGGTCCGGATGTGAAAGTCGTCACCCTCGAGCTGACCGTGAACTTCCTCGCGCCGGGTGTGGATGGTTGGCTCACGGCTGAGACAAAGATCGTGAAACGGGGAAAGACGATCATTGTGATGGAAACCAAAGTGACGGATGAACGGGAGAAGCTGATCGCTTCCGCTTCTTCAACCTTTTTTCGATTAGACCAGGAGGTAAGATGAGCAAACCATATAAAATTGCCGCCAAAGCGATCATCTTCAATCAAGATCGTGTCCTGATTTTGCGGAAGTCAGAAGAAGAGCGCAGCGCCAAAGATACTCACGGCTGGGATTTTCCCGGAGGAGGCCTGGAACCTTCGGAGCCGCTGATGGATGCGCTCGCGCGTGAAGTGATGGAAGAGACGGGTTTGCAGGTAAAAGTGGTCGCGCCCGCCTATATCTATGATGAGATCCAGGAAGAAAAACACCTCATTATTATCAAATTCGCCTGTGACCAGCCAACGGGAGAGCTCGTTCTCAGCCCGGAACATGAAAAATATTACTGGGTACATATGGACGACCTGAATGAAAGTGAATTTCCCGAGTGGATGAAAGAAGAAATCCGCCGTGCGTATCGCGTATACACCGACTTTCGCGGTGTCAGCCGGTAAAAACGCCCAACTCTGACTCGTTGTTCAGAGGAGGGCGTTTTTTTGGGTGCTTCTCCTGTCATACCCGGGGAACGGAGGATTCGTTCAGACAGGACGCAAGGATAATTCGCTGATCAACCCTGACGAAACCGGGCAATTCTTCTTAAATGAACTTCAAAAACGCTTTCGGTAAATCTTCCGTTTCGGAACGGCTGAACCGATGGCTCAGAATAAAAAGAGTAGTCCGGAACAACGATTTCGTGATGGGGAAACCCTTGTCCCGTAGCTGATCTTGCTGTCTGAAATCCCGGAAACTTTTCCGTAGACAAGATCCAGATCGGTTTGATAAAATGAAAGCGCAACCAAAAACGTTTTTGGAAAAGTTGAAGCAAAGGGGGGAGAGAGCATTCATGGCAACAATCAAAGAAATCGCGCAAAGAGCGGGAGTTTCCGTATCCACAGTTTCCAGAACTTTAAATAATTATCCCGATGTCAATCCGCAGACAAAAGAAAAGATCCTGCAAATCGCCAAGGAACTCAATTACTTTCCGAATGCAGTGGCAAGAAGCCTGGTGCAGAAAAAGACATACACCATCGGGGTTTTTTTTGGAAACAAGATGAACTCGGGTTTTGATCACCCGTTCTTCCTCGATGTGATATCAGCGGTGCGGGAGGTGGCGGGCAATGCCGGATATGATCTGCTGGTATTTACCAATAAAAACAAAGAGCGCGCCACTTATACGACGCTTTGCAGAGAACGAAGCGTAGACGGTGTGGTTTTGCTGTTGACCGGAGAAGGAAAACGGCGGACGGAGCCGCTCGTTGAGCTGCAAAACAGCGGCATTCCCTGCATCGCGATCGATATTCCGCTCATAGGTGAAAAAACGGCTTATGTGGAGTCGGATAACTATGCCGGGGCCAAACTGGCAGTGCAACACTTGATTGATTTGGGACACCGGCGGATCGCTTTTATCGGTGGAGACGAAATCAGCAAGACCAGCTACGACCGGCTGCGCGGATATCAGGATACATTGATGGAAAATAGAATCGGATTTGACCCGACACTCATTCGGCTGGGCTATTTTTCCAAGGAAAAAGCGGCTCTTGGAACCCGTGAATTGATGGCAAACAAGCCGGACATTACCGCTTTTTTTGCCGCCAGTGATGAAATGGCGTTTTCCGTCATCAAAACGCTTCGGGATCTGGGCAAACGCGTGCCTGATGATATCTCCGTGGTCGGGTTTGACGATATAAAGGAAGCGGAATTCTTCGAGCCAAGGCTGACGACGGTCAGGCAGGATAAATATCAACTGGGGAGTGAGGCGGCACGCATGCTGCTGAATATAATCGAGAATCCCGATTATCAGCCAACGCCCGTCACATTGCCGAGCCAGCTGATCATCAGGCAATCCACGGCCGTGCTCCAAAAACGTTTTCGGCAGGAGGGGGAAGATTCGTGAAGAAGCTCGCTCGATGGGTCGCTATTTGCTTATCATCGCTTTTTGTGCTGACAGCCTGCAGTTCGGGTACTGAAAAAAGCGGCGACGGAATTACCATTCAGTATTGGCATACACAGACAGAAGAAGAGCGGGTCGCCGTTCTCAAACAGCTGATCAAAGAGTTTGAAGCGGAAAATCCGGGCATTCACGTAGAGCAAGTTCCCGTTCCCGAAGAGGATTTTGCAAGCAAAATTCCGGCAGCGCTCGGGGCAAACCGTTTGCCGGCGATCATTGAGGGCGGGATTTCCAATATGTTGTTTTTGGGATCTGAAGAAGCCAGCGATACAGTCATGCATGAAGAGATCATCCGGCAACTGGGAATGGATGATTTTTTCACCGGAGCTTTAGAAAAATTGAAAAAGCCCGATGGCAAGGGATATTACGGTGTGCCGATCAACGGCTGGGTGCAGGGGATCTGGTACAACAAAACCTTATTTAAAGAAAAGGGCCTGGAACCGCCGGAGACATGGGAAAACATTCTGAAGGCCGCCAAGGCGTTTCACGATCCCAAACACAAGCGGTACGGGATTGTGATCGGAACCGCCAAAGATGATTTTACCGAACAGACTTTCAGCCAGTTTGCCCTTTCCAATCAGGCTGCCATCTTTGATACAAACGGGAAAGTTCGCTTTAACACCCCGGAAATGGTGGAGACGCTCCGGTACTATCAGGAGTTGGCCAAATATACTCCGCCGGGTGCGGAAAGCTGGCGTGAGGCGCGCGAGCTGTATTTATCGGGCCGCGCTCCCATGGTGATGTACTCTTCCTACATTATGGGCGATCTGGCAGAGAACGATCAGCTGGTCAAAGAGACCGGATTTGCCATTCCCACGCGGAAACAAAAAGCAACGTTCGGTGAGATCACCTCGCTTTCCATCGCCAATACCATCAGCAAACCGGAGCGTGAAGCAGCCAAGAAGTTTGTGCTCTTTCTGATGCAAAAGGAAAACTATATCCGGTACCTGCACATGTCCCCGGGGGGAGCCAATCCGACCCGAAAATCGATCGCCAAAGACCCGGCTTATCTGAATAACGAAGTATTGAAGAAATACGGGGATACGGCGGTCGCGATCGCTTCCGGACTGGAGACATTACAGAAGTTCGGATTCCAGGACGGAAAAGTTTATCCGCAAATGGGCGATATCTCCGCGCAATTCATCATCGGCGAGGCGATCTACAACATGACCGAGCACAACAAGAAGCCCGAAGCGGTTGCCGGCACTGCACAACAGAAAATGAAAGAAACGGCAGAGGAGTAAGGGGCAGAGCAAGGGAGTGAAAACATGCAGAATCATGCGGTGTTGAACGAGAGTAGCCGAAAGAGAAGTTCCTTAAAAGCCAAAGAGGCGCGACTGGGATACCTGTTGATCACTCCGGCGTTTTTGCTGATCGCTGTGGTGATTATTTATCCGGTGCTCTATAATATTTGGCTAAGTTTTCATAAAGTGTCGATCAATCCCAACCGGCCGGATCTGTTCATCGGTTTGAGAAACTACGCATCCTTGCTGAAGGATGAGGGGTTTTGGCATTCCATTTCCATTACCTTGATCTATACGATCGTGACCGTGGCCGGAGCCACCATCTTGGGTCTGGTGGCCGCTCTTCTCCTGAATCAGCCGATCAAAGGGCGGCGCTTCTTCCGGTCCGTCATCTTGCTGCCGTATGTGGCCCCGGTCATCTCGCTGGTATTTGTTTGGCAATATTTATTTAATCCGGTATATGGTATGGTCAATTATACGCTCGTCGAACAGTTGGGGGTGTTAAAGCAGCATGTCGATTGGCTGGATTCCCCGAATGCGGCGCTGTGGCTGGTGATTCTGTTTGATATCTGGCATCTTTTTCCGTTTTCTTTCATGATGATCCTGGCCAAGCTCCAATCCATTGACCCCTCGATCTATGAGGCGGCGGAGATGGACGGAGCGGGAATCTGGCACAAATTTCGGTTTGTGACGCTGCCGGAGCTGCAATTTGTGCTGGGCTCTGTGGTCATCTTGCGTTTTGTCTGGAACTTCTATAAGTTTGATGAAATTTATCTGCTAACCAAAGAAGTGCCCGTAATAAGCGTATACTCCTATGAAACCGCTTTTTCCACGTTTAACCACGGGCTGGCGGCAGCCATTACCGTAACCTTATTCGTATTGGTGATGGTATTTGTGCTCACCGCTGTAAGGAAGGTGCTCAAATGGTGACGAAAAACAAAACGCTGAACCGGATCATTTTGTACTGTTTGGTCACGCTGACGGTTGTCACGACGGTATTCCCGTTTTTGGTCATGCTGAGTACGGCCCTGAAGTCCAATGAGGAAGCGTTATCGACGACGCCGAATCTGATTCCCGCCAACCCGACACTCGAGCATTTTATGGATGTCTTAAATCCAAAGGTATTTCCGTTTTGGACTTATTTTTTCAACAGCTTTCAGATCTCCTTTGCTACCGCGCTCCTTTCTGTGGTGGTCGGGACTTTGGGAGCTTACAGTTTTGCGAGGCTCGAGTATAAAGGACGGGGATGGTTTCAAAAGGGCGTCATGCTGATCTATATGTTTTCGGGAGTTTTGCTGGTGGTTCCGCTGTATCAGATGATCACTGCGGCAAACCTGTATGATACCAAAATCTCGCTTATCATTACGTATCTGGTGCTGACGATGCCGGTGTCGCTCTATATGCTGGGAAACTATTTCCGCACGATTCCAGAGTCGCTGGAAGAAGCGGCGATGATGGACGGGTTAAACCGGCTTCAGGTGATTTACAAGATTGTGATCCCGCTTTCGCTTCCGGCCATAGCCTCGGTATTTATCTATGTGTTTATGATCGCATGGAATGATTATCTGTTCGCTTCGGTTTTTATAACGTCTGAAGAGAATATGACGCTGCCGATCGGGCTGAGTCATCTGTTCCATACCAAACATTATGTGTGGGGAAGGATGATGGCGGCATCCCTGTTGACTGCCGTTCCCGTGGTGCTCCTGTTCAGCATGATGGAAAAATATTTTGTCGGGGGACTCACAGACGGCGGAGTAAAAGGTTAACGACACATGGAGGAATGAATGATGGTTAAACAGCTAGTCGCAGTGGCTCCCGGAAAAGCGGAACATCTTCCTTATGAGGACAGAGAAATCATGCCTCATGAGGTACGGGTCCAAGTGAAATACGCATCTCCGAAACACGGTTCCGAATTGGCCGATTTCCGGGGAGAAACCCCCTTTTTGAACGAACAGTATGATGCAGAGTGGCAACTGTTTCTCCCCCGGTCACCGGGCGAGCCCCAAGGAGTGAAGTTTGGCGAATGGAATTTGGGCAATCAATGGGTTGGGGTCATCACCGAAGCAGGCTCTGAAGTGACGGATTTCCAAGCAGGAGAGATGGTGTGCAGCTACGGCGGCATTCGTGAGACACAGATCGTAAATGCGGTTGACAATTACCGGTTGCGTAAAGTGCCGCCGGGCATGTCGTGGAAAAACGCTGTTTGCTATGACCCGGCCCAATTTGCCCTGGGGGGCATTCGCGATTCGCATATGCGCCCGGGCGACCGGGTCGCGATCATCGGCTTAGGCGCGATCGGGCAAATTGCCGCGCAAATCGCCAAAAAATGCGGGGCCAGTTATGTGGCGGTAGTGGACCCGATTGAAGTCCGGCGGGAAGTCGCCCTCAAGGCGGGGGCGGATGAAGCGTTCGACCCGCTCACCCAGGACGTGGGGTTGGAGTTGAAAAAGGCGACCGGCAAAACAGGGGTGGATGTCATCATTGAAACCAGCGCCAACGTCCATGCACTGCAGGCTTCTTTGCGCGGCCTGGCTTACGGCGGAACCATCGCATACGTCGGCTGGGCCCGGGAGTTTACAGGCGGCCTGAATCTCGGGCGGGAAGCCCATTTCAATAACGCCAAAATCGTGTTCTCCCGCGCCGCCAGCGAACCCAATCCGGACTATCCGCGCTGGAACCGGCGGCGCATCGAGGATGTTTGCTGGGAAATGCTCCGTTCCGGGCTGATTGATTGCGAAGAGATTGTGTCCCCGGTGGTTCCGTTTGAAAAATCGGCGGAGGCCTACATGGAGTACGTGGACAGGCATCCGGAATTAAGCATTAAATTGGGAGTAGCCTTTGATTCAGAATAAGCCCCGAAGCGGATGAGGTGAATGGAATGAGATTGGCTACGCAGGACAAGCCGTTTTTCCCGGATCAGTTTGCCGAAAAACTGCAGTTCGTGAAGTCCATGGGATTTGCGGCATTTGAAGTGGATGGAAAAGTCTTGATCGAGCGCTTTGCGGAAATCAAACAGGCCATCAGAGAGACCGGTGTGCCTGTCTGTACGGCTTGCGGCGGATACCGCGGGTGGATTGGGGATTTTGATCGGGAGAAACGCCGGCAGGCCATTGCCGATATCAGCGAGATTTTAAAACATGTGGCCGAAATCGCCGGACAGGGGATCATTGTCCCCGCAGCGTGGGGAATGTTTTCCAGGAGACTGCCTCCCCTGGTTCCGCCGCGCTCGGAAGAAGAGGATCGCCGGATTTTGTTGGATTCACTGGCTCAACTCAACCGGACGGCACAAGAGACAGGAACTTATTTGTATTTGGAGCCGCTCAACCGCTATGAGGACCATATGCTGAATAAGCTGTCCGATGCAGTCAGCCTGATTGAGGAAGGGAATTTCTCCAATGTAAAAGTGACCGCCGACTTTTTCCATATGAATATCGAGGAAGCGAGCGTGGAGGCGAGCTTGCGGGCGGCTCAACAATATATCGGGCACATCCATCTGGCGGACAGCCATCGCTATCAGCCAGGCGATGGCCACCTTGATTTCGTTTCCGGTTTTAAAGTGCTGCATGAGATCGGCTACGCCGGTTACATGGCTTTTGAATGCCGGGTGCTGGGTGAGCCGGCAGAAGAGGCCTACCGGAAATCAGTAAAATACATCCAATCCTGTCTCCGGCAAGCGGGTGAAGAGGAAAGGGAATGAAGGGCCATTTCATCGGGAACGGGGCATGATGATCATGTTCCGTTGAAAGAAATGAGAGGGTTGGGAAGGATAATGAAATTTCTGCTGGCACCTGATTCTTTTAAAGAGTGTATGACGGCCAAAGAAGCGGCGCTGGTGATGAAAGAGGCTGTCCATCGCGTATTCCCCGATGCGGACACCCTGCTCCTGCCAGTGGCAGACGGCGGGGAGGGAACGCTGGACGTTCTCACTTATGCCACCGGGGGAACAATGGTTGAAACCCGGGTGACGGGTCCGCTCGGCGATCCGGTTCCGGCCAGGTATTCCATTTTGGGAGATGGCCGGACAGCGGTGGTGGAGATGGCTCAGGCGAGCGGCCTCCAGCTCGTCCCGCCGGCCAGACGGAACCCCCTTCTGACCACCTCCTATGGAACGGGTGAGCTCATCAAGGCTGCATTGGACCATTGCATTGAAAAGCTCATTGTCACCATAGGCGGCAGCGCGACGAATGATGGCGGGGCCGGCATGCTGCAGGCCCTGGGAGCCAAGTTGTACGATGCGAACCATAAACCGGTCGCATTTGGCGGAGGCAGTCTGGGTGAGGTCTCCCGGATCGATCTCAGCAGTCTGGATCCCCGTCTCCGGCAAATCACCATTCAGATCGCCTGTGACGTCAGCAATCCGCTGGTGGGCCCCCGGGGGGCGAGTCATGTGTTCGGGCCGCAAAAAGGAGCCACTCCGGAAATGGTGAGCCAATTGGAGGCCAATTTGACACATTTTGCGGATATTGTGCGGAAGCAGACAGGAGTCTCCCTGCACCATGTTCCGGGAGCGGGCGCCGCGGGCGGTCTGGGAGCTGCTTTGTTATTGTGCGGCGGCCAATTGGTTCCGGGCATCGATCTGGTGTTGGATGTCCTCTCCTTTGAAGACAAACTTACCGGAGCCGATTATGTGCTGACAGGGGAAGGGAAGATCGATGACCAGACCCCGGACGGAAAGGTGATCGCCGGAATCGTCAAGCGCGCGAGAAAGGCAAATGTCCCGGTCATCGCTTTTGCCGGCAGTGTCTTGCCCGGATATGAACGATTGTATGAACAAGGCTTGCTGTCCGTTCACAGCATTATCTCCAAGCCCTGTACGTTGGATGAAGCATTGGCCCGCGGAGCGGAAAATCTTCTGCGCACCGTGGAGAATACGATCCGGCTGTTACATGTCAAATCGGAGGAATCAGGAGCATGCAAATCGTGAATGAGGAAAAGAAGCAGAAGATGCTGCACAAACTTCAATTGCTGTATGGGGAAAAAAGCGCCGAAGTGTTCGCCGGCATCGAATCATTGCTGGAAAAATATGCGGCTCGGCGTTGTACGCCCAAACCGTGGGTAACGGAAAACGATGTCATCTTGATCACCTATGGCGACTCGATCAGATGCAAAGACAAAATTCCGCTGCAGACCCTGCGTGAATTTTTAAATCAATATGCAAAAGAGACGATTACTGCCGTTCATATCCTTCCGTTTTATCCGTATACTTCCGACGATGGTTTCTCGGTCGTCGATTACCGGAAAGTTAATCCCGATTTGGGCGACTGGTCCGATGTCCGTGATTTGGCCGAAGATTACGATTTGATGTTTGATGCGGTGGTAAATCATATTTCCCGGAGCAGTGAGTGGTTTCAAGGATATTTAGGAGGTGAACCAAAATATGCCGACTTTTTTTTGGAAGCGGATCCCGATGAAGATACCAGCATGGTTATCCGGCCGCGCGCCTTGCCGCTTCTGACCCCGTTTGAGACGAAGAACGGCCTCAAATATATTTGGACAACCTTCAGCGAAGACCAGATTGATCTTAACTATAAAAATCCTGCAGTATTGCTGGAAATCTTGGATATATTGCTGATGTATGCCCACAATGGCGCACGGTTGATCCGGCTGGATGCCATCGGGTTTGCCTGGAAAAAATCAGGGACCCCTTGCATGCACCTGGAAGAGACTCATGCTCTGGTCAAACTGATGCGGGATGCACTGGACATTGCCGCACCGGGAACCATCATCATCACCGAAACCAATGTTCCGCATCAGGATAATATCAGCTACTTCGGCAATGGTTATGATGAAGCACATATGGTATACCAATTCCCGTTACCGCCGCTGACCCTGTTTTCCTTTCATGCAAAAAATGCCCGCAAGCTGCTGGAGTGGGCTGCCAGCCTGGAACCGACCACTCCCAACACGACCTTTTTCAACTTTTTGGCTTCCCATGACGGGATCGGCGTGAGGCCGGTCGAAGGGATCTTATCCGAAGCGGAGAAGCAGTGGATGGTGGACAAGGCCCTGCAGCACGGAGGACGCGTTTCATACAAGGATAACGGGGACGGAACGAGGAGCCCTTATGAGCTGAATATTACCTATCTCGATGCTTTGACGCATCCGGACGAATCGGATGAACTTCGGGTGAAGCGCTTTTTGGCTGCCCATGCCATTCTGCTGTCGGTCGTCGGAGTACCGGGGATTTATATCCACAGTCTGCTCGGCTCCCGCAATGATACCCAAGGAATGGTGAGATCCGGGATCAATCGGCGCATTAACCGCGAAAAACTGGACAAAGATGTGTTGGTTGCGGAGCTTGAGGCCAATCCGGTACGCAAACAGATTTTTCATCAGTTGAGTGAGTTGATCAGGCTGAGAAGACAACAGTCGGCTTTCAGCCCCCGGGCCAAACAAGAGGTCCTCTTCCTGGATGACCGCGTCTTTTCCATTCTCAGAACCAATGAAGAAACAGGCGAGCAGATCGCGGCCCTCATCAATGTTTCCGATGAAACCGTTCATTTCCGGATGGAATACACCGGCCGGGATCTCATCAGCAACCAAAGGGTTGATAAGCAGATCGTTCTTAAACCTTATCAAGCGATGTGGGTAAAATGCAGTTGAGAAAAAGTTAAAAAAGCTTCGCCAGGAATCACTCAAGCGATGTCAGCATGGAACCGGTGCCTGATATCGCTTTTTTTTATGGAAATTGAGGGGTCCTCCTGTCTGAGTCCGGAACCGGTTGATGCCCGAACGTACGGGTGCTGCCGGGGAAACTCCATTTATCATTCAATCAAATTGGTATAGACAACTATACTTTATAAGCGATAAACTACAATTAGAAAGCAACCTTCCCATGGAGGCGAGACCATGTTTGAGATGGAGCCCATCATTCTGATGAATGGAACGGTTTTTACAGAGACGAACGAAATCGCTGATGGTTATATAAAGATTGCCGGCGGGAAAATTGCCGGGATCGGCTCGGTGAGTGAATTGACCGACACGACCGGGTATACCGTCGTTCCACTTCCGGAAGGATCCAAGATTATCCCGGGAATGATCGATGTCCACATTCACGGAGTTGACGGGGCGGATACGATGGATGCCACCACCCGCGCGCTGGATCAAATGGCAACTGCACTGCCGAGAGAGGGTACGACCTGCTTTTTGGCAACCACGATCACGCAGAGCCAACCATCGATTGAACGGGCACTTGCCAATGCCGCCGATTACATCGCCCATCATCAAGCCCCCGGAAAAGCGGAGTGCGCCGGCATTCATCTCGAGGGGCCGTTTTTGTCGCCCAAACGGTCAGGAGCTCAGCCTCTTGAATACATCATTCACCCCAGTGTGGAACTCTTTCAACACTGGCAATCCATTGCGGGCGGCCATATCAAGCTGGTCACCCTGGCTCCCGAAGAAGAGGGAGGGCTCGAATTGGCGAAATACCTTCGCGAGACAGGTGTGATCGCTTCCATCGGTCATTCGGATGCCACTTATGATGAGTGCGTGGAAGCCATCCGGGCAGGGGCATCGCATGTGACCCATCTGTATAACGGAATGCGCGGGTTGCATCACCGTGATCCGGGAGTTGTCGGAGCCGCATTTCTGCGCGAAGAACTGATGGTCGAGCTGATCGCCGACGGTATTCACAGCCGGCCGGAGATGGTGAAAATCGCCTTTGATCAGATCACAAGTGAACGGATGATCCTGATCACCGATTCCATGCGGGCCAAATGTCTGAAAAGAGGAACGTACGAGTTGGGCGGGCAAACCGTGTATGTGACGGAGCAGGATGCGAGATTAGCGGACGGTACGCTGGCGGGAAGCATTTTAAAAATGAAGGATGCGATCAAAAATATGAGAGAGTTTACCCGGTGCTCCATCCCCCAGCTTATCCGGATGTGTTCGTCCAATGCTGCCAAAGAACTCGGTTTATTTGACCGGAAAGGGAGTATTGCCGTGGGCAAAGACGCCGATCTGGTCGTGATTGACGACGAGTGGGAAGTGGAACTGACCCTGTGCTCCGGCAAAGTTGCCTACGATCGAAAGGGAGTCCGCGATGCAACTGGTTAAAGCCAAAGACTATCAGGAACTGTGCCGGATGGCGGCTGAACGGATCATCGGGAAAGTGAAAAGGGCGCGCAACATCAAGCTGGGACTGGCCACAGGCGGCACTCCGACAGGAGTTTACCGGGAACTGATTGAGGATCATCGCAAAAACGGAACCAGTTACCGCCATGTAACCACCTTTAATTTGGATGAATATGTGGGTCTGTCTCCTGAACATCCGAGCAGCTACCACTATTACATGAACAAAAACCTGTTTGAGCATATTGACATTCCCAAGGAGAAAACCTATCTTCCCAACGGGATGTCCGCAGATCTGGAAGCGGAGTGCAGGCGTTATGAGACGCTGATCGAAGCGGAAGGCGGGATTGACATTCAGATCCTGGGCATTGGCCTAAACGGTCATATCGGTTTTAATGAACCGGGAACCCCGTTTGACTCGCTCACTCACGTGGTTCAACTGGCTGAAACGACGAGAGAGGCCAACAGCCGGTATTTCGGCTCCCCGGATGAAGTGCCGACCCATGCCGTTACCATGGGAATCGGCACCATCATGAAAAGCAGGGAGATCCTGCTCCTGGTGAACGGACGGAACAAGGCCGACATTCTGCGCCGCCTGTTTGAGGAAAAAGTCACCGAGCAGTTGCCGGCTTCCGTTTTAAAAACACATCCCCATGTGACAATCATTGCTGATGAAGAAGCATGTTCCCGCTTATATGTATTCCCGTAACGAGGGAGCGGGAGAATAAAGCCAATTACTTTCCACTTCGCTCGACGACATACAGTATAATGGTAGATAGGCCAACAAAAGTGGATGGGCTGCTTCCGGCAGAGCAAGTGATCCCGATGGTAGCCCCCGAACAGGGGAACATTTGCCGGGAGGGCCCTTCGGATGAGAGGGTTAAGCGTGAAGAAAATGATGAGAAAAGTAGATAAAAACAGTCCCCTGCCCCTATACTATCAATTAAAAGAAATTTTGCGTGAGATGATTGAAAATGAGGAGCTGAAACCGGGCGATGCGGCACCTCCCGAACGGGAATTGTGCGAAATCCACGGGATCAGCCGGATGACTGCCCGCAAAGCCGTCATGGAACTGGTCAATGAAGGGGTCTTGTACCGCGAACAAGGAAAGGGAACTTTTGTTGCCAAACCCAAACCCAAACATCAGCTCAACCAGCTTCGCGGCTTTACGGAAGAGATGAAAGAAAAAGGCTTGAAGGTTCAGACCAGGATTTTGTCTTTTGAGGTGCGCCCGGCCACGGTCGGCATCAAAAATAAACTGCAAATGCCGCCTCATCAAGACAAAGTGCTGGAAATTGCACGGCTCCGCATCGTAGATGGTCTGCCTTTCGCTCTGGAAACGGTTTGGTTGAACTATGACAAGATGGCGGATCTCACCCGTGATGAATTGGAAGACGGCTCTTTATACAAGGTTTTCAGAGAGAAGTACAACCTGGTTCCCGTTTACGGAACCCAAACGATTGAACCGATTAAACTGAATGAATATGAAAGCAAACTACTCGGTCTGCCACATGAATCGCTCGCCCTGCTCTTCAGCCGGACTACTTATACGGACCGGGATGAGGTGATCGAGTATACCAAGTGTATCTACAGAACCGACATTCATAAATACGAGGTGCTGTTGAGAGCGTAACGGTACCGATCACGGAACAACCACTCAGGTTGTTCCTTTTTGTTTGCCTGAAGTGAGACTTTTTTTCGCCCCGGTTGTATTATAGACGGAATTGCTTAAAGGAGGATTGAAGTCGATGGAAGAAGATTCGTTGCTGGTCAAACGAGTGTTGAACGGAGACTTGGAAGCTTATGATCATTTGGTGCGCAAATATATGAACCGGATTTATTTTTTGTTGTACCGGATGATGGGAAGAACCGAAGACGCCAAAGATTTGACGCAAGAATGTTTTTTGCGGGCGTACCAACATTTGGCTTCCTTTCAGCCGGACCGAAGATTTTCTTCCTGGCTCTATCAAATCGCCATCCATCTGTGCTACAACGAGTCTCGCAAGCAGAAGAGAAAAGAAGTTTCACTGGAAGCTGAACCATTCGTGGATCGGGAAACTCCGGAAACGGTTTTCATCCGCAAAGAGGATTATCTTTTGTATCGAAAAGAGCTGGACCGGCTTCCAGAAAATTATCGGGCTGTCCTTTTGCTGCGATATCATGAGGGGCTGAGCTACCAGGAAATCAGTGATGTCCTGGAAATCACCGTGAAAGTTGTGAGGAACTATCTCTATCGGGCGAAAAAGAAATTAAAAAAGCAGTTCAGCACCCGTGCAAAGGAGGGAAAGCCCGATGAAATGCTTGTCTGAAGAGTTGATCATGGCCTGTGCAGAAGGAGAATGCACAGCAGAAGAAACGGCGGAAATAGCCAAACATATCCAAAACTGTGTTCATTGCAAAAAACGGTATGAAGAGAGCCGGCATGAGTTTCGGATGTTTACCCAATTGGCCAAATATGAGCCGCTTCCCGAGCCGTTGGATGAATCGTTTGTAGCATCAGTGAGAGAAAAAATAAAAGACAGCCGCCCGACAGCCTGGTCTGAACGAAAAGTTCCGTCTCAGCCGGGAGGGAAAAAGATGAAAAAAATGATCGCGGCCACTGCCGCCGGGCTGGTGGTGCTTACGGCGGCCGGAGCGATCGCGTCGCCCACGTTTGCCGAGTACTTAGGTTTTTCCTACGTCAAGGATCTGGGACGCTTTCTCGGAATCAGCGAAAAAAATGTGAAAAATGCTTTTAACAAACAGGGCATCGAAGTGACGGACAACGGCATTACATTGCGGATTGAAGATATTCTGGCCGATACGAACAGAATCCTGGTTTCGTACCAATTGTTGGATAAAAACGGACAGGTGATCGATCCTCAATATCTCGATCCCATTGGCTATCGGAGGACAGTGATTGAGGAGTGGAAGAAAAATGGGGAGCCGATTACAGAAGAAAAATTGAAACCGCTGGAAACGCTGGTATTTCTGGCCGACGAGAAAGGAAAACGGATGGTGCAACTCTCTCGCTGGGATCAAGAAAAAAAGAAGATAGGCTCATACGTTTTCGATCACTTACCCGAAGACCTGCCGAACCAAATTTATTTTAAGCTGGAGGCAAGGCAGATCGGCCAAGTCAAAGGCAACTGGAAGCTTTCCATACCCATCGATTTGACTAAGCCCAAACAAGCTGCCAACGTCTATAAAATCAATAAAAAATTTAGTTCACACGGAGTCGAAGCCGGTGTCCAGCAAATTGCCTACACGCCGACCATGACCAAATTGACATTGAGCAAAAATCTGGTGCAGAGTGAGCGGGAGAGAATTGAAAAAGAATATCCAGGTAACTTGATGGCAAAAGAATTTCGCTTGCTTGAGACAGACATCCGTTACCGCATTGTGGATGAACATGGCCGGTTAATTGCGCAAAGTTATGCTCCCGGCAGAAATGCAAATGAAAAACCAAAAGTACAATCCCTCACCACCTACGGAAAAACTTCCGGAGGAGAATATGTGGTCCATTACCAGCCCTTCCCCGAGACCAAACAGCTTACTTTCATTTTGGACAGCGTGGTCAGGTACGAACCTGCCGATTTTGTATTGGCGTTTGAACCCGGTCAGCTCCCGGCGAAGATGCAGGCCGATGGCAGTACCTTTGTGATTAAGAGCTTTAAACTGGAAAAAGAGGAATTACAAAAATTCGCTGAAATCATCATCGAGGAACGATATCAGGACCAATCGAAATTGGCAGATCCATTTTTCATCATCCAGGATGAAACAGGGAAAACCTATGAAATGAGACGTACAGGCGGGATAGACGGCGTTCGTGACGGACTAGAGAGGAACCAGACATTGAAAACGATTGAAATCCACATGGATCGAATACCCGAAAAGCTGATGATCCGCCCCATCCTCGCCAAAGAATACAAAAATGTAAACTTCCGGATTCCCATCCCGCCCGCTCATCCGAACCCGCGCTAAACAAGAAGACTTCCTGCAACATCTGCGGGAAGTCTTCTTTTTTGGTGACCGGTTGGCGCAGAAAAAAGCGAGGGGTTTTCTATTGATCGAGGAGCGGGGACCAGTCGGTGCTTTTCAGCAGAATTTCCGCATACTCTTCCAGGTACTTTTTGTCTTCCTGGTCGAAGCGTTTTTCCGCGGGGCTGTCGATATCCAGGACGCCGATGATCTTTCCGTTCACCCGGAGCGGAATGACGATTTCCGAACGGGTGGCAGCATCGCAGGCGATGTGGCCGGGAAATTTCAGCACATCTTCAACCAGCTGGGTTTCGTCTTTGGCGACAGCGGTTCCGCAAACCCCTTTCCCGACAGCGATACGGACACAAGCCGGTTTGCCCATAAAGGGGCCCAGCACCAATTCGCCGTTTTTCATCAGGTAGAAACCTGCCCAGTTCACCTGATCCAATGAGTTGTACAGATGGGAGGCAGCATTGGCCAGATTAGCCAGCCAGTCGGTTTCTCCCTCGAGCAGGTGGGTGATTTGTTTGAGCATATGCTGATAGCGGGTCGCTTTATCTCCTTTGATTTCTTCAAATACAAACATGAGACGGCCTCCTGTTGGAATCTTTCTACTCTCCTACCCACGGGCTTGCCTGATGAAACATGTGTGAACTTTGTTAAAGGCGGGAGTAGATTTTATTAAGATTGAAACCATGATAGAATAAGAAAGGTCTACTCGAGTCATTTTACACTGTGCAAGTACATAAGAAAAGGGGATTCTTTTATGCGTGATCAACGTGTGGCCAAGTTAGCGAAAATTCTTGTCGAACACTCCTGCCGCGTGCAAAAAGGGGAGCGCGTTCTGATCGACGTATTCGGCTCTGAGCGCGAACTGGCACGTGCTCTGATCGCAGCCGTCTATGATGCAGGTGGTTTTCCCTATGTACAGATTCATGATCATGTGATCACCCGTGCCCTGCTCTTGGGTACCTCGGAAGAGCATTTGACGACGATGGCAAAGTATGCTTTGGAACAGATGAAAGCGATGGATTGCTATATCGGGATTCGCAGCGGCGATAACGTGAGCGAATTGAGCGATGTGCCGGACGAGAATATGCGCCTGTACATGAAACTGTTCAACCATCCCGTCCACAGCGAACAACGAGTCAAGCATACCAAATGGGTCATTTTGCGCTATCCCAACGCATCGATGGCCCAGCTGGCCAACATGAGCACGGAGGCGTTTGAAAACTTTTACTTTGAAGTGTGCAACGTGGACTATGAACGGATGGCTAAAGCGATGGAACCGCTCGTGAAACGGATGGAACAAACGGATCAAGTGCGCATTGTGGGCCCGGGAACCGATCTCACGTTCTCCATCAAAGATATTCCCGTCATCAAATGCGCGGGAGAAAACAACATACCGGACGGAGAAGTGTTTACAGCTCCTGTGCGCGACTCGGTGAACGGTGTCATCACCTTTAACACTCCGACGGTGTATCAGGGAACCACGTTTGAAAACATCCGTTTTGAGTTAAAAGACGGAAAGATCATTCAAGCCACTGCCAACAATACCGAGCGGCTCAACCAAATCCTGGATTCCGATGAAGGGGCCCGATACATCGGTGAATTCAGCCTTGGAGTCAATCCATCGATCCATCATCCGATGAAAGATACCCTCTTTGATGAGAAAATTAACGGAAGCTTCCACTTTACTCCGGGTCAAGCTTATGAAGAGGCGGATAACGGAAACCGATCCGCCATTCACTGGGATCTGGTCTCCATCCAGCGCTCCGACTACGGCGGCGGGGAAATTTACTTTGACGGCGAGCTGATCCGCAAAGACGGCCTGTTCGTGGTGGATGATCTCATTCCGCTCAATCCGGAAAACCTGAAGAACACCGGTTCATTATAAGCTCATGTCAGCCGAAAGGAGAGAATCCGATTGCTTTTCTGGCGCAAGAAAAAAGTGGAGATCTTGGCTCCGATTACGGGAGAGTATTTGCCGTTGGAACAAGTTCCTGATCAGGTTTTTTCGCAAAAAATTATGGGTGACGGCTTTGCTGTCAACCCCGAACACGGAGAAGTCGTATCCCCCGTGGACGGGGAAGTGATCCATTTGTTCCCGACGAAACACGCGTTGGGACTGAAGACATCCAAGGGTTTGGAGATCTTGGTCCATGTCGGCATCGACACAGTGGAGCTAAACGGGGAAGGATTTACGGCCCATGTGTCGGAAGGGGATCAAGTAAAAGCCGGGCAAAAACTGCTTACCTTTGACATCGAGCAGATTAAGGAGAAAGGCAAATCCCCGGTCAGCCCCATTATTTTTCCGCAATCGGCGGACTGGCAACTACAGATTGAGAATCAAGGAAAATTGATTGCCGGAACAACCTTGGTGGCAACCGCAGAGCCAAAGAAATAGATTTCGCCGGGCTTCTTTCCTTGACGACGGAAGGAAGCCTTTACTATCAACGATCTGATTGATCTGGAGGTAAAAACGTTGGAACTGTCGGCAGAGCTTCTTAAACTGTGTGAAGAGGGAACGGAGGAAGAAAAAGAGATATTAGCCCTGGCCGTACAGGCCATCCGGCAGAAAAGGGAAAGGAAAAGCGCCTATCTATCGGGATTTATGGGCTTAAAGGGGAGATTTGTCGCTGAGGATGAGTATGAATTTCGCGTGCCCATCACTTCGTTTATGATGAACCGGGCCGGAATGGTTCATGGGGGAATCACCGCATCTCTGGCCGATTCCACCATGGGATCCCTCATCAATCAGCGATTGCCCGAGGGGTATGGGGGGGCGGTGACGGCAGAGATGAAAGTGAATTATTTAGCCCCCGGCCGCGGAGAATACCTGATCTCCCGCGCCAAATTGCTGCACATGGGACAAACCTTGGCGACGGCGGCTTGTGAAATTAAGAATGATAAAGGCAGGTTGATTGTTTACGCAACGGGTACCTTTTATATGATCAAAGCCAGATAAGATGAGCAAAATAGCAAACGAAAGTCTGGGGATTTTATTGGTGCCGTTCACGCCCACCCTTTGCCACCCAGCTCTTCAAGAGGGAATGACTGGAGAGCTGGGTTTTGCATTGCAATGGCAGATTGGAAATGTTTCATGGTACGAATCTCTCTGAGGTGGTCATCTGTGGGTCGGCTATGGGTTAACCACGGAGATGTATTTTCAATCGTTTTTTTCATAAATAGCCGAATAGAACCGCTCTGAGGGCAGTGAAGATCGAAAAACGCGCTTAATATTTCAAAATTAATGTATTAAAATCTAAAGTATGAAGCTTTTTTGGCGGGAGGGAAGGAGAAAACGTATGTTACGCTTGAGCATCAATGATCCGGAAGAATTGATCAAAGTGGCCCACGCCTTGTCCTCGGAAATTCGCGTCGATATGTTGAAGCTGTTGAACGAACGGAACATGAACGTGATCGAATTGGCCAAGGCCTTGCAAATCCCTGTATCGACGGCTGCCACCAACGTGAAGGTGCTGGAAAACGCCAAATTAATCCTGACCGAATTGCAGCCGGCTTCGCGCGGGGCGATGAAAGTCTGCAGTCGCAATTTTGATGATGTGCACATGATTCTGAGACCGCTTGATTCCCCACCCCAAATCGAATGTTACCGCATGGAGATGCCGATCGGCCATTTCAGCGATTGCCATGTCATCCCGACGTGCGGAATGGCGGATGAAGAGTCGTTTTTGTCAGAAGATGATCCGCTGCAGTTTTTGTATCCGGAGCGGGTCAAGGCGCAACTCCTGTGGTTTCGTACCGGTTATGTGGAGTATAAGTTTCCGTTGAGCCTCCCCCCGACTGCGGAGATCAGGTCAATCCAATTCACGATGGAATTGTGTTCCGAAGCGCCCAATTACGACAATGACTGGCCGTCCGACATGACCATGTGGGTCAACGGAATTGAAGTGGGAACCTGGCGGTCACCCGGGGACTTCGGCGATCGGCGCGGGAAATTGAATCCGGCGTGGTGGAGCGACACATGCACGCAGTACGGCTTGTTGAAAACATGGAAAATAGACGGAAGCAAAACCTTGATTGACAATACGGAGATCAGCAAGGTTACAGTTCGGGACCTGGGTCTGTTGAATTCCCATTACGTCACGATGCGGATCGGCATCAAACCGGACGCGATTCATAAGGGCGGCATCAATCTGTTCGGGAAAAAGTTCGGGGATTATGAACAAGATATCCTGATAGAAGTATACTATTCGACTTAGGAGTAATGGCAAATGGACCTTGAGGAGATTGCACGGAGAGGTTGTTGCCTGTATCAGCTTGGCGCGAGCCCCGTTAAGCTGATGTTCAGCGACCTGCCCCCTTCCATTTCGCCCGCAAGAGCGGGTAGATTTTTTTGTTTCAATAATCATGGAACAAATAGGCGAAATACTAAAATGTTATTGAAATATTAGAAAATTAATTGACTAGAAAACGCTTACATTCTATGATTATATCAACGGAATTGTTTTATTATAAAAAAATTGTATAAAAACACTTTCCTAAATCAGCAAGGAGGGCTGTCAGTGAAAAGGATAGGCATGCTTGTGCTGAGTTTCATGGTCCTGGCAATGGTGGGATTGGCGGGATGCTCCCAAGCGGATCCGGCAAACAACGGAAAGGTGGAGCTCACTTACTGGACCCTGTTTGACGGAGGCGATGGGGATTACATGAACCAACTGATCCAACAATTTAACAAAACCCATCCCCATATCCAGGTGAAAAACGTAAAGATCTCTTGGGATGATTATTACACCAAGCTGATGACCGCAGTGTCGGCGGGCAAGGGACCCGATGTGGCTGTTTCCCACACGTCCAAGCTGCCGGAATTGGTGAACCAGGGCTTGGCTGTCCCCTTGGATGAGTTGGCGGGCAAAGCCAACGTGAACTGGGCATCCTTTAATCAAAATATTTTGAAATCAATTGTTTATGATGGCCGGCATTACGCCGTTCCGATCGACACGCATCCATTGATTCTTTATTACAATAAAAAATATTTGAAAGAAGCCGGTTTGTTGGACGGTCAAGGGAAACCCATATTGGAACCCACTCCGGAAGGGTTTGTGAAATTTTTCGCCACCTTGAAAGAAAAATTGCCGTCCGATGTGGCGCCGTTGGCCCAGCCCACAGGCGGACAAGACATTTACCGCTTGTGGTGGGCGTTGTATTCCCAACTCGGAGGCAATGATGTGGTTGCCGATGATTTGAAAACGGCGAGCGTAGATAAAGAGAAAGCGTTGAAGGCTCTCAGCTTTATCAAGGATTTGTTCACGAACAAATTCGTCAAGCTGAATGACCCGGATTTCTACAAAACGTTCCAAAACCAAAAAGCGGCCGTCATGATCACCGGCGTTTGGGCGACCGGGATGTGGGAGAAAACCAAAGGATTGGATTTCGGTGCCGCACCGCTGCCCGCGATCTTCGGCAAAGAGGCGACCTGGGGGGATTCGCATACCTTGATTTTGCCGGTCAGCCAAAATGCGGATGAAGAGAAACAAGTAGCGGCACTGACGTTTGCCAACTGGGTAGCCGACAACGGTCACATCTGGGCGCAAGCCGGACACATCCCCAGCAAACCGGCCATTTTGGAAAAACCGGAGTTCAAAAAGCTTCCTTACCGCAGCGATTATGTCAGTGTGGCCAGCCATGTCGTCTTCAGCAAACACTCCGACAACAACTGGTCCATCCGCGACCAAGCGATGATCAAAAACTTTGACGCTTGTCTCCAGAACAAACTCACACCGGAACAAGCGATTGAGAATATGGAAAAAACGGTGAACGATTTACTCCAAAAGTGACCGGCCCTATTCCCCGCGGGCACGGATCGTCCGGGTTCGCGGGAGACTTGTGAAGGGGGGATTCCTTGTGAATGGCAAACGGGAGGGGATGTTCGCTTTCCTTTTTTTGCTTCCGTTTTTTGTGGCTTATGTTTTGTTCACCCTGTTGCCCATGCTGAAGGGGCTGCAAATGAGCTTGTATAAATGGACGCTGATCGCGAAACTGCATTTTGTGGGTTTGGACCAGTACGTTCAGATCATGCGCGATCCGGAATTTTGGAATGCGCTCTGGAACACGACATACTTTGTTATTTTGAGCACCCCGACGATGATTGTATTGGCTTTAGGGTTGGCATTGGTCGCCAACCGGAATTCACGGCTGAAGACCTTTTACCGGAGCGTATTCTTCCTCCCGAGCGTGCTGTCCGTCACGGTCATTTCTTATGTCGGGCTGTTCATGTTCAGGCCATACACGGGCCTGGTCAACAACGTGCTAAAGTGGCTTCATGTTTTGCCCGAAAACAAAGAGATTTTTTGGCTGACAGATGAAACCAACGCCTGGCTCGTCTTGGTGGCAGTAACGCTGTGGTGGACAGTGGGCATCAACATGATCTTGTATTTGTCCGCTTTGCAGGATATTCCGGATTCCATGTACGAAGCAGCCCGACTGGACGGAGCGACGGACAGGCAGTTATTTTGGTATATCACCTTGCCATCGTTAAGGCCGATTACCAGCACGATCCTGTTATTGCAGTTGATCGCCTCCTACAAAGTGTTCGCGCAAATTTGGCTGATCACCAAAGGGGGGCCGTTGAACCAGACAAGGCCGATCATCCAGTACATCTACGAAGAAGGATTCAAAAACAATAACCTGGGTTATGCGGCCGCGATGTCTTATGTGCTGTTTCTCATCCTGCTGATCTTATCCCTCATCCATATGAAATGGAACCAACGAGCGGAAGGGGGAACACCGGCATGAAATGGATTTACCGTTTCCTCTCGATCTGTTTGGCCTTGATCTTCCTTGTTCCGGTCATCTGGATGCTGGCCGTATCCGTCAAGGTGGAAGGCTTTAAGCTGGACAGCGTGTTCGACTGGTTTTTGCCCCCTTATTCGCTGGACAGTTACAAGAAGGTGTTGGCCCAAACACCGTTGTTGACTTGGACGGGAAACAGCTTCATCGTCGCGACCGCGACAACGGCGCTGGTGGTGCTGCTCAGCTCGATGGCTGCGTTTGCGCTGTCGGTCCTCCGGTTTCGGTTCAAACGGCTCGTGTATATGATTGTTTTAGCCGGCTTGATGGTTCCCGGCGAAGCGACCATCATCCCATTGTATCAGGTGGTGAAGGACCTGCACTTGCTTGACAGTTATTCCGGATTGATTCTTCCGGCGATCGCCTCACCCTTCGCCGTCGTCGTGTTGAAAAGTTTTTATGACGCCCTGCCCGGAGAACTGTTGGAAAGCGCCGAGTTGGACGGGGCGGGTTTGTGGACGATCTACAGCCGGATCGTCTTGCCGCTGACCAAACCGGCGATGTCGTCCATTGCCATCCTGACGTTTATCGGTTCGTGGAATAGTTTCTTATGGCCTTATCTTTGCGTATCTTCATCCGAATTGTTCACGTTGCCGATCGGAGTACCCACCCTGATGAGCGGGTATACACGGGATTATGTCATTCCCATGACGGTCAACTCGCTCTCATCCATTCCGATTATCCTGCTGTTCCTCATCTTTGAAAAACAAATCGTCAAAGGAGTAAGCTTAACCGGATTAAAAGGATGAACCGGACAAAGAGGGGAGAAATCAGATGCGAAAAGAATACCCGAGACCGCAATTTGTAAGAGACCCTTGGTTGAACCTGAACGGTGAATGGGAATTCGCCTTTGATGACGGGAAAATCGGATTGCGGGACAAATGGTACAGACAATATGATTTCCCATTGAAAATCCAAGTTCCGTTTTGTTATCAAAGCAAATTGAGCGGAATCGGCGACCCCGGCTTTCACGATGTCGTTTGGTACCGCCGGACCTTCTCCCTGCCCGAATCGTTTCTTGGCAAGCGAGTGCTCCTCCATTTCGGCGCCGTCGATTACGCGGCAAAAGTCTGGCTGAACGGCCAGTTGGTGAAGGAACATGAAGGAGGTCACACTCCGTTTTCCGTCGACATCACGGATGAATTGCAAGCGGAGAACATTCTGGTAGTGCGGGCGGAGGATTTCAGCCGCGATGTGACGCTGCCCCGGGGGAAACAGTACTGGAAAGAGCAATCCGAAGGTATTTTCTACACCCGTACCACCGGCATCTGGCAAACGGTCTGGCTGGAAGCGGTGGCGGAAACGCATTTGGAAAAAGTAAAGTTCACGCCGGACATTGATACGGGACAAATTGGGATTAAATGCATACTTAAGGGCTTTGAACAGGGGACACATACGAACTTAAAGATTTGCATCTCCTTTAAGGGTGAGCCGGTGGCCGAAGACATCATCCAGGTGCGGCATCCGGTGGAAGAGCGGAAGATTACGCTTTCCGACTGGAAAACGTTTGAACACCACCGCATGTGGACGCCATCATCGCCCCATCTCTATGACGCAGAACTTACACTTGTTCGCGATGGGGAAGTTGTTGACCGCGTGAAAAGCTATTTCGGCATGCGTAAAATCTCGATCCATAACGGGAAATTGTGCCTTAACAATACACCTTTCTTTTTGAAGATGGTGCTGGATCAAGGGTATTTCCCGGACGGTCTTTTGACGGCCCCCACAGACGAAGATTTAAAGCGGGATGTGGAACTGACGAAAGCGATGGGCTTTAACGGCGCGCGCAAACACCAAAAAGTCGAGGACCCGCGCTATTTGTACTGGTGTGATACCTTGGGACTGCTGGTGTGGGGCGAAATGGCCAACGCTTACCAATATTCAGAGGAATATGTGACCAGGATGACGGGGGAGTGGCTGGAGGTGATCGAACGGGATTACAATCATCCGTGTATCATGGCCTGGGTGCCAATCAATGAAAGTTGGGGGGTTCCCCAAATCAAACTGAACGATTGCCAACAGCATCATTCTTTGTCCCTGTACCATTTGACCAAGTCTCTCGATCCGACCCGCCTGGTCATCTCCAATGACGGATGGGAGCACACCCGATCCGACTTGCTGACGATCCACGATTATGAATGGCGCAGGGAAGTGCTGGACGAGCGCTACCGAAGCGAGGAGAACACCTTGTCGGCGATGCCCGCCAACCGCCCGTTGTATGCATTTGGGTACCTTCACGAGGGGCAGCCGATCATCGTGTCCGAATTTGGCGGGATCTCTTTTAAAACGGGCGACCGGGAAGGCTGGGGTTACTCAGAGGCCAAAGATGAGGATGACTTCGTGAATCGCGTGAAGAACGTCATCCAGCCGCTGCTTGACTCCCCGGTCGTCCAAGGGTATTGTTACACACAATTAACCGATGTGGAGCAAGAGATCAATGGATTGCTCACCTACGACCGCCAACCGAAAGTGCCGCCCGAACTGATCAGACAGATCAATGAAGGAAACAAATCCAAAGAGTGACAGGCCATAACGCCGTGGGACCGCGCCGTTCTGCGGCGTTATCCTTCCCCGTAAAACGCCCAAGCAGGGTAAACAAAACATCCCATTGAAGGGACCTTGCAGAATAAGGAAGATCGGCCGTGTATGGATCGGATTGCCGAACAAGGGGGATTTGTATGAACAAGTCGGTTGTGAAGAAACTGTTTTACGCATTGTTGACGTTGGCGTTGGCTCTTTCCTTTACATTTCCCCAAGGAGTTGCTCAAGGGCAGATGTCTAAAGTGAATAACTTTTATAACGTGTTGATGCAAGAGGGTGCCGATCCCTGGATGATCAAACATTCGGATGGTTGGTACTACTTTACAAAGACGACCGGCGGCAATGTGACCCTCTGGAGATCCAGGACCATCACCGGGGTGGATGCGGGAGACGCCAAAGTGGTCTGGACTCCGCCCGCCAACACTTCCTATAGCCGGAATATTTGGGCGCCAGAGCTTCATTATTTGGATAACAAATGGTACATCTACTTTGCGGCGGATGATGGCCACAATGAGAATCACCGGATGTATGTACTTGAGAATGAGAGCGCGGATCCTTTCTCGGGAACATGGACCTTCAAAGGAAAGATTTCCGATCCGACTGACCGCTGGGCCATTGACGGAACGGTTTTCGAAGTGAGGGGAACGAAATATTTCATCTGGTCCGGCTGGGAGGGCACAACAAATGTCAAACAAAATCTTTATATTGCCAAAATGGCCAATCCCTGGACGATTGGTTCGGAGAGGGTGCTGATTTCAACCCCCTCTTACCATTGGGAGACCAATACCAATCCCCAGGTAAACGAAGGTCCGGAAGTGATCATTAAGGGGGATACGATCAATCTGGTTTATTCGGCAAGCGGAAGCTGGACAGATACTTACTGTCTGGGGCTGATTACAGCTTCTGTTTCCAGTAACTTGCTGGATCCGTCCTCCTGGACGAAGAAGAATACTCCGATCTTCCAAAGTGGAAACGGACTCTACGGACCAGGCCATAACAGTTTTGTGAAATCCCCCGACGGCAGTGAAGACTGGATGATTTATCACACTGCCCGATATAAGGGAGCCGGATGGAACCGCAATATTCGGGCACAAAAATTTACCTGGAATCCTGATAACACGCCGAACTTGGGAACGCCGGCAAACCCGAATGTTCCAATCCAGCTGCCATCCGGGGAACCGTCCCGGGTTCGGTATGAAGCTGAAGATGCGGTGCTGGGCAACGGTCCAAGAGTCGTTGATGAGGTGACCGCTTCCGGAGGCAAGAAAGTAGGGTATAAAGATAACCCCGACAGTTATATCGAGTTTACCGTGAGTGTTGAGAGAGCCGGCTACTATATCCTGGCTGCCCGCACGGGAACCGGTCTAGGTGAATGGGCGCTGGATTCCCTGCAGGTGAATGGGGAGAGCGGAACCAATGTTTACGTGATAAATTCCGGTTGGAACCATTGGGGTATGGCAACCGCCAATGTGTATCTGGAAGCAGGGGCAAACAAAGTTCGGTTTACGAAAAAAGTGGGCTATGCAGAGGTTGATTGTCTGGATGTGTTCCCCGGTACCAAACCGACACGCTTTCCAACTGACAGCGAGCTTTCAGAAGGAAGTAAAGCGGGTCCCATGACAGACAATTTCAATGACCCGGTTCTCGGCAAGCATTGGATCGTGGGACCTGGTGAAGGGCAGGAGAATCCCGACTTCTGGTCATTGACGGAGAACAAAGGGTATTTGACCCTCACCACCCAGGATGCTGATGTTTATCAAGGGCGCAATCAACCGTTGAGTTATTTCCTGCGCCAGGCTCCCAAGGGAGACTACGAGTTTACTGCCAAGCTGAATTTCTCTCCCGGAAGAGGCTTTGAGCAGGCTGGACTTACCGTCTGGAACGGACCGGATAACTTTCTGAAGCTTGCTTTTGTATATACGGACCGGAAAGTATTTGAAACGGCCATGGAATCGGAAGGCCGCTATTTCTCGGCTCAAACTGCAAATGAAATCGGGGATGATGTGTATCTGAAGATAAGAAAGACAGGAACCACCTATACCTTCTTCGCGAGCGGGAACGGACAAGAATGGAATTCCGTCGGTATACCGTTTGACGCATCCTATGGAAAAGAACAAATCGGGTTGTTTGCGATCTCTCCGGTAAGTGGAAGAAATATACCAGCCAAGTTTGATTTCTTTAAAATTGAGAAGGAACCACAGTAGTGGAGGATAATCATTCGCGATTGATGAAGGGGTGTGCCAACACCTCTTATTTTATTGAGTGGCTATCTTTTGATCCAAAAGGCCTTCAAACGCAATGAGGAGTCTCTAAGGATTATCCTATTTTTTCTATTTCCGCCAAAAAGTTGGACAATCTGCCTTATCCAAAATATTAAACTCGATCATTTTCTCAAGTAATGAGAAATCAACCGGACGATCCCACGGGATACGTACCAAATTCTTGGTGTGATCATAGCCGGCCTGCACAATTTCCTCAGAAAAATGATGAATCGCTGCCGTTTCAGGGGCAACAGCCAAATGATGTTTGGCTACGCTAAAGCCAATAATAAATGTGCCGTGATCGGTAAACATAGGCTGATTCCACGCAATTTTCGGCTTTAAATATGGGAATTTCTTCGTTACCCAGGTCAAAACTTCTTCCGTTCGGGCCCGATGCTGCGGGTTATCAATACGCGCTAAATATTCCGCAAAAACTTCCATGTTGTTCCCTCCTAAAATAAAAATTATATCGTTCAGAAGTTCCTCAAACCCGTTCGTCGTTAAAACTCCTCACAGAACCGCTTGTTTTCAACTATTATTTTAGTCAAGATGGCTTCAAATGTAAAAAAGAGGAACGTCTTTACATCTTTACTGTCGAACGCAGTACCCGCTTCCGGAGTTACACACCCCTGGAAATGTCCAAAAAGTAGGTCTTGGATGATAGACCAACTTTTTTATAGAGATAGAGGTATCAGGGAATGGAACCATCATTGAGACAAGCGATTGGTGCTTTGATTTATTTTATTGACAGCGCTTTCTTTTACTCTTTATACTTAGTTTATAGGATAAACAAACTGAAATAGGATAATCTTTATAGTCTTCCGTTGCTTCAGACAGAAGTGTTTGATGGCACATCCGATTCATCTCTGAGAAAAACGGGAGGGATCCTCAACATGTCTTATTTTTCCGGGGTTACAAAAATCGCTTTTGAAGGAAAGAGATCAAAAAATCCGTTGGCCTTCAAATATTATCATCCTGAGGAGAAGGTCGGGGATAAGACGATGAAGGAGTGGTTGCGTTTTTCAGTCGCTTATTGGCACACATTCACAATGGAAGGAACCGATCCGTTCGGCCATCCGACGATGGTTCGGAAGTGGAATGGTTACCGCGGAATGGATCTGGCCAAAGCGCGGCTGGAAGCAGCATTTGAGTTTTTTGAGAAGTTGGGCGTCCCGTTTTTCACCTTTCACGATGTCGACATTGCACCGGAAGGCGACCATTTGCGTGAAACATACAAATATTTGGATGAAATCGTCAGTCTCATGAAGTCTTATATGCAAGACACAGGGGTTGAATTGCTGTGGAATACGGCAAACATGTTCAGCCATCCCCGGTTTATGCATGGAGCCGCCACTTCCAGTGATGCCAATGTTTTCGCTTATGCAGCCGCCAAAGTGAAAAAGCAATTGGACATCGCCAAAGAATTGAATGCGAAGAACTACGTGTTCTGGGGAGGCCGGGAAGGTTATGAGACGCTCCTGAACACGGATATGGAGCTTGAACTCGACAACCTGGCGCGGTTTTATCACATGGCGGTCGATTATGCGAAGGAAATTGGTTTTACGGGTCAGTTCCTGATTGAACCCAAACCGAAAGAACCGACGAAACACCAATATGACTATGATGTTGCCGCTGCTTATGCTTTCCTGCAGAAATACGATCTGCTCGATCACTTCAAAATGAATATCGAAGCGAACCATGCCACCCTTGCCGGTCATACGTTTGAACATGAATTGCGCTATGCGCGGATCAACGGATTGTTGGGATCGGTGGATGCCAACCAGGGGGATTTGTTGCTGGGCTGGGATACCGACGAATTCCCTGTGAATGTGTATACGACCACCCTGGCGATGTATGAAATTTTGAAAAACGGGGGATTGGGCTCCGGGGGACTCAATTTTGACGCCAAAGTGCGCCGCACCTCGATTGAACCGATCGATCTCTTTTACGGTCATATCGCCGGAATGGACAGTTTTGCGTTTGGTTTGAAAGTGGCACATCGCCTGATTGAGGACCGGGTGTTTGATTCATTCATTGAACAAAAGTATCAAAGTTACACCAGCGGCATCGGACTTGAAATCGTGAACGGACAAGCCGACTTTCACAAACTTGAGCAACATGCCTTCCAAACGGAAATCCGGTATGTATCCGGTCGGCAGGAAATGCTGCGTTCCGTTTTAAACCAGTATATTCTGGAGGCGGAATAAAACGGTTGTTTTCGCCGGACACGAGGGTTCCTGACGTTTCGTTGCATGGCCGGGCAGGGGGCTGTCTCTGTGAGAAAAAGCGGATTCAAACGAAGTGAGGCGGGAAGGATGGATCCCATGGAATATGTCATCGGGGTTGATCTCGGAACCAGCGCGGTCAAGGTTTTGCTGGTGGACCGAAACGGCCGGGTGAAAGCCGACTGCTCGGAGTCTTATCCGCTGTACCATGATCGATCCGGGTACAGTGAACAGAATCCGGAGGATTGGGTCGGGAAAACGCTGGCAGCATTAAAAAAGCTGATCCAGAAGTCCGGAGTGAGGCCCGATGCCGTCAAGGGACTCAGTTTTTCCGGGCAAATGCACGGGTTGGTCTTATTGGATGAACAGGCCCGCCCGCTCAGAAGGGCGATTTTGTGGAACGACACGAGAACGAGTGAAGAATGTCGTGAAATTGAAGCGGTGATCGGGAAAGATTCGCTGCTTGCCATCTGCAAGAACCGTGCGTTGGAAGGATTCACTCTGCCCAAATTATTATGGGTAAAAAAGCATGAACCGGATCTGTACAAGCGGGCCAGAGTTTTCTTGCTTCCCAAAGATTATGTCCGTTTCCGCCTGACAGGCCAGATCGCGATGGATTATTCGGATGCGGCCGGCACTTTGCTGCTCGACATCGCCAAAAAAGTGTGGAGTAGCGACTTGTTGGAAAAACTGGGGCTTGATTCGCACATATGTCCCCCATTGGTTGAATCAGAGGCGTTTGTCGGCACGATCCGCCCTGAGGTTGCAGAAGAAACGGGACTTTCAACCACAACGAAAGTGTTTGCCGGCGGGGCGGATAACGCTTGCGGAGCGGTTGGGGCCGGAGTTTTGTCGGAGGGGAAAACGATGTGCAGCATCGGCACATCGGGAGTCGTTCTTTCCTATGAAAGTACCGGGGAGAGGGTTTTTTCGGGCGAAGTTCATTATTTTAATCATGCCAAACCGGGCGCTTATTATCTCATGGGAGTTACATTAGCCGCCGGGTATAGCCTGGACTGGTTCAGAAGCACCTTCGACGGGGATATTTCGTTTGGCGAGTTGGTCAAGCAGGCGGTCGGGGTTCCGGTTGGGGCAAGAGGTTTGCTGTTTACCCCTTATCTGGTCGGAGAGCGCACGCCGCACGCGGACGGGGACATCAGGGGTTCTTTTATCGGAATCGACGCTTCCCACACAAAATGGGAGTTTGCCCGTGCCGTGATCGAGGGCATTACCTTTTCATTGCATGAATCGATCGAAATCCTGAAGCAAAGCGGCAAGTCGGTGGAGTCCGTCGTATCCATCGGCGGCGGCGCCAAAAGCGGCGAATGGCTGCAAATCCAGGCAGACGTGTTCGATGCCGCGGTTGTGAAGCTGAAAAACGAACAGGGGCCGGGAATGGGTGCAGCCATGATCGCTGCATGCGGATGCGGTTGGTTCGATTCGCTTGAGGAATGCGCCGCCGCTTTTGTTCAAGTCGGGCAGGTGATCCAACCCCGTCCGGAAAGCGTTGAACAGTATCGCCAACTCTTTGCCGTTTACCGGGATGTATATGAAAACACCCGCGCGCTCTCGCGGCAACTAAAGGAATTTCGCAAGTAGCCCCCCTCAACAACCGGAAACGGCAAGCGGATGAGGAATACCATCCGGGAACGGTCGGGAAGATGATCTTCTACATTTGAAAAAAAACTGGAGGATGCAGATTTCCTCCAGTTTTTTCATCGTGAACTACATCGCCATGGAAACGGCAAGCTTCTCGTTTCATTGAACCGGACCAACGTCGCATTCTCCACGAAGGCACGTTCCATGCCCAAGATTCGTTAAGTTTTTCGAGTTCTCGCTCGTATGATAGTTTATAGTGTTTCCGCACTCCATATTCACATTTATACAGTTGCTCTAAGCATTCTCACTAGAGGGATACCGAGCAACGCTCACTTTCATCTACCTCATTGAAAAGGGGAGAATTCCAGTTCGCAAATCTTAAAGTGCGACAACTTCCAATTGCGTGAGAAAATCGACCGGCTGTTCTTTGTTGCTGCCATCCGCCAAATAGAGAAGAGCGGGCCCGCCTTCCCGAATCGGCTTGTTTTCTTTGGCAAAGCACATCAGAGCCGAATGCGCTTCCTCCATCGTGAGCGTAACGGGCTTTCCCTGCGAGCGATGGCAGATGACGTGGGTGGCTGCCGGGTCCGGTTCGGCGTTGGTTAAAAAAGGCCCCAGTTCGACGGCCAATCCTTCCGTACCCGGAATGCGGTCACTGAGCGGAAACTTGCGGTCGTCGATAATCCAGATGGAAGGGTCCAAAGTAATGCGAAATTTCACTTTTCCCGTAACGAGAATAACAGAGTTCATAAAGATCACCATCATTCATTATAGCGGAAAAGAATGAAGATGGAAAATAAGCGGACCGAAAAAGGGGATGATAATAAAAAGTTTGTGATTGGAAGGAGCGGGAGGATGCGGGAGCTGCTGGATCAATTAATTGAAAAACACCGGCCCAAGTGCCGGGAAGGAGAAGTGCCGGGATATATTCCCATCTTGCGGGAACAAAATCCGCTCAGTCTGGGAATTACGGTGATCTCGACGGATCAGGAAATCGTGAGTGCGGGTGACTGCCCCGTCCATTCCACCCTTCAGAGCATTTCCAAAGTGTTTGCCCTGATCTTGGCCATTATGGACTGCGGTGAACAAGAAGTATTTGATAAGGTGGGCATGGAACCGACAGGGGATCCGTTTAACTCCATATATAAGATGGAGGTTTTTTCTCACGCCAAACCCCTCAACCCGATGATCAACGCCGGAGCCATGATAGTCAGTTCTCTGATCAAAGGGAGCAGCGTTTCCGAGAAGGTCGGCCGGCTGCTTTATCTGGTCAGGGAGATGGCGGAAAATGACCAAATTCAAATCAACGAGGAAGTGTTCCGGTCCGAGTGGGAACATGCCCATCGCAACAGGGCTTTAGCTCATTTCTTACGCGAGTTGGGGCTGATTGACGATGTGGACGAAACGCTGGAGGTATATCTGCGCCAGTGTGCCATCGGCGTCGATTGTGTGGATCTGGCGAAGATGGGTTTTTGTCTAGCGCAGTACGGACGCACGTATAGCGGAAAACAACTCATTCCCCCGTCGATCGCCCGGCTGGTAAAAACGTTTATGGTAACCTGCGGGATGTATAATGCGTCCGGCGAATTTGCCATCAAAGTCGGGATTCCGGCGAAAAGCGGGGTTTCAGGGGGCATTTTGGCCTCTGTTCCCAGGCGGATGGGAATCGGCATATTCGGGCCTGCTCTCGACAAAAAAGGGAACAGTATCGGTGGAGTTGCCGTTTTGGAAGATTTATCCAGAGAATGGAACCTGAGCATTTTTTAACTTTTTCGTAAGCGGGACTTGGGTTTTGCAATGAATGGACGATCGTGATAAACTAAGTTTAGTGTATCTCGGATCAAGGGCCGTTTTAAGCAAACCGATTGGAACGGTCGATGGGGGGGTTTGCTTTGACCACACCGACAAAGGCCGATTTGAACTTGAAAGCTCTGCAGCTGTTGCAGGAAGATGCTGAGAAAATAGCGCAATTGATTGCGGTTCAACTGGATAATCTGACTTTGCCGAAATGTCCTTTGTATGAAGAAGTGTTGGATACACAAATGTTTGGCCTTTCCAGAGAAATTGACTTTGCTGTGCGTGCCGGACTCATCCAAAGAGAGCAAGGTCAGCAGATCATTCACGATTTGGAACGGAAATTGGCAGATTTGTATACCAAGATTCTTCCCGCATCCGTAGGAGAATAACAGGTACAAGACTCCGCTTTTGGAGTCTTTTTTATGTTTCATGGAGGTCAGCGGGGTAAATTCCGCTGATATCGTCGATCAATTGCCGCATGACCCGGGATTGATAGCGTTTGGCGGGATAATAGAGAAGAACAGGGAAGGAATGATCAAACGGCGTGACCCGGATCCGCCGAAGTTTCCCTCCGCCGGAATCCAGGCAGACAGTGGGAATTAAAGCGGTCCCATACCCGTCCGCCACTAATTGCTTTATTTCTTCCACGCTGGAAAGTTCAATGACAATTTGCGGTTCGATCCCGTACTGACTGAGCAGTTCATCCAGCATATTTCGCTCCGCCGTCATCGGAGCAAAAGAAATCATCGGCAGCTCTTCCATCTGCTCAGGGGTGAGATAACCTTTATTCACCAACGGATGATGAACGGACGTGATCAGGGAGAAGGAGTCGTAGAATAACGTCCGTGTTTCGATATGGCCCGGGATATGCCTCATTTTGTACGCGATCCCCAAGTCGATCTGCCCATCGTTCAACTGCTGGGAGATCTGCTCAAAGGGCAGGGTGAGGAGCCTTAAGGGTAAATTCGGATGATTGGTATGAAAGTATTTGGTTAAACGGGGCAGGATGGCCATTGATAAGCAAGAGGTCGTCCCGATCTTGAGCGGTCCGGGCGGCTTCTGTTCATGTTCGGAAACAGCTTCCCGTCCTTCTCTGATCAGATCAAGGATTTGATGCGCGTAGGGCAGGAAGAGTGCACCGCTCGGCGTCAGCTTTACTTGGTTGCGATAAAAAAGAGTTGTTCCCAGCTCATCTTCCAGGCTGCGGATTTGTGCGCTGACCGCCGGTTGGGTGAGCTTCAGGGATTCCGCCGCTAGGCGGAAGTGCCGCTTACGTGCCACTTCGATAAAGGTGATCAGCTGTTGTTCATTCATCGATGTTTTCCCCTTATCTTCGTCTGATAACACTATTTTATCAAATTTATCAAAATAATAAATTAGATTTTTCGTGATTCACATATTATCATAAACATAAATTCAACTCTTGGGGGGATACAGGTGAGGGTGAATCCGGGATTAGACGGTGTTGTGGTGACGGATACGGAAATATCGGAGATTGACGGACAAGCGGGCACATTAATATACCGGGGATGGAACGTTGATGAGCTGGCTGTACGGCATACGTTTGAAGAGGTCGTCTATCTGTTATGGAACGGAGAGTTTCCCGAACCTTCGGAATTGGACCGGTGGCGTCGGAAATTTGGATCCGGCTGTTTATCGGACCGCCAGAGGCAGATGATCCGGCTGCTTTCTCCCGAGATCGACATGATCAGCGTGATTCGCACCATCCTCTCTTCACTGGGGGATTCTTCTTTTCTATGGCCTCCCACAGCGGAAAAGGGAATCAAACTGCTGGCAGCGATTCCGGTCATTATCGCCGCCCGAACACGGAGTCTGCAGGGCAAAACCATGCTGGAGCCGAGGGAGGATCTTTCTTTCGCCGCCAATTATCTTTATATGCTGAAGGGTACAGAACCTCTGCCCGCCCATGTCAAAGCACTGGAGGCGTATTGGATCCTTACGGCGGAACACGGGTTGAATGCCTCTACATTTACGGCCAGGGTGGCTGCTTCGACCGAAACCGACCTGGCTTCAGCGGTTATCGCAGCTTTAAGCGCACTCAAAGGGCCTATTCACGGAGGAGCCCCCTCCCATGTGGACGATATGCTGGACAAAATCGGATCGGTAGAGCGGGCGGAAAGCTGGATCAGAGAGCGGCTTCTCGGCGGTGAAAAGTTGATGGGATTCGGTCACCGCATCTACAAGACCACCGATCCCCGCGCCGAAGCGCTCCGGGAAGTGGTCCGGGCAGGTGCGGGCGAAGAGCCTTGGTTTCAGCTGGCGGTGGAGGTGGAAAAAATAGCGCTCGCCGTTTTGAGGGAAGTAAAGCCCAACCGGCAAATACACACCAATGTCGAATATTACACAGCGGCCATCTTAAAGGCGATTGAATTGCCGAGAGAACTTTATACTCCCACTTTTGCCGTCAGCCGAACGGCAGGCTGGATCGCGCACATCCTGGAGCAGGCGGCCAACAACCGCATCATTCGCCCCAGCTCCCGCTATATTGGACCCAAAAATGAGCGGATACGAAATAATTAATATCCATATCTATTATCTTGACAAATCATACAGGTTGCTAAATAATTTCATTTAAAACGCATATTCAAGGTTTTCTAGGGTTCCGCAGTATCAGAACTGGTCAGGTCCGAGAGAAAACGCACGGCTTCGGCTGTGTACACGGAGGGACAAAAGCCCGGGAGGATATCTTGAGATATCTTCTCCGGGTTTTTTAGTTGAGCGGCGGAATACTAACCATCAAAGGAGTGGCTTTAAATGGCTTGGATTTATCTGTTGATCGCGGGAATCTTTGAAGTCGTGTGGGCGATTGGTTTGAAATATACCCATGGGTTTACGCGTTTATACCCTTCGATCATAACCATCATCGGAATGGTGATCAGTTTTTATTTTCTGTCGCTGGCTACGAAGACATTGCCGATCGGGACCGCCTATGCCGTTTGGACGGGAATCGGAGCATTGGGTGCTGTTATTTTAGGCATGATTCTCTTTGGTGAACCGCGCGATTGGACCCGGATGGTTTTTCTGGCATTCATTTTGACGGGGATCATCGGCTTAAAATTGACTTCACCTGCCCACTGAGCAAATGAAAGTCAAACAGTCCCCTGACACGGGTGCACCATTTTTTGGTCGTCCCCGGACAGGGGACTTTCTTTACCCTTATGCCGGGCAAAAGTTACAATGATAATAAGCCCAGGAAGAAGCCGTATCTTTTCCATAAAACTTCGGGGAGTAAATATGAGGAAAAAAAAGAAATATATCCGACTGCATTCGGCCATCGCTCTTTTTGTTTGTATCGTCGTGATTTTGTCCTTGTCCGTCACCGGGCTTTTGATCGCCGAAGAAATCGCGGATCAAACGAAGGAAAACCTGTCCGAGAAAGCGATGGACATTGCGAAGATCGTGGGACATTCGCCGCTCGTGATCGAAGCGCTGGAAGGAAAACGGGACCAAGCGGAAATCCAGTCCTTCACCAGTCAAATTCAACACATGACGAACGTCCGGTTTATTGTCGTGATGGATATGAACGGCATCCGCAAATCGCATCCCGATCCGGACAAAATAGGGAAGCGATTTGTGGGCAGGGATGAAGTAAATGCCTTGCACGGGAAAGAATATATCTCTGTTGCCAGAGGAACGCTCGGAACATCTTTGCGTGCCTTTGAGCCGATCCGTAATGCTGACGGGAAACAGATTGGTGTCGTCGCTGTCGGTATCATGTTGAATCATATCGAAGAGGCGGTAGCAAAGAGTACCCGGATCGTGTACATCGGAATCGGGTTCGGAATCCCGGTTGGCATCCTGGGTGCGCTGGTATTGGCGAGAAAAATCAAAACGGTTCTCTTAGGATTGGAGCCCTTTCAGATTGCGAGTTTATTCCAAGAGCGAAATGCCATGCTGGAATCGGTTCGTGAGGGGATTTTGGGGGTGGACCGGGATGGCCGGATCGTTGTGGCTAACACCGAAGCGGTCCGGATGTTTCGAAAGGCGGGAATCTATGAGGACCCCATCGGGAAAAAGGCGGAAGATTACCTGCCGGGCTCCGGTTTGCCCCGGGTTTTGAAAAGCGGAACCTCTGAGTACGACCAGGAGCAGCAGTTAAACGGGATGGTCATTGTGGTGAACCGCGTGCCGATCACAGTCGGAAATCAAGTGATCGGGGCCGTCGCCACCTTCCGGGACAAAACGGAATTAAAACAATTGGCGGAACAATTGACAGGCGTGAAGATGTATGCAGAAGCACTCCGGGTGAAAACACATGAATTTATGAATAAATTACATGTGATTTTGGGTATGGTGCAAATCAGAGAGTACGAGAAATTGTCCGACTACATTCGTCAAATTACTGATCTTTACCAAATGGAAGTCGGTTCCGTGACGCGCCTTGTCAAAGACCCCGTCCTGGCGGGATTTCTGCTCAGCAAATTGAGCTATGCCAGAGAGCAAGGCGTAAAATTGAACATTTCAGGGGAGTGTACATTGCCGTCTCCCGCAGACCCCGGAATCATCCATCATCTGATTACGATTTTCGGCAATTTGATCGATAACGGAATTGAAGCGTTGGAAAATAACGAAAAGAAAGAGATTGATGTTTCTCTCGGGTATGACGGATCGGTATTTGTGTTATCCGTCAAAGACAACGGAAGGGGAATCCCGGAAGAACTGAGAGAGAAAATTTTTGAAAAAGGTTTTTCAACCAAAGGAAAGAATCGCGGGTACGGATTGTTTTTGGTTCGCAAAAGTGTTCAGGAATTAGGGGGGGAATTGGCTTTGACGTCAGATGCCCAATCGACGACGTTTACGGTAAAACTGCCGTACGAAGAGAAGGATGAGAACCAGTGATACGAGTGTTGATTGTGGAAGATGACCCGATGGTAGCGGAAATCAATAAACGCTACCTGGACTCCATTCCGGGCTTTGTGTGTGCCGGGATTGTCTCCGATGTATCGGAGGCATGGGCGTTTTTGGAAACACATCCGGTAGAACTGGTCTTGTTGGATATTTATATGCCGGGAAAAAACGGGTTAGAGTTGTTGACAGAGATCCGAAAGGAAGGAAAAAGTATCGACGTCATCGTCATTTCCGCCGCCAATGATATCCCGTCCATCAAAAAAGCGCTGCGGCTCGGTGCCGTCGATTATTTGATCAAGCCCTTTGAGTTTGAGCGATTAAACGCTGCTTTAAAGATATACCGGACCGAACATGAAATCATGAAAGAACAAGAGGAGCTAAGCCAGGAGGAACTGGATCAGCTGTTGCTTCATCCGAACAAAACAGGGGCGGATCACCGGCAGCTTCCGAAAGGTTTGACGCAAGAGACCCTGAAGCGCGTGGTCGATTCAATCTTGGAAATGAAAGGAGAAAGATTTACCGCGGAAGCGCTGGCCAATCAGGTTGGAATATCCCGCGTGTCCATTCGCAAGTATTTGAAATTTTTAACGGGAATCGGTTTTGTGTCGATTGATCTGGCCTACGGAACGGTGGGACGTCCGGTCTATCAATATTATGTAAATGAATTTAATCTCGATAGAATTGACCCTTATCTCTAGGCGCCTGGGTGTAACCGGGCGCCTTGATTACTTTAGTTACAAAATGGTTTTCTTAGTTTCATATAATATACGAAATCGGCGTCATCACGTAACATAATAGACAAATTTGTCGGATTGAAAGCGGTTACCAATCCGGTATGAAAGATGGAATCCATTTTGGCCTGATTACCTGACTCATCTAAAATGCTCCAACATGGATCGATTGACATTCAGGGAGGTTAGAGCAGAATGAAGAAATTATTCAAAAATTTAACATTTCAAGTCTTGAGTGCCATCACCGTCGGGATTATCCTCGGTATCCTTGCGCCGGATACGGCGAAAGCGATGAAACCGCTCGGAGACGTTTTTATCAACATGGTGAAGATGGTGATTGCCCCGATTATCTTCTTTACCATCGTCATCGGGATCGCCAAAATGGGTGATATGAAAAAGGTGGGCAGAGTGGGAGGAAAAGCGCTCCTCTATTTTGAAATCGTTACCACCCTAGCCCTGGTCATCGGTTTGATCGTCGCTAATGCGGTGAAACCCGGCGAAGGGGTCCAGCTGGATCCGTCCAAAGGCAACGAGCAGGTGGCCGAGTATGTCAGCGAAGGGGAAAAAATGAATCTTGTCGACTTCCTCGTTCATATCGTCCCCTCCAATATGGTGGATGCCTTTGCAAAAGGGGATACCCTGCAGGTTGTCTTTTTCGCCGTGCTGTTCGGATTTGCTTTGGCGGCGCTCGGCAAAACGGGACAACCGGTGATCGACCTGTTCGACCGGATCGCCAAAGTATTTTTCAAAATCGTGAACATGGTGATGCGGGTAGCACCGATCGGGGCGTTTGGCGCCATCTCTTACACCATCGGAAAGTTTGGTCTGTCGTCCCTCATCCCGCTGGGAAAGTTGATGCTTTCCGTCTATATCACGATGTTCTTGTTTGTGTTCGTCGTGTTGAATCTGATCTGTAAAATGTACGGTTTCAGTCTGTGGAATTATCTGAAGTTCATTAAAGAGGAACTGTTGATCGTGCTGGGTACTTCCTCGTCCGAATCCGTGTTGCCCCGCATGATGAAACGGATGGAAGAGTACGGATGTTCCAAGTCGGTGGTGGGGCTGGTTCTGCCTACAGGCTATTCCTTTAACCTGGACGGCACCTCGATTTATTTGACCATGGCCGTCGTCTTTCTGGCCCAGGTAAGCGGAGTCGACCTGACTCTCACGCAGGAACTGACCATCCTCGCCATCCTGATGCTGACTTCCAAGGGAGCCGCGACCGTCACCGGCGGCGGGTTTATCGTGCTGGCCTCCACTCTCAGTGCCATGCAGGTGATTCCCATGGAAGGGCTGGCGCTGTTGCTCGGTGTAGACCGTTTTATGTCCGAAGCCCGGGCAATCGTCAATATGATCGGCAACGGGATCGCCACGGTCGTCATTGCCAAAAGTGAAAATGAATTCAACTCTGATCACCGGCAAGCCGCTGAGACAAATGAAGATTCTTCGGACGCCGTGAGAGTCCATGTATCCTAAGTAGAATTACTTTGTCCCGCGGGAGAAGCCAGTCCGCCCATGCAGACTGGCTTCTCCTTTTTCCACTCCGGATGATTTAATTTTTTGTCAATTCTGACCACAAAATGCCGGGCGGGTTCGAATAAATAGATAGAAACTGCAAAAGGGGGAGCATTCATGAAGCCATGGTTACGCTGTTTGGGCGTGCTTTTGCTTGCAGGAGCTCTGGCATTTAGTCTTGGTGCGGCATCCGTTGTTGAAGCGAAACAAATGTATGCCAACGCCGTTTACTGGTCAGGATCAGGAGTCTTGCACCCAGGGGAGTCTATTGAGTCCGATCCGATTTTCCTGAAAAGAGGACAGAAAGTCCTTGAAATCACTCATATTTCCTCCGGCAGGGTGAGCAATGATCCCTGGCAGGGCTCCTACACCATTGAACTGTTCAACCGGAAGGGTCAAGTCGTCGATTCTTGTATAGGGGATAGCTATGACTTTGAAGTGACCGCAGAATGCTACTTTGAGTCACTCAGGCCGGGGAAATATACCGTAAAAATCACCAACCTGGACACCTCGGAAATGAATGTCATCCATGCCGCTCTGCGTGATTAAGGGATGAAACTTCAACGCCCGTCTCCGGTAGGAGAGCGGGCCTTTTGTATACTTTGAGATAATTTTCAGTAAATCACTGATAAGGAGTGATCTTATTTTGATCTTTGCAGTGATGCAAATCATCGGTGGTTTGATCCTCTCATTAGGATGGATCCCCCAGATTGTTCAAATCATTCGGACGAAGTCTGTGGAGGATTTGAATCTCAAATCTTACTTGCTTATTCTTTTAGGGATCAGTTTGATGGAAGCATATGCCCTCAATCTGGCATTCTCAGGAGTCGGGTATGCTTTCTTGATGACGAACACGCTGTCCCTGTTCGTTGTACTCTGGATGGTGGTACTCATCCTGCGGTACAACAAACGATTCACGGAACCCGGTACCCGAAATGATCATTCCGGTCAAGGAAAGCAGTAACAGCTAACCCGTATTCATTCCCGGCGAATCTTTGACGGTTGACCTTGACGTAACGTCAACTTGTACGCTTAAGGTGAAAAAGTTGACGGGGAGGTTGACCCATGCCGGATCATGAAATCATTTACGCTGAGAAAGCTGAGTCATACGACCTTTTGATTTCAAGGCAAAAAAGTGTTTATGAAACGCTGGTAAAGATCAAGCCGTTCCAGGGATTGGATATCATTGATCTGGGGGCGGGGACGGGCAGACTGACTTGTCTGTTGGCTCCAAAAGCGAAATCGGTACTGGCTCTTGACCGCTCACGAGCCATGCTGGATGTCGCAGCGGCCAAGCTAAAGAAAATGGGTTTGGCGAATTGGAAAGTTGAAGTTGCCGACCATCGACAGCTTCCCGTTGCCGACCACAGTGCGGATTTGATTGTTTCGGGGTGGAGTATCTGCTATCTCGGCAGTTCAAATGCAGCGAACTGGAAACAGAATATTGATCAGGTGATGAAAGAAATCAAACGCGTGCTCAGGCCCGGCGGCAGCGTGATCATTTTTGAAACGATGGGGACAGGAACCGAGACCCCGGATCCCCCCGAATTTCTGAGAGGGTATTATACCATGTTAGAAAATGAATATGGTTTTTCACATACTGTGATCAGAACGGACTATGCGTTTGCCGATTTGGCGGAAGCCGAAAATCTGACCCGGTTTTTCTTTGGGGATGAGTTGGCAAACCGGGTTGTGAAAGAGGGGCTTGTTCAATTGCCGGAGTGTGCCGGGGTTTGGTGGCGTGTGTTTTAGCATGCCCAAAGGGTTGGGTTAAGCAAACACTGCCGGGGATAACATACGAATAACCAAGTATAAAACCCGATTTTCCCCTTTTTTAAGTTGGAAAATCGGGTTTATTGTTGCTTTTCGATGCCTGGTTGTATGAGTGATCAAGATCGGTAGATTCCAGTGTTGCATTGGCGTCTGTTTACGAACCGAACATACGGACAATGAGAGCTCATCCTTCTCAGGCGTAGACCAAGCCTTCGCCGATGGTCTCCGGCGACGGGGAGGCATTTACACCACAAAAAACACCGTTCCGAGAATCAAGTATACAATCAACAGCAGGACTCCTTCATACCAGTTCGTGGAACCGTCGCGGGAGATAGAAGTCGCAATAAACGCCGATACGGCAATGGCTGCGATTTCGTAGTTGCTGAAGATGATGTTCATCGGGTTGCCAAACAAAAAGCTGATAAACACCAGCATGGGGGCCACGAACAAAGCGATTTGCAAGCTGCTGCCGATGGCGATTTCGACCGCCGCTCCGATCCGGTTTTTCATGGCCAGGAAGATGGCGGCGCTGTGTTCGGCCGCGTTGCCGATAATGGCGATCAGGAAGGCACCCACAAACAGTTCGGACCATCCCAGGGCATGGGCGACCGCTTCCACACTATGTACGAGCCATTCACTCTGCAGGGCGACAAAGGCGGTAGAGACAAAGAGCATCAGAAGAGAGATTCGCTTAGACCATTCCGGTGATTCTTCGTGTCCCGGCTCTTCGTCAGGCAATCCGTCAATCGCTTCCCCCAGTTCTTCCCGGTGCGTGACCAGCGAAAAGTACAGCCACAGGAAATAACCGATGATCAATACGCCAGCGATGATTAAACTGACGGTATTCACATCAGCAGGGGCTAATCCGCCCATGAACACAGCGGGGACAAAGAGGGCGATCACGGACAGCATCATCAGGGAAGCGTTATGTCCGGCCAGCATGGAGTTAAAAGATTGGATTTTAAACTTCAGTCCCCCGAAGAAGACACTCAAACCCAGCACCAACAGCAGGTTGCCGATGACCGAGCCTGTAATGCTGGCTTTGACCATGTCAAACAAGCCCTCTTTAACCAGGAAGATCGCGATGATCAGCTCGGCGGCGTTGCCGAATGTCGCGTTTAACAACCCGCCGAGGCGTTCGCCGGAATAATGGGCCACACTTTCCGTCGCTTTTCCCAGGAGAGCCGCCCAAAAGAGCAGGGACAAACAGGCGGTGCCAAACTGAAGCGGCTGGTTGTGCGTGAAAAAATGCGAGAAGGCGCTCAACAATGTAGAGATGATTAATAAAGGATAAAACCATTTTTTGTTCACTTTTTTCACTCCTTGTGAGCCGTAATTGGTACCCGACAGAAAAAAAAGCCGTCCTCCGATGTTTCTTACACAACAAGACGAAGGAAGTACGAATTTAGCATACGCATGAGACGAAAAATGTCAAATATTGCGATCGGATGTGTCGGTCGGTTTTACGCATTTATGAGCAGGAAATCACCGGAAAAGATCGAAATTGTCCATCATCCTAAAAAAATGTGAAAGGAGGGGTAGAGTGATCACCAGGGTGAAAGACACAGCGATATTCATAGACTTGGAGAACGTTTATTACGGCCTCAAAAAGTATCATATGGACCCTGATCACCCGGAGGAATGCCATAACTTGTTTTTACGCCTGCAAGAATATTACGGGAAAGAATCCATCCGCATGATGGAAGCATATGCTGACTTTGAACAGATGGATCTTTCCATGATGAGCTTACAGAAGAAACGGGTGCATGTCCATCAGGTATACGGAAACGGCAGAGAAGGAAAAGAGCGAAAAAACGCCGCGGATATACAACTGTGTTTGGATGCGATGGAGGTTTTATATCAAATCCCCGAGATCAATACCTTTGTCATTGTGAGCGCCGATCAGGATATGATCCCCCTGTTGGACCGCCTGTGGTCAAAGGGGAAACGGGTCGAGCTCTTTTGTCTCTGTGATGAAAGTTTATCCAAAACCGCCCAACTCCATGAATTTTGTGATGACACTCACAATTTGTTTGAATTTTTGAATATTGACCAATTCCAGAATATGTCCCGGATCGACCGGTTATTTCATAACGCAGTGCTGCAGATCTACGAATGGTATCACGATCCGAACAATGTGGGGAAAAGTTACGGAAGCACGTGGATCAAAAATGATTTTGTGCGGAAATTTCATCTGAGTGAAATGGAAGCCAACCAATTGTTCAGCCGCATGCTCCGGGGAAAATATATTGTGCCGATCGAGATTGCCTTGAATGATAAAACCTATTACGGATACAAAGTGAATTTGGATCACCCTCAGGTTCAAACCATGATTAAAATCGCCGGATACAAGGTGAGTTGATCCGCTTCATTCCATCGAGGTCTCAACCGTATCCATCCACCGGCAGATATGCTAAACTAATGCTAAATGATTTTCGTCCTGTTTGAGGCCACTCCCCTCCCTTCGTGCTATAATAAGCGTAAGGCACTCCGTATAGCGGAGCGAATGGTTGTCTTTGGCCGAAGGTATGGGGTTGCGTCAAGAAATCGTTTGGCGCGTAAAACCTTTTGCGTCGGCGCTATCGGTTTAAACTCGCGGATTGTATGATGCGGGCCGGGCTGCTGTCAACCAGCCGTACGCGGAGTAGCAAAAGCTATATCTGCAAGCTCTCGGCTTTAGCTGGGCGTAGTTGACAAGGAGGATACCAGATGACTGACCAAAATGGTGGTACCATTCGCATTGCTGATGATGTCGTTGCCGTGATCGCGGGGCTCGCTGCCAGCAAGACCAAGGGAATTGTCAGCATGTCCGGGGGCATGGCGGAAGGCTGGGCAAAGCGGGTCAGCGGCAAAAATGTGACCAAAGGAGTGGCTGTGGAAGTCGGGCAGGTGGAAGCAGCCATCAACTTGCGTGTCATCGTTGAATATGGTGTCAAGATTAACGAAGTGTGCAGAGCTTTGCAACAAGAGGTGAAAGAAGCCGTTGAAACGATGACCGGACTTCGGGTGGTCGAGGTGAACGTGAAAGTGGAAGGTGTAGAAGTAAAGGAGAATCCCGACCACGCGAAGGATCAACAGCACAGAGTGAAGTAAAAAGTGCATTGAATACCCGCTGACAAACCTGGCGATCAAGTCTGTTGGTTCGCTGGGTTTTTTATTTGCTTCTGCCAGTCCGCGCTGAAAACATCTAGCGTGGCATTTCCGGGAAGGGTTGGTCCGGAAAAATAACCCTTCGCGTTCAGGCAAAAAAAATCCGCAGCTATTGCGGCTGGACTGGCGGTCTACGCTTGATTCATTGTTCTTCGGTGGAAGGGATTACCCAAAAATCCCCCGCCTAAAGGCAGGGGAGAGGTCAAGAGGCCAGAGCTTGTTCCAGTTCGGCCAGTTTGTCGTTTACCTGCTGCTTCAAACCTTCCGGCACTTCGACTGTATCATCCAGTCCGTGCGGGAAGAAGTGGCGGGCAAAGACCGGGACTCCCAATTCGAGTAATGCTTTGCGGTGTTCCAATTTTTTGTCTCCGACCACTTTTCCCGGTACACGAAGAAAATAGTCGACTCCGTCGAGCGTATATTTGAGATCATAAACCGCTTTGTCGTAATCCCACGTCCAACGGATGAAGCCGAGGCTTTTCATCAACTTTTCGAGTTCGCCGAACTCTTTTTTGATGCCTTTCGTCTTAACTTCATTGAAGTACATGAACAGAAGCGCCTCCTTTAAAATGGCACCCAATATAGTCCTCCTTTATGATAGTATGTTCTGCTCATGGACGCAACTCACCGGCTTGACAGATGTGCGAAAAACAAGCTTTTTTTCTATATAATTGAATTATGAAAAAAATAAATAAATGGGATGAGGGTGGGGACAATGAGTGAATTAAAAGAGAGAATCGAACGGCTTTATCCACAGTTGGTCGAATGGCGGAGAACATTTCATCAATATCCGGAACTTTCATTCCAAGAAGTGAACACATCGCGGCAAGTGGCTGAGATTTTGGGGCGTCTGGGCTTGGAAGTGCGTACGGGCATCGGCGGAAACGGGGTGACAGGATTGCTTCGCGGAAGTGTTTCGGGTCCGACCGTTGCCTTGCGGGCAGATATGGATGCTCTGCCGATCCAGGATGAAAAAGAGTGCGAGTACAGATCCAGGGTTCCCGGGGTGATGCATGCCTGCGGCCATGACGCTCATATGTCGATGCTCTTGGGAGCAGCGGTTCTGCTTTCCGAGATGAAAGAGTCGGTCAAGGGAAATATTTTGTTTTTGTTCCAACATGCAGAAGAATTGGTGCCGGGTGGGGCGGCCCAGATGATCCGGGAAGGGGTGCTGGACGGGGTGGATGTTGTCTACGGCATCCATCTTTGGACCCCCCTGCCGTCCGGGGTGGTAGGATTCCGGGAAGGAGTGCTCATGGCTGCTGCAGATTCGTTTGAATTGGAGATAACAGGAAGAGGCGGTCATGGGGGACTGCCCCATGAAGCGGTTGATGCGGTGGCGATCGCCTCGCATGTGGTGGTCAATTTGCAGACGATTATCAGTCGGCGGTTGGACCCGCTCCAATCAGGGGTGATAACCGTCGGGACGATCCAGGGAGGGCAGGCTTTTAATGTGATTGCGGAGAAATGCCGGCTGACCGGGACCGTCCGCAGTTTTGATCCGGTGGTCAGGGAGCAGCTGGTCAAACAGATCGAAGAAGTGATCGGGGCTACTTGCCGGATGTATGGTGCCGATTATGAATTTAACTATATTTGGGGTTACCCTCCTGTCGTCAATGATCCGGGTGAAACTCGCCGCGTGGCAAAAGTTGCCCGGCAAATCGTTGATTCGACTCACGTGCGGGAAATGCAGCCGATGATGGCCGCTGAAGATTTTGCATACTATCTGCAAGAGAGAAAAGGAACATTTTGCTTTGTGGGGGCAGGGAATGCCGAACTTGGCGTCACTTATCCCCATCACCATCCTCGGTTTGATATCGATGAGCAGGCGATGAAAGTGGGTGTGGAACTTCTCATCCGTTCCGCACTTGACTATTTGGGGGAAACGTCCGGTTCCGCTTTGTGAGGATTACCTTTAGCACCTGTTGCTGCTATGGAATGGCAGGATGTTTTCGCTGCCGATTGGACATGATAAACGGCAGAGGAGGGATCATTCATGAATCAGCTGAGAGATATTATGTCCACAGACGTAGCTTATTGTTCTCCCCAGGATAACGTTTATGAAGCCGCCTGTCTGATGAAAGACCACAATGTGGGGATGATTCCGGTTGTGGAAAACGGTGCCCTCAAAGGTGTGGTGACTGACCGCGACCTGGTGATTCGCGGGATTGCGGAGAGGAAACCGAATTCCTTGTCTGTCGGTCAAATTATGTCCAACCAGGTGCTCACCGGAACTCCGGATATGTCGGTTGACGAAGCAGCACGACTCATGGCTGACGCCCAGGTCCGTCGTTTGCCGGTCGTTGAAAACAATAAACTGGTTGGAGTTGTATCCCTCGGCGATCTGGCTGTGCAAGAACGATATGAAGATGAAGCCGGCCAGGCTCTGAATGAGATCTCCGAGACCCATAACCCTCGTGTATCCAACGATATTCAGCACTAATGTCTCAGCTGCCGGTTTTAGAACCGGCAGCTTTTTTTTAATTTTTTCCATGGATAGAAAACATATGTTCCTGTATAATAAAAAAAGACATAGCCCTTCATGGGAATTGCGGGAGTGGGGTCAAATGATGGTATCTCCGGGTGAATACCATCAATTTCTGTTTTTGGTTAAAAGAATTACTGTATTACAAGTGTTACTGCTGGTTTTACGCGTTGATCTGGAAAGGTTGTCCGCCGCACCGATCAAGATGAAAGAAGTCTGGGTCAAGCTGCTGTCAAACACGACCGCCCAGTTGGAGGAAGCGTTATCGGATGCTTTCCGGCAATTGAAGCAGCTCGGCGGGCGGATTGTGGAGGTGAAGCAGACAGAGCACAGCCGAAACATTACCTCCCAATTTCGCGGATACCTCTATCAAGATCGATTGCTGAATGAATGGATCAAAAAAGAATGTACAGAGATATTGGAGTCTTGTTGGAATCTGTGTGGAGAAGAAAACCTGAAAGAGGGGCATCATTTTTTTGACAAAACTACTTGAAGGCGCATTCAAAATCAATGTACAATGATGCCAAATATTTTAGGGGGTTTTTTATCGATGAACAAGCCCTATGTCATCCGCAAGGGAGACCGGGACAGTATCCCTATGGGATGTGGAGTAAAAATGAGTTATCTGAGAAAAACTGCTGGTGAATACAGCATTTTACTGCAAATGGAAGCGGGCGGACAGTTTCCGATGCATGAACATATTGGCGGTGAGGAAGTGTTTGTCATTGACGGCCAAGTTCAATTCGGCGATGTTGAATTAAGTCGCGGAGACTATTACTATTCTCCTCCCGGTTTCAGCCAGGCAGCTCAGACCAAAAAAGGATGCACACTCCTGATCAGCTCCGCCAAAGGATTGGAAGCGAACAACGTTTCCGAATACCGCATGCCGGTCAACAGCGAGTGAAAAAACCAATCATGTCCCCTGTTCGAGAGCATTCGCGAATGAATGCTCTCTTTTTTTGTTACGAATAATTCCCGCCTTCAAGCCGCACGATAGTAAAGAGCAAAGAACCGACAAGGAGCGAAATGCCGATGAGTTTCAGCACATCCGCGATCCTAAAAAAAGAACAGGATCAAGAATATGAACAATTGGCAAATAAACACCGCCCCAAGCCGAGGGTCCTGCTCAACTGCCTGAAAGCATTTACGGTTGGGGGACTGATTTGTCTGCTGGGACAGGGATTGATGTGGATGTATGTGGAAGGATTCGGCTTCAAGCCGGAAACAGCGGGAGATCCTGCTGTTGCCACACTCATTTTTATTTCTTGCTTCTTGACGGGGATAGGAGTATACGACCGGATCGGACAATGGGCCGGAGCAGGTACAGCAGTGCCGGTGACCGGTTTTGCCAATGCCATCGTATCTGCTGCCCTCGAGCACCGGGCGGAAGGATGGGTGCTCGGCGTAGGGGGCAACATGTTTAAATTGGCGGGACCTGTCATTGTATTCGGCACTGTTTCTGCCTTTTTCATCGGTATCATTCACACGCTGATCCAGATGATGATGTGATTTGAGGGGAGAAGCATATGCCCGGGCAAAGAAGAGTGGGGCGAAGCACCTGGTCATTCGAGCAAGAGGTCCGGATCATTTCCAGTGCGGCTGTGGCCGGTCCGATGGAAGGGGAAGGCAGACTGGGTGAGTGTTACGATTTCATCTACAACGATTTGTATGCCGGTCAGGAAACCTGGGAAAAAGCAGAACGGAAAATGCTCGAAGATGCTGTCAGCATCGCCCTGAAAAAAGCGGACCTGACCAACCGGGATATTGACGTGTATCTGGCAGGCGACTTGTTAAACCAAAATATCAGCGCTTCCTTCTCGGCCAAAGCTGTGGGAATCCCTTTTCTGGGCGTCTACGGGGCTTGTTCCACATCCATGCTTTCACTCTCATTGGCTGCGGCTTTGGTAGAAGCAGGTTATGCCAGATACGCCGCAGCAGGGGTGAGCAGCCATCATTGTACGGCGGAAAAACAATACCGCTATCCCACAGAATACGGCGGACAAAAGCCGGCTACTGCTCAGTGGACAGTAACGGGAGCCGGGGTCGGGATTGTCGGAATCCGGGAGCAGGGACCACGCATCCGTTATGCCACCATTGGAACCGTGACAGATCGGGGCATTAAAAATCCTTTTGATATGGGGACCGCGATGGCTCCGGCTGCTGCCAAAACCATTCAAACCCATTTTGAAGATACAGGGAGAACCCCCAAAGATTATGACTTGATCGTTACCGGTGACCTGGCGGGAGTCGGCCATCCCATCACCCGGGAGCTGCTCGAAAAAGAAGGCTACCGCATGGGTGATCAGTTTCAGGACTGCGGGCTCATGATTTATACCTCCGAGCAGGAGACATTTGCCGGCGGGAGCGGATGTGCCTGCAGTGCCATCGTCACTTACGGTCATCTGCTTGAACAGATGATGAAAGGGACGTACCGGAGGATCCTCGTCGTGGCCACCGGCGCATTGCTCAGCCCCATTTCATACCAACAGGGAGAAGTGATCCCCTGTGTAGCTCACGCTGTCGCTTTTGAGATGAACTGAGAGAAAGGAAGGAAAAGATGATGGAAAGTCTGTCAACGCCTGTTTCCTATTTAGCCTTGGGAGATTCATTGACAGAAGGAATTGGTGCGGTCAGCCCTCAGCAACATTTTGTGGCCCAATTTTTTCGTCATCTTCAGCATTCAAAGCAGTGCCATATGCGCAATTGGGGGATCTCCGGGATGACTTCGGCCGAACTTCTCTCTCTTGTCACCACTCCCGGTGTCACACGTCTTTTGCCTCGCCTGACCCATCTTTCCATCACAACCGGAGGCTGTGATTTCATCGAAATGTACGAAAAAGGTCCGATGCGCCTGAGAACAATTCTGCAGACGATCCGTATGGTGCAGGACCGCGTGGCCAGGATTCTCGAGGTGATCCGCACGCATAACGGGCAATCGACCGTATACTTGCTGGGCTTTTATATTCCGCTTCCCGCCTATGAATTAGGGGTGAAAAAGGCTTCTTTGTTCGTTCAGACGATGAACCATGCCTATGCTCAGCTGTGCCGCAAGTACCATGTTCACTTCATCAACCCGTTTGATACGTTTTACAACCGGTTTGACTACTTTGCCGATGAAGTTCACCCCAATCAGCAAGGGTATGACCAACTCGCACGGTTGTTCATCGAATCCGGTTGGGGCTCTGTGGCGGGTCAAAACCCTCAAACGGAAGTGAACATGTGAATATACCAACGAGAAGCGGATCGGTCAATACAGAAAGCAGGTGACGAGGTCCGGTTGATCAGGAAAGTCGGCAGTTATCTTTCGCCGCGCTCGATTTGCAACACCCAAACGATTTCATCAAGCGAAGAAAGGATATAGCGGGGAATGACCTGATCCAACAGTTGCAAAGGAGAACCCTCTTGGTGCAGCTTCTTTTGAAGCAATTGCACCAGTTGGGGGTGATCCTTTCTCTGCCAAACGGGAATTTGCCGCCAGGAGAACGGAAGCTCCCGGTAAATCCATACCGAGACGGCATCTGCCGAGTTGGCTCCGAGAATGTCATGATCTAATCGGTCGCCGACATGAATGAGCTTCCGGTCCCCGCGAAAGTGAAAAAATTCGGGCTGGGGTTTGGCGAATGAGAGCCGCTCAGGAGTGTAATAACCTTGAAAATACGAAGTGATTCCCAAACAGTCCGTGACCGGCCGCTGGTAGCGTTCAAATCCGTTGCTGGCTACGACCATGGGTATGTTCATACCCTTCAGCTTCTCCAGAGCGGGAAGAACGTCGCTGAACAGCCATACCTTCCCGATGGCCGCATGCTTTTGGACCAGCTCTTGAATCGAGACCGGGCAAGGGATTCCCAATTTCCCGGTAACCTTTTCCAACATCTCGTCCCAGTGGTAGGCGGAAGCCAGACGGCCCTCCGACAATCGTTCCGCATGCTCTTCTTTTAACCGCGCCCGAATGCATTTTTCCTGAAATGGGGGATGGGCTCCGAGTAATTGTTGAAGTTCCGGAAATACATATTGACGGAACGGGTTTTTCATCAGCGTATAATCAAGGTCAAAGGAGATCAGGAGATCGCGGGCCAAAGACTTCATCCTCGCTTTCTTTTTTTATTTTTTTCTCTTTTCTTTATTCGATGAAACCTTCAGATAAAGATGGACTTTTTATTATCAAAGTGATATCATATTAATAACAAATTGATAAGGAGTCTGATGCACATGGGACGTGTTCAGGAACGGGAGGCATGGAAGGGGAATGGATTCCTCTTCTTGGTTCTGTCCATCTTGCTCTTGTTTGGCGGGATCTTTCTGTTGACTGGCGGTCTGGCATTCGGGGCTGTTTTGCTCATTGCCGGACTTCTGATTTTGCCGGGACTTGTGATCAATCAACCCAATGAAGCGCGAGTGCTTGTCTTTTTCGGCAAATATATAGGCAGCATCCGGGAGGACGGGTTTTTCTGGGCCAATCCGTTTGCGATGAGAAAGAAAATCTCCCTGAGAGTGCGGAACTTTGACAGCGAGAAACTAAAAGTGAACGATGCGGACGGAAATCCCATCCTGATCGGGGCGGTGGTCGTATGGAAAGTGGTGGATACGGCCAAAGCCTTGTTCGATGTGGATGATTTTGAACAATTTGTAGCCATCCAGAGCGATACGGCGATCCGCAATCTCGCCAGTCAATATCCGTATGACAGCCACTCCGATGATAAGCCTTCCCTGCGCGGCGTGCCCGAAGAAGTGGCGGAAACGCTCCGCAAGGAACTGCATGACCGGCTGGAACTCGCGGGAGTGGAAATTGTGGAAGCCCGTATCAGCCATTTGGCCTACGCCCCGGAAATTGCTCAGGTGATGTTGCGCCGCCAGCAAGCCCAGGCTGTGATCGCTGCCCGTCAGCAAATTGTCGAGGGAGCGATGGGCATGGTAGAGATGGCCCTCCATCATCTGGAAGGCCACGGGGTTGTCCAGCTGGATGAAGAACGGAAAGCGGCAATGGTGAATAACCTGATGGTAGCCCTTGTTTCGGAAGGGGAAACCCATCCGGTTATCAATACCGGCAGCTTGTATACATGAGCAGGGAGAAAAAGAGATTTCTGCTCAGGATGGACCCCGAACTCTACCAGGCTCTTGAGAAGTGGGCGGCTGATGAATTTCGCAGCGTAAACGCCCAGATCGAATACATCTTAAAAGCGGCGGCCAGAAAAGCGGGCCGCTATCCAACAAAAATGAAGCAGAATAAACATCAGGATGAGGACTGAACATCTCCTGCTTCTGTACATCTTTGGCAGAGTCCAAACCTTTTCACCTCTTTGTTCATAAAGAATAAAGAGGTGATTTTTATGTCGGTGCGTCATCCGTTTTATACATTGACCTTTCGTTCCATGCCCAAGGTGGAACGGCTCCGGTTATTGGGAGGGACGGTCCGGTATATCAGCAAATACAGCCCTACGGTGACCGTTTCCCTGCCCAGATCCAAGTTGAAGGTATTGAAAAATGATCCCGATCTGCTGCATGTGCAAAGAGAGAAAACCTTGTCTCTCCCTTATCACCGGGTAGAAAAAGTGTTCAAGCCCTTGGGCCGATTAACCAGCCAAAAGACCTCGGGCCAAATCATTCCCTGGAATATCATTCGTGTATTGGGAGGAGCGCGGCAAAACAACGGAGAGGGAATTCGGGTCGGGGTCGTGGATACCGGGATTGACCTGACTCATCCTGATCTGGCAGCAAACATCAAAGGAGGCGTCAATATCCTTGATCCCTCTAAATCTCCGCAGGATGATAACGGGCACGGTTCCCATATTGCCGGTGTGATCGGTGCGCTGAACAATCGCATCGGTGTGGTGGGTGTAGCACCGAAAGTTTCGCTGTACGCCATCAAAGTATTGGATTCCACAGGGACCGGAATGATGTCCGACTTGATTCGCGGGATTGAGTGGGGAATTGATCATCATATGCACATTTTAAACATCAGTATCGGCGGGGGACTCAATCTCGATCCGGGGCTGATGAGAGTGATCCAGGCTGCCATCAAGAGGGGGATATTGATCGTTGCTGCGGCAGGCAATTCGGGTTCTCCCTCCGGAAATGGGGATTCGGTGGAAGTACCGGCGAGAATTCCCGCCGTGATCGGGGTTGCCGCGCTCGATCGAATGAACCGGCGTGCCCCTTTCTCAGCCACAGGGAAGGGAATTGATATTGCGGCTCCCGGAGCCAATATTTTCAGCACTTATTCGGGAAAACGATATGCTTACTTAAGCGGGACATCCATGGCAACCGCTCACGTTTCCGGTGTATTGGCACTCTTACGCCGTGCTTTTCCAAGGGTGTCTTCGCACACGTTGAGAAGCATTCTCCTGAGGAGGGCGATTGACCTTCCTCCGAAGGGATTTGATTCGTTTACAGGGGCGGGATTGGTCCAGGCGCGCGGACGATAACAGAGACAAAGAGCCTTTGACATCAATGAAAGGCTCTTTGTCATGTGGGGACTTCTTTCTGTTGTTCTGACAGGGTTTCCCCTTGGATCGGCTTGACCAGCAAACGGGTTACCCGGCGTCCGGTCATTTCCTGCACGATAAACTGGTAACCGTCAAATTCAACGGTGGAGTGGAGTTTAGGCAGCTCTTGCAGTTGAGAAAACACCCATCCGCCGATGGTATCGTTATCTTCATCTTCAATATTGATATGAAAGTATTCATTTACTTCTTCGATCAGCAGATGGGCATCAATGGAGGTCTCAGATCCTCTTTGCTGGAATAACGGCCTCTCATCATCAAACTCATCCTGAATCTCGCCGACAATTTCCTCGATGATATTTTCAATGGTAATAAGTCCGGAAGTTCCTCCATATTCGTCTACAACAATCGCCATTTCGGTGCGGTTTTTTTGCAATGTCCGCAAAATGTCCTTGATTTCCATCGTTTCAGGCACGTATACCGGAGGGCGGGCGATTTCGGACAAGTCCGGTGCTTCCCCTTCGCTCAGCCTTTGATAAAGATCCCGGATGTGAATAATCCCGATCACGTCATCTTTATCTCTCCCGCACAGGGGGAACCGGGTAAAACGGCTTTGTTTGATGACGGCCAGATTGGACTCCAATGTCTCATGTGCGTAAACACAAACCATCTCAACGCGGGGGATCATGACTTCCCGGCCGATCCGGTCGGCAAAATCGAAGATATTGTCAAACAGCGAGAGTTCCGTCTGGTCGATCATTCCAACCCGATGGCTTTGTTCCACCAACATGCGGATTTCTTCTTCCGTATGGGCTTGCTGATGATCAGGAACCATTTCGACGCCGAGCCATTTTAAAACTTGGTTGGCGGCATTGTTTAACAGCCAAATGGTTGGTTTAAAGAGAACAAAAAACCAATTGAGCGGTTTGGCCACCCAGAGAGAAGTTTCTTCCGCCTTGCGGATGGCGAGCGATTTGGGAGCCATCTCACCGAGTACGATATGTAAAAAAGTGATGATCGAAAAAGCAATGGAAAATGAAATCACGTGAATCCATGTTTCCGGGATGCCGGCCCGGCTGATCGGAGGTTCAATGAGCTGGGCAATAAAGGGTTCACCTACCCAACCCAGTCCGAGTGACGCCAGAGTGATTCCCAACTGGGTGGCGGAAAGATAGGCATCCAAATTGGCCAGTATTTTTTGTGCGGTTTTTGCGCGGAAATTTCCTTCTTGTGAAAGCTGGGCGATCCTCGTAGTGCGCACTTTGACGATGGCAAACTCGGAGGCAACAAAAAAGCCGTTTAATAAAACTAAAAAAAGTACCAATAACAACTTTCCGGCGATCGTGAGCAAACTGAACTCCAAATCGAAGAACCCCCCTTTCTCTGTAAGAGTCTGTCTGGTTTTAACTTTTGTCCGAACGGGCGATTTCATACGATACCCGGATCGAGCGCCGGGTTCGATTACAGCAACTGATGAATGAAAAAGGTGGCCAACCCGAAATAAACCATAAGAGAAATCACATCGTTCAGGGTCGTGATCAACGGACCTGAAGCCACAGTCGGATCTATGTTCAACTTGTTCAACAGGAGAGGGATGAGCGTTCCCACCAATGTGCCGATCAACAGGGTACAAAACAGGGAAAGGCCGACAACTACACCTAAGGCCACGCTTTGTTTCCATAGGGCGACCATGACGATAATCAGTGTACTGCAGAAGATCCCGATGATGATCCCGACCGTGCCCTCCTGCCGAATGACTTTCCGGTAATTTGTGCGTCCCAACTGGTTATTGGCCAGCGCTCGGATGATAATGGCCAGCGATTGGGTAGCTGTATTGCCCGTCATTCCGGCAATCATGGGCATAAAAACGGTAAGGACCGGCAACAGTTCAATCGTTTTTTGGAAAAGGCCGAGCAAATTAGCCGTCATCATTCCGATCAACAACAGAAGGAGCAGCCAGGGAATTCGTCTGCCGGCCGAGCGAAGGGGAGGGACGAACGCTCCCTTGTCGGTCGGGCCTGCGGCGGAAAGGTTGGAAATGTCTTCTTGTGCTTCTTCGATTAAGACGTCGATAATATCGTCGACGGTGATGATTCCCAACAACCTGTTTTCTGCATCCACGACCGGAATGGCCAAAAAATCGTATCGAACCAACAGTGCTGCCACTTGTTCCTGATCCATGTCAACAGGGGCGGAGATCACGCGCTCATACATGATGTCCCGGATGTATGTCGCTGGCGGGGCGATTAACAGATCTCTGAGTGATACCACTCCCACTAAATGACGGGCTTTATCCGTCACATAAACATAGTAGATGGTTTCAGCGGACGGCGCTTCCTTTCGCAAATGGCTGATCGCTTCTTCCGCGGTAAAATGGTTGTAAACACTTACATATTCATGGGTCATTAACCCGCCGGCCGTATCTTCGGGATAACGAAGCAGATCACGGACCCGCTCCGCTTCTTCACGCTGCATGTCCCGGAGCAGATGTTGCGCTTCGGGGTCATCCAATTTCCCAAGAAGGTCAGCGGCGTCATCCGAGGACATCAGGTTGAGCACAGATGCCGTCTTTGCAGGGCCTAAAGCTTCTATCACTTCTTTTTGTTCACTCGGTTCCAGCTCTTCCAGCAAAAGAGCGATTTCCTCAGGCTGTAATACAGTAAGAAAGCGGCGACGATGGATCCCGTTTAGTTCAAAGAATATCTCTCCCAGATCATAAGGCTGTAACTCATCGATAAATGCCCGTAAAGCGTTGTCGTCGCGTGTCTGAAGATAGCGAACCAATCTTTCGATTTCACGCTTTTTACCCGTTTCTTCCACGGACTTACCTCCTAAAGTCAAAACAGATACCTTCATCCGAACATAAGACAAGCGAGAGAAAGCATATAGTGAAAGCGAATTACTCTGATGAAGTTCGCGAAGGAGGAAACACTGTATGCAACCGTATGCCGCTCATTATCCCGCCTGGGGAGGGTATTACCCGATGTATCCGGCTCCGGTGACTGGTTATGGTGCTTATTCACCGATGGTTTCCGGTTGCTGTTCCGAAACTTACCAAAGGCCGTACTTCCCTCCCCATCCTTGGAGAGTGGCGTCATACCCGGGAGTTCCCTGGATGATGCCACAAACCTATCCATATGGAGCATTTATGCCGGCATCTATGCCTATGATGCCTCCAAAAACGCCGAGTTATCAAAAAGAAGAAACGTATAAACCTGTCTGGGACTCGCCCGAGTCTCCCCAGTCCCCGTGGATGCATGCCTTTCACCAACAGCCGGAAAACTAGGGGATATTTTTAGCTTGGTTTGCATACATAGTACGGGAAGCTGCTTACACAGCTTCCCCCCTTCCTTGCTATTTCCCTCCGACCGCCGATCGAGTCGGAGGGTTTTTTGTATAAATCGGGTCAGCTGGGAACACTACCTGTACAAAAGAGAGGTGAGAACATGAGAATTCCGGACGTTACCTATCCGATGGGGGAACCGGAAATTTATACTCCCAGGAATCCTGAAATCGTTACTCCCCATGATCCCGAAACCGGTCCCAAAGAATCTCCGCATTCGGTGCCGGATCGAACGACTCCCAGACGATTTGATTGAAACAACATGCCTGTCCATTAGGACAGGCATGTTGTTACCCTTATGTGCCACCGGAAGGTTTTTGGTTGGTGATCCGGACATTTACATGATCAATCGGCTCTTTCTTTTTCACAGTGATGATGGTCATGGGGTTGGTAATCACTTGTGTCACAAAGCCGTCTTTCGGCGGGGTTAACTCTTCGGCGTAGATGATGAGTTCGTTTCCTTTCCGGGTCACTTTGTTAACCTGAATGGAGTAGCCTCCGGTCTTTCTCTGACCAAGAGCGATCATGACATAGGCGAGGGAGTCTTCGTAACCTACATAGGTTTCTTGTTTTGAAGATCTTTGCAGTTCGTTCGCTTTTTCCTTCAACGATTCAGGCAGTTGGGACAGAGACACCTTATTATAGGCCAGCGTCTCTTCGTTCATGTCCGATGCCTCCTCTCTTGGCGAGGACGGTGAGGGATAAACATTACCTTGGCCACACCCCGTCAAAGGAATCAGCACCAAGAATAACAGAATCAGAAACATTCTGAACCCTTTCAATGTGAAATTCCTCCTCAGTTGGTTCTGCTTTCACTAGTTTGGACGGGGAAGAGCCGGTGGAAGTTGCAAGAGGTTTTTTTGGCTGAACAGGTCGGGATTTGTCTGGCAGGGATTCTTGTCTAAGAGCTGAAACATGACGGGTGCATGGATCAGGGGTCCATGGTGGCCGGCGATCTCTTAGATCATTCTATCATAGTTTTGGTCGTTCTCCTTTCCCTGTGCGTGAATTTCCCAATAGAGCTGAACGGGTATGGAGTTAATGGATTGGCAAAAAATAAAAGAAAAGGAGGAGAGTCATGACATCGAGAATCCATCATCCACTCCTTGTGACCAGCGACCGGATGATCCGGGTGGAGGTCAATCATCCGGCTTACCATGAAGTGCGAAAGCAATTGGTCCGCTTCGCCGAGCGAGTGAAAAGCCCGTCCAACTTACATACCTACCGCATGACTCCTTATACCCTGTGGAATGCGGCGGTGCAGAACTTAACACCCGGCGATATACTTGAGTGGTTGGAAAAAATGAGCAAACTTCCCGTCCCTTCATCGGTTGCCACCGAAGTGAAGGAATGGATGGGACGATATGGAATGCTTCGCCTGGAACGCGTGGACTCCAGCTCTTTCCAACTCATTAGCGTGCAACCGGAATATATACAGAAAATCATGGACCAAACGGCCATCCGGGAATGGTCGATCGAGAGACCCGGTGAAAATGCGCTTCTTTTTCCTTTACAGGCCCGGGGACAAGTAAAACAGGCGTGCACGCAAGCCGGATACCCGGTTATTGACCAGATCGGCTTCCAAGAAGGGGAATCCTTGTCCATTCGGCTGTCCAAACACTCCCGAACGGGGGCTTTCACCCTGAGGGATTACCAAAAGCAGGCGGTGGAAGCTTTTGGGGGAAACGGGGTGATTGTGCTTCCTTGTGGTGCCGGGAAGACGGTGGTGGGAATCGCGGCAATGGAAAAAGTGGGGAAAGCGACATTGATTCTAACCCCCAATGCAACTTCCGCCAAACAATGGATTCGCGAAATTTTGGATAAAACAGATCTGCCGGAGGAGGCAGTCGGGGAATATACGTCTGAGTGCAAAAAGGTCCGGCCGGTTACGGTCACCACGTATCAGATGATGACCCGCCGAACGGATCGGAACGGGCCATTTCATCATATGAAACTGTTTTCGGAACGGGATTGGGGGCTCATCATTTATGATGAAGTTCATTTATTGCCGGCTCCCGTTTTCCGTGCCACTGCCGCATTACAAGCCAAGCGGCGCCTCGGGCTGACTGCCACTTTAATCCGTGAAGACGGCAAAGAGGGAGAAGTTTTTTCCCTGATCGGTCCCAAGTTGTTCGAGGTTTCCTGGGGGGAATTGGAAGATCAGGGATGGATCGCGGAAGCGGTATGTACAGAGATACGCGTTCCTTTTTCCGATCCGGAGCGTGAGCGCTACACCCGTTCCAGCCACAGGCAAAAGTATCGATTGGCAGCCGAGAACCCGAACAAAATGAAAGTGATTGATCAGCTCATCCGACGGCATCGAGGTGAGCAAATCTTGGTCATCGGCCAGTATCTCGATCAACTCCAACAGCTGGCGGAACGGTATCAGGCACCGATCATCACCGGGCAGATGAAGCAGGAAAAACGGGAATCCTGGTTTGAGCGCTTCCGCAATAAAGAAATTTCCCTGCTGATCGTTTCCAAAGTGGCCAACTTTGCCGTTGACCTTCCCGATGCCGCTGTGGCGATTCAGATCTCCGGAACGTTTGGTTCCCGGCAGGAGGAGGCCCAGCGGCTGGGCAGAATTTTACGCCCCAAAGCGGGCGACAACAGAGCTTATTTTTATCATGTGGTCACGAAGGATACGCTGGATCAGGAATACGCGATGAATCGTCAACTGTTTTTAGCTGAACAAGGTTATTCGTACCAAATCCATGAGATGTAGGGGATGGTATTGTGATAGGTGAGCTAGAGCGGTGTTTGAACTCGCTCTCCGACCCGGTCATCGGCAAAATCGCTTCCGGTCACGGATTGAGTCAACCGGAGAGGAATCAGCTCTCTTATTTATTGACAGATCCGGTTTACTTGAAAGCATGCTGGAAGCAGTGGAGTGAGAATGAAAAGAGGGTGCTTCAGACCTTTTTATTTAAGGCTCCCCAAGGAATCCTGAAAGAACCCGATCTTTCGGGCTTCCCGGCCAACGGTCTTTCTCCTTCACAATTTCGATATGCGCTCCTTTGCCTGTGCCGGCAGGGATGGGTCTACACCGGCAGAGATGAGAACAGGGAACGTTTTTACCTTTGTCCGCTTGAAATCCGCCGGGCATTGGCAAAAGTCCTGATGGGTTCCGCCGTCACTCCCCTTGGTGACGAAGGAGAGATCAAGGTTGTTTCGCCGATGACGATGGGCATTTGGCAAGCCCTGTTTCATTTCCTGGTCACCCTGGACCATCAGCCATGGCCCCTCACCCGTTCCGGTCAGATTTCCAAGCGTTACGCACAAAAGCTGGATGTTGATTTGGATTTGGATCCCGAAGCTCTCACCCGGACCAAATGGAGTGGAGACGGCGAACTGCCGCCATGGGTACAACTCGTCACCGACTTGGCGGAACAATGGGATCTGCTGGAGCGGAAAGAAGGGTATATCATGCCCAAGCCGGCCCGCCTTCAGAAATGGCTTCAACTTTCTTGGGGAGAAACGGTCACCCTCCTGTATCAAGCCGTGCGCCAGGCGCTGGTCAGCTACTGGAACGAGGGGGAAGGGTACTTAACGATCATGGAAATTGTCGAACCGGGAGCGTGGGTTTCCGTCAAGGAGCTGGTGAAGGCCAGACAGTTATCATACCGACAGCAGACCCGGTCTTTGGACATGGAGATGCACAAGCTGTCCGGAAGCCTGTTGCGTCCTTTGCGTGAACTGGGTTGGATCGAGATCGGTGAGGCAAAGGGGGAATTGTTTTTTCGCTGGCTTGATCTCCCGCCGTTCACCGGGGAGGTTCGGGAAGAACTGCCTGTCTATGTGCAACCTGATCTGGAAATCATGATTCCCTATACCTTCCCATTTGCCAAACGATATCAACTGGCGGAAATGGCTGATTTTATGGGTGGAGATCATTATCTTCACTATGAAATCACCGAACATTCCATCGAACGTGCTTGCCGGCGGGGATACTCCCTTGAACAAATCCTTCAACGGTTGGAGGAATGGAGCTGTTTCCCCCTTCCGGATGCGGTCCGGCAACAGATCGGGCACTGGGTTCAGCAATTTGACGGTGTATTGCTGGAATCGGTGGTGCTCGTTCATACACCGGACCGGTTGACGGCCGAAAAGCTGGAACAACTGGCCCTAAACCAGCATTTGCCCGTGAAAAGATGGAGTTCCACCTGTCTTTCCATTCCATCTTCCCTTTCATCGCAAGTGGAACAGTGGCTCCGGAACGAAGAGAGAAACGTCAGCCGCATTCCTGAACCGCTGCCCGGCAGGATCACAGAGAGAGGCGGGTTCAATGACTGGTGGCTGCCCTTTGCGCATTTGGGTTCTGAAATCTTGGAAGACCGGTACTCCGAGCCGGCAGAAGTTTTTCCGGGGATCCGCCAGTTGCCCAAGATCTGGACATCCGGCCTTCGCGCTTATCATCCATTCATGAAAAGGGAAATCCTCCGACGATGTATGGAGCATCAGCTGGATGTCCGGCTCGAATGGCGGGGGAATACGGTCACCGTGACACCGATGGAGCTAAAATTGGAATCCGGAAACTGGCTTTTGGAAGCAAAAGAGACAGAGGGAAAGAAGAGAAGATTTTGTTTGAATGAGATGGAGCGGCTGCAAGTTTTATTGCCTTGGTCGGCCGGACAAGCGTTTTCCTGATTTTTGAAGATAAATGGTGAAAGCAGCTGTGTTAAAATGGGAAGGGAGGGGAAGCCGATGGATACTTTGGATATGAGTGAAATCCTGCTGGATGCTTATCATCTGGCTGATCAGATAAACGAATCGGAAGAAGTGAAAAATTATCTCGCTTTGAAGAAGAAAATGCAGGAAGACCCTGAAGCGCAAAAAATGATCAGGGAATTTCAGAAGATCAAAGAGATGTACGAAGAGGCAAAGCGCTTTGGCATTTTCCACCCCAACTATCATGAGGCGAAAGAAAAGGCCGAAGTTTATCAGAAAAAAATGAGTTCCCATCCCGTGATCGGCGCTTTTTTGGAGGCGGAGAAAAAGCTGGATCTCTTGCTTTACGAAGTCTCCTCCGTGATCGCCCGCTCGGTGTCCGAATCGATCAAGGTGCCTGCGAACGACCCGGTACCCGGGGCAAAGAGATTCCAGCGTTCCTGCGGAGGATAAGATTGAGACTAACGCTGCTTTAAGATGCAGTTGGGACACTCATTGCCACAGCAGAAGCTTTTTTCTTCGGGGACGCGAAAGCGAAAGCGGTAAATCAGTCCGGCTTGTGAAGAGCGGATATATTCAAATTCATAAAACCAGGAGGTACCTGTAATAAATCGTTCCGCCTCCTTATGCAAAAAGTTTTCAAAATCTTGCTGCGAGGAGGGGGCTTGGAGTTTCACGTATAAAAAGGAAACACCTGCAAATTGTTTCCGCATCAGCTCAACATATGGCTTCTGTTCTGCGGTATCCAGCGTTTCAACAAATATTTCAACGGGGTTTTTCATCGATGTTCACTCCAGTCCTGTCTGTAGTTCTTATTTTATCAAAAGCACTGAATATGAAAATGCAAGAAGAGATGGAATGAGGGATTTGCTTCCGGCGGAGCGGCCGCTTCCTGCATGCTGAACCAAAAAGCTTTGCCGGCGGATGCGGCAGTCCGCAACGCCGCTTTTTCAGCGCTTCGGACACTCGGATCAAGTTGAACTTCTTCTAACGGAATGGTACGATTAAAGCAGATCCCATAAACAAATCCATCTTCCATTTAACCAGTGATAAGCGCCCTCCGGACTAGTCTTGACATGTGAAAAGGAGATTGGATTGTCATGAACATTGCAGAAAGGCTAGGCTTGGCTGTTTGGGTGAAGGATTTAAAAGCAGCTCGTTCGTTGGGACGCATGGGAAATATACATTATATTTCTAAACGGCTCAAATACGTTTATCTGTATGTGGATGGCCGAACGGCTGATCAACTCATTCATCGCATTGAACGCTTGCCTTATGTACAACGCGTGGAGCGATCACAACGCACGAAAATATCGCTTGATTTTAGCAAGAAAATAAATTCGCCTCATATATAAAATACAAGCAGAGTTCACGTGCTTACCGTCAACAGACGGTTTTTTTTTGGTTTGATACTTCGTAGAGCGAAATATATAATAAAACAGAAGGAGATGATGACGGGTTATGGGTTCATGGCGGCGCAATCTGTATATTTTGATGGTTTCGCAGTTTTTGGTGATGAGCGCGATGTCGATGATTATCCCGTTTTTGCCTCTCTATTTGCAAGAGATGGGCATCAAGAACCCTGCCGAGACACAACTTTGGGCAGGGGTCATTTTTGGCGTCAACTTTTTGTCGGCCTTCATCATGGCTCCCATCTGGGGAAGCATGGCCGACCGCTACGGACGAAAAATCATGGTGCTGAGATCGGGATTTGGCATGGCGGTTGTCATCTTTTTAACCGGACTTGCTACTTCGCCGCTGCAATTGCTGTTCTTGCGCTTGCTCAACGGAACGATCTCGGGATTTATCCCTGCATCCATCTCGCTGACTGCGACCAATACTCCGAAAGAGAAGGTCGGGTATGCCCTTGGGATGCTGCAATCGGGCGGTGTCGCCGGCTCGATTATGGGGCCTTTTATCGGCGGGATATTAGCGGAAATGATCGGCTTCCGCATGATTTTCTTCCTGACGGCAACGGTGATCGCGATCGCTACTCTGGTGGTTCTGTTTGCGGTAAAGGAAGAATGTAAGCCCCAGAAAAAAGAGAAAAAGCCAAACTTCTGGAAAGACGGTTCAGCGATTTTACATCAGCGCCCATTGGTGCTTTTCTTTATTGTGGGTGTGTTTGTGCAGTTTGCCATGATGGGCCCGATGCCGTTGATGTCACTGTTTGTTGACCAACTGGGTGTGCCTGGCGGATATGTGGCTTTCTTCGCAGGGCTGGTTCCCGCAGCTACCGGCTTGGCCAATATGATTGCTTCCCCGCTCCTGGGAAAACTGGGGGACCGCTATGGTTCGGAGCGGGTTCTCTTTTTTGCGATGCTGGGCGCAGCGCTCTTTTTCATTCCCCATTGGTTTGTTCACTCCATTTGGCAGCTGCTCGTGATCCGGTTTTTGCTGGGTCTGTGCGTGGGCGGGCTGCTTCCTTCGCTGAGCGCATTGATTCGCAAATTTGCTCCCCCGGGAAAAGAGAGTACGGCGTTCGGCTATCAATCAAGCGCGAACTTCCTGGGGAATATGCTCGGCCCGGTCACCTATGGATATTTGTCCGGCTTGACCGGGATCAGGGAAGTCTTTCTGCTTACCTCCCTGTTGCTCGTTTGTGCCGCGGTTTGGTTAAAATTCAGTCTCAAGCTCAGGCTGCAGCCGTCTCATGAAAAAACGGACGATGTAATGAAAAACCCCGCCTGAATCGCCGGCTTCGGGGTTTCTTTTTTTGTGATTGCTTGTGAAATCCCGGGCCAGTTTTTACAATAGAGTAAGGAAACGGAAAGGAACGTCATGGCACGCAAAGGAGCGATTTGCATTGAATTTTTTTCAGGATTTAAAACAGAAATTGGAAAAGGGAATGGAGACTGCCGGGCAAAAGTCCCAAAGAATGTTGGAAATAAGCCGCTTAAGCCTGAAGATAAAAGGGAAAAAAGACGATATCGAACGAATGATTCAAAAGCTGGGACGGGAAGTATATGAGGCTTGGGAGCCGGCAAAAAAGCTGGAGATGACGGATCAGATTGAAGCGACGCTGACAGCGATTCACGATTTAAACGAGCAGCTGAAGTCTCTGCAAAAAGAGCTGGAAGACTTGAAGAACTCCGATATCACCGTTCATGATACCGCTGAAAAGGTAAGCATTCCTCCTTCTGTCCAGGAAGAAGAGCCGTCTTCGGGAAAAGTCGAAGTGTTGTTACCCGATCAGGAGTCGCCTCGAACCCGGGTAAAAACGGTTCAACCCGGAGCAGCGGTATTGTACATTTGCCCGTTCTGTGCGCATCAAGTGAAAAATGACGCCTCTTCCTGTTCCCATTGCGGGCAGCGTTTCTACTAAAAGAGAGGTGGGAAATGGTGAAATTCGGCAAGCCGTTGAAGCGGCTGATTCGATTGCTGCCTCAAAAACTCCCGGGCGGTTTGCAACAAAAGGTGAAATACGCCGGAGGGATTATAAAGATGTGAGCCAACTGCATGCGGACAAAGGGGGACCTATGAAGCGGTTTGTACATTTTGCGAATGGCGTTGAAAGGCGTGTACCGCTCCAATTCCTAGCTTTTTTTATTCTTTTAGTTTTGCTACAATAATGGTGAAATCTGTAGAAATATGTTTAAGAATCTTATACACAATCCAGCGACGGGTACCTATTCTGTGCTTAAGTACGGGAAATCGGCGAAAGACCGGTGTTCGCGGCTGAAGGTTCTCCCTGGTTTGAATCTCCCTTTTGCATAGAGGGTTAGGAAAGGGGTAATGTGCATGAACCACAACTCCGTGGCCATTACAGTAACAAGCGGAAAAGGTGGCGTGGGGAAAACAACCACTGTTGCATCGGTAGGCCTGGGGCTGGCCCAATTAGGATATAAAGTTTGTTTGGTTGATACGGATATCGGACTTAGAAAATTGGATCTGATGCTTGGCTTGGAAAACCGGATCGTATACGACATCGTCGATGTCATTGAGGGCGTGAGCAAGCTGCGGCAGTCGCTGGTTCGACATAAGGAATATCCTGATTTGGCCTTACTGCCGGCAGCGCAAACCCGCTATAAAGAAGAAGTTTCACCGTCCCAGATCAAACAGGTGGTCGATGAACTGAGACAGGAGTTTGACTACATTTTGATCGATTCCCCAGCGGGAATAGAAGGAGGCTTCCGCAATGCGATTGCGCCCGCGGACCGGGCCATTCTGGTCGTAAACCCTGAAATCCCGTCTGTCCGGGATTCCGACAGAGTGATTGGATTGCTGGAATCGGCCAACCTGACAAAGATCGATTTAGTGGTGAACCGCGTTCAGCCCGGAATGGTTCGCGATGGCGATATGCTGAGTGTAGAGAGGGTACAGAGCCACCTGGCCATCAATCTCTTGGGCGTTGTTCCGGAAGATAAACGGATCATCCGCTCATCCAATACAGGAGAACCGGTTATCCTGGATTCAAAATCGCTGGCCGGTAAAGCGTTTTCCAATATTGCGAGACGGCTGACCGGGGAAGAGGTGCCTTTCTTAGATTTGGAATCCCCAACTCTCATTAATCGGATTAAGCGATTGTTTCACATCGCCTAATACATAAACGAGGTGAAACAGGTGGCATTCCTGAACATGTTCGGCAGGGAGAAGGAAGAGCCCACGGCAACGAAAGCGGACGACCGTCTGGCTCTAGTGCTCAGCTACCAGCGTTCGGATATTGACGAAAGAAAGATCAAGCTATTTCAAGAGAGGCTCGTTCAGCTTTGCGATGAATTCGGTTACGATGTTGTCGGTCAAATTACTGTCATTCCACAGTCAAAAGAACGAACGACCATTATCAATGCGAGTATCCCGGTAAAACTGAAAGAGCCTATTTAAAAGCACGGACCTGCAATGAAGGTTCGTGCTTTTCTTATTCATATAAATTTGTGGTTTTGCAAACGCCGTTCCAGAAATTCAGTGATCACGGTCGGAAATGCTTTATCTTCGGCCAAGGTGAACAGGGCGATGGAGACGCGGGTACAACCGTAGGTTCTCATCAGCTGGATCAACTTTTCCCTGGTATCCGGATTGGGCCGTCCATACCTTTCCTCAAACGCTTTGATCAGCATCTCTTCCTCAGGAGTTGTGGGTTGTTCGTTTCCCTGCGGCCACGTCACGCCGGATGCAAAAGACTGGTTGTGAAGGGGGTGGAGCGTGTCGGAAGCCGTGGGTGCTGAAGAGAGCCCTTCAGGATTGGGATAGTAGGGTTCATCGAGATCGCGAATCGCGGGACGATAAATTTGCCAGTCTTGAAGTTTGCGTCGGCGGCGGGGCCTTTGTGCGGGCAAGTGAGTAAATTTGTCCGGATATTTTCGACGCAGGGTATAGATTCGCTGATAAATGGCTCCTTGTGTGCGGAACAGCTTTTTCTCCAATTCGGCAATGGCGGCTGACAACGATTTCCCTTCTTCTAAAAATTGATTCACCGTTTGAATGACTATTTCTTCCTCCTCTTCTTCCCAGCTATTCAGACGATTGGAGCCTTCACCCGCTTCTTCACTGAAATGAAAGCGATCCGGGTACTCAGCTCTTAGCTTCCGGACATGGGACATAATCCCTGCATATCCTCTTTTTAACTGTTCTGATAATTCTTTGAGTATTTCGCGTTCCCGTTTTCCTTCTTGCAACCCCTTATTAATGGCTTCAATTATTTGTTCATTTTCTTCCTCTGTATATTTTCCTTTTTTTGTTTCTATCATTGAAATTCTCCTTTCTCTCTGAATCCATAAAAATCTTACTTATTAATATAACAGAAAAAACATAATCTTTTCCACTATCCTTGTTTCAAAAACTTGTCTATTCATGGGTATTGGAAGAATGCCGGTAACGGCAGCCAGGCAAGATAGATAAAAATTAAAGAATAAAGGCATCAAATTACAAATGGGAATTTTTGTAATGCCATAGGTATGAAACAGTAAGTTTTTGACCATACCCATATATTAAGAGAGTTTTTGGCTATGATTGGATATTATACGTAACACTTGACGGCGAAAGGAGTGCTTCTGTTGAGTTCATTGTCGGTGAAAGAGATAAGCTCACTGCTTACTTCGCGTTGGCTTTTTCCCAAATTAAGACTTGCTGATCAGGAGAATCACCCTCCACACCGCAACTGGGATGCTTCCACCCGGGCGGCACTGGTCATTTTATGGGGACTTTTGGTCTATCCGCAATTAGATCCGGATCTAAGACAAAAGGGTGGCATTCCCTCTGTTACGATTGACCGGCTCGTTCATCTGTTTAGCGAATACTTGGGAGAAAAGCAACAATGCGTGGAGATCTTATTTTTACTCAAACAACATGATTACATAAGGTTTCAGGCGAACCAGCGCATCGTTCCGGGAACAGGTTTATTAGCCGCCGTTGATGCTGCGAAGATGTACAAGTATTTTCGTTCATCACTCCTCTCCCGAAAAATGTTTCAATATTATAAAGCAATCGAAACTGATCAGGAATAAATGAAAAAACCCAGCTCATCCTCCTATGGAAGCTGGGTTTTTTTACTCTTGTTTTAACGATTCCAGGAATAAACGCAACGTTTTACGCTGGTCAGGAGAAAGTTCAAGAGCTACATGAACCAGGTGTTGAATATCTTCCGGCAGATGATGGATCAACTGCTGTTGTTGACCCATTTGGTTAATGAGTTGTTCAATCAAATTGCGTGACTCATTAATATGTTTGTAAGCTTGGATCAAGAGTTTTTCCGTTGGTTGATTCATGTTGAATTCATCCTACTCTTTGTCTGAATTGAGCAATTCCTCAATCTCCTGTTTGATGCGGATCAATTCATCAGGATTTAATTTATGCAGGTCGCGAATCATGATTTCTAACTTCATGGAACGAAATTCTTCTAAAAAGGATGGCATATAATGGGGACCCACAGACACGGAAAAATCTCCTTTCGGATTATGGTAAAGACATGGAGCCGGACTTATATTTTATCAAATATTCGACGAACGTCAATGATAATCCGGGTGTCTTTTATTCTTTTTTTGTCGTATTCCGGGGTCCTTGTTTCCTTTTTGACGAATTTATGAAAAAATCTTAAACCAATTGACAGTTTTGTGGTTTCGTTTTTTGCAAACGGGGTAATAAGTTTTCAGCTCATGATTTTTTTCTTCAATAAAAGAAAAGAATTGAGGTGCTTAACATGTTAGAACAACTAAAAGCACTGGAAGAACGTCTCACTTCGGTACAGCAAGAATATTTGCTGGCGAAGGAACGGCATGAATTTTTAGCGCAGTATGACTTGCATGAAGAACTCAAGCAATTGAAAAAAATGCACCGGGAGCTCAAAGCTAAAATAAAGCGTACTTAAGCATGAAAAGAGAATGATCGTCCAAAAAAATAGATCCATAAAACGTTTCCCCCGCTGACGGGGATTCCGGACAAATCCGGTGATCCAAATCTTTTTGGATCACCGGATCTGTTTTTGCATAAAAAAAGTACACCCTCAGGAGGTGTACGTGTTCCGGCATTAGAAATACTTCTTCTGTTGGTTATATTCCTTCAACAGCTCAACCGCTTCACGGAAGCGCTGGGCATGGACGACTTCCCTTTCCCGCAAAAACTTCAGTCCGTCGTTGAGGTCCGGGTCATCGGACAGATCGATTAACCATTGATAGGTCGCACGCGCTTTTTCCTCCGCGGCGATATCCTCATACAGATCGGCAATGGGGTCTCCTTTGGCTTGAATATAGGTGGCGGTAAAAGGAACTCCTGCGGCGTTGTGATAGAAGAGCGCTTTATCATGATCCGCGTAATGATCACCCAGTCCCGCTTCGCGCAATTGCTCGGGAGTGGCATCTTTGGTTAATTTATTAACGGATGCATGATGGATACCTATAGCTTGGGATAGACGACTAATGAGAACTCATCATTTTTTTGATGCTTTTCTTTGTGGTATAAGCAATGATCCACTACGCTTTTGAGCAGGATGTTTTTTTGTTTCGGGTCATCAAGGTGATGGTAAGTATCCAAAATATGACTGATTTTTGGAATGACATTCCGTTTGGCATTTTTCCTGGCTTTTTCCCTTTCCCATTTCATTTGATTTTCTTCGATTTTTTCGCGGACCTCTTTTAAGCGCTGTGCGATGTTGTTGGACCTTTCGATGTACGTCTGCACGTCATATACTCCTTGTTCCAACAAATCATGCAAGTTTTCCTTTTGTGTTTCCAGGTTCTTTTCTTGTTGTGTCAGGTTTTGCATGGCCAGCTCATAAACCTTTGTCTGGTCATTTGCCGGTGCTTCATGCAAATCCAATTTGATCTTGTACTCTTTCAGCCAATCATATAAAGCCTCCAACAAACGTGATTCAACATAATCGAGTCGGCTGCTTTTGTTTTTGCATCCGCCGCCCCTTTTTTTATGATCACAGATGAGATGGGCCACATGATAACGCGAATACTTCAAAAGCATGGTCCCGCCGCATTGATCGCAAATAATCAGCCCGGCTAAAGGATTTTTAAATGCATAATGATAGGGAGAATTTCTTCTTTGGGTCCTGATCTCTTGGGCTTTATGAAAAGTGTCGATGGAAATAACAGGTTCGTGTTTTCCTTCCACGTCAATCCATTCGGATAACGGGCGTGTCTTATGCTTTCGTCCGTTATGGTCCGGTGTTTTTCTCCGCTCCATTTTCCTCCATTGGATTCTGCCTATGTAAACCGAATTTCTAATAATACTCAGAACGCCGTTTGAACTCCAGGTTGTATGGTTGTAAGAAGGAATGCCCATTTCATTGAGTCGTTTGGCAATCAGGCGCGTCCCGATTCTCTCTTCTGTGTACCAGTTGAAAATTTGTTTTACTATGGCAGCCTGTTCCGGATCAGGAACCAGATAACGCCCGGAAGGGTCATTCTTAATTTGATATCCGTACGGAGGTCTGGCGCCGACATAGTTGCCATCCTGAACAGAACGGATCCGGCCGTTTTGGAGCCGGCGTGTAATGATCTTTAATTCCTTTCGGGCCATAAACGCCTCAAATTCGCTGTATTCTTCATCAAATTCATCTTGAAGATCGTACACTTTGCGCGGTGTGATAATTTTGGTTCGCGATTTTTGAAAGGTTTCAAGGATGATCCCTTGCTCACGCATATTGCCGCGACCCAACCGGTCCAGGTCCATGACGAGCACAGCCTCATAAAGACCTCTTTCCACTTCCTGAAGAAGTTCCATCATTTCAGGACGGTTGATCAGGCTTTCACCGGAAACAATTTCTTGGCGTATTTTTACGATGTTGAGTCCTTGTCGATGAGCGAGTTGCAATAAGGTTTTTTTATGTTTAGCCAGTGTTTCCCCCTCGCCGCGGGCTTCGGCTTCCAGGTCGGCACGGCTCTTGCGGAGATACATGCAAACTCTGTCCATAAGATCCCCCCTTCCTGTAGACATTTATATGCCCGTCGCCCGGGGAATTTCTGCAAACTCCTTACAGATGATTTGGATCAGACGATCATCCTATGTCTCTATTGACTTTTGATTCATCCCCCTGCTTATTGGAGGAAGCAAGCGTCCCAGTGACGCTACGTTGTCTTCATTTCTAAAACGATGAAATTTTTCACGGGCAAAAGAGAACACGCTAAAAATGGCATCCCATCCTTAAAAATCGCCGAACTTTCACCTGTTTTGCCCTCCATGCCGCTTTACATCCCAACTGCCGAGGAGTAAGATGGTCTCAATCTAAAATAAATCATCTCCATTCCAATCGCTGAATCCCATTTTTGGGAGCGGGGGAACCACGCGTAGGGCTGGCTTCGGTCATCCTCTACATGGGGTGAATCCCGGGCAAGCTTGTCCGGGTAGGGTGACTCTCAGCACCCAAACCCGTCAGCTAACCTCGTAAGCGTTATGAGAGGAGGAGTGTCGACGTGCTGAGCCACGGTTTGTTTTGTGGTGCCAAAAAAGCCGCGAGAAGACTTCCTTCTCACGGCTTTTTCGATTTGGCAAGGTGGTGATCGGTAGGATTTTTCCTTCTGCTGGGAAACTGGCTGACCATCTGTTTTAACCGCTTGACTCCATTCTTTTGAAAGGGAAGTGAAGTGTCGTGAACTACGTGTTGTTTTTTGAGGAAATCGATCGCCACAGCTTGCCGACCGTGGGTGGAAAAGGCGCCAATCTGGGAGAACTGGCTAAAGCGGGCTTTCCGGTCCCACCCGGCTTTTGTATCACCACAACGGCTTACCACCACTTCATGGAAGACTGGGCCGAGATGGATCAGTGGTTGGACCGATTGAACCGGTTAAATCCCGAACAGCTGGACGAGATTCGAGCATGGGGACAAAAAATCCGTGATCACATGCTGACACTCACGCTTTCTGAAACGGTCAAAGCATCGATTATCGAGGCCTGGGCCAAATTGGGAAAAGATTATGCGTACGCGGTCCGATCCAGCGCGACCGCCGAAGATTTGCCAACCGCTTCTTTCGCGGGCCAACAAGAAACCTATCTGAACGTCAAAGGGGAAGAGCAACTCCTGGAAGCGGTCAAAAAATGCTGGGCATCCCTGTTCACGGACCGGGCCATCGTGTACCGCATCAAGAACGGGTTTGATCACAAGTCCGTTTCCTTGTCTGTCGTGGTGCAACGGATGGTGTTTCCCGAAGTGTCCGGAATCCTGTTCACCGCGGACCCCGTGACGGGTCATCGGCGCACGGTTTCCATTGATGCGGGGTTCGGACTGGGAGAGGCGCTGGTTTCCGGGATCGTGACCGCCGATTTGTACAAAGTGCGCGATCATGAGATCATCCAGAAACAAATCGCCAAAAAGGAAAAAGGGGTTTTCCCGCTTGCCGGGGGCGGTACGGAAGTCCGGGAACTGCCGCCCGAATTTCGCCAAAAACAGGCGCTTCCGGATCAGAAGATCCTCGAGCTGGCGGAACTGGGACGAAGGATCGAAAACCACTACGGTTCCGAGCAGGATATCGAGTGGTGTATGGAGGGCGATGACCTCTATATCCTTCAAAGCCGGCCCATCACTTCCCTTTATCCCGTCCCTGCGGTGAAGGATAATGAATACCGGATCTATCTGTCGATCGGCCACTCGCAAATGATGACCGATTACATGAAACCGCTCGGGATCTCGATTTTTCAAGCGCTCGTTCCCTTTGATGAGGATACAGCTCCGTTTCCTGAGGCGGGTGGACGGCTTTACTGGGATTGTTCCAGTTTCCTGTTCCTGAAGCCCGTCCAGCGCAAGCTTCTCCAAAGCACGATCGCGGACGATAATGTGCTGGCGCTGAAAAAAGTGGTGCAATGCGAAGATTTTCAACGGCTGGCACCTAAGCGGGGCGTGATTCGAAAAGCGTTTGGCACCGTGAAAGTCATGTTGGCCATTTACCGGAAGATCATTCCCCGGCTGATCCAGATCTGGTATTGGGAAGATCCGAATCTCGCTGTGAAACGGGCCTTTGCCACTTTCGAACAAGACTTGGCCCAATTCAAACGGGCATTGTCCCAACGCACCGGCGCAGAACGGATTCGGTTGATCCTGGAGCATACCAACCGCGTTTTTTATACCATCGTCGATCCCTTGGCCTACACCTATGCCGGATTCATCGCCTTGCCGGTGATCAAAAGAACAATGAAAAAATGGTTGGGAGAAGAATGGGACGCCTCCATCCAAAAGTCCCCGCCCGGCAACATCACCAGCGAAATGGGGCTGATGATCGGGGATTTGGCGGATGCGGCCAGACCCTACCCCGAAGTCGTCCGCTATCTGGAACAGGCGGAAGACCGCACCTTTTATGAGGGTTTGAGCCAAGTGGAAGGCGGCGGCGCGTTCCGGAAAGAACTGGACCGGTTTATGGCAAAATTCGGGATGCGGGCACCCGGCGAAATCGACATCACGCGGGTTCGCTACAAGGAGGCGCCTACCATGCTTGTCCCGTCCATTCTCAGCCATATGAGAAGCAACGCGCCCGCGGAGCACCGGGAAAAATTCAAGCAAGGGGAACAAGAAGCCCATGAAGCGGTCCAGGCCCTGCTTAAGCGGGTGAAAGCGCGCGGCGGGGCCCGGAAAGAAAAAAAACTGGCCCGGCTCCTCGCGCTCTACCGAAATACCGTGGGAATCCGCGAATTGCCCAAATATATCATGATCCGTTATTTTGACCTTTACCGGGAAGCCATTTTGGAAGAAGCCCGGACCCTTGTTGAAACAGGGATGCTCGAGCAGAAAGAGGACGTCTTTTATTTGACGTTGAAAGAATTGATTGCCCTGCTGGAAAACGGCTTGAAGGTGGATGAGGTCACGGAACGCATCCGTTCCCGCAAGGCATCGGAAGAGGTTTACCGAAAGCTGACCCCTCCCCTTGTCATCACCAGCGAAGGGGAAACCTTCTCGGCGGTCATCCAGAACGAGCAGGCTCCTCCCGGTGCTTTGGTTGGCATTCCTGTATCCCCGGGTGTTGTGGAAGGATATGTCAAAGTCGTCCGCCGATTGGAAGAAGGAAAACTGAACAAAGGGGACATCTTGGTCGCTCCCTACACGGACCCCGGCTGGACTCCCTTATTCCATTCGGCCAAAGCCCTCGTAACGGAAGTCGGGGGGATGATGACCCACGGTTCCGTCGTCGCACGGGAATACGGAATCCCCGCTGTCGTCAGCGTGGAAAATGCGACCCAAATTTTGAAGGACGGTCAATACGTTCGTGTGGACGGAACCAATGGATATGTGGAGATTTTGGATGAGAAAAATGAATAGGGCGTACTGTTAAATTGGGCCGGAGCGGTTCACCATGTGACGGATGGCTCCGGATCATCCCGATATGTTCATCTGCATGAGATCATAAAAAAGGCCACCTTCAGGGGGAAGGTGGCTCATTTTCCATATCACATGCATGGTAAAACTGTTTAAGGTCTTATTTTGAAACGCCTGTATAGATATAAATCGCATCTCTCAGGAATTCAGTCATACCGGGCTGCTTTTCATAGTACGCCTTAAACCGCTCATCATCCACATACATTTGGGCAAGGCCAGCATGCGCTTCTTTGCTGTATTCGCTCCAGAAATACATCAGCCACTTTTTGTGCAACTCGGCAGTTTTCTGGGCGATGTCGCTGGCCGGGTCACCAGTTGCAAACGCTTCGGCAAGGGTTGCAAGGACTTCATCTCCCAGACGGGTAAGCTCTTCATACTCTTCTTTTGTCATGTTCTTCAATTTTTCATTGGACCGTTCCACGACATCATCGCCGTATTTCGCGCGGATTTCTTTCCCGTACTTCGCCTCGTTTTCATCAATCATCTGCTGCTTGAAACCTTCAAACTTCTCTTTATCGCTCATGGTGATTCTCCCTTCCATCGCATCAATCGTTTTTTCTACATTGGCGATCAATACATCCAACCGTTTTCTTTTTGCGAGGAGTTGTTCACGGTGTTCCCGAAGGGCTTTGGCTCCGTCATAGGAAGGGGAAGTGACGATTTCTTTAATGACGTCGAGGCTGACTCCTAATTCCTTGTAAAATAGAATTTGCTGTAAACGGTCTACTTCCGCCTGACCATAGATCCGGTATCCCGACGAGTTGATTCTTGCCGGCTTCAGAATCCCGATCTCATCATAATACCGAATCGTTCTGGTGCTGATTCCCGCCAACTGAGCCAGCTTCTGAACGGTGTATTCCATGTGATCACCTCCTCACACTTTCACTCTACACCTTTACGTATACGTCAATGTCAATACTTTTTTTTGGAGGAAGTGTGCCCTTTTTTTGCAAAATCAATCAAAGGGACCAGCGTGGATTCATTTCAAGCCGGAGGTCAGGTACAGGGTGAAGCTGGGATGAACGAAGAAAGGGCAGCTTGGCCTGCGCAGTGTTTCAGGGATTTTTGTTTGCATGAAAATGGCCTGCTAGCGAGTAGCAGGCGTTATATGTAAATCCCGATTCATTTACTTTTGGCCCTCCGTGTAAATTTGGAAGGTTACACCAAACTTATCCGTGACAATACCGTAAGCAGGGCTGAAATCTGTTTCTTGCAGTGGCATTTTCACTTGACCGCCTTGTAGCAAGGCTTCATAAATCTGTTTTGATCTTTCCAAGTTGTCAATGGTAATACAGATGGTAACTTGATCTCCGCTTTGGGATGGTTGACCCGGGAATGTGTCGGAAAACATAAGGTCCGATTCGCCAACTTTTAACATGGCGTGTGCGATAAGATCCTTGGCCTCTGCTGGTAAGGGGAATTCAGGGTTTTCCGGCATCTCTCCAAATGTTTGGTTGAAGAGGACTTTGGCATCGAATACTTTTTCGTAAAATTGAATCGCTTCCTTCGCATTTCCGTTCAGCATTAAATAGGGGCTTAATCGCAATGTCATGCTTCATCAGCTCCTTGAGTTCGGTGAATCTTACTTTTGTACTGTTTGCAAATTTCCGGAAAGAGTCAGGGGCAAATCACCATTGACCTTTGAATGAACCAACCCTATCTGTCAGTATTAACCATAATTCGATTATAATTCAAAGGAACATATGTTTGCAACAGGAAAATTGACAAAAGCCAATTGCACAGAGAGAGTTGTTTATGTATGGGGCTTTTGCAAATTGCGGGGAAGTTTATAGATAGTGCCATTCACAAAGGAGCCCTCATTCATAATCTGAATGAGGGCTCTTTGAGTCAATATTGGCAGGGGAGAGGGAGCGGACGATCACATAACCGGAATCAGCCGCTCAGTGATAATTCAAGGATTACTTGTCGGGTGAATCTGATGAAGAAAAGCAGTCATCGGTACGGAGTTCACCCTCAGACCCGCTTGATTGCATATCCCTGTTTAATCAAATTTCATTCCCTTGTGTATATCGAGCATTCGATTCCTCAAATCTTCGCCAATTGTTCCTCCAGTCGGTCAAGCGTAGATTTTGCTCCCTCCACGGCCCCGTATTCCTTGACCACCTTGTTCAGTTCATCAGCGGACTTGAAGAGCATCCTCATGGTAAGCTCCGTTTTATTTCCTTGCTCGGCAAACGTCACCGTCACCCGAAATGGTTCTTCATCTTCACCTCCGCCATGGGAGTAAACGAGTCGTTCCGGGCTTACAATCTCGATGAAGTCGATCCGATTCACATATTCAGTACCATCGGGACCGTGCATGATGTAACGCCATACACCTCCCGGCCTTACGTCGATTTCCTGCACCGTGATCGTAAACCCTTTGGGTCCCCACCATTTTGGCAAATGAACAGGATCGGTCCAAGCTTGAAACACGAGCTTCCGTGGTGCGTGGAAGACCCGGGAGACCAAGAGCTCCCGATCTTCTGCCTGTACAAAGGTAGTGTTCGAACCATTGCCTTCCGCCATGTTTCATTCCTCCCAGATCGTTTGGTTTATAAACCTAGGACTGCTTCTTGTCATCGCTTTCTTACAGTTCCTCCAGATAATCGTCCAACCGATCGAACCGCTCATCCCAGACGAGGCGGAGGGAAGCCATGTGTCTAACTCTTTAAGGGGATGGAGCCGTAGCTTGTAGATCCGTCGATTGGCGATCGCTTGCACCTCGACGAGCCGGGTATGACTGAGTACGCGAAGATGTTTGGTTGTATGCGGCTGATTGAGCTCAAGTCGATGGGAAATTTCCCCCACGGAAGGGGAGAGTAACGCAAGAGCTCTACCATGCGTTGCCAGTTTGGGTCGACAAGCGCGCTAAAAATCTTTTTCATGGTTATAATATACCCGAAATGGAATATTCCTGTCAAGGAATGTACAGTTCTTTTTAGCATGGATTATTAAGAAGTGATCCGGGCACTCCAAAATGCATTGAGAGACCGGAAAAATGACTGAGGAACACGAGCTGACAGTAAGAGGGGCTTTTATTTCGATTCAGAAATTTGGGGCAAAGGCCAAAATTTCCTTATTGACCTTTATAGCGAATGTATGTTCTAATAGATAAAAAGTTTTTATAATTCAAAATTGAGGTGAGGAAACTGGTGAGTGAAAAGATCAAAAAAATCACAACAAATTTGTGGTTTGATACACAAGCAGAAGAGGCTGCGGCGTTTTACGTTTCGATTTTTAAAAATTCCAGGCTCGGGAGAATTACCCGCTATGGAAAAGTGGGAACAGAAATTCATGGTATGCCGGAAGGGTCTGTCATGACTGTGGAATTCCAATTGGAAGGACAGGATTTTGTAGCATTGAATGGCGGTCCCCAATTCAAATTCACGGAGGCCATCTCCTTTATTGTCTGTTGTGAAAATCAGGAAGAACTGGACTATTACTGGGAAAAACTTTCGGAAGGAGGAGACGAGAAGGCTCAAGTGTGCGGCTGGTTGAAAGATAAGTATGGTGTATCGTGGCAGATCATCCCTTCCGACTTACAGGACATGTTACATGATCCTGATTCCGAAAAATCAGAAAGGGTTATGAAAGCTCTGTTCCAAATGAAAAAAATTGACATCCATACCTTAAAGAAAGCTTACGAGGGTTAGAGGGTTGAAAGGGGAAGGGGGGAGACAAGCGGCGATGGTACAGCATCTCCCCTTCCCCGAACGAGTGAAACGGTCGTTGCTCTGATCGGTCAGATCATTTCCATATTTCAAAGGAGGGGATTCCCCTCCTCTTTCATTCGGTGATTGTTGTTTTGCGTGCTAGGATAGCTGCTGCATGCTTCGGACGAGTATCATCATTTTACTTCAATTGATCGCTTTTAAGGGTGGGATTGCATCGCCTTGAGGCAAGATCATAACCATTCATCGTCATGTTGTTCTCGGCAAATCATTTACTTCATTCGCCGCCCGAATTCCGGACTCAATGGCTCCCTGAATCCAGGCAGGAAGGCTGGAGGTGTGTTCGCCGGCAAAGTGAACCCGTCCTTCGGGGGTTGCAATATAGGGGCCGAGATCCGATTCCTGTTCTGGTTTGAACAAGGCGAAAGCTCCTGCGGAAAAAGGGTGCTGGGCCCAGCTGTAAGAAGCTCCGGCTAAGCATTCACGGTAGACTTGATTGCCGTGAATGATGGCCAGATTTTTCAATGCTTGCTCAATCCGTTCTCCTTCGCTCAAGCTGTCCCAGGGAATGGCATCATCCTCCCATGTATAACTGGCCAAGACGACTCCGGGTCGCTGAGTGCCGAGCCCATAGCTGGGATAGTAAGTGAAACGGGTCGGGAGGTCCGTAATCGTCTTGCCGCCGTACAATCCTTCTCTTTCCCAGAATCTGCTTCTGAACTGAAGGCCAATCTTGGTCGAAGAGACATAATGAAGTTCACGAATGGCTTGCCGCTTCTTTTGCGAAAACGAATGATAGGGCTCCAATTCAACAAAGTGCAGGGCAGTAAAGGGGATGGTGATGATCGCAATGTCGCCGGTAATTTTAAGCGGTTTTGAGGTTTGTGTATGGACGCAATGGATCGTAACCTTGTTGTCGTGTTGCACAATTTTTGTCATTTTTTGCTGAAACAAGATATTTCTTTTCAATTGCGGATAAAAAGACCATGGAAGCTGGTCATTTCCGCCGGTAATCTCATAAAAGCGCATCCCCGGTGTGAGTAAGAAAATCAACTCCCTCAGCACGGAAACGAAAGCGAGCTCGGGAAATCCCTCGAGGGCAAGGAGCACTTTTATCATCTCGACAGCGCCCGCAGAGAGTGAGACCCCAACAGGATTATATCTTAAAAAATACTCCATTGAGTATTTATCAAATTCCCTGATAACGACAGGCCAATTTTGTTGCGGGTTTTGGTTGATGAAATCAATCACCGGCTGAGCGGCTAATTGAAACAATTCCATCGCCGTTTTACCTTTTTCTTGCGGAGCGACCGGATACTGAAGAATATCCGGATTTTGCTCATAATATTTCAATCGGGTTTTTATTCCATTCACATAAATGAGATCGTTCGGAGTGGTATTGATAAACTCATTGATGGGTAAACGGAATTTTTTTATGTATTCCAATGTCAGAACATGGGTATATGGGATGCGCATGGCACCTGCATCAAGATATTGACCGTCGACGAAGGGAGACCGCAATGTATAGATGCGCCCGCCAATCCTTTCGGAGGCTTCCAAAATGACCACTTTGTGCCCGGCATCCTTTAACAAAGAGGCGGCAACCAAACCGGAGATGCCCGCACCGACGATGATGATTTTTTTGGGAGCTTGCGTTCTCCTAAGCCCGTTTCTGATGATCGAAATCATTTGATCTGTTGTTAATTGTGGAGGTTGAGGTGTTGTCACGAACTCGGCCCCTTTCCCGTCTGTTTTCAGGAGCAATTTCTTTTTAGAAAAATGACTGCTTGAATCTGAATAGTTTTTATCAATTTATTCAGCTGCCGTTTTCCTATGCCAGGGACGAAAAAATGTCCGGAGTACGATCTATGGGGCGAGGAGAACAACTCCGAAAGGGGCCACCTACCCGACACTCCACGAAAACTTGCGGAAAAGTGAGCCGATTAAAGCTCGCTTGAGGCTGTTGACAAAGATAGATATTGTATACACGGAGTATGGACGATAAGCATCCGGTTATCCATACATAGTTTCTTCGGCAAACTGAAATCCGGCCTCCGTTGCCGAAAATAAACGGCAAAAGGTTGATCAAATCACACTTGAAAAATGGAAATAGCAATGAAGAGAGCCAGCCGATTCAAAACCGGCTGGCTCATTGTTCATTTGCTTTGTCTCGAATTCTAATCATAACGATAATTTTTTGACATGGATTTAGTCAATGATAGGATGAAGGCATCTTATACAATGCAAATGGATAAAATAGGGTTAATGGTTTTTGCTACAGTCATTTTTACAATATACTTATGATATTAAGGGAATTAAACAATAATTTGTAAATGGTTTTTAAAACTTCGACAAGGTCTCCAATTTATTTCTGGTGTTCATCGGGGGCATCCAGTTTGCGCTGCTCGTACAGTTACACTAGAGAGCGGCAGCTCGGGCAGGACATGATGAATTACATATAAAGGGGGTTTTGATCTTATCAATTACGAAGAAAGACGCCCTTCCGCTCCCCTGGCTCCTTATGTCAAATGCATCTGGCATCTGCGCAGAACGTACCATGCTGGGGAAGTCGGCGAAGTTCTATGGCCCGACGGCTGTCAGGAGCTTATTTTCCATTACGGCGCCTCTTACTCGACGGCTAATCGGTCGCTCCCCCGCGCCTTCTTTATCGGTATGTTGTCGCACTTCCACCACTTATACGCGGACGGCGAGATTCGATTATTCGGTGTGCGATTGCTGCCGTGGGGGTTGTCCGCGCTGTCGGAGAAGCCTGTCCGCTGTTTCAATGACCGTTTCGTGCCGTTGCAGGAGGTGTTCGCTCCCAAATCCGCCGATCTGCTTCCTCAGTTGGAACGCAAACTGGCCGATACGCTGGATATAAGCATGGCACAAGAACTGCTTGAAGCGTTCTTGTTGGATCTATACGCTCCGGATCGGATTGATCCCAAGATAACGCGTGTTTTGGCCAAGCTGTACGGGGACCCTATGACCTATGATATCGCCCGGGCCGTGCGGGATAGCGGCTATTCACAGCGCCAGTTCGAGCGTCGATGCGCCGAATTGACCGGGCTTTCGCCGAAGCGGTTGCACAAGATCGCTCGATTCAACCAGGCGCGGCTGCGCCTGATGTTCCAGCCGGACCTTGATTTACATGAATGCATGCTGGAGTTCGGATATTACGATTATGCTCATTTTTCAAAGGACTTCAAGCTGTGTCTCGGCGTAACTCCGGTCCAGTACTGCAAATGGGTCCGGCAGATGGCCGCCAAGCTCCACGGTTCACAAGATGTCGTTTTTTTACAAGACGAGCCGTGACTGATCGTGATAAAGTGCTTGTTGGAATCAAGTGAATTTGCAATATGTCAGGAGGAGTTTTGATATGATTACAAAAATCGCAACGGCTGCAGTATATGTGGAAGATCAGCAGAAGGCCAAAACATTCTGGGTGGAGAAGGTGGGCTTCGACCTCATTCGCGAAACCCCGATGGGTCCCGGCGGGGCATGGCTTGAGGTCGCTCCCAAAAGGGCGCAGACCGCATTAGTCCTGTATCCGCGTGCAATGATGAAGGGCTGGGAAAATATGAAGCCGTCGATCGTATTTGAATGTGACGACATTAACGCGACGTATGAACGCATGAAGAACAACGGCGTGAAATTCGAAGGCGAGCCGAAAACGATGGAGTGGGGCACTTTCGCTCAATTTTACGATGAAGACGGTAATATGTACGTGTTAAAGGGGTAAATGCAGTCAATGTACGAGAATCGAGTGGTTCGGGAAAGGAATCGAGCAAGCCGCGATTACTTGAGGGTTTGTCATGCTGAGGCTGAACATAGCAGCCTTCCTTCGAATTCCTATTCAACAAAAAAAGGTTGTTGAAGGCGGTTTCGTTCGCCTTCAATCCATTATTCGTTGCTTTCTACTGTGCTTTCAATAAAAAGACCTAAAACACCCCGGAGACAGAGAAGAGTTCACTCTGGAGAATTTTAGGTCTGCCTGCCGAACAGTCACCATCCCCTGTATCAAGTTGTTGAATCCGCTTAACTCATAAAATGGTGGGAGTTGAGCAAGACTTTTGTCCGGTGGGGAGTTACTCCCTTTACTTCATTGGTTTACATGTTCATCACGTTTCGATGTCCGGTTTGCGATTGTAACCGTGATCACCATAGGGCTGCAGCCGGTCCAGCCACTTCTTCTCGAGGCTTTTCAAAGCCTCTTTTTTGTTGAAGGGTCCGTCTTTTTTCTCTTTCAATACTTCCAATACCTCGAAAACAAACGCTTCTTCGCCGTATTTTTTCCATTCATTTTGCAGCGATTTGTTTGGCGAGGTCCCCGCATTCAATTCAAATCGCTTGCCGTTCAATGTTTTAAGATTCATAGTGCTGCCGACGAAAATCTTTTGGTTTTGGGTATTTTTGATTTGGTATACACCTGCGTGAGGCTTGGATTCTTTGAATTGCAACTTTAATTCTTTTTTGCGATCCATTTATCTGCACCTGCTTTCTTATTCGGTTTTCAGCCAGTAACGGCTGCCGTCCGGAAGCCGATCCATAAAACCGTATTGGATCAGATATCGTCTGAGCAAGGCATAGTCGGGATAGGTTGTTTTCAGGATTTCGTTGATTTCCTTTTCGCTGTAGAAACGGCCGGGGGTCAGGCGTTGGACGATCTCCCGCAGAATCACCAGCTTATGTTTTTGCTTGGACGGGAAGGACTTTAGCGGACCATCTGTTCCTTCAGGAAAATGCTTTTTCAAGATGCCCTCCCGCTCTGCCTGGGTCACATTGTACCGCTCATCCACCATTTTGGCTGTTTGATGGGGATTCACGATCTGCGGGGCATGTTTGTCTTTTTCCTTCAACAGTTCCATCAACACCAAAAACACTTTCGCCTGCCGTTCTTTTTCTTTCAGCGCGAAACGGTGGTTCCGGATGGTGGAAGTGCTCCCAATGTCCAATTCCTGTTGGATTTCCTTATCGCTTTTTCCCTCGTAAAAAAGTTGCATAAGGCGGTTCTGGTGATCGGTAAGCCCCGTCAGTTTTTTATTGAGGCGGATCAAATAATGAAAAACGGAGCCATGGTTTTGACGGATATGGTTTTGCATTTGCCTCTCCGCCTCGTAAAGCATGCCCCCTTCCGGATAGATGATCCCTTTCTCTGTCTCCGTTCCGCAAAGAAGGCAAATGTACCGGTTTTCTTCCACTACGTATCCTTGTTTAAGCTCTTCCAGCGAAGCGTTCCAAAATCGTTCGGATATGGCCATTAACAAACACCGCCCCGATATGTCGTTTATTTCATAAACATATTAACACATCATCTATAAATATGTCCATCTAACGGCATTGCAGGCCGGAGGGGGGCCAAGTGAAAAGATTATGGAAATACATTCCACAGGAAAGTGCGAAGTTTGCTACCCGGCTTCGGGTGCAAAGGGGCTTTTGCTCATGATGGAGGTCCGCTTATACTCTCCGGAATACTTCCGGTATCAATGGGTCATAACTAGCCTGAAAGGAGGTGGGCTGTTGGAGAGGCAAATGGAAGATACGATGGAAGGAAAATGGATTCCGGCCACATCTGTAAGAAGCGGAGTCGGCCAGGAAGTGGTTCCGGACATGTACTGTTTGACTATTCAAATAGTCAACGTATGTTTCGTTGGAAACCCTGAACAGCCGAATGAATGGGTACTTGTCGATACCGGGATGCCGGAGTCAGCGGATGACATTATTTCTGCAGCATCCAGACGGTTTGGTCCAAACAGCAGGCCAAAAGCTATCGTTCTTACCCACGGACACTTTGATCATGTGGGAGCAGTTGTTGATTTAGTGAAGGAATGGGATGTTCCTGTCTACGCACATGAAAGGGAAATGCCTTATCTAACAGGTAAGGCCAGCTATCCCCAGCCCGATCCAACCGTTGAGGGGGGATTCGTCGCTAAACTGTCTCCGTTATTTCCGATTGAACCTGTTGATCTTGGCAATCATGTAAAAGAGCTCCCTGCTGACGGTAGTGTACCCGGAATGTCCGGCTGGAGATGGATCCACACTCCCGGACATACACCCGGACATATTTCCTTATTCCGGGAGTCAGACCGTTCGCTGATCGTTGGGGATGCTTTCGTTACGGTCAGACAAGATTCCCTTTACAAAGTGGTCATGCAGGAACAGGAAATCAGTGGTCCGCCGAGATATTTGACGACGGATTGGCAGGCTGCCCGGGAATCGGTACAACGTCTGGAAGCATTAAATCCCGCTCTAGCCGTTACCGGACATGGGATGCCTATCTTCGGGGAAACATTGCAACGTGGCCTGAAAAAGCTTGCCAACGAGTTTAACCGCATCGCGATTCCCGATTACGGTCGCTATGTTGACGGCAGCCACTGAGAGAATATAGAGACGGCCGGGACTCCCAATGGGAATAAACGAAAACACCGTTCCCAGATCGGAACGGTGTTTTCGTTCTGTTATTGATATTGTCCGGGGTTGAAGGGAGATGGGGCTGGGGATATGGTAGGCGCAAATGGCTGGTTTGCAAATGGCTGGTTCGCTAATTGTTGTTCAGCTTGGTTACACATGGCAATGACTTCTTGGCATCGTTGAATGGCCAGGTCATGTCCATGCAAACTTTGCTGAATCGCTTGCACTGCCTGTTTTTCCCGTTGAATCATTTGTTCGAGCATCGTTATATTTTGCTGCTCTTTATTTAACATTTGCCTGTACAAATTGTTTGCTTGTTGCGTTTGTTGAATCAATTGTTGGGTTACCTGGCGGCACTGGTTCAAAGCCTGTTGTACTGAAAACATTAACAAGTTCCTCCTTTGTATTGGGCATCGTCTATAGTCTTCTCCTTCCTCATCCATTCAAACTGTATTTAAATGGAAAGAAAATAAGCAACAGAAGGCTGCGTGTTGAGAAGAAGAAAAATTAAATCGAGGTCAAAATATAGAGGTCTATATTGATTTTGGAGATATTTCGAGTTATCTTGGTTAACTTCCGGTTCAAATAAACGCATTTTAGGTATCCATCATGCATACGTTTATTTATAAACCATGGTTGCAATCATCTCTAAATGAGCCAATTCTTCCGTACCAATATCGGTGAGCAGGCCTTTGACCTTATCCGGTAAGGTATAGCGCTGGTTCAAATAGCGCAGCGCGGCCGCCAATTCGCCATCTGCGCCGCCGTATTGCTCGATGAGGTATTTTGCCAGCTGAGGATTGCACTGGCTGACACGTACGGGATATTGCAGTTTCTTTTCGTAAATCCACACGTCCGTTTTCCCTCCCCACTACATTTCCCACGGCCAGGGACCTTCATCCCAACCGGAGGGATACCGATTCAAACTGTGCCCGAAATTGGTGAGCGGACCGTACTGTTGTTCATATGAGCTCACAAGTCCGGCTCGTTGCCGGGCAAGCCAGTTATACTGCTCAAGGGCCTGCAGATCATCGGGATGGGTATCGAGATATAAGTTAAGTTCCACCAGCACAAAATCAATTTCCTGTATGCGCCTTAAGTGACGGAATTGTTCAACCCGGTCCATCAGTCTTCACCTTCGCGTTCGGATGTTTTGGTATAGGGACTGTAGAGAATCGGCCACAAGGTGCCCTTAAGAAGAGCTTCACCCGGTGGGAATTGCGGGAGATTGGGCGGCTGGAACCCCAGATATTGATTGGGAGGTACGATATAAGTTTTGGTTCTTTGTGGCGGACAGGGATCGTAAGGGCTCACAAAGGGAAACCACACCCTGGTTTGATGGATAAAGGGATTGGGCGTTTTTCGGTGATTTTTCATCGATTCATCCCTTTCTGTTTGGAATGTCTTTGACAAGCTGATGTTTTTATGCCGTTTCTAGATAACTATATGTGTCGAACTTCTGCTGTATTCCATTTTTAAAAACGGCAGAAGCTCCAAACGGATTGCAGATCAAATCAGATGTGCTGACCAAGACCGGGGGATTGAGAGTAGAGCACCGTTCGATGTGTCGCCGGAGCTGACGCCAAGTCCTCGATTTCTGACCAGCTAGTACGCAAATCCTCTATAACCAAATTTTCCTACGCATGTTAAACACAAAAAAACACAATATAAGATTACAAACAGCAAGGAGGTGAATATGATGCCGGTGAATCAACAACAACGCAGCCGTAACAGAAACCAACTGTTGGTTGAGGGTGCTGCTCAAGCCATTGATCAGTTGAAATTTGAAATCGCTCAAGAGTTCGGCGTGCAACTTGGTCCTGACACCACTTCCCGTGCAAACGGTTCTGTCGGGGGAGAAATCACCAAACGCCTGGTTGCTACCGCTCAATCTCAACTTGCTGGCGGCGCTTTCCCGCAACAATAATCAACTGAATAAAATGGTAACACTTAGCAGTGGCTTTCGGGCCACTGCTCTTCATTTTTAAAAGGAACTTTCCATAGTTATAAAGAATAAATACATAAAAAAGGAGTTAGGAGGGACTTGAATGACAAAATATTATAATATTGCGCAAGATATCGACCGTCATGCTTCCACAGGGCGGGTGGCCATCCGTTGGAGAAATGACAAGGGGAAACAGAGAACCCTTACATATTTGGAATTAAAGGAACAATCGGACGATATGGCAAGAGGGCTGATTGAACAGGGCTTAAATCCCGGAGACCGAGTCATGATTTTGTTGCCCCGGGTTCCTGAAGCCTATATCTCCTATTTGGCCTGCTTAAAGGCAGGATTGGTGTTGCTCCCGGGGTCCGAAATGCTCAGACCCAGTGATATCGCTTACCGGATCAATCATGCCCAGGCCAAAGCGGTCATTGCCGATGAGAGTCTGGTTAATCAAGTGACAGAAGCGACAAGGGAGAGCAGCAGTGTCATTTATCGCATCGTGCGCGGCCGGGCAGAAGGGTGGATTTCTTTGGAAGATGTCAAGGGGTCGCCAACGATCCCGTTGCCGCAGACACGTGAAGACGACATCGCCTTTATCTCCTATACGTCGGGAACCACGGGCGGGCCAAAAGGCGTGATTCATCATCACAGTTGGGCCATCGCCCATCAACAGACGACCACCCGGGCATGGCTGGACATTCGTGAAGGAGACACGGTATGGGCGACGGCAGGTCCCGGTTGGGCCAAATGGATTTGGAGCCCGTTTGTTTCGACATTGGGAGCGGGAGCGACTGCATTCGTCTATCATGGGGCCTTTCATCCGGAGACCTATTTGACACTCCTTCAGGACGAAAAAATAAACGTTCTCTGCTGCACTCCCACCGAATACCGGATGATGGCAAAAACGGAAAACCTGGAGCGTTTTGATCTGTCTCACCTGCGGAGTGCAGTCAGCGCCGGGGAACCCCTCAACAGGGAAGTGATCGATACCTTCAGAAAGCATTTCAATGTTCTGGTGAGAGATGGTTATGGACAAACGGAGAATACTTTGCTGATCGCCACCCTGAAGGAGATGGAACCGAAGTTCGGTTCGATGGGCAAACCGACTCCCGGCAACCGGGTCTCGATTGTGGATGACAACGGGCAAGAAGTGCCGGTGGGAGAAGTGGGGCACATTGCCGTTCATCGTTCTTCGCCGGCTTTGTTTAAAGGTTATTTTAACGATCCCGAACGGACAGAAGCTGCTTTCAGAGGGGAATGGTATCTCACCGGTGACCGGGCACATAAGGATGAGGACGGCTATTTCTGGTTTGAAGGGCGCGCGGATGATATTATCATCAGTTCCGGATATACCATCGGGCCGTTCGAAGTGGAAGATGCCCTCGTCAAACATCCGCAGGTAAAAGAATGCGCGGTGGTGGCCAGTCCGGATCCCGTGCGCGGATCGATCGTGAAAGCATTCGTTGTTCTCAAAGAAACGGCCGCTCCTTCACAGGAATTGATGAAAGAATTGCAGGAACATGTGAAAGCGGTTACGGCTCCTTATAAATACCCACGGGAAATCGAATTTGTCGATTCCCTGCCGAAAACGACCAGCGGTAAAATTCGCCGGGTTGAACTGAGGGAACTGGAAAAAAGGCGGAAAATGAAGTCCTCATCTTGAATGGTCAAAGCTCCTTCGATATAATTGATGCGACTTTGCATCTAAAAGGAGCAAATATCATGAAGGTATTTTCTCACGGTTGTGTGGTAAACTTTCAAGAGTCCACGAGGGAAATGTTTTCTTCTGACCTCGATCGCCTGATAAATAACTTGATCCGCCAAACGGATCAGATGCTTTTTGGTACGGTCGATTTGGACAAACAAGAAGTGCGCCTGTTTGGTCATGTCCAAGCGATTCGGCTTGACGAAGAGAGTGACCGGTGCGAGATGTCGTTCACCCTTCTTGAGGAGACCGGTGCGGAAACCGTCGTTCACTCCATAGAGGACTTGCTGATCAGCCATGAAGCTTTGTTTGATATCTTGGACGATGTAAAAGGACAGGTTTCCTATCGGGTCGTTTATCTCACGTTTGCCGATGGGGAAGGTGGCGGTGAGATCACCTACTTTTTCGCGGACGCGAATGCGGTTACCCATCCGCTGGCGTGTGTGGCTGAATTTTGGCAACAGGTTTCGGAAGTGGGAAGGGATGTGGATTTTAATCTCTCCGGATGCACCGCTCATGATCTAAACCGCACGTGGAAGAAATGTGATTGTGAATAAGACCTCAAAAAAAGGCAGAAGCCCTTCGGCTTCTGCCTTTTTTATTGTCAACTGGGCATTTAACGTGTGCACTGTCCCAAATAAATCATACAAGTAAATGTAAGCAAGCACGGCTCAAAAGGAGGGATGACCCGTGAGACCTTCCAAGAAGGATTTCGCCGATTTAATCAATCAAATCACCGGTGAGCCCACCATGACGGAACAAAAACTGGACCGGATTTTACATGGCGCCAAAAAATCCTATCAAACAAATGGAATGGACGGATTTTTTGAATACATGCGTAAGATTGTGCAAGCTCCGGTTTCGAATGAGTGGATGAAAAAAACAATCAGCCAGATGCAAACCCCGGAGGGTGTGGATCAACTGATCAAAGAGATCAATCTTCCTGTTGAACTTCATGTTGAACAAGGTTTGCGAAGAAAGGGAGTTTCTGATACACCGGCTCAAGCAAAAAAAAGAAAAAAATGAGGCTCGCTTACCACCTTTTTTTCTTTTTTTTCATCACCTCCTTAACAATTTCACTCATGGCTGGAGAATTGAGCAGATCATAAAAGCTGTCACCAGTAAGATTGGGTGTTGATTGATTGTTTGTTTTGCCGGAATTGCTTTTCGCTGGCGAGGTTTTTTTCAATTGGGATTGATTCAGTTTTGCAAGTGCCGAAATGAGCTCTTTTAATTTTTCCTTATCTTTGACGGCGAAGGAGAGGGAATGGATGGCTTGCATCAGTTCATCTACTTGGCCGAACCGGGAGGAAAATTGATTGACAAGACCTCGCAACTGTTCCCATTCAGAAAGAAATGATTTCGACTGGTGGGCCTCAAGTGACGGATGCGGGTGTGAAGATGGCTTTGAAACGCTTCTCTCTCTTGTCATGCTGAATGCACCTCCCTTGATAGGCGTCCATTTTAAAAAATATATTCAACTCTGCGTCAATGAGTGATGATGGGAGTGAGGATGAGATGCTGTCAGATTGGTTACTCCCTTCGGATAACAGTTGGAGGCGAAAAAAAAAGAGACAGCGCCGCATTTTTTATTTGCGTGAAGGCATCCAATTAAACCGATACCTACAGGTCATGAGGCGTTGCGGAGTTCGTCCGATTCGATATCTCCCACATCTGGGGATGATCATCGCGGAGTATGAGAAGGATTTTGTTTCGCAAAGCCTGGAGAGCCATCCCGATATAGAATATACGGAACCGGATATTCGGGTTACGATTACGGAACCTTATGCGGGGACGATTATTCCGATGAAACAATTGTCCCTGCCCTGGGGAGTGGAAATGGTGGAGGCGGCTAAAGCGTGGCCATATACCCGTGGCCGCGCAGTGCGAGTCGCCGTGATTGATACCGGCATTTCCGATAATCATCCCGCCATCCGCGGCAACTATCGCGGCGGAGTGAACATATTATCCCCCTATTTTTCGCCTCAGGATTATAACGGTCATGGAACCCATGTGGCCGGGATTATTGCAGGCAGAGCATCAGAACTGGGGATTATGGGAGTTGCACCCAGAGCCTATATCTACGCGGTGAAAGCATTTAACAGAAAAGGGAGCGCCAATCTTTCCGATCTGCTAAGTGCCATCAACTGGTGTATTGACAAGAAAATGCATGTGATCAATATGAGCTTCGGCATGGAAAAAATGAGTGAATCCATGCGCCAGGCCATCCAGATCGCCCATCGCAAGGGCATTATTATGGTGGCGGCCACGGGTAACCAGGGATTATCCTCGCAATATGATTACCCTGCCCGCTATCCCGAAACCATTGCGGTGACATCGATATCCAAAAACGGCCAACTGTCCCCGTTCAGCAATGTCGGAAAAGGAGTGGATATTGCCGCTCCGGGTGAGAAAATACCTTCGGCCTGGCTGAACAGCTCGACCAGGGAAATGAGCGGAACATCGATGGCGGTTCCCCATGTAACAGGGACGATTGCGCTCCTTCTTCATCTCGATAAAAGCTTAAATCCGGAGCAGATTCGATATATATTGACGCAATCTTCGACCAAAATACGCAACCTGGATGGAATCGGGTTGTTAAATGCTTATCAAGCCGTTCGTTTTTATCAAAAATTAAGACGATAAATGTTGGTTCATCACCGCTTTTTCTGCGTCTACCTGGCCCGCTCCTTGACTGTTTTTGTCTTCACCCAATGAAACTGCCGCTCTTAGAAGACGCTGTTTGATTTCGTCCGGGCTGAGACTGGGATTGGCACTTACCATTAATGCGACTACACCCGCAACGATCGGAGTGGCCATCGAAGTGCCTGACAAGGAAAAGTAGTATTTTGCTATCCGTTTTTCCGGCATGGAAAGATCCAGAAAGGAGCATTTGCTTCGCAGGGAGACAATATTGGTCCCCGGAGCTAAGATGTCTGGTTTGGAGATCCCGTCTATGGTCGGGCCGCGGCTGGAAAATTTGGCGACTTTATCATCTGAGCGATCGGTTGTCTCATGATCATCAGTGGCTCCAACTGTGATGATGAGCGGGTGGATGCCGGGACTGCCGATCGTTCCGGGTTTCGGCCCACTGTTTCCGGCTGCGGCAACAACGACAATGCCAGATTTCCAGGCTTGCTCTACGATTTGACACAGAGGGTCGTCTTTGTAAGGGATGTTCGCCTCGCTGCCAAGGGATAAGGAAATGACGCGAATATTGTATTCTTCCTTATGTCGGATACACCATTGTATGCCGGCCATGACATTGGACAGACTTCCTTCTCCGAATCTGCCGAGAACTTTCACCCCGATGAGCAGCGCCTTTGGAGCCACGCCGCGATAACGTCCGGCCGAAAGTGTGCCGTCACCGGCTGCACATCCGGCACAGTGTGTGCCGTGTCCGTTATCATCGTACGGTTTGGTTTTGTGGTTCACGAAGTCGTGAAAAGCGATAATTCTGGAAGCTATATCCGGATGAGGGGTAATTCCTGTATCGATCACAGCGATTGTGGCATTCTCTCCCAGGTTGTTCTGATCCCAAACCCGAGGGGCTCCGGTCGTGGGTGTGGCTGTATCCAACAAAGCATAAACGGTCCGATCCAGATAAACTTTTTTTACTCCCGGGATCTTCATGAGCAGGGGCAACCGGGAGATGGATACGGGCAGGGAAAAAGTATGAATACTGCTGAAATACTGATCGACAGAAAAGCCTGACTCGCTGAGCGGATTATTGGCATCGGTAAAAACTTGCACCCGGTTGGGCTCCCACTGGACAAGAACGGGGATCTGCATAAATTTGTGGATGATTTTTTCCGCAGGAGCGCGGAGAGCTTGGGGAAAGTGACGCAAAAAGCCGCAACGATTCATCAGAGCGGAAATAAGCGCCGGGTCCATCCGCCCACGATGTTCTTGAATCCATCTGGATATCATGGATGACATTCTGAATACCCCTTTCCGTCATTCTTGAATTCTCTCAGGTAGGATATGAATGATAGAAAGGAGATGACACGTCATATATCCAGCATTTTTCAGATTCCATGCCTGTCCCGGACATAAAAGGTTGCAAAACGGAACGATACCGGCATGGGTTTTGTGGTAAACTATTATTCGATTACATATGCGTTTCTCAACAAGTGAACAGGTGGAACAGGCAATTGAGGGAATCGCTTTCTTCAACTTGAAAAGGGCTGTTGGATGATATGAAACATTGGCAGCAAAGATCAGGAAAACATGAATGGACTTTTGCAAGATTACAAGTATTCTGGCTCGTTGTTTTTCTGCTCTTTGTCATACTCATTTTAAGACTTGGCTGGATTCAGTTGGGAGTTGGTGAGAAGTATCATCAGTTGGCCATGGAGAACAACTTCAAACAAATTCCCATCCTCGCACCCAGAGGGAAGATTTTTGACCGAAATGGCAAGTTGCTGGTCAGCAATCAGTCCATTTTTACGGCGATCTATCTGGAACCGGACAGTTCCAAGGAGGAGAAACTCAAGACGGCGAAGGCGTTATCCAAGGCCTTACGTCTCCCTCTCGCTGAGGTTTTGGAGGCCATGGATGTAGGGCTTGATGAGAAGGGGAATCGTATTCCGCGCAGGCAACCTCCCTATTTTCCGAAAAAAATCAAAGATCGCCTGACGGAAAAAGAGGTGGTCATCCTCTCGGAGAACCCCGAACAATTTCCGGGTGTCAATATTTTTTCCGAACCGCTCCGGGAGTATCGCAAAGATACATTTGCGGTTCAGACGATCGGTTATGTGCGTCCGTTTGCCGGTGCAAAAGCATCGCTTAAGAAATATCGGCAGGCTGCCTCCAAACCTGAAGCAGGTGGCTATCTGGATTGGGAACAGGTGGGCATGGACGGCTTGGAGTACAGTTATCAAGACCAGCTGCGGGGAAAACACGGTTATCGCCTGGTCCGGGTCAATGCCACCGGCAAATTGGTGGAAGTGTTGAAAGAAGTGAAGCCCCGCCCCGGAAATGATCTCATCTTATCCCTGGACGAAAAAATGCAATTCGGGGCAGAAGAGTTCATTGAAAATCACCTTCGTTCCTTACGGAACACCAGAGGAAAGGATTACGCCCCCTATGCGAAAAATGCGTATGCGGTGGCGATGGAAGTAAAAACGGGCCGAATTCGGGCGATGGTAAGTTATCCCGATTACGATCCGAATATTTGGAACGGAAAGGTGACCGCCGCGGATTACCGGAACCTGAGTTATGTCATGCGCAACGGGACCATTCGTGAAGCGCCGTATGATGCCCGGTCAGCGGATCAACCCGAGCAAGAATACCTGAAACATCCGTTATCGGTTCTCCCGCTCGGCTCCACCTTTAAACCTCTGACCGTGCTGATCGGACTGAACAAAGGGATGATCTCCCCGCATACTGTTTGGTCTGATCCGGCCGCTTATTATTACGCGCCGGGGACTCCTCCTGTCCGCAATGCCGGAGGGCATGACTACGGTGCATTAACACCGGAAAAAGCGATCCAAAAATCGGCCAATACGTTTATGGCCTGGACTTTTACCAATTGGTACCGCAACGAGAAACAAAAAAGCCTCCGAGAGCTCGAACAAATCACCCATGCTTTTGGGCTTGGAGTTTCCACGGGAATCAATCTGGTCGGGGAGCAGGATGGTTCCGAGGATTATAAGGTCATTGCCAAACGAAATTCCGGCTTGGGAGCGATGGCTTTGGCCTCCTTCGGGCAGGCCCAGCGTTACACGGCTTTGCAGCTCGCGCAATATACAGCCACGCTCGCCAATAACGGAGTCAGGGTAAGGCCGCAACTGGTGGAAAGGATTGTCGATCCCGCGACTGGTAAGGCGAAAGAGATCCAGCCGGAGGTCTTAAATCGCGTCCCGATTAAACGCGAGTATTTTGACATTGTCCGCCGGGGAATGATTCAAGTCACCGGGCCCGGAGGCACGGCTTCCCACCTGTTTGATCATCTGCCGTTTCAAGTGGCTGCAAAAACGGGGACTTCCGAGCAGGATATCCCGGGGAGGGGGAGAGTGGAAAATTCCGTCTTTATCGCCTTTGCCCCGGCCGATGATCCGGAAATCGCCGTGGCCGTCGTCGTACCGGAAGGCGGTTACGGGGCGGTTGCCGCCGGTCCCATCGCGGAATATTTGATTTCCGCTTACTATGAACAATTCATGAAACAAAGGTGAGGTGAGCGGTTTTGAAAAAGTTCCGCATCATGAAACGGCTGAGCATATATTTTTTTAACGGATTGTTGGTGATCCTGCCGATCGCCGGCACGCTGTATCTGTTGAACTACTTTTATAAATTGATCAATGGATGGGGTAACTTCTGGTTGACCAAATTGTCCGTGGAGTGGAAATTTCCCGGGATCGGCCTGATCACGGTACTCCTGCTGGTGTTGCTGATCGGCTTTGGTGCCAGGCTGTGGATAACCAAAAAATTGCTGGAAACCCTGGAGGCAGTGATTGAACGAATCCCGCTCATCAAAGGGGTTTACGGAACACTGAAGGATACGCTCCAATCATTTATCGGAGAAAAGAAATCATTTGACACGGTTGTATTTGTGACCGTAGCGGATTCCAAACGGATTGGGTTTTTAACGGTCAAAGAACCGGTCTTCAAGACCCGTGACGGGAAAGAATATGTAGGTGTTTATTTCCCGCAGAGTATGCAGTTCGCCGGAGATTTGCACTGGTTTGAACGGGAACGGGTGGAAAAGCTGGATCTCCCGGTGGATGAAGCGCTGCAACTGGTGCTGTCAGCCGGGGTTGCCGTCAAAAGGAAATCCCACCCGCCGGTAGCGGATGGGACTGTGAGAAGTGATACTTAGAATTGGTTTTGATTTTTCCGAGCCTGAGATTGTGCGTTTTTTTGGCGCACCGCTTGAGCGTTGGTCTCGGAAGCGAACTCAAATTGAGCGTTTTGAGCACCTTTGCTTTGGTAACCGCCCGGGCTTTGAGCCGCTGCTTGATTTTGCTGACGAACTTGTTGAGCGTTCGTTTTGCTAGCTTGAGGTTGTTGCTGTTGTGGCATGAGTATCACCTCCTGGTAGGTAGCATGCCCGCGGCGTCGAATAAATATTGCATCCGATTTTTTCCTATCTCATTCTCTGTTTTTGGGAGGCATGTATGAACCGATCATTATCGCGTATGTTTTGGAGGTGGCTGCCCAAAAAGAAAATATCCCGCTGGGCAGGGGCGTTTGCCAAACATCCGGCCAGCCGCCATCTCATCCCTTGGTACATCAAACACTTCGATATCGATTTGACCCCTGTGAAACGCCCGGTTCACGAATTTGAAAACCTGCTTGAGTTTTTTATCCGGGAACTTCATCCCGAAACACGTCCCATTGACCCGAATGAAGATGTGGTGGTAAGCCCTGTGGATGGAACCATTTCACAGATCGGTTCCATCCAGAACGGGACGTTGATTCAGGCAAAAGGAGTCACTTACTCTGTGGAGCAATTGTTGGGGCGGGATCAAGAATATGCCGGGAAATTCACAGGCGGGAAGTTTGTCACCATTTATTTGAGCCCGAGAGATTACCACCGCATTCACATGCCGGTATCCGGAACCGTCGAAGAACTAACCTATATTCCGGGAGACCTGTACCCGGTCAACGAGACGGGTGTGAAACTGATTCCGGGACTGTTCGCCCGGAATGAACGGGTGATTTCGTATATCCAGACCCGCCACGGCCATCTCGCGCTGGTAAAAGTGGGAGCCACCAATGTCGGAAGCATTAAGGTGGTTTTTGATGAGAATGTGGCTACCAATCCTCAAGTTTCCAAGATGCTGGAACATAAGCAATACAAGGATGCCGTTGTTCTTGAAAAAGGGGAGGAACTGGGGCGTTTTGAATTTGGTTCCACAGTGATTCTGCTGTTTGAACGGAATCAGATTGAATGGACGATCGATGCGGTTCCGGGGACAAAAGTACAAATGGGCCAAAGCCTGGCTCGCTTTTTAACAGCTGAGGGGGAATAACTTTGTTTGGACACACATGGATCCCTTTGCGGCGGTTCCCTCAGGTTTTTCCCGTGGTTACGAGCATATTGCTGGTGCAGACCGTTGTTTTTGTAATGTTGCTTTTGACAGGACACGTACAAGACCCGTCCACCTGGGTGCAATATGGTGCATACGAAAGATGGAGAGTGGAAGAGGGGGAATACTGGCGCCTGTTCTTTTCACTTTTTGTACATACCCAATTTTTGCATTTTTTATTTACATCTTTTTCCATCTACATTTTTGCACCACAACTTGAATGGTTATTGGGCCGATTTTCTTTCCTGATCTTATATCTTGCAACCGGGGTCATCGGCAATTGGGCATTATACTTGTTTGATATCAACGGAATTTACGCGGGAGCCGCCTCATCCGTCTATGGCTTTATGGGCGTCTATCTGTACCTTTATTTTCGTCGCCTGATCGATCCTCAGAGCGGAAAAGGGCTGCTTGTACTGATCCTCATCAATTTATTGTTGAATTTCAAATTGCTGGCTGTCCATCTGATGGCTTTGATCACAGGCTTCATCTTGGGGGCGATCATCATCACCCTGAAACAGAACAAATATCAAGAGTAAACACCCGGAACCTGCTCCGGGCTTTTGTTTTTTTTCGCTCGTAATGAATTTCTATTTAAAATCGGGTCAGTTGGTTAAGCTATACTTGGTGAGTGACTTATGCGGATCTTGGGAAACGTTGACCGACTGGATCGGGAAGCTTGGCTGTTAATATTGGAAAGCGGCTTATTTGCCATTGCCACGGCTTTATCCAACACGTTTGTCAACGTATATCTATGGAAAATCAAAAATGACCTGATCATAATCAGTTGGTTTAACTTCACCCATTATTTGACCGGGGCCGTCACTTTTATTTTCGCCGGATGGATCTCTAAACGGATCGACCGCGTGATTGCCATTCGTCTGGGTGTCATCTTCCTCTCTGTGTTTTATCTTTCTGTGCTGCTATTGGGAACCCAAGCGATCGATTACGTGATCCTGTTGGGGATCTTGCTGGGGGTCGGGGGAGGATTTTTTTGGCTCGCGTATAATGTCCTGTATTTCGAAATCACCGAGCGGGAGAATCGGGATATATACAATGGCATTAACGGCTTAATGAGTTCAGGGGTCGGAATCATCGCCCCTTTGCTCTCCGGCTGGATCATCACCAGAGTGGATCAGTTTACGGGTTACACCGTTATTTTCGCGATTTCACTTGGCATTTTTTTGGCAGCGGTCGTGGTCAGCTTTTTTTTTAAAAGACGGGTCCCTCAGGGGCGTTACCGGCTTGTTTCCGTGCTGTCTTGGACCAACCAGCGGAAACACCATTGGCAATGGGTCAGTTTGGCGATGATCTCTCAAGGGATGAGGGAAGGCGTTTTTGTCTTTTTAATCGGCCTTCTTGTATTTGTCATCACGAAAAATGAGCTGACGTTAGGGACTTTTTTTACGGCGGCGTCGCTTGTTTCCCTGTTGTCCTTTTATATAGTGGGCCGGTTTGTCAAGCCGAAGGTGCGAAACACATTCATCTTCATCGGAACGGTGATGATGGGGCTGGCCGTTCTTCCTTTCATCTTCCACATCAGCAGTTGGACGATTTTTATCCTGGGCGTGGGTGGGGCCCTCTTTTACCCGTTGTATGCGGCTCCGCTAACATCCATCGTCTTTGATATCATCGGGAAAAACGAAGAAACGGCCAAGCTGCGGGTGGAATATGTCGTTGCCAGGGAGCTGGCGCTCAATTTGGGAAGGCTGACCAGTATTCTCATCTTTATTTGGTGGGTGAGTATTTCCGCTGATCTCATGCACCTACGCTGGTTTATACTGGCGATGGCGTTTGTACAATTGGGGGTCTGGTTCGCCATCCGCCGGGTTCCCCCGTTAAAAACCGCATGAAACCGCATCTTCCCAGCCGACCGCTTTTGAGGTTAGCTGGGAAGATGGATGTTCAGGAAGGCTAAATTTTTTGCGCCCACCGGCTGGTGAAGGGATAATGATAGTTTTTTCCCTCGATCGCCCGAATGACGGCGATCACGGTGACGATAAAAGCGAACACGACCAGAACAGGGACGAGTAAAAAGCCGATCAGAATAAACATGGTCCAGGAAGCGAGATAGATGGCAATGTACATGACCAGCTGAAAGATGAGGGCTTCCCGGGCATGTTCGCGAACAAACGGAGAGTCTCGTCTCAACAGCAGGATCATCAGGGGACCGAGAATGGGGAAAAAAAGAGCGCTGACATGACAAATCACCCCAAGCCATTTTTCTTCCGTCGTAACCATTTTTCACCTCATGAGGATCGACGTTCATTGTTGTGCAAACTGTCATGCAATTTCTATTATTTATAAAGATGATATTCTGTATAAAAGCATTGGTTCCTCCTTGTATTCACACAGGGGACTTTAATCCCACTTGTCCGCTCTGTCATCCGTATTGAAAACATCTTTTGCTCATACATTTAAATGACTCTTTGTCAATGAGGAGTGAGGGTGGCATGTATTATTTTGCATATGGCTCATGTATGGATGCGGAAAGCTTTTCCAATACCGTCGGGAAAGAGAATTATGAAGTATTGGGGGCGGCCGTGTTGCCTGATTACCGTCTCGCCTTCAATCTGTACAGCGAAACCAGAAAAGGCGGAGTGGCCGATGTCGTCATGTCTCCGGGTGATCAGGTGGAAGGAGTTTTATACCGGTTAAGTCCGGAAGCTCTTCCCCCGTTGGATCAAAGGGAAGGGGTTGAGCTTGGCCGATATCGAAGAGTATATGTGAACGTCCATTGGCAGGGACGTGTCCTATCGGCGATGACTTATACAGTGGTGGAGAAACTTCCGGACGAAATCCCGCCGAGCATGGAGTATGCCCGATTGGTCTATAACGGGGCCCGGCAGCAACTGAGCGATGCTTACCGGAAAAAGCTTGTCCGGGAATGGAGCGAAAAATTTGGTCTGGATGACTTTTTGAAAAAAGAAGACGCGTAAAAGGATTCATCGAGGGATTGACGAAAGTGAGTGGTTCTGTTTGGGGTGGACAGGATTTGAATCAGGGGCAATTCTCCATACGGTATGGTTTTAAGATGGTACATGTGCGATGAATTTCTGCTTTGTTGCAATCATCCGTCAGAGCAGGGTAATTGATCGAATAGTTCGTATTCAGTTTGAGAGAGTGGCAGAAATCTGGTAGCAAATATCTGGGAATGATCCCGTTTTCGTGATACAATAAGGCGACTTACATTGAACGGGAGAGGTTGTCGTGGATTTTCAAGCGATGTTCCAACAAATCCTGGATGGTCAACAGGAAATCAAAGAGAGCCTGAATCAAGTTGAAATCAGAATAGACAGGATTGAAGAGAGCCTGAATCAGGTCGAAACCAGAATGGACAGGATTGAACAGAGCCTGGATCAGGTTGAAACCCGAATGGACAGGATCGAACAGGGCCTGGACCAAGTTGAAACCCGAATGGACAAGATCGAGAAGACACTGGACAAAATTGAAACTAGACTGGACCGGATCGAGCAACAACAAAACGATGAAGTAAAAGTCTTGTATGCGGATGTCCGGAAGGTTAAACAAATTTTTAGCCCCAAAGTGTTGGAAGCTGTGAGTGAATAATAATTTCCCCTTCTGCTAAATGCAAAAGGGGTTTTTTGATAGGATCGGGGTGAGGCGATCTTCCTTGATTTCACGATTTTTGATACTTAAGAACGCCAGGTTCTCCGCCATTTCATGTTTTGTTTCCGTTCTTCGTCTTCTTTATACTCCACTTTGAAGAACAGCGTAAGGGGCCAATAGATGAGAAAGACCCACGGAAAAACACCAGCACTGGACAGAGGTTCAGGCAAAAAATCAAAAACATCAACGGCGAGGACCATCAGACCAAATATGCTGAATGCCAGAAGTGGTGCAGAGATTTTCCTGTTGCCGATAATGATGTATTTTTCTTCTCTGGCTTCCCTGAAAAGGGGAATCAAAAAAATGAGCAGTAAGATGGTTATCAGTGCAACAACCAAACTTTCCAGATCTGACAGCCCTAACTTTGGCCCCGCGGTCGAAAAAATGAAACTGCCGATTGTGATCATCAAAATAATGCGCGCCCCCAGAGTCATCTTTTCGCCTCCCAATTAAAGAAACTCATCATCATTCTTGCTTCAAATATTTCATACTGAAGGATGAAAAACTCTTTTGTACACTCTGAGAATTCCTCACTTTCCCCAAGCTTACCAAAACATTGCGCCAATTTGAAGTGCGCCAGATGAGAAAGGGATGGGAGGAGGTTACAATAACTGGAACGCACTCAATCTAGAAACGAGTTCGTATTGTATGATGCGCGTTTTCAGAGTTTATCAATGGTTTACTGGGATAGAACAGACGATTGAAACCAGGCATTGGCCTTGCAGTCGCTATGGAGAGCAAACCAGCCTCTCCTTTCTACATCCTAAGGGGTCGCGCCGTTACTTTAAATATAGCAAGAAAATATACTATTTTTAGAAAGGAGGTCGATGGATTGAATAACCATAAGGAGAGAAAAAAACGATTGGCCCCATCGAAAGATTGTCATTCACGCCGCCGCTCGCGCAAATGTGACCGCCGTAAGGATTGTCATCTGCGCCGTCGGTTGCGCAAATGCCGCCGGAAGCCCCCAACTCCTCCACTTATTGAAGAGCGTGGATTGCTGACTGAATTTACAGCTGACCAGCCTGCTACACAAGGTGAAACAGTTAGCATTACCATTCCGGGCAGACCCCCAGGCGACCCACTTCCGCCTCCCTTAACGATCGCTCGTGTCAGACTGAATATGGATGATATTTCTGACCGGTTTTTTTTAACCGGGACAGTAGGCTGGCAGGCAATTGAAGGTGTTCCTGGTGTAAGGTTCTCGATTTTTCGTACCCGATTAGATACCGGATCAGAGGAAGAAATATTTTCAATCATCGATTCGGCTGAAGCCGATGGTGGAGACAGTTTTGCCGCCACTAGTTTTACATTTGTAGATGAACAACCGATTGTCAGTCGAGGAGAACAATTGATTGAGTACACGTTAAGAGTCGTACTGCTAACTCCGTCCACTGTTACGAATGCTCAAGTAATTGGGCCCATCATTCTTACGGCTGCCGAAATGGAAGCGAACAAACCCAGAAGTTGCTGATAAGGGGTTCAACTTCAACCGTTCGCCGCATGAGCTGCGTCGCTTTTGTGCACCTGGTCAAGGGAGGGGAAGGGACGACGTACTCATTCAGCCTTATTCCGACATGCAGGCCGTCAGCCGCTTGTAGAGACCCGGGCGAATAGTAGTCGTCCCTGAATTTCCTGTAACATTTGACTTGAGCTTTTAGGTATACAGCCTCAAGTCGTTTTTCATTTATTGGACATCAAACAAGGGATGATCGTCTGAGAAAATCGCTCCTGCAGGAAGAAGGAGGGGTTTCTTCTTTGTTGAAGAAGAAGTATGCTAGTTTTGAAAAATATTATCGATTTTCATGTTCATTGACTCTATTCGGCGCCCAAAAAAGGAGGGAACGGGAGTGCAGGAAGTGACAGGCATTGTTCAGGCGCAAAAGCAGTTTTTTTATACGGGAAAAACAAGGGAACTGGCTTTTCGGATGAGCAGTCTGGAGAAGTTGCGGGATGCGGTGAAACGATATGAACCGGATATCATGACCGCGTTAAAAAAGGATCTCAACAAATCGGAGGCCGAATCCTATATCACTGAGATTGGCTTTGTGTTACAAGAGATTAAATATGTGATGAAACATTTAAATGAATGGGTGAAGCCGAAAAAAGTGAAATCCCCGCTTACCCACTTCGGCTCGAGAAGCATGATATACCCCGATCCGTACGGTGTCACCCTGATTATCTCTCCGTGGAATTATCCCTTTCAATTATCGGTGGCACCGCTGATAGGGGCGATCGCCGCGGGCAACTGCGCGGTAATCAAACCGTCGGAGTATGCCCCCCACGTTTCCAAACTCCTGGTTCAGATGTTGGAGGGAATTTTTGAGCAAGAGTATGTGACCGTGGTGGAAGGTGCGGCAGAAGTGAGTGAGGCGCTTTTGAAGGAGCCGTTTGATTATATTTTCTTCACAGGGAGCGTTCCTGTGGGGAAAAAGATTATGGAAGCCGCGTCCAAGACACTGACCCCGGTCACGCTGGAGCTGGGCGGAAAAAGCCCCGCGATCGTCGACAAGGACGCCAACTTGGACCTGGCGGCCAAGCGGCTGGTCTGGGGAAAGTGTATCAATGCCGGGCAAACGTGTGTCGCTCCGGATTATTTGCTGGTTCATGAAGAGGTGAAGAATGGGCTCCTGGAAAAAATGAAGGAGGCGATACGGGAGTTTTACGGAGAAGATCCATTGCAAAATCCCGGGTATGCGAAGATCATCAGTGACCGGCATTTTTCCCGGTTGGCGGAGTTTTTGAAAGACGGAAAGATCATCATCGGCGGGGAGACGGACCCGGAAAAGCGATTGATCGCTCCCACGCTGTTGGATGAGGTGGACTGGAACTCCCGCGTCATGGCGGAAGAGATCTTCGGGCCCATCCTGCCTGTGCTCACCTTCTCCGAACTTTCCGATGTGATCACTAAAGTCAGAGAGATGCCCAAACCGTTGGCCCTGTACTTTTTCTCGGAAAATGAGAAGAAACAGGAGGAAATCATCGCCTCGATTCCCTTCGGGGGCGGCTGCATCAATGATACGCTGATTCATCTGGCGACGCCTTATTTGCCGTTTGGGGGCGTGGGTACGAGCGGGATCGGCAGTTATCACGGGCAATACAGCTTTGAGTGTTTTTCTCATCAGAAGAGCATTGTCAAACAGACGACCCGTTTTGACTTGCCTGTTCGTTATCCTTCCTTTAAAAACGGCTTGAAAATGATCAAAAAACTGATGAATTGACGAAAAACCCCCCTGGCTTCGCGCGAGGGGGGTGCCTGACGAGACGGGAGCATCACTCTTCTTTCCCGCGGGCGATGGGATTTTCCCTGTATGAAATCCAGTCGCTCCAACTGCCGGGATACAATTTAACATTCCGGTACCCGGCTTCACAGAGGGCCAGCACGTTGGGGGTGGCGGTGACGCCGGAACCGCAGTAGACGATAATCTCATTCGCGGGAGGGAACTTGCCAAAGAGTTGCCGCAGCTCTTCCGGTGTTTTCCACCCTCCCTGTTCATTATGCACGTCTTTCCAAAATGAATGTTTCGCCCCCGGGATGTGTCCCGCTACCGGATCGATCGGTTCTTCTTCCCCGAGGTATCTTTTTTCTTCTCGCGAATCGAGGAGCAGTGTCTCCTTTTGATGCAGCTTTTGCTTGACTTCGTTCATGTCGGCCATCATCCGGGGCTGTGTGCGGGGGATAAAGGTTCGCGGTTCAGCAGAAGGAAGTTCCGCGGTCACCGGATAGCCCTGCTCCCGCCAACGGCTGAATGTCCCGTTCATCACACTGACCTGTTCATGTCCAAGATAGGTGAGCAGCCACCACAAACGGGAAGCCATCGCTCCGCCTTGATCATCATAAGCCACGACATGGACGTTTTCGTCGATACCGATCTTCCCCAGTTTGCCGGCCAAAATCTGTATGTCCGGCAAGGGATGTCTGCCGCCGTGTTCCCGGACAGGGCCGGATAAGTCTTTTTCCAGATCGAGGTAAAAGGCTCCCGGCAAATGGCTGTGCAGGTAAGCTTTCTTCCCCGCGTCCGGCTGGCCAAGGGTGAAGCGGCAATCGACGAGCACCAGGCCGGGTTGATCCAGGTGATTGGCTACCCAGTCCATGCTGACGATTCGGTTCATTCCTCATTCACATCCTTTTTATTTTTTATGAATATATTCGGCGACAAATGATTCGCCGTTCCGGTAAAAGCGGGGATCGAAAATTCCCAGCCGCTCCTCATCATCCACGACCACGACAAACGGCGACCACTGCAACAGGACTTTCGCACGGGGATTTTGATTCAACAGCGGCTTTAAATCACTGTCCTCACTGGAAACCAGCGTTGCTTGTTGTTTCGGTTCGGACCAGACCGAGTCCCGGTAGATTTCAACCCGGTTTCCCTTTTTGCCGATCACCTGGAATTGCCACGGAACAAAGGTCGCGGCCAATTCCGTCCGGTCAAAGCGCTCCTTGGCCTCATGTTCCACCCAAAAACCTTGCAGGGTCTGAAGCGAAAAATGAATCAACATGGCCAGGGCGATCCAGCGATAAACCTTGAAGCCAGGGAGTGACTTTTTTATTTTGGAAACGATGAATCCGGTCAGGAAAATGGCCCAGAATACAAAGTCGATGATGGGGATGGTGCCAAACGTGATGCGTACCGAGGAAAAAGGTTCAAAATAGCCCGTTCCCCAGGCGTTGAACAGATCAATTGTATCATGGATGAAGACAGCGAGCATGGCCAGATAAAAGATTTTCCGGTCTCTGACTTTAAACAGCCACCGGCACAGCCCGTAAATGAGCAGGGCCCAAAAAGGAACGAGAAACACCGAATGCGTCAGGCCCCGGTGCCACATTTGTTCCATCATTCTGCCCGTTTCCGTCAGCTGGGATAGCACATCGATGTCCGGAATCTGGCTTCCGACCATTGCCGTCACCAACAAGCTCCGTTTCATATTTACCGGCATCTCTTCTTTTTTGGATGCCCTGTATAAAGTGTAGCCAAACAAGCCGTGTGTTAGGGTATCCATTTTCGTTCACGCTCTCTTTTTTGCTGGGTGTTATTTGCGGCTACCCTCTATTTTAACAAATCTTTTTGAATCGAGAACAAGCGGTCTTTTTATTTTGTTTCTTTTGAACGGTGGTTTTTATTCATTTCTCATGTAAAATATGATTAAATTTGAAAGTTGGAAAAAGAAGGAGGATGGAAGTGTCTTTTTTTCTATTTTTAATGATCATCGGCTTGGCGATCGGATGGAGTAATTCCCGCAGGGAAACAAAGAAATTGAAGCGCCAGCTGTCAGAACTGCAAGCTTCTGTGACCCGTTTGGTTCAGCGGATCGAAGCCCTGGAAACCAGGATGGACCCGGGAGCTTCGGATGAGCCGCCGGCTGCTGCGCCGGAAAGAGAGGAGGAGTTCCGGGAGATCCGGATGGAGCCCGAAGTGGAAACGGAGTCTCAACCGAAAGAATCTGTTTCTCCCCCCATTCCTGTCCGGGTTACGGAAGGGGTTGCAGATTCCCCTATGGGCCGTTCACCTGAACCGGAGTCAGTTCCGGAGGCAGAATCCGGCCGGCTGAGCCGGCGTTCACGCCTGGAATGGGAACTGTTAATCGGGGGAAAGTGGTTAAACTACATCGGGGCTGTAGCGCTCGTGATCGGGCTTGGCTTTTTTGTTAAATATGCATTTGAGAATAACTGGATCAATGAGACGGTCAGGGTATTGGCCGGGGGTGCGGCCGGTTTTCTCCTGCTGTGGGGCGGTGCCCGTTTCCATAAAAGAGGATTGCCCGTTTTTGCCCAGGGATGGATCGGGGCCGGGATTGCCATTCTTTATGTTTCATCTTTCGCTTCCTTTAACTTTTATCATTTGGTCTCGCCGGAAGTCGCCTTTCTCTTTATGTCGCTCGTCACTCTTCTCGCTTTTCAACAGGCATTGCGGTATCAAGCATTGGCCATCTCGGTTATCGGCTGGATCGGCGGCTTTTTAACTCCGTTTTTACTGGGGTCTGAACGCGGCAGCACGCTCGGATTGTTTACATACTTGGCTTTTTTAACCATAGGGATGCTGCTGCTGGTCATCAAGAAAGCAAATTGGGTCATTCTTTACTATATGACATTGGGCGCCGTATACCTGATTCTGTTGTCATGGATTCCTTTCAATCAGGAACCGGCTGAGCTTTGGCTGGAATCATTTTTCTTGTGTCTGTTCTGGGCGTTCTTTTTTGCCTATGAAGTTTATTCTTCCTTGCGTCCCGCCAAATGGCCGATGGCGAATACGATTGCCGCAGGATTCCATCTCTTCTTTTTCTTTCTCGGCTGGAATCTGCTCCTCTTGCCCCGGCATGAGGATGGGTTGAGCGCCGTATTCCTGCTGGGGGGCGTGGCTTACCTGGTTCCGCTCCTATTCCTTCACCGCAGGCAGAAACTTTCGCTCGTTTCGAGGGAAGAGGTATTTCGTTATGGTTTTTCCTTTCTCATCCTGCTGACGCTGGCCAATGCGTACCAATGGGAGAAATATCATTTGATCTATGCCTGGACAGTGGAAGCCTGGCTGCTCGTCTGGTGGGGAGCGAGGAGGAAGATCCGGCATGTATGCGGGTTTGCCGTCATTTTGTACGCGGTCAGCTCGTTCATGTTGCTTGCTCTCTCTGCTCAGTTTCAACCGGAGCAGGAGACATGGTTCCCCTTTTTTAACTTGCGTGCCCTGGCTTATATCGGGCTGTCGGCCGCTTTGGGCACAAGTGCCCTGCTGTTAAAACGTTGGGATATGAAGTTGGTTGTTCCCGCCGTGCCATTCCTGCACAACGGGTGGGCCATTCTGCTCTTCCTCTTCTTGACGGGTGAAACCAACTTTTACTTCGATCACATCTTTCTGAATGCAGGACCGGCGTTACGGGAGAGCCTCAGTTACAGCAGGTATCTCATCTGTTCTTTGGTCTGGATGGCGTACAGTTTATGGATTGCCTGGGTGGCATTCAGGCAGCAAATCCGGTCCCTGGTGGCAACGGGATGGGCCCTGCTGGGTGTCGGCGTCATCACTGCAGCGGCGACGGGAATGGCTTACGGTCCGGCGGACCAGTTTATTCCCGTATACAATCTGCGTTTTCTCGTCTTTGTCATCGCGGCGGGGATCATCTATGTTCACCTCCGCTGGTGGAAAAAGTATGAACACGATTTGAAGCTGAAGGCAATTCCGGTCGTGATGATCGGGACGCTGGCTGTTTTGCTGTTCGAGTTGATCTCCATGGAAATTGGAGATTATTATGACAAACAACTGCTCCATACCAGCTTGGCGATGGAACAAATGATCCGTTTTTCTAAAACGATGTCGTTGGTGCTGGCCTGGTTTGGTTACAGTCTCTTCTTCGCCTGGATCGGTTTCAGGCAGCGTCTTCAGGCGCTTGTTTATCTTTCCTGGGGTGTGTTGGCGCTGGGGTTATTGACAGCCATTTGGCAGGGCTTTTCCTATCCGGTTTTGGACCGGTTCACCCCTGTCTATAACCTGCGCTTTTTCACCCTGCTGATAGCGGCAGGTGTGCTCCTTGTTCACTATGCCTGGTGGAAAAAGCAAACGGAAGTCCATGCGAAGAAAGTTCACCCCCTCTTGTTTACCATCCTCATCACCGGTCTATTGTTTGAATTGGTCACGGTCGAAGTGAGCGATGCCTTTGAGCGGATCCGTTACCTGGCGGATCAATCGGATGTCCGCCTGCTTCACCAGTTGGATAACCAGAAGCAGATGTCGATCTCCATCGCCTGGCTGATCTACTCGCTGGTATTGATGGGAGCGGGCATATGGCGGAAGCTGCCGTTGTTGCGCCTGGTCGCCATCGCCTTGTTCGGTTTGTCGATCTTTAAAATCTTTCTGTTTGACCTTTCGTTCCTGGGAACGTTGTACCGGATCTTCTCCTTCATCGGTCTCGGCGTGATTCTGCTGATCGTTTCTTATCTGTACCAACGCTATAAACACTGGTTTCATCAGTCGGCATAAATGAAACCAACTTCCTTTACGGAAAAGCCACAAATGCTATGAAATCCCACTCATAGCTCTTTGTGGCTTTTGCCTTATTATCTCGGATTCCTGCTCTTTATTGCTCGTGGCCAGAGGGGACGCTGCACATATTGGCTCATGGTTTTAAAAACCATTCCCCACTGAGATTCCGTTAGAGAACCGATTGGCGTTTCGTTTATCATCCCTAAATTTCTTTTCAGATGCTTCATTTGAGGAGCTGTAAATATTCCTCTGAGTGCTTTTTCAACAGGGGCGTACGGCTCTTGAAGTGCATATTGAGCCAGTCCCAAAAAAGCTGAATGATCCTTGTACGGTACAACCGGCTCCTTTTTTCTGCTGATCATGATCATCGCAGAATCCACTCTTGGCGGAGGCGAAAAATGATATCTGGAAATTTCTTTGACATAGCGGAGATCAAACCACATTCTCCAAGCCAAAACATAAGAGTTTTTCACAAATTTTGAGGTGAATCGTTTGGCTGCCCCTTTTTCCATTACGATAACCCCTCTTTGTAAGCCGCTAATAGGGTTGTTCAGCAGCATTTTCATAATCGGTGTCGTAATGGCGTATGGAATATTGGACACCACAAGAAACTTTTCTTTTGGCAATCGGATTTTCATTATGTCTTGATGAACAATGAGGGTATTTGGATGTTGAGCCGTTTTCCGTTTAAGAATATCAACAAACTTGGCATCATATTCGACCGCCAATACCTTTCCGGCTCTTTGATTCAGTACGGTTGTCAATGCGCCTGTTCCGGCTCCCAATTCTAATACCGTGTCTGTTATGCTCACATTTGCCCGGTCTACTATTTCATGAAGCAACTTTTTATTATGGATGAAATGCTGTCCGAGAAAGTTGGGAGGTTCTCCCCGGCTTGATTGCTTGCGCTGATCTTTTCGATGAATATTCATCAGACTCTCATCCCTTCAAAAAAAATCACAGGCCAGCTGCCTGTGATTCAGAGCAAAGGGAAACCCATTCCATTCAGTTTTAGGGACAATCAGCAATCAGCCGAGAAATCTATTGTTTAAAGGAAAAACCAATGATGAATAAAAAAAGAAAGACAGTACTCGCCTGCCTTTCTACCTATTTTCCTTCTCTATGCGCATGCAAAAAAAGATGATTAAATAAGGGCAGACTGATCCCCTTTACTCTGCGAACACAGGCAGAGTCTTTGAACATATTTCATTACCTGTTCAAAGTTGGGAATCGAAGTCTGACGGAATACATTTGAATGATTTCTCCTCGTTACGATTGTAAGTACATGAAAAATTATAATTGGCTTTCCATTCCATGTCAAAAGGATGCTCCGATCCGATCCATCATTCTTGTTCCATCAAGAGAATGAACACCTTTCCAGGTCCGCAGCCTGCCGAAAGGGGATTCTTCGTCTTGTGCGCTCTCAAAGCAAAATGGTTCGTTTTTCGTTATGGCTTTGTATGGCTGCCTGAATGATGCGGATCGTTTCGCGGGCCTCCTGTGCCGTGACAGGGAGGGGAGCCCGTTCGCGAATGGCGGCCGCCATCTTATGATAATAAGTCTCATACGAGCCACGCAGCGTTTGAATCGTTCCGGTCAACTCCAAGCCGTTGACGCTGGTGGTGATTGTGCCATACTGCTCAGGGAAGTCTTCTCCCCAACCGGGATCACCGGGTTTGGCTCCGCGCTTTAAACTCTCTTCCTGGGAATCCATGCCATATTTGATGAATGATCCTTTTGTTCCGTGAACTTGATAACGCGGACCCGGATTTTTTACCATGGAGCCGCTGTGCAGGATGACCCGACGTCCTCCTCCATATCCGAGCACCAGATGGAAATAGTCCGTTGTCTGTGCGCCGGGCCGTTGTTCCATCAGGTCGGCAGTGACTGAATGGGGGAGGCCAAATAACTGGAGAGCCTGATCGATCAGATGGGAGCCCAGGTCGTAAAGAATTCCGGATCCGGGCAGGTTTTGTTCGCGCCAGCGGTTGCGCACCTCCGGCCGGTAGCGGTCAAAGTGGGCTTCGTATGTATGGATTTCGCCTAACAGGCCGCTTTCTATGCAAGATTGGATGGTAAGGAAGTCATTATCCCAGCGCCGGTTGTGGTAGACGCTCAGCAGGCAGCCCTGTTTTTCCGCCAGACGGATCAGTTCATCCGCTTCCTCCACATGGATGACAAACGGTTTTTCCACCACCACATGCTTTTTGGCTTGGAGGGCTGCTTTGGCAAAGGGAAAATGGGTTTCATTGGGAGTGGTGATGACCACCAGCTCAATCTCCGGGTCGCGCAGCAATTCATCCACACTGGATACGACGGTTGCCTCGGGGAGTTGGCGCTTTACCTTATCCGGTTGAGAGGATACGACCGTATGGATTTTCAAGTCACGCACAGCCTGGATGACGGGGGCGTGAAAAGTGGCTCCGGAAAAACCAAATCCGATCAGTCCGATCTTTATGCTGTTCAACTTCATCTCTCCCAATTGAATATATGAAGTACTACAAACAAAGCCGCAAAACGCCGGAACTTTGCTCTCATGCTCCATGACGGAATCCAGCCCGTAAGCCGTGATTTGCTTTGAGACCTATCATACTCTTGCAGATATTTATTTTCAAGCGATTTTTCTCCATCCGTGTTTATATTCTTGGGCTGAAATCTGCTATTATAAATAAAGAAACAGGCTATCAATTCAATGAAAATGCGAGAATGGATATGAAAAGAACCGATTTATGGCTTACATGTGACGTGACGTACGCAAATCGATCTGAATGAACCGGAATCATAGATTTACATTTTGTTTTCAAAAGAGTATGATGACATCAACTGAATACGAATGCAATCCCAGTGATCGCTGAATCCTGATCAAGGAGCGGGGGAACCAATTGTGGAGAGGATGGATCTCCTCCACATGGGGTGAATCTCATGCCACCACCGGCATGAGTAGGGTAACTCTCAAGATCCGAATCCGACAGCTAACCTCGTAAGCGTGATGAGAGAGGGGGTTATTTTTGTTGAGAACAAGCAACAGGATAACCACCTGTTGCTTTTTAGTGCTTTAAAACCCGCTTGATTCACCCATCATCGGAAGCATGGATCCAGGAGCTTGGGGGATGAAGAGAAAAAATGCTCGACTGTTTCCGAACACTCCCCCCATAGACAAGCAAAGGAATGGTTTTGCATTCAGCATGTTCACACCGTCGAACCGGAGAGGATCACTGTTTTGGCAAAGGAACCGATTTTTCATTTATTTCATATTTTAGCGGAGATCCTTTCCAAAACATGTGCTGTCAAGGACAAGATCGCTTTAAATTACAAAAACGGATGAACATTTTATACCATGAACCGATCGTGTTTGATTTGGTTGTTGAAAGGGGAAATATACGGGGGAACTTCGGGTTTGTTCATGATTTTTTTGGCGCAAAAGAAGGATAATAATTGAACTTAGTCGAATATTATAATAATTTAGGGAAAATATCATCTTGTATAAACATGCATACCTTCAAACCTTTTTCTGCACATTTATGATAAAGAAATTGGGTGGCAAAAAAAGAGAAACGGGAGAAGCGAAGGGGGATTTGAAGTCTGCCCGCGGAAGCGGCGCAACAGAGACTGGAATGGGAAAAACTTTTTTGTAAATCTCTTGGAGGAATGAATGAAATGTGCTAATATATTCAGCAGTCCGTATTCATGCTGTCTTCTCTACGGGATGCCGCCGCTCATCAGATCCCGGAGGGAGAGTTTTGCCAAGAAACTGTACATGAAATCGCTTACAAGGGAAAAACTGGTCTTTGGACATCCGGTGCCGACTGCGGTTTTGGCCATAGTTTGAAATATGTTCGAAACGGGAAGACAAAATGAACTGCGCTTGGCAACCTGATTGATCGATGAAGCGCAGTTGTCATAACACTGGAGATTGCTGCATATGGATTTCCGGTGTATTCAGGCTTGCCCCGGGGGGTATGCCTTGGTACTCCGGAAAATGGCTGATCAACCATTCATCTTTTAAGGAGATATTTACCCGATTGCTCTCGAAGATTCGCATTCCCAGGCGGGGAACAGTGAAGGGAGAGAGCGATGTCAACATAGTTCATCAACGGGCAGGTGGTTGGTCCCGGAAATACCCGTAGTACTGACCGATCGGCATGAAGTATCGCCATAGCCGGAGAGGAGCTGGACGGTAAATTCTGTGGTGTGAACCGGACCGGCTGACCCTGTGGCGGTACCCGGCAGGCACACGCAGCGACAACCGGCCGAAGCCGGTCTCTTGTGATGAACTGCAAGCTCACTACTTTAGCGAAGGTAGTTGACATAAGTTAGTTTGGACAGATTAAGGGAGGAATCGGTATGGCGCAAAATAAAAAAGAGGTACTATTAACGGAAGAGGGATTGGAAAAAGTTAAGCAAGAACTGGAATACCTGAAGACGCAAAAACGGCATGAGGTCGCCCAGCGTTTGAAAGAAGCCATTGCGCAAGGAGATCTCAGCGAGAATTCCGAATATGATGCGGCGAAAGAGGAGCAAGCTTTTATTGAATCGCGCATCATTACGTTGGAAAATATGATTCGCAACGCGAAAATCATTAACTCCCAACATATCGATAAAAACATCGTGAATGTGGGTTCCAAAGTGACGATCCAAGAATTGCCCGACGGGGATACTGAAACTTATACGATTGTGGGAAGTGCAGAATCCGACCCGCTTTCCGGAAAAATTTCCAACGAGTCTCCCATCGGGGCAGAATTGATCGGTAAAAAGGTAGGAGATACCGTCGATGTACCGGCTCCTTCCGGCACGATTCAATTTAAAATCATCGAAATCGAGTAATTCGCATTCCCCTTTGTCATAGCGGCAAAGGGGTTTGTTGTCGACCAGGAATGAGAATAACGTGAGGAAATCATCGGAATGGATTGGTTTCTGTGACCTCAAGGATCCGGCTTTTCTTCCCGTTCTCCTCTTGCGCAGGTTAATCGTTTTTAAGGCACTCGCCCGCTTTTGCGGAGATCAAACGGTTGAAAACGAAAGATTTGGGGGGGCGCCGATGGCCTGTAAAATTAATGGTTGATGAACCGTTGAAACTGTCGGATTGAAAGAACCGGGCTGCCGTCAACCAGCCGAACGTCGGAGCGCAGGCTACTGCCAAGCCCCCGGCTGTAGACAGGGGAAGTTGACTGATCCATTATATATTTATATATTGGGGCCCATCATCTTTCCACAAATTTCTTGGTCGAATATTACTCCCCTAATATATCTGAATAGTCTGATAGAGATGGGCGTTTTTTGGGCTTTTTTCATAAAAATGCCACCCGGATGGTATAAATTTTCCTTATTTCCACATACTACCTTGTAATTCGAAGTTTGAAGGATGTGGGGATTGTGCGCAGACGGGTGGTCATTACAGGTTATGGGTTAATCACTCCAATCGGTTTAAACGGAGATGTTTTCTGGCAAAGCTTGATGGAAGGGAGAAGCGGGGCCGGACCGATTACCCGCTTTGATCCCGCCGGATATTCCACCACCATTGCGGCACAAATTGATGATTTTGTCCCTGAAAACTACATGGATAAAAAAGAAGCGAAGCGGATGGATCGTTTTTCGCAGATGGGTCTTGCGGCAGCCAAGCAGGCACTGGAGCATGCCGGATTGGAATTAACGGGGGGTTTGAGCGAACGGGCCGGCGTCATGGTGGGAACCGGCAGCGGAGGACTGCAGATGATCCAACAGGAACATCAGCGCATCCTGAGCTCAGGACCGGGGAAGCTGAGTCCCTATTTGGCTCCCGCGATGCTGGCCAATATGGCTTGCGGGGAAATCGCCATCGCCACCGGAGCCAAAGGCCCTTCGGCAGCGGTTATCACCGCATGTGCAACCGGCAGCAGCTGTATTGGCGAGGCGATGCGTACCATCCAGCACGGTGCCGCTGATATCATGCTGGCGGGTGGAACAGAGGCGCCGATTACTCCCTTGGGGCTGGCTGCCTTTTCCAAAATCCGGGCGTTATCGAGAAGGAACGATGAACCTGCCAAGGCCAGCCGCCCTTTTGACCGCGGGCGTGACGGATTTGTGGCGGGTGAAGGGGCCGGCGTTGTCGTGCTGGAGGAATTGGAGCATGCCCGAAAAAGAAATGCTCCCATCCTGGCCGAATTGATTGGATACGGGACAACGACGGATGCCTATCACATCACTTCCCCGACCCCGGATGGAACCGGTGCGGTCAATGCGATGAAACTGGCTTTACAGGATGCGCGGCTCTCTCCGACGGATATTGATTACATCAATGCCCACGGAACGGGTACGACGCTGAATGATTGGATGGAAACGCTGGCTGTGAAACGTGTCTTTGGCGATGATGCCACAAGGATACCGATCAGTTCAATTAAATCGATGACCGGTCACCTGTTGGGGGCGGCTGGCGCAGTTGAGATGATCTCCTCTGTGATGACCCTGCTCCATGGGTGGATTCCTCCCACCATCAACCTGGAAGAACCGGATGAAGGAGCAGATTTGGACTATGTTCCCAATCACCCGCGTCGCAGGGATTGCCGGTTCGTGATGAGCAACTCGTTTGGGTTTGGAGGTCACAATGTCAGCCTGATCGTGAAAAAGTGGGAAGAATAAAGAAAACGCCCCGGATGCCTTTTTCCGGGGCGTTGCTTTTTCCCATGCTTTCAGCTGGTTGACCACTATGCTCAGCGGACGGGACGCTCGATATTCAACCCATTGATTTTGCGCGTTTTTGATCAGGAGTTTAGGCGGGTCCCAACCATTGGCCGGGAGAGTGATGACTGCCTCATGAATCGGGTGACCGACGGGAGAAGCAGGCAAAACGACGGGTGTGTCAAATCGGAAATGGTAGTAGGTTGCGGGAAGATTCAGAGAAGAAATCCCGGCCATCTGCTGCACGCTGCCCAGGACTCGTTCCATTTCGGTTTCGATCATCAGCCCGGTGCGAACGGGGTGCCGGGTGTTTCCGTCGATGCGCCAAACTTCCAGTTTCGTGATATGGGTTCCGGCCGGCTGAAGGGGATGTGACCAGGCGTTATTTGTTGACAGCAGCAGAAGGAGAAACAAACAGGTTGAGAGAATGTTTATTCTGTTGTTTTGCATAACGAATCACCTGTACCGACAGAAATTTTCCTTACTAGTTTGGTTTGTTTTTCTTATATAAATACATATTATCCGGGCTCTCTTGTCATCCGATCATGATCCCGGTCAGAAATCTTGATCCGGAGGTGGTATAAAATGAAGCCGGTGACGTGGATCCACACCGCCGATCTGCATTTGGATGAGCCGGTAAAAGGATGGAAGGGTTCTAAAGAGGAGGCCTGGAAACGCAGTCAAGAGTATCGTCAGACATTTGAACGGATGATTTCGCTGGTGAAAGAAAGACAAGTCCCTTTTTTATTTATTGCCGGGGATTTTTTGGAATACGGAGTTGTAAGCAAATCGACAGTCAGGTTTGTCAAAGAACAATTCCGCCAAATCTCCGGGACAAGGGTGTTGATTGCCCCCGGCAACCACGATCCGTATCGGCCGGATTCAGTTTACTGTTTGGAGGAGTGGCCGGAAAATGTCCATATCTTTGGCGGAGAGTGGGAATCGCTCCATTTTCCGGAGTTTGATTTGACTGTCTATGGGCGGGGATTTACCGATTTTACCGAGTCTGAGTGGAAGGCTCCAGACGGCTTGAAGGCAGACGGGAGGAAAGTGATGGTCGTTCACGGGGATTTTTTGGTGCAGGATGGATCTTCCCCTTATTTCCCCATCTGCGAACAGGAGCTGGCCTTATTGGAAATGGATTATGTGGCACTGGGTCATATCCATAAAGCGGCGGATTACCGTTTGAACAACCGGAGACGGACGTGGGTCCGCTATCCCGGCTCGCCGGAGGCATTAAATTGGAAAGAGACAGGGGAGCGGACGGTGACCTATGGCGTTTTGGATGAAAGAGGAGTTAGGATTGAACCCGTATCCATCCAAACGCGGGTGTACGAAAAACACCGTGTCGACATCCAAGGATGCGAAACAATGGAAGAGGTCATCGTCCGGATTCTTCAAGAAACGGGGGCCGCTGACAAAAACGGTTATCACGCGGTAGAGTTAACGGGACGGCGGGCCCGTGAGTTGGAGCTGAAAGAAGACTCCCTCCGCCGGATGGAAGAACGTTTAAAACAAGCGGGGTTTTATGCCGTATATTTGGAGGATCAGTCGAAACCCGACTTTGATCTGGAATATTACCGGAGACAACCCGGGGTGATTGGTGTGTTTATCCGCAAGATGGAAGAGCGGATGGAACAGAATCCTGACCGGCAAGCGGAATATGAACGGGCATTGTACAAGGGATTGGAAGCACTGCTGGCAAAGGAGCATGTGAGGTCATGAAGATCAATCGGGTCAAGTTCCGCGGTTTCGGTCGATGGATCGACCAGGAGTTTACTTTTGTCGACGGGATCAATCTGATTGAAGCACCAAACGAGGCGGGTAAGTCCACTCTTTTGCAGGGGATGTTCGCCCTTTTGTACGGGGCGAAAAAAGAAGGTTTGAAAACGAAGAGAGCGGCGGACTGGTATGGAAAGTTTTTGCCGTGGCAAGGAGAGGATTACGGCGGCGAAATTGAGTATACGCTCGGACCCGATTCCTACCGACTCGTACGCAACCTTCGCATTGACAAGGACGCAGAAGAGCTGATCAACCTGACGAAATCCATTGATATCACCAGCCAATTTCCCATGGATAAAAAGAGAAAGGACCGCTGCTTTCTGGAGAAACAAACGGGTTTATCCGGGGAGAGTTTTCGCCGCATCGCGATGCTGACTTCAGGTTCATTGATCTTAAAAGATGATTCTCCCGATGGCGATTCCCGCATGGTAGAAAAATTGAAACTGCTCATGAGCCAGGGGGAAGACCTGGATGCCACTCCCGCTGTCAAAAAGCTGGAAGCGCAATTAAGCGACATCGGTACGGGCAAAACCTCCGCCAAACCGTACGGATCCGCTCTCAGAAAAATGGAAGAGCTGGAAAAAGAGTTGAAGCAGCTGAAGGAAGACTATCATCAATATACCCGCGAGAAAGAACGGTTATTTGCGTTAAGGAACGAGTTGGAATCTTTACAAAAGAAGAAGGAGGAAGCGGAGCATCGCTGTTCTGAGATCAAGAAAAAAGCTGAGCAACAGGAAAAGCGAATCGCGATGCAGCAAGAGTGGAAGAATCTTTCGTTGCAACGGGATTCGTTACAGGAAAAAATGGACGCCTACCAGGCTTCGCTTCGTCTTCAAGCGGCTTTGCAGGCGGAAATAGACAGCCTCCAACCGCCGCATCGGATCACCCATCAGGAATACTACCAACTGGAACAGCAATTGAAACGGAGAGATGAGCTGAACCGTCAACTGTCCGGCATTTCCGGCGAATTAGACCGGTTGAACCGGGAGCTGGAAAGTTTGGAACGCCGGCATCGTCGTTTACTCGCGATGGATGAAAGCAAACCGGTGGAGATGCTTTATCGCTTGCAGGAGTTTCAGAATCTGGAGCGGCGAAATCTCCAATTGGAAAACGAGATGAGCGGGAACGGTCCGTCGCAAAAGGATGGGCTCCATCAACGGCAACCGGAAGGGAGAGAATGGGGGCAGGAAAGCAGCGGACATGATTCAAAGTTGCCGAGGCCAAACCGGCTGCATCCTCCGGCAGGGACTGGAAAGGGTTGGCTGTTTGCCGCGGCATCCGGCGCGATGATCACGATACTCTTGTTGATGCTTTTTCCCATCGCCGCCTTTCTTCCCGGCTTTTTTACTTTGTTTGCCATCTATCGCTGGACGCGGAACCGCCATCGTGCTGAGGAAAGCATCAGGAGAAGTTTGCTTCAAGTGGAAGCGATTCAACAGTGGCACAGAAGAGAACTGGACCAAAACGAGGAGATGATGGAGAAGATCCGCCAGGAAGTGAAGGAATGGCTGGCTTCCGTGACAGAAGGTCTACCTCCGTTCGATCCGCCCGTATGGGAGAAGATGATCCGAGAAGTCGCCCGTCAGGCCAAACGGGTAAGAGAACAGCGATCCGGCCTCATCTTGCAAAAGGAAACCAAGCAGCGGGAAGAACTGGCCGTCAGGCAGGATTTGGACCAGTTGCACGCTGTTCTTGCCGCCTGGGAAAAGAGATATGGGACTGCTGATCTCACCCAAATCAAAATCTGGTTGGACCAAAGCGAGCAGGTGCGCGAACGGGAACGCATCATCCGGGCGGAGCAAGAGAAGATTGAGGCGTTTGAGCAAATGAGACAGCTGGAGAATTGGGAAGAGAAAAGAAAAGAATTGGAAGACGGGATGACGGGGTTATCGAACCGGCTGGCGTTGGAGGAGCCGGATGAACAAGAAACGGACATAGACTGGAAGGAGCGCTTCAGAGAGGCGGAGTTTGAGCGTGAACGGATCGGAGAGATTTGGAGCGCCAAAAAGGCAGAGTTTGATAAGCTGCAAGGAAGCATTGAAAAGCTGGAAGAATGGATTTCCGGGCTCCCGGATGCCATGACTGCCTGGGAATGTGCCAAACAGAAGGTTCAGGAGCTGGAACGCGAGCGAAAGGCGCTGGAGTTGGCGAGAGAGGTATTGCTGGAGGCGGCACGGGAGGTGAAAGAGAATATCGCTCCCCGATTGGCTCCCTATGTTTCCAAATGGGTCGGCACGGTGACAGGGGGCAGGTACCGGGAAGTGTGGATCGATCCGGCAAACGGTTTACAGATGAAGGTGTTTGTGCCGGAAACGGGAGAGAACAAGGAAGTGGAAGCATTAAGCAGAGGCACCATGGACCAGATGGTTTTCGCTCTGCGGTTAAGTTTGCTTCAGTTTTATTCCAGCCATACAAAAACTTGCCTTCCGCTGATTCTCGATGATTGCTTTGCCCACTTTGACGAGAAACGCTTGCGTGCAGCCCTTCGTCTGTTGCGCGATTTTTCGGATCAACATCAGATTATCCTCTGTACGTGCCAACACCGTGAAAGCAAACTGTTGAGAGAAGAAGGGATGGATTATCATTCTATTCAGCTGCCCGGATAATCGGAAACGGATTTGAACAGAAGAAAAGCCGGTTGCGACCGGCTTTTCGGGTATGATGAATTATTTATTGATGATGTGCGGTTTTACACTGCGAAGGAAAGCTTCAATTTTAGCGATATCTTCGATGGGAACATTATATTTGCGCAAAGAGCTGTTCAAATGTTTAATGGCTATTTCATATTCCTCTGAAGAGATTTGCAAACCGGCATGGGCAGAGCGCAGGGTACTGCCTTCGTACCTTTTTGGCCCTCCCAGGGCATAGCTCATAAAATAAGTGATCTGATGCCTGCGCAGGCGGTCCATATTTGCACCTACGAAATGATGACTGACCCGGTCATCTTGCAACATTCGGTTATAAAACTCATTAATGACTGCCGCAATCGCTTGTTCACCGCCTATCCTTTCATACAGAGTGCTTTTTGAGCTTTTTAACATATTCAACCTCCGTTCAACCGTTAAATCAAATGAAAAAGAGTAGGAATGACTGCAAAAAATAAGCTGATGATGAGAATATATGTACGCTGATCTGTTAGAGGATCAGGTTGTAGCGATTGAATATGGGAAACTTTACTTCGTCATCTGCTGTCTTTTCTTGCATCCATATTTCTTAGTAAAAGTGTATGCGATTTCTATTATTTGTGCAATGATAATTGTATAGATTTAAAACTATTCGGACTTATCAGTCGATAATTGATATCATCTCGTTTTTTCCAGCAGGGCATACAGAGGCGGACAGAGAATTGACTCAGACAGCAAATCTATTCTATGGTTTGTGCGATGGGGGACTCCTGCCCGGCACTCACCACAGGTTTATCGGATCGAATGGAGAAGCAGTTAGAGCCTCTGTTACAACAGGTGACACTTTTGTCTTTGGAAATATTTTTAGTAAGGGGTTAATCAGATGGCCGGCTGGATTTACTTGCATCCCGTTTCCCAGGCTCGCCTGGGTATGGGGTGGGATGAGAAATATGAACAGGAAGAGAAAAATACCGTCTATATTCTTCCCGGCTCCGGACAAGCAGAGCGGATGAAAAAGCAAATGCGGACAAAGCAAGTGAAGTGGATCACCTTTGACCACTTTGTCCGCCATCTGTTGAACTCGCCATACCGTCTGATGTCGGCGGCAGAACAGCACTGGGTGGTTCAGCAAGCCGTCACGGAGCTGGAGAGGGAAGGGGAGTTATCCTATTTTCAAATGGTATCGTCCTGCTCGGACAATTGGATTCTGTCACTGGAAAAAGTTCTTGGAGAAATGAAACGAGCGGGCATTTTACCGATGCGACTCAAACGGCTGTGGAAGAATAAAAGACCGAAATATCAGGAGCTGGCGCTTATTTATGAAAAGTACCAGCAGTTGCTCCGGCGTTTTCAGGTTTCTGACCATGAGCAATATTATTTTGATCTGATGCAATCCATGTCTCAAAAGACAGAGACGATTCACTTGCCCGACCGGGTGGTGCTTGAACATTTTCATGACTTAAACCCGTTGCAGGAACAGCTTCTCATCCAGTTGGTGACAGAAGGAGTCGAGGTTCACCTTCATCTCATGTGGGATGAAACCAGACCGCGCCTGAGAAATATGGTCGAACCGCTGGTCTCGAGGCTGCAGGTCAAAGGGTTCCAGACTGTGCCGGTAAGCCGTGACCCCAACCGAGTGAAAGTTGAGAGAATCTCGCTCATGCACTTGGCTGAAAATGCTTTTTCACCGGAACCGGCAGTTGCATTGGCCGACGATGCGTTGGAGATCCTGTCCGCGCCCGGCATGGAAGCGGAAGTGGATTTGGTGGTTGCCCGTTTGAAACAGTGGTTGAGAGAAGAACAGGCAGACTGTTCCGATGTGGCGATCATCTCTGCTGAAATGGATGCATATGCACGTATTTTGTTCAAAAAGTTGGAGCAGGCCGGTATTCCCGTCAGTTCGCCGTACAAGCAAAAACTCTCCGAAAATTCCCTGTTGCAAACCATTTCCGCCGCGTTTTTAATGAAGGCGGGAAAGGTTGAGGGAGGGCGCGCACTTTTCTGTAGCCCGCATCTTTCCTGGTTCCACGGCAGGTACACAGAATGTCTCCGGCTGATCCGCGAACTCGGCGATCCGGTCCGTTTGGCCGAGTTTCGGCAAGAGTGGGATATTCGGCAGGGTGATCAGGAGACAGATCCCGCACTCGTTGCTGCAGGCCGAGCAGTGGAAGCGGTTTTCGAGTGGGTGGAATCCATTCCGGAAGAAGAGACTTGGTCCGGGTGGCTGAATTGGTTCCAGCAGTGGATGAAACCGCTGAAAAATAAGGATAAATGGCGGCAGATGGCCTTGGATCCGGACCGTTACGAGGAACTGGCCGAAGGGATGAATGCGTGGCATTGTCTCGAACAATTGATCAGGGAATGGTCGTACCTGGTTGCTGAGGACAAGGGAAGGGAACCGGTAAGCCGCACCCGTTTTTTGACCACATTGCTGCAATCCGCAGAACAACTTTTCGTGCAACGAAAACCAGCCCGCAGAAAGGGAGTCCGGTTGCTCCCGGCCACACAGGTTCGGGGCGACCGGTTTCGTGCGGTGTTTGTGCTGGGATGTGTGGAGGGGAAATGGCCGCGTAACTTTTCGGATCATTGGCTGCTCCCGGATGAGGCACGAGAGGAACTCCGGGCGGAAGAGGTTTTGTTGGATCTGTCACAGGAATTGCGTCAGCGCCAACTCCTCCCATTTTTTATGAGCGTGATTTCCGCAGTCGATTTTCTCGTTCTGTCTTATCCCAACACAGATGAAGACGGGAACAGGGAGTTGCCCTCTCCTTTTTTGGAGGAATGTGTATCCGTTTTTCAACCGGATTCGATTCATAAGAGAGAAAAAGACCTGTCCGAGCAAGTGGGACCACCGGAGTGGCAGGATTCTTTTTCGCCGGATCAAGGACTTGAATTTGCCTTCAGCCGGTTGACCAGACCGGTGGATGATGAATCATCGTCACTGGCTGTCTCTGTTTTGGACGATCTTCTGCGCCGTTCCCCCCGCATGTGGCAATCGCTGGTGAATCGGATTCAGGCAGAACAAGCGAGGAGAATGGACTCCTTTACCCGGTTTGACGGTGTGGCGGAGGACGTAAAGTTACGGCGGCAACTGGAGGATTGGGCCAAAAGGCAAATCTGGAGTGCGACGGACTTGAATAAAATGATGACATGCCGTTTTCATTTTATGGCTGAAAAAATATGGAAAGCGCATCAGGCGGAAGACATCGTCCGGGGAATCAGCCGGTTGGAAGAAGGAGAACTCATTCACGAAGCGCTGTGCAGGTTCTTCAGTGAATATCGGCAGGGAAAATGGAGTTTCCGCGATGAGGAGCATGCCCGGGAGCGATTGATGACTATTGCCGGGGAGACTGCGGAAAAGCTGCTCGCCCGTGTGCGTGGCAGGCATCCCTCCTATCTCAGGATCGAGAAGCAGCGACTGAAGCAGACCCTGAGCGCTTTCTGGAACCATGAACTCCATTGGCGCAAGGAAACCAACAACTATCACCCGCCTGCTTATTTGGAACTTTCCTTTGGTTTGCCGCTCGATCTCAACCGGCAAGCGGACGGCTTATTGGACCCGCGGTCCGTTTCCGAACCGGTTTCCATTCCCCTGTCCAGGCACACCCTGCGGCTGAAAGGCAAAATTGACCGGGTGGATGTGAATGAGGGGTATTATGCCGTTTACGATTATAAAACGGGACAGGCTCCATCCGCTCAGGAAATACAGGAAGGGAGGCAATTGCAACTTCCCCTTTACTTGTGGGCGCTGGAGCACGGCTTCGGGTTCTCCCGGGAAAAAGCCGTCGGAGCCGCTTTTTATACGCGGGGGACGAGTCAAAGCGCACCAGTTGACAACAGAAATAAAGGTTTATGGAAAAAGGAACTGGCAGACCGTGCAGGAATCGGAAAACAAGTCCGCTCCCGTCTGGATCAGGACACATGGGATGAGGTGGAGAAACAGCTGCGTTCATTCATCGAGGATCAGCTGGACAAAGTGATGGAGGGCGATTTCGCTGTGGATCCTGCCTGGACTTGTCCCGAGTACTGTCCGCAGCGGAAAATATGCCGGTTCAGCCATCGGAAAGGGGGACGCGAATGACCGGCAACATCCAACTCACACCCGAGCAGCAAGCGGCTACCCATTCCCTGAACCGGGATTGCATTGTTTCCGCAGGAGCCGGTTCAGGAAAGACGCGCGTGCTGGTGGAACGCTATTTAAAGATATTGGCTGAGCACCGGTTTAACACCGATTTGCTCGATCAGGTGGTTGCGATTACGTTTACGGAAAAAGCGGCCACCGAAATGAAAGAAAGAGTGCGCAGGGGAATGGAGGAACGTCTCATGAAAGCCCGATTGGCCGGAAATGTAGAGGAAGCGGACGGGTGGTACCGGCTGTTAACTGAAATCGAGCGGGCTTGTATCACAACCATTCACTCTTTCTGCCGCAGCATCCTTAAAAAATTTCCGATTGAAGCAGGTGTCGATCCGGAATTTAGGGTGTTGGAAGAATTTGAGGCGCGGTGGCTGTTAAAAGAAGCTGTCGAGCAGACACTTTCCTCTTTTTTGGATCTTTCACCCGGGGGACGGGAAGCCCGGGTGTTCGAACGGTGGCTGGTCGGTGTCGGCATCCAAGCGGCGGAGAGACAGTTCATGTCGGCAGTTTTGGAGTGTTTCACCCATGGATGGAGCCCGGACGAGCTGAAACGGGTGACGACTTGGCATCTGAATCAGGCGGAAGAAGAGCTTGAGACAAAGAGGAAAAATGAGTTTGGCAGATGGGAAGGGCAACTGTTGGCATCGGCGGAACGTTTGCTTGCACTGAAAAAATTGAAAAGGGCGGAGGAGTTCAGGGCTAAGTGGTCAGATATTCGCGGGATCTGGAAAAAAGCAGCCGGTGATCCGGAGAAATTGAAAATGATCCATTCATTGCAGGAATCGCTGGCCGGCAGGTGGGGCTCAAAGGAGGAAGTGAAACAGCCGCTGGAGGAGTGCAGGGAAGCCTGTGAACAGTTGGCCGGAATCATTCATGAGCAACTCTATCTGCCTGATGAAAAAGAGCTGACGGCGGTGATATGCGACCTGATCGCCCGGATCATTGAGCGCTACAACCGGCTCAAACAGGAACGGGCCGGTGTTGATTTTGACGAAATGCAGTCGCGGGTTTGTTCTTTGCTCAGCGAGCATCCGGAAATCCGCGCGGAGATGCGAAAAAAGATCCGGTATTTGATGGTGGATGAGTACCAGGACACCAACGATCTGCAAAAAAGGTTGATTGACCTGCTGATCAATGATGAACAGGGAAATCATACGCCTGGAACATGGTTCGTGGTCGGTGATCCAAAGCAATCCATTTACCGTTTCCGCGGAGCGGATGTTTCGCTTTTCCACCGCACCCGGATGGAAATCCTGGCATCAGGCGGCCAAGAGGTGGCTCTCACGGCAAACTTTCGCTCCCACCCTGAGTTGATTTCTTTTTACAATCACTTTTTCGGACGCTTGATGGCAAAGGAAAAGGAGTCGCCCAACTATTACCAGCCTGTACAGTCGCGGGAAGATCAAACGCGTCCGGAAGTTGTCGTGGAGTATCTCGCTGTGCCCCATAAGAAGGAGGATTTGCCGCCGGGATGGGACCGGAGAGACGCGGAGGCTCAGATGGTGGCCAAACATATCGCCGGGATGATGGAAGCGGGAACCCCGGCACGGGATATCGCGCTTCTGTTTCGGGCGATGACTCACGTAAAAAAATATGAACGGGAATTGGCAAAATGGAATATTCCGTTTCATATTGTCAAAGGGCGCGGATTTTATGACCGGCAGGAAATTGCTGACCTGCTGCACTTTTTGCGGGTACTGGTGGAACCGGAAAACCGACTTGCCCTGGCTGGGGTGCTCCGCTCCCCGTTTTGCGGCATTTCAGATGAAACGCTGCTCAGGATCTCCCTGGAGAATCAGTGGCAGGTAAGTGCCAAGGATTGGGCGGAACTGCCGGGCCTTCCGGAAGAAGAGCGGAGCAAATTGTACCAGTTCCATCATCTCTGGACCCGCGCTGGAGAGTGGGTGGGTGCGCTCAAGGTGGCGGATCTGATGGAACGCATGCTTGAGGAAAGCGGATATCGTTATCTGATGTGGGCGGCCCCGGAAGGCAAGCAGGCAGTGGCCAATCTAAAAAAGCTGATCCGGCAGGCCCGGAGTATGAGAGGGCTTGCCGCTTATTCCGTTCCTGAGTACCTGGAGCGGATGGACCTGTTGATGAGAGACCAACAGGCGGAGACAGAGGCATCCGTCGAATCCGAACACAGTGACAGTGTCAAACTGATGACCATTCACCAGTCGAAAGGGTTGGAATTTCCTGTTGTTTATGTGGCTGACCTTTCTTATGCAAATACGGAGCGCCATGGAGCCGTCCGGATCGATGCCGAAGCGGGACTGGTTGTGGTGATGAAAGATGAACGGGGAGAAAGCGTCGAACTCAGCCGCTGGAAACAGGCCGTCGAACGAAACCGGCGACTGGAATGGGAAGAGTCGGTGCGGCTGCTCTATGTGGCTTGCACCCGGGCGGAAAGCAGATTGGTGCTCTGCGGGGCGGTGGAACCGTTAAAGGAGGGGAAAAGCATCCGGGAAGTGACCAAATGGAGTCAATGGCTGGACGGTATTTTGGACTATCGAAAGATTGATTGGGAAGAACGGAGATGGTCTTTCTCCGAGCATTGCCTGCCGATTCGGGTACATGCGGATCTGGCGGAGGACGAAATCCCCACGGACTCCATGGAAACACCGCTCGACAGATATCTGGCGGGAGAATTGGCGACAGAGCGAGGAGAGGGCGGGAAGGAACCGCTTGAATTTTTAAAGCCAAGGGGATACACGGAACACGATCTGCTCGAGATTAGCGTGACAGACTGGAAAAAGCTGGTGAACTGTCCGCGGAAATATTTTTATCAGCATGTGCTGGGTTTGCCTCAGCTGACGGAAGAGGAGCCGGAAGACAGGGGCTATGCCGGGATGCCGGTCCTTTCTCCAACCGTCAAGGGGAGAGTGGTTCACCGGCTGATCGAACTTCTTTCCAAACCGGAAAACAGAACGTTTTCGTGGGAGAAAATCGCGCAAAACGTCTGGAACGAATTTTCGCTGCCCCGTTCTGTGCAGAAAGCGGCCGAAGCCGAAGTCCGTCCTTATATCGGGAACTTCTTAAACAGCCGGGTCTATGCCGGAATAAACCGGGAGGAACCACGGACGGAGCAGGAATTTGCCGTCAATCTGGGCGGGCTTCAAGTGATCGGAGTGATCGATTGCCTGCTTCCCCACCCGAACGGGACTTGGGAGATCATTGACTATAAAACGGACCAGATCTCCGTTTCTGAAGTGGAGGAGGCGGCCATGGAATACAAGCCCCAGCTGGAATTGTATGTGCTTTCTGCCAAGCGGATGTGGAATCTGATTCCTGAAAAGGCGACTCTCTATTTTTTAAAACCCGACCGGGAATATACATTTACAGTTACCGACAAGTGGTTGCGGGACGCTGAAGAAGAGGTGGGGAAAAGCATCCGGTTGCTTAGGACCTCGGCGGGCCCGACCGAGCCCTGGGAAGCGAGGCCGGGGAAAAGATGCGGATACTGCGAGTACAGAATCATCTGTGATGCCGTGCGGGAGCCTTGATTTTTCATCCGTTTTAATTGCCTATTTGCAGGGAACACCGGGATGCACTATGATGGTAGCAGGGTTGGTTATGCAAATATGAAGTTGCATCGAGGGAGAGAATGGGTAAGTGGATATGATTCACGAGATCTTTTCCGCGTTGATAGCCGGTTTTGCCGGAATCTTTTTTGTTTCTTTCATCATCTGGATGGTCGGACTGATTATCCTGCTCTTCCGTGAAATGTTTAGTCCTGGTGAACTGGTTATTCGCGAATACATGGGCAAAGTTTGGAAAATGCTCCTTTCTTGCTTTGAATGGGTTGCTTATGCCGCTGTTTTCATCGGTCCGGTCCTCATGTTTTGGACGAAGAATTATATGGACTATCTGATGGTAACCCTTGCAGCCGTGCTGCTTTCCGCTGTCTACTTGTCGATCCGGAAGCGGACGGGAGGCTTTGCCAAAGGTAGACTTCGCATGCGCAAAGAGAAGGAGCACCATGGGGATTGGCGGTAAGAGAGAGCCGGTTGATACTATCAGCCGGCACTTCTATGCTCCGGAATATATTTCGGAATATTTAGATATGGTCTGTCCGCGTATCATCCCTGTGAAACGGTGAGGATTCTTCGCTTGCTTTTCCTACATCCTTGGGTAATAATAATAGGAAAATTATTTTCGTACGGGTGAGAAGCGACTATGCCGGTGGAGCAACTGCTAGAAAAGGCTGGGGAATATTTAACCGAAAATGATATAGAGCAATTGGAGAAGGCGTATCAGTTTGCGAGAGAGGCCCATCAGGGACAGGTGCGCAAATCGGGAGAGCCTTATATCCATCATCCGGTAGCTGTTGCGGAAATTCTGGCAGAACTGCAGATGGATATCGCCACGCTGGTGGCTGCCCTTCTGCACGATGTCGTTGAGGATACGGGTGTCACCCTGGAACAGATTGAGGCGCAATTCGGCGAGACGGTGAAAAATCTGGTCGATGGTGTCACCAAGCTGAATAAACGGATGAAATTTAAATCCAATGAAGAGCACCAGGCGGAAAATCACCGGAAAATGTTTGTCGCCATGGCCCAGGATATCCGGGTGATTCTGATCAAGCTGGCGGATCGTCTCCATAACATGCGCACATTGAAGTATATGCCGGAACACAAACAGCGGCAAAAAGCAAAAGAGACCCTGGAGATCTTTGCGCCTCTTGCCCACAGGCTGGGAATTTCCAAGATCAAGTGGGAGCTGGAAGATATTTCGCTCCGCTATCTCAATCCCCAGCAGTATTACCGCATCGTTCACCTGATGAAGAAAAAACGGGCAGAGCGGGAGGAATACCTGAACGAGATCATTCAAACGCTCAAGGGTCGCCTCGCTGAAATGGAAGTCAAAGTCATCGATGTTTCCGGCCGTCCCAAGCATATTTACAGCATTTACAAGAAAATGGTAACGCAAAATAAAGAGTTTAATGAAATTTATGATCTGCTGGCCGTCCGCGTCATCGTGGAAACCGTCCGTGACTGCTATGCGGTGTTGGGAATCATTCATACCATTTGGAAACCGATGCCGGGCCGCTTTAAAGATTACATTGCGATGCCGAAAACAAATATGTACCAATCCCTGCACACCACGGTCATCGGGCCGAAAGGGGAGCCCATCGAAGTACAGATCCGAACGATGGAGATGCATCGCACCGCTGAATACGGAATCGCCGCCCATTGGGCATATAAAGAAGGGACAGCGCTTCAGAAAAGCGATTTTGAAGAAAAACTCAAATGGTTCCGCGAAATGATGGAGTTGCAGCAGGAGTCCAAAGACGCGCAAGAATTTGTGGAAAGCTTGAAAGTGGATTGGTTCTCCGATTCCGTTTTCGTCTTCACTCCCAAAGGGGATGTGATCGAACTCCCCATGGGTTCCGTTCCGTTGGATTTCGCCTACCGGATCCATACGGAAATCGGCAATAAATGCATCGGGGCCAAAGTGAACGGAAAAATCGTTCCGCTGGATTATAAGCTGAGTACCGGAGACATCGTTGAAATCCTCACTTCCAAACACAGCTACGGCCCCAGCCAGGATTGGCTCAAGATCGTCAAATCCTCCCATGCGAGAAACAAGATTCGCGCCTGGTTCAAAAAGCAACGGCGTGAAGAGAGCATTGAGAAAGGCAAGGAAATGGTCATTGCCCTGCTCAAGAAGCATGAATTTGATGTGGACGTAGTGCTGACGCCGGAGCGCATCGCCGAAGCGACCAAGAAGTTCAACTTCCAGGATGCGGATGACATGTTTTCAGCGGTCGGGTATGGAGGTATTTCCACCGCCCAGGTGGTTCACCGGCTGACAGATGGTTTGAAGACAGAGGTTCCGGTCGTGTTGCCGGAAGTCAAGGCGCTTCCCAAACGGAATCGAAGGGGTGACCAAGGGGTTCGCGTCAAAGGAGTGGAAAATCTGCTCATTCGGCTTTCGCGCTGCTGTAACCCCGTGCCGGGAGATGATATCGCCGGTTATGTCACCCAGGGACGGGGAGTCACGGTTCATCGCTCCGACTGTCCCAATCTGGCCAATGTTCCGGAAGAACGCCGCATTTCGGTCGAATGGGACAGTGATTCCACCCACTCCTATCAGGTGGATATCGAAGTTTCCGGCTTTGATCGAAGCGGCTTGTTAAATGAAGTGTTGCAGGCGGTTCACGATTCCAAAACCAATCTGTCTGCGGTCAGCGCCAAAGGGGATAAGAGAGGAATCGCATCCATTCACATCCGGATCGGGATTCAGAATATCAACCACCTGAAGTCGGTGGTCGAAAGAGTGAAAAGAGTTCGCGATATCTACAGTGTCAGACGGATCATACAGTAAGGGTGACAACAGATGAAAATCGTGCTGCAGAGAGTAAAGGAAGCTCAGGTAAGTGTGGACGGACGGATTTCGGGAGCCATTTCTCACGGGCTCCTTTTACTTGTCGGCTTTACGGAGGGGGATGCGGAAGAAGATCTGAAATATTTAGCGGAAAAAGTGGTGAATCTGCGCATCTTTGAAGATGAAGCGGGCAAGATGAACCTATCACTTTTAGACGTTCAGGGCAGCATTTTATCGGTCTCGCAATTTACTCTTTACGGGGATTGCCGCAAGGGGAGACGCCCCAATTTCACGGCCGCTGCCAAACCGGAACAGGCGCTTGTGCTCTATGACCGTTTCAATGAGGTGCTTCGCGGGTATGGAGTAAGGGTGGAGACAGGCGTTTTTGGAGCGATGATGCAGGTTTCGCTCGTCAATGACGGCCCTGTCACTTTGATTTTGGAAAGCAAATCGCAAACGAATCCATAAAGAGTGTAAACAAAGGGATATGCTATAATATTCAGAGGCAATCTATAGAAGAGCCGCAAGAGAGAAGAGGAGGATGACGAGTGTCTGCCATTGACCAACTTTCGATTAACACCATCCGCATGCTTTCCATTGATCAAATTGAGGAAGCCAATTCGGGTCATCCGGGCCTGCCGATGGGAGCCGCTCCGATGGCCTATACTTTATGGGCCAAATACATGAAGCACAATCCGTCCAATCCGTCCTGGTTTAACCGCGACCGTTTTGTCCTGTCCGCCGGCCACGGATCCGCCCTTTTATATAGTCTGCTTCATCTTTTTGGCTATAACCTGCCCATGGATGAGTTGAAACGGTTCCGGCAATGGGGAAGCCTGACACCGGGCCATCCGGAAGTGAAACATACCCCGGGGGTGGAAGCGACGACAGGACCGCTGGGACAAGGGATTTCAAACGCGGTCGGAATGGCCATGGCTGAGGCGCATCTGGCTGCTACATACAACCGGGATGGTTTTCCGGTGATCGACCATTACACCTACGTCCTCTGCAGTGACGGCGATTTGATGGAAGGAGTGGCCGCGGAAGCTTGTTCACTGGCAGGACATCTGCGTTTGGGCAAATTGATTGCTCTGTACGATTCCAATGATATTTCCCTCGACGGAGAACTGGCGCATTCCTTCACCGAAAACGTGCAAAAACGCTTTGAGGCATACGGTTGGCAGTACTTGCGCGTGGAAGACGGAAACGATCTGGAAGCGATCGGCCGCGCGATTGAAGAAGCGCAACAGGAGAAAAGCCGCCCGACCCTGATTGAAGTCCGCACCATTATCGGATATGGCAGCCCCAACCGGGCGGGAACGGCCGAAGTTCACGGCAAACCGCTGGGTAAGGAAGAAGTGGCCGGGGTGCGTCAGGCATACAACTGGCCGAGTGAACAGCCTTTTTATGTTCCCGCTGAAGTACGGGAGCATTTTGCCGTGCTACAGACGCAGTTGGCGGAGAAAGAAGCGGCTTGGAACGATCTGTTAAAACAGTATGAATCGAAGTATCCGGAGCTGGCCAAGCAGCTGAGACAGGCGATCGTCGGCGAACTCCCGGAGGGGTGGGATCAAAACCTGCCCAAATTCCAGACCGGCGATAAAGCGATCGCTACCCGCGCCGCATCAGGAGTTGCCTTGCAGGCTCTGGCCAAAAGCGTACCGATGCTGATCGGCGGTTCCGCGGATTTGGCTTCCTCCAACAACACGCTGATGAAGGCGGAAGGCGTTTTTCACGCCGAAGATTACTCCGGGCGCAACATCTGGTTCGGGGTCCGTGAGCACGCCATGGGGGCGGCATTAAACGGAATGCTCCTGCACGGCGGAGTCCGGGCTTATGGCGGCACTTTCCTCGTCTTCTCCGATTATCTGCGTCCGTCGATCCGTTTGTCCGCCCTGTCCGGGTTGCCGGTGATCTATGTGTTCACCCATGACAGCATCGCTGTGGGTGAAGACGGACCCACCCATGAACCGGTGGAACATGTTCCGTCGCTCCGCCTGATTCCGGGACTGAAGGTGATCCGTCCGGCGGATGCCAACGAAACCGTGGCCGCTTGGCAATACGCGCTCAGTCAACATGATCATCCGGTCGCTCTGATTCTGACCCGGCAAAACCTGCCGATCCTGGAAGGCACGGTGGGCATCGGCAAGGAACACATCGCCAAGGGAGGCTATATCGTTTCCGAAGCTGACAACGGCAATCCTCAGGGCGTGATCATCGCCACTGGTTCTGAAGTCAGCCTGAGCCTGGAAGCGCAGAAAAAATTGCTGGAAAGAGGAATTCGGGTACGTGTGGTCAGCATGCCGTGCCGCGAGTTGTTTGACCAACAAGACCAGGCTTACCGCGATTCGATCCTGCCTCCCGGCATCCGTGCCCGCCTCGCTGTGGAAGCGGCTCATCCGATGGGCTGGGATCGCTATGTCGGTGAACAGGGTGCCGTGATCGGCATCGACCGTTTCGGCGCTTCCGCCCCGGGCAACCTGGTGATGAAGGAGTACGGCTTCCATGTAGACAATGTGGTTCAACAAATGGAAGCAATGATCAATCGATAAAAAACAGAATGAGCCTCTGTCTACCGATGACAGAGGCTCATTGTTTTTTGAAAAGCGGGCTTAATTTGCGCTTCAAACGGGCAAGCTAACCAAAAACTGATTTGGAAAAGAGGGTCTGTACATGCGTCGCTTGCCCAAGGAAACCGTTTTTCAACAGCAGATGAATCTTCGCGGCAGCGCCAGTCCGGAGGAGTACCAGGTCGAAATTCAGTCCGAACTGGAAGAGCATAAGGAGCTGTACCCCCCGCTTCAGCGTTATGTGAATAAACGGTTTTTATGATGTGGTTTGAATGACCGGTGAAGCGGCTGCCTCAATTTAATTCAAATGCTTGGCCGCGAACACGGCTACCAAAATCCACCCGATGATAAAAGAGACACCACCGATCGGGGTGATGGCGCCTAGCGCTTTGACGTTGGTGAGAACCATGGCATACAGGCTGCCCGAAAAGAGGATGATCCCGGCAAAAAGCAGCCAGCCGGCGGTATTCAGCAATGATGTTCCTCCGGTTTTGGCCATCAATAACCCGATAAAAAGCAGTCCCAGCGCATGAATAATGTGATAATGGGCTCCCGTATTCCAGATGGAGAGCATCTTTTCCGTCACTTTTCCGGCCAGTCCGTGCGCACCAAACGCCCCGAGAGCGATCGCCAGGGCCATGTTTATACTGCCGAGCATAACAAAGAACTTCATTCCGACATCTCCCTCTCGCAAGTCCGACAATTTTTATAAAATCCAAACGACTTCCTGTGCTGAAGCCCCAGAGAAGCGGATCGTATATGGGGGTTGTCCGCAGAAGGCTGCACCCACTGTGAGCCATTCATCTTACATGAAAATACGATGTGTACTGCTCCGGCTAGGCTGAAAAGCGAAACCCAACCGTTAAATCCAGCCTGTGCGTAGGGAACGAAAACTCTTTGTGAACCGTTGGGCCACGCTGATCAGCTTGGTCCATGTCCCATCAGCAGAGGAGATTACCCAAGAGATGGAAGGAATTCCCCTTAGGCAAGACCTCATCATCTACCGATAACTATAACACAATTGACGGGCCGGATTCTTGACAATATGGGGACTTCTCCGCTTTGAAGGCCGGTTTCCCTATGTGGAGAAGAGTTGAAGCACCCGTGAAGAGGTCGGCAACTTCCAGTCTTGTTGCAATTCCGTTGCCAAACTCATCCAATCGGTAACGATGATGCCTGCCTTTACCATACGGTAAATGGTCGCTTGTTCTCTACAAGGCTCTCCTGATTCCGCCGTCGCATATACCCGATATCCATCTTGAGCCGCGGAAAGTGCGGTCAGGACAAGACTTGTATGGTAACGGACCCCGGCGATGATCAGTTGATCCCTGCCGGTTTTTTTCATCGCATCAGCCACGCCGGGTTCATCCCATGCATTGACGGCTGTTCTTGATATCACCGGTCGTTCGGGAAACATGTCCGAAAGCTCTTGGGGAATCCCGACAGGACCCTTGTCCAAACGGATTTGGGTGATGATAGCGGGCAAATGGAAGATTTTTGCCAGCTTGCCCAGCTTCATCACATGGCCGGGAACGGGAAGCTGTGGATGGCCAAAGCTGCTCGATCCGATATCTATAAATAAAACGGTTGCTTGTTGGGGAGTGAGCCGTTGCGGCTTCTTCCGGCCCGGTTCTTTTTTAGCAGGTACGGGCCTGCCCACTTTGAAATGATGCGGCAGGTTTTCATAGTGAACTTCATGGTGCACTTCATGATGAACTTCGTGATGGACTTCGGTGAAAGAGCTGGTTGGGAAGGCGGGTCCGGTTTTTTTGGAGTGAAAACCATTCATCGCTGATCTCCTCGTTTCACGGATGAACTCTTGTTCAGTGTATGCTGTTTCCGACCGGATGAGCATGTCTCACGAATTGGCCGGTCTGGTGAACCGGGGATGGTCGCAACAAGATGCCGGACGGGTCGTCTGTGACAAAAATATGAAAGTAACATTTCTTTTTCTTGACAAATCGTACGAACGGCATTAGAATATGGACTTAAAATCAGCAAAATACGAAGCACCTATGAAGGGAAAAGTATTCGTTAAACGGGCAACCAGAGAGGAGAACTCGCGGGCTGAAAGGTTCTCCATGTCACGAAACGAGGAAAGACCCCCGGAGGTTCTAACCGAAAGCTGCTTAAGCAGTTGCAGTTAGTAGGCTTAGACGTATTCCTGGCGATAACGGGAATGAGTGGGAAATCGTCTGATTCGGTTTCCAAGTAGGGTGGCACCACGGGAATATGAAATTCGTTAGACCAATCTCTCGTCCCTGACAACAAGGTCAGTGGCGGGAGATTTTTATTTTGGCAAGGAGGAGGCAGTCCGATGGGCTATCGTATTCCACGCGGCACATTTGATATCATGCCCGGCGAAGTGGAAAAGTGGCAGTGGGTCGAGGACAAGGCGAGAGAGATGTGCCGTTGTTTTGATTATAAAGAAATTCGCACCCCCGTGTTTGAGATGACCGAACTCTTTCAACGCGGAGTGGGCGAAACCACCGATATCGTTGAAAAGGAGATGTATACCTTCACGGACCGGGGAGGACGGAGCCTGACCCTGCGTCCGGAAGGAACGGCCGGTGTCGTGCGCTCGTTTGTGGAAAATAAAGTGTTTGCTCAGCCCCAGCCGACGAAATGGTTTTATATGGGGCCGATGTTTCGCTATGAACGGCCGCAGGCGGGACGAAACCGCCAGTTTCATCAGTTTGGAGTAGAAGTGTTTGGCAGTACGGACCCGGCTTTGGATGCGGAAGTGATTGCACTGGGGATGCAGTATTTCGAATCGCTCGGGCTCAAAGATGTACGGGTCGAAATCAACAGTGTGGGGGATGCCCAGTCGCGGCCCGTTTACCGGGAAAAGCTGATCGAATACTTTGAGCCGTACAAAGACCAGCTTTCTGAAGACGCGCAGTCCCGGCTCTATCGCAATCCGCTGCGCATTCTGGACAGCAAGGACCCCCGGACCAAAGAGATTGCCGCAGGTGCGCCGTCGATTTTGGATTATCTGAATGATGAAAGCCGGCGCCACTTTGAATCGGTGCAAAAATACCTTACTCTGCTGGGCGTGAACTTTTCGGTGAATGACCGGCTAGTCCGCGGATTGGACTATTATACGCTGACGGCCTTTGAGTTTATGGTTGATATTCCGGGCTCCCAGGCAAGCACCATTGGCGGGGGCGGCAGGTATAACCGCTTGGTGCGGGAAATCGGCGGGCCGGAGATGCCGGGAATCGGATTCGGGATCGGCCTGGAAAGGGTGATCCTCGCATTGGATGAGCAAAAAGTAGAGCTGCCCATTCAGACGGGCCTTGACTGTTACCTGATTACCCTGGGCGAAGAAGCCAAATTTCACGGAATGAAGATTTTGCAAAGCTTGCGGATGGCGGGATTATCGGCGGATCGGGATTATCTGGACCGGAAAATGAAGGCCCAGTTGAAAGCGGCCGATCGTGCGCAGGCGCGTTTTACGGCTATTTTGGGTGATGAGGAATTAAGCCAGGGGAAAATTCAGGTGAAAGATATGGCGACAGGTGAGCAGGAGTTGGTCGAAATCAGCCAACTGCCGGATTATCTAAAACATAGCAAACAACCATGACTTGACATCCGAACGGAATAGGAGGGATCATCATGCATCGTACCCATCAGGCTCTGGAATGTACCAAAGAGATTGTTGGAGAAACGGTAACGTTAAACGGTTGGGTTCAAAAACGGCGGGATCTCGGCGGATTGATCTTTATCGATCTGCGTGACCGCTCCGGTCTGGTCCAGGTGGTCTTTAATCCGGAAATCTCGCCAGAAGCAGCGAAAGCAGCGGAACAAGTCCGCAGTGAATATGTCCTGTCCATCACCGGAAAAGTAGTGGCGCGTTCCCCGGAAACGGTCAACCCGAAGATGGCAACGGGTGAAGTGGAGGTGCAAGGCGAAAAGGTACATATCTTTAACCCTGCGAAAACGCCTCCTTTCCTGATTGAGGACCGGGTGGATGTGGATGAAGCGGTTCGTCTGAAATACCGCTACCTGGATCTGCGCCGGCCCAAAATGCAACAAACGCTCATGATCCGTCACCGTGCGATGCAATCGGTGCGCCGTTTCCTGGACAAACACGGGTTTATTGAACTGGAAACGCCGATCCTGACCAAGAGCACTCCGGAAGGGGCGAGAGATTATCTGGTGCCGAGCCGGGTTCATGAAGGTTCCTTTTACGCGCTGCCGCAATCTCCGCAGTTGTTTAAACAGCTGTTTATGATCGCCGGGATGGAGCGCTACTTCCAATTTGCCCGCTGTTTCCGTGATGAAGATCTGCGCGCGGACCGGCAGCCCGAATTTACGCAAATTGATATCGAAGCTTCCTTCCTTCCGCCGGAGACCTTCCTTTCCATGATGGAAGAGATGATTGCCACCCTGTTTGAAGAAACGATCGGGGTACAAGTGACGACACCGTTTCAGCGTTTGACATATCGGGAAGCCATGGACCGCTACGGGTCTGACAAGCCGGATCTACGTTTCGGGATGGAACTGATCGACTTGTCCGAAGTGCTTCGCGGAACGAGTTTCAAAGTGTTTGCCGGAACGGTCGCCGCGGGCGGCCAAGTCAAAGCCGTCAATGTAAAAGGTTGTGCCGGGTGGAGCCGCAAAGAAATAGATAATTGGGGCAAAGTGGCCGAACAGCTGGGAGCAAAAGGCTTGGCCTGGCTCGCTTTTAAAGAAGAAGGGATCAAGGGATCGGTAGCCAAATTCCTGTCCGAACAAGAGATGGAAGCCATCCGTCAGACGGCTGAAGCGGAAACGGGAGACCTGCTCTTTTTCGTCGCTGATCAGCCCGGAGTGGTCGCCCAAGTGCTGGGAGAGCTTCGCCTTCGCTTGGCGAAAGAACTGAAGCTGATCGACGAAAACCAATACAAATTTGCCTGGATTACCGAATTCCCGCTGCTGGAGTACTCCGAAGAAGACGGGCGCTACTATGCGATGCACCATCCGTTTACCATGCCGATGGAAGAGGACATTCCGCTCCTGAAGACAGACCCGGGCAAAGTTCGGGCCAAGGCTTACGATATGGTTTTGAACGGATACGAGATCGGCGGAGGAAGCCAGCGGATCTATCAGCGTGAAGTGCAGGAATTGATGTTTGAAGCACTCGGAATCTCCATGGAAGAAGCAAAAGAAAAGTTCGGTTTCCTCCTGGAAGCATTTGAGTATGGAGCGCCGCCGCACGGGGGGATCGCTTTCGGCTTTGACCGGATTGTGATGCTGATGGCCGGCCGCAGCAACCTGCGCGAATGCATTGCCTTCCCCAAAACGGCGAGCGCCAGCTGCTTGATGACGGAGGCTCCTTCTCCTGTGGATGAGAAACAGCTGGAAGAGCTTCACATCCGGGTGCGCAAACCGGAAAAAACCGAATAACTTCGCTATACAAATGGTTCCTCCTATTGAACTCGCGCCTTAAATTTGATAACATGGAATCACTAGGGAGAGTCCTGCGATGTACGTGTCCCTGACTGTTTTGTAACCAACGCATTGTAAAAAGGGAGCCCGGGGTCACCTGTGCTCGTGGCAGCCGCCGGCAAGTGCGGAACCGCAAATACAGGTGCAGGGCACCCACCTGCTGAGAGCAGGTTCAAAACTTAAGGAGCACGGCATAACGGGGCTCTTTTTATGTACATAATGGTGTCGATGGCGGAGTAAGTGGAATGCTTACTCCTTTTTATGTTGCGTCATTCATTTCCAAGGTCATTTCGCGGATTTTTCTCCGTTTGCATAGGATAAAAAAGCCGGGTTTTTCACGGATACTTTTTTCTTTTTGGGAAAGTTTCTATATAAGAATACGGAATAGGCAGGGGAAAGAGATGAAAATAGGTGTAGATATTGATGGCACTATCAAAGATACCCACCGGGCAGCCGTTGAAGTGTATAACAAGGAATTAAACCGCTCAGTCCGCGTTGAGGATGTTACTGAGTTTCACTTGGACCGGGCCTATGGGCTGACGCCTCAACAAGGCCGGAAATTATGGCGCAAGTTGGAGGAAGAGATTTACTCATTGGGCGTTCCGCTAAAAAATGCGGCCGAAGTATTGAATGATTTGGCCGGGCGTGGGCATGAAGTCTACTTTATCACCGCCAGGCCGGGAATGAAGAATATTGCCAAAGTGACACGCGAGTGGTTGAAAAAGCACGGCTTTCCCTATCATGGCGATAATTTGGTGATGAGTGCCCAGGATAAGGCGAAAGTAGCCAAAAAAATGGGTATTGAGCTCTTTTTCGAGGATGCGCCTTATCATCTTGAAAATCTTGTAAAAAACAACGTTCCCACCGTCATCGTAGATGCTGTCTACAACAGGGATTTTCCATATCCTCTCAAACGGATTTACGATTGGCGGGAAGTATATGATCTAGTGGGCGAATCAACATGACAAGACCGCGATCGTAATACGAACGCGGTCTTTTCCTTTCCGGGCCGGCGGATTTGCAGGATGAATGGGTTTCATTACAACAAGGTTTTGGAGCTTGATTTCCCGCTTAAGTTCATTTTTCTTTCCGCTTGTTCCATTCGTTTCGCGGGGCCGGCCGACAGTTTCATGGGTGAGGGTATTTATCCTTGTCACTGTTTCGCTTCGATCACACCACAGGCGATGCGTTTTCCCGAATTGCCGGCGGGGTCTGTTTTCAGATCGTCTTCTTTCTCGTGGATGACCAGTGCTGTTCCGCCTGCTTTCAGCAAAGACACGGCTTTGTTTTTTTCTAATGTAACATGTTCGGCAATTTGGGTGTCGTTGACTTGTCCGTCTTCGGAAACGGTCAGATTCGTTAAGTCACCTGCATGATGTCCTTCGGGGTTATGCTCCCCATGCTTTTTTTGTTCGGGGTTGAAGTGTCCGCCTGCCGACTTGAAGTCAGGAGCTTCGCATTTTCCGGTTTCATGGATATGGTAACCGTGTTTTCCCGGCGGGAGGTGGGAGGCGCTCAATCGGATCTCCACACCATTTTTCGCCTCTTTGAGTTGGGCGGTTCCGATTTTTTGCCCTTTCGCGTCATATAAATCGGCAAAAGCCGTTAACGACTGCGGTCCGCCTTCCGAACAACCGGAAGCCAATGCGGACAGCAAGAAGGCGATGGCGATGATGGCGATTCTCATCTTCATTCCTCCTTATTATGTATTGAGCCGTAAGACGGGAAGCTTCCTGACACTTTCACTTCAACAGGGTGTCATATGGCCAAATTTTGCCGGTGCTTTTTTTATATTCAAAACAAGGAATCCGAAAGCCTGCTGCCTGTAAGAAAAAGGCAGCTACTTTTTTTCCCCGCCTTTCACCCAGCGCATAAACTCCTGCAACTTTTGTTCATAACCGATCGACGTGGGATGGTAAAATCTTTTGCCCACATGTTCATCCGGGAGATACTGCTGTTTCACATAGCCCCGGGGAAAATCGTGGGGATAGAGGTATCCTTTTCCCCTCCCTTGTTCTTTGGCTCCCGGAAAGTGGGCGTCCCGCAGGTGAGGAGGAACATCACCGGTCTGTTCCGATTTAACTGCGGCATTTGCTTCGTGGATTCCCCGGACGGCGGAGTTGCTTTTTGGCGCGGTGGCAATATAGATAACGGCTTCGGCCAGCGGAATTTGTGCTTCCGGCATCCCGACGAAATCGACGGCATGAGCTGCCGCCGAGGCGATCAGCAGGGCCCGGGGGTCGGCCATTCCCACATCTTCGGCGGCATGAATAAAGATCCGCCTGGCGATAAAACGGGGGTCTTCTCCGGCTTGAAGCATCTTCGCCAAGTAGTAAAGAGCCGCGTCAGGATCAGAACCGCGCATGCTTTTGATGAAGGCGGAAATGGTATCATAATGGTTATCCCCGCTTTTATCATAACGGATCACTTTGCGCTGGATCGATTCTTCCGCCGTTTCCAGCGTAATCACCCTTACGCCTGCCTCATTCGGAGGGGTGGTGATCACCGCCAGTTCCAAAGCGTTTAAGGCGTTGCGGCTGTCTCCCCCGGCTGTCCGGATGATGTGATCCAGAGCCTCCTTTTCCACATGGACTTCATATTCGCCAAGGCCGCGCTCTTTATCTTTCAGGGCTCTTAGAAGGATCGTCCTCATCTCTTCTTCGGATAAAGGCTGGAGGGTAAACAGCCGGGAGCGGGACAACAGTGCGGCATTGACTTCAAAAGAAGGGTTTTCTGTAGTGGCCCCGATCAAAATAATCGTCCCGTCTTCCACATAAGGCAATAAGGCATCCTGCTGTGACCGGTTAAAACGATGGATCTCATCAATAAAAAGAACCGTCCGCTGTCCGTGCATGCCCAGACGCTCTTTGGCTTCCTGAACCACGCGGCGCAAATCGGCCACTCCGGCGGTGACGGCATTTAATTGTTCAAAAAAAGCTTTCGTCGTCCCGGCGATGACGCGGGCGAGTGTCGTTTTTCCCGTGCCGGGCGGTCCGTAGAGGATAATGGATGAAAGCTGGTCAGCTTCAATTGCGCGCCTCAGGAGCTTTCCCGGTCCCACGATGTGGGATTGACCGACGATTTCATCCAGCGTCCGCGGTCGCATCCGGGCGGCTAACGGCGCTTTTTTGTCCATCTCTTTTCTTTGCCCGTATTCGAATAAGTCCACTTCTCTTCCGCCTTTCTTCTTTCATCCCTTTCCTTATTATAAACAGCGTGACGGGAAATGGGCGAGTTTCGGCTGCGGGGATGAGAGCAAACAAAAACCGTTGTCGAATGCATGTTCGTTTGCTACAATGAGGAAATAATCACCCATGTACGCGATCTGCCGGGATGGGGGATCTTGCTTTCGCTCAGACCGAGAGTGATGCGCGTGTGGCGGAACCGATGGACGGAAATATTCTGTTCGAACAGAATAAACCTGTGATACACTGAAATGGATTGCTCTCAAGTTGTCGGTTGGGCCGGTGTCAGGACGCCTGTCCGGGAGGGTCCCGAGGGTAGTGCAGAACATGAAGTGCATGGTCCTGATCAAGTGTGCGGATGTCGCGTGTAAACAGAGGGTATCCTTAAGCTAGGATGAGTGAACGGAACTGGAGGCGCACGATGTTACGCTCACGGCAGATCGGCTCCGGACGCTTTTTTGTAAGAATGTCGGTAAACGGTTGACTGGTCGATTGGCTATGTTCGTACTATAATGGAGTTGGCAGTTGGTGGCATCGGCAGAGGTCAGGCGATTCTTGGCCATGATCGGGAATAGATTGTGATCGTCGTTGAAAGAGGTGTCTTGTTTGAAGATATCCACAAAAGGTCGATACGGGCTGACCATCATGATGGATTTGGCAGCCCATTACGGAAAGGGTCCTGTTCCGTTAAAAAGCGTCGCTGAACGGCACGAACTTTCCGAACACTATTTGGAGCAGTTGATTGCACCGCTTAGAAATGCCGGTCTGGTACGAAGTGTACGCGGCGCCTACGGCGGTTATAAATTGGCTAAACCTCCTGAAGAAATTTCCGCCGGGGATGTGATCCGGGTGCTGGAAGGTCCGATCAGCCCGGTTGAATTTACGGAAGAGGAAGATCCGGCACGCCGCGATTTATGGAAACGGATCCGCGATGCAATCGCCAGGGAACTGGACACGACCACACTTGCGTCTCTCATCAATTTCTCACATGACGGAAACAATGATAACTATATGTTCTATATTTAGCAGGTGAATAAGATGACTATCTATCTGGATCATGCCGCAACCACACCCATTCGCCCGGAAGTGAGGGAAGCGATGCTTCCTTATTTGGGTGAATCGTTCGGCAATCCATCCAGCATCCATCAGTTCGGACGAACGGTGCGCATGGCGATGGACCGTGCGCGCGAGCAGGTGGCCGGGGGATTGAATGCCGAACCCGGTCAAATCATCTTTACGAGCGGTGGAACGGAAGCGGATAATTTGGCCTTGATGGGTGTGGCGACGGCTTACTCGGAACAGGGAAAAAAACATATCATCACTTCCCGGATCGAGCATCATGCGATCCTGGATACATGCAGATTTATGGAACGCATGGGGTTTGAAGTCACTTACATTCCCGTGGATCGCACCGGTCTTGTCGATGTGGAAGCGCTAAAAAAAGCGATCCGTTCCACAACGGCGCTGATCTCCGTCATGTACGGCAATAATGAAGTGGGTACGCTTCAACCCATTGAAGAAATCGGTCAAATCGCGCGGGAAAGAGGAGTTCTTTTTCATACCGATGCAGTCCAGGCTTTCGGCATGGAAGAGATCGATGTCAAAAAGCTGCCGGTCGACCTGTTATCTGTTTCCAGCCATAAGATCAATGGCCCCAAGGGAGCCGGGGCCCTGTATGTGTCGAAAAACGTGAAACTTGTCCCCCGTGCCTTTGGCGGTTCACAGGAGCGGCGGAGAAGGGCCGGAACCGAAAATGTCCCGGGAATCGTCGGATTCGGAAAAGCGGCGGAAATTGCGGCAGCGAAGAGAACCGAGCACCGCAAACAGATGCTGGAGTTGCGGGAGACCCTGATCGGAGAGCTCGCCCGGGAACGGGTCAACTTTGTGATCAATGGACATCCGAAGCGCTTTTTGCCGCACATTTTAAATGTAAGTTTTCCGGGTACGGAGACCGAAACAATGCTGATGAACCTGGATCTTGAGGGAGTTGCCTGTGCGAGCGGGTCAGCCTGTACTTCCGGAACTTTGGAGGTATCCCATGTCCTTGAGGCCATGGATTTAAGCGATGAACTCACCCGCTCAGCCATTCGGTTCAGTTTTGGCTGGGGAAATACCCTGGAAGAGATGCGGCGGACAGCAATGATCACAGCGCGGATCGTACGCCGGCTGACGATTGAATAGAAAGGGAGAGGTGCCGTTGAATCTTCACCATCTAAGCCAAATGGAGGACTGGGAGTCCGAACTGGACAATATTGACTGGAAAAAAATGCTGGAAGACATTGATCGCGCCCTTGCGGACAATTTGGCGGCCGAATTGGGTTTTCCTGCTTATGACAAATTGGAGCAAGCTTCGGAACTTGTCGTCGATGCGTATTACATCACTCATCTGTCCGACGGCCGATGGGTTTGGTGGAATCCGGAGCTGTATGCGAAAGAGGATCCCAAATACTTTGGCAGCCAAGAGGAAGCGATGGCTTTTATCGCTGATTTCCTGCAACTATCTGACGAACAGATGGGGCAACTGGAAAAAGGGATGAGCCAAGTCACCCAAACCAAACGATGCCGCTGTTGCGAACACGAATTTAATCCGGCAGACCCGGCCCGTTCGGATTGGGATGCCGACCAGGAACAAAGCCAGTTTTGCTCCGCTGAATGTGCCATGGAAACCGTGCTCACTGAGTTGAAAGAGGATTTTTAGCGGTTTGGATGCAGTTGCCGCCGGTCTGGATGACCTCTTGAGCGAGGTCATTTTTCAATCACTCCTGGGAAAAGTAAAAGGTGAGTAGCGTGGAGAGGAACCAATCACAATTGGACCTGTTTGCTGAAAGCTATGTAAAAGGCTCCATTGTGCAGGAAATCTTTTATAACGAAGAAAATGGTTACGGCGTTTATCTGATGCGGGTCACTGAAGCATCGGAAGAATTGGAGACGAAGGAAATTACCGTCGTCGGACATCTCTTGCGCCCTCATGAGGATGAAGTTTATACCTGTTATGGCCAGTGGCGGGAACATCCCAAGTTCGGCCGCCAATATCATGTCAACCGGGCCAAGAAGGAACTGCCGCGCTCCAAAGATGCCATCATCAAATATCTATCCAGCGGATTGTTTGAGGGTGTAGGAAAAAAGACGGCCGAGAAAATCGTCGAGCATTTGGGAACCGATGCTTTGGAAAAAATCGCAGCCAATCCTGACGTACTCACAGACATAAAAGGTGTCACGCCGGCAAGGGCACAGACGATTGCGGACAGTCTGCATGAACATCAAGCTTTGGAGCAGGCGATGGTATTTTTGTACCAATTTGGAATGGGGCCCGCACTGGCGCTCAAAATTGTACAGACCTATAAACACCACACCATTACCATCATCAAGGAAAACCCCTACCGGTTGATTGATGACATTGACGGAGTGGGTTTTCGGCGAGCCGATGAAATCGCCAAACAGCAGGGATTGGCTGAAGACTCCCCGGAACGGTTTCAAGCGGCTGTCATGTTTGTCATGAAGGAGTCTGCTTTATCGGACGGACATGTGTATTTAACCTGGGAAGAATTGAATGAAAAAGTGGATGACTTGCTCGGCAGCGAGGCAGTCGCATTGTTTACGGATGAGGTGCGTGAACAATGTTTGACCGGCATGGTGGATGAGGAACGTCTCATTCTTGAAGACGACCGTTACTACCTTCCTTCGCTCTATTATGCCGAATACGGACTGGCCATGCGGGTTAAAGATCTGCTCGCCCATCAGGTGGATACCGCTTTCCCTGTTTCCGAACTTTACCGGGTGATCGGCGAAGTGGAAGAAGAATGGCAGATCGCTTACGCCGAGCGGCAACGGGAAGCGATGATCACCGCTCTCTCCTCTTCGCTTATGATTTTGACCGGAGGGCCGGGGACGGGGAAAACGACAGTGATCCGCGGAATTTGCCAGATGTTCGCACGTCTCCATGAGATTTCCATCGATCCCGATGATTACGAAGGCACCGACAAACCCTTCCCCATTCGTTTGGCCGCTCCTACCGGCCGGGCAGCCAAGCGAATGGCAGAAACGACCGGGTTGCCCGCGATGACCATTCACCGCTTGCTGGGCTGGAAAGGTGATTTTTTTGAACATCATGCCGATCATCCCATTGAAGGTTCACTGCTGATTATCGATGAGGTTTCCATGTTGGACATATGGCTGGCCAATCAATTATTCCGGGCCGTTCCCAAGGGGATGCAAGTCATTTTGGTTGGGGATCAGGATCAATTGCCGTCTGTGGGACCCGGCCAGGTGCTGCATCATCTGCTACAGGTCAAAGAGATTCCGCGCGTCGAGTTGACTGAAATATTCCGGCAAGCAGAAGATTCTTCCATTATCCGGTTGGCTCATTCGCTCAAAAACGGGGAAGTTCCTGATGACCTGTTGGAACGACATCCCGATCGGCGTTTTTTTTCATGCAAGCGGGATCAGGCGCTCAGCGTCATCGTACAGACGGTCGAGAGTGCTGTTCAGAAAGGTTACGCGTTATTTGACGTGCAAGTGCTCGCGCCCATCTATAAAGGTCCTGTCGGTGTGGAAAGAATCAATCAGGAGATTCAACAGGCCCTCAATCCCAAAACTCCGGACAAAAAGGAGATATCCTGGGGAGAATCGGTCTTCAGGCTGGGGGATAAGGTTTTGCAGCTTGTCAACCATTCCGAACATCCCATTTACAACGGGGATATGGGCATCATCTGTGCCATTGATGAACAGGCCGGTGCAGATCAGCCCGTCTTATGGGTGCAATATGACCGGCTGGAAGTTCCCTATAAGAGAAACCAGTTAAACCAGATTTCCCTGGCGTACGCCTGTTCGGTACACAAGGCGCAGGGCTCTGAGTTTTCCATTGTCATTTTTCCCGTTTTGCACGCCTACCGCCGCATGTTAAAGAGAAATTTGATCTATACCGCCATTACGAGAAGCAAATCATATTTGATCATGTGCGGGGAAAAGGAAGCATTTGTGGAGGGAATCAAGCAGCAAAGAGGAGAAGAACGGAACAGCCGCTTAAAGGATTTGATCGAGGAAGATTGGTGATTGGTTTGACACAGGCTGCTGGTAACAAGTACCCTACATGCCTCCCCTCCGCTGATCCATACTAAGGATAGCGGAAGGAGGCGATTCCTTTTGCGTAAATCCCAGGAAGTGATCGGCCTTCCCATCATTCATCTCTCTTCCGGCAAAAAGATCGGAACGGTCACAGATCTTCTCTTTGACGGTTCCCAGCAACTTCGCGGAGTACTCGTGGAGAACGGAGGTTTCCTTAAAAAAAGAAGGTATATTCCGGCCGAAAGCATCACTTCGATTGGCAAAGATGCAGTGATTGTGGACAACATGCATGCCGTTCTTCCGCTTGATTCGGTCGCTGAACAATGGACGGGCATTTTGTCCGGTCACAAGCGGCTCAAGGGGCGTCCTGTCGTTTTATCCAATGGCTGCGAAATCGGGATGATTGAAAATGTGTATTTTTTGGAAGAAGTGGGAACCCTGATAGGGTACGAGATCTCAGACGGAATTTTGAATGATCTGAGACAGGGACGGAAAATGCTGAAATCGACGCAGCCTCTCATCTGGGGAGAAGATGTATTGATCGCCTCCGCAGATCAGGTTCAAGTACAGGATGCCAGATGAAAGAAGGGAAAATGCATGATCTTTCGTTGTCCCAACTGCAATTCACACGACCTGGGAAAAGTGGGGACAAACCAACTTTACTGTTGGAATTGTTTTATCGAAATGACCATGGAAAACGGCCGTATCTCCTCGGTATACCAAGTGGAAGAAGATGGGAGCCTCAGCTCGCTGAATGATCTTTTTTTGGAAGGCCCGGACCCATCCTGCACGGTCTGACCAGTTGGCAAAGGGGGAGATTCCATGCGTCGCCAAACCGTCTTCACGATGATTCTCGGAGGCTTGCTGGCGTTGATTGCATCCCGGTGGGTGCGTCCGAGAAACCGAATGGATCTGATCCGTCGGGCAGTATCGATGGGAAGGGAAATTCGGCAAAATGTGTTTTTCGGCCGTCTTGTTTCCGGAGCGGTGGCCAGAAAGCTGCTTCGTCGCTTTCAATGGGCTAGATAGCATGGAAAGCCTCTGGGCATCTTTTGTCCGGAGGCTTTTCTTTTGGACATAAAAAAACCGCTTTTTTCATATCTTATGGGTAAGCTGGTCCATATTGGAGGGAAACTGCCAGTGGAACGTTTCAGCGATTCGCGAAGATTGACCACAGCCCTATTTATCTTGGTTCTGCTGGGGATTCTATTTTTGTTATTTCAAATGGGTCCGTACATTCGCATTCTTTTTTCATTTTTAAAAGCAGTGCTTGGACCCTTTTTTATTGCGATGATCATCTCTTATCTGTTGAATCCGGTCGTCAACCTGCTCAGTCAGCGGGCAGTTCCGCGCTCCATTGCCGTGCTTTTGATCTATACCCTGTTTATCGTTTCAGTCGTTACCCTGATCATCAATATGCTTCCCTTATTGGAAAAGCAGATTTACGAACTTGCCGAACATCTTCCTGAATGGAACGCCCAGTTTCAACGGATGATTCAAGAATATAACGACCACAGTAAAGATTTTCTGCCCATCAGCATACAGGCCGGCATTCAGAAGTCACTCACCCGTCTTGAACAGGGAATCGGAGACTGGGTAGGAGACATGATGAGCGGCATCAGCAGTACGCTGAATCAGATATTTATCGCTTTTATTATTCCGTTTCTCGCCTTTTACATGATGAAGGATGCGAAAGGCATTGAAAAATCACTCATGGCTTTGCTTCCCGGGAGTAGGCGGAGAGAGATCGTCCGGTTGTTCCGGGATTTGGATCATGCACTGGGCAATTATATTCGCGGCCAACTGCTGGTCTGCCTCGTTGTCGGACTGCTGGCATATCTCGGCTATCTCCTCATCGGATTGCCGTACGCGCTTCTCCTGGCTGCCATCGTCAGCGTCTTCAACTTGATCCCCTATCTGGGCCCCATTTTCGGTGCCATTCCGGCCGTTTTGGTGGCGCTGACTGAATCGAAAGAGATGGTGATCGCTGTCATCATTGTCAATATGATTGTCCAAATGCTTGAGGGGAATCTGATTTCCCCGCAAATTGTCGGGCGCTCTCTTCACTTGCATCCACTGATGATCATCTTTGCTCTTCTGGTTGGCGGGGAAATCGGAGGAATCCTCGGCCTGCTGTTTGCCGTTCCCGTCTTCGCCATGGGGAAAGTGGTGACAGAGCACATCATCACCCATTACCTTCACCGGGTATAGCTTTTTACAAAAAATGATATAATTGAGGGTGTGCAGTTTACACCTGTTATTTTTTTTGTTTATAATAAAAACATCTTAAAGGGGAGCTCAACAACCGCATATCGGGCAACATGAAGATGGAACCGAGCGATTCTGTCCCCGCCAGAGAGGAAGGCCCAAGGGCTGGAAGGCTTTCCCGGACCCGACGGTGTCGCGGCCAGTTCCGGAGTGCAGTTAATCTCTGCCGGCGCCAGTGCCGTTATCCAGCGTAAATGAAGTGACCGGTCTGTCTACATACCTGCCATGCTGGCAAGCCCTTGCAGGTCATATAGATAGCGGTAATAAGGGTGGTACCGCGGGAAGCCTTCTCGTCCCTTTTTAAAGGGAGGGAAGGCTTTTGGTTTTTTCTCCGATGAACAAATGGAAATGGAGGGTTTTTCAGATGAAAGCATATGAAATTAGGCGGAAATTTCTTGATTTCTTCGTCGAAAAAGGGCATAAAGTAGAACCAAGCGCTTCCCTTGTTCCTGTCGATGACCCCAGTTTGCTGTGGATTAACAGCGGCGTGGCGACACTGAAAAAATATTTTGACGGGCGTCTCACTCCGGAAAATCCACGAATTGCCAATTCGCAAAAATCGATCCGAACCAACGATATCGAAAACGTGGGTTATACGGCGCGCCACCATACGTTCTTTGAAATGTTGGGCAACTTCTCCATCGGCGATTATTTTAAGGAAGAGGCCATCACCTGGGCCTGGGAGTTTCTGACCAGCCCCAAATGGATGGGGCTCGCCCCTGAAAAACTGTCTGTCACCATTCACCCGGAAGATGATGAAGCGTACCGCATCTGGCATGAAAAAATCGGCATCCCCGATGAACGGATCGTGAGACTGGAGGACAATTTCTGGGATATCGGGGAAGGACCCTGCGGCCCGAACTCCGAGATCTTCTATGACCGCGGGGAAGCGTTCGGCGATCTGTCTGATCCCGAATGTTATCCGGGTGGAGAAAACGAGCGGTTCCTGGAAATTTGGAATCTGGTATTCTCCCAGTACAACCATAACCCGGACGGCAGTTATACACCTCTGCCGAGGAAAAACATCGATACCGGAATGGGCTTGGAACGGATGGCATCGGTCATGCAGAATGTCCCCACCAACTATGACACCGACTTGTTCCAGCCGATCATCCAGGCAACCTGTGAGAAAGCAGGTGTGGAATACGGCAAAGACCAGGAAACGGATATTGCGCTCAAAGTGATCGCCGACCACATTCGCACGATTGTCTTTGCCGTCGGTGACGGGGTACTCCCCTCCAATGAAGGCCGCGGATATGTACTTCGCCGCCTCTTGCGCCGCGCTGTTCGTTATGGGCGGAAACTGGGCATGGAGCGCCCGTTCTTATATGAACTGACCGGTATTGTCGCAGAGATCATGAAGGATTACTACCCCGAGCCGGTCGATAAGAAAGATTTTATCGAACGCGTCATCCGGGGCGAAGAAGAGCGTTTTCTCGAGACGCTGACCGAAGGGTTGAAGATCCTGGAGGAGATGGTGAACGAGGCTAAAGAGGTAGGCAAAAAGGAGATCTCTGGTGAAGAAGCTTTCAAACTGTACGACACTTACGGTTTCCCCATCGATCTGACGGAGGATTTCGCGCGTGAACACGGTCTGGCCGTGGACCGGGAAGGCTTTGAACAGGAAATGGCCACACAACGCGAACGTGCCCGTGCAGCCCGCCAGGATGTGGACAGCATGAAAGTCCAGGGGGGGGCTTTGGCAAACCTCGAAGTGAAAAGCCAATTTGTCGGCTACACGGAACTGGAAAAAGAAACCCGGATCGCTGCAATCATCTATGAAGATCAGTTGGTGGATATTCTGGGCGCAGGGAAAAAAGGTCTGGTCATCTTAGAAGAGACTCCTTTTTATGCAGAAAGCGGCGGGCAAGTGGCCGATCGCGGCACCATCACGACCCATACGGCCAAACTCCGGGTGGAAGATGTGCAAAAAGGGCCGCGGGGTGAGCATGTGCACACGGTGGTCGTTGAATCGGGATCGATTCGCCAGGGGGACACCGCCTTTGCTTCCGTCGATCATTCTTTGCGCTCCGAAACGGTGAAAAACCATACGGCTACCCACTTGTTGCACAAAGCTCTCAAAGAAGTGCTGGGTGAACACGTCAACCAGGCCGGATCGCTGGTTGCCCCGGATCGCCTTCGTTTTGACTTTACGCATATCGGGGCGATGACCGATGAAGAATTGCGCGAAGTGGAAAAGCGCGTAAATGAGCAAGTTTGGGTAAATACTAAAGTTGAAACCATGATCAAACCGCTTGCTGAAGCGAAGGCGATGGGAGCCATGGCCTTGTTTGGCGAGAAATATGGGGAAGTCGTCCGTGTTGTCCGGGTCGGTGACTACAGCTTGGAACTGTGCGGCGGCACCCATGTAAACAGCACAGGTGAAATCGGCTTGTTTAAAATCATGAGCGAGAGCGGAATCGGATCCGGAATCCGCCGGATTGAAGCGGCAACCGGCAGACGCGCATTCGCCTTCCTGGAACAGCAGGTGGAGTGGCTGAAAGCTGCCGCCGGGCTTTTAAAAACAAACCCTCAGGAAGTGGCAGAACGGATCGCCGGGCTACAGGAAAAAATGAGAGAGTTGTCGCGTGAAAACGAATCGCTTCGCGCCAAACTGAATCAGAGAGCCGCATCCGAACTGCTGGAGCGGGTCCGGGAGGTTTCAGGTGTTCCGGTGCTCAGTGTGCAAGTTGAAGCCAAGGATATGGAACAACTTCGCTCGATGATGGATGATCTTCGTCAAAAACTGCAAGAAGGAGTTATTGTCCTTGGAGCGGTGTCAGGAGAAAAAGTTCAATTTGTCGCTTCTGTTTCTCCAAAATATGTTCAAGCGGGCCTTCATGCGGGTAAATTAATAAAAGAAGTTGCCAGCATCTGTGGTGGAGGAGGTGGAGGCCGCCCCGACATGGCACAAGCAGGCGGAAAACAGCCTGATCGCTTGCCGGCCGCCTTGGAAAGAGTCTTTGAATGGCTCCCGACACAATTGTAAGGGCGAAAAGGATACGAAAGCTTGAGGACGAAATCAAATAAAGAGCTGGTCATCCAAAGAGAGAGGTTGTGAGATCATCCATGGATGAAACGATGAAATTTAATTTTCGGGGAGATCAAGAAGCAGATCCGAAAGAAATATTGCTTTTGGTCTACGAAGCGTTGAAGGAGAAAGGTTACAACCCGATCAATCAGATCGTTGGATATCTCATTTCCGGAGACCCCGCTTATATTCCGCGCCATAACAACGCGCGCACGCTCATCCGCAAATTGGAGCGGGATGAAATCATCGAGGAACTGGTCAAGTCTTATTTGGAGTCGAACAGCTAGAAAGGGATTTCATCATGGACGTCAGCGATTTTCCCTCATTGGACATACACTCTTCCCGCGTGATGGGACTTGACATCGGTGAGAGGAGAATAGGTGTAGCCGTCAGTGACTCCCTGGGCTGGACCGCCCAGGGAGTTGAAGTAATTGACCGCAAAGAGAACGATTGGATGAACCGGCTGGATGAATTGGTTCGAAAATACAATGTCCGGGCTTTCGTTGTGGGGCTTCCCCGCAATATGAACGGAACATTGGGCCCCAAAGGTGAAGCTTGCATGGAGCTGGCCAAAGAATTGGAACAGCGTTACTCCCTGCCGGTTCACTTGTGGGATGAACGGTTGTCCACAGTTGCTGCGGAACGGACGTTGATCGAGGCGGACATCAGCAGAAAAAAGAGAAGAAAAGTGATCGACCGGATGGCGGCTTCGTGGATATTACAAGGTTATTTAGATGCACAAAGGAGGCGTTAAACGTGCCAAATCAATCGCATGCACACGAAGGAACCGAATTCCTGAGAATTCCCAATGAAGACGGATCGGAAGAAGTATTTGAGATTTTGTTTACCTTTGAGAATGACGAGACAGGCCGGAAGTACATGTTCGTCACACCTGCCGATGCAGAAGAAAACGAAGATGAATATCAGGAAGTGATCGCTTTTCGGTATACGGAAGATGATCAGGGAAATCTGGAACTGCAAATGATTGATGAAGAGAACGAGGAAGAATGGGATATGGTTGAGGAAACCTTTAATACCTTAATGGCTGATCTTGAAGATTAATTTGCAGACGGTGATACCATGAACCATGCAAACGAACCAGAAGCTAAAGAAGTGTATATTCTTCGCAATCAATCGAGTCCGGACCAACTTTTTCTTCGTTCCGAATTGGATGGTAAACTGGAGCAGTACCGGATCCTGAATGAAGTCGAAGTGGATGGACAGCATTATGCGATCATGTGTAAAGAGAAAGATTACCCGGATGATGCTTTTCTCTTTCGGATTCATCAAAACCGGGCAGAGGAGATAGAAGATGAAGCAGAATGGGAAAGGATTGCGGATGCGGTAGACTATCTGCTCTATTCCAATGACACTTGACGAATAACGGGGAAAACTCCCCGTTATTTTTTTGTGGAACCTGTGCTAACATAGAATTATTAAGACAAAGAATATTTTACAAGAAGAAAAAGAAGGAGTTTCAAGGTAATGAATTGGTTTTTGCGGATCCTGTTCACCATTCTTCTCCTTGCCGGATGGGGGGTGCTCAGTTACCTGTACGCCGATTTTACCTTAGGTTCGCCCAAAAGGGACAAGCCCGTGGAGGTGGAAATTCCTCCCGATACCTCGCTCAAACAAATCGGGAATATTTTGAAGGAGAAAAGATTGATCAGGGAGTCATATTTTTTTCGTTTTTATGCAATCTATAAAAAGAAGACAAACCTGAAAGCGGGAGTTTATCAGATTGAACCCGGTGAGACCCTGGCTGATATCCTGAATAAAATATCGGCTGGCGATGAAAATGTGGTAAAAGTAACGATTCCGCCCGGGTTCAACGCCATGCAAATCGCCAATCGTCTGGAACGGTTGGGATTTGACAAAGAAGGTTTTTTAGACGCCCTCAATCATAAAAAGCCGAAATATCAGTTTGAACTCGAAATTCCCAATGATCCCAGACGTCCGTACCGATTGGAGGGATATTTGTACCCGAGTACATACCAATTTCGAAAAAATGCCAAGCCGGAAGACATCGTCAATGCCATGCTGGAGCAATTTGCGAAGTGCATGAATGAACTCGAGGCACGAGAGCAATTGACTGCCAATGCGAAAAATTTGACCAAAGGGATGACCATCGACAAGTGGGTCACGGTGGCTTCGCTGGTTGAAAGAGAAGGACAGGTCAAAGACGAACTTCCCCGAATCGCAGGGGTCATTTATAACCGCTTAAACAGCGGGAATGATAATCAAATTCTGAGAATCGACGCCACCCTTGCTTACATAAACCTGATGAACGGAAAGCCGGCAAAAGTAACCGCTAGCATGAAAAATATTAGAAATCCATATAATACTTATAAAATCGTAGGTTTGCCTCCCGGCCCGATCGGAAGTCCGGACAGGGATGCCCTAGAAGCGGCACTCAATCCTGAGAAGCATAACTATCAATGGTATGTCACTCGTTCGGACAACTCCGGGCGGCACTACTTTTCATCCACTTACCGGCAACATCAGCAATTTATTCAGTTGAGCAACAGAAATGAGGCTGTTCATTGACCGGATGGGAGTTTTTCAGCGGGCGGCAGAAACGGGAAATGCATGCAGATAAAAGTTGGTAACTGGGAACGGAGCAATCTCTCCGTTCTTTTTTTCGTTATCTGTGTTAACATGGAAGAAAGGTTCATGAAGCTCGAAGGATGAAACCCTTGGGATCAAAGGAGTCCTTAGCTGATGAAATGGTTTTTGCGCATGTTGATTACTCTTCTTCTGCTCGCGGGATGGGCCGTTTTGGCCTATCTGTTTGCCGATTACACGCTCGGTTCTCCGAAAAGGAGCCAGTCTGTCGAGGTTGAAATCCCGCCTGACACTTCTCTGAAGGAAATCGGGCAAATTCTCGAGAATAAGAAGCTTATTCGCGAAACCTATTTTTTCCGTTTATATGCCGTTTATAAAAACAGGACCAACCTGAAAGCGGGAGTCTATGAAATTGAGCCTGAGGACAGGCTTTCTGATATGCTGGATAAATTTTCCGAAGGGGATCAAGGCTTGATCAAAGTGATCATTCCCCCGGGGTGGAACGCCAGGCAGATCGCCGACCGCTTAGAGCAGGCGGGCCTGGATGGGCAGGGCTTTTTGCGCGCTTTAAATCACAAGAAGCAGAAATATGACTTTGAAAACTCCATTCCGCGCGACCCCAGAAGACCCTACCGGTTAGAAGGCTATTTATACCCCGGTACGTACGAGTTTCGCAAGGAGACCCAGCCGGAAGAGATCGTCAATGCCATGTTGGATCAATTCGCCAAGCAGATGGACAAGCTTCAGGCACGGGAAAAACTGAAGTCCAATCCGCTGACCAAGGGAGTTTCGCTAGATGAGTGGGTGACGGTCGCTTCCCTGGTGGAACGGGAAGGGAAGCTGCCACAAGAGTTGCCGGTCATCTCAGGAGTGATTTACAACCGCCTGCACAGCAAAACAAACAACAAGCTGATGATTGATGCCTCCATTGTATTTATCTACAGCATGAAAGGGCAAAAAATTACTTCCGTGACCGAAAAGATGACACAAATCAAACACCCGTACAACACCTACCAGATAACGGGCCTCCCTCCGGGGCCGATCGCCAGTCCGGGTGAAGCCACGCTGGCGGCCGCCCTAAACCCCAAAAAGCATAAATATGAGTATTATGTGACCCGCGAAGACGGATCGGGCGGCCATTATTTCGCCAGGACGCTGGCCGAGCATAACCGGAATATCGCTCGGAGCAAAAAAAATGCGGCAAAACGAGAGTAGTTTATTCGAAGGGCAACGAGTCAGGGTTGCCTTTTTTATGCTTTGTTTTTTGACTTGATCATCTATTGCAAGTAACTATACTATATAAAAGTTAATGTTAATATTTACCAATGGAGTGGGTTTCAAATATGAAAGTAATCTAAGAGATGAACTTATACCAAAAACTCCTGTCTTTTATTATTGGATTCGTGATTGGCTGGTTTTTCTATTTATTCATTGTTGCGATGCTTATCAGTAGTGAAGGGATACCTGATAAATATGTTATTTTAACACTTGTCCTTTTCTTGCCAATAATGGTTATTTATTCCATCACAAGTGAATTTAACTATCTGAAGCAACTGGTGTTCGCAACGACCTCTTTGCGTAGTAACATCACAGTTTATAAGAAACGTGAAAAGAAGTTGATATCAAAGCGGAAGAAATTATTATTCAATTTTTTGTAACATGAAAGCGACATTCAGAAATCCGTAACAGCTTCTCGTGTTGGAACAGAAAAAGTAGCAGATGAGCTGGAAAATTTATCACTCACGAACTTGAAAGTAACGTTGAGAATCACCCGAATTTAAAATCAGACAAGCACATTTCAACGTTACTTAATCAGATTGAAGAGTCACAAAACACCATTTTAGACTCTAATTTGCTATATAATCAATATGTCACTTATTACAATTCGGTCATCTACAGTTTCCCGGCAAATATCTTTTGAGGTGGAAATTGAAGACGTTACCTTTTTATGAAGATCAGATTGATGAGGATTTAATCAACTGATTTTTTATAATACTTAACGAGCCAAAGAATATTTGTATCACGAAATTCAACCGCTATTATGAAATATCTGTAAGTCCAAGAACTTCTAACACAAGATGATCAAGACCTTTCTGCATTCCAGTGATCGTGTGAGCGAATATGAACGAATCATCTCTAAGTTTCCTGTATAAACGAAAAGACTTGAGTTGCTACGGTTGCAATCTCAAGTCTTTTTTTATTTATTGCAAACATCCCCGACTGCAAGTCATACAGATTCACTGAAGCGCAATTCTTTGATCGAATTCAGGTCTATACCAGCTCGTGCGTAGATCTTTATCGTATTTTCCCCGGTCAATTGGACTTCACCAAACCCTAGCCTGGCAGCCACTTCGACCACCTGTTCACGGGAATCTGCCTCGATTTCCAGATAGGGCTGAATCATTGGCCATTGGTCGATCTCCAGACGAGCCCCATCGAGAAGAAAGCTGGTACGGCGATTTTCTTGATAGCTCTTCGCTGTGAATCCCAGTTTTTCAAGCAATTGATGAGTTACTTCAAAGTCGTCAACCACAATCTCCACTTCTTGAGTTCCATCAATCCCGTCATGAACGATTTCCTTAACGGTCAGGGTCACTTCTTGCCCCGTATCACGTAACCGAATCCATTTGCTTTTGTCGCCCGGGACAACATCATACACATAACGGCGCATGAAAAATTGACCGATCTGTTTACCGCCAAGACCCATGATTTTCTGTGAAATGATGTTGGGGTTGATGTCAAGAACTTTTGCCTCATATTCAATCGTCATATTCATTCCCTCCTGGGTTTTTAGTAAGCTGATCATATTCCATTTGACAAAAATCAACTATTTCATCTCGGTAATGACTGATGACGAAATTTTCTACAGGCATGCAGAGATCCATGCGTCGTATACAGATTCCGATCAGGTAACCTCCATTCCGATTCCGGTATAGTCTGACTCCATAATACCCTTCCTGACAATCAGTGTCATTATTGAAACGACAATTGGCGCAAGTTTTGGGAAGACGTACTGGGCGGATTTGTTTGAAATAGATGATACGTCCTGAAGGTAATTGATATGCGGTGCGACACCCTGATACTCCTGCTGTGACGTAACGGGCAATAGGAATTGCTTTTAGGTCATCAAGTATGCGGTAAATAGCGTCGATAGAGGATTGACCTTTTTCAAGGGAGTTAAGAAGCCTAACGGATAATTTAGAAGAGTATTCTTCTAGAAGTCGTCTCACCCTCGGAGCGTGGCTATAGTCAGGAACTACAATATTTGCGTTCACTTTGATTCCGTTGCTTATTGCTACACGTATAGACTGCCGCAAAGCATTGATTTTACGTTCAGCTAATTGTTGATTCCTGAACTTTTCATGCTGAACCTGAGCTAACTCTTCTGCCGTTGTGCCGAAAATGCTGAAATTCACACGATCAAGTCCTGCTTTAACGCAATTTGAGAGAACACGTTCTCCATTTTCTCCATTCGAAGTCATACAAACCTTGAATCCGTATGCTCTTGCCGTTTGAATAATCTCTGTGAGTTGGGGGTGCAGAGTCGGCTCCCCACCTGTCAGGTGTAATTCGTTTAATCCTAACGAATCACGTAAAAGATTTAGTGAATGAGTAAATTCTTCATCAGGAATGACCATACCTGGTAAGAATCTTACCCCATTAGTAGCAGTATAAATGGACACTCGCCCAGATTTTCCTTCTGCGGTCCACTCACCCGCCTTGCGATCAAGATTGTCAACAACTACGGGAGTACCTTCATTATGACAAAACGTACACGTCATGCCACATAAATCAATGATTTTAACGCGCAGGGAATTATTCTTTTCAACATACACTTTCATTTAAATCAACCGCTTTCATAAATTTGTATATTTATTCGTAATTTTCAAAATAGGTTAAGCGGAACTATTCTCAACTTCAAATTTGATTAATGAGTAAAGATATTGTCTTGTTCAATCATTATTTAATAAAGCTCCCTTTCATTGTTTAAGGCTACTTGCTGTCTATGCTTGCTGGAAGCATAGGGTAATGAAGGCAGTGCATGTTTCCACTGAGCATAGATTTGTTCCAGCATATAGATTGTACGATCTATTTCATCTTCGATCAGAAGGCGGGTGAATGTTTTTTGTTCCTCAGCCTGTTTTCGTAATGTATTTACATGATGGTCTAGTAATCGACAAATGATTCGTTTGGCCTCATGGTCGAGTTTTAAAACAACTTTTCTTTTCTCCATAGACTTTCGCTCCTTTTAAAAAATTAATTCTGATCTGGATTAGCTTTGAGGGAATTATATGTTAATTCAAAAATGAAAATCAATAATTTATCTGTTTAAGTTTAATTTTAAACAGACAAACATTAATCTTTTTATTCAATGTCTTTTCGCTCCTTTTTACCTTCTCATTTCTATAATGTCTATGTTCAAACATAGACTGCACAGACTAGTTTTATTTTTTAGAATAATCTTGTAGTATAAAGTTGCGGATTCTGTTAAAGGTGGGATTAAATTGAAAATAAACTTAAAGGATGACATCATTAGATATGTATTAAGAAGGAGAAGAAAAAAAGAGTTAAATAAAAGCACAAGAGACATAGAGGATTTTGATATCTCAAAAGGATCTGTCAGCAATATCGAGAAAAAAGGAAATGTAAAACCGGATACCCTTGAAATCTATTTAAAAAAAATCGGTCTTACTGAGGATGAAGTTATAAAAAGAGCTAAGGCACTTGAGGAAGAAATGAAAGAAGTTTACTATCAACTAGAAACGATTGAAACGATTATAGAGGATGGAGATTTGAAAGCTGCAAAAGAACAGTTAGAAAGGTTTCAGTTTGAGGAATTTTATCCCTTGACACCGAACTATTTTTTTCTACAAGGGCTCATTTGTTCTGAAGAAAAAGACATCGAAAAGGCACAGAATAAATTTAAGCAGGCAATCAAAGTATGTAAAGATTACGCGCTCAAACCCAGAGATAATATTATCGCTGCTTGTTATGCAGAGTTAGCTGCTTGCAGTCATTTACAACATGATTTGCAGAAGGCTATCAAATATGCCGACCAAGGCTTAGAGGCTTATGATGAAACAAAGAACAAGAAGGGAATTAAGTACAAAATATTGGGCAATAAAACTATGTATTTATTGAAATCTTCTAATACTGATCAAGCTTCCCGATTGCTTGATAAAGTTTGGCCTGAAGTAGAAAAATTGGATCATGGTTATGAAGACTATCCTGTCTTGAATCTATATAAATTCAGGTCCACGATTTTGCGTGACCAAGGACATTATGGGGAAGCACTCCAATGTTGCAATAAGGGGCAGAAATTAGCTAGGCGCTATCGCAGTAGTAGCAAAAGCCACTATCTCGATTTCATAATTCTCTCGGGTAGTATTTTCTTATTGCAAAAAGAATTTACAAAGGCGTTTGAGCGATTCCAGTTGGCTCTTGACTCGGATCGGGATTTTAAGTCTCCTCGCAGACATATGGATGTTCACACTTACTTTGGGATTCTGTTTACTGCAAAGAAAGAATGGCCAAAAGCCACTATGCACGTTGAAGAAGCTTTAAAGATTGGTAAGGAAAGGCCTGATGCATTCCGACTTGCAAAAGCGCTTATTGTCAGAGGTAACATATGTTATTCACAAAAACAGTTCTCCGAAGCAATTCCTTATTATCAAGAAGCTGCAAGTCTTGCCGAAAGACACGGGTACAAGCAAAGGCAGTACACAGCTTTATTGAAATTAGCCGACTGTTTTGATAACCTAGACGAGAAGGAAAAACTGCGTGATTGTACTGAAACCATGTACCGTCTTCAAAAATGGACTCAAGATAAAAAGCGAGGCTGAAGTTTATGAAATGGACTAGTTCATTTTTTTTTGCATCGTACATAATGGGTGACGACGATGATGATGAATAAGAATGAGCAGCTTTTCAATGAGATGAAATAGCAGGCTTTGTGTTACAGAGGGAATTGTTTCCCTCTTTTTTCATCTGTGCTGCAAGGATTTCATCTTTTGCTTTCTAACTCCACCCGCTTCTCTTCATCAACTCACATCCATCCGTGGAAATGGAAATCATTGAATCCCCTTCTTCTTTTCCTGAACATCTTTTCTTCCATCTTAATCACAACTTTATATGAAATTAACATTTTTCCTGTACTTTAAAAGGTGATGTTGGGCAAAACAGGAGGGGACAACATGTCTGATAACCATGTTTCACGCAGGGATTTTATCAAATTCATCGGTATCGGAACGGCGGCGCTGGTCGGGTCGGCCACAGGCGCTGTCAAGGTGGCGGAAGCCGCGGAAAAAGCGGGAGAAAAAGCGAAAACGGATTTTTATCATAAATTCAGCGGGAAACCGCCTTTTCGGCCCATTCAACACTCGGACCGCGATGAGTTGGTCCTGCCTTCCGGTTTTAAGCAGGATGTGGTGGTTGCCTGGGGAGATGACATTGGAAATGGAGAAAAATTTGGTTACAATTGTGATTTGACTCTGTACTTTCCGATTGAAAAGTCATCCGAGCACGGCTTATTGTGGGTAAACCATGAATATGTGGGAAGCGGTGCCCTCTTTATGTACGATGCGTCTACTCCTGAAGCCAGAAAATATGAAATTGAGCAATATAATGTGGGCGGTAGCGTGATCGAGGTCAAACGGGTCAACGGCAAATGGACGCTGGAGAAAAACAGCAAGTTTGCCCGGCGAATCACTGCCAATACGATGATTGACTTAACCGGACCGGCCAAAGGGGATGACGCTGTAGCCGGGGCGGTGGAAGTGAAGGGTACATTTGCCAATTGCAGCGGCGGGAAAACGTTATGGAACACGGCTCTGTCCTGTGAAGAAAATTTTGAGAGTGATGCTGCCCGCTGGGGGCGCAATGGGACCCACTATGGCTGGGTGGTGGAAATCGATCCTTTTGACCCTGCGTCGAAGCCGAAGAAGCATACCGCTTTGGGCCGTTTTGCTCATGAAAATACTGCCATGACCCTTTCCAGGGACGGACGCCTGGTCGTCTACATGGGTGACGATGCCAATGACCAATTCTTCTACAAGTTTGTAAGTGAAGGGAAATACAACCCGGCAGCCGGAAAAGCCAACTCCAAACTTCTTGAAAAAGGGATTCTCTATGCGGCTGAATTGGGAGAAGGAAAGTGGCTGCCGCTGGATCTCGAGCTCTCACCGAAATTGAAAGAGAAATTCAACACCCAGGGCGAAGTCCTTGTTCATGCGCGCGATGCGGCCAAGCTGCTCGGCGCTACCCCTCTTGACCGTCCGGAAGACGTGGAAGTTCATCCCTTCGATCAGACCGTCTATTTGGCAACCACCAACAATACGAAACACGGCAACTTCCACGGCCAGATTCTCCGCTTTAAAGAAGACGGAAATGATGCGGCGTCGCTGACATTTGAATTTGAGGTGTTTGCCGTCGGCGGTCCGCAGAGCGGCTTCTCCTGTCCGGATAACCTGGAATTTGATAAAAACGGAAACCTGTGGGTCTGCACGGATATTTCTTCCAGCAAACTGAATCAAAACAATGTCTACGAGTCCTTTAAAAATAACGGTGTCTTCTTTATTTCCACCCATGGACGGAATGTGGGGGAAGCATACCAGTTCGCCTCCGGCCCGCGGGAGTGCGAGATCACAGGTCCGGACTTCACTCCTGACGGAAAGACGCTGTTTATCGCCGTGCAACATCCGGGCGAAGAGACGACCGATCCGGCCAATCCGACCAGCCGCTGGCCATACGGTGACATCCCGCGTCCGGCTGTTGTGGCCATTCAAGGATTTTGATGACGGATCCATACAGAGACAACCTCTGAACAGGGGTTGTCTTTTTTGTGAAACGGACCGCCCGATGGAGCGGATTTGTGTTCCGATCGGCGCGTAAACAAAACACACTTTCCGGCACAGGTGTTCATTCAAAGGTTGTGAAAACGGTCATGTCCGTTTTTTATTGAACAATGGTTGTCACCTGTCTGATCGGAAGTATACCTCGCTTTTTTCATGTCGAAGCTGGAAATACGGAGAGCGGGGTGTACGAATGAGAAAAAATTGGCGCAGCTGGATGATCACTTTAGGGTTTATCGGGTTATTTGCCGCCATTCTTGTCCGGTTGTTCATGATACAAGTGGTTTCGACCCGGTCCTTTTCGGATGAACAGATCGACTTGATTGCACTTGCGGAGTTTTATCAGAATCGGGAAGTCATGATCGACAGCGGCCGCGGTGAAATTTTGGACCGCAAGGAGCGCTCCCTGGTTGGCGAGAAAAACTGGCATCTCCTTTCCTTCCCTCAATCCGGACAACAGGTCAAACTCCGGCGGGCCAAATTTGAGCAACTGGCTGGAATCATCGGATATTCGACAGAAGCACTCACCCGTCAACTGACGGAATTAAATACTCCGGCGATTTTACCCTCTGCGGACGGAGATGCGCTTATTTTGTCCCCGGCGGAAAAAGAGCGCATTGAAAAGTTGAACATTCCGGGTCTCTTTGTCGTGGAATCGGATAACCGGGTCGCACTGGGGCAAATCGGGCAGCAGGTCATTGGCCGGGTGATGAAAAGTCCGATCCGCGCCAAAGACAATCACGCGGATGAACAGGAAAATGGGCGTCCAACCGCTCATACGCATATCGGGATATCGGGGTTGGAAGCCGCATTTGAACCGTTTTTGCACGGGGAAGAAGAAAATGTTTTAATCTATACCCGCGACCGGAGCGGGAAACCCTTAAGCGGGGTGCAGGTAACAATAAAACAAAATGAGCGTGTTGGGGAATCCCCGCGACACGTGATCAAAACGACTTTAGATAAAGAGATTCAGCGCAGAGTGGAACGGATTCTGGCTCAAGAACAGGTGAAGGAAGGGGCGGTTGTGGTTCAGGAGATTGCCAGTGGGGATATCCTGGCGATGGGGAGCCGACCGACGGGCTTGACCCCGGTGGATGGATTAAACCCGTGGGATAACCGGGCAGTGATGGAAGCGACACCCGGTTCCATCTTTAAGACAGTTGTGGCGATTGCAGCATTGGACCAGGGGATTGTTCAGCCGGATTCATTATTTGTCTGTAAAGGGACGCTGGGGCGTTACGGGTTGACAGACCCTGTAAGCAAGGGGCACGGCAAGCAAACATTCCGGGAGGCTTATGCGGATTCATGTAATGTCACTCTCGGGCAGGTAGCGGAAAAGTTGGGTGGACAAACACTGGAGGACTATGCGAGAAGATTGGGTTTGGCCCGGAAGATCATCTGGTCCGGACGGGTGTTCAATGAGAAGAACTTTTCGCAAATTCCCCATGAACAAACGGGATTGATCTTTGCTGCGGGAACCCCGAAAAAAGATCGGGGAGCCGTTGTGCAGACAGGGATCGGACAGAGGGATGTGAAAATAACGCCCGTTCAGGCGGCAAACCTGGTCACCACTCTTTTTCATCACGGGCAGCCGGTTTTTCCGCGCATTGTCTCGGAAATCAGGGATGTAACCGGACGAACCGTTTTCCGTTTCCCCCAAAAGCAGTTGCGGACTGGTAAACCCATTAAAGAAAGCACACTTCAGGCCGTGCGTGAGATGATGCGGGAGGTCGTCACAGAAGGAACAGCCACTTCAGTTTCCAAAGCGAAATGGCCGCTGGCGGGAAAAACGGGAACAGCCCAGGTCGGTTTGGACAACAATTTGTATCATAAATGGATGATCGGTTTTGGGCCCGCAGATCATCCGCGTTATTCCGTAGCCGTTCTACTGCGTTCAGTTCCTGATCCCGATGATCCCCGGGCAAAACGGATTTTTCAGCGGGTGATGGATGAGCTGGCTCATTTGGAAACAGAAGAAAAAAATGAGAAAAAAACGAAACAATAGCACAGACTGACAGCTTCTTCAGTTTAAATCTTGTTGTTTTGCAAGGGTTGTATGATTATGATATAGATAGGTAGAGGAATAGTTAAAGGAGTAGAAAAAAAGAATGAAAATCACCGTGAATTTGACCAAGGCAGAACTGGATCTAATTGAAGAGGCTCTATTGCAATACCAAAATTTGCTCTTAAAATCTGAGAGCCAAGATGAAATGGTCAGCTACGAACTTGGCTTGTTGCGTCGAGTGCTTGAGGAGTTTGGTATGGAAGAATTGGAAGAAGATGAAAAACAAAGGAGCAATTTGCCGGCTCACCGCCCCAATCCATATCCTGCCCCGCAACAACAATATTCTGCTCCAAATCCATATCATGGTTCAAATTATCCTGCTCCCAATCAATATCCCTTTTCCCGTTAAATTCAGATATGTTCGGATATAGAAAAAGAGCCGCCAATTTTCGGAGCGGCTCTCTGTTTGTTACATCAGGATAAAAATACCGAATACGGCTGCCAGGATAAACCGGTAAATGGCAAAGGGCGTCAACTTGACAGTATCGATCAGTTTCAGGAAAAATTTGATCGCCAACAGGGCAAAGATAAAAGCGGTGATAAACCCGGTGATGAATAACGGCAGGTCAGCGGCGGAGAGCACATTCCAGTTTTCAGCCAAGTCGACTGTCGCAGCTCCCAGCATGATGGGGATTGCCATAATAAAAGTAAAATCCGATGCCGTTTTATGGTTGCATCCCACCAGAAGACCGCCGGAAATGGTGGATCCGGATCGGGAAAAGCCGGGCCATAGAGACAGACATTGAATCAACCCGATATAAAAAGCTTGCTTATATGTAAGGTCATCCAATGTATGGGCGGTCACCTGCACTTTGGCTTTATCGGCGACGATCATTAAGATTCCGCCTGCAATGAGGGCGAAAAGCACGGTGACGTTGCCAAATAGTTTTTCTTTAATGAAGTCGTGCAGTAAAACGCCCAAAATTCCGGATGGAATAATTCCGATGAAGACATGCAAAAGGTTAAACCGGCGATGGCGTCTCCGTCTGGATTGCCCCGGCTGGTATGCCGGTTCTTTTTCCTCGTGATCCAGCTTGTATAATCCGAACAAGCTCAACAGGCGCTTCCAGTAGACGATCACAGCGGCGAGAATGGAGCCGAGCTGGATGACGACGATTAAGGTGTTCACGGCAACATCATCTTCTTGAATCCCCAATAAAGATCTGGTCAAAATTTGATGCCCTGTCGAGGAAACCGGGGCAAACTCGGTTAAACCCTCCACAACCCCCAACACAAAGCCGACGACGATATCCCACCAGGTGTTCATGTACTTCATTCACTCCATTCATTCCAGATCGTTGATGACGTCCAGAGATTAGCGTGTGGTGGTTACGGACCACATTTTTTAATTGTATCACTTCCCGCGCAAAGGGGAAGTATTATTTTCTTGACAAAAAAAAGCTCTTCAAGAAAATTTCTTGAAGAACCTTCGGGATTATTGGTGGATGCGCACAAACCGGTCCATTTGCCTTTTTTCGGCGGGAGACAGCTGTTTGATCGAACGGAGCAAACGCTTTTTACAAAATTCATACAGCCGGTAATCCAGCTCATTCTTCTCTTTCAGGTAGCGGATGACTTCTTCGGAAACGGGCGCTTTTTTTGGTTTGTTTTTGGTTACGTTCTCTTTGGTATAGGGGATGTGTTTCCAGCCGAGGGTCCGGTTTAACATAAAGACGGATTCGGGATACATCTCCGTAATCCCCACGAACGCATAGTGTTTACGTACATTTTCCAGTGCTTTTGCCAGATCCGGATTTTTTTTCCCGGAGAGAAACCGGGTCTGGTGATTAGAAAGGGGAATCTTAATTCTGCTGTTCTTGCTGTGGACGAATTCTTCAAGACTCATGCGGCTGACCATGTCATGCATTTTGTTGGACGGGCTGGAACGGATGAAGTAATACATAGAGATAATCCGGCTCACTGGATCGCGCAACATAGCAATATATTGAAAAGGCTTATGAAAATAGCGGTGAACCCCAAACGGGCAGTGCCCGTAAACGCAACGAAATGGCTCGCTTTCTTCAGGAGTCAACCTTCTTAAAGATCTGGCCGCCCGGTGGGGAGGATACCTGAAAATTTCCCGGGGAGCAAAATGTTGATCGATGATCCGGCGCATGGTGAGCCCGCCCGTCTTCGGGATATGAGTAAAGATGAGAAGGGGATCTGCCATTTCTTGAATGCTCCTTTGTAAAGGATTTTCTTATTTAGTATATTGTTGGATAAGTTGTTGGTGTTAAGATAGACGGCTATTTTCAGAGGCTATATGAAAAATTGGGTTGACCGGGCAATAAAAAACGGATGGGTTTCCCCGGAGATGTGCAGGCCAGGGGGGATCCATGCGGCCGGGAGTGAAGAAGTTGAGTTTTACGGAAGGAGTCAATAAAATATAAGAAGAAATTTGAGTCGATCGATAAGAAGATTATGTTTGACCCTGTTCCGGATCCCAATGGATTGGATTAATCATAAAAGGGAGTAATAGAATGAAGGAATTGCAAATCATGGAGAAGTTGAAGGAAATGCGCGTCGGGGAGCCGATCCATTTTTCTACGAAAGACCCGGATGTGTTTTTAGAGGTTGACAGGGTTTTTGTGGGCATGAATGAAGGATGGGTGATCTACCATCAGGGCCAGCGGCTGATTATGGAAGAATTGAAGGAAGCTGCCCGTTATATCGCACAGCATTGGAATTTGAATCTAAAAAAGTTGATGGATCAACAGTATTCTCAACTCGAAGAGATCGTGGACCTTGGCGAGTATTGAAAATGGAATTTCCAAGAATGGAAGGTCTCAGGATCTGGCTTCTCCTGTTACCCAACCGATTCCTCCCTGCCATTCACACAGAGAGCAAGGCAAACTTAAGTGATCACGATGCTCTGAAGCAGACAAAACCTGGCGATCATCTGAGAATCGCCAGGTTTTTTCATCGGATTGAATATTACTCCATCATATGGACCAATTTTCTGGAGAGAAACAGCAGGATGAAACCAAACAGGATCGCCATGAAGCCAATCAGGCCAAACACTTCCAAATACCCTAATGACTCGGTGAACGCAGCGATTTGACCGCCTAAAATGTTGGCAATTCCGGTACTTGCCAACCAAACACCCATTAAGAGGGATGCCAATTTAACAGGAGCAATCCGGCTTACCATGGACAATCCTACCGGTGACAAGAACAGCTCGCCCAGAGTATGGAACAAATACGTGACGACGATAAAGAGTAAATGGGCTTTATATGCGACATGATGTTCATCGCTGCCTGTCTGCAGTACGGCCAGGACTAAAACCATGTAACCCAGGCCGAGCAGGATCATGCCCAGTCCCATTTTGGTCGGAATGGCCAAATCGCCTGTTTTGGAATTGGCCAACTTGACCCACAGCATGGAAATGAGCGGTGCCAACAGCACGATAAACAGCGGGTTGACGGATTGGAACCAGGAGATCGGAATTTCCCAGCCAAAAACCTGTCGATCAATAAAATTTTGCGTATAGAAGGTGAGCGAGGTTCCTGCTTGTTCAAACCCTGCCCAGAAGAAAACGACGAATACAGCCAGGATGAGGATTGATGCCGTTCTTCTTTTTTCTTGTTTGGTCAGGGGTCCATTGGATTGTTTTTCTTCCCTCTTTGCAGGCAGCTTGCCGACCGGTTTCTTCCCAATATTGCCAAGGTAGCGGTTTGACAAAGCGTTGAATGCGATTTGGCCGATCATCATCCCGATGGAAGCGGCCAAAAAGCCATATTTGAAACCGTAATGAATCACTCCGTTAGCGGTGGTTTTAAAGAAATCTTCCGCCAGGAAACCGCACACCAGAGGGGCGAATAAGGCCCCGAGGTTAATGCCCATATAGAAAATCGTAAAAGCGGAATCCCGTCTTTTATCGTTTTTGTCATATAAATCACCGACAAGAGTGGAAATGTTGGGCTTAAAGAAGCCATTTCCGAGAATCAGCAGAGCCAGTCCCAGATATAAGCCCCATTTGCTTTGCTCGGCAAACAAGATAAAGTTTCCGACCGCCATGGTGAGCCCGCCGATGGTGATGGCCAGTCTTTTGCCGATGAATCGGTCTGTCAGATATCCTCCCACCAAAGGTGTGAAATAACAGGCTCCCGTATAAAAGCCGTAAATGGCTGCGGCCAAACCCTTATCAAAACCCAGCCCGCCACTGATCAGAGCGGTGGTTAAGTATAAGGTTAGAATCGCCCGCATCCCGTAGTAACTGAATCGTTCCCACATCTCTGTAAAAAAGAGCAGGTATAAACCGGGCGGATGTTTCTTTTTAGGCTGTTGGACGGATTCTTCCGTTGATTGTTGCAGTTTAAGTGCTGCTTCCATTTTTCTACCTCCTGGAAACGAATGCTGTGAGAGGATTTTCTTCGCTTGCGTCTCGATCCCGGGCAAAGAAAGATCATTCCCATTTAAATGAACTAAACTGATCGTTTTAATCGGCTTTGGCTACGGGATCCGGATTCAAGATGGTGTTAACTGCACTTTTGTTGTGTTTGGCTTTCATAAAAATAATAAATTTTTACTATAAAGCAACATAAGCGTGAGCGCGCTAACCAGTATTTTATTTTATCTTGTGAAATAAAGTCAAGAGAAGGATCTGGAAATACGGCTTCAAGAGGCTGGAAACCTTAGCTGAACCTGATCTTAATGCCGTCTGAATATATTGGAAATTAAATTTGAATAACAAAATACTATGGTTGTATGATGGTTTCCTTTTTAGGAATCAAAAGATTTTTTTCGGGGGTTGTCCGTAACTTCACAAACCGCATAACTCGCTGGTCAGAATGCATAGGATGTTTCGATGGCGGATGCAGGATGAGGCCATGACTGCTGACAAGGTTTAAATTTTTTCCGGCAAGATGAGAACGGGAAACTCAACTGCTTCCGCCATTCCGGAAACCATCCCGCTGGTCACGGCCCATACGGTTTGACGTGAAAAAAGGTTTAAATGTTTTTTTAAAGTGGTAATGTATCCATAAGTTTTTAAACTTACATATAAAGAAAGTAGATATTATTGAACCAGGAAAGGGCCGATGACTGAAGCGAAGGGATCTCATCTTGCATGGGTTGCACAGGTGATCCGTGGCTTGAACTGACAAAATTCTTCAAATCAAGGCGCAGTTGATGTAAGGTCGCCGATCGGAAACGGTATGCCCGGAAACCGGATCCGGCCGATGATGTAATCCCCATTCCGGTTTTGCCGGACAGTGCCCCGGTGAAGAAGTTCTCCAACAAGACAAAGAAAGAGGGAGAGAAGATGATGTTCACCATCCCATTTCAGAACGCTTGGCAACATGAGAAAACGGTGGGGGCCAAAGCGAAGAACTTGTCCATCCTGATGAGCCGAAGGTTGCCGGTTCCCGACGGGTTCGTGGTGACGATGGACGCGATGACCCGCACGCTGGATGCCAACCGGCTCCGTTTGGAAGACGCACAAGAGCTGTACGGGAAGCTGAAGGCGGTTTCGATTCCGGATGATGTGAAGCGGGAGATCAAAGGGCGGTTTGATTCATTGCGGGAATCGTTCGGCGCGGTTGCCGTCCGTTCCTCATCTGCGGCGGAAGACTTGGAGGGTGCCTCGTTTGCCGGGCAATACGAGACCTACCTCAATGTGATCACTTTTGAAGATTTGCTTGACAAATTGAGATTGTGCTGGGCGTCCATGTTTTCTGAGCAAGTGCTGGCGTATCTGGATCAGATGGACATCTCCGTGACCGATCTGTCGATGGGGGTGGTGGTGCAGGGGTTGGTGCGGTCCGATGTGTCCGGAGTGATCTTCAGCGCCAACCCGATCACCAAAAACCCGCTCGAAGTGGTGATCAACGCCAGCTATGGATTGGGGGAGGCGGTCGTGTCGGGGATGGCCACCCCCGACTTGTACATCGTCGATAAAAAGAACGGCGAATTAAAGAAAGAGCGGGGCTTGAAAGAAGTGAAAATCATCGCAGATGTCATAGGCACCCGGACAGTAGAGACGACTGGAGAAGAACAACAGCGATTTTGCCTGACCGATGATGTGGTGAGGGAACTGGCGGGCATCGCCCGCAGAGTGGAAGAGATTTACGGGCATCCGGTCGATGTGGAATTCGGGATTGAAGAAGGCAACATCTATGTGTTGCAGGCCCGGCCGATCACCACGGCGGTGTCCGAATTCCAATGGTCGATCCTGTTGAACGAAGAGGACAAACAAGGCCGGTTCTGGTTTTATGATGAAACCCATTTGGCCGGTCCCAAAAGTCCCCTGTTTGCCTCATATATGATTCCGGCTTTTGTGCACGGGTTTAACACGGCGTTTGGCCGCTTGCATTTTCCTGTCGGAGAAAACCGGATTAAATTGCATATGAATCACATCTATCTTTCGATGGAGCCGTTCAAGGGCAACATGGAGGAGCGTTTGGCCAAACATCAGGAAATCATGCGCCCGTTGTTCCCGGTGATCAAAAAGCGCATGCTCGACATGGTCAGCCAGGTGTTGATGCCGGTTTACGAACGTTTGGACCGGGATCGGCAAATGGATCTCTCCTTGGCCGAAGCTCGCGAAAAAGTGGAGGAACTGTTCCGGTTTTATCAAAAAGCGTGGGAAGTGCACTTCGATGTGGTCGGGCCGTACGGCGCCGTTTTTTCGCTGCTGGAACGCCTGTATGAGCAATTGACGGGCAACAAGGACCCGCTTTTTATTCAAGAGTTGCTGGTCGGCGTGATGAACAAATCGCTTGAGACCGACCTGGAGCTGTGGAGACTGGCCGAGCGGGCCAAACGGCAACCGGAAGTATTGGCCGCCTTTCAAAGTGAACCGGCCAACCGGCTGGCCGACCGTTTGAGACTGAGCGATGCCGGGCAAGCCTTCCTGGCCGAAGTGAGCCGTATGCTGGACACCTACGGGTACCGTAAGAAAAACACGCATGAATTCCTGGGAGAAACATGGTTGGAGGACGTGTCCATCCCGCTCAGCCATGTTCAAACCTACCTTCAAACCGGATACGACTTTGACAGAGAACATGCGCGCATCGTTCGGGAGCGGGAGCAAAAATACCGGGCTTTTCTCGATCGTTTCCCGGAAAGCGAGCTAAAGAACCGATTTATGCAGGTGTATGAATGGGCACTCGACGGAGCGTGTGTACGCGATGATCATCACTTTTACATTGATGCCATGCTTTCGGCCAAATCGCGCCTGTTTCTGTTAAACGTAGGCAACACGTTGGTGAATCACGGGGTTATGGACGAAAATGAGGACATTTTTTTCCTTTACTATGACGAGCTGATCCAAGTGCTGGAACACCCGCGGGACTTCAGGAAATGGATCGCGGAGCGCAAGGCGGAAATGAGGGAGAACGAAAACAAGGACATTCCCACCCATTTCGGCAAGCCTTCATCCGAGTTATTGGCCGATCCCCAATTTGCCAGAATGCACGGTACGTTACAGGTCTTTGAACAGGACGACGGGAGCCGGACGTTCAAAGGGTTTGCCGCATCGCAAGGCACTTATACCGGCAAAGTAAAAGTGATCCGCAGTGAGGACGAGTTTGGCAAATTGAAAAAGGGGGAAATCCTGGTGTGCAAAACCACGACGCCCACCTGGACCATCCTCTTTTCGGTGGCTTCGGCGGTCGTGACGGATGCGGGAGGCATTCTCTCCCACTCGGGGATCATTGCCCGCGAGTACAAGTTGCCTGCCGTTGTCGGCACCAAGGTGGCAACCTCCAGGCTGAAAGACGGTGACACGGTGACGGTAGACGGAACGAACGGAACGGTGACGATTCATGACTAGGGGCAAAGAACTTCTGTTGGTTGTGTCGTTGTTGGTGGGGACGATTTTGGTCCCCATCAACTCCACCATGATCGCTGTCAGCTTGTTGGCCATCTCTTCCTATTTCAACGAAAGTTTGGCCGCCATTTCTTGGGTGGTCACCATATATCTCATCGTCATGGCCGTGACCCAGCCGATCGCCGGCAAGCTTGGCGACCTCTACGGCAACCGGCGCATCTACATGTGGGGGCTCGCATTATTGTTTCTCTCATCCATCGCGTGCGCGTTTTCGTTCAACTTGCCTTGGCTGGTCGCGTTCCGTTCGGTTCAAGCCATCGGAGGCGCCCTTGCCACGCCAAATGCCAGTGCGATCATTCGCCGACACGTATCCAAGGAACGAATGGCCAAGGTGTTCGGCCTGTTTGGGATGGGGATGGGCCTGGGGGCGGCCATCGGTCCGCTATTGGGTTCCACCTTGATCAGCCTGTGGGGTTGGAAATCCATCTTCTGGGTGAATGTGCCCTTTCTCTTGTTCGCCATCGTCACCACTTGGCTGGTGTTGCCCCGGCAAGATTCCCGCAGGGAGGCGGAGCTCGATTGGTTGGGGTCTGTGTATCTGGCGGTCAGTTTTGCGTTCCTGATTTTGTTGACCCATCCTCAAACCCCCTTGCGGTATGCGGTTATGGGCGGATTTTTCCTGCTATTCTCAGCCCTGTTCGTGCACAGGGAGCTTCGGGCCAGCCATCCGCTGATTCAATTTTCGTTATTTAAAAACAGCACGTTTACCAGCGCCAATCTTTCTATTTTGCTCAGCAACTTTGTGATGTATACCACCTTGTTGGCCATGCCGTTGATTCTGGAATCCGACTTCCGCCTGTCCACGCAGCAAGTGGGACTGGTCATGTTTGTTTTCTCCATCTCCATGTCCATGGCGGGGTGGATCGGCGGACAGTTGGCGGCCCGGTGGGGGAACAGCAAAATGATCGCGTTGTCCTTTTCCGTGTCCGTGATCGCGAGTGCGCTTTATTGGTCTCTTCATTTATCCATGTCTGTTCCTTATCTCCTCTTCGCTCTCATTGTGGGCGGATTGGCCGGCGGACTCGGCAATTCCGCCATGCAGACCGCATCGCTGCTATCGGTCAGCAAAGAATTGTCGGGAACGGCCTCAGGGATATTTTCCACATTCCGTTACTTTGGCAGCATGATGTCCTCTACGCTGGTCAGCCTGTTAGCGGGCAGGGCCTCGCTGTTTGCTGTTTTGCTGGCGGCGTCGGTGGCGGGAATCTTCGTTGCCAGAGGAGTCAAGCCGGAATGGGAGCCTGACCAGGCAACCCGGTTGGGAGCGAAATAGAGGGCACGGCACCTTGCCGGCTGTCCGACATGAGATGGCCATGAGAGGGCAGCCGGAGCCACGCAGTTTCCATGAATGTAACTGTTCATCCTTCGGCTGTCAACGAGCCCGGTTCGCATGCATCGGGGTATTCAGAAGGGCTCTTAGCCGGAAAACATAAAAATACATTCAGTCGTTTACCGGAGGGTTTAAAAGGAGTTATTCAATCATAAATCAATCTTTGCATATAATTGAAACCGTACACGATTCGCCCAAAAATGCATAAGGTAGTAATGGCTTTTTATGAACGGGATGGAGGTGGCGAGGATATGCCCGGTCTGATGACTGCACTTGCCTTGATGTTGAGGGAAATGGTCCTGTTCGTATCTTATATCAAAAATAACGCATTCCCCCAACCATTATCCGAAGAAGAAGAGGAACGCAATTTAAAGATGATGGCAGACGGTGATCAGCAAGCCCGCAACACCCTGATCGAACATAACTTGCGTCTCGTTGCGCATATTGTGAAAACGATATAGACACAAAACAAGGTAAGAAAGTCATCGTAGAATCAATGGCTGACCCGGGATCATCCGGAGAGGCTCAGAAGATCAAGTGTAAGTGGACTGGTTGCATGGACACTCATGTGAGCCTGCCCGTCATGGCAGTGTAACCGGTACCGGCTCCAAGCCAAAAAACACCGCTTCCCAGACCAAAATGCGGGAAGCGGTGTTTTTTGGCTTTTGGACTACCAAAGCGAATGAGATTGGTATCATCGAGCCGATTCGCTTGATGCTATATCACCGCTAGAGGCGGGGGTCTTCCAATAACCGGAGCATTTCTTCCTTATGTTTGGTTTCGTCGGCGATGATATCCTCCAGTCTGGTTTTCAGTTCGATATCCTGAACCGCGTCCGCTTGCTCCAGCCGTTCTGTGTATCGGTCAATGGTGTCTATTTCGGCTTGAATCGTTGCTTCCAGCATTTCTTTCACATTGCGGGAGTGAGAAAAGGGTTTGGGTTGCACCACAGGCTCACCGCCAAGAGCCGCGATTTTCTCCGCCAGGTATTGGGCGTGTCCCATTTCATCCTGCGCTTCTTTGGCAAAAAGGTTGCGCAGAGTTAAACGGGCAAGCCCGGATACAACTGCCGCGTTGTAAATATACTGGTTGATCGCTGAAAGTTCATAGGCAAGGTCCTCGTTTAATCCGTCGATGAGCGCCTGTTTGGCATCCATGGGATATCTCCTCCTTTGTTTTTTTGCTACCCTGTCTGCTTTTGCCATAAACACCCCATTGCATGACAGGAGAGGTGTTGTCCCCGGCAGCGGAAGGAAGGCCATCGGGGAGGATGGAGGAGAAAGCCGGTCATATTGGGGTGAGAGGACAACTGGAGAATGATGACGATGAAAAAACGGATCTGCACAAGGAACAAAGATCCATATGTTTGAGCAAAGAAAGTCTTTGTGTCGTGGTAGACTGAAAGGAGGAAATTTTTAAATTAAACGTTACAGTGGAGACCAGAGGTTTGTTGCTTATTTGAATCGTAGGAATTTCGGGGGTTATGCTCTATTTTGTGAATGATCTTAAATAAAAGAAAGAGATTTCTGTTTAAACAGGTAGTTCGAACAACGGAGGAGATCAACCATGTGGGGTCTGATTATCACGTTATTTTTAGGTTTATATGCTTTGATGAGTTTCTACATCGGCTACAGAGGATGGAAGATGCTTGTCCAAACGGCTTCCTGCTATAACCGGATCCTATTTTGGGCTGTTTTCTTCTTATTGGTCTTACCCTTCCCCGCAGCAGAACTGGGAGAGGATGTTCTGCCTGCCTCCATCGTGACCTGCTTAACCGTTTGGGGAGGGTATTCGATGGTTGCGGTTTTGTATGCTTTTTTGCTGCTTCTGATGATTGATGTAGTCAGGCTCATGGATCAACGGGTGAGTTTTTTGCCCGCATACATAAAAGAGCATAAAAAAACTCCGCTGTTTTTGGCGATTTTGGTGGCCTCCCTCGTTTTGGCCACTGTGGCTTATGGCGGTTGGAATGCCCGCCATCCGGTAGTCACCGAATATGAGGTGGAGGTGAACAAAGATGCCGGTTCCATGAAGCAGCTCCGGATCGCGATGGTCTCTGACATTCATTATGGCTCAATTATTCGGGCTGAACGGCTGAACCGCTTAGTCGAAATGATTCATGAAACCAGGCCGGACATCGTTTTGCTGGCTGGTGATCTGACAGACGGGAGACTTCCGCCCGAAGACGCCAGGAAATTGGCTGAAGTTTTGGGGCGGATCCAGGCACCCTACGGAACATTTGCCGTTCCCGGGAATCATGATCGTGATCTGCGCGAGAAGGACAGTGAATTCATGCGGTCTTTAAAAGAGGCTGGGATCCGTGTTTTAAAGGACAATTATGTCAGCGTTGGAGACAGCTTTTATCTCATAGGCAGGGACGATCCCAACCGCCGCAGCGTCCCTCCAAGGTTGGAATTGAACGAACTGATGAAGGGAGTTGATTCTTCCAAGCCCTTAATTCTGTTGGATCACCAGCCTATTGATCTGGAAAAGGCCCAAGCAAGCGGGATCGATCTGCAGCTGTCCGGCCATACCCACCGGGGGCAAATCTTTCCCGCCAATCTGATCACCGGGTGGATCTACGAACTGGATTGGGGCCTGCTGCAAAAAGGAACGTATCACCTCATCGTATCATGCGGTTACGGCACTTGGGGTCCGCCGCTGAGAATCGGCAACCAACCGGAAGTCGTCAGTGTGACGTTGACATTTAAATAACGGTTCATGGCCATTCGTCTGTAAATTTTTCAGGTGTACACGGGATGCTATTTTGATCAGGAACGGGCACAGAAGAGTGTCCGTCTTTTTTAGATCGGATTTGCCTAACGTTGTTCAGGGATGGGACATATGATGATCATTCCGGCTCAATCTTTATAAAAATAGTAATTTTATTTTGAATATTGTATATTTATGATATACTAGTAATATAATTATTTCCAGCCTGTTTGGGGGAAGTGGGGACTTGGATGACAATGTTGGGTGTATTGTTGATCCTTGCCGCATGTGCCGTTGCACTCGCAATCGGAATCATTGCCAACCGGAATGTACGTGCTTTCAATGAGGAGACGCATGAAAGCTTTTTGGGGGACAGAAAGGAGAGGGATGCGTTTGAAGACCCGTCCGTCTCATAGAGAGAAGCAATTGTCCGAGGACAAAAACTTTTTGCACAGATTCGGTTATGCTCAGGAACTTCTCAGGGATATGGGCGGATTTTCCAACTTTGCCATCTCTTTTTCCATCATCTCCATTTTGACCGGTGCCGTGTCACTGTACGGTCATGGATTGACCTATGGGGGGACCGGCATGATGGGGTTTGGATGGCCGTTGGTGGCGTTGTTCTGCATGATGGTGGCTGCGTCCATGGCGGAGCTGGCTTCCGCAATTCCGACAGCGGGAGCGTTGTACCATTGGGCGTCTCTGTTGGGAAATAAACGCTGGGGCTGGTATACGGCCTGGATCAACCTGATCGGACAGATCGGGATTGTCGCGGGAATCGATTACTCGGTCGCCTTTTTTGCCGACGGTTTACTCTCCCCAGTATTGGGATACCGGATGACAGAAACCACCACCCTGATCATTTTTGCCCTGGTGCTGGTGTCCCATGGTGTTTTGAACCATGTGGGAATCCGGATCGTGGCCAGGCTGAATGATTTTTCCGCGTGGTACCACCTGGGGGTGGTCTTGATCCTGGTCGTAAGTTTGGCTGGGTTCGGCAAAGGGGAGCTGCAGCCTGTCGACAGTCTGTTCCGGCTGGGAGAAACCTTTTCGGATAAGCCGTATTGGCTGGCGTTTCTCATCGGCTTGTTGCAGGCGCAATGGACGTTTACGGGATATGACGCCTCCGCCCACACCATCGAAGAAACGATCCATCCGCGGGTTCGGGCACCATGGGGAATTTTCTCATCGGTCGCTTTTTCTTTTGTTGCCGGGATGATCATGCTGGCTTTTGTCACTTTGTCGATTCAGGATGTTCATGCGGCCGTTTCCGCAGATAATCCGTTTATCTTCGTGATCAGTCAGGCTTTGGGAAGCACGTTCGGTCAAGTGGTTTTATGGATGATTGTTCTGGCCATGTGGTTTTGCGGTCTGTCCTCTGTCACTTCTTTTTCCCGAATGATGTACGCCTTTGCCAGGGACAGAGGGATGCCGCGCAGCGATTGGTTTGCTAGGATCAACAAACATTATCGCACGCCCGTTGCAGCGATTTGGCTGGCGGTCATTTTGTCTTTCATCCTGGCTTTAACCGACTACTTCATCAAACTGGTCAACCCTGACACCACTTATACCACATTGGCTTTTTTGACAGGGGTCAGTGTGGTCGGGTTGTATGTTTCCTACGGGATTCCCATTTGGCTGCGGCTGATCGCCGAGTCGAAAGGACGGTTCACTCCGAGGCACTTGGGACCGTGGAATCTGGGGAAGTGGGGGAGGACGGTAGCCATTCTCGCATTGTTGTGGATTGCGATAATCAGTGTGGTGATGGTGATACCGCCCAATCAAAATGCGGGGATCGCATTGATTATGATGATGATCGTTTTATTGATCATGGATCTGACCTATTATCGGCATCATTTTCCGGGACCGGAAGCGGCTTTGCAAGTATCGCCCGAGGAGCTGGCCAGGCGGGAAGCCGAGTTCCATGATTAAAGATGGAAGGATGAACATTACATGTCGGGGAAATCAGGGGGGAGCGTATGAAAAATCATGAGAAACCGCCATTATTTTCCCCTTCGCAAATCCGAACCGTTGCCGCTGAAGCGACGGTTGGCTGGGAAAACCGTTTGCGAGCCCTGGTGGAGGTCGATTGCGGCACCCGGAATCCGGCCGGCGTGAAGCGGGTGGGCGATATCTTTGCCGGCTGGATGTCCGCCATCGGTTTTCAGGTCGACCATCTGCCGGTCGAGGGTTGTGCCGGATTATGGGTGGGGCGAATGTTTGGAAAGGGGCGAAAGCGCATTGGCTTGCTGGGGCACGCTGATACCGTTTACCCTGATGGAACCGCCGAATCACGTCCGATGAAACGGCAGGAGCAGCTGCTCTTGGGGCCGGGCGTATCCGACATGAAAGGCGGACTGCTGGTGGGGCTCTACGCAGTTGAAGTTTTGCGAAAGCTGGGATGGGAAGATTTTAGCGAAATTTGCTTTGTCCTGAACAGCGAAGAGGAGACGGGCTCTTTTCACACGAGAAACCGGATGGCCGAACAATTGTCTGGTATGGATGCTGTCTATGTGTTGGAGGCAGCGAGGGCAAACGGGAACATCGTCAGTTCCCGGGCGGGGGTGGCGCAGTTGACGTTGACTGCCTGTGGCCGCTCTGCGCATGCGGGTGTCGAACCGGAAAAAGGGGCCAATGCGATCGTGGCCCTGCTGGATCTCCTCCAGTGGCTCCGGCAGCGGACGACCGGGGAGGACGCCTACCGGATCAACATCGGAACCATACAAGGAGGAACTGCGTCCAATGTGGTACCGGACCGGGCGGTAGCCCAAGTAGACATCCGGCTGTTTCATCACGATGCTGTTGACCGTGTGGACCGATTGGCAAAAGAAGCGGCATCCCGTCCCACAACCCCCGGGGTCACCATCACTGCAGACTTGAAGTTGTGGTTTCCGCCCATGTTTTACAACCAGGAAATCGGCCGGTTGGCCGCTTTGGCCGTTGAGTGCGCTGATTCCCTGGGCATGAGCCTCGGGCATACCGGCACGGGAGGCGGCTCCGATGCGAACTGGATTGCCGCCCAAGGGGTTCCCTGCTTGGATGGACTGGGACCCGTGGGAGGGTTGGATCACAGTCCGGACGAGTATATAGAACCGGACAGTTTTGTACCACGGACGGCGTTGTTGGCCCTGCTGATGACATGTACGCCTCTTTGCAAACAATCACAGTAAAAAGAAGGGGGAGCATGATGCGGACGGCAGTTCATTACCGGATGTGGATCGGTGGGCAATGGATGGACAGCGAAACGGGTGAAACCATTACGGTCATCAATCCCGCGAATGGTGAATTGGTGGGAAGTGTACCCAAAGGAGGACGAACGGAAACCGAACAAGCGGTAAGAGCCGCTGAACAGGCTTTCCCGGTGTGGTCGGGGCTGACGGCGGCTGATCGGGGTTCCTATCTCAAGAAGTGGGCGGAGGAAATCCGGCGGGAACGGGAGCCATTAGCCCGACTCCTTACGTTCGAACAAGGAAAGCCGTTGTCGGAAGCGCTGGAAGAAGTGGATGCGGCGGCAGACTTTTCAGAATGGTACGGAGAAGAAGCCAAACGGGTAACCGGAGAGATTCTGGCGGGCTCCAAACCCAAGCAACGCATCCTGGTGATCCGCCAGCCGGTCGGCGTGGCTGCGTTGATTACGCCATGGAACTACCCGGCCACCATGGTAACGAGGAAAATGGCCGCCGCTTTGGCCGCCGGCTGTACGGTGGTATTAAAACCGGCCAGCCAGACCCCCTTGACCGCCGTATTCCTCATGCAGCTGTTGGAGAAGACCGGACTTCCCCCGGGTGTCGCCAATCTGGTGACGGGTGCCGCGAGTGAGATCGGTCGGGCCTTGATGGAGAACCGGAGCGTGAGAAAAATCTCCTTTACCGGTTCCACTGAGGTAGGGAAACAATTGATCCAATCTTCCGCCGGGCAAGTGAAACGGCTTTCGTTGGAACTGGGTGGCAATGCGCCGTTGATCGTTTTTTCCGATGCGGAAGTGGACAGGGCTGTGAAGGCGGCGGTAGGCAACAAATTTGAGAACTGCGGACAAATGTGCAATGGCATCAACGTGATCTACGTGCATGAGCGTCTGGTTGAGGAGTTTTTACAACAGCTGACTGAACGGGTCCGGAGTCTAAGAGTGGGTTTCGGCTGGGAGCCGGGGACACAGATCGGTCCTGTCATTGACGAAGCCGGCAGGGAGAAAGTGGCTGAACTGGTCCGGGATGCGGTGATGAGAGGAGCCAGGGTTCTCACGGGCGGCAGGCTGCTGACAGACGGGCAACTGGCAAACGGAACCTTCTATGCTCCGACTGTGTTGTCTGATGTCACCTACGACATGCGGGTAACCCAGGAGGAAATATTTGGACCGGTGGCGCCCGTGGTCTCTTTTTCCGACGAGGAAGAGATCCTGAAACGGGTGAACGACACTCCCTACGGATTAGCCGCCTACTTTTTTACCAGAGACATTCAGAAGGCCTTTATGGCGGCGGAGAGGCTGGAATTTGGCATGGTTGCCGTAAACGGTACATCCTTGAGCGTTCCACAGGCCCCGTTCGGCGGGATCAAGGAGAGCGGACAAGGGCGTGAAGGCGGGCATTACGGCATGGAAGAATTTCTGAATATCAAGTACATTTCGATGAACCTGTAAAAAGGAAAAGCTGAAAGGTGGAATAACATGACCGCAGCGCAACAAGCATCTCCGGATGTTTTGAAGGGATGGATCGATGAAGGCAGGGTGGACACGGTGATCCTGGGGTTTTGCGATATGCAGGGACGATTGGTCGGCAAACGGTTCACCGCGGATCATTTTGTCACCATCCAGGAAAAAGGGACACACTTTTGCGATTATTTGCTGGGAACAGATATGGAGATGAACACCCCGGAAGGGTTTGACGTTGTGGGTTGGGACAAAGGATACGGTGATTGGACGGCAAAACCGGATTGGGGTACCCTGCGCCTGATCCCCTGGCTGGAAAAAAGCGCCCTCATCCTGGCCGATGTGGTAGATGAAGAAGGGGCACTGGTGGAGATCGCCCCCCGTTCCGTTTTGAAGAGGCAATTGGACCGTGCTTCCAAGATGGGCTTTGAACTGCAATTGGCCAGCGAGCTTGAATTCTACCTGATTCGTGAAACCTACGAAGAAGCTTGGCGCAAGGGATATGAAGGATTGAATCTCGGCGGTCATTACAACGAAGATTACCATCTCTTGCAGGGAACCCGAAATGAATCCGTTTACCGGGTGTTCCGGGAACAGCTGATGAAGGCAGGTATCCCGGTTGAGTGCACCAAAGGCGAAGCGGGAATCGGCCAGCACGAGATCAACGTGCGGTACGGACCTGCCCTGGAATCGGCTGACCGGCATGTTCTCCTCAAGCACGGCATGAAGGAAATGGCGATTCAGCAGGGAGTCGCGGTCACGTTCATGGCTAAGCCCGATCATGGTTGGACCGGTTCCAGCTGCCATATCCATGTGAGCTTGAAAAACCGGGAACAGGGACAAAACGCATTTTACGACCCGGCTGAGGAGAGGGGGATGTCGCGAACGATGCGTCATTTCCTGGCGGGAGTGATTCGCCACATGCGGGAGACGGCCATTCTGTTCGCACCCAATGTCAACTCTTATAAGCGTTATATCACTGCCAGCTGGGCACCGACCAACATAGTCTGGGGCTGGGACAACCGGACCTGCGGGCTGCGCATCGTGGGCAGAGGACAAAGTCTTCGGATCGAAAATCGGTTTCCCGGTGCGGATGCCAATCCCTATCTCGCCTATGCGGCACTGATCGCTTCCGGGCTGGAAGGAATCGAACAAAGCTACGAGTTGGAAGAGGCTTGTGACGGCAATGGATACGACCGATCCGGTACAGAGCGTCTGCCCGCCTCGCTGAACGAAGCCATCGTCGCATTTGCTGAAAGCAAGTTTGTCCAAAAAGCGTTGGGACCGGCAGTCGCCTCCCACTATCTCCATGTTGCCAAAGTAGAGCAACAGGCCTTTGAACGGGTGGTCACCAATTGGGAAAAACAGCGTTATTTTGAGCGAATTTAAGCGGAGGACGGAAAGGGGACCGAATATGCGCTTAAAAGGGAAAGTTGCTGTCATCACCGGGGCCGGCAGCGGAATGGGCAAGCGGGCGGCAGAGATGTTCGCCGAAGAAGGGGCGAAGGTCGTTGTGTTCGAGTTAAATGAGACCTCAGGGAGACAAGTGGCCGATACGATTGTGGAACAAGGGGGGGAAGCTGCATACTTTCCCTGCGATGTCGCGGATGAAGCCAGTGTGAAACAGGCTGTGGAAAGTGCCCATGAACGGTTCGGACGGCTGGATGTTCTGTACAACAATGCGGGAATTATGCCGGAAGCGGATCACTCTGTGATTGACACTTCTGTGCAGGTGTGGGACCAAGTCATGGCCGTCAATGTCCGGGGGATTTTTCTTACCTGCAAATACACGATCCCTAAAATGATCGAGCAGGGGAAGGGATCGATCATCAATATTGCTTCCTTTGTCGCGCTGGTCGGATGCAGTGTCCCTCAGGACGCTTATACGGCATCCAAAGGAGCAGTGATTTCGTTGACCAAATCTTTGGCCATCCAGTTCCGGCCCAAAGGGATTCGAAGCAATGTCATCTGCCCCGGACCGATTGAAACTCCTTTGTTGACGGAATGGCTGTTGAAAGATGAAGAAGCCCGCCGTGTCCGCCTCAGCCGTCAACCCAGCGGGCGTTTTGGCCGTCCGGAGGACATTATTCACTGTGCGATTTACCTTGCTTCGGATGAATCCGATTGGACCAATGGTTCCGTGATCACCATTGACGGAGGGATTACGAGCAACTATTTCTAAGTTGCTTTGGTCATCGGGATCTGGACTGCATACTGGCGGGAGCGGAAGGGGTGGTTCAAAAATCATCGCTGGTGTTCCCCATTCCCCTGTGCCGGTGCATGTTTAGAAGATAGACGTTTCCGCATCTAAAGCCCTTCTTGAGACTGCTCCCGCTGAAGGAATCCCTGTTTGAAGATGACGGATACATCTCCTCAGGATAAGCGTGTAATTACCGGACATCCGTCTGTACTTGATGGAAGCGGACAGTCATGATATACCTGTTCAGCCATAGATCGTTCTAAGCTGTGAACGAAGTCGTCTCCTACAAATCTATAACAATTCCCTGCGAGAGAAGCCAGGCTGAAGTTCGCATGAGAAGCCTGGTTTCTTTTTTATGGTTTTCAATCACTCGGCAGCGGGTTATAGGACAACTGATTTTTTTCATATATTTCAATCAGATGGCTTGAAGGCGGTGCATGAAACATGAACCATCACAGTCGGAGGAAGATCCGGTTTATTGTGGTTGAAAACGGTGAGACAAAATCACGTGAAGAAGTGGAAAAAGCGTTCAGCGCGAAAGAAAAAGTGGTCCATCTGTTGATTGAAACAGCTTTAAAAGACTAAATCAAACTGGCGTCAGCCAGTTTGATTCATTTTTCGCCGGCGTGAGGGGAGGTACACGGATGAAGGTTGCAGTCTATGCCCGGGTGTCGACGGAACAACAAGCCTCGGAAGGGACAAGTATTGATACACAAATAGAAATGTGCATTCATAAAGCGCATGCATTAGGATTGCATCAGATTGAAGTATACAAAGAAAACGGGGCATCGGGAGAAGACATCCAGCGGCCGGAAATGGACCGTTTAAGGCAAGATGTGGCGGCTGGCAAAATATCTCATGTGATTTGTGCCCATCCTGACCGTCTGAGCCGTGATTTGACGGATAAGCTCATTGTATGCAGGGAGTTTGAACGGAAAAATGTGGAACTCATTTTTTGCGATACCGAGTACCGGAATACCCCGGAAGGTCAACTCTTTTTTAACTTGCAATCCGCCATTGCCCAGTATGAGCTGTCTATGATCAGAAAACGAACGAGTCGCGGCCGGCTCAAAGCCGTTGAAAAGCAAAATAAAATCATGCCTATGCGATGTGCGCCGTTCGGTTATGACCTGGTGGACGGAAAATTGGTGATTAATGAAGAAGAAGCGAAGATTGTTAGAAAGATTTATAAGTGGTATGTCCACGATCACTTAACGCTCAGAGAAATCGGAAACCGCTTGGTTCAGCTGGGAGTGATGCCCAAGAGAAAAGAAAGCAAGCACTGGCATCAGTCGTCGATCAGCCGCATTTTAACGAATCAAGTTTATATCGGCATTTATCTCTATAACAGACGCAAAACCAAGAAGTTAAAAGGGGAAAAAACCAAAAGCGGTAATCCCAAAAAAATCTATGAATACCGTGATGAATCGGAGTGGGTAAATGCAGAAGTCCCTGCGATCATCGATAAAGACTTATTTGAGCTGGCCCAGGAGCAGCGCCGGAAAAATCTCACCAATACCGGAAATGCCAAATACAACTATTTATTGAAAGGCATCATCCGTTGCGGGCATTGCGGCCGGATCTGGAATGGAACCACTTATACCGGAAGAAGAAACAAACAAACCGGTCAACGGGAAAAATACCGCTGCTATCGCTGTCCAAACAAAAATCCGAGGAAATACGGAGAAGGGGGTCAAAAGTGTCCGGCCCCTACACTGAGGGCTGAATCGATCGAAGAATACATATGGAATCTGATTCTGCAAACAGTGGCAGATCGGGATACGATTGTGACCCAGTTTGAGAAATCGGCAGAAAGCGTGAATCATCAGTTGAAGGAGACGATGGAAGTGCTCAAAGGGAAAATCAAGCACAAGGAAAAAGAGCGGGAAAAAGTGAAAATCATGTTCAGACGTGAAGTCATTTCGGAAGAAGAGATGACCCGGGATTTAAGCGTGATCAATAAAGAGCTGAAAGCGTTGCGGACAGAAGCGGAAGCATTGCAAGTACAATTCAGTGAAAATGTGAAAAACCGGCATGAGGAGCAAGTGGCCCAGGTAATGGATTACGTTGAGAAATTGGTCCATCATGAAGCGGATCTCCCTTTTGATAAGAAAAGAAGGATCATCCAATTGTTGCTTGATGAGATCCGCCTCAGCTTTAACGAGGATCAAACGCAGTGTGAAATCACTTGTGCCGGATATCTGGATACCTTAATCAAGCATAGGAACATCGACTCAAGTCGACAATATCAAAAAATTTGAAAATACGGGGGAAGATACGGAAGATCTGATCTCGATCGGAACCATCGGTCTGATCAAAGCGATTGAATCTTATCAGCCCAATAAAGGAACAAAGCTGGCCACTTATGCAGCCCGATGCATTGAAAACGAGATTCTAATGTCAATAGTGTACAGATGGTAGCCCAATCCCGCACCTAAGCCATCGGGCGACGGGCGATAAAGACAAATTCAAGTCCCGGACGATCGGGAGCTTCCCTGACTTCATCCACGGACAGGCCCGCATCCAGGAGCGAGTTAGTCATCTCTTCGCGGCTTCGGAAGCGCAATGTCGAGTCTGATGTGATCACGGCACCATCGCTCTCAAAGATATAAGTCGTCCGGAAGGACACCAAAGACCCCTGTACATCGGTGACGTCGACCCATCCCTCGACAGTGCCACAGCCGGGCACCACAACGCGGCGGTAGGTGTTCTCCCGGTTCCATCCCAGCCACGCCTGTGCCTTGGGGTCCCGCGATTCAAACACGAACCGTCCGCCGGGTCGCAACGCCGCACGTACTGCACGGAGGGTCCCCATCCACTCTTCATCGGTCAGGAAAACTTGGGCAACGTTGCCTGTCATCGTCGCGAGGTCCACCGCCAAAGGGGGAATGGATAAGGCATCACCGTGAATCCATTCGACACGGTCACTCCAAGGTTTCATTTGAGCCACATGGAGAGAGGCTGCGGCTGGATCAACTCCAGTCACCTTGATGCCCCTGGCAGCGAGACGACAGGCAAAAGTTCCGGTTCCACAGCCGATGTCGAGCACGGAACGAGCACCAAATTCGTTGACCATGGCCTCGTAAGCATCGAGGTCGGAACGGTCAGAATCAAAGAAGTCATAGATTGCAGCCAGACGCGGATTCTCGAAAAGCTCATCTGCCATAACATGTACCTCCACATCTCTGTTCATGTTTACAAATCATCCTTTTCCCGGCCCCGCTCCAAGCATATGTATCTCCCCTCTCTCTTTCTCAGGATCATAAGAGTATTCGTTCCCGGTGAATGCCAACCCTTCCAAAAATAAATGTAATTTGATCATTCTTTCAAAAGACGAGAAATCCCGCATCAGATTTGGCAGTTGCGAGAGGAGAGAAATCATGTCAGCTTGTGCCATCATCGGTGGGGATCAGTGACTGAGTACTGCCTTCACCCTGGGATGACAAGACGAAACGTGATCGTAATTGGGGAGAAGGAGCATCTGTCCAATAATAGGAAAAAGTGAATCTGATTTTGCGGTTATTTGCTCCAAAAATAGAAAAACAGACTGATGCTTTTCGAAGATCAGTCTGTTTATTTTTATCTTATCCCTCTTTACTCTAACTATTTTTTAAGATGATAGGGAACGATGGTGATATTGACGTTTTTCATTCTGAGCAAGTAAGCCATGATGAGGAAACCCGATTGGTTGTGAAGGAAACTATGCCACCATTTTTTTGTTATAAATTGAGGCATGATGACCGTAACTGTGGCTCCTGATTGATCCGCTTGTGCTTTCACTGTATCAATAAATTCACTTAATGGTGTCAGAACACTCCGATAGAGGGAGTATAATGTCACGAGTCTCACACCTGTTTGCCAATTTTCCCATTCTTTTTCCATGCGATCCATCGCCTCAGGGCTAGAGGCTACATACACCGCCATTACATGGTCTGATAAGGATTTGGCGTAAACGAGAGATTGGGCAACCACTTTTGTGATTCCGGCGACAGGAACGATCACCACATTTTTGGCGTTTTCCATATCGATTAATTTATGAGCTAAATTGACTCGCAATTGTTCGCCAACAGCAAGATAATGCTGATGAATCTTACGGAAAATCATTACGCACAGCGGAATAAAGATCAGAGTCATCCACACATGTTCAAACTTGGTGATAAAGAAAATGATCAAAATCACATAACAGATCAAAGCTCCCAACAGGCTGACGATCAATTTGGATACCCAGCCTTCTGGTTTTGACCGGATCCATTTGACAACCATTCCCGTCTGGGATAAAGAAAATGGAATAAACACTCCAACCGCATAGAGAGGAATCAGATTTTCCGTATTTCCTTCAAAAGCGATAATTAAGAGGATCGACGTTAAACCCAAAGTAACAATGCCGTTTGAATATCCTAAGCGGTCCCCACGAACGGTAAAGGCTCTTGGCATAAATTTATCTTTCGCAAGATTAAACGCAAGTAAAGGAAACGCCGAAAAGCCTGTATTCGCTGCTAATACCAAAATCAGGGCCGTTGTGGCCTGAATATAATAATACACAGCATTTCTCCCAAAAACGGATGAGCCTAGTTTGGATAACACGGTTTCTGTTTCTGAAGGAGTAATCCCATACCAATAGGCCAAAAAGACGATTCCAGAAAAAAGCACGCCTAAAATAACTCCCATAACGGCCAGGGTAAATGCTGCATTTTTAGGGGCCGGATCTTTGAAGTTGGGAATCGCATTGGAGATCGCCTCAACCCCGGTTAATGCAGAGCAACCCGAGGAAAATGCTTTTAATATGAGAAACAAACTAATCCCCATCACAGGTGTTCCAATCGCCGTATGGGCATTTGCCGGCGCGTGTCCAGTCAATATCTGATAGAGACCAACAACAATTAATATGAGAAGAGCCAAAACGAATAAATAAACGGGATAAGCTAAAATGGAAGCCGATTCGGTTAGTCCCCTCAAGTTTAAGAGTGTAATGATTGCCACAATACCTACAGCAATCTCCACCGTAAATGGATGAAGGATCGGAAACGCAGAAGTAATCGCATCAGTACCTGCTGAAACACTCACCGCAACTGTTAAGATATAATCGACCAATAACGATCCTCCGGCAATCAAACCAAAGTTCGTCCCCAAATTTTCTTTGGCTACCATATAGGCGCCCCCGCCATTCGGGTAGGCGTAAATAATTTGACGATAGGATAGGATCAAAGCGGTCAATAAAATAAGCACTCCGACAGCGATGGGTAGTGAATACCAGAATGCCAATACGCTAATAGTTGCCAACACAATTAAAATTTGTTCCGGCCCATAGGCTACAGAAGATAAGGCATCAGAGGAAAGAACCGCTAAAGCCTTTAAATTGCTTAATTTTTGAGATTGTAACTCATTGGATCGGAGCGGTCTTCCAATCAAAATACGTTTGATTTTACTAAACATAAAAACTTCCCCTTACTCTCGGCTTATTCAATTGCTCTTTGTATGAACACAAAATGAGCTGATATGAAATCAGTTAACATCATTTGAGCTGTGCATCGGTTCGTCGTATTTGACCTATCCTTCCCCTTCGGCATAAAAAAAACCACAAAAAAGAGAGACTCTTTCCGTGGTTTCACACACGTCGTTCCCCCTCTCACAACGCTTACGAGGTTAGCTGACGGATTCGGGTGTTGAGAGTCACCCTACCTGTGGAAGACAAACACTTCCTTAGGATTCACCCCATATGTTGGTTCCCCCGTTCCCATCGGGTGGGATTCAGCGATTTGCAGGCATTATCCAATTGAATTTGAGATAAATCTTACTCCTCTGCCTTCTGGATTGTAAAGCACCATTTTACCCAAAAATAGTCAAAAAAAAGCTATATAATCAATTCTAAACGGTTAGATGAGGCACTATCTTTTTGCCACAAGAGATTGCTCTCTTAAGATCCGTTTTTCAAAACGGTATTGGAACTTGTGTGTTTTCTGTAATTTCATTGCTTATGCTTATAGACAAGGAATAGCAGCTGATTCTGCGATCAATCATTCCGCATGGCAAACCCATCCCGCAAAAAGTCCGGTAGAAAAAAACGGGGTTATCTTCGTGAAGCCGGATTCAGCCCATAGCCGTTCAATTTGATTTTCAGGGATTTTCTAAATCAATCACGCAGTCGCCAACTCGCTTGATATGTTCGAGCGGGTAAGGACTTTTAATATCATAATCAAATAATCATTTTACCATGGGTTGATTCCGTTTTATACTTTAATCAAATAGTCGTTTGATTATTAAAGCGAGGGGTGATCCTTTGAGTAAAGACCATTGTGAAATTTATTGTTATGACGAAGAAAAAGTGAAACGGGTTCAAGCTTCACTAGCAACTGTGGATCCGATCGATACAGCACAACTGTTTAAAGCACTCGCAGATCCGACTCGTTTAAAAATTGCATATGCATTGGTGCAAGAGGATGAGCTCTGTGTCTGTGACGTAGCAAATATTATTGATTCCTCCTTGGCCACTGCTTCTCATCACTTGCGCTTACTCCGGACGATGGGCTTGGCGAAGTATCGGAAAGAAGGAAAACTCGTTTTTTATTCTCTGGATGATGATCATGTAAAACAACTTGTCCAACTGGCATTTGCCCATCGTAAGGAGTTGATCACAGATGGAGCAAGTCCAAGATAAAAAAGTGTACCGTGTCCTGGGGTTTACTTGCGCCGGTTGCGCGGCTCATTTTGAGGAAAATGTCAAAAAACTGCCCGGTGTAAGGGATGCCCAAGTCAACTTCGGGGCCTCTAAAATCACTGTATATGGCGAGCCTTCCATAAAAGATCTGGAGAAGGCGGGCGCATTTGAGAATCTGAAGATTTATCCGGAAAATCAAGAAGTGCGTATGGAGAGAGAGCCCTTTTGGAAGAGAAGAGAGGCCATTCAAGTTGGTGTTTCGTTGGTATTTCTCCTTCTTGGCGGGTTGATGGGTGAATCTTATGGAGAAAAAAGCATTCCTTCTGTCGTTTCCTATCTCCTGTCCATGTTGATTGGGGGATACGCTTTATTCCGAAAAGGATTACTGAATCTAACACGACTCCAATTTGATATGTATACCCTGATGACCATTGCCATCTTGGGTGCTGCTGCCATTGGTGAGTGGGGAGAAGGGGCAACCGTAGTTATTCTCTTTGCCATCAGTGAAGCGCTGGAGACTTACTCCATGGATAAAGCCCGTCAGTCGATTCGAGCACTTATGGATCTTGCTCCTAAACAGGCTCTGATTCGCCGTGGGGACGAAGAGATCATGGTTCCAGTCGCTGAGATCCGCATCGGAGATATTATGATCGTGAAGCCAGGGCAAAAACTGGCCATGGATGGAGTCGTTGTCAAAGGAAGTTCTTCGATCAACCAAGCTCCGATTACCGGAGAATCGATCCCGGCAGCAAAAAACGTTGGTGATGAAGTATATGCCGGTACTTTAAACGGGGAAGGCTTGTTGGAGGTCAAAGTAACCAAACGAGTGGAAGATACGACGATTGCAAAGATCATCCATTTGGTTGAAGAAGCTCAAGCGGAACGGGCTCCGTCTCAAGCTTTTGTTGATCGCTTCGCCAAGATATATACGCCTTTGATTCTGATTGCCGGCTTCCTGGTTGCCGTGATTCCGCCACTCTGGTTCCAAGCGGATTGGGGTGATTGGATCTATCGGGGATTGGCCCTCCTGGTCGTTGGTTGTCCGTGCGCATTGGTGGTTTCCACTCCGGTATCCATTGTGACGGCCATCGGAAATGCCGCACGAAACGGGGTGCTGATCAAAGGCGGGATTCACTTGGAAGAAGCCGGAGCCCTTTCCATCATTGCCTTTGATAAAACAGGCACTTTAACACGCGGAGTTCCGGTGGTGACAGACTTTGTTTCACTTATATCCCACAAAGAAAAAGAATTGTTGAGTATTGCGGTATCGATTGAGAAAAACTCACAACATCCACTGGCTTCGGCTATCCTGCGAAAAGCGGAGGAAGAAGACATTCCCGTTCAGGAGGTCGAGGATTTCTCTTCTCTCATGGGAAAAGGAGTGCAAGCGAAGGTAAATGGTGTCTTGTACTACATCGGCAGTCCTGCATTATTTGAAGAACTTATGCCAGCCGGTATTCCAGATGAGACAAAGAAAACCGTTCTTAGCCTGCAAAAACAAGGAAAAACCGTGATGGTACTGGGTACCGGAAGCGAAATGCTGGCTCTTATTGCCGTAGCGGATGAAGAAAGAGAAAGCAGTAAAGAAGTGATTCGACAGTTGCATGAGCTGGGGATCAAGAAGACAGTCATGTTGACCGGGGATAACCGGACCACTGCGGAAGCCGTCGGAAAACAATTAGGAGTGGGGGAAGTTCAAGCCGAACTGTTGCCTCAAGATAAATTAGAATTGATTAAACAACTCCGGGCCGACGGTTCCAAAGTGGCAATGGTGGGAGATGGTGTGAACGACGCTCCGGCGTTGGCCGCTTCAACCGTTGGGATTGCCATGGGCGGAGCCGGAACGGATACGGCGCTCGAAACGGCGGATATTGCACTCATGGCAGACGATCTGAAAAAACTGCCATTTACCATCCGATTAAGTCGCCAGGCGCTCCGGATTATTAAGCAAAATATTACGTTCTCCTTGGCGGTCAAAGCATTAGCTCTGCTTCTCATCCTGCCTGGGTGGCTCACTCTATGGATGGCTGTATTTGCAGACATGGGTGCAACTCTCATCGTTACATTGAATGGGTTACGTCTGTTAAAAACGAGGGATAACCTTGGATAACCGCTGGAATAAAGCAGTGTATAAGCTTTGGTCGCCTTTGTACGATTTGTTTTTTAATGCGGGTATGTTTTTGGATGCCAGGGAAAAGGTATTTGAGGATATTGAATTTGAGTCAGGTCAAAAAACACTTTTAGTCGGAGTAGGAACAGGAGCAGATCTTCCGTTTATGATCAATCATGATATGAAGATTACCGCCATAGACTTATCAACGGATATGCTTTATAAAGCCAGACAGAAATTTTGCTCGTCCAACATCACTTTTTTGGAGATGGACGCCCAAAGCCTGGCTTTTCCCTCTAACTCTTTTGATACGGTCATTGCTAACTTGATTCTGTCGGTGGTCCCTGATCCAATTCGCTGTATGAAGGAAATCATTCGTGTAACACGTCAGGGTGGGCAAATCATCATATTCGATAAGTTTGTCCCATCAAATCAGACGCTGTCGATTTTTAAACGAATGATTCGGCCGATCGTGGCTGTGCTTGGGACTGACATTGGCCGGCGGTTTGAAAACATCGTCATGCCTGTTCGGAACTACGTTTCGATTGAAGCCGATTTACCTGTTCTTTTTAATGGGATGTATAGAAAAATTCTACTTCGGAAAAAGGCCATGCCATGAGTAATCTCTAAAGATAATTTGGTGGCGATCTCGTCTGGCTTTGAATACGCGAAGGAACACCTGGGTATTTGGGAACTATGATTGGGTAGGACAAGTTTAGTCGGTGTGGGCAGGGATCTTTTACCTACAAGTTAATTCAACAAAAAGGGCCGATTCAATTTTATCGAATCGGCTCCTATTACATGATTTGGGTAAATAGCACTTTATCACTGAGGTTGGACGGATCAATGGGGCAGTCGGAGCAATGGCACCAAATCCGGTCTTAACTGCCTCTCCCTTTAATGCTTTTTTCATTTTGTAATTCGCATAGGTTCTACAATTCTCGGATTCTTGAGCTGGGAAGGAGAGATCGGTCCGTTCGTAAAGTAATACTTCGTCTGCTGATTTTTCCGGTCGTGGAGAACGGTAATTTGACTATACCAGTTATTTCTCCACAACGTATCATAATAATGAATCCGATAATAATTCACTTCTTCATCCAGTGACTGGAGAGATTGGCGTAAAATATCTAAATCTATCTCTTTTGTGTGAATTTCACCAGGTTGTAAGATAAATGGATGATCCCAGTCTTGATCATAGTTTTTGACCGTACCATCGTCAAAAATTTGATAAAAGTTAATGCCCTGGATCGGAATGGGAACGTTTCCCGAGTTGGTAGCAAAATATCGGATGTATTCAAGTTCACCCGTAGACTCTTTTTGTTGGAAAGTAAAAGATAATGTCAGTTTGGGCGTATGGATTTCTTGTGCAAAATTAAATGATTTTTCCGCAATCTCATTGGATTTAGATGCCATTTCCACTGACCGTTTGGACACTTGATAGGTTAGCCAAGCCGCATAGAACGTCCCCAGAGCTCCGAGAGCTTGTCCAACTGCTCCCCACATGTCCCAATTGAGATACCAAGGTTCCGCTGCTAAGAACATCATAGAGTCCACACTCCTATTTATTAAATAGACTCTCTTTTCCCCAAATAGAAGGGGTAATGAATAAAAGCCACTCCCGCTCATCCGGGAATGGCTTGTTGTCCAATCACCCTTCCCCCGGCTCCTGACCCATGGACACAGGTTCAGCTGGGATAATAGTGGAGATGGCATGTTTATAAATCAACTGTTGCTTTCCGCCTGTAATCTGGACGGTTAGCGTAAATGTATCAAAACCGACGATAACTCCCCGAAACTGGAATCCGTTCATGAGATAGATGGTGACCAGAGTACGCCTAGTACGCAGTTGGTTTAAGAAAATGCTCTGCAGGTTCTTCATTTTCTCTCTCCTGATCATGGATGGTTTTTATCGCAGTCCGAAATATTAAAACAAACATAAAGTCCAAGGCCTTTGTTCAGCGGTTATACATGACTTTCATGCACCACCGCTTCAAATTGATTTCCCGACCCGTAACCCCCAGAAGCTGTCCAACTTCGTTTTTAGGGCTCCTTTAAATCGTTCATCATTTAGTTAATATACCTAAATACTCTATCCAAGGTCCGACATCTTCGCGGTATCTCTTTGCCATTACTCTTACAATTTGAGCAATGTGCGTCAAATCATGAACAACCCAAGTAGAAAGCAATTCTCTTAACTTAACGACACCAAATGCCGGATGAATACCGGTTAATTCCAGATCCGATTCAGTTTCCAATAGACTTTTCAACTTTGATATATTATGTTTCCGCATATTTTTAAATTCGAGCAACTTTTCTTCGATGGTTCCTCCTGAATTTTCTTTTAGGTGACTAAAACGGTCGAATGTGGGGAATGTATTATTTTCTCCTTCTTTAAGAATCATTTCTACCCTGGGGATCCAATTATTTTTTTCTCCTTCGATCAGGTGGTCAATGACTTCCGTAACATTCCAGGTTCCTTCGCCCTCGTTCACAAGCAACCATCCATCAGATAAACCAGATAAGAAATACTCGATTGATTGAGGGGTACGTTCCAGCACTTCAATAGTTTCTTGCAAGTTAAAGTTCATAAAAAGACTCCTCTCGCTATTTCTTAAAAATACGTCTGCCCTTCGATATAAGAATATTCGTTCCCGGTGATTTTCAACCCTTCCTGACATGAAAATGCTTCAGACCCGATTACCCGTTCAAAAGTCCGGAAACCTCGTATAAGGAAGAAAGGAGACGGGATGCCGGCGACATCGCATGAAGAAGTCTTGGGATGCGGTGGGTGGAATATCGGAGAATAAAGCTCTCTGTGAAAAGGGGATACGGTGGGGGTTATAAGAAAAAAACAGAGAGGCAAAACGAAAATCGAAGGGGGAAAAGTGGCGATTTTGCCGCAATGGATCAAACATCATCAAGCAAAAAAAAGACCGCCCCCAAAAATCTGGAGAAGGCGGTTTTTCATTTTTTCACGTTCCGCAAAAGGTGCGGTACGGGGTGGTTGATTCCGAAGGTTTGGCGTATTCAGCCTGATCAGGGGTATGTGCATACGGTCTGGACAGGACATCAAGAAAACGCTCCATGACGCGGGTATCCCCATTAACTGCGGCTTCCAGCGCTTCTTCCACCCGGTGGTTCCGGGGAATGATCGCCGGGTTATTGTTTCGCATCAACTGGTGGGAATCTTTTTTGGATTCCGCCTGCCGGTCCAGTCTCGCCTGCCAACGTTTATGCCACTCGGCAAATTCCGGGCTCCCGAACAAGCAGCTGTCCTCTGTCCGGTCAAAAGTCAATGCGAGGAACGTATTGGTATAGTCCGCACGATGCTTATGCATCATTTTGAGAAGATCTTCAATCAGGGATTCATCTTCGATTTCTTCATTGAATAACCCCAGTTTCGCCCGCATTCCTGCAAGCCATTCGCTTCGGTACAATTGGATGAAACCGGAAACCTCCTCTTGGGCCAGTTCGACTGCTCGCTCTGGACTTTCATCCAACAACGGCAACAAGGTTTCGGCAAATCGAGCGAGATTCCATCCGGCCATCGGAGGCTGGTTGCCGTAAGCGTAGCGCCCCTGGATGTCGATCGAACTGAATACCGTAGCCGGGTCATACGTATCCATGAAGGCGCAGGGGCCGTAGTCAATGGTTTCCCCGCTGATGGTCATGTTGTCGGTGTTCATCACGCCGTGGATAAAGCCAACCAATTGCCATTTGGCGACCAGCGCAGCCTGACGCTTGATCACCTCCTGAAGAAGGAACAGATAGCGGTGTTCCACTTCGTCAAAACCGGGGAAATGCCGCTCTAAGGCATAATCGGCCAAGGTACGGAGATCGTCCACCGTTCCCCAGTTCGCTGCATATTGGAACGTGCCGACACGCAGATGGCTGGCAGCCACGCGGGTCAGAATGGCGCCAGGCAAGAGCGTTTCGCGAATAATCTCTTCACCGGTCGTCACCACGGCCAGGCTGCGGGTCGTGGGAATGCCAAGCGCATACATGGCTTCGCTGATGATGTATTCGCGCAACATCGGTCCAAGTGCCGCCCGGCCATCGCCCCCGCGGGAGTAAGGAGTCCTGCCTGAACCCTTGAGTTGAATATCCATCCGCTCTCCACGGGGCGTGATCTGCTCGCCGAGCAGCAGGGCCCGACCGTCCCCCAATTTGGTGAAATGGCCAAATTGATGTCCCGCGTAAGCCTGGGCAAGCGGCAAAGCGCCATCGGGGATCCGGTTGCCCGCCAGCGCCGCAATGCCTTCGTTGCTTTGCAATGCCTCGACGTTCAATCCCAGAGATGTCGCCAGCTGTTCATTGAGGATGACCAACTTCGGTGCGCGCACCGGGGTTGGGTCAACCTCGGAAAAAAATATTTCCGGCAGGCGGGCATAGCTGTTGTCAAAGTTCCATCCAGCTGCTATGATTTCTGTTCGCTTTGTCATCGTATCCCCTTTTCTCCGCTGTTTTTTTGTTATGATCCATCATTTATTTCCCCTTCAACAGAAGGAATTCATTTTTATTGTCTTCTTTTGACACTGGTTTATCCTCTGAGTAGACTGGCGTCGGTTGTTTAACGATCGTTTCCCGTCAGTTGAAAACAACTTGAAGGGGGGATGACACACTCACCTTCATGAAAGTACCTGGACTAAATGTGCGTACTTACTTATTTGCGGTGTGCTCTTTATACTCAAGGTGAAATGAGTAATTCATAAGGAGGACAAAACTTTGAAAACTCTTGTGATCGTAGCACACCCTAGCATGGAAACATCCCTCATCAATAAGCGCTGGGTAGAGGAACTCAAAAAATATCCGGAAAAGTATACTGTACACGAACTGTATAAGGTTTATCCTGATGAAAACATCGACGTGGAAAAAGAACAAAAATTGGTTGAATCGCATGGTAATCTTGTTTTCCAGTTCCCGATCTATTGGTTTAATTGTCCGCCTCTTCTTAAAAAATGGTTTGACGATGTTTTAACGTATGGGTGGGCATACGGTTCAACTGGGCATCAATTAAAGCATCGTAAAGTTGCTTTAGGTGTGTCTGCAGGAATCAAGCGAGAAGATTATAGTGAACAGGGAAGGTATCGCTATACACTTGAACAGTTATTATCTCCTTTTGAAACTACCTTCCTGTACTGCAATGCAGATTATCGTTCGTTCTTTGCGTTTTATGGAACAGAAAATGAGCCTGGTGAAAATCAGCCTGGTGCAGAAAATACGAGGTCAAGCATATTGGATAAAAGCGCACAAGATTATTTGAATTTTATTGACAACCTGTAATAAGTCCGCTTTGCGAACGCTACAAAAAAGGAAGTATTTCCTGATTCAGGAGATACTTCTTTTGATTTCAACAAAATTGCAATGACTACCGCTGTGAAGCTTCCGGAGCTGGCAACCGGTTTTTCTCTCCCCACTCGCACATCATATGTAACACGGGAATGAGAGAAAGGCCACGTTCGGATAATGAATATTCAACTTTTGGAGGTATTTGGGGAAACTCCTGGCGAATGATAAGGCCATCCGTCTCCAGCTCTTTTAACATGATGCTTAGCGTTTTAAAGGAAATAGTACCGATCCGCCGCTTCAGCTCATTGAACCGCATGACCTTATTTTCAAACAACCAATACAGAATGATCATTTTATATTTTCCACCTATAACGGACAACGTGTATCCAAAGCCGGTGTCTTTTAGCTCCACACCACTTGGAACACAGGTTTCACGCATCATTTACACTCTCCTTTTGGTAAGTACATGATACAACTATGCATACTTTACAATATCATAATGCAAGCTGATCGAAAGGATGTAAATGCACACAAACAGATGAATGTTTCTATATAGAATCAAATTGACAAGCTGCATCGGCATACCCATATAGCAGGGGGTGCTTCAGATGCAGGTCATCATGATTGAGGGAGAAGCAACTGAACGGATTCGGATGGATTGTTACTGTTATTTTACGCACAAATATCGAAAGGAGAAGCTTGAAGTTGATCGGCATATACGCCCGTGTCAGTACGGAGGAATCCGCCAGGAAAGGGTACAGCATCAAGGATCAATTATCAGATTGCCGGAAAAAAGCTCAAACAACAGATGCGATTGAATATGTAGACGAAGGGATTTCGGGTGAGTTTCTCGACCGGCCAGCCTTGACAAGATTGAGGGAAGATGTCAGAAAAGGGTTGATTACAAAGGTTGTTTGTTTGGACCCGGACCGGCTGTCACGCAAATTGATGAACCAATTGATTATCTCGGAGGAATTTGAGAGGAGAGGGGTTGAGTTAGTTTTCGTTAACGGGGAATATGCAAAAACCCCGGAAGGCCAGTTGTTCTATAGCATGCGTGGGGCCATATCTGAATTTGAGAAGGCCAAGATCAATGAACGGATGAGCAGGGGAAGAAGAGAGAAAGCCCGCCAGGGAAAAGTAGTAAAAGACCCCAAAATATACGGTTATGATTATGATAAAGAAACGGAACAATTAGTTATTAATGAAGAGGAAGCAAAGGTTGTCCGGCTGATTTTTGATCTTTTCACAAAACCAAATGATCAAGTGAACGGCATGAATGGAATCGCCCATTATTTGACTAAAAAGAGAATACCGACCAAACGGGGTGCAACGGTTTGGCATCGCCAGGTGGTACGGCAATTGCTAATGAATCGAGCCTATATCGGGGAGTTTTATCAGAATCGTTGGAATACGGAGGGGATGTTGGGAAACAAATTTAAAGATCCGGAAGAGCGGGTTTCCATGCGGTTGAGACCCGAAGAAGAGTGGATCAAGATCCCTTGCCCTGCCATTATCGATGAAACTACCTTTCATCATGCGCAGAAATTATTGAGTGAATCGAGAAGGCGTTGGGCCAAAAAAAGCAAGCATCCATATTTATTAAGCGGGCTTCTCAGATGTGGCGACTGTAAAAACACGATGACCGGCCGTAAAGCAAAAAACTGGGGAAAATATGTGTTTCAGTATACGGACAGGAAAAACTTTTCCGGGGCAAAGAATCCGGGATGCGGTCGCTCGGTCTCTTGTGAAAAGCTTGACCATCATGTCTGGGAACAGATTGTCAATTGGCTGAATCAACCTGACGAGATTGCGGTAGCTGCAGCAAGTATAACGGACAATCCAAACTCAAAATCTATTGAGGAAGCGGATCTTGAGAGGTTAGAAAAAGAAATCGAAAAGGCCAGGGCAGGAAGAAAGCGTCTGTTTAAGATGTTTCAGGAAGAACCGGATCTGGAGGCAGAAATCCGCCAGGAAATCAGAGAGCTGAAGGAACGGGAAGATGAGCTAATCAGGCAGATTCATGATTTAAAGGATCATAAAAAACAGAATGATGAGATCTGTTATACGTATGAACTGATGAAAGAAGCTGCCGAGCATTATCTGGTCAAGGGAACGGATGATCTTACCTTTGAAGACAAAAGGGAACTGATCCGACAAGTCGTAAGGGAAATCGTTGTTTTTGAAGACCGTGTAGAGATCTACACGTTTTAATCATCCCTTCGCAACACTAATGACATTAGCATCGAAATCCTCATGCATCTGCGATCGCTCAAAAAAGCCCGCAAAGATGTTTCCCTGCATGATCCGATCGGCACAGATAAGGAAGGGAATGAGTTCCCCCTTACTATTTATCTGTGCAATATTATACCTAAATTTTCGGATAAAGTCTAAGGGAAAACTCATCTCCCGATTGCCATTTTTCTTTTTTATATTCACAATGGTCAAGGATACTTTTAAGGAGAGTGTTCTTTATTTTTGGATCATCTGTCTCCCGATAAAGATGGAGGACGTTTTCAATCTTGGGTATGATTTCGTTTTGAGCTTGCATCCTCTCCGTTTCCTCTTCAAGCTCCTGTTGTGCTTTTTCAATTGCCTCTCTAACTGTATTGATCCGGTGCGCAATATTGTTCGATCGTTCGATATATGTTTCCTCATCATAAATGCCACGTTCCAGAAGATCATGAAGACGGCCTTTTTGTGTTTCCAGGTTTTTGAGTTCCTGTACCAGATTCTTAATTGTCACCTGGTAAAGCTCGATTTTCTGATTGTTATCTACAGCACTCTTTTTGTCCCATTGCAATTTGTAATCGCTCAACCAATCTTCAAGGCTATCGATCAGGCGCGCCTCGACAAATTCAAAGCGGGTGCTCTTGTTGTCGCAGAATCTGTTATAGCATATAAGATGTGGTTTTTGATTGGTATACGGCCTTTGAACCATCGATGCTCCACACTTACCGCATTTAATAATACCTGCCAACGGATTTGTAATCCCGTTTTCAAGCTGGTAGGGAGGATGATACCTTCTCTTTAATATGTCCTGAGCCTTTAAAAATGTCTCCATAGAGACCAACGGCTCATGTTTTCCTTCAACATCGATCCATTCAGATTGAGGACGTGTCTTTGATTCTCGTCTTTTTAACGGATTTGACGGCTTCTTGTATTCTTTCTTCTTCCATTGAATCCGGCCGGCATAAACTGCGTTTTTGAGAACTGCCAATACGCTTGCACTCGTCCATTTGTTTCCGGTGTACGAACGATATCCAAGTTCATTTAGTTTGTTGGCTATTTTAGCTGAACCCAACCGCTCATTTGGGTCATCGGTCGTATACCATTCAAAGATCAGTTTTACTACGGGGGCCTGATCTGGATCGGGAACCAGGTATCTACCCTTTTGATCTTCCTGAATCTGATAGCCGTAGGGTGGTCGGGTTGCTATGTAATTCCCATCCTGAATCGACCGAATTCTACCACCCTGCAGTCGGCGGGTAATGACCTTAAGTTCCTTCCGGGCCATAAACGCCTCGAATTCACTGTACTCTTCATCAAACTCGTCCTGGAGATCATAAACCTTTCGCGGAGTGATGATCTTTGTTCCGGATTTCTGGAACGTCTCCAGAATAATTCCCTGTTCTCGCATATTCCCGCGTCCAAGACGGTCCATATCCATGACGAGAACAGCATCATAAAGGCCATTTTCGACTTCCTCAAGAAGCTTCATCATTTCGGGGCGGTGAATAAGGCTTTCACCGGATACTATCTCTTGCCGGATCTTAACGATGTTCAACCCTTTTTGTTTGGCGAGTTGAAGCAGAGTTTTTTTATGCTTGGCAAGGGTTTCCCCTTCTCCACGGGCTTCAGCTTCAATGTCTGCCCTGGATTTCCTGAGATACATACAGACTCTTTCCATTAGGTTCACCTTTTACATAGTAAATTTTCCATGCCAGTCCACTTCCATCTCCTGCATAGAGATAATTGAGGTGATGATCGTGCAGGGAGAAGGAAGTCGTAAAACGGATCGACAGTACACGATTGGAAAGACAAGAATAGAAATCATCGCTCCCCAAATCACCGATGAGGAACGGCAACGTAGAGTAGATGAATTGCAGAGTATTATCTGGGCATTATGGGATTCATTATCAGAATATGAAAAAGAAAAGATCATTAGAAAGTATAACACAGATAAAGATGAGTAGGGTCACTCATTGGGAAGTACAGAGAGTGAGGAAGCCGGCACGTTGTCCGGCTTTTGTTGTTGGATTTTACCTGTTTTTCTTATCATGGGGAAAGTGGTATAATCAAAAATACGAACGGATGTTCCTGTTCGTTTTCTACTTAGGTAATTTGTCCGGATTGGTTAAAGGTTGATTACCAATTTCATCAGTTTCACTTTTGATAAAAGGTTTATTACCAACTTCTCCATTTTTTACATTATGTTGAATTCCCAATGCACTTAGATTAATTTTTTTGTCTTGATGTTTATCTGGAGAGATTATTGAGATTTCGGGTTCTTGTGATCTAGAGCCTAATGATAAATCTAACAAGTCGGGAACAAATACATAAATTTTTGTCGCTGCCAATGAAGCGCTTAGCATATTGGAGAATAGCGGAAGGTTGGGAATGCCGGTTCCACCGGTTGTCCGGCAAGCAGTAGAAGTGCTAAAAGGTAAGGACAAAAATAAGGAGGATGCCTAATGACAGTTAAAATCATGATCGATCCAGGTCATGGTGGAAACGATCCTGGAGCGATGGGGAATGGTCTCCGTGAAAAGGATTTGACGCTGGCGATCAGTAAGGCAATCAAAAAAGAATTGGTCAATTACGAGGGTGTGGAAGTCCGTCTCACCCGGGAAGACGACCGATACCTGTCTCTGGCGGACCGTTGCGCGATGGCCAACCGCTGGGGAGCTGACTTTTTCCTGAGCATCCATATCAACTCAGGCGGCGGTAACGGGTTTGAATCTTATGTATATCGGGCGGCATCCGCCAAGTCCAGAACAGCGCAAGATCAGATTCATGCCGCAGTAACGGCTGTCACCAACGCAAAGGGATGGAAGGACCGAGGCAAGAAAGAAGCCGGATTTTATGTGATTAAGAATACAAGAATGCCCGCTCTGTTAACAGAAAACGGCTTTATTGATACGGAAGGGAACGCGGACGACTTAAAACAGGCCGGTTTTATCCAGGCGTTAGCTGTTGCCCATGCTAAGGGGATCGCTGCGGCGTTCGGGCTTAAACGGAAAGCAGCTACTCCAACGCCGGAACAAAAAATAGAGGACAGGTATGATATGTCCTATCTAAAAGGATACGAGCTTGAAGGGTTACGTAGCAGCCGGCATGCAGATGAACTTATGCCTTATCTTGAATGGGCAATGGACGCTCACGCTCAATGTGTCTTAATTCTTCGCAGGGACTTTGATCTAAGGCACTTACAAAATGCTTTAAATAAGATGTTTCCCGATAATGTACCAAAGAGTTAGAAAGGAAATTATTTCTTTTTAGGGAAAAAGAATAATTGACCAAAGACCAAGACTTGTAAATAGATAACTCCCAACACCTTTAAAAAGAATAAATAAGCCAGCCGATCGACGGCTAGCTTTAGCTTAAAGTTTTTTACATTTTTAGGCTAAAAGAGTTTTATAAAAAAATGATATTAAAACACCAGGCGTGTTGATTTACCAAAATTAAGGATAAAAATACCGGATACATGCCTGTAGAAATTCATAGATCGTTTGGAGCCATTAAGCTGGAAGTTCCCTTAACCAAAGCTTTCGGAAAAAATCGATTCTAGAGATCGAACAGTAGGCTGGGCGGGTGTGGAGATACAACCACTGAACGAGAGCATAAGCAAGTAAAGCCGCATAAAGCTGGCCATAGACAGCGTTTGGAGTGGTTCCGAACAACCGAGTTACATTTAGATGCTGTTTAATCCAACGAAAAAACAGCTCCACTTGCCAACGAGCCCGATACAGGTCGGCAATGACTTCTGGCTTCACTGGTAAATTAGTAGCTACGTGAATGATGTTCCCTTCTAAATCTACAAAACTCACAATTCGAAAGGGGTTCTTCGTCTTCACAGAATCCGTTCCGACATAAGCCATTACATCGCCTACGATATTTGAATGGGAATCGATAGAAGGAAGGGATTGTGTTTCTTGAATCACTGTATTTTTCTTTAAGCGAATCACAAAAAAATGGTTCTCCTCTTGAAGTGAATCCATTCGTTCATATTTGGAATATCCGCGATCACAAATAAAAATGGAGGGAGATCCCGTTAGCAATTGGGAAGCGACTTCGGAATCATGTTGCAACGCAACTGATTCTTCCACTCGTTTCGGAAGCAAGCTAGTCACATCGAAGGAAACATGCAATTTGACACCTGCTTTTTCACCCCGATAGTAAGCCCATGGGAGCCTTCCGGCTCCTACTGTCATCGTAGTCGAATCAGTGGCGAGGATAGGTAAATCCAGTTTTCGAAGGGTGCTTCGATTACATTTGCCAAGAAAAAGATGAAAGAGTTCTTTGAAGAACGAATAAGGAACTTCTTACGCTTTCTTCGAAAGCGTGGAATAATCTACTGCTACGAGATCCGTATGTGATTTCATTTTGTCCTCGCTATCCCGAAAACCACTCCATTTTTCTATGGAGGAAGCGATCCAATACTTCAACAATTCCTGAACTGTAAACTTTCGCGCTGGGTCTCGATAATCTACCATTTCTAGTATTTCAGAAATCTCTTTCCTGCAAATAAATGATTGTAAAGATCGGAAAAGAGTGTTAACTTGTTTCATAAAGACACCTCTTTTCTGGTTTTGTGGGCAACTTAACCTTTAAACAAAGAGGTGTCTTTTCCTTTTTTCTTCCTATTGATGGCTAATCAACACGCCTGACATTACTATTTATTCTTTTTTTTAAACTTCATTAATACTTCATCTATAACAAAAAAAATAATTGCAATAATTACTGGTAAAGATGGAAACTCTAAAAACCGAGAAAGATCATTCATGAAAATTGCATTACCAATCATGCCAAATAAAATATAGAGTACTCCTTTAAGAAACGAGGACCATTTTTTAATATATCTGTCTACTACAAAATCAATACAAATAGATGATACTACCCCATACCCAAAAATACCTAAAAATGAGAAAAAACCTGTAATTATTGTAAAAAAGATAATATCTTCCTTATGAAAGGAGTTTATTAGCCCATTTAAAACATTGAAACTAAGAAAAATAAGCCAAGTAATTAAAGCACTAAACAACTTTCTCGGAAGACTCCTCATATTAATTTCTCCTTTTCCTTGAATAATCGTCTGGGTACATTACTTGATGACCAAACCATGAGTAGCATTAAAGATTTAAACGGCATAAAAGCCGACAATAGCCGGTTTTATTTTAAACCGGCTATGTCAGGGAGATGTCTCCATTGTTAATTAATTTTTTAGCGACATTTTTTAAGACAGAAAATTTTACTGTATATATTGATTCAATGTCTGAACTGTTGTATCTGAAACAGCACCCGTTCCACCTAGAACATACATATTATCTATATCTAACGTATGCTTCTCAAAATAGTTTTGTAAATCAACGGACGTCGAAGTAGGAGGTGTCAATAAAACAGGACCTTTTAAAAGGGCTGTTAATACTGTTCCTGATAAAGCGTCTGGAAAGTCCTGCCCATTGGCAATAGTAACAGTATCAGGAGTAATATTGAAATAATCCGCCGTCAATGTAGCTGTTTGATATCGATTGTCCCCAGCAACCCGATCAACTGTTCCGTAAGTTTGCAATTGAGTTTCTACTGTACTAGATACAGTTCCACCTACAATTACAAAGTGTTTAATTTGAGGATTATTTAGTAGAAATGTCGATACCTCACTGGAAAGAGTTGTTGATTTTGTTAATAATAAAGGGATTTGGAGTTGCCCTGCAATAGATGCAACTGCTAAACCATCTGGAAAATCCTTTCCAGTTACAATAATTGCTGTATCAGTATCGGGAGTTACGATTTTCTGTGCAATATTTGTAGCTACTTCATATCTATTGATTCCATCTATTCTTTCTACAGTTGTTATTCCCATTGCTTTCAATTCATTTTCAACTGTAGTAGAAATTGCTCCAGTTCCCCCAAGTATAATTGCTTTTACTGGGCTAATTCTTTGTATTTCCGTTTTTACATTGGTATTTAACGTATCTGCTGAAGTTAATAAAATGGGGGCACTTTCTTTGGTTGCTATTGTAGCACCGGCTAAAGCGTCTGGAAAATTATAAGCATTGGCCAAAACTATTGTTTTTTCATTATCTTCCAATCCAAAAAAAGAAATAACTTCTTGACTGATAGCAACAGATGTTCCAAAACGATCTGCTCCAGCTAGTCGTTTATAGCCTGGCGAAATCACTTCATGACTTTGTAATATGGAATTACCGTTTGCATTAGTAGCTTTAAAGTTAATAGCATTTGAACCGAACCTTAAACTTGCACTTTTTGTAAAGCTTCCTGAGATAGAGTAATTATTTTTGTTAACAGAGACACTCGCAGTCGTTCCATTGGTAGAACCAGTGACATTCATAGTTGTAGTACCTTTGCTCAATCTAGTTAAAGGGGCTGTTGGGTTAGTTACATTTAAGGTTGGTAAGGTGTTATCAGGTGTTCCGATAAAGGGGACACCACTAATTCTATAGCTATAATTTCCTGAAGTAGTATCTTCTGAATTAACCTTAAATATATATTTTCCTTCCGGTAATACATCACCACTTACATATGATGTTTGTGCATCTTCTGATTCCAAACGATAACTAATTAAGGAACTAGAAGTTCCTAAATCTTCAATAGTTACGGTACCTTCTGCCGAAGTACTAAATATATAAGTATGCATGGCTTTTCCGTCTATACTACCAGAATAAGTGACTGAAGTAGTTTCAGCAGAAACATAGTTGTAGTGTACCATAAATAACATTAACCCAACCAATACAATCCCAATTGTTTTTTTAAGACCTCTTAACAAGTGATTACATCCTTTCATGTTAGTATGAGTATGACCAATTTACTGAGGGGTAAATCGATATAAGTCTTATTAATCCTTTATTCCAGAATGTATGAAGAGGTACATCAAAATCTCCAGGGTAATTTATCATCCAAAGTTCATGGGAAGGAGCTTGATCGTGAGAACCTATTGCGCTCACATTACCATTTTCATAAACTTTTGCTTTGTACCAATAATCTACTGCGGGACAGCCACTTTTAGGTTCTACTAAAGGATCACATACAGCATGGCTCACTCCAATATTTGCATACCTTCCTCCAGAATCACTTCCGCCTCCACTTGCTGTTAGTTTGACATTAGATAGATCGGCCGGTTGTCTTTTTGCCTCTCTCATATGCCAATCGTATGCCACAGTGGGGTTAACACTTTTTCGAATTACAACTTTTGCTGGGTTATAGTTAAAAAGTGCATAAACATCTACTCTTGTTCTATATTTGTTACTGTACCAATCATATTTATATCTGTTGTCACCTTTGAAAAATGGCCACTTATATGCTGATGCTGAAAGATTAGCAGCTTTTGGGTCAGGGATGAAAATTTGGTATCTCAACAAGTGACCATATCCACTCGGGGGGGCGGCCGCCGTAGAATATTCACCTGATGTATCTACATTTTTATATACTCGATTACTTACATAAAAAAGGTCTTCTTCATCTTTTTTGTTATAGGAAATTTTATTTTCTCTTAATTTTTTCTCCTTTTGTTTAATTTCGTCGTTACTAATTCTCGTCTTTCCTACAATCTCATATAAATATTTTTTATTAGGAAATACGGTATTGTCGACATATGTATTTCCTTTTACTGTATTTACCAACTTTCCATTTCTGTATATTTCATATACATTGTCGTCATCTGGGACTCCTGCCCAAGTTAAGTTAACCTCATTTTTCTTGATAATAGTCGTAAGATGTGAATCTTTTAGAGGGCTATTTTTTATTGGTTCTTTATCTTTTTCAGATCGTAATGTCGAGGTTTCAATAATAACCCCCTCTATTTCTTTATTATCTTTAATAGCTTTTACTTTAAAACGTTGAGGAGTATTGCTATCAAGATTATTTAATACTATTTTATCTCTATTTACCGTGGTTAAACTATTTATAATAGGCTTATTTACTTTACCTTTCTTTATTAGTTTATCACCTTTTAGCACTTCAAACTGGTCTCCTATTAGATTAAAATAAATTTCTACCGAATTAGTGCTAGCCTTCACCTCCGGTTTTAATTTTTCATCAGCAAGACTAAGATTAGTTACAGAAAAAAAACTAAAAACTACTAACACAGAAAATACAGCAAGGATTTTAAAACTCTTTTTCAAAATCAATACTCACTACCTCCCAGAAAAGATATTTGCATATATCTAATACAAGATATATTATAATTAATATTATTTATATAGTCAATTAATTTAAAATAAAAATAAATCTTATAATTTATTTAATATTTTCGACAAACTAGCACTCTTCCCGCTTTGGCGCTGATAGCGAACCGCCAAAAAAATGTCTAATTTTTGTGAAATAAGGTCGCGTACCTGGTTTTATTGCTTTTGCCATCTAATTAAATCTGACTATTCCGTTGCATACCAAAGCTGACGAACCACTGCCATGTTAATTTCGCGGATCATTGCCACGATCTTGTTTCTTAGTACACCGTAATAGTACCCCGATAATTTCGCTAATTGGACAATACCAGTGATGATCGGAACTAAAGCCACATCAAAAGTTATCATTTTATCAACCTCCTAATCCTCTCTGGGCAAAATAAAAAAGCGCTGTAATAGCGCCTACGATAATTTCTGCTATGATTACCCCTGCAACCCACCATATGCGATGTTCTATTCTTTCGGCTAGTGCCAAAGCATCTTCCGCTTTATCCAAAGCCTCCTGGCTGCGCTCATCCACTTTATTAGCAGATTCCATTTTTGATTCAAGTACCTCCAACCGGGACTCGATCCGTTGCAGACTTTTCATTGCCTCTTGGATCAGATCATACATCTCTTTTGGTGAGATTGTTACTCCGTTGTCTGCCATGACTTCACCCCTTTCTACGGCAATAAAAAAACGCCTATGCGCCTACTCGTTTGGTTTATGGATCCTGTTTTGTGGATTTGCTAAATAAGATTCAAACTGATCATGAACCGAGTGATAGCCTATTGCATAGCTATTCAACAGTGGATTCCAGGCCCTGTAACATTGAGCCCATGTTCAATTGTTATTTTTTGTTCTGGTGTAGCTGTAAAGGTACTTCCAGTTGTGATGTTATCCCAGTCATATCGAGAAACAATGAATCTCGCATCACTCACCTCCCCAGCTTATGTTTACCGCAGCGCGTCCGTAAAATCCCGGGAAGCCCAGGATGACATTCATGCTTCAGTAGTAGCTGTAACGAAGTCTCGCGGCTGGAAGGATCGTGGGCAAAAAACTGCCGGCTTCTATGTAATCAAGAATACACGGATGCCAGCTCTATTAACAGAAAACGGATTTATTGATACCGGTAGCAACGCGGATGACTTGAAACAAGCCAGCTTTATCCAGGCATTAGGCGTAGCCCATGCGAAGGGGATTGCGGCGGCGTTCGGATTGAGACGTAAAGTAACTACTCCTCCACCTGAACAGGAAATTGAGAGCATATACGATATGAGTTATTTGAAGGGGAATGAGTTAGAGGGACGGCGAAGCACCCGGCATCCAGAGGAGTTTCTTCCTCATCTTGAATGGGCGATGAGGGCACATGCACAATGCGTATTAATTCTGAGGAGAGACTTCGATCTAAGGAATTTACAAAATGCTTTAAACAAGATGTTTCCTGATAATAAATAACGATAAAGCCTGCCAGTTTTTTTATCGGCTGGCTATTAAGGAAAATTGACCAAAGATCAAGCTTTTACAAAGATAACCCCCAACATCGCTTTGATGTTGGGGGTTTATCTCATTTATTAACTATGTTAGCAATCACGTTGCGATTTTCACGCTTGCGACTCAGAGATGTACAGAACGTTGAAAGCTGACGCGACTATCTTCAAGCCAAGTCCAGCTCAGGTAAACTTTTTAAAATCCTTAACGTTTCCATGCTCACACGCACAATACGCTTAACGAGATCCACGATATAACGGGCATCTTCGGACCATTGGTTTGGATCGTTGACGATGCCACTGTCCTTGTCTGTCTTAACTTGATATCGGTCCATGATCCATTCAATCGCTGGCTTGCCATTAACCACATAATTATAGGCTTCAAGTGGGATCCCGGAAAGAGTGATGTTTGCATTGTAGATGATGGTGGTCTTGTCCGGCTTACCGCCTTGCCCTTTGGCAAAACGCATTTTCTCGACTCGATAAAAATCGTCCGTTTGCAAATTGCCATCGTGGATCTCATTGAGCGGCCAGGGATCCACAGTTTCGTAGTTAAGATGCAAATCGGCGAGTTCTCTACCTGCACGACTGAAGGACCAAAACCTCTCTGCGGAAGGTACCAACGGGATCCGCGGAAGCATCTTCTTTAGATCAGGTGCAAAACGCTCCTTATATTCCGGAGAATGTAACACGCCATAAACGTAATAGAAGATGTCTTCTTTGTGTACTTCATCATTGTAATGTTTGCGGAACTCCTTTAGTGCCCAATCTGAGATTGAGTCACGGCGAATGTATTGGTCATGCCCAAACAAGCCACCGGGTTGGTCGTAGAAATGGAGCGGAAAACATTGGCCTGTGTCAAGAAAATGGAAATTTGGGATTGAATCAGTCATGAGAACAGAAAAGTCTTTACTGGCTCCAATACCTGTTACAGTAATCACCCTGTTCTTCATTGACGGGTTTGGGAATAGATCTGGCATCTTGCTAACTACTTCATTAAAGGCACGGCTAAAATATAGCCATTGTTTGCAGAAAGGCCTGTACATCGCTGGAATAATACTGCTTTCATCATAGGGATGTTTCTTTCCGCGCCGTAGGTTTTGTTTTAGAGCTCTTGACCAACTGATCTTGCGAGGATCAGTATCGATAAAGTCATTTACATCGTTCATTGTAGGATCAGCTTTTCCTAACGAGATAAACTCATCCACTTGACGATTGTAAAAATCAATCATTGCCTTCATGTTGTTCTGGAGTGCCGTGTGGGAAAAGTTATACGTCCAACTGTCACGGCTAGTTACCACTCCAGTTGAAGTAGAGTTAGAGTCAAAGATTGAAAACTCATTTTCCGTTTGGGGCCTCAGTGGAATTAGTTTTAGGAAGTCATCACTACGTTGATTGATCCAGTCATTTTCTTTATTTGGTTGTATTATGGTCCAGTTTAACCCTTTGACACTACTTGCCTGACGGATGATGTTCAGCTTTTGTTCGCGGCTGAGGTAATCACCAATGTCGTGATATCGGATGACACAGGATCCCTTTTTGGCAGGGTTCTTGACCAGTACGGTAATAGCGATAGGAGCGCGGCTACCAGACCCAAAAATTTTTCCACCTTCCTTTCTGGATTGTTCACCTGATGTTCGTTGGTTCCCACGCAGATTGAAACAATAAATCGCTGTAAACTCTTCAGCCAAGCACTTACGAAGGCCATCTGTCGTATTGCTGTCAATGAACGATCCATTAGTGACAAAGGCAATCACGCCCTGATCGCCAATGCGGTCGCTGGCCCATCGAATGGCTAGGATATAAGAGTCGTAAAGAGCTTTTTTCGATACTGCTTTGGACTCTGCCGCATAAGTCTCCATTATCCGTTTTTCGAGATGGTAATAACTTAAGTTTTGATTATTATCATTTTGGCTGCCTTGTCCAACGGAATACGGAGGATTCCCGACAATGACCCGGATTTCTTGTTGTTTTTGTCTTGCGATTCGTTCATTGTTCTCTGGAAACAGAGATTCTGTTGATACAGAATCATTGTCTTCCCCCAACTGGAACGTATCTGTCAATACGATCCCGGGGAACGGCTCATAGTCTTGTCCGGACAGGCGATGGAATGCTTCCTCAATATTGATAGCAGCGATGTAATAAGGAAGCAGCACAATCTCATTGGCATGTAACTCTTCCCGGTACTTTCGCACAAGATCCTCGGGCTGGATCAGGCCACTTTGAAGCAAACGTACGATGAATGTTCCTGTCCCGGTGAAAGGATCAAGGATATGCACACCTTTATCGCTCAAACGGATCCCGAACTCTTCCTGAAGAACGTCGTCTGCACTTTTGAGGATGAAATCGACCACTTCTGTCGGAGTATAAACAATTCCTAACCGTTCAGCCATTTTCGGGAAGGCAGTTCGGAAGAACTTGTCATATAGTTCAATGATAATCTTCTGCTTACCTTCTGCGTTGTCGATTCCACTGGCCCGTTTCCGGACGTTTTTATAGAAATCCTCCAGAGATTCGGTTTCTTTCCAGAGAGCGTGTTCCTCCAAGACGTCCAGTACTTTCTGCATGGTTTGAGAAACAGGGTTGTGGCTACTGAAAGCATAATTCTCGAAGAGCGCATCGAAAACAGGTTTGGTCACAAGATGCTGGGCCAACATCTCAATAGCTTCTTCTTGCCCTATGCTTTCGTTTATATTCCTCTGCAACCCTTTCAGGAAATCAGCAAAGGCTTGTTGTGCTTCTTTTGCTTTGGGATCAGAGCTGTCCAGAATCGTGCGGATATGCGTATTATGGCGCTCGGCAATTTCCGCGACATCCTTGGCCCAATTTTCCCAATAACGACGTTCCCCGCACTTTTGAACAATCTTTGCATAAATGACATCGCGCCATTCCTTAATTTTCTCGAAGCCTAATGTAAGTTGTTCATGCTGCTGCTTTTCCTCTTGTTCTCCATCTTTGCCTTCCTTGCCACCGCCGCCTACGCCAATCACTTGGATCTTGTCAGGTTTCCTTTTATTCAGTTCTAGTTTGTTGACAAGATCATTGAAACGGTCATCATGAGCTCGCAGCGCATTCAGGACTTCCCAGACCACACGATAGTTTTGGTTCTTGTTGAGTGCTTCCTCAGGTGAATCCTCTGACGAAACCGCAATGGGTAGAATCACATAACCGTATTGCTTGCCAGGCGCTTTACGCATAACTCGGCCTACAGCTTGGACCACATCTACCTGAGAATCTCGTGGGTTAAGGAAAATCACTGCATCAAGAGATGGTACATCGACACCTTCCGTGAGACAACGGGCATTACTGAGGATTCGGCAGGTGTTGTCGCCGGCGTTTTCTTTAAGCCACTGCAGCTTGCTGTTACGTTCTACAATGTTGTGGGTACCGTCGACATGGTTGACCTCGCAGACGAGAAGATTCTCAGTATCCCCAGGAAGAGAACGACAATATTCCTCGATGGTACGGGCAAAGAGTTCCGTCACTCTTTTCGAGTTTTTGATGGAATTGGAAAAGGCCACTGCACGGTGCATCGGCATGGGATCAACAGCCTGATCCGTTTCGTTCTCCATCAAACGTTTGGAGAGGGCATTCCAACAACCTACAATTTTTGCTGCGTCGTCGAGTGTGACTTCATCATCCTTGTCGTGAATTTTGTGCCCAAGATGGTGCAGAATGTGCTGTTCATCCACTGCCAGAACAATTACTTTGTAATCGGATAAGATTCCAGATTCGACTGCTTTGGAGAAGTTCAGACGGTGAAATTCCGGTCCGTATTTTTCTTCATTATCCATTGAGTAAAGTGGTACATTCGCATCTTTTGCCTTGGACTTGCTAGCATCCGTATAGATCCGCGGAGTCGCGGTCATGTAGAGCCGTTTCTTGGCCCGAAGGAAACTGTCCTCATGGACTTTGGTGAAGTAAGAAGCTTCACCTCCACGCACCACACCCGTCGTACGATGTGCTTCATCACAGATCACCAGATCGAATGAGGGCAAACCTGCTTTTTGTGCCTCTGAAACCACGTCAATCGACTGGTATGTAGAGAAAATAACGGTGAGTACATCATTACCCAGTCCCTTTATGACTTCAGAAACGAGCCGATCAGGATCCGTGGTGGCAGGGTAAGCGAGATCTGATGCCCGCAGGTCTTCACCTTCCTTTTTGCCAACCTTCTTATCAGAACAGACTGCAAAGGAACGCAAAGGAATTTCAGATTCGGCAGTCCATTCCCGCAAGGTTTGAGAGAGTAAAGCAATAGAAGGAACAAGGAAAAGAACAAGTCCCCCAGTTGGAACCATTCTTTCGGTCAGCTTCAAGGAAGTAAAGGTTTTACCAGTGCCGCAAGCCATGATCAGTTTGCCGCGGTCATGGGTTTCAAATCCGACGATCACATCAGAAATGGCTGTCTCTTGGTGTGGTCGGAGCGTCTTCTTTTGACGAGGACGCAATTCTTCCGGTGAACTCCAAGAAAAGCGGCTCCAGTCAATCGGGCTTTTTTCCAAAGCCTCCATGTCGAGAATGGTCACGGGAATTTGTTGATCGTGACAAGCATCTTCTGCATGCTTGCTCATGGGGGCGGTGGCGATGATCATTCTCTTGTGGAAAGGATTTTTTCCTGATTCGGTGAAAAAGGAGTCAAGCTCGCCTTTTTGGATTTTGTGACCAGGCTCATAGAACTTGCACTGGATGGCCCAGATCTCTCCCGTTCCAGCTTCTTCCGCCACGAGATCAATACCGGTATCTACTCGCCCATCCCGACCTGGCCAATCCATCCACCGCCAAACTTGAGAAAAGAGTTGCTTGTATTGGGGATCAATACGCAGAAATGAGGCCATCAAACGTTCAAATAAGTCGCCTTGTTCCCGGGTGTTTCTGGCTACTTGGCGCAATTGGTCGAGAATATCGTAGATGGTATTCATGAAATACTCCTCCCGTTATATGCCGATTGAAAAGTGTAATTTACTAGCGAATCATTTTATCGCTTCTATAGTCCCTATTCTCTGTTCTCGACCTCTTGGTTCTGGCTACTACTGTTGCTATTTGGGTACACATTCACAAACAGAATCTAGGTAGGATGCTCGTCGTAACTCCGAACTGATTCTTGTTTCGGTTGAATTGACCCCAGCGAAGGAGAAGAATAGAGATACTAAACTTGAAATTTAACTTATTCGTATCTTTCATGTCGATTTCCTACCGTTGACCTACTTTTTTAATAAATCGTAGTTGGCTAGATAAAGGAACCCCAAAATGCAAAATTCCAAAAAAATGTAGGCACAAAAAGCAAATGTTCATTCTATTTACTTTGTCCAATATATATTATTATCGTGTTAAATATACCGTCAACAGTTAACGACGCCTGCACCACCAGAAGGCACGTGACTTCAATGTCATTTTTTATTAAATGAGCAACTATTTCCAATTGGAGTTGTTAGAGAGTCCTTTATCACGAAAAACAATAAAACCAGGCCATAATACCTGGTTTTAGTCACTCAAATTTAGATGTTTTTCGGAGGATCACTTTCCAAAGGTTTCGGCGGATCACTCTCTAATACCTTGCTTGGTTTTGGCGGGTCAGATTCAAATCTTTTCATGTGTTAGACACCTCCTAGTCGTAATAATACTTGAAGTTGATTCATTGTTTCAAGGTATTTTTCTGTATGGTTTAACTGCTTCCAACATTCAGACATGTTCACTAATATTTCCCTTCTAAGTCCATGAAACTCATGCTTTTTGGAGAGTTCATTCGCTTTTTCATATGGTATTACGGCTTCTGAATACATCTCACGTGCTAAATAATAGTCACCTGTGGCAGTAAGTGCTTGTGTGTACCTTTGCATATCCCCAGCTTTTAAGCCTTGTTCAACGGCTGTTTCAAGTGTAGCATGGGCTTTATCCCAATCTTTCTGCTCAATGTATAGTCTCCCCAATTGGGTGTAGGTAGAAACTAGTAAATACTTCTTTTTGATGTTATCTTCCAATTCAAGGGCCAAAGTGTAACATTGTTCGGCAGTTGAATAATCTTTAGAGTTTTTGCAGATGTCGCCCCAAGTAGTTAAGAGCTCGATGGATCTCTCGTACTTTTGATTCGAGGATGCTATCTTGTAGCCTTCTATTGCATATTTTAAAGCCTCGGGATATTGACGCTTTTTGTTGAGAATTGAAGCTCGAATCTCGTACATATTTAGAATGACTTCTAGGTTTTTGATTTTATCAATGGACTGCCATAACTCGATTAATACTTGCAATGCTTCGTCATACCTCTTCAGTTTTTCTAGGTATGAAACTTTTCCAGTCAACAGAAAGTAAATTATGTCTTTTCTGTCTCCGTCAGGTTGATAAGCGGAAATACCTTCTTCTGTGTACTTTAGTGCTTGGTTAAGATCATTGTCCTGGAAGAAGCTAATCCTCGCTAAGTCCTTAAAACATGCCGCCTTAATGTTTGATTTCGATGAATTTGATTCATCCACTATCTGTATAGCTAGTTCAAAGTTGTTTTTAGCTTTTTTCCAGCTTTCTTTGCTGTAATAACATCGAGCCTTAAGGTAGTGTATAGTTTCCATATACATACCATCAGTTTTAATGGCCAATTGGTTTAGTTCTTTTAACGACTTTTTGGAATACCCCAGGTCGATCCGTGACTCAATAAGCGTTAACTCATTTTGCAGGTTAGTTGTTTTCCTGCGTTCGTGCTCAATCAATCCAGGGATCTCTAAGAGATCAACCCCAAGCTTTTTACACAAGTAAAGCCATTTACCTTCCTTGACAGTCTCAAATCCACGTTCAATGAAACTTATAGTGCCAGTAGATATGTTCTCATCGGCTAAATCCTCCAGACGTAGCTTTTTTGTTTTTCTGATACGTCGCAAGGCACTACCCAATTCTTTGTGGTTAGTTATCAATATCATCACCTCCTGAGTTTAATAATAATTTTTTTCGTTAAATTTGTCATTGTTTTTGAGTGAATTTATCAAAGAGTATCCAAATTTAAAACATTGAATTTAAATTAAGAGGTAATTAAATAGAGTAACAAAGATTTAATTTGTTTCTTCAAAAAAATGCACCTAAATTATTAAATTTGAGGATATTTGCATTATTTTTTAGAAAATTATAAAATGGGACTATCCTAGCAAATAATCAACAAGGGACTGGTTCAAACGATGATACCGTTACGAACCAAAAAGTCAATAGTTCTGACTGCTATATAAAAGTTAAAGGTTTCCTTGCAGTTTTACAAACATAAATGTGTCGTCTGTATTACTGATTAGCGATCAAAGTTAAGCGAGAGGTGAGTTTCATGTTGACGCTCAGGATTGAAGGTCCTAGAAATGAAGTAAACGCTTTCATCAGAGATATTAAAAATGATCCTCAATACAACGTAATTGCTCAATCAATGCCGTATATGGAGGACATCATTGACAGCAACAACGTAGTCTCATATTGTCAATTCCGGTATACGCACTTATCTGAGATCGGAAAGCCTTTAAACATCAAACTTGATACCGATGGTGATGAACTAGATTTCTTTTTGGATTATGGCAAGGTGATCCGAGTAGGGAATATTATTCAAGTTGTTGGGAAAGTAACCAATTTCTTGCCCAAAATTGCATCCGAAGAAAAGGGGATGCAAGATGTCGGAAATCAGTAAACAGGAAGAGTTTATCAAACATCTATCTTATAAGGTCGAAGAAGAACTCAGAGACATGATCATGAAAGGACCGCATCCGAGTCTTACAACACTAGTGGCATTCTGTCAGGTTTGCTTGAATTTCCGTGATAGAAGGGACTGCGCCCTGGTTGATTTACCAGGTGGGGAAACGATCGTTTGTAAGTTATGTAGAGAAAAGCGGGGTCTAAAAGAATCGCAATCAAGCGAAGCATTGGAATACCAAGCTATGACACTAGCTATTTTACGGATTCGAGGAATGAGATAATCATTGAAAGGAGGTGATAGGAATGGTAATCATCAACCAACACACTGAGCCGCCTGGAACATAAAAAAAGAAACCTCATTCTCAGGTAAGAGGCTTCTCGATGATTAATCTATCCCAACCCCATTATACTTAACTTTGTAACGTCCTGTCCATTGCCCAGATGCTTTGGGCGGGGCGTTTCATAAGTCTATTCGCCATTTAAGTATTGATCAAGTAAGTCGGTGCAAATTCCCTATACCTTTTGCAACCTCCTAAAGTCTGTTTCTTTTGAACTTCAATGGTCTAATTCCCGTTTAAGATGTAACCCGTTGGGAAGCCGACGGGCCTTTTTACCATAAAAGAAGGAGAACGGTAATGCTCCTAGATCAATATTTAAAGATCTTGAACTTAGATCGTTCCAAGATTTTTTTAGATTATGACGGGATAGCCACTATTCAAAAACAACATCTATTTTCGTTGCCTTACCAAAATCTCAATTATTCAAATTCGGGGATGAGTGGATTACATTTGATGACCCGGAATTGCTTGTTAAAAAAACTATTTCGGAATCAGCCGGAGGATCTTGCTACCACTTAAACTACTCGCTTTATTGGTTATTTATGGAACTAGGATTCAAGTGTACTTTAATCTCCGGATATCTATCCCGATTTGATTTTGATCATATGGCGGTTGTTGTAGAGTTGGAGCAACCATATCTTGTCGATGTAGGATTTGGGGAATTTTTCTTCAGACGCCCCATCCCATTAAATGGAGATGTTTTAAAGGATATGAGTGGCGATTACAGGGTGATCACAGATGAGATCTACCCTGACAGATTTCTGTTACAACAAAGAAAAAAGGATCGATGGAGAACCAGATACAGCTTTGATTTAAAACAAAGACAATTGAAGGATTTTGAACAGACATATCGATGGCTCGCAGACAATCCGAATGCTTATAAAGCCAATCTCATGTTAAGAAAGCATTTGAAAAATGGGTTTATAAGCCTTTATAACAATAAGTTAACCATCATTGAAGATGATATTGTTCGCAGGATTCAGATCCCCAAGCATCTTGTTTTGATCACTTAAGGGAGGGAAAATAGTGCTTAAGCATCATGTTGGATCTACTGAACAAAAGCCATTAAATTTTTTGTGGTTAGAAATTACGGGACGTTGCCAGTTAGAGTGTACACACTGCTATGCCGCTAGTGGCCCTACAGGAACACATGGTCAAATGACGAAGGATGATTGGTCCAGAATTATTGAGGATGCAGCGGGGTTGGGTGTGGAATCGTTGCAGTTTATCGGGGGAGAACCTACCTTGCATCCAGACTTTCCAGATCTGTTGAAGTTGGCTGTGAAAAATGGGATTGAGGTTGAAGTGTTTTCTAACTTAGTTCATATCACTCCGTCTCTATGGAATCTTTTTTCTGAAACTGGAGTGTCACTAGCCACCAGTTGGTACTCTGATGATGCGAATGAGCATGCGGCCATTACGAACCGGAAGAGCTTTGAATTAACCAAAGCTTCGATTGATGAGGCTGTTCGTCGGGATATACCTCTAAGAGTGGGAATTATTGGAGTTCAAGAAGGGCAGCGGGTAGACCAGGCGAAACAGGTTCTCATTGACTTGGGTGTGGATGAAAATAAAATAGGATATGATAAACTACGGCAAGTGGGTAGAGGAGTTCGAGATTTTCAGCCAGGACCAGATCAGCTTTGTGGAAAATGTGCAGATGGTGTTCTGGCAGTTTCTCCGTCTGGTGACGTTTGGCCTTGCGTATTTTCAAGATGGATGACATTGGGGAATGTATTAGAAAAATCACTGCCTGAGTTGATCGAGGGGAAAGAGGTTGCAAAGGCTCGAGAGCAACTTAAAGACTTTTTCATGTATATGGGTTCTTCTGACGACGATGATGAATGTGGTCCAGATTCAAGGTGTAATCCTGAGTGTCCTCCGCGCTGCTCACCTTCTTGTAACCCATGTGCCCCGAGCAGACGATGCTGGCCTGATTATAAATAGTTAAAGAAACAGGTGGAAAGATTGATTATTGAACGTGTTTCATGTGAGATCAATTCAAAAAACAAAAATGAGTGGCCGTTTAATGTACCGGCTGTCGCGCAGATCGTGGAAGAGGAGCTAACTTTCACTGCACCGATCACCTTTTTAGTTGGCGAGAATGGATCAGGAAAATCAACTATTGTCGAAGCGATAGCTGAAGCATACGGACTTGATGCACATGGAGGCCGTGCAGGACGAAAATATGTAAATGATCGGCCTAAAACACCACTTGGAGAAGTGCTTCAACTACACTATACACCCATTGGTTTAACACGTTCTATATCACCTAGGAATAGGAAAGGTTATTTTTTACGTGCTGAAACTGCCTTTGGATTCATGTCCTTTGTATCAGGGATGCCAGGATATTGGAAGGAAGATATAACTGAAATGAGTCATGGTGAAGGGTTTCTCACCGTACTTGATACCATGTTTTCTGAACCTGGTTTATATCTGATGGACGAGCCGGAGGCAGCCCTGTCTTTCTCTTCATGCTTGCGCTTAATTGCGATCATACATCGACTTGCCAGTATCGGAGGACAAGTGATCTGTGCTACTCATTCTCCTCTGCTGACAGCAATTCCCGGTTCAGAAATTCTCGAACTGGACCAAAAAGGAATTCGGCAGGTTTCATGGAGGGAACTTTCCTTAGTAGACCACTGGCGGCGTTACTTAAATGATCCCTCGTTTTATCTGCGCCACATTTTGGAGGAGGATTAGCAATGGATACATCAGGTGATTGGCATGACTATAGAACTTACATGTATGACGCACTAACTAAAGCTGCTAATTATTTTCGAGTTGTTTTGCATGGGAATCCGACATTCGGCTGGCATGATCGTTCCATCGGCTCAAAAGTGAGTGGCAAGCATGAAAAACACTGGCTTCGTGTCGTTTCCGAGAAAAAATGGTGGGCACAAGGGGACTGGTGGGAAGGGAACCTTGTCTCTAATCAACTCAAAGGAATTCCAAAGCCTTATGTGATTGACGTTTATGAGTGGGAAGATGGGGAAATTCAATTACGAGCGGAGCTAATGACTTTTGTTGAAGGCCAAGTTTGTTCACCCACCCAGGAGCTGAGATCGCACCTGGACCTTTCAGAACTCTGGTGGTCAGAGTTACGGGCATCTCTGGAAATACTCTCCAGTTGGCAAACGGAGCGTACAATCACAGACCAAGACGAAGTGACCCGTCGATTTTTAGTGTTCTACGGTGATGACGTTGAATCTAAAGTGACTCGTTGGACCACTGCTCACGGTGACCTTCATTGGGCAAACTTAATGTCTCCCCAACTCACCATTCTGGATTGGGAGGGCTGGGGAAGTGCGCCAGCCGGATATGATGCTGCTACACTGTATTGTTATAGTTTGCTTATTCCTGAAGTTGCTGAACGGGTATACAAAACCTTTGAAGATATTCTCGACACTCCAGAAGGAGTCTTCGCCCAACTTTATGTGATCACTCGCCTTCTTCGTCGGATCGATAAAGGTGATTATATGGATCTTGCCGGCCCCCTTCATCGTCATGCACGCAGACTCCTCTCGAAGAAGGTCTAAATGATTTACCTTGAACGAAAAATCAAAGGTTAAACATTGTTTACCAAAATTGAATAAAAATGAGCGGGATGAAGCAAAATAAGAAGTTAATCGTTTCTACAGAAGTTCGAAAAATGCTTACTTAACAAAAGAGCCATTCTTTGGATGGTTCTTTCGTTTTATTGAAACAAAAAAGCCATCCATGTGGACAGCTGGAATCTAATGTTTAAAGGAGTTCAATTCGTTCATACCTCAAGGGAAATTCTTTCATTATGGTTACAACTAAAACCCTCTTTTGCAAAAGGGGGTTTTTTCTTTTTGCAAACTTTCAATCCCATTATGGTTACAACTAAAGGCCAGGTTTTCGAGCCGGTTCAGTTTAGAAACCCTATACTGACCCCATAAGACCCCAGACAAACTCTAAGTTATTATAGAATAGGGTTGAAAGGGGTTTTTCTTATGCCTAGAAGAAAGTGGTCTGCTGAAGAAAAGATGTTCATTGTGCTTGAAGGA
>NZ_FOCQ01000011.1 GCF_900110165.1 Lihuaxuella thermophila
CGCTTCCCACGAAACAAATATCGGACTGGTATTTTGGCGGAACCGAAAGCGGCCGGTACTTCTCCGGGTTGACAGCGAGCGGCAAGTGGATGGCCTGCTTTTTGATTCTTTTGTAAAAAGGAACGCTGCTGCTGTCCTGGGTAATCACCAGATCATATGGACGGACCAGTTTTTCATGCGTTTGCAGACGGTAAGGATCATCCACGACCCAAACGCCGATCGGAATGCCGAACGATCTCAGCTTGTTAACCACCCATCCGGGCAGACAAGAGCCGCGGAAAGAAAGGATAAAATCAGGACGAAACGCTCGAATCCGAGAAAAGAGAAGAGAAGGCGATTCACGGCGCAGCAAAAACTTCTCCATTTTGAAGTTTGGCCATACCGTTTCCAGCTGCCGGAAAGCATGCAAAATATTTTGGTCTTCGTCGGACAGATGGTTTTGAAACGAAAATCCGCATCCCGAAGAAATATAGAAAAGGCGCATCTCTCTCCGACCTTCCTCTCATTTCTGATAGGCTACACTATTTTATTTATTGCATCGTTCACCCGTTCGCTGATTTTGCAAAAATCCTCACCTGTCTATCCACACTTGTCCATCATTCACCCACACAGAACAAAGCAGCACCTCATATGCTGAAGATGTACTAAACGATATCGGATGAAGACTCGGATCGAAAATTAGGAGGAATGAAAGTTGAAAATCATCCTCATAGCGGTCGACACCTTGCGGGCAGACCGATTGGGTTGTTATGGTTACAAAAAAGCTTCCATCAGCCCTCACATTAACGCTTTAGCTGAACGGGGCATTCTATTCGAGGAAATGATAGCAGAAAATAATGTCACTCAAAGCGCTTTCGTGACGATGATGACCGGAAAAAATCCGCATCAGCACGGGATTGTCAATATGAAACCCACCCGCATTTCACCGAAATTAATCCCGCTCGCACAAATCTTGCAAAAGAACGGCTATCAAACGGCGGCTGTGGATTGCAATTATAAAATTACGGGCCAGCCAAACCCCTGGTTTAAGAAAGGATACCAAACGTATATGGATCCTTCGGAGCAGTTAAACACACATTTCACCCTTCCCGCACAGGAAATTAATCAAAAGGCCATTCCATGGATCAAAAAGCACCGCAACGTTTCGAATTTTTTCCTCTTCTTGCATTATTGGGAACCCCATTATCCATACATGCCAGACAACTCTTTTGCAAAATGGGCGGAACAACACTCAACAAGCAGAACAAGCAAAGAAGTCCCTTTGAAAGCAGTGATGAGGGAGCCGCTGTGGAGTTTCATCCAAAAATATAATCCGCGTGAATACCCGGCCGGCAAAATCCGCCAACTATATGATGGTTCGGTAAAGCAAGCAGATCATTATATAGGTGAGCTGATTTCCACTCTTTCAGACCTCGGAATCCTGAATGAAACATTAATCGTTCTTGTGGCAGACCATGGAGAAAGCCTGGGGGAACATCGAATATACTTTGACCACCACGGATTGTATGAGCCGACCATTCACGTCCCGCTCATTATTTCCTGTCCGGATAAACTTCCAAAAAACAAAAGGATCACCGCTCTCTGTCAACATGCGGATCTTCTGCCGACAATCCTGGACATCGCTGGTGTGAAGACTCCAAAAGCGATCGGGCCGATCGACGGACGCTCTCTTCTTCCCGTCATCGAAGGAAAGCAACAGGAAATTCGTCCCTTTGTCATTTCATGTGAAGCCAACTGGCAATTAAAGCGTTGTATTCGCACCCATCAGTGGAAATTGATTCAGTCTCTGGAAAAAGACGTGTATGGCAATCCCAGATGGGAACTGTACAACCTGAAACAAGATCCCGCAGAAAACAAAAATGTGCTGAAACAATATCCCAACGTGGCGAGAAAATTGAAAAACCAAATGAACCTATGGGTGAAGTCGATGCTGACTAAATATAAAAAGAAAGATCCGCTTACATGCGGAATTAAAGTGCGCCTTCACCGTGCCACAGTCGCAGAAGAAGAAAAAGTCAAACAACGGCTCAGTGAACTGGGTTATTAAAAATGACTCCCACTCTCGGAGTCATTTTTTATCTTTTCATTGTTCGCGGTCATCCGTATCTCCCATCCCAACCTTCAAATTCCTCCTGTAGAAAGCCATCAAACCCACGATTCGTGACCGTGGGTTTGTTCTTTTAAATCGGTATAATCTTTCCCCTCATTCCCTTCAGCGGAGGGATGCCAAACTGGTGTAAGAGGGTCGGGGCCATATCCATCAAGTGAATCCGCTCCAGCTTTTTTCCCCCTCTTCCCTCCCGGTTGAGCGCTGAAATGAATATTCCTTCATAATCATGGTTTGCCCCATCGGGACCTGTATCATTTTCATAAACGTATAATTTGCCCATTCCGATACTTCCTACAGAGCGCCAATATAAATCGCCAAAATAGATAATCAGGTCAGGAGGGATGTTTTTGATGGCGGCATATCGCTTTGTAGGTTTAAACACTTTTGTATTTAAGTGCCTTCCCTGTTCATCGGTCAGCGCTTTAAGTTTTTTTATCAACAGGTTGCGCACTTGTTCATACTTTTTCTTAGGAATGACCCCCTCCGGCTCCCTGCCTTTTACATTCAAACAGAGACGTCCATAATATCCGCCGTAACCCCAGGCCTTCGTCCGTTTCCAATCCACCAAATCGGGATGGAAAGAAGTTGCGTCTCGTACCGGCTCTTTCAGCTTGAGAAAACCTTCACGCATCAACCATTCGTTGATACAAAATCCTCCATCCATGCGTTTGGCTCCGTGGTCGGATACGATGAAGATCCGGGTTTCGGGGGAAACGCAAGAGAGCAGCTCTCCGATTTGTCCATCCACATACCGGTAATATTCAAAAATCGCATCTTTATATGAAGATGGTTCGTGCAAGACATGCTTCTCGTCCATAAAATGCCAAAAAGCGTGATGGATGCGGTCGATTCCCATCTCTACCATCATAAAAAAATCCCACGGTTTATGCTTGATCAGATAGCGCGCCACAGCAAAGCGAATCCGGGTCATCTCATAGATATCTTTTAACAGTTCCCCTGTTGGCTTCGTGCGAAAATGGGTTACATCAAATCGATACTCTCCCACTTCCTGCTCGATTTCTTCTGCTAAGGATGAAGGGTAAGTATACGGAACCGATCGGTCAGGGGTCAAGAAGCAAGACACCAGATGACCGCGGATCGGCTTGGGAGGATAAGTTGGAGGCACTCCGATGACAATCGATTGGTATCCATGCTTACCCAAAACGTCCCAAACTGCAGGCTCTTGCAGAAAAAAACTGTCTACCACTCCTACATCGGCATAATCATAGCTGTTGCGGTTTCGGAAACCGTAAAATCCGAGTTGCCCGGGGTCTTTTCCTGTCATCATCGAGGCCCAGGCCGGAACGGTAATCGGCGGGTCTGAACTTCTCATGCGGGCATAGACACCCGACTGCAAAACCCGCTTTATATTTGGCAATTGATCCAGCCAACGGTCAAATACCAAGGATGGTTCTGCACAATCCAAACCGATGACCATGACTTTGCCGCGGGAACTCATAAATGTTCACCCGCTGCCAAGCCAGGTATGGATCTTTGCCGTGAGAGGTATTGGATGACGCGTTCCGCACTCTCTTCCGGCGTTTCAGCCAATGTTTCGATGACTAAGTCAGGATTGACCGGTTCTTCATAAGGATCACTGATGCCGGTAAAGTGATCAATTTTTCCCGCCAACGCTTTTTTGTAGAGCCCTTTCACATCCCGTTCCATACATACATTGAGGGGACATTTGACATAGATCTCAGCATAATTTTCAATCTGTCTGCGGCAATAGTCCCTCATTTCCTGATATGGGGTGATAAATGAAGCCAGCACGATGACCCCATGATCAGTTAACAGTTTCGCGATAAATGCCGCCCTCTGTATATGCATAAAACGGTCTTCTTTAGAAAACCCCAGATCTCTGTTCATCACTTCACGCAAAACATCGCCATCGAGCAGCTGGACACGCAATCGGTGTTCACGATTCAGGCGTTCTTCAACCAGACGGGCGACTGTTGTTTTCCCTGCTCCGGACAAACCCGTAAACCACAGGGTAATCCCTTTTTGTTCCATACTTTCACCTCCGGTCTCGGTTACTATATGACCAAGGCGAAGTATTTGAAACGCCCTTTGCCTAGAAAGTGAAAGTTTGGGTTTTCACTCCTTCCAACGTAAAAACGGCTTTCGATGCAGATGCCGGCCAATTGTCTCGTGCCAGGACCAGATGTAGTTGATACATCCCGATTCCGGGAATGAGAGGTTATTTCGAACTATTTTCGTCACTAAGAAGATGCAAAATGACACCTGTCTTCCAGGTGTCATGAAAAAACAAGTATAAGAATATACTGGGGCTTGCTTAGGAAGAGATGGGTGGCTTAATGAATATCCCTCTTCTTAAACCTTCCGCCTCTCACTTCATGTATATTTCCAATTGCCAGGAATGCCTCAGGGTCCACTTCTTCAACGATCGATTTCAACTTGGCCTCTTCTAAACGCGTCACCACACAAAAGATTACTTTTTTGTCATCCCCTGTATATGCGCCTTCTCCGCTCAAATAGGTGACTCCACGGCCCAATCGATTTAAGATGCATTGGCCCAGCTTTTCCGGCTTATCACTGATGATCCAAACGGATTTTGTTTCATCAAATCCTTCAATGGTCGTATCAATCATTTTGAAAGCGATAAAATAGGCGATTAAAGAGTACATCGCACGATCCCAGCCAAATACAAATCCGGCGCTTCCAAGAATGAAAATGTTAAAGAACATGACCGTTTGCCCAACAGAGAAAGGGAGTTTTTTGTTAAACATAATGGCCAGTATTTCTGTTCCATCCAGTGATCCACCGTATCTGATGACAATACCTATACCAATTCCCAGGATTATTCCGCCAAATACAGCAGCCAATAAAGGATCATCTGTCAACGGAGGAACCGGATGCAGCAACGAGGTTCCGACCGACATGACGATGACGCCAAACAAAGTCGAGATCGCAAAGGTTTTCCCGATTTGTTTGTAACCCAGAAAGAAAAAAGGGATATTCAGCACGAATAAAAAAGCCCCCAAACTCAATCCGGTAAGGTGAGATAAAATAATGGAAATCCCGACAATTCCTCCGTCAATCACTTGGTTGGGAACCAAAAAAATCTCCAAGCCAACGGCTACGAGCACCGCGCCGAGTAAAATCAATGTTCCTCGCTTCAGTACTTTTGTTATTGTCAACTTTTGATGATCCATTTTTTCGAGCTCAGGTGCAACGATTCCCACTAATCAGTGCCCCCCCTTTTAAACTTGTAGCACGATACCTCTCCAATGAGGCATCTACCGGCCCCGACCCGCCAAGAACAGACAATCAGCGATCACTCCGAAAAATGGAGAAAATCCTCCCACTCCTGTTGGGAGGCATTGATTCAACCATTCACTCTTCTATTTCCACCGAACAAGCCCATCCATTTCCGGCGATAGCTGTGAGAAGCTGATAAATGGCCCGTGGAACGGTCACATGGAGCGCACCGCTTTTGTAATCGGGCAGAATAAGCCGGATTGTCATCTTCCCAGATGCACATACCTGAATAGATCAGACGGGCCTCAACGGAAAAGGAACATTCGTTGCGGGCCAGTACCGTTTTATTATACTACAAAAGCAGCGCAAAAAAAATTGTCATCTTACTCGCAAGTCAGAATGAACATGATGAACCGGTCCGCCATATCGCATATCCATCGCACATGCACTGCATCTCTTGCGAATGGCCGGCGGTATAAGCTAACATCTGTTTGGAAAAAGGAAGGATTTGAGGCACAGGGAGTGGTCAAATCTGATTTTTTATGCCTCCCGATTGGATGAGTTGAACCATTTTTTGAATCCGGTGTTCATAGAGGTGTTCGCGAATCGTGCGCTGATAAGCTCGGGCTGCGATCTTTCGGCGCAACTGTTCCCTTGGGAGATAGAAGCGGATTTTCTCCTTAAGCTCTTCCAAAGAGCGAAATGAGACCATTTCCTCGTCAGATACATAATATTTTTGTAAATCCTGCCGGAAATCGATGATTTGAAACGCACTGCAGGCGGCAATCTCAAAGAGACGATTATTGGGGGTTGCAGCACGAACCCTGAGTCGGTTTTGTTTGAGGTATGGATCATCAAAAGACCGATGGATATTTAATACAATCCGTGCACCATTGTAATATCTGCATACTTCACTCGGCTTCACCCAGCCTTTCCGAAGACGGAAGAATGATTTGCTGGAGAGGCGGTCCCATCCGGGCCCCACCAGCCGCGTCTGGAAACGTTTCAGGACAGGACTTATTTTTTCCATGACTGCCAGACGATTTTGAAAGGCCGAACCGACCAGGACAATCTGAGAACGATAGGAAGGCGGTACAGTTTTAAGAGATTGGTAGGTGAGATGAGGAGCAGCCAAAGGAAGATGAATCACGCGGGCTGAACATTTCTTTTGATAAACGGGCACGGCTTCGCTTTCATTGGTAAACACCCAGTCAAATGCGTGACAAGTTTGAACGGATCGGTCAATTGCATAGGGGTCATCCGTGTACCAAACCGCTTTTGGAAGGGGAAGAGTTTTGATGAGTTGAAGGTTGGCCTCTGTCAAACGCTCTCCCAACATGGCCAACAGAAAGTCGGGACGTGTTTCTCTTTTCAGATGGTTCCATTTCTGTTCCAGTGTTTCACCGGGCCGGATCACAATGACCTGAAACCCCATTCTCCTCATGGCCTGTACGACGGAAATATCGATAAAAGTAAAAGGTTTGCGGATTGCTGACGGAACATACACCACGTTCATCTATTTCTCCCTCTCCCCAGCGTGTATCCCACACCTCTGATGCAGACCCACATACAATAATACGATCCAGTAATGAAAGATGAGGGGGGATTGAGGTTGTTTCCCATAAACCTGGGCCAATTGGCGCGTGTGGTAGGCGGACAACTCGTACGCGGAAACCCCAACACGCCGGTAAAACATGCGATTTATCAAAACATCCGTTATTTGGGTCCGGGCAGGATCTTTTTTATCACTGCGAAATATACGAAAAAATTTTCTCCCGTAGAGCTTCGTACAAAAAGCAGCGCCGGAATCGTTGCCACCCCCGCATGGAAAAATCTGATCCCGTCCCACCATCCGCTCATCATTGTACCGAATGCGGATGAAGCACTCTGGAAATTAGCCGTTCGGCAACGGAGTCATACGAAAGCCCTGGTGATCGGCATTACCGGCAGCCAGGGAAAAACGACAACGAAGGAAATGTTGGCATCCATCTTAAAGAGAAAGTATATTACCTATAAATCCCCCGCCAACAATAACATTGCCTTATACACTCCCGGCCATCTGTTTCATCTGAACGGCAGTCATCAGGCGGTCGTTCTGGAAATGGGAATGGCCAGTTTGGGCAACATTCGAAAACAATGTCTGCTTGCACGGCCCACCATCGGAGTGGTAACCAATGTGGGAGAAGCCCATGTTGGCAAACTGGGCAACTCTCTTAAGAATGTGGTGAAAGCCAAGCAAGAGCTGATCGACGGGATGAATCGGCAAGGAATCCTGGTTTTGAACGCCGATGATAAAGGAAGCCGTCATCTTTCCGTGGCAAATTTCCACGGCAAAGTAGTCACCATCGGAATCAGGAAACCAGCAACACTACAGGCCAAAAATATCCGTTTCACTACGAACGGAATGCATTTTACGGTCAACGGGGACCCCTATCATATCAAGACATGGGGCAGGCACAATGTTTACAATGCCCTTGCCGCCATTGCGGTTGCCAGAGTTTTAAAGCTTCCGGTTCCCCTCATTCAAAAAGGACTGGCCAATTATGACGCTCCCAGCATGCGCCTGCAAAAAGTCCGGGGGATCAACGGCTTCCTGCTGATCAATGACGCCTATAATGCCAATCCTTCTTCCATGATCGCCGGCCTCAAAGTATTAAAAAGAGTTTCCAAACAGCGCACCAGTGCCGCTGTGTTGGGAGATATCCACGAATTGGGCAACTACAGCGTCCCGGGTCACTCCCGTGTCGGCAAATTTGTCGGCAACAAAATCAAGCCTTCCTATCTGATTACCATTGGGCCGCAAGCAGCCGTCATCGCCCGGACTGCCGCAGCTCACGGAATGCCGGGAAACCGAATCCGCTCCTTTTCCACGCAAGCGGCAGCCCTTCGATTTATCCGTTCCACGATCCCGTCCGGTTCTGTCCTCTACTTTAAAGCCTCGCGAAAAATGAGGCTGGAATGGCTGGTAAATCACCTCAAAGCTCGTTAACCATCCGGCAGGCGGTTCCATTTGTGGATAAAGTAACGGCGATTTTGCCTTAAAATCTTTTGAAACTCCCTATACCCGTTTTTCCGGAAACTCTGGCTGCCAAAATGATGGACGAACGTGTCCCCGGCAACCATACAGCGATACCCCGCCAGCCGGACACGATGGCAATAATCGTCATCTTCATAGGTGCCCAGCCCAAATCGTTCATCCAGAAGGCCGACCGCTTCAAATACCTGTCTGGAATAAACGAGACAAAACCCTGATAAACGCGGGGCTTCTCTCCACTTTTGCGGGTTGGTCCGGTTGAACTTGCTTGAAAAACGATGAATCTGCTCAGGTGTACTCAACTGGATGGATATTTTTTGCTCGGGAATCACCCGGTTGGAAACAGGTCCCACCAAGCCGGCAGACGGTTCTGTGTTGAGTACATGGATCAGCTGGCTGAGCCACCGATGCGAGGGTAAGGTGTCATTGTTCAACCAAACCAGATAATTTCCTTTCGCCCGTTTCAACCCCTGATTGATCGCCGCTGCAAATCCTCTGTTCCAACGGTTGCGGATGATGTGCAGATTGGCATATTTGGCAAAATGACCGGGCATCGCTTGTTCCGAACCATTATCCACCAAAATAATTTCGTGGGGGATGGTCGTATGTTGCCTGACGGACCGGATACACTGCCAGGTTAATGACCATTCATTTCTGGCCGGGATGATAATACTGGTAAACAGTTGATCATTCATCGCTGTTCATCCCCGTGATGCAGTTGATGAGATGTCGCCCATTGTTTCTCCATTGATTCATCAGACTCGGCTTTTTCACCAACTGACTCAGATACATGCGCAGTTCCCGCTGCCAATATTTTCGGTTTAACACCACACCGGAAAAGAGATGATTCACCCATTCGTCATGATCTCCCCCTTCGGCGGTTATCACCGGAATCCCCAAGCTTAAAGCTTGCAGATGAAGGGGGACAAGTGACTGTTGTGGAGAGCCGATGCTAAGTAGCAAATCAGCCGCCAACCATAACTTCTGTTGCTTCACTTTTTCCGAATCCGCGATGATCAGGCCCTTTGGCGAAACAGCTGAATGCTTTGTCACCCACAGCACTTGCAGGGCCGGAAATTCCTTGACTGCCTTTTGCAGGGTTTGCAGCACAGATGATCGGTATTTCGGGCTGAGAAAACGTTCATCCACCCACAGCAAGTATTTGTGTACCAACTGATATCGTTTGCGCACTTCGCGACGAATTTCTCCGGGACGATTCATCCCGGCCGGTACGGGATGAATCGTCTCCGCCGAAATCCCTCTTCTGCGAAGGACGGACCGGAAAGCCAGCGACGGCACTTGGATCGTAAAAGGGGCGATCCAGGATGACATTTCTTGTGCCGGCAAGGTATCAAAAGATAGTGTGATGGACGGATGATTTGGAAGTTGTTTGATTACGGATAACGGCGGATTGAACAAATGGGCTTTTCCATACGCGCTCAACTCCAAATCTCTGTCTGCCACGTCTTTCGATGAGACTCTTTTTATCGTCACGTCGGGTTCTAAAAGCACCGGCGGAAAAGTGGCAGTCAGCTCATCGGGCAACCGCGAAGGATACAGGATACAAAGCGTTTTTGTCGATGATGTCATATTCGCCGGTCCCTAACGAAATTTCGTTTTCCAGTCAAATCCGATACTGGGGTCATCATAGGGAAGGCGAAATTCGTCCGGTTGGTCGGCCCGGTACGCTTGAGTCGTAAAATAGACAATCATCGCCGGTTTATTCCCGAGCACCCGATAACCATGGGCAACGCCTTTCGGAATCAACAAAACGGAGGGATTTTCTTCCCCCATGTAATAAACATCCGTTTGGCGGTAAGTCGGGGAACTTTTGCGCAAATCATGTAAGACCACCTGCGCATTGCCGACGGGAAAATACCAGACATCATCCTGCAACTCGTGATAATGAAACGCCTTGATAACTCCCGGATAGGTCATGGAAGCGGATGCTTGCCCAAACCTCTCCAGAATACCTTCATCTTCACGAATAATCTCCATAAATGTTCCCCGGTCATCACAATATTTGCTCAATTTTTTAAAAACAACTCCCTCAATCATCCTCCATCTCCCCTTAAATCTCTGAAAAAATCCCTCAATCCTACTTTCCAATGCGGCATCACCGGATAACCTTCCGCGATGGATCTGGCAGGGAGCAAAATGGAACATGCGGGACGCCGTGCCCTTCGCTGCAACTGCGATGAAGAAATGGCCTGAACGGGATAATTGAGCCCGGCAAAATCCAAAATCGTTTTGGCAAATTGATACCAGGAACAACTTCCACCGTTGGCGGTATGAAAAACTCCTTTCGCGTCTGTTTTTATCAGGATCCCGATCTGTTTGGCCAGATGGCGGGTGTAAGTGGGAGTACCGACCTGATCTGTCACCACGGACAATGCTTCCTTTTGTTTGGCCTTCTCCAGGATCGTATGGACAAAATTATGACCGTATTTTCCATACAACCAAGACGTGCGCAAAATCAGATGGTCAGGGCAGCACTTCTGGACCCATTTCTCCCCCAAACGTTTGGTTCGCCCGTACTGGTTGACGGGATGAGGCGGATCCAGCTCTGTATATCCGGCCCGATTTTTTCCGTCGAATACATAGTCAGTGCTGATATAGACCAGGCGGATCTTCCTTTCTCCGCATTCCCTGGCAATTTGTCGAGTGGCATCCACATTGACAAGGTACGCCGATCTCGGTTTCAGTTCACTCTCATCTACCCGGGTATATGCCGCACAATGAATCACCACATCAGGCTGAAACCCGTCGAGAATTTGTCTGGTACATCCGGAGTCGGTAACATCCCATTCCTGGCGGCTAAAGCCTGTAATGAAAATTCCTTTCTCCCCTCTGAAATATTCGAGGACATCCCGCCCCAGCTGCCCTCCTGCTCCTGACACAACAATGTTCAACCTTTCTACCCTCTTTCAGCCCGGCGTTGTTCGATGGAAGCCCACCATTCGGCATGGGTCAAATACCACTGCACCGTTTGTTCCAGCCCCTCATCAAACGAAATCGTCGGTGCCCAGCCCAATTCGGTTCGGATTTTTGAGCTGTCCAATGAATACCGAATGTCATGGCCCAAACGATCCGCAACATGTTGGATCAGCGAATGAGGCTTCCCCATGAGATCCAGAATTTTCTTGGCCACCTGGAGATTGGGAATCGGATTCTCCGCTCCGATATGATAAACCTCCCCCGCTCTTCCGTGGAGACGAACCACATCGACGGCCCGGCAATGATCAATCACATGAATCCAATCCCTCTCTTGTTGCCCGTTCCCGTATATCGGAAGCGGTTGGTTCTTCATCGCTTGACGGATGAGATGCGGAATCAGCTTTTCCGGGTACTGATTGGGACCGTAATTATTGGTACAACGGGTGATGACGACCGGAAAACCGTACGTATGATGGAAAGCCAAACAGAGTAAGTCCGAAGAAGCTTTGCTGGCAGAATAAGGGTTTCCCGGTGCCAACAGCGTCTGTTCATCCGCTTTCCCATACGGAATGCTCCCATATACTTCATCTGTGGAAACGTGAACAAATCGGTCCACATTCTTTTTCATTGACGCTTCCAGCAGATGATGCGTTCCGATAATGTTGGAACGTATAAACGGCCAGGCCCCTTCAATGCTCCGGTCTACATGCGATTCCGCGGCAAAATGGACCACCTGGTCGATCCGGTGCCCTGCAAATACTTTTTCCACTTGTTCCCGGACGGCAAGATCAACCCTGAGAAACTCGTACCGGGGATCCTTTTCCACATCCCGCAAATTGAAAAGATTTCCGGAGTATGTGAGCGCATCTGCATTGATCACCCGGATCTCCTGATAGGTGCGGAGCAGGTAACGAATAAAATGGCTTCCGATAAACCCGGCTCCTCCTGTGACGAGAATGGTCTGTGTCATTCCGATTCTCCTTTAATCCTTATTCCATAAAATGATCTGTGATGCGTATTGATTGGCGAGGAAAAACGATTCCGGTGTTCCGGCGTCCGTCCACCATCCATTTAAGACGTCAAACGTGAGTTGCCGGTTCTGAATATATATATTATTTACATCCGTAATTTCGTACTCCCCTCTCTGCGAGGGTTTCAATGTACGGATAAATGAAAAAACCTGGGGATCGTACATGTAGATTCCCGTTACACATAACGAGCTTTTTGGCTTCTTTGGTTTCTCTTCGATCGAGACGATGCGATTGCCGACTACTTCAGCCACACCAAACCGTTCGGGATTTTTTACTTCTTTCAGCAATATCTTCGCACCCTGCCCTTGTTTTGCAAAAGTATCCACATACGGCCTGAGCGAATCCTCAAAAATGTTGTCTCCTAACAGAACCACCATCCGTTCATTTCCGGCAAAATCTTCAGCCAGTTGCAACGCTTGAGCGATCCCGCCCGGTTTATCCTGCACCTTATAAGTGAAACGGGCAGAAAACTCTTTTCCGCTTCCCAAAAGCCTCACCACATCCCCCATATGTTCGACTCCGGTCACGATGAGAATCTCATCGATTCCGCATTCAACCAATTTAAAAATCGGGTGGTAGATCATCGGATACCTGCCTACGGGAAGCAGATGTTTGTTGGTGATTTTAGTTAATGGCCATAGGCGTGAACCCGTTCCTCCGGCTAATATAATGCCCTTCATCTTTCATCCCCCCAATCGTCCAATCGGAGTACTCATCCCCAATTACTCCTATCAAGATATTCCAGGGCACAACAGATGTCACAATCCAAAGATAAAATTACTGGACCGGTCGTTCCGGACCGAAGATTGTACGTCCATATTCGGCTGCGCCCCACACGGAGGAGAGAAACGGATTGGCATCAGATTTTATCCACATCCGTAAATGATACATAAAACTCATTGACAATCCCATACACATTCCTGTATAAATATGAAAAAGTACATCTGCCCGGTAATGACGGAGTGAAGAGGCCTGTGGAAACGATCAGAGAGCGGGATTTGACAGCTGGGAGATCCCGCCGTGGAAGCAGGCTGAACCCGCCTCCCGAACTTCCCGTGAAAAGCGGGACGGTCGCTGGCCGTTATTCAGATGGAGCGGACATGATCACAGTGTCATGTCAATGAAGGTGGTACCGCGAAAGAAAGCCTTTCGTCCTTCTCAGGGCGAAAGGCTTCTGTATTTTTTTGGGAAAATCGACCATGTAGAAAACAGAAGAGGTTGTGCTTATGAGAAGAATGAGAATCGTTGTGAAAATTGGTTCCAGCAGTCTGACCAACAAACAAGGCCAGTTGTCCAGTGACAAAATGGCCTGTCTCGTCGAGCAGATCGCTTCAGTACAATCCACAGGCGAATACCAGATGATTCTTGTCTCATCCGGCGCGGTTGCAGCAGGTCTCAGCAAGTTGGGATGGCCGCGTTCCCATATCACCATGCCCGAAAAACAGGCGGCGGCGGCTGTCGGGCAAGGTCTTCTGATTGAGCGGTACCAGAAGTTGTTCGCAGAAAAAGGGATGGGAACCGCCCAACTTCTGCTCACCCGCTCGGATATCGAAGACCGGAAAAGGTTTATTCATATCCGCAATACGGCTGAGACACTTTTAAGACACGGAATCATCCCGATCGTCAATGAGAATGACACGGTAGCCGTTGATGAAATCCGTTTTGGCGACAACGATACACTCGGCAGCCTGGTTGCACTCATGACGGAAGCGAATCTTTTGGTGTTGCTGACCGATATCGACGGATTGTACACGGCCAACCCCAAAGAAAATGTTAGTGCCAGGCGCATTCCCCAGGTATGGAAAATTACTCCGGAAATGGAAGCTGCCGCTTCAGACAGCGGCAGCCCGGTAGGAACGGGAGGGATGCGAACAAAACTGGCCGCTGCCCGGATGGCAGTTGATTCCGGCATCGATGTCGTCATTGCCTCCAGCTCCGAGCCAAACGTCCTGCAAAAGATTCTGGAAGGAAAATCTGTCGGCACCCGTTTTCATTCCAAGCAGCGGCTGTCGGGCAAAAAGTCATGGATCGCCTATGGAACGCGAACGGAAGGAACATTGATGATCGACCCGGGAGCCGTGTTCGCACTCGTCAAGCAAACTGCCAGTTTGTTGTTGGGAGGGATCACGAAAGTGGAGGGAGATTTTCATGAAGGCTCCGTCGTCGAGATTGCCGCACCTGATGGCAGACGCATCGGGAAAGGAATGGTCAGTTTTTCAGCCGTCGACTTGCGGATTCTGCTGGAGAGGCGGCAGAGAGGAGAAAAATTCCATAACATTCATGAAGTGATTCATCGTGATGCCATGGTTATTCTAGTGCGGGAGGAGAATCTGGTATGAGCCACACGGCATTGAAAGAGAGCGTTTTGGAGAAGGTTCAGGCAGCCAAACAGGCCGCAAGGTATTTGGGAACCTTGCGGGAGGCGGAGAAAAATGCGGCCCTTCTCGCTATGGCGGACTCACTCCGGACTGATCGTGACTTCATATTCCAAGCCAATGAAGAAGATGTCAAAGAAGCCAGAAAAAGCGGGATTCCGGAGCCCCGCATAGACCGGCTTGTCATTACTGAAAAACGTCTCAATGAGATGATCGAAGGATTGCACCAAGTTGCCGGGCTGGAAGATCCTGTCAGGGAAGTCATCGAGACCATTCAGCGGTCGGATGGGTTAATGATTGAAAAAGTACGGGTTCCCTTTGGAGTCATCGCCATGATTTATGAATCACGGCCCAATGTGACAGTGGATGCGGCCGGATTGGCCCTCAAAACCGGCAATGCAGTGGTCCTGCGAGGCGGAAAAGAAGCACTTCGCTCCAATATGGCTCTCGTCGACGCTTTACGCAAAGGCCTTGCCAACCGACACATCCCCGTCGGCGCGCTCCAGTTGATCGATCGGACGGAACGGGAATCCGTCGATATCCTGATCCGCGCCAAGGGGCTTGTCGATCTGGCCATTCCACGCGGAGGAGCCGGGCTGATCGGGCGGGTATTGGAAAACGCACTCGTACCGGTGATTGAAACCGGAGTCGGTAATTGCCATCTCTACGTGGATCGCGCCGCTGATCCGGACATGGCCACAGCCATCGTGCTCAACGCCAAGACACAGCGACCTTCTGTCTGCAACGCCATCGAAACTCTCCTGGTTCATGAAAAAATCGCCAATGAGTGGCTGCCCGCGGCGATCGATGCTCTCCGGGAGCACGGAGTGCAGATACGCGGTTGCAGAAAGACTCAGGCAATCATAGGAGAAGGGAATTTGACGCCAGCCACTGATGAAGACTATGCTGCGGAATTTCTCGACCTCGTCTTGGCCGTCAAGATTGTCTCAAGCATAGATGAGGCAATCACACATATCGAAAAGTTCGGAACCCGGCATTCCGAAGCCATCATCACGGAGGATCGCGAAGCGGCGGAGAAGTTTTTGACACAGGTGGACGCGGCAGCGGTTTATCATAACGCCTCCACACGCTTTACGGACGGCTTCCAGTTTGGTTTCGGCGCGGAGATCGGGATCTCGACACAAAAGCTTCATGCCCGCGGCCCGATGGGGTTACGGGAACTGACAAGTTACAAATATCGGATTCGGGGATCCGGGCAAATTCGAACTTAGCAAAAACACCCAGCTGGTGCACAAACCGCACAGGCTGGGTGTTTTTTCATCATTTTTGCTTGGAAAGCCATTCCGCAAGCTTCACCTGGTCCTCTTTCGGCACATAGTCCTGAGAGGGCATGCTTCCTTTTCCTTTTTGGATAATCTCTAAGATCTGTTCTTTTGAATATTTAGTGCCCACCTTTTGCAAACCGGGTCCAAAACTTCCTTGCAGATTGCCCCCGTGGCAGTTGGCACAGTGCTGGGAGTAAATCTCCTGCGGCTCTGAAATCTGTGCCGTTTGTTGCCCGGTATCATTTTTCTTGGCTGCACCGCAAGCCGTTAAGAAAACGACAGCGGTCAAAATCATGAAAAGTACAGAAAAAGAACGGATCCTTTTCATCGTGCAAACCCCATCTCAATCAATTCTTTTGCAAAGTCGGATTTTGTTCTTTTTGCCACTGCAACAGCTCTTCTTTGTCTTTGGCCCGTTCTTCGCGGATCCACCGCAAAAAAACAATGCCAATCGCCGTGATATACACAATCTCTTGCATGATCTTCATGATCACCCCGCCCAGCTGTTGATCATGCATCGGCGACATGATCGGCACAAGCTGGGACATCTCTCTGTATGAGTCGAACAACACGATGTCTGTAAATGTAATGATCGCGCAGGCCGGTGTCAACAACACTCCGTTCGCAAAGATGAGAGCCAGTTTGTGGAGTGATTTGACACGGTCCAATTCCGGGACCGGGCAGATGATCGGCCACCACATGCACAAGGCGGCAAACAGCAAGAGCACATGCGAAACATAGTGAAGCACATGACTCCCCATGATGGTATCAAAGATGACCGGTACATGATAGAAAGTGATCAACCCATTAAAGAAAAACAGAGTGATCAACGGCCGGGTGAAAAATCTGCCTATGGCCCGAATCCAGCGGATCTTCAAGACCGGACGAAGCATATATGCCGGTAAACCCAGTAAAAGAAGCGGCGGCATGACAAAGTACAAAAGTGACATCTGCAGCATGTGCATACTGAACAACTCATGCGCCAATAAATTTAACGGGCTCCCCATGGAAAAGTAGTAGATGATCCATCCGAGCAAAAAGAAGGCCCTGGTTGAACCCGGAACGTGTTGTGAACCGGGAATCCAGTGTTTCAAGGGACCCGTCAACAAAAGATATACGACGGCTCCCGACAGAAAAAGCAAATTGAGTTCAAAATCCCAGTTCTGGGCATACAAAAACAGCTGGAGAAATTCTTGCGTAGACATGGAATACCTCCTGTGCCACTCCCTCTACTATATGTATGATAACACAGCTTTCCAGGTCGTTTTGGTGAACAAAATGAAGTTGGTGTGAACCTTTTCACCAGTATTCGTCCGATCCTTTTCAGCCGTGTTTCCTCCTACCCTTTCGTTTGTATCTCACCGAAGTTGACCTTGTTTCAGTTTGCCCACATGGGATTCCATTCCATTCACACAGGACCCGTCCACGCCATTTCCAAACACCAAGAAGTCAGCAAAGCGTAAGAACCATCCATTGTGAACAAATCCATCTTTTTTCATAAAATGGGGAGATGCCCATCCCGTTGGAGTGCCAACGCGAATAAGATATGGGTGACATACCCATGTCTCAACCTTCACCATGCAATTGTTGAACCAGCCAATGGGAGGTAACAGCATGAAAACAATCTCTCTGGGAACGTTAGCGAAAATAGCGAAAGGCAGACTGCTGTCTGGAAATCCGTCTGCAACTGTGAATGCTGTAAACTTTGGAAAACCAAAGAAGTTACAACGACACCATGTTTATTTTTATACACGTAAAATCAATTGGTCTAAACAATTGGCAGCCATCAAAAGGGTTCGCCCCCTCGCCGTCGTCCTGCCTGCCGGAATCTCCTCTCCATCCATTCCGTCTGGTATTGGTGTGATCCGGGTTCAAGATGCCTTTACGGCTTTCTGGAACGTAGCCAAGTGGAATTGGAGTCAAATATCTGTCAAAGTTGTGGGGATCACCGGGAGTGCCGGAAAATCGACCACGACGGAAATGTTGGCTTCCATACTTAAATACAGATGGCCGATGGTAAAAACGGAGGGGAATCTGAACACTTTCTCATTCTTGCCTTCATATCTGGTTCGCCTACAACCCAAACATAAGCTTCTTCTCTTGGAAATGGGAATGAAATCGCTCAACAATATCAAAAGACAATGCCAGGTCGTTCGCCCGGGCATCGGAGTGGTCACCAATGTCGGCGAGGCCCATGCAGGAAGTTTAGGGGGTCTGGACCTTGTTGTCCGGGCCAAACAAGAAATGGTAGACGGGGTACGACCCGGCGGCACATTATTTTTGAATGCCGACGATGAGGGATCACAAAAATTAAGTGTCAGAAACTTCCGCGGAACATTGAAAAAATTCGGCATTCATAATCCTGCTGATATCCGTGGGAGAAACGTCCGCTTCACTGGAAGAGGGATGGCTTTTGATGTAGAAATAAATGGTACTGTGAGTTCGTTTTTCATCCCCACATTCGGCACCCACAATGTGTATAATGCCTTAGCCGCCATTGGTGTTGCGCTCGAACTCGGATCAACGATCCGGGAAATACAAAAGGGTCTGTCAACGTTTAGGACTCCCAAGATGAGATTACAAACGATTCGCAGCCATTCGGGACGCTTGCTGATCAATGACGCCTGGAATGCCAATCCGTCGGCGATGGCAGCGGGCTTAGAGGTGTTAAAACTTCTTTCCGGATCCAGACCTTCGATCGCCGTACTTGGTGATATGTTGGAACTGGGAAATCTGACCAAATCTTCTCATGAAAAAATCGGTAAATTAGTGGCCAAACTCGGAATCAACCAGCTCATTACCATAGGCAAAAAAGGCCGGCTCATCGCTGAATCTGCGGTCAAACATGGCATGAACAAAAACAATGTGTTCAGCTACTCCACCCATGACCAAGTCGTCCGTCACATCCGTCGAACCCCCGTAAACTCCGTTGTCTATTTTAAAGCCTCCCGCAAATTAAAATTGGAAAAAGTTGTTCAGCAATTGAGGTAACCACCTTGCTTTGAAAGGGATCAGACTGGAACAAGGACCCGGCAATCACGTTTCAAACTGTTGCATCCATCAACACGGCACGTTCCATGCCGTAACATCGTTTGGTGAGCCAACTGATCTATTTCGGTTCCGGAACGTGCCTCAGTCGCTTTGTATGTTCGTTATTGACAAATTCGCTCTCCTCCGGTATTCATGTGCAACCCATTGCCGGCGCGAAATAAAAAAGACGCGTTCTCCCTGCGGCAGATAGCGTCTGTTTCAACATGCTGCCCTGTGCCGCCTTTCAAGCACAGAGTTTTTTCGATTATAGAAATGAGGTTTATTCCCGTTTTATAAATCCTTCATTGAGTCCAGCATATTTCTTTTTTCGGGAATAAACGTATACAGTTCATCCACTTTTACATCTAAAAGATGTGCCAATTCAAATGCTTTTTCCAGGCGTGGAAATGAACGCCCGTTAACCCACAGACTAAATTGCTGTTTTGTTATGTTCAGCTTCTCCGCCAGATGGGTTTGAGAACATTTGACTTTTTTCCCGTTTAACTCAATCTTGAAGCCCTCATTTTTCTTTTTGGCAATCACCAGTTCAATGTTCGGTTTTAACTTGCTCATCGGTTACTCCCCCTTTTACAATTATTATAACATTTAATATGAACGATTGAATTTAAAATTTTGAATTTATCCATTATTTTTCTTGGAAAATTTACTTAAGCCTCTGACGTCCCGCAAAACTTCGTAAAAATGTTTGCGCATGGATACATAGAGAAAATAAATGGATCGGGAAAAATAAAAGGCGCAGGAGCCCGTCCCGCACCTTTCCCCTCACGCCAATTTGATTTTACATTCCCCCAGCACCTGTTGGCCCCATAATAGCTGTAAATGGTCTCCATCGGCGATGCTGCCCACGCCTGCAGGCGTTCCTGTAAAGATCAGATCACCGGCGCCAAGCCCAAAATGGACGGCACAAAAACCGATCATCGTATCCAAGTCGAATAACATCTCACTGATGTTTCCCCGTTGCACGCATTCTCCGTTTTTCAACAGCGAAAAATCAGTCTTTTTACAGACATCCGTACCTGGAAACCTCTGAAATTCAGTTACGATTGCGGAATTTGGGAAGCCTTTTGCCAAGAGCCAGGGATGTCCTTTCTCCTTCAATCGGCTTTGAACATCGCGCAGAGTAAAATCAATGCCAAGAGCCATGCGGTCTACCAAATCCTCCGCTCTCATTCCCTCTTCATATGGTTTGTCAATATGGATGACAAATTCAGCTTCATAATGGATTTCCCCGCGTCCACGCGGCAAAACAATCTCTTGTCCACGAGCTACAACCAGAGCGTGGGTAGGTTTGGAGAAAACCAGGGGGGACTCCGGCACTTCGTTGCCTAGTTCTTCAGCATGCAAGCGATAGTTTCTGCCGACACAATAAATATTGCGAATCGATTCCATGTTCTTTCCTCTTTTCTGATACAAGTATAGGTAGGATAACAAATTACTCTTACATCAAAAATTGCATTTTTGAAAAGGTTTCTGCCTTGAAGAAAGCGAACCATCCAATAAAGAGACGGGTAGAAGGGAGACCAGCACATGAAAAAAAGAGTACAGGTCAAATGCTTTGAAGCGGGTTCCGGCAGCCAATTGGAAGATCAGATCAACGACTGGATTGTCACTGAGGAGATTCAGGTCCTCGACATCAAGTATACCGTTAATTCGCAAGAATCGCGCCGCCATTACGCCATGATCTTGTTTGAAATTCTTGACGAAGAGGAGTCCCGGTCGGCGCAAGGATCGCTCTTTGGACTCGAAAATCGTTGATAAGAGTCTCGGTCCGCAAGATCGATCCGGACAGATGGCACCACCTTTTCCGATAAATTGTTTGATCATGGACACCTCCCCCTCCTATACATAACGTAAGGGCTGGCATTTCCATTTTTATTTTACGATCCGGCTCATTTCCCCCTCACCCCTTTATTTGCGAATAACTGGACAGAACCCTATTACGAATCACTCTTCCCCTATGACACTGTTCTTGGAGGGGATTTCTTTCATTCATCCGTCTACTTTTTCATGAAAAAAAGCCGATTCATCCCGAAAAAATGAATCGGCTTTTTGGCTACTAATCCGTCAGCACACGGTCCTCCTTGCTGGCCGGCTGTGAAATGACGAGAAACTCCACTACACAATCGGATTGATTCATCATTTGATGGGGAACGTTGGGAGGGACCTCCACTCCTTCGTGGTCGCGCAAAATGATTATTTCTCCGTCGATTTCCATCGTTGCCGTTCCTGAAAGGACAAAGAAGAATTGTCTCGCTTTTCGATGATAATGGCGAACTTCTGAAGTCTGAGGAGGCATTCGTTCATGAATTATGCTCAGCTCTTTCTGTTTGACCAGCTGCCACCCGTCGCAGAAATCTCCCCAAAGATAATGTTCGGCATTCTCTTTGCTTATCTTCATGTTCTTTCCCCTTTAACTCCAAAGTTTAGAAGATCAAAAGAGCCGCTCCAAAGATGACAAAGCCAAACAACAATGCCATGACACAATATCCCATGATATCCCGGATGGTCAAACCTGCCAGAGCGAGAATGGGCAAAGCCCAGAAAGGCTGAATCATATTAAATACACCTTCGCCGAAAGCCACGGACATAGAGATTTTACCCAGATATTCGGGTGAAGTTTGTCCAAGTTCAAGAGCTGCCTGAATCGATACCGGCCCCTGAACGGCCCAGTGACCGCCTCCCGATGGCACGAATAATGTAATCAAACAGGAAGCCAGGTAATTTAAAAAAGGCAGTGTATGTACATTGGCAGCCTCCACCATTTCCCTGGCCAATACCGTTTGCAAAGGGTCAATCCCGTCAGCCGGAGCATAGGCCATCAGGGCCATGATTCCCCCATAAAGAGGATATTGCAACAGCAGGGAACCGGAAGCTTTGGCCGATTCATAAAATGCCTTGACATAACGAATGGGAGTCCAATGAAACAAAAGCCCCAACAGAGTGAACAGCAGGATCATCGTATTAATGGAAACTTTTGCTTCAAGCGTCACAAAAAATTGATAAAAGCCCGCCACCACAAGAAGCAGATTTAAAATCCACGCGTTTTCCAACACGCTTGCAAAAGTTTTGGGCCTGTCCGTTTGGGTGATTGTTTCACTGGATGCCGCCGCCTCCGCTTGCAGCAAAATACTTCGGTCGATGGTTTTGATGTGGGTCGGAGCCATCCATTTTAACATCAGCGGGAAGAAAAGCAATGTTGCTGCAACCGGGACAATATTATAGAAAGTGAGAATATCGTCTTCAATCCCAACCGTTTGTTTGGTCATTTTGTAAATGATGTTCAAAGAACTCGCCGGATCCGCGTTTGCCAGCACAATGGAACTGGAAAATCCGGAAGTCCACGTAATAAAGCCCATATACGCAGCTGCCACGACATAGCCGAAATCCATCTGCTCCAGACGCTTGGCGATCTCCTTGGCCAGGATGGTGCCAATCACCAAACCCAATCCCCAGTTGATGAGCGATCCGATCGCCCCGATCAGAAAACACATCACCGCAGCCTGCACCTGATTCTTGGGCCAAGCCGCGAGCCGGACCAATCCCTTTTTTATGAGCGGTGCTTGGGCGAGCGTCGTACCGCAGACCAGTATTAAAGTCATCTGCAGGGCAAAGGTAAAGATATTTTGCGAACCCCATACCCCTTGGTACCAGGTGTCAATCATTCCACTGAGGTTGGCTTGCGGAACCAATAAAAAATTCAGCACAACCACTAACAGCGTGAGTATGACCGCGAATAAATAGGGATCCGGCATGTACCTTTGCATATATCTGACAAAGAAATGAGTCAGTCTGGCAAGCATCTTCACCCTCCTGCGGATTTTAAATAAATATTGAAATTTGTATAAATAATAATACGATATTCGAATGTGATTTTCCTTTATCTTTATCTATTCACTCATCCTTGGATAAAAAAAGAACCATATATTCCTCATCCAAATACTGATCCCCTACTTTCAGCGCCCTTTTCTCCAGGCCATAAGGCCGGAATCCCATTGACAGATAAAGATTTCGGGCCGGAGTATTTTTCGTGACGACAGTGAGGTGGATCTGTTCAAGGCCATCCATCTTTTTTGCCTTTTCGAGCACTTCATGAAGCAATAAACGCCCGACTCCCCGCCCTCTCGCTTCCGGAGCCACATACATTCCCCAAATCATGGATTTATGCTTCATTTTGCTTAAACTCTCTCTGCTGAACCCCGTCAGGCCAACCAGTTGTCCGTCCGCTTCGAAAGCCCCTAAGATGAACTGATTATCCGATGCATTCAGTCGTTCAGCCACTTGCTCCAGCGACCGGTTTGCCGATTCCTCATACGATGCGCCGAATGCCTCCGGATTTTCCTTCAGTGCCCGAAGCCGAACCGGCCAATAAAGCGGGGCATCCTCTTTAGTTAAGACTCTGATCTTCATCTCCGATCCCTCACAATGTAGGCTACCGTCACATCGATAAACGAGGTTCCTGCCATGTGTATGGAAGTCTTCCCATGTGCTGTGTTCAGGATGTTCCGGTCAGCCAAATCTATAGAATCTTACGTATATTATTATATCAACAAAAAATGAGACTGTTGACACTCGCTTTGCCAACAGTCTCATCGTTTTTTCAACATTTTTTTACGTTGTTACACGAAACGCGGAAACATCAAAGCCCTTATTTATAGCGACATTTTAAGAATGGCCCGGATATCTTCCAGATTCAACGGTTTAAATCGACCTACTGTTCCCGTGTCAGCAGCTTTTTGCGCCATAAGATCCAAGTTGGAATCATCGATTCCGTAATCGGCCAGGCGGCTGGGTGCCCCGATGCTGCTCCAAAACTGCCGCAACCGGTCGATTCCCTCTTCAGCGACTTGCCTGTCCGTTTTCCCTGCCGGATCAACACCAAAAACACGGACCGCCAGTTGCTTCATCTTCGGAGTCGTTACATCCAATGCATATCGGATCCAATTGGGGAAAATAATCGCCAGCCCACCTCCGTGCGGGATGTCATACACTGCTGAAACAGCATGTTCAATTCGGTGCGTTCCCCAATCCCCGATCATCCCCTGGGACAGCATGCCGTTTAAAGCCATGGTTCCACACAGCATCATCGTTTCCCGATACTCATAGTTTTCGAGATCCTCCAGGAGTTTCGGAGCCGTTTCCATCACTGTAATCAACAGGGATTCCGACATTCTCTCCAACAGGGGGACATTGGGCGAATGGCTGAAATAATTCTCCAGTACATGAGACATCATATCGACAATTCCGTAAACCGTTTGGTCGCGGGGAACGGTGAAGGTATGGACAGGGTCCAAAATGGAAAACTTGGGATAGACAAGCGGAGACCCCCAGCCCAATTTTTCTTTCGTTTCCCAGTTGGTAATGACAGAGCCGGCGTTCATTTCGGAACCGGTCGCTGCCAGAGTCAATACCGTTCCGAGCGGCAACGCATCCGTTGCTTCTGCCTTTTTCGAAATAATATCCCATACATCCCCCTCGGATCTGGCGCCAACGGCAATCGCTTTCGTCGCATCAATGACGCTTCCTCCGCCCACTGCCAACAGGAAATCGATCTTTTTCTGTTTGCAAATTTCCACTCCCCGGTGCACAGTCGACAGACGCGGATTGGGTTCCACCCCTGCCAGTTCAAACACCTCTGCATCGATCTCTTTTAAGCACTCCATGGTTCGATCATAGATTCCGTTTCGTTTGATGCTGCCCCCGCCATAGACGAGAAGCACTCTCTTGCCGTATGTAGGGATCTCCGTTTTGAGAGCCTCCAATTTCCCCCTGCCAAAGATGAGTTTCGTCGGATTATGGTATACATATGCGTCCATGTCAGACCACCTCTTATTTATCGTTCGAGTCTCAAAATAATTATAAAGCAATGGACGGACAAAATCCTGGTTTTTTCGCCGGCCGTTCGATCATTCCTTCTTTAGAACGGCGAATCACCGTATCCTGACGGACTTGGGACAGATCACCATGGACTTCTTCAGCAGAATAACCACGTCTATTCAGACCTTCGGTCAAGAAGATGGGGACAGCTTCTTCCAATAGCAGAATGCCACAAGTGAAACCCTCTCCCATTGTGCGAAGAGGGTTTCACTTGTGGCTTAACGCGACATAAAGATCTTCCAATGTATTGATTCCTTTTTCTTTGAATACCTGAATCCATACCGACCATAACCTGGCTGTCATAAGAGCATCTCCGTCAGCCGTGTGCCTCCTGTGAACGGGAATGCCATAGTGATTCAGCACACGCTCCAGAGGATGTTCCACCCAATCTGAATGGAGCCACCGGGCAATCTGATAACCGTCCAGCACCCGGTTCGTCAAACGTGTACCCCAGCATTTCGACATCGCTGCCTGCAGAAAAGCCATATCATGCTTGGCTCCATATGCCACCAACGTTTTTCCGTGGACACGGGACAGCCATGCTTTTAATGCCTGCTCAATGGATGGGGCTCCTTCCACATCCCGCATCGTTATGCCTGTCAAACGAGAAATCGTTTCCGGAATTTCCCGGTTCGGCCGAACATAAGAATGAAACAGCTGATCTTCTTGCACCTCCCCACTGATCACAGGGACCGAACCAATCGAGATGATTTCATCTCCCCTCCAGGGCCGGAATCCGGTCGTTTCCAAGTCAATGATTAAAAAATGAATCTCTTGCAGAGGTGTATTTAAGGAAATTCTGTTTTTTACATCCTTCATCAAATTGCGTATATAAACTTCCTGTTGAAAATTTTCGTTTCTTATGCTGCCGGGCGGTAAGATTCCTTTCTTGCCCATCCAACGTAAGATCGGATGGTTCCAATTCACACTTTCCCCCCACCCTCTTCAATGTATTTTTATTAAAATGCTTGCCACCGGGCTGTCCATGCTCTTTCGACCTCATCGACCAGCTCCGGGCTCAAATTCTTCCCCATGCGTCCAGTCTCCCGACACGACCGTACCTACATCTTTAAATATGACTTCAGCTTTGGCCGTTACTTGCTTCTTTTCAAAGCCTCTTGCTGCAGCCACCGGGCCCATTTAATCGCCTTTTTCCATTGCTTTTCCAACTGAGGATCCAGCCGATGGGGGTCGATATAATCCTCAGGCTTTTTCCCCTCCACCTCATCCGTTACATGCTGAAGCAAACGCAAGGTGAGAAACAAATCAAGACTTTCTTGAATTTCTTTCCTGTACTTGAAAAGGGAATCTATTTCTTCCGACAATTTTTTAAGTCTTTCGGCGGATGAGGACCTTTCCGCCCTGTATTTGCAGTTTAAGATCCGAAGTGCTCCCGTGAGTTGCAGATAACCGCCTTGTTTGACATTGACCTTACCTGCATGCTCCCCGTACCTCTCTTTATACCATTGTCCAAAAATGCCCAGCGGCAATGGAAGATGAGCGTTAAATTCGGCTGCTTTTTTGAGCACACCGGGATGTTGTTGAAATGCTTGACTTAAAAGAATCCGCAAGTCGTTCGCCAAAGACGGGTCCCCGTAGATATGACGCATATCCGCGGCAATCATAAGAAACCGGTGATGTTGGGAGATGGGATCTGCGGCCCATGTTTGAAACTGCTTTTCCCATTTTTTAAGCGAGCCCCGCCAACGGGGATTAGTAGCCATCACATTTCCTTCACAGAAGGGGTATCCCGCTTTTTCCAACCCGGTCACAATTATGTCAGAAAACCTGACAAACCATTCATCTACCTGTTCAGGCTCTATATTTGCCGGATAGTCGTATACGAGCCCATTATCCTGATCGGTCCAAAAAGTGGGTTCCTCCCTGCCCCCGCTTCCAAATACAATCCAGCTGTACGCCGGAAGCCTCTGTCCGATTCTTCTTTGAAACTTCTCTTCCGCTAGTTGAATCACTCTTTTGATCATCCTATCATGCCATTCGCTGATCCTTCTGCAAGCGACGGAACCTGGAACGCGCCGATGCAAAAAACAGCGACGGATCCAGGCCGGCATGGCATGATGCAATTCCAACAGCTGGTCGTAGTCGAGCGCTTTTTGAATTTCGCTTATAAACCGCTCATACTCTCCCCATTCTTCTTGCCCCGTGGTGTCCAAAGCGGATCACCTGCCTTGTCATTAACTGGCTTCTTCTTGTGTAGCGGCCGCTTTCACCGGCTGAGGGACGCTGAGCTGCTCCGGATATCCGTAGCTGCCGTGCTCGCTCAGATCCAAACCGAGCAGTTCATCTTCTTCCGAAACGCGAATGCCGGAGATTTTGTCCAGGATCCACAAAATCAGGAAGGAAACGATCGCCACATAAATCGCCGAAACGGCTACCCCCAAGGCCTGAACCCCCAGTTGGGTCCATCCCCCTCCATAGAATAAACCGGCTTTCCCGATACCAACTTTTTCGACCAGTCTCGGCGAAGCAAAGAAACCTGTCGAGAGCGTACCCCAGATTCCCGCCACTCCGTGTACCGAGAAAGCGTAAATCGGATCATCAATTCCTTTTTTCTCGAAGTACAGGGCGGAAAAGACAGTCAAGGAACCGGCAACCGCCCCGATGATGACAGCAGCCCAGGGCTCAACAAACGCACAGGCGGCAGTAATGGCGACCAATGCGGCAAGCACGCCGTTTAAGATTGTCGGGATTTCCGCTTTTCCCGTCAGCATACGAATGGTGACCATAGCGGCGACAGCGCCTGCCGCAGCAGCCAGATTGGTCGTTAAAGCTACGTAGCCAAAAAATCCATCCATGGCGGTCAAGGTGCTTCCCGGGTTAAATCCGAACCAGCCAAGCCAGATGATCAAAACTCCGAGAACGGAATACACCTGGTTATGCCCGGGAATCAGATTGGGAGTTCCGTCTTTGTTAAATTTACCCAAGCGCGGCTTTAACATCACAGTTGCAACCAGCGCGGCGATCCCCCCTTGTAAATGTACGACGGTGGAACCGGCAAAATCCTGTTTCCCCCATTCATGAAGCCAGCCTTCTGCTCCCCAGATCCAGTGACCGACGACAGGGTAAATCAAAACCGTATACAAAGCACCGAACACGATGTACACACTCAGTTTCGCCCGTTCAGCAAAACCGCCCCATGCGATCGCCAACGAAACCGCAGCAAAGGAAAGTTGAAATAAGTACAAAATTTCTGTCGGCAGAGCGCCCGGCTCAGCCGGAATATTTAAAAACCAACCGGTTGTTCCGATCCATTTGCCTTCACCGAAGGTGAGAGCATAGCCAAAGGCCCAGAAAAACAATGCGACAATGGAAAAACTGAGCAATTGTTTGCCCGCAATATGCCCGGCATTTTTCATTCGCGTTGAACCCGCTTCAAGTAAAGCAAACCCTGCTTGCATAAAAATCACTAAGATGGCGCACAACATCACCCAAACCGTGTCCACTGCCAATGCCACATCAGCTATTTTCACTTTGCCCACCTCTTTATGTTATATAATTTAACATATGATTGATTATGATTGCATGATAACACACGCGAAAATGGTTTTCAAGGTATATGTAAGATAATATTACATATATAAAAGAAAAAAGTTAACATAAAAATGTACAGGAAATCAGATTCTTTTCTTGGAAGTTGAATGGTTTCTTAGATTGTTTGTGATACAAACCAGTCTGAACCTATTTTCAGTTTTTGTCCGCGTAAATGTTCATCTTTTGCTTCCTTAAGCATCGATAAAAACCAAATAACCCTGTTCTCCTCTGAAACAGAAACAGGGTTATGGCTATTATAAAGCTCGATAGATTTGGCTTAAATTCTCCGCTACTCTCTTCCAGCTGAATAAATCTTCAGCCCTTTTTCTGGATTCTCTCCCCATCTCTTTCAGCCGCCAGGGTTGTTTCAGCCAGTCATTTAAGGTACGGGCGATTCCCTCGGTCAGTCCCTCCAGAGGCAAGAGATGTCCATTGACTCCATCGGCCACCACTTCTGAGATTCCGCCCGCTTTGGTCGTGAGAATCGGCAAACCCGTGGCCATTCCTTCCACGTTGACCAATCCAAACGCTTCTCTTCCAATCGAAGGAGTCACCAGAATATCAGCCATTTGATAAATGGCGGGCAATTGATGATGAGGCGTAAACGGCCACCAGCGAATGCTTTGCCCGAGTTCTTTGCTCTTCTCTTTTAAATTTCGCACATAAGGAGTTTCGATATTTTTGCCGTAATAACTGCTGCCCACGATGAGTAATACTGCTTCGGGATGTTCTTTGTGCACTTGAATGAATGCATCGATCAGATGATGGACTCCTTTTTTCGGAATCGTCCGGCCCACAAACAAAATCACCGGACGTCCGTTAAGACCGTGTTTCATGCGATTTTCGATGCGTTGTTTTTTGACTGGCTCTTCATGAATGGAAGCAAAGCGATTTAAATCAACCCCGAGCGGCACCACTTTTATTTTTTCGGCCAAATTGGAGAAACGCTGGTTGAGCTGGCGCTTCATAAACTGACTGTTGGTCAGGATGAGATCATATTGATGCAAATATTTGCCCACTTCACTCGGTTTTGCGAACGGCGGCTGCAAAAAGGTTTCCGAATGCAGGAATAAAATCTTTTTTGGACGGGGCCCCAATTGTTTGACCCGTTTAATCCATAATGGACGGTTCTCCACTTGGATAATATCCGGCATCAGCAAGCGAAGTTTTCCGACCGTCTGTTCCAGATAACCTTTTCTTGTTTTTGCGTTCATCGGGACCACATGCACTTTTTCCATCGGATGTATCTCTTTTCCCAGCAAATAGACAACATGATGCTTGCCTACTTCTTTCGCGATCTCCCGTGCTGAGATTTCAACCGAGCCGCTTCCTTTTGTGCTGACCGGTAAAGTTCCCGGTGTGATGATGGCCACGGAAGGTTGATCCCGCTTGTGACCCACATGTCTTCTGAGCAGATAGCCGGCGTATTCCATAGGGGTTGCAAATGTTTTTTCCCAAGCCTCTGTATCCCGGGCGCCACGAAAAGTAATCCGCAAATCACGGCCATTCACTTCGATGATCCAAACCCGGCCATCCTGGTCAATCGCCACATCAAACCCGAGATCAGCCAAACTGGGGTCGGTCTTTGCCAACCGATTGGCCGCATGCAAAACAACCTTTTCAATTTCGCTTAAGATGGGTGCAGGTTTCGATATTCCGGATCTCTCCAGTACTGGAAGCAACCGTTCCGCTTTCCCGCCCACAGCCACATTGGTGGCGATTCCGCCTGCGGGGCCGACTCTGGCCACCATCCCTGATATCTTCCACTCCCCGCCCCTTCCGCGCTGTACGGCTACTCTTATATCAATGGGCTGCTCGTCCGTTCTGATGAGGGAAATCGCCTGCTGGATCAGCATCGGCTCCTGACGAATCGTTTTTTTCAGCCATCCGATCCGTTTGCCGTCCGGGATGAATTCACGCCTGCCCTGTGCATGGGTTACCTGGATTCCCTGCTCGGTAAAAATCAGGCACTTTACACCGATTCCAAGACTTTTATCCCTTGGCTTTAAGTAAACGGAAGAATACCGGGCGCTCATCTGTTCAAAGGTATTCAGATTCAACAACCGGGTTTCCGGGAGATACGGTTTCAATCCTGAATCGGTCAGCAGCGCTTGGTGTACCCTCCATTTATCCAGGCGATTGTCTCTATTAAACAGAATGATCTCCGGAGTTTTTTTCAATTGCTGAAATGCGGGCAAGGGAACGGAAGGCTTGATCCGGTTATGAATGACTCGGGGGATGGGAATGACCCGCTGCACGAAAGTTCCGTCATCCTTTTGTTCATACCCTTTGACGAGCAACTGGCGCATCAACAGATGATCAACTGTAAAAAAAATGGCCCGTAGTCCTTCTTTTTTTGCATATCGGGTGTATAAGTCAAAAGATTCATACGGGGAGCGCCCCCGCAGGCAATCTTGAAATATATGACGGCTGATCAATATTCCCACCGTATTCGTCAAAGAGAATCCCCTCCCTTCCTCCCTAATGTATGCACAGTGGCACAAGAAGAAAAAGTACAGTTGTCTATGTATAAAAAAATAGACGGAAAGCCATCGCTTTCCGTCATTCTTGATTCACCCAGTTGTAGAAAGAAAAACTGGTTGCCGTTCGTTTATTCTCCTTCACTGTCGATTGATATAAGAGGCCTTTCTGTCTGAACTTTCGAGAATATTCGACCGCTTCTTCAGGAGTGCGAATATGATTGCGTTGCCATTCCAATAAAATCCGGTCAATATAGCGAATGTTCACTTTTCCGCAGAAAACAGCTTCACGGAGCGCAGCCTCGATCAGTTCTTCCGAATGTCCATCTTCATCCATCCACTGACCGAGCATCTCACATTCCATCGGGGACAGGGGTCTGCCAAACTCTTGCTCAAACAGGCGGAAGATGTTGCTGTATGCTTCTTCCTCTAAGGATGAATCCCCGTTTTCCCGATTGATAAACGAAGCGACCAGCTGCTGAAGCAACGGTGAGGTGGAGTAACGTTCGCTGCGCAGTCCATATTCGTTAACCTCTTCTTCAATCTGCAAAAACCCGCCCCTGACCAATTGCTGTAACAAGCGGACGATCTCATCGGATGAACAATTCATTCGTTCTTCCAATTCACTCACTGTCGGAAAAGGCTTCTGCTCTTTTTCCTGGTATAACATGATGTGAATCAGGAGCATCACTTCCTGCTCCGAAAGCCCCACCCGCTTATATTCCGTAAACAATACAACGGGCAAGGAAATTGAGCCTTCCTCAAGGAGATGAACCAGAGCGGTTTGTATCGTCCCTTTTCGATCCATGCCCATCCACCTCTCTTATCCCCCTCTACTATACCACTCTCATCATGCGTAGAAACAGACTTGAAAAATGAAAAAGCATCGGCAAACAAACCGATGCCTATCCATTTTTGTCACGGATACAAACGATTCAGCATGCGCGGGAAAGGAATCGTCTCACGCACATGGTCGAGGCCGCAAATCCAGGCCACTGTCCGCTCGAGGCCAAGTCCGAATCCGGAATGCGGAACCGTGCCGTACTTTCTCAGATCCAAATACCACTGATAGGCTTCAAGCGGCAAATGATGTTCCTCGTAACGCTGTTTCAATAACTCGGGATCATCTATGCGCTGGCTTCCGCCGATGATTTCCCCATAGCCTTCCGGAGCGATCAAATCAGCGCAGAGAACCACTTCCGGTCGGTTCGGGTCAGGCTTCATGTAGAAAGCTTTCACTTCAGTCGGATAATGCGTAATAAATACAGGCCGATCGAAACTCTCTGCGATTTTCGTTTCATGCGGGGCTCCGAAGTCATCTCCCCAGGTAAAATCCGTGAACCCTTCCCTGTGCAGGAGCTCCACCGCTTCGTCATAGGTGATGCGCGGGAATGGAGCTTTCACCTTTTCCAGTGCACTGAGATCCCGTCCCAAGGTCTTGAGCTCTTGTTCACAGTTGGCCAGAACTTGCTGTACAACATGAGCCACCAGCTCTTCCTGGATTTTCAGATTTCCCTCATGATCGACAAAAGCCATTTCCGGTTCAATCATCCAAAACTCAATTAAATGCCGGCGGGTTTTTGATTTTTCGGCGCGGAAAGTCGGACCGAATGAATACACTTTGCCCAGAGCCATGGCCGCGGCTTCCATATAAAGCTGCCCGCTTTGCGTGAGAAAGGCATCCTCATCAAAATACTTGGTATGGAACAAATTGGTTGTCCCTTCGCAGGACGATGGCGTCAAAATCGGAGGATCTACCAGAGTAAACCCGTTCGTATCCAAGTACCCTTGAATGGCGCGAATGATTTCGGCACGAATGGCGAGAATCGCCCGTTGACGCGGGGAACGAATCCACAGGTGCCGGTGATCCATCAAGAAGTCGACCCCGTGTTCTTTTTTGGCGATGGGATATTCCTCAGCAATCTGAATGATCTCAAGATTGGTCACATCTAATTCATATCCGCTTGGAGCCCGCGAATCTTCACGAACCACTCCCCATACATAAAGAGAGCTTTCCTGGGTTAAGTTATTTGCCCGCTCCCATACTTCCGGTGAAACTTGATTTTTAACCAAAATTCCCTGGATAAACCCCGTCCCGTCACGAAGCTGCAAAAATTGAATTTTTCCGCTTGACCGCTTATTGTATAACCATCCGCCTAATTTTATTTCCTTACCGACATGTCCGGACACTTCTTTGATCGTAGTTAACACGTATGTAAACCTCCATCTCAAAACTGATCGGCTCGCAAATAATATCCAAACTTGCAATCTGACCGTGAGAGCTTATTATATCTCTGTAATTTGTGATCTACCGACCATCGGCAACGATGTTTGAACTAAACTCCAACGGTGAATATCTTCATACCATCGCGACACTGATTTTTATTATACAACTTCATATTTTAACCAGTCAACGAAACCTCCTTTATCCCTGAAAGGATCCGGGCAAAGTGGTTAATAATGAAAATAAATCGTCATGCTTTCCGTTTCACATGAAGGTGATGCTCTCTGAGAAAAATGATCTATTTCGCTGTTTTCCTGATTCTCCTTCTGTTTCTGCTCCCATCGGGTGATCTTCATAAAGATCCGTTCCCTTCACGACCTCATCCGTCGCTTAAAAAACCCCTGTCCCGCAACAGCATTTCTTCCCGGAAACCAAAAACGGTGCGCATCGCTGCTTTCGGTGATATCATGATGCATATGCCGCAAATCCGAGCAGGGATGCAACCGGATGGCAGCTACGATTTTCGCCCATTTTTTAAAGAAATAAAACCGTATCTTCGAACTGCTGATCTCGCCATCGGCAACCTGGAGACAACACTGGCCGGAAAATCGAAGCCATACAGCGGGTATCCGCGTTTTAACTCTCCCGATGAACTACTCGATGCGCTTTCAGATGCCGGGGTGGATATCGTCAGCACCGCCAACAACCATGCCCTGGACACAGGAGAAAAAGGGGTGATTCGCACCTATCAACGAATCAAACAAAAAGGAATCCAGGCGACCGGCACGTCACCTTCGCCAAAGATAAGACAAGCCGCATATCTGAAAAAAAACGGAATAATCTTGGCTTTCCTGGCTTATACCCAATCAACCAACGGACTCCCTGTTCCAAAAGACAAGCCTTACTTAATCAATCTCATCGACAGAGAGCAGATTGCGAAAGACATTAAAAGAGCCCGCCAACAAGGGGCTGACTTCGTCTGCGTCTCCCTTCATTTTGGGATCGAATATCAGCGCCGACCCGATGCGTTTCAGATCCAAACAGCCAGGCAAGTTTTAGCAAACGGAGCCGATATTGTTTTGGGAAGCCACCCCCACGTTCTGCAGCCGATTGAAAAAATCAGGATGAATGGAAAAGAAAAATGGATCGTCTATTCGCTGGGCAATTTCATTTCCAACCAAGCGGGCCCTTTTACGGATGAGGGCGTCATTTTATATTTTGATGTCGCCAAAGATCCGGTCAGGCAACAAACCGTTTTGAAAAATGTCTCCTTCCTGCCGACCTATGTTCATAAATACAGACAAAACGGCAAAAGACAGTATGTCATTCTCCCCGTGGAAAACAGGCAACCAAAGCAACTGCCCTCCTATCCGGGAATCAGCATGGTGAAGTGGCGCACTGTATGGGATCATGTACAAAAACAGATGAAGCGGAACGGATCGCTTCCCGCTTGTTTGTTGAAATGCCACGGTAAATAACATGTCCGGCCGAAACGTCCCGGCCGGCTCTCTGTCAGCTACTTCCTTTTTTCAAGTATGATTTTATCCACCTTTTGCAACACAAACTTTTTCACCGCCGCAGCCAATTCATCCGGATTTCGGGCACTCACTCTTGCCACACCTTCATCATTAATGACCAGATCATAGAATGGAGGGGGCGGAGTAGGAACTTTCCGTTTAAGCCCGAACGCCGCAGCGATCCCTTTCGCATGGGCAACAGCTAACGCCTGGATAAAACCGGTCTGTTTTAAGTCGTCCGCGTTCCCTTCCGTATCAATAAAGCCGTTTTCTGTTAACAGAGCGGGCATTCTTGTATTCTTAATCACATAAAATCCGGCTTCTTTCTTGCCTCGGTCCTTCCATCCCTTTGCGTTGGTGACAGCCGTTACTGCGGCATGAATCTGATCTTGCGCTGTTCTGGACTTGGCGGATGCCGCCCGATATACATAAGATTCAAACCCGTTACCGCCGCCTGAGTTGATATGGATGCTCAGGAAAAAGTCAGCTCCCCAGCGGTTGGCCATCGCGCAACGGTCCGCCAAATCCACATAGCGGTCATTTTCTCGGGTCAGACGCACTTCTACTCCGGCATAATTCATAAGTTCTTGTTTGATGGCTTTACTCACCGCCAGCGTCAAGTCTTTTTCACGCAATCCATTTCCGATGGCACCAGAGTCATGCCCGCCATGTCCCGGGTCAATCATGATCTTGAATGACATTCTTCCTCACATCCTTTCTCTATTATAAACGCAAAAACACCACTTGTTTCCCTAAATCAACAATATCCCAGTGAAGAAACAAAAGCCATATCGAAGATTAAGGAAACCTCTTTGCCAAGAAAAAAAGGCGCTCCCCATCGCGCCTGCGAATGTTTCAGAAAATAATGACCCCTTTTCATGATCCCGCCCATTTTCTCTCTTTGAATCTTTCTAATGACAAGAACATCCAACAAATGCGCAATGACCAGAGAGAAGAGAAAAGAAGCCAGGAATGCATTCACTATCCTTTTGTGACGAATAACAAAAATCCAACCAATGGCGTTTCCCCCATGATTGGTTCAAAGAGAATGGATTGACTCCTCTGCGGGAACGTGATGCACTTCATAAGCGGCCCGGATCCCGGATTCGATCGCTCCTTCAATCCAGGCGCGGGTGGAGGAGGTGTGCTCGCCGGCAAAATGAACTCTGCCTTCCGGAGTAGCGAGATAGGGTCCCAGCTCAGATTCCTCTCCGGGTCTGAAGACAACAAAGTCACCGACGATATAGGGATCCTGGCTCCAACTTTTTGAAACGCCCGTTACAAATTCCCGGTAAACCACATCTCCGTGAATGTTGGCTAAATTTCGCAGCGCCTGTTTCAACCGCTCCCGATTGGATTGACTGTCCCATACCAAGGTGTCGTCCTCCCATGTGTAGCTCGCCAACAAAATGCCCGGACCCTGCTCTCCGTATTCATTCGTAGGATAGTATGTGAATCGGATCGGGAGATCCGTAACCGTCTGGCCGCCGAAAATCCCTTCTCTTTCCCAAAATCGCGTTCTGAACTCGATGCCGATTTTAGTCGCCGGAACGTAATGCAATTCGCGAATGGCTTTTCGTTTATTATGTGAAAAAGCGTGAAACGGGACTACGTCGACCATCCGCAAAGCGGAAAAGGGTATAGCGATAATGGCATAATCGGCTGTATATATATACCGCTCTTTCGTTTTGGTGTCCTCAGTATGGATGGCGATTTGATTTTCATGATAAACAATGCGGGTCATTTTTTGCCGAAAGTGGATGTTTTCTTTCAATTCATTATACAACATATAAGGAAGACGATCATTTCCTCCTTTCATCGAGTAATAACGGATGTCCGGATTCAGGAAGTTGATCATAAGCCGAACAACATCCAAAAAAGACAATTCTTTTATTCCCTGGACATCCAACAGAACTTTAATCATTTCGACCGCACCGACGGATAAGTTGATGCCATAAGGGTTATCTTTTAAGAAAGTGTCAAGGGGAAGCCTTTCCATTTCTCTGGTAATCGCCGGCCAGTTTTTACGCGGAGTTCTGCGAAAAAGGGTCTGGACCTGTTGGATAATTTGTCTAAATAATGCTTCGGCTGTTTTTCCCCTTTCCCGAGGAGCAACCGGATAACGGAGAACATCAGGATTTTGCTCGTACTCCCGGCGACGGACTTTGACACCGTTTACATAGATCCAGTCTTCCGGAGTCGTGTTGATGAAGGGGACCGTGGGAATCCCGAATTTTGAAATATATTCCCGAATCAAGGGATGAGTGTTGGGAATACGCATGGCACCTGCTTCAAAAAACAATCCATGGGTAAAAGGATCGCGGATGGTGTAAATTCTTCCGCCTACCCTGTCGGAAGCCTCCAGGATGGTCACTTGGTGCCCGGCTTGCTTTAATAATGAACCGGCGACCAATCCGGCCATTCCCGCTCCGACGATAATCACACTCTTCGGGGTATCCGTTATTCCCAGTCCTTCCCGGATGATGGAAATCATTTGCTCTGTGGAGGGGGAACTCATCATATCCCTCCTTACCATAAGGATTTGTAATGATATATATTTATGTAACAGGAGAAAAAGTAGTATAGAGCTCGCCTTGGAAAATCGTCATTCAAATCCCGCAAAACACCAAAAAGCCCATCCACCGGGCTTTTTTCTCATGTCACTCAGAAACGGTTCGATGTTCTTTTCCAGACAACACTAAAGTCCGGAAATGGGACCGTAATCTAACTTTCATCGGCAGGTTTTAATTTGCACAGGTTTGTGAAGGAAATGAACCGGTTAAAGGGAAATGGTCATTATTGATGCGCAACAAGCCGGAGAATAAACAAAATCCATTTTTTCATCCGGTATTTAAGGGGGATCGACATTCGTCAAAACGTTTCCTGATGGAAAATATCAGCATATGTGGGAGTCACTTTTTGTAATGTGTGATCTTTTTAGGCAAACCGCAATCAAAGTGGCACTACATTTTGATTTGAATTTCCTTATGAGGATGATCGGCAGGTGACGGATTACCTGAAACACATAAGAGCACTGCCGCGAGACGCAAAGACTATATTTTAAGAATCACTGGGTAATTTCCCGCCGTGTGGGGGGCACGGCGGATTCACTTAATTTTTTGCAGTTACCATCAGCCGGTACATCAAATCGATCGCCTTGTTTGCGGAAGCGGAGCCTAAGTTAATCAGAATAAAAACACTTCTAAACGTGAAGTCACCACATCTTGCTGGGTATGTCCGTACTATTAGAGCCGTATAGCTACATTCATGAATTTCGTGTACGCCGAACCGCCTGCATTATGCCCCCATCAACTGCAGGGCGGAGAGCTTTTTCAACGTTCCCCACTCTCCGGCGATCCGGATTCTTCCTGCCGATCCTCCCCCGACAACCTCTGCTTTTCTTGCTCTTCCTCGAGCAACTTGCGACGAAGAATTTTTCCGACGGTTGACTTCGGCAGTTCACTCCTGAATTCAATCCAGCGCGGAACCTTGTATTTAGCCAGTCGCTCCTTGCACCAATCGGCGATTTCCTCTTCCGTTAAGCTGGTATTCTTTTTGGGAACAATCACCGCCTTGACTGTTTCACCTCTGTAAGGATCGGGAACCCCGTACACGCAAGCCTCACCCACTGCCGGGTGTTGATAGAGAATTTCCTCGATTTCTATAGGGTATATGTTGTATCCCCCGGCGATGATCATCTCTTTCTTTCTGCCGACGATATAGAAATAGCCTTCATCATCCATCTTGGCAATATCACCTGTATAGAACCATCCGTCTTTTAACACCAACGCGGTTTCTTCTGGCTTTTTCCAGTACCCCTTCATCACTTGCGGTCCCTTAATCACCAGCTCGCCGGGCTCACCCGGAGGCAATTCCCGCATCCCGGTTTCAACATCTACAATTTTACAATCCGTATTTGGAATCGGCAGCCCGATACTGCCAACCTTCCTTCGGCCAACCGGGTTTACATGGGTCGTTGGTGACGTTTCAGACAAGCCATATCCTTCCATAATCGGGAGTCCGGTCTTCCGCTCAAATTCACGGATCACTTCAACAGGTAAAGGGGCTGAACCGCTGCCGCAATTCTGAATGGAGTCCAGGTCTCCCGGTTGCAAACCCGGATGATTTAATAAAGCGATATAAACAGTCGGAACCGCCGGAAAAATGGTCGGCCGGTGTTGGCGAATCAAGTCAAGCAGGTGATTCACTTCAAATCTCGCCATACAGATATAAGTTTGTCCATTAAAAATGGCCGTGTTCATTCTGCTCATGCCATATACATGAAAGAGCGGCAGCATACCCAGGATGCGTTCCCCCGGCTTACGTAATCCCCCTGAAAAGACAAAAGTTTGATAAACTACACTCACCAAGTTGAAATGAGTAAGCATAACCCCTTTTGGTGTTCCGGTGGTACCGCCTGTGTATTGAAGCACCGCGAGATCTTCCTGTGCGTTTATATCCAAAGGCGGTAATTCATTGTTTTCCTCTGTGATCCATTTAAACAAATCTCCCGGTTGTCCGCTGGCATCGTCGGCATACACAACTGTCAGTTGATCGGCAAGTCCGGCTTGGTCCAATTTGGATGTCTGTGCCCGGCAGCCGATCAACCACGTTGCTTCGGAATCCTGCAGCAGGAATTTTAATTCGGATGGTTGATACATGGGGTTGACTTGCACAACTACACCGCCTAATCGATGAACGGCATAATAGGAAATGATGTACTCCATGCTGTTGGGCAACATCAAAGCCATTCTGTCTCCCTTTCGGAAACCCCTTCGGTATAAAGCGGCCGCCAGGCGGTCACACGCATCTTTCAACTGCTCATAAGTAAGTTCCCTGTCCCCGTCGACCACCGCTTTGTTTGCCGGAAAATCACGAGTCGATTGCTCCAGTAACTGATACAGAGAGATGGATGGGATTTCAACTTCATAAGGAACACCTTCCGGATACGACCGATGCCAGCGTCTGTACATACGACACCCTCCAGTCAACCGTTTTTCACAGGTGAAAACCGTCGTTGCTCCCTACTGTCATTCATAAAAAACGAAGTCGGTGATCGGGATGAAATCGACTCCGGCTTCACCCCGGATGCTTCCGACTTTGTCCAAAGGCAATTTGTACGGCGATCAAAAATTGCCCGGAATAGCGATCAACAACAGCCGTCCCCTGCGCCTCTGCCAGATGGATACACCTACAGTTCCGAGAGTGCAACGAGAAAAACAACCGACTCCTGTCGTGTCCGGAACGAAGCCATTCGCCCCCTACCAGCGATTTGTCTCAACTGGCCGGACTATCTGCGACTGATGGCAACATACCAACATCAGTAGTATGTCAGCGTCGCTTCCCCAACTGTGACAACTTTTCCCGGTTCCCGCTCGGCGAAAATCGCTAAGTCAACCGTTCGTGGATGCTCCTCTTTGGCCGTCACCCTGCCCCGACAGGTAAGAATGTCACCCGGAAATACCATTTCTTTGAACCGGACTTTCAACCGGCTGACAAATCCATACGTTCCCGCTAATTGCCCCGCATATTGAGCGAGAAATCCCATGCTCAGCATCCCGTGGGCAATGACGCCTGGCAACCCGACTTTACGTGCGGTTTCCACATCCGTGTGGATCAGATTGAAATCCCCGGAAGCTCCGGCGTACTTAACCAACTGCACTTTTTCAACCGCCGGCTTCACAAGCGGTTCCAACTCCTGTCCAACTTCAAGCTGATTCCAGTCCCTGCTTTCCACTACTCTCCCTCCCGTCATCGAAGAATGGCCGTGCTCTTCCCGCGAAACACCGGGTTGCCTTCCAAATCCCATCCCCGCATTTCGGTCACGAGAAACGTCATCGCTCCCAGCTTTCCTGTCCGTTCGTAGACGTCGATCACTTTGTTTTCACAACGCAAGACATCCCCCGCCACAATCGGCCGATTGTAACTGTATTCCTGTTCGCCGTGCAATACGCGGCTCAATTCAAATGTAAGATTGGGTATCGGAATCCGAAACGTAGTGGGGAAGGTGGGTGGGGCCACGATGCTTTTGTACCCGTGTTGTCTGGCAAAATCCTCATCTGTATAAAGCGGATTTTCATCACCGATGGCATGGGCAAACGCCCGAATAGCCCCCTTCTCCACTTCAAAAACTCTCGTTTCGCTCGTACTGCCGATGACAGACCGATCAATCAGCAAACCGATCTCCTCCTTTTACGGCCGAAGGATTATCACCATTCCCCGATCTTGACATGCCCCTTAAGTAAGTTGCGGGCAATAATATAGCGTTGAATTTCGTCCGTGCCTTCATAGATGCGCCACAATCTGATTTCGCGATACCAGCGTTCGATGGGCAATTCCTTGGTATAACCCATCCCTCCGTGAATTTGCAGCACCCGGTCGACAACCCGGTATGCCATATTGGCCCCGTACAATTTGGCAATCGAAGATTGGTGGCGTGCATCCAGCCCTTTTTCTGCCATCCATGCCGCGCGTAAAACCAGCCACTTGGTCGCCTCGATTTCGACCGCGGAGTCGGCGATCATCCACTGGATCGCCTGGCGTTCGGCGATCGGTTTTCCAAAAGTCACACGCGTTTTGGCGTAATCGATTCCCATTTGCAGCAGTCGCTCAGCCGTCCCGACGGCTCGGGCAGGAATCATCCAGCGCCCTTGCCCGATCCACTTCATCCCCAGCTCAAAACCTTTCCCCGGCTCGCCGAGAATATTTTCCTCCGGAACCCTGACGTTTTCAAAGATCAGAGAGGCCGGTCCCCAGTCTCCCATCGTAGGAATGTACTCCGAACGCCATCCCATCTCACGGTCAACCAGGAAGCAGGTGACTCCGCCGCGCACCCCCTTCTCTTTGTCCGTCACTGCGAACACCATCGCAAAATCCGCCTCATTGCCATTGGTAATAAATATTTTTTCGCCGTTTAAAACCCAGTCGCTTCCGTCTTTTACCGCCGACATGCGGATATTCGCCGCATCCGAACCGGCTCCCGGCTCTGTCAATGCAAAGCAAGATTTTCGCTCTCCGTTAATCACCGGCAGTAAATATTTTTTCTTTTGCTTCTCATTGCAATAGTAAAGAATATTATCCGCAGATCCACCAAATCGAAAGGGTATGAAAGTTCTGCCTAATTCCATCGTAATCAATGCCGTCATCACCGGACCCAGATTGGCACCGCCATACTCTTCCGGTGTGTTGATTCCCCAGAACCCCAGTTTCTTCGCTTTCAGCTGAAGGTTTTTGATCTCTTCAGCAGGAATCCCCGGCCGTCCTTCACGTTCATTTCGCAATACCTCTTGTTCGAGCGGCATTAACTCTTTGGTTACAAACTCCCGAACCGTCCTCTGCACCATTTTCTGCTCTTCGGTCAAGGTAAATTCCATCCCGGATCCCCCGCCTCCAACCCGTGAAAAAATTTAAAACTCTGTCCAATCCCAGGCTTACCGGCTTCCACCGTTTACGTAAATCACTTGTCCGGATACATAACCGGCATCATCGCTGACTAAAAAGGCCACAACATTGGCGATATCTTCCGGTTGTCCCACCCGGCGCAGCGGAATTCGCTCCGCAGCCAGTTTTTGATTTTCATGAAAGTCCATTCCGATGCGTTCGGCCATCTGCCTGGTCATATCGGTGACGATGTATCCGGGGGCAACCGCATTGACATTGATGTTAAAAGGACCGAGCTCAATAGCCAGCGTCCTGGTGAATCCCTGCAACCCCGCTTTGGCAGCAGAATAATTCGCCTGTCCGCGGTTTCCCAACGCAGAGTTGCTGCTGATGTTGACGATTTTTCCGTACCGCTGTTGAACCATATACTTCTGAGCAGCCCGACTGGCTAAAAAACTTCCTTTGAGATGTACATCCATCACCGTATCCCAGTCGTCTTCCGACATCTTGAACAGGAGATTGTCGCGGGTGACACCTGCGTTATTGATGAGAATATCCAACCGGCCAAAATGAGAGACAACTTGCTCCACGGCCCTCTCCACCTGCCCGGCATCAGTGACGTCACAACCGACCGGGATGGCTTCACCACCTGCTTCGCGGATGGCTTGTACCGTCTCGCCGCAAAACTCCTCTTTCAGATCCAATACCCCCACCCTGCAGCCATCCTGTGCCAGCCGAATGGCAGTGGCCGCCCCAATTCCCCGGCCGGCCCCTGTAACGATCGCCACTCTGTCTTCCAATCGCTTCATACTTTCAACCTCCCTCGATAGTCTCGCTGACAGGAATATTATAAAACCCTATAGATGTTGATCTTTCCGCGTCGCTCCACGTACACCCGCGACTGCTCCACCAAGAGATCCAAATGGCCTTGAACTTCCGATAATCCTAAAAACAGTTGGTTTTGCTTCAGCCACGGGAACAACTGACAACTGATTTCGTACACCGTGCGCGGCCCGGAATGCAACAGGCGCAAAATTTGTTCACAACGTTCTGCCTGCTCGGCAAATCTTTGATCGATCAACTGACAATGACCGGTAAATGGAACTCCGTGTCCGGGATATACCATTCTAAAGGGTAAACCATAAACCCGCCGGAACGATTCCCTCAACTGCAATAACGGTTTGGGGCGTTCCTCCGCGGGCGGATCAGGAGCAGCGATGAAAGCGTTTGCGGAAATGTCCTTTAATAGGAAATCCCCGACCATTACATCACCGGTGACGGGATCCCAAAGGCAGATATCCGTCTGACTGTGCCCCGGAACATAGATGACATTCCAGTGACGTCCACCTGCCGAAACCGTATCTCCGTCAGCGACATAGCGAACATTTTTCCAACTTGTTTCACGGTACCGGTGCTTATAAACCAGCGCATCTCCCGCTCCGCAACTTTCGAAGAACGAAAGAAGATATGTGTCTGTCCGTTCAAACTCTGTTCTTCCTCCGCGAAGAGCGAAGCCGGCACGCTCATGGACATAGACAGGAGCATCTGTTTCCTTTTGAATGGCTTCGACACCGCCCGTATGATCGAGATGCATATGTGTAATCACAATCTGCTTTACATCCCGCCATGAAAGGGAGACGGAGGCCAGGCCTTCTTTGATCCGCAGAGCGGATTCTCGCCCCGGAATCCCCGTATCCACCAGAGTGACGGGGTTCCCCAAAAGGAGGTAGGCATTGACGCTTCCTTTCGCAAACGAAGTGGGAATCTTGAATTGGACGATGTCAGAAATCATTGATTCCCCCTTTCCGGCTCCTGTTTGAAAGAGGAGTTGCTCCTCCGCAGACAGCTCAATGATTCGAGATTTTTTCCTATACTGTCTTGTAGTGCAATTTTCATGCCATTCCCATCAAAGCAACAACAAGAAGGAATCAGCGAATGTTCGATCGACCGCTAAATCAAAAATAATGCAGAATTGAATTATTCTTTAGAAATCGGTGGTTCTAACCGTTTATTCGCTAATGAACGATTGAATGAATGATTCAAATTTGAATCGTTGCTGTTCCATACTTTTGAACAGCAAGGTCCGATCTTTCTCCGAAAATTCGTTGAATGGTTCAGGTTGCATCGACATTCCGGCCTGAGTTTTTATAAATCTCTTCCATTGACAAATGCTTGGCCCGGGCTAAGATTTCAATCCGTACAGCCATCTGCTTTCTGGCATAATTTATAAAATCCCCGATCTTCATGCCAAAGGCAGTCTCCACTGTTTCATCCAAATCCCGCCCTACAACCTTCTCAGCCAGAGGTGCCAGTTCTTGCAGCTTCCGGATGACCCGATCATACAGATGAGGATGTTCACAAATTAAGCGTTGCAACAGAAATGTTCCGTAACTGATGTGCCGGGCTTCATCCGTTTTGATATATCCCACCCCTTTCATTAATCCCGGCATCAGCCCTGCTTTGTTTAGCCCTTCATAAAAGGCGTAGTAGCCAGTTTCCGCCAATACACCTTCGACGAACATATTGTATACGGTTGAGGCGTCTGCTAACGCTTCCGGTGACGGGTCATGGATGAGCCTCTCCATCGTCTCCGGGAGAATCTCAAAAAAAACTTTCCGGTAGGCCTCCCCAAAATCAGACAAGTCTCCCGTCTCCCCAAGTTCATTCAAAACAAGGCGAAAAAATTCGGTGTGCTTCGCCTCTTCAAATAAAAAAGTGGTTAAGTACATCTCCTCCTCAATCCGGCCTTCTTTCGCAATCACCATAATCATCGGGAGCAAATCCAACGTTACCGCTTCCTCTCCCCCCAAAAACGCGGCAACCCGTCCGAGCGTCTCTTCTCTCTGCCGATCTGTGAGCTTCTTCCAATCTTCCTTGTCCTGGCTGAAATCGATATCTTCAGGATTCCAAACACCGAACCGCTTGGCCTTTTTATAGAGCTGATAAGGAAACAGCTCCTGGTTAATCCCCCTGGTACTGGTGGTGATAATTTTCTCTCTCATCATGAAAACCTCCTTGAATAAATGTTTTTATTTATGATGATTATAAATTTTCTATAATCATCGGTTTTAACGATCCAACCCGGATACCTCTTTGATCACTTTGACAATGACTTGTTCCGGTATTCGATAGGCTATCCCGGCCGGATCCGTTTGGACACGCGAAACCAGCCCTTGTAGTTGGTCCCCATTCAGTTTAAATTCGGCAAACGTATCCGGCAAACCCACATTTTTGCGAAAATCCCGGATAAATTGCACAAAACGGCTCAAACATGCTTCCGCATCCTGAGAAGGCACGGCAATTCCCAGCAAGCGGACGAAATCTTGTATTCTGGGTAAATAAAGGTCCGGCAAACCAGCCATTACATTCGGCAGCAAAACGGCATTTGCCAGCCCATGCGGGATGCCGAATTTGGCGCCAAACACATGAGCGAAGTTGTGCACCGGAATCACAGCCATTGAAAGGGTAAAAGCAGCGATGGCCATCGAGCTGGCGATCAGCATCTGCGCCCTGCTTTCCAGATGATCCCCACGGGTGACTGCGTTCGGCAGATTGTCAATGATCAGCCGGATCGAATGAAGCGCAAAAGCATCGGTCATCGGATTGGCTTTTGGGGAAAAATAAGCTTCCACCGCGTGCGTCAGCGCGTCAAATCCTGTGAAGGCGGTGATCCGCGGAGGCAGGTGAACGGTCAGCTCAGGGTCGAGAATGGCCACGTCTGCGCTGATAAAAGGATGAATCAGGTTTGTCTTCAGCTGAAGCTGTTCGTTAAAGATCACGGCAATAGGTGAAATCTCGGAACCTGTACCGGCCGTTGTCGGGATCGCGATGTGCGTGATCGGGATCGGGCCGGCTTCGGGCCAATTTTCCAGGACATTGTCTTGAAGAATATTGCGAATATCCGGTTGCCCTTTATGAAGCAACCACTTTACACCTTTGACTGTATCGAGCACGCTGCCGCCGCCGAGCGCGATCAGCGTATCCGCGTTACAAGTCTTCACAAACTGTGCTGCCTGGTTGACAATCGATGCTTTTGCATCCTGTACAATTTCATCAAACACTCCGGCCAGTTGGACCGGCCCTGCCACCTGCTCAAAGATGATGTTAATTTGATCGGTCACACCCGCTTTGGTTACTCCCTTGTCCGTAAAGAGGACCGCCCTTCTACCGCCGAGCCCCCGAATCAATTCCGGGAGCATGGTTCGTGCTCCTGATCCGCTGTAAATATCCGTTCGCAAAGAAAAGCGAAAAAAGGAGGTTGTCATGTACGATCACCCGCTCATAAAGAGTTGTTTACCCTTTTTCCTCAGTTGCGGATTCAAGCTCGGATAATAGTTCTTTCTTAATCCCCCGACCAACCGGATGTTGGTGATCTCCATCCCCTTCGGTTTGTTGTTAAAATTTTCAACCCAATCTTTGAATCCTTTTTCTTCTGATCACATGGTTTTCATCACTCATACAGGCTTTTAGCGAACAAAAATCTGCTATAATTATTTATAATATAACCATTTTTCTGTAACCATTTATTTTCCTCCTTTCATAATTTATTATATTTCTTTTATAAGTCGAAACATATTCCCTTGATCACAGGTAGACCACCCCCCAAAACAGAGGAGGACAGGCAATTGATGGTCAGCCCTGTAATGATTGAGTATATTGATCGAATTGAGTCCGCACTTTACCACGAGGAAAAGCTGGTGCTTGCAGTGAGGGGATTTATTGAACTCTTTCCCTTTATAAGCGCCTCTCTGTTTAATTATTCGCCGCTCAATCAAATGGGTGAAGGAATTCTGCATGCCAATGAGCAGGGTTTATTCTCCATACAAGAGCTGCGGGAGAATGTCCGCAACATCCCTCCCATTCTTTCGGTCATCCGTGAGAGAAAAAGCAAATTGGTAGATTCCCGGTTGATCCGGCAGATTCCGGCCAAATATGTCCAGGGTTTATCTTACGTCATTATCGTTCCGATCTGTCATGGGAGGACTGTAATGGGCTTCGCAGGGATCAGCGGACAACCGGAAGGTTTTAAACCGGTAGAGGACAGTCTGCTCCATTCACTGACTCTTTATGGGCAACTGGTTGGAAAAGCAATGGCCAATGACCGGAGTGAAAACGAGAGCAAGTTAACCAATCGGGAAATAGAAGTTCTACAGAGAATGTCGTGGGGAGAAAGCAGTCAGGAAATCGCGAAAAACATCGGAATCAGCGTCTTTACCGTACAAGATTATGTCAAGTCTGCGCTGAGGAAACTAAACGCGCAAAACAGGGCACAAGGAGTGGCGGAAGCATTCCGCCGTGGAATCATTCAATAAGCGAAGCCAAGGAAAAAGTATGAAGCTGTGGGCAACCATCACTCGAAGCAGATAGAAAAATTTTAATGTATATAATGAAAATTATTTATAATAAGCTAAATAGTTCACAATTGAATACAAATATACTAACATGTAAGTATAAATCAATATAAAGGAGGGTTCTATGTCGATGAGCGTTATTGGAGAGTTGCTTCGCCATCGGGCACGGTTGTCTCCGGATGTGGAGGCTTTGGTTTCGCCAACAAAGCGATTTACGTACCGGGAGTACAATCGGATTGTAAACAAATTGGCGCATTACCTGCTTCAATTACAGGTGCAAAAAGGTGACCGGATCGCTCTCATTTGCAAAAACAGTCATGCTTTTGCCATTATCTATATGGCTGCAGCTAAAATCGGCGCCCTTACCGTTCCGATCAACTGGCGGCTCAAAACGGACGGGATTCGTTACATACTGGAAGACTGCACCCCCAAAATTCTGTTTTACGACAAAGAATTCAATGAGGTCGCCCCGTTGTTGGGCACACTCCCGTTTATTCAGCAGGAAATTCGCTTGGACATAGACGACGCTTCCTTTTTGGAGAAGCTGGTTGAAGGATATCCTGAGGAAGAGCCGCAGGTGGATGTGATCGGAGAAGATCCCGCCGTAATTATCTATACCTCCGGAACCACCGGCCGCTCCAAAGGGGTTGTATGTACCCACAACAATATGTACTCAGCCAGCATCGCCAACACGACCACATTGGATTGGCGGTACCGGGATCGGTTTTTGGTGACCTCCCCACTGTTCCACATCAGCGGGATGATCATTCCCATCTGTTGCCTGGTCCGTGGCCTTACAATGGTCGTGAACGACCAATTCCATCCCATGAAGATTTGGGAACTCCTCGATGCCGAGAAGATCAACACCATGTTTTCCGTACCGTCGATGCTAAACTTCATGTATGAGTCGTTGAAGTACAACTTTGTAGATGTGCCTTCCCTTCGCATGATTATCTGCGGCGGGGCCAAGGTGCCGGCGGAGTTGATCCGGGGGATGTACGATTTCGGCTACCAGGTGGTGCAGGTGTACGGTGCGACGGAGTTTGCGGGAGCCGCCACCTTCTGGTTGCCTGAATATGGGATAGAGACATGCGAGTCGGCGGGAAAAGCTGTTTATCAGACAGAGATGAAAATCGTTCATCCCGCCACAGGCGAAGCACTTCCTCCGGGAGAGATCGGAGAAGTGGTTTTAAGAGGGCCATTGATGTTTGCAGGATACTGGAAGATGGAAGAAGCCACCCAGGAAGTGATCCGGCATGGTTGGTATCATACGCGGGACGTGGGTTGGATGGACGAAAACGGTTTATTGTACGTGATCGACCGTCTGCGCGACATGATCATCACCAGCGGGGAAAATGTGTTCCCGGCGCAAGTGGAATCGGTCATCAATCAGTTGGAGCAAGTGGCCGAATCCGCCGTGGTCGGTGTCGCTCATCCGGTGTGGGGAGAGCTGGCCCGGGCTTATGTCGTGTTGAAAGAAGGAAACTCGATCACCGAAGAGGAGATCATCACCTATGTCCGCCGGTATTTGCCTGATCACAGCCTGCATGAAGTCGTCTTTGTAGATCAACTGCCGAAAAACAGCATGGGCAAAGTGATGAAGTACGTGCTTCGTCAACATGCCAATCAGCAAAAGAAAGCGCAGTGAGCCGAAGAGCTGCCAAGCAAGGATCCGGACGATGTTCTAATCTCCTTGGCATGCAATCATTCACAATTATAGCATGTCTACAAAATTGACTGCGCTGGAAAATAACCCCACGGTAGATTTCCCACCCCAAAAATACATAAGCCTTTCGTCCTCCTCAGGGCGAAAGGCTTTTTTCGTGATATCCTTCTCTGGTGGAAGTGAATGCCGCAATCTTCAAATCGGTTGCCTCAACTAGGATAAAAAAAGAAGACCGATGAATCACATCGGTCTTCCTGCTTTTGATCTTTAGTACAGAGAAAGGTATTGTTCGCGTTCCCATGGATGAACGGCGGTGCGGAACATATCCCATTCAATTTCTTTGGCCTCTACGAAATGGGACAGAGCATGTTCACCCAGCGCTTCCACCATCACCGGGTTATTTTGCAATTCGACCAACGCTTCTTTGAGGTTAGCCGGCAAGCTGACAATGCCTGCTTCTTCGCGCTCCGCTTCGTCCATGATGTAGATATTGCGGTCTGTTTGTTTCGGCAGCGGCAAGTTGTTTTTGATACCGTCCAGACCAGCCTTGAGCATAACCGCGAGAGCCAAGTAGGGGTTTGCAGACGGGTCCGGACAACGAACTTCGATCCGGGTGCTTAAACCGCGGGAAGCCGGTACACGTACGAGCGGACTGCGGTTTTTCGGTGACCAGGCTACATAGCATGGAGCCTCATAACCAGGTACCAGGCGTTTATAAGAGTTGACGAGCGGGTTGGTAACCGCCGTGAAAGAACGGGCATGCTTGAGAATACCTGCCAGGAAATGGCGAGCGGTTTGGCTCAAGCCCAGTTCGTCGCTTTCATCATAGAACGCGTTTTCAGAGCCGCGGAACAAAGACATATGACAATGCATACCGGAACCATTTACACCGAATAGCGGTTTCGGCATAAAGGTTGCGTGCAAACCGTAACGGCGCGCCACGTTTTTAACCACCAGTTTGAACATTTGAATTTGGTCAGCGGCTCTCACTGCGCCTGCGTATTTAAAGTCAATCTCATGTTGGCCCGGAGCTACTTCGTGGTGAGAGGCTTCCACTTCAAAGCCCATTTTATCCAGAGTAAGAACGATATCACGACGGCAGTTCTCGCCCAAATCCAGAGGAGCCAGATCAAAGTAACCGCCTTTATCGTTCAGATTTAAAGTCGGCTCCCCGTTTTCATCGGTTTTAAACAGGAAGAATTCAGGTTCCGGACCGATATTGAAGGCAGTAAAGCCCAAATCTTCCGCTTCTTTCAGTACTCTTTTGAGAATTCCGCGGGGATCGCCCGAAAAAGGAGTTCCGTCCGGATTGTAAATATCGCAAGTGAGCCCTGCCACTTTACCGCCAGCTTCAGAACCCCAAGGGAAAATCACCCAGGAATTGAGATCCGGATAGAGGTACATATCGGATTCTTCGATCCGTACAAATCCTTCGATGGAAGATCCGTCGAACATCAATTTGTTATCCAGCGCTTTTTCCAATTGGGTGCGCGGAATTTCGACGTTTTTGATGGTTCCCAAGAGATCCGTAAACATCAAACGGATATAGGCTACGTTTTCTTGGTCGGCAATGCGGAGAATGTCTTCTTTGGTGTAATTGCGTTGAGGCATCTGTCCTGTTCTCCCTTCAAGAAAGATGGATATGTTTTATTTCAGACTGGAAGCTGATTAGTGGCGAAAGAATCGCGAAAGCTCGCCACGGGTCAGATGAGTTTCGCCCGGTCGTCCGGGATGAATGAGCTGGCGTTTGAGCAAACGGCGCAACTCTTGTTCGGACAACTCTTTCTTGGCTTTTTCCGCTTCTTTCTTCGCTTCCATGACTTCCTGAGATTGTTTGAGCATTTCCCTTACACCAGCGATGTTTACGCCCTTTTCCATCCAAGATTTGATCTTGAGCAGGCGATCCACATCATTAAAAGAGAACAGACGCTGGTTTCCTTCGGTACGCGCCGGAGAAATTAGCCCCTGCTGTTCATAGTAACGAATTTGCCGCGGAGTCAGCTCAGTCAGCTTCGTTACAATCCCGATGGGGAACAAAGGCATATTTCTACGAATATTATCCCGCATTCCGGCGCCCTCCTTTCATTTGGGGATTGCTTTGTTATCTTCATTTTATTCATGTCAATTTTGTTTGTCAACCCATGTAAAAAAAAATAACATGAGCATCTAAGAAAAATCGCTTCTCAGGAAAGATCCCGAGAAAGCGATCCAACTAGACAAAAACAAGAAACAAAAACCAGACGATCATGCCGGTAATGGCTAAAAATTTGACAAACACGCCCCCCAAAAAGCCGACCAACGTGCTGAAAGCGACTTTCACAGCGTCTTCGGAACTTCTGTTGAGGAACAGTTCCGTAAGCAGAACTAGGATGAACGGGCCGACGATGATACCGACCGGTCCGAGAAAAAGCGGAAAAATGAGCACGCCGGCAATGGCAGCCACCATCGACCACTTCGACCCGCCGTATTTCCTGGCGGCAAGACCGCCAGCGATGTAGTCAACCACAAAAAGGAGGAGCACCACCAATATGGCCGGGATCCAAAATGACCAACCCAGCTGAGTAGGATCGATTAAAAAGTGGTAGATCAGAAAACCGGCCAAAACAAAGGGTGCATCCGGCAAAGCGGGCAAAATTAAACCTGCATAAGCAAGGACAAAGAGAACGGCGACCAGGATCCACCAAATGGTTTCCATGAAAAGGTCATCCCCTTTTATTTCAAAGCAACTGTGATTTGTCCGGTATGAATCATCCGGTCTAAAGCTTGAATCATCGCTATTTTTACATGAGAGTAGGTTAATCCGCCCTGAAGGTAGGCAATGTACGGCGGACGGAGCGGCCCGTCTGCGGACAGCTCAATGCTGGCTCCTTGAACAAACGTACCGGCAGCCATGATAACCGGATCCGCATAACCCGGCATCGATGCCGGAACCGGCAGGATATGCGCATCAACGGGGGAAGCGGATTGAATTCCCTGACAAAATGCGATGAGAAGTTCAGGCGTTCCCAAATGAACCTGTTGTATAATGTCGGTTCGTTCTTCATGCCACGCGGGAGTCGTATGAAAGCCCAACTCTTCAAGCAGCGCCGAGGCAAAAACGGCCCCTTTCAAGGCTTCGCCAACCACATGCGGAGCCAGAAAAAGCCCTTGAAAATAATCGCGTAGATACCCGTAGGTGGCCCCCCCTTCCACCCCGATTCCCGGAGCGACCAGACGGGAAGCCGCCCTCTCCACCCATTTGGCTTTGCCGGCGATATATCCTCCGGATTTGGCCAGACCTCCGCCCGGATTTTTGATTAAGGATCCGGCAATTAAATCAGCCCCTGCGTGCGTCGGTTCTTCCGGCTCCACAAACTCCCCGTAGCAGTTATCCACAAAGATGACCACATCCGGACGAATGGCGCGGATCCGCCCAATCATTTCCTTGATTTGAGCAATGGTAAAAGAAGGGCGGTCCGCATATCCTCTCGATCGTTGGATGCCGATCATGCGTGTCCGATCGGTGACTGTTTGTTCAAACGCTTCCCAGTTCACTTGTCCCGACGGTTGGAGTGAAACCTCTTTGTAGGTAATGCCGTAATCCGCCAGCGAACCTGAACCATCCCGTTTGGAGCCGATCACTTGCTGCAAGGTGTCATACGGCTTCCCGGTCAGGTAGATCAGCTCGTCACCCGGGCGCAATACCCCATACAAACAAGAGGCGATCGCATGGGTTCCCGAAATAATATTGGGGCGAACCAATGCCTGTTCAGCTCCAAACAGGTCGGCAAATACTTTTTCTAGTGTTTCACGACCGAGATCATCATATCCATAACCCGTGGAGGAATGCAGATGATGCTCGCTCACTCCGAACTCGCGAAACGAGGTAAGCACCCTCCACTGTGCGTGTTCGACCTGTCTTTCAATTTTTCGGATGACAGGAGCAATGTTTTGCTCTATTGCAGTTACTTTTTTCTCAATCCAAACGCCATTTTTTAAATGCTTGTACACTTTGACACACCATTTCTACCATCAGGAGTTGCTGTTTTCTATCAACCGGCTTGCTAAGTGAAGTCCAGATAAAACGAGCTTGCATCAAGTGCGGATGTAACGTTTCAATTCAGGTGAAAGCCTTTCAAATTCGTGCAGGGGCAAGCGAAACTCGATCTGTATCGAAAGCTCCGTCACCTTTGAACTGAGGATTTCGGCCGAGCGATACAGAGCTGAAATCCATTCTCCGCGCTCCACGGGAATTTCCGCTCTTCCTTCGATCTGTTCATGGAATATCACCTGCTCGATTTTCTCTTTTAACCGAAGGATATCCTGATCATCGAAGGCGGAAATATGGATCGATGTTTCGTCCGTTTCCCTCCCCGGAGTCAAATCCGTCCGATCCGCTTTGTTATATACCGTTAAGATGGGAAGGTGGGCAGCCCCCAGTTCCTTTAATACTTTTTCCACTGCCTCCATCTGCTCCCCCGCTTCCGGATGGCTGGCATCCACAACATGAAGGAGCAGGTCGGCAACCGTTACTTGTTCCAGTGTGGAGCGAAAAGCGGCAACCAATTGATGCGGAAGATTGCGGATGAATCCAACCGTATCGGTAAGGAGCACCTTTTTGCCGGAGGGTAATTGCAATAAGCGCGTCGTCGGATCCAAAGTGGCAAACAATTGATTTTCCGCATATACCTCAGAACCTGTCAACCGGTTCAACAGCGTCGACTTCCCGGCGTTGGTATATCCGACCAGTGCTACTTGGATCAAGTCCATTTTTTTGCGTCTTTGATGATGTAACTGACGATGTTTTTTCACTTCTTCCAGCTCGCGTTTTAACACGCGAATTTGACGTTGAATATGCCGGCGGTCCGTTTCCAGCTTTTTTTCCCCGGGTCCGCGGGTTCCAATTCCTCCCCCGAGACGGGACAGCTCTTTCCCCCGTCCTGCCAGGCGCGGCAACATATATTCCAGCTGGGCTAATTCTACCTGCAAGCGTCCTTCCCGGGTCCGGGCTCGCTGTGCAAAGATATCCAAAATCAACTGGGTTCGATCTATCACTTTGCAAGGAAACAGCCTTTCCAAATTTCTCACCTGAGCCGGAGAGAGTTCCTGGTCAAAAATGACCAGATCCGCAGCCTTTTCTTCCGCTAATTGTACAATCTCTTCCGCCTTCCCCCTCCCGATCAACCAGGATGGGTCGATTTGGTCACGGAACTGGATCACCTTCGCCAACACATCCGCCTGTGAGGTTTCTGCCAGGCGTTCCAGTTCCTCGAGAGAAGAGCGGATTTCCCACTTATGGCTTGAGGGCCCACACCCTACTAATATCGCTTTCTCTTTTTGTCCTTGCGGTTCGATTCTTCATTTCTCCTTTCATTCCATCGGTTCATACCGACCAGGTTCAATTATACCATGAATAGACAGGTGTTTTCCTGCAGGCGCCCTCAAACTGAAAATCTTCCGCCCGGAGCGTCATCAAGTCATCACGACCCGCGTATCGCATGTTTAACAGTCGTACCGCTTGATGGCGGATGGCTTGCTCAATCAGGTTGCGCACATAGCGCGCATTTCCGAAATGGCTGTCACCTTGCTGCATCTCTTTTTGCAGGTGTTTCCGTAATTTTTCTTTCGCTGCCAGGGACAACCGGTACTCTCGTTCCTTCACCATCAACTCGGCAATTTCCATCAGTTGATCCAGCATAAAATCGGGAAAGGCCAAACGAATGGGGAAACGGGAAGGAAGCCCCGGGTTTGAACGCAAAAAATGATCCATCTCATCCGAGTATCCGGCTAAGATGAGCACGAACTCATTTTTATAGTCTTCCATGGCTTTCACCATGGTATCAATCGCCTCTTTTCCAAAATCCTTATCTCCCCCGCGTGCGAGGGAATACGCTTCATCGATGAACAAGATTCCTCCCAGTGCCTTTCGCACATGTTCCCTGGTTTTCTGCGCCGTATGCCCGATGTATTCACCCACCAGATCGGCGCGCTCGACCTCCACCAAGTGGCCTTTGGACAAGACGCCCATCTCCCGGAACAGACGGCTCAAAATTCTGGCCACTGTCGTTTTACCCGTCCCCGGATTCCCTGTAAAAACCATGTGCAGAACTTGTTGTTCAGCGAGCAGACCTGCTGCCCTCCGCCGTTTCCCCACTTCCAGCCAGGCGTAGATTTCCCGAACGAAATCCTTGACCTGTGTGAGCCCAATCAGCTGATTCAACTGTTCGAGACAATCTTTGAGCGGGCCGTGTTCTTCCTCGCCGGGGAAGGAACGGGGTTGATGGCAAACAGAATGAGGCATTGCAAGGACTTCTTTTCTTTGGTGATCAAACACAACATGAATTTGATGTTTCTCATTTCCTGTCAGAACTCTTCTGCCCACGCTGTTCACCTCTTCGATTTGGGTTAGCTTTTCTATGTATACGCACTCGCCCAGATTTTGGTGAACGCATAGAAAAAACCAAGCGGAATGATCCGCTTGGTTTAACCTTCCTTATTTTCCTCAGAATTCATCAGCGAAACGGGGCGTGCCGGAGTGAAGGTGGAGATGGCGTGTTTATACACCATCTGCTGTTTTCCTTCACTGTCGATCACGATGGTGAAATTGTCAAAACCGCGAATGACACCGCGAAGTTGAAATCCATTTACTAAATAGATGGTAACGGGTACCGATTCTTTGCGAATCTGATTGAGAAATGTATCTTGAATATTGATGGATTGTTTCAAAATCCGTACCTCCTATGTATTTTTACGTTAGTTTACTTTATTCTCTATAGTGAGGGAACTTTCCTGCCACCAGTCGTTGAATTTCTTCAAAACTTTGCTCCTCTGTCACATCAAACCAACGGATTTCCGGAATCCGCCTAAACCAGGACAGCTGACGCTTCGCAAACTTTCGTGTCCCTTTTTTGATGAGGTCGATCGCTTCACTCAGCGTCAGTTCCCCTTCCAAGTAACTCATGATTTCTTTATAACCGATTGCCTGCATGGAAGTCAAACCCCGGTGGTATCCTTTCTCTTTTAACCGTTTCACCTCTTCCACCAAACCTTGCGAAACCATTTGGTCTACCCGCTGATTAATGCGTTCATACAGGAGTTCGCGCGGCATGGTTAAACCGATCCACAACAGGCGGTATGGCGTTTCTCGTTTGCCGGCCAGCTTCGACAACGGGGTTCCCGTCGCATGAAAAACTTCGAGGGCACGGATGATCCGTCTGCGGTCATTGGGATGAAGCCGTTCGGCAGTCTCCGGGTCTGCTTCGCGCAACCGCAGGTGAAGGGCGTCATTTCCATGTTGTTCGGCAAAGCGGTGAAGCTCCTGCCTGAGTGGACCGTTTTCGGGGACACCGGGCAAATGGTACCCGTGAGTCACTGCTTCGACGTACAATCCCGTCCCGCCGACCAGCATGGGAAGATGATCGCGTTTGTAAATTTCCTCTATCTTTTGGCGAGCCAACTGTTGAAACTCCTGTACGGAAAAAGGCACATCCGGATCGATGATGTCGATCAGATGATGGGGAATGCGGGCTCTCTCCTCTTCAGAAGCCTTGGCTGTTCCGATATCCATTCCTCGGTACACCTGCATCGAATCCCCGGAAATGATCTCTCCGCGAAATTCGCCGGCAAGCCGCAAGCTGAGCGCCGTCTTTCCCACCGCCGTCGGTCCGATAATCAGAAGCAGATCAGGATTCATCCGGTCTCCCCTCTTTCCGAATCACACCCCAGGCATAATGAGAAGCTTCTTTCGCGATTTCAAACCCCAACCGTTCAAATTCCCCGCTCTTCGGCCTCTCTTTCAGAAGCACCGCTTTTCTCGCCACCCGTACCGCTTCCTCCACGGATCCCTGATCCAGGGGAGCGGGGTTGGCCAACGGTTTGAGCGCTTGCATGGCAGCCGAAGCCTGCACCGTTTCCCTGAACATGGGATCAAACAGAATAATGTCAAACGAGTCGTCCCGGCACTCCCTCAAATAGGTCCGGTAGTCTGCCCGGATCACTTCAATTGCGCGCATCGCCCGGTTTAAATACTCCCTGTCCGTTTGATACGTTTGCAATCCCTGTTTGACAAGGGCCGCGATGACAGGCTGGCTCTCAAGACCGACTACTTTTCCTTGTTCTCCCACGACGAAGGAGGATACGATTGCATCTGCTCCCATGCCGAGCGTGCAATCCAGCACATGGTCCCCGGGTTGCATCCCCGAACAGGTGACTAACGGATCCGGTTCGCCCTTCAGCAAATGCTTGATCCTTAAAGCCGACATATTGGGATGGAAAAAAAACTGGTGACCTTCATGATTTTCATACCTCCACCCCTGTTTGGCGACAATCACCGCTTCTTTTTTTCCCGTCCGAACAAATAAATCATCCAGTGAATCGCGCCCGCGCATAATGAATGGAACACCGAGCCAACCGGCCAATTGCCTTGCTTCATGAAGCTCTTTCGAGCCAGGGTGAAAGGAAGTCGTTACAAACAAGATGTTACATCACCCGCTTAAACATTTTTTCCAGTTCATATGTCGAAAAGTGAACAAAGATCGGCCGTCCGTGAGGGCAGGTAAAGGGGTTCTCGCATTGATTCAACTGCCTCAGCAATTCTTCCATCTCATCACGGCGCAAATGGCGGTTTGCCTTGATGGCTGCTTTGCATGACATCATCTTCGCCCCCGCATCCCGCAACTTCGCTGTATCCACTTTTCCGTGCTCCTTCAGCCACTCGAAAATTTCGTGGATCAGGCCTTCGGCGTCCTCTTTGGGAAACCAGTCGGGATATGAGCGAATGATAAAAGTAGCTCCCCCGAAAGGTTCAATTTCGAGACCCCACTGGTTCAAATATTCGATATGCATCTGAACCACTTCAGCTTCGGCCGGCGTGCATTCAACCGTCATCGGGATCAACAGAGCTTGCTGCCGGTGATTTCTTTCCCCCATTTTTTTTGAGAAAACCTCATAATAGATTCGTTCATGGGCTGCATGCTGATCCAACAGATAAAAACCGTCTTCCGCCTGCGCCACAATATAGGTTCCGTGAATTTGACTCAGCGGCATCATATCCGGCAGCTTTTGTTTCCTCTCTTCCTCCGTGGGAACGCTTATTACCTCCTCTTGTTGGGGAGGAGTTGGCATAGCGGGCCGGTCAGCTTGCGTTTCTGCTATCCGCCCGGGATGAATCCCTTCTCCCGGAGTCTTTCTTGTTTCCTCTTTTTTGTCCGTCGGTTGAATGAACGACGCTGCGGGATCAGGTTCGGCGACCGACCTTTTCGTATCCGGTGTTTCCTTTACCCGGGAGGCCGGGGGCTGTAGCGGCGGGTACTCCCTGCCGCGCTCCGCGTAATCCCAGCGCAACGCCTCTTGAACAACCTTCGTTTTTTGCACTTTCGCCTGCCCGGGCGCTCTGGTCACCTCCGGAACAAAACTTGCCTCCCGGAATGCTTTTTTGATCGCCCGTTCCGCGAGCTGACAACATTCTTTTTCCTTGCTCAACCGTACTTCCAGTTTGGACGGGTGAACGTTCACATCAACCAGCTTGGGATCCATCTCAATGTGTAGAACCCCGACCGGATAACGGCCTGTTGGCAGAAGTGTCCCATAGGCTCTGAGCACCGACTGGGTGATCGGCAGAGAACGTACACAGCGCCCGTTGAGAATAACGGTAAGATAAGAACGGCTCGAGCGTGTCACTTCCGGTTTGCTCATAAACCCGGACACCCGGAAGTCCGGATCTTCGTCCGCAAACGGAATCAACTGGCCGGCCACCTGCTTTCCATACAGGGCATGCAACACGTGAAGCAGCTTGCCGTCTCCGGAGGTGCGAAACAATTCCCGGGAATTATGGGCGAGCGAGAAAGCGATCGTGGGATGAGCAAGCGCTAGTCTCCCAACCACGTCGGCAACATGACTAACTTCAGTGTTAACGGTTTTTAAATATTTCAAACGGGCGGGCGTATTAAAAAAGAGATCCCGAACCACCACATCGGTTCCCCTTGTACGGGAAGTTTCTTCGACGGAAAGGAGCTCTCCCCCTTCCACGTTCACCGTCACGGCCAAACCGGAGGAATCATGTGCCGTCGTCAGGGAAACACGGGCGACAGAAGCGATACTGGGCAGCGCTTCACCACGAAAGCCAAGCGTCCGAATCGAAAAGAGATCGCGCTCTTTTTTGATCTTGCTCGTCGCATGACGGGAGAACGCGAGCTGGGCATCATCTCTCTCCATACCGATCCCGTTATCGGAAACGCGAATGAGGGAGATTCCTCCCTCCTCGATCCAGATCTGAATCCGGGTGGCTTCCGCATCAATCGCGTTTTCTACCAGCTCTTTCACGATCGACGCCGGGCGCTCCACCACTTCACCAGCCGCAATCTGGTTGGCTAAATGTTCGTCTAAAATTTGAATCTTTCCCAACGCTCTCACCTCAAGTGCAACACTTGTGAGCAGCCTCATTTCAGCTTTTGCTTCAATTCGAAGAGAAATTGCATCGATTCGAAAGGGGTTTTGTTCATCAAATCAACCGATCGAATCGCTTCCAATACCTCTTTCTCTGCTTCCGAAATCCCGGATGGTTTTCCTGCTTCCTGTGCCGACCCGGGGTTCCAGTCAAACAGGCTGAGCTGGCCGACTGAAACATCGGCACGTTGTTCCCGGCCCTCCAGCTCAGACAATAAGGCTTTGGCCCGTTGAACGACCTGTTCCGGAAGTCCGGCCAATTCGGCGACATGGATTCCGTAACTGCGATCCGCCCCTCCCGGAACAATGCGGTGCAAGAAGACGACTTTGCCGTTTTTTTCGATACATTGAGCGTGAACATTGACGAGGCGGGCCAATGGATTGTCCAGTTCCGTCAGTTCATGATAGTGAGTCGAGAACAATGTTTTGGCGCCGATGTGATCATGAATGTACTCCACAATCGCTTGCGCAAGAGCCATTCCGTCATAGGTTGAAGTTCCCCGTCCCACTTCATCCAGCAAGATCAAGCTGCGGGGTGTGGCCTCTTTCAAAGCATGGCAAGTCTCGGCCATCTCCACCATAAAAGTGCTCCGGCCGCCAACCAGATCATCTGCCGCCCCGATCCGCGTAAAAATGCGGTCAACGATCGAGATCTCCGCTTTGCTGGCGGGAACGAAACTGCCGATCTGACCGAGAATGGTGATTAAGGCCACTTGACGCATATACGTACTCTTTCCTGCCATGTTGGGTCCGGTGATGAGCAGGATTTGGCGGTCCGTTCCGTTTAACTCGGAATCATTGGCAACAAAGGATGCCTCCCCCGCCACTGCTTCAACCACCGGATGGCGTCCCGCTTCAATGTATAAGCGGTCACCGGTGTGAACCACCGGGCAAACATAGCTGTACTCGCGGGCAACCAGCGCAAAAGCATGCAAAACATCCAGTTCCGCCACCAATTCGGCCAGCGTTTGCAAACGGCCGACTTCGGCTGAAACCCGCGTCCGAACTTCGGTAAAGAGCTCGTATTCCAGATCCACCGACTTTTCCGCAGCGGTCAGGATCAGCTGTTCTCTCTCTTTTAATTCCGGCGTAACAAATCGTTCGGCGTTCGCCAATGTCTGCTTGCGCTGATATCTGCCCTCCGGCAGAAGGTGGAGGTTTGCCTTGGTTACCTCTATGTAATAACCGAACACACGATTATAACCCACTTTGAGTGACCGGATTCCCGTCGCTTCCCGTTCCTTTTGCTCCAGTTCGGTGATCCAGCTTTTGCCGTTTTTCTGCACCGTTCGGTATTCATCCAGTTTCGTGTCATACCCGTCGCGGATCATTCCCCCTTCTTTGACCGACACAGGCGGTTCTTCCACGATCGCCCGGTCAATCAACGCCACCACGTCCGCACATTCGTCCATCTTTTCTCCGAGCTGGACGAGGCGGGAACAGGATGTAAGGATCAGCCGTTCCTTCAATTGCGGGATGACCTGCAAAGAACGCTTCAAAGCATTGAGGTCACGGGCATTGGCTGAGCCGAAAGCGATCCGGGCTGCCAACCGCTCCAGATCATACACTTGCTTTAATTGATCTTTCACATCGTCCAGCAAAAGATAATCGGCCAAAAAAGCCCGGACCACTTCTTGCCTCTCTTTAATTGCCTCGACGTTTAACAACGGCTTATCCAGCCATTTTTTGAGCAGGCGGCTGCCCATCGAGGTGGCCGTACGATCCAGCAGCCACAATAAGGAACCCCGCTTTTTGCCGTCGCTTAAGGAGACGGTCAACTCCAAATTGCGTCTCGCCGCATCATCCAGCATCATGTACTGCCTTGCATCGTAGCGCCGCAACCGCTGCAGATGCTCAAGCGATCGTTTCTGGGTTTCCTCCAGATAACTGAATAAGATGCCCAGCACCCGTTTGAGCAGAGAAGTTGTGCATATGTCGGCAAATCCGGGAAACTGACCCGCCAGCTTCTGTTCCAGCTCCGCTTCGGAACTTTTCTGACCGAAAGGCGTGATGACCGCCTTGAACCGAACATGAAGCTTGTCCATAAACGTTTTTTCCCGTGTCAACGTTTCGTCCAAGACTACTTCCCTTGGCTGATAAGAAGCGATTTCATCCAGTACAAAGTCCATGGATCCGTTAAGTTCCGTAATGTGGCATTCACCGGTGGAAAGATCGGCGGCCGCAAGCGCGACAGAGGAAGATGAGCCGGCGAGCGCAACCAGAAAGTTGTTTTCCTGGTCCACCAGCATATTTTCTTCCATAATTGTCCCCGGGGTAATCACGCGAACAACTTCCCGTTTGACAACCCCTTTGGCCGCAGCCGGATTTTCCACTTGTTCACAAATGGCTACTTTATATCCTTTTTCGATCAGCTTTTCGATATAGGTATGGGCAGAATGATAGGGAACCCCGCACATAGGGACACGCTCTTTGCCCCCATCCCGGCTGGTAAGTGTAATCTCCAGCTCTTGTGCGGCTTTTTCGGCATCCTCAAAGAACATCTCATAAAAGTCGCCCAGACGAAAAAATAAAAAGGCATCGGGATACTGTGCCTTGATCGATAAATACTGCTGTATCATCGGAGTATACTGTGCCAATCTCTCTCTTCCCCCGAAATCTGATATGTGGTCGTTCATTTATTGTAACATGAAAATCAAAACTAGAGCACACCTTTTACGCCTTCTTTTTGTTTGTGGTAGGGGGGAATTCTCCAGTACTTCCGAAAATCCTGGGTTTCATCCCAGGTGATGCCTGATGTGAGGTAACGATAAAATTCATCGAGATACTTTTTGTAAAGCTGGTAGTCGTCCAGTTTTTTCAAATCTTCCCAAAGGACGGGCACGAGATTAAAGATCTTGTCTTTATCCCCTGTGTAGTAAGCCTGTTGGATCGCGAAGTCCGCCAATGGATTATACTTAAGGGTCCGATAATTGGCCACAATCAGTTTGGCCGTCACAAAAACACCCTTGGTTAAAGTGGGAGAGACGAGCCAACTGGGGGGTGTCCTGTATTCAAATCCCCCGTGTTTTTGATACCGGAAATCCCCGAGAAACCCGTACTTGGGCCGTCGCCCTTTCCCTCTTTCATCTTCGACGACCACGAGCAGAAGCGAGAGATAATTGTCCAACGCCCGCAGCATTTTAAAGTCCGGCCTGATCCCGCTGAAATGGATATGGCCGCCAAGGGGAAATCCATTGTAGGGCATATTTCCGGCCAACCATTTCGCAGGAGAATGGTGCATTTTTTTAGCTGCCTGCAGCAACCCTTGATAGATTCTCACTACGATGGTCCGGGGATCCGATGTGGGCTCCGGGCGGATTTCCACCAAAGGTTTATTGGCATGATTCGCTCCCATCCAAATCGCGTCACAACCAATCCTGCCGCGGGTCGGGAAATAGTTGGAAGCCATCAACAAGTGTCCTTTTGGCGACTTCATCACAAATTCCGGATCAGCCCCCAGCACGATTTGATCCTGCGAAACTTTTGGTTCTTTCAGTTTTTTTACATACTGCAGGATGGCCCGGATCAAGCCGTTTTCCATCTCGGCATTTAATCTCGGTCCGGGTATGACTTGGGTGACCGCAATTTTTTGTCCGGCACCCACTCCGCACTTCACCACTCCATAATCCAAACCCAAAGCATATAAAGCGCGAATGGCTGTTGTTTGAATTTTCCGCACTTCTTTTCCCTGTTCTTGAAGAGACACTCGTTGAAAACTCAGCCGCTGGTGTTTTCTGTTGTTGGCGGTCCATGCCTGCCCCTTTGAACGGTACATGACCAGAACGCGTGTTTGAAAAATACAAACGACATACTGCCTGATCAAAGGCCCGTTGACGGAAACCGGAACCCCGTGCAACTCGAGAGTTTCTTTGCGAAGCTTGGAATCGAGCGCCCGTTTCACCTGACTTTCATCGTTCAAGATAAGCATGGACTCAGACAGATGTCTGCCGGCCGGTGAATCCAAGCGGATCGAGGTTGCCATTCGCCGGTCATTTACGATGGCGATTTCCCGAACCAGATTTTCATTCTCTAACGCATTATAAGGAAGGGTAACGGCTCCCATAACCTTTCCCCTTTCTTACCGCACCTCTGGTGTACATTGAATCATCATGCTCATATGTTATGTGATGGGGGCAAAATTGGTTAGCAAAAAAGAAAAAAAGAAGGCTTTCGCCTTCAACCTCAACCAGATAGGCCTGCTTAAAATCTCAGTCTTCCAAATCGTCAATCACCAAATCCGGATCCAGGTCTTCAAAATCATAGGTGTTGCCCATATCATCGGAATCATAGCTTTCTGGACCCAGATCTTTGAAATCATCGTCTGCCGCTTCTAATGGATAGCAGGCAACGCACACTTTCGTTTCCCCAATCATTTCTACAACAAATTCTTTTTCCACTCTCACAATGACGTTATCAGACTGGGACGCAATCGAAGCTTCCACACAATTGGGGGCCTGCGTAACCATGGCGCTGACTTGGGCTGATTCTTCCCGGGTGTTCCGGTCGTAGTAGCTTAATGGAACTTGTTCAGTATAGCGAATGGTTTCTTTCATTACATCCGTTTTGGTATTTCCTTTGGTTGAGTACCAGATATTGATGTCATAGCTTCCGCGAACTTCTACGGCCTCCCCGACTTTGTTGCAATCATAGGTATGATTGATAACCCAAGCACCCAGAATCGTATGAATGTTTTCGGGTGGAATAATGGAATGAGTAACTTGAGAAAACTTCCGCCCTCTTCCACATACGGCTTTCGTAACAATTTGGCGGTATTCCACTACTCTATCTGTATGTGACAAAATGCTCCCTCCTCCAAACATCGTTCAATAACAAGTGTATGCAGGGCATCCGTCTAGAGTGCAAAAAAACCCCACGGAAAAACTCCGTGGGGTTGTCTCTATTTGCGGGAACAACCGCAAGGTCCCCCGCTGCCGCAGCCGGAGGGGACATCTCCGCCTGTTTGCACATTGATTTTCGTCGACACGGTATCAGCGATCACCTGTTGAATGGTCTGCAACAGGTCATTCACATCCACTTGCGCTTGCTGGTATTCACGAACGATCGGCAAACTTTCCAGCTCATGGTTGAGTCGGTCCAGTTCTTGTTCCAACAGGCGGGTATACTCGCGTTTTTGATAATGTTTGGCATGGACCAGCTCTTTTTGCTTCCTTTTAATGGTTTCGATATAGTGCTGAACCGTTTTGCTTCTATTTACTTGTTCTTCCGCCAGTCGAAAGCGCCGAATTTCCTCGCATGACTGGAGACGTTCGGCAAACTTGCGCGAAAGCCTTAGAACCGGATGATCCGGGTCGATCATTAGCATCTTAGACACCCGCCCGGGCGATCGGCTCTTGATCGACCCAAACTCCATTTAATGTCCAGGTTTGCGGCTCATCAATCCGAACCTGTACAAACTTGCCAATCAGATGTTTGGGTCCGACAAAATTCACCAATTTGTTCGTGCGGGTGCGTCCGGACAAGACGTTGGGGTTTTTCTTGCTCTCCCCTTCGACAAGGACTTCGACCACTTGTCCGCGCAATGCTTCATTCTTTTTCCGGCTGATTTCATTTTGCAAATCGTTGAGTCGCTTCAGGCGCTCTTTTTTCACTTCCATCGGGATATCGTCTTTCATTTTGGCCGCCGGAGTTCCTTCACGCGGAGAATAGATGAAAGTAAAGGCAGAGTCATACTCCACTTCCTTCACCAGGGACAGGGTTTCCTCAAACTGTTCGTCTGTCTCCCCGGGGAATCCGACGATAATATCCGTCGTGAGGACAACATCGGGAATCGCTTCTTTGATTTTGCGCACGAGTTCCAGATATTGTTCACGGGTATATTTGCGGGCCATCAATTTGAGCACTTCACTGCTGCCGGACTGGACAGGAAGATGGATATGCTCCACCAGATTCCCCCGTTTGGCCAGCACTTCGATCAGATGATCGTCGAAATCGCGCGGATGGCTGGTTGTAAAGCGCACGCGCGGAATGCCGATTTTGCGCACATCATCCATGAGATCTGCAAAAGTGTAGTCAAGATCGGTGAAATCTTTTCCGTAAGCATTGACGTTTTGTCCCAACAGGGTGACTTCCTGGTAGCCTCTGCGCGCAAGATCACGGATCTCATTCAAAACATCTTCCGGGCGACGGCTCCGCTCTTTCCCGCGGGTGTACGGCACAATGCAATAAGTGCAGAACTTATCGCAGCCATACATAATATTCACCCAGGCACGAAGACCATCGGAACGAACCTTTGGCATGTTTTCCACCACATCGCCCTCTTTGGACCAAACTTCGACCACCATTTCCTTGCTGAAGAGGGCGTTTTGCAGGAGATAAGGAAGGCGGTGAATGTTGTGCGTTCCAAAAACGAGATCGACGTGCTGATAACTTTGCAAAATGCGGTTGACCACCGACTCCTCCTGGGACATGCAACCACATACCCCCAGGAGAAGATCCGGCTTTTCAAGTTTTAATTGTTTCAGGCGGCCCAAGGTGCCGAACACTTTGTCTTCCGCATTTTCACGAATCGCACAGGTGTTGAGCAAGATAATGTCGGCGTCCTTCTCTTCTTCTGTGGCGGTGTAGCCCATTTGCTCAAAGATCCCGGCAATCGTCTCACTGTCGTGGACGTTCATCTGACAGCCGTAAGTCTGAATCAGATATTTTTTCCCTTTCCCTACTTGGCGCATATTTTCAGGAATCTGCTCAAACTGCAGAACTTTAACTTCCTCTTTGCCACGCTTCTTGGCAGCTTTTAAGTCAGGTGCGATGAAATATTTGCTGTAGTCCTTGACTTCTTGACTCATCGTTTTTCACACCTTTCTACTTCGGTCAAAAAAATATATATCAATGAATGAACAGTCAGATTTATATCGGGGTCTTGCAACCTAGATATTATACATCATTATGGAAACTTGTTCAATCATGAACGTTTCAGTGTGATGGGCGTTAAAGACCGATGGTGAACTTGTTCTGGAAAATACCGGGAAGATAACAAACGGAAGCCGAACTTTTCATCGCATTTTATGAAGATCATTGATCAGCACAGGGAAAATCGCGAATAAAATGATTGAATTTCCGTTTTCTTACAGGCCGAAATCGCCGGGGAATAGCTGACTGATGAAGAAGTGACCGCTTTTTGTTTTTATTGTCGGTGCCGGCAAGGAAACCACCGCCAATTTGATTACAATAACAATATATGACTGCAACCCTTCATTACAGCAACAAATGGCACGTCGCATACCGCCGGAGGCCCCCGGGGAAAATCGATATATTAGTACATCCGAATCTTACATAGTATAATTGAAAAAGAAAGTGATTTTTGTATCAAAAGTCAGGAGGACGAGAGATGACGGAACAACAGAATGCGAAAAAGCTGCTACTCCGCTCAGAGGTTCCCGCTGAATACACGTGGCGATTAGAAGATATTTTCGCCACCGACGAAGCATGGGAGCAAGAGTTTCAGCAAATCAAGTCCATGATTCCCAAACTGGCTGAGTTTAAAGGAAAATTAGGAAACTCTTCGGGTGACTTATTAAACGCCTTGAAGGCTCAAGATGAGATTTCCATACGCTTAGGCAAATTGTATACATATGCTCGCATGCGTTATGATCAGGATACAACCAATTCTTTTTACCAAGCGTTTAACGACCGGGCGACCAGCCTCTATTCGGAGGCTTCCAGCGCCATGTCCTATATCGTACCCGAAATTCTTTCCATCAGCGAGGATACGATCAACCAATTTTTAAGCGAAAACAGCGAATTGAAATTGTATGAACATGCTCTGGACGAATTGAACCGCAAGCGTCCGCACATTTTATCCGAAACCGAGGAAGCATTGCTTTCTCAAGCCGCCGATGTCATGCGCGCCTCCATGCACACGTTCGGCATGCTGAACAATGCTGACTTGAAATTCCCCACAATTATCGATGAAGAGGGAGATGAAGTAGAGGTTACCCACGGCCGTTACATTCATTTTCTCGAGAGCAAGAACCGCAGAGTAAGAAAAGATGCATTTAAAGCAGTCTACGGGACTTATGAAAAGTACAAAAACACATTTGCCAGCACCTTGAGCGGAGCCGTAAAGAAAAATAACTTTTACGCACGAATCCGCAAATACGATTCAGCCAGACAGGCGGCTCTGTCCAGCAACCATATTCCGGAAAGCGTTTACGACCAGCTGATTAACACCATTCATGAACATTTGCCTCTTCTTCACAGATATATATCCATCCGCAAACGGGCGCTTCAGCTGGACGAATTGCATATGTACGATTTATATGTCCCGTTGGTGAAAGACGTCGAGGTAAAAGTCACCTATAAAGAAGCGCAGCAAATTTTGCTGGATGGATTGAAACCACTCGGTGATGAATACATTGGCATCTTAAGGGAGGCTTTCCAAAACCGCTGGATTGATGTTTATGAAAATAAAGGGAAACGAAGCGGAGCTTACTCCTCTGGAGCTTACGGCACAAATCCCTACATTTTGTTGAACTGGCAGGATAATATGGATAACCTGTTTACGCTTGCCCACGAGCTCGGCCACTCCGTGCACAGCTACTACACACGGAAAACACAGCCTTATGTTTACGGAGACTATACCATTTTCGTCGCCGAAGTAGCATCCACCTGCAATGAAGCCATTCTCAATGATTATTTATTAAAGGTCACCAACGACCCGAAGCAGAAGCTGTACCTGATCAACCATTATTTGGAGTCCTTCCGCGGCACCGTATTCCGTCAGACCATGTTCGCGGAATTTGAACACCTGATTCACACAAAAGCGCAAGAAGGAGAAGCCTTAACTCCTGATTTATTGACCTCCCTTTACTATGACTTGAACAAAAAGTATTTTGGAAATGAAGTGCTGATCGATCAAGAGATTGGCTTGGAATGGGCGAGAGTCCCTCATTTTTACTATAATTACTATGTCTATCAGTATGCGACCGGTTTCAGCGCTGCTGCCGCCTTATCCAAACAAATCCTGGATCAGGGCCAACCCGCTGTGAACCGCTATATTGATTTCTTAAAAGCCGGCAGCTCGGATTACCCGATTGAAGTGTTGAAAAAAGCCGGTGTCGATATGACTTCACCGGAGCCGATCCGTCAGGCACTCAAAGTATTCGAACAAAAACTGGATGAACTGGAACAGTTGCTGTTTCAAGATTAACGAATGTAAGAAACCAGCCGTCTCTTGTCCCGGAGACGGCTGGTTTTGTTTGTGGTCAATCCTTTTTCTCAAACAAATACAAATACTCCCCGTATCCTTCTTTTTCCAGATCTTCTTTAGGGATAAATCGAAGCGCCGCAGAATTGATGCAGTACCGGAGGCCGGTCGGAGCGGGGCCATCCTCAAACACATGCCCGAGATGAGAGTCCGCTTCTCTGCTTCTCACTTCGGTCCGGATCATCCCATGGCTGTAATCCGGCTTTTCCACGATCTGCTCCTCATGGAGCGGTTTCGTAAAGCTCGGCCATCCGCATCCGGAATCAAACTTGTCGAGCGAACTGAACAACGGTTCACCGGAAACGATGTCCACATAAATGCCTTCCCGCCGGTTATCCCAAAACTCGTTGCGGAAAGGAGGCTCCGTCCCGTTTTTCTGTGTGACCTCAAACTGAAGTGGGGTGAGGTGCTTTTTTCTTACTTCCTGTTCCGCCCGGCTGAAACGGCTTTTTTTCATATCTTTTTCCAAGAATGATCCCTCCGAGAATCAGCTGAAATCAAAACGATCTGCTCCCCGATCTTGCCCTTTCACCGCTTTGTTTATATTGATGTTCATTTTATTCACATATTATCAATTCATCAAGATCAAATCATCACGGGCTTCTGCGGCGCAGAGACGGGGAAAGGTTTTTTCCAGCGCTCCGGATATCGCCTGAAACAGACTGTCAAAAAAATTCATGTTCTGGTAGACTCGTTTGCCTTGATGTGTGAAACTTATAAATAAACGAAGCAAACCGGAGAGGGATGTGGTGTGAAACATGTTTGCACTTGACGGGATTCTGTATCGGATTTGCACATGGATCTATCATTTCGCTTATTTAAACCTTCTGTTTCTCTTTTCATGTTTGCCTGTGATTACCATTTTTCCGGCTACTGCTGCCATGTTTGGGGTAGTCAGAAAATGGATCAAGGGAGAGGAGCCTCCCATCTTCACCACGTACCGCAAACTATTTGCGGAAAATTTCAAACAGAGTATGATTGCCGGGATTGTTTTATCTTCCATTGCCTTAATCTTGATTGCAGATTTTTATTTTCTTGTGCATCATAAATCTTCCCTTAATCAGCTGATCTTCATCATGCTCTGTTTTGCATGCATGCTTTACATTTCGACAGCACTCTCCATCTATCCGTTAATGGTTAACAACTATCTAACGACCAAACAACTGCTGATCAATGCTTTTAAAATAGGATTTTATAAGCCTTTTTACACCTTTGCCAATATCATCCTGACTGGGATCGTTTTCTTTATTTCCTTACGATATCCTTTTATCCTCTTTTTCTTCTGCTTCAGCCTGTGTGCATGGATCACCTACTGGTTTGCGGATCGAAAATTTGCTCACCTCCTGAACCCGAAAAATGCAACCAAACACAGCGATTCAACGAGCACAGGGTGAAAAGATGAATCAGAAAATGGGTTGAAGAACCTGATAACATCGCAGATCATTGAAGACAGGGTTGACGAACATAAAACCCGGCCAGTATTTGGACCGGGCTCCATGCTTAAATGATGCCTAATTTTTTACCTGCCTGTTCGAATGCGTGGAGACAAGTTTCCAATTCTTCTTTGGTGTGGACGGCAGTTACGATGGTGCGAACGCGGGCTTTGCCTTTTGGCACTGTGGGGTAAGCAATTCCCTGTGCATAAACGCCTTCTTCAAACAATTGGTCGGATAGTTGCATCGCCAGTGCACCTTCGCCAACGATCACAGGGGTGACGGGCGTTTCGCTCTTGCCGGTCTCAAATCCCAGTGCGGTTAAGCCTTCTTTGAAGAAACGGGTGTTTTCCCATAAACGATCGATTCGTTCCGGCTCTTCCAGCAACACATCCAGAGCCGCATGACAAGCAGCTGTTACGGCCGGTGGATGGGAAGTGCTGAACAAGAACGGACGAGCACGATGAATCAAATAATCCCGCAGCACTTGTGGCCCGGCCACATAACCGCCTAAGACGCCGATTGCTTTTGAGAGAGTGCCGACCTGAATATGAACACGGCCATGAAGCCCGAAATGATCCACCGTACCACGGCCGTTTTTCCCCAGAACACCGCTGGCATGGGCGTCGTCGACCATGACCAGCGCATCGTATTTCTCACAAAGTTCCACAATCTCCGGGAGAGGGGCGATATCTCCATCCATACTGAAGACCCCGTCGGTAACGACGAGGCGGACACGGGCATTTTGCGTTTCTTTCAGTGCTTTCTCCAGATCATCAGGATCGGAGTGTTTGTAAATGCGGCGGTTCGCTTTGGTCAAACGGATACCGTCAATGATGCTCGCATGGTTTAGCTCATCGCTGATGACTACATCCTGATCGGTCAGAATCGAAGAAATGACGCCCACGTTGGCGGTGAAACCGGATTGGAACACAAGGGCAGCTTCTGTATGCTTAAATTCGGCCAGCCGTTGTTCAAATGTTTCATGCATGGAAAAGGTTCCGGCAATCGTTCGAACAGATCCGGTTCCTGCACCATATTTTTCAACTGCCTCCAGGGCCGTTTTTTTTAAGCGGGGATGAGTGGTTAAACCAAGATAGTTGTTGGAAGAAAGCTGAATAACTTCTTTGCCGCGGATGATTACCTTGGACCCCTGCTCCGACTCAAGAACGGTTAAAGGGCGGAAAGTTCCTGCTGTTTTCCATTCCTGAATCTCTTGTTCCAGATGGGAAAATCCATTCACGTGCGGTCACCCCTATTGAAACCATGAAAGTAAAATGGCGCTTTCCTACTATCTTCCGCAAGTTTGACACAGATCATTCCTCTATTCTTCCAACAAATATCCGTGCCAAATGGAGAAGCATTGGCGGGCGGAACAATGAACACGGTTCCGGTGTCCAGCAGGAGTGACCGCACGGGTTTTGAAATCCATTTCCACCGTCCTATTTAAAAAGCCCTGAACGGGTTTGCCAATCTCGTAAATTGGATGATCCTTTTTTTAAGGCAAAAACGTTACTTCTCCATTCCGGAGTGAACCGATCTCTGCCAGTGATTCTATCCGAATCCCCGACTCACGCAGCTTTTGGCCTCCTTGTTGAAACGATTTTTCGATCACGATTCCCAATCCGACCACTTTGGCTCCGGCTTGTTTGACCAAATCGATCAGACCCTCCGCTGCTTGTCCATTAGCTAAAAAATCATCGATAATCAGGACCCGGTCATCAAAGCTCAAATAATCCCTGGAAATCGTAATGGTATTTATTTCTTGTTTGGTAAAGGAAAAAACTTTCGTCTCATAAACATTTTGTCTGAGTGTCAGTGATTTTCTTTTTCTCGCGAAAATCAAGGGGACCCCCAGCTCGAGAGCAGCCATCAGTGCCGGAGCAATGCCTGACGATTCAATGGTTAAAACTTTTGTAATCTTTTCATCCGCAAAGCGCCTGGCAAACTCAGCCCCAATCTCCTTCATCAACACCGGATCCAGTTGATGGTTTAAAAAAGCATCCACTTTTAAAATCTCATCGGAAAGAACTTTTCCTTCTGCAACGATTTTCTCCTTCAGCAATTTCAAAGTAGCTCTCCTCCCATATTTCCCTGATGCTTAAACCAATGCGAAAATAAAAGAGCTCAGCTAGACTCACACGATCGGATGAGTGAGTTCTGCTGAGCTTTTATGAAAAGGGTTGTATTATCCTCAACAAACAAGCAAGGAAGCCAATCAGACGCGTCCTTGCCTGACCCACTCATAGTCGAACTATTTACGGTAGTCCGGTAGAGACTCGTAAGCCATATCCTTACGATTATATGAGCTAAGTCTTTAATATTCGGTTTATGGGTTGATTATAACTCAATTTCACTACCTGAAAAAGCATATGCCTTGAAATTGTAAAAACCTCTGCGGATCAATTGAATGGGAAAGCTTTAGTTTCAACAGATTTAAACATGAACAAATATCGAACATCATCGAACCGGATCACCTTTGGTCGGCGGTTATGGGCCCAAGCGCAGTCTGGTGATCAGACCCATTTTATAGTCTTAAATCATAATGGAAAGACCTGTCTCCGCAACAATGGAAGATGCAAACACAGATCGTGCCTCTTGTTGAATCGATTTTGGATCATAATCAGGATATAAATGAGTCAGCAGCAATTTTTTTGCACGCAGGTCCAGGGCTGCTTCGGCTGCCTGTCTCGCCGAGAGATGACCTGTGGGTTGGGAAGGCAAGTCTTTATGAAGATAAGTTGCTTCACACACGAACAAATCCGGCGAATCGGCCATTCGCGTCCAATTCGTTTTGGGGCCGGAATCCGCTCCGTATAAAAGGATGCGTTGATCCTCTTTGATCTTCATCGCATAACACGGAATGGCATGGTCGGTTCGGTAAAAGGAAAATTTCAGGTTTCCCAGGGAGGCTTCTGTTCCTTCTTCCATCACATGTTTTTCAATATACCGGTCGTAACTTAACTTGGAGTACCAGTGAGCAGGTTCGGCGGGAGCCCACACCGGGAGCGGAACAGCCCGTTTCTTCTGCTTGATTGCGGTCATGATGGCGTACTGAAGAACGAAAAAGTCGGAAATATGGTCGTGATGAAGATGAGAGAGAAAAACGGCATCCAAATCGTAGAGCGGCATTTTTTTCGCCAATTGGGCCAACACCCCGCTGCCGCAATCGATTAAGATTCGTTTCCCGTCAGCTTCCAGCAAATATCCGGGTGTAGCTCCGCCAGGTCCGGGAAATGGAGAATGGCAACCCAAAACGGTCCAGCGCATCGAAAACCCTCCTATGCTTATGTATAAAAAGCCACTCCCTGCAAACGGAAGTGGCCAGACATCCTGTTTTATTATGCAAATTCTGCTACCAGTTTATCAAATTGTTCTCTGGTGAGCATGATATCTTGTTTGCTGAGCGGCGTTTCTTTAAAGCCTTTGATCATATCTTCGTAAGGCTTCCGCTCTTTGTTTTGATAAATGATTCCCGTAACCAGACCGTTGTTCTCCATCAGTTTTTGCATCGCCATGGAACGGTCGGCAGGATCATAATTCGGATCATCATCCAGATTGACGAGATGTTCTTTAAACCAGTCATAGGTGTTGATTTTGTTGTAAGTGACACAAGGGCTGTATACGTTGATCAGCGAGAAGCCTTTATGCTTGATTCCTTCTTCAATGACATGGGTCAATTGTTTCAAATCGCTGGATACGGATTGTGCGACAAAGCCCGCTCCCACGGTCAGCGCCATTTCCATCGGGTTGATCGCTGCTTCGATGGACCCGTGTGGCGTGCTCTTCGTTTTGAAGCCCATCTCACTCCGCGGAGAAGTCTGCCCTTTTGTCAAACCATACACCTGGTTATCCATCACGATATAGGTGATATCCACGTTACGGCGAATCGCGTGGATGGTGTGAGCCATACCGATGGCGAATCCATCACCGTCTCCCCCTGCGGCAATCACAGTCAGACCGCGGTTGGCCAATTTCAACCCCTGGGCAATCGGTAATGCGCGTCCATGAACCCCGTGAAAACCATAAGCATTCACGTAGCCGGAAATCCGACCGGAACAACCGATTCCCGATACGATGGCGACATCATGCGGTTCCAAACCGACATTGGCAAAAGCACGCTGCATGGCGGCCAACACGGAGAAGTCACCACAACCCGGACACCAATTCGGCTTCACTTTGTTGCGGAAATCTTTAAATGTGGCCATGAACAAACAGCTCCTTACATTGTTTGTAGATTTCGGACGGCAGGAATGGGTTTCCGTCGTATTTTCCGATGTGAACCAGTTTTTCTGCCATTCCAACGTGCATCTTGATCAAATTGGTGAGTTGTCCGGTTGCATTGTTTTCTACAACGATCACTTTTTTCGCTTTTTTCATCTGTTCGGCCATAATATCGGTCGGGAACGGTAACACTTGGCGCACATGCGCATGGTTTACCTTCATTCCTTCTGCTTCCAGACGTTCCATCGCTTCATGGATGGTTCCGCGGGTTGAACAGAAACCAACAATCAAAAGATCTGCTTCTTCGTGTTTGGCATCGAGGAAGACAGGCTCCTCAAATTGGATTCCGTTTGCCAATTTAGACAACCGTTTATCCATCATTTTCTTACGGTTAACCGGGTTTTCAGAAGGACGGCCGGTTTGATCATGTTCCACACCTGTTACATGGTGCAGACCGTTTTTCTTACCCGGAAGAACCCGGCGGGAAATCCCATCCGGTGTAAACTCATAGCGGGGGAATAATTCCGAGTTTTCAAGTTCAGGCAGTTCTTCATCGTCCAAAACCAATTTGCCGCGGTCGATTTTGATTCGATCATAATCGAGCGGCTCTACCGTCTGTTTACCCAGAGAAAGCGCCAAGTCGGACAGAATGATGACAGGGCATTGGTATTGTTCGGCCAGGTTGAAGGCTTGAATTGTGTCGTAGAAACACTCTTCCGCCGTACTTGGGGCAATGACGATTTTTGGAATTTCCCCGTGTGTGCTGTACAGCATGGCCAACAGGTCACTTTGCTCCTGTTTGGTCGGCAGACCCGTGCTTGGGCCCCCGCGCTGGGTGTTGACAATCACTGCCGGTGTTTCAGTCATCCCCGCCAAACCAATGGCTTCAGTCATCAAGGAAAGACCCGGTCCGGCCGATGCGGTCAAAGCGCGTACGCCCCCGTAGTTGGCACCGATCACCATCGTAATGGCAGCGATTTCATCCTCGGTTTGTACTACAGTGCCACCAAACTCCGGCAGCCTTTTAATGAGATATTCCATGATTTCGGAGGAGGGGGTAATCGGATAAGCGGCCATCAATCTGGCTCCCGCTGCGACCGCGCCCAGTGCGATGGCATCATTGCCGATCATGTACAAACGTTTTTTGCCGTCTGAAGGCTCCAGTTTAAAGTTGGAAATATCTCCGACTTCCGAGATCACGAACTCCACACCGCGTGAGATCGCTTCCATATTTTTATCCACGATTTTTTGGCCTTTTCTTGCAAATCTTTCTTCAATGACTTCCTGGAACGCATCGACGGAGATGCCTAACAGCGCCGCGGAAGCGCCGACAGCCACCATGTTTTTCATCTGGGCCATGCCCACTTCTTCAGCGATCTTGGTAAATGGTACAGCAAGAAGACGTGCGGAAATACCTTCAGGCACTGCTGGATTAAATTTAGCGTCAGCAAGGATAATTCCGCCCTCAATCAATTCAAAGGCATTGAGGTCAATCGTTTCTTGGTCGAATGCAACAAGAATATCCAGCTCGTCGGAAATGGAGCGGACCGGGCTTGTGCTGATTCGAATTTTTGTGTTTGAATGACCTCCCTTAATCCGAGAGGAAAAATGTCTGTACCCATATAGATAATACCCTTTGCGATTGAGTGCCGTTGCCAGTATTTCACCAGCACTGTCAATACCTTCCCCTTGCTGTCCGCCCACTTTCCACGAAAGCTGCTTGATCATGAACTCATCTCCTTTAATACTCCCACACAACTAACACGATGATTTAAAATGGTTTATTGGCTATATCGGCTCTTCACAAAGCGAAGGAAAAAATCGGATTTGTGGCGAGTCGATAGATTTATCATGTATTAATTCTAGTCCTCTGCAAGGTAAAAAGCAACCGTTATATCTCCCTTATCCTTTGATTTTCTTCTTTTTTTATCCGATAGAACCCTTATGTGCACATAAACCCTATTTTGCTTCTGTTTTTTTAACGTTTTGTGAAGCTAGGTGCTTAGAATAAAATTGATATCCGTTATCCCAGGCCCATTTTCTGACCAAGGTTTCCGGATATCGCATCAATAACGCGTCGATCAGATTGTTCAGTTGACCGGCATTTTCAAGTTGGGCAATCTTATCATGTATTCCATCAAAGTCGGAACCAAAGATCAGGTGGTTCTCCCCGCCCAGTTCGCAAATATGTTCAATATGCTTGATCAGATGGTCAATCCTTGCTTCGGTATGCGGAAAATGAACAAAGTAAGGTACATAAGTAAGGCCGATGAGTCCGTTTTTTTGGATCAACGCTTTAATCTGTTCATCTTCGAGATTGCGGACATGCGGACAAATGGCCCGGCTGTTGGAATGAGAAGCGATTACCGGTAAATCAGGGTGTTCCATTACTTCCCAAAATCCCTTGACCGACAGGTGGGAAACATCGAGCACCATCCCCAACCGGCTCATTTCTTCGATGACCTGGCGGCCGAAGCGGGTCAGTCCCCCGCCCCGTTCTTCTTTGATCCCGTCCGCCGCTTCATTGGCATGGTTCCAAGTCAGGCCCATCTGACGAACTCCCAAGCGGTAAAACGTCCGCAAAAACCGGAGGTCCCCCTGAAGAGCATCCGCTCCTTCCAGCGACAGGAGGGCACCGATCCGGGTGGGCGAACACTCACTCAGTTGCTCACCTGAGGTAACAAGAAACACCTTTTGCCCGTTTTGAATGACTTTTTCATAAAAATCGTCAATTTGCTTGATGGCCGCCTCAAACCTTTGCCCAACCGGAACTTTGTCCGGAACCCAAACGGCAAAGGTCTGGAATACGATTTTCGACTTCTCCAGGTTTTCATAAGTAACGTCCAACCCGGAATCCGTGTCATAAAAAGAGATTCCGGGATTTAACCACATTTTATATAAAACATCGCAGTGAGCATCCATCACCAGCATGTTTTTTCCTCCCAATAAAAGAAAAACCTGTCTATAAGCATAAACAGGTTTTTCAAATATATTGCTCCACTCTTAACGAGGTTCCACGATCAACTTGATAGCGGTTCGCTCTTCACCATCGATGACGATATCGGTAAAGGCCGGGATGCAAATCAAGTCGATCCCGCTCGGCGCAACAAATCCTCGTGCGATTGCAACCGCTTTAACAGCTTGATTAAGCGCTCCTGCACCGATGGCTTGCATCTCGGCTTGGCCGCGTTCACGCAAGACTCCGGCGAGTGCACCTGCGACAGAATTCGGATTGGATTTTGCTGAAACTTTTAATACTTCCATGAAGGTACCTCCTCGATGGTTGGAGTGAGTCCACTTTTATCCTATTCGACCATCTCATAAAAATTCCTTCTACTTCACACAGATACGAATGAAAAATCAGAAAGAAAATTATTTTATAATTAACTGATTAACGGTGTGTCCTCGTCAATGCGAATTCTCTTCAAATGCTTTGCTTTTTTGGTCTGTTTGTCTATATCGATCAGCACGGCATTAAATTGGCACCTGCCTTTTGCCACCGAAAAGCGGACAGGCATCTGCGTCAAAAAACGCTTGATGATCGCGCTTCGCTCCATGCCGATGATTCCGTCATACGGTCCCACCATTCCCACATCGGTCAAATAACCTGTTCCTTTGGACAGGATTCGTTCGTCGGCCGTTTGCACATGCGTATGCGTCCCGACAACCGCTGACACCCTCCCGTCCAAATACCACGCCAATGCCTGTTTTTCTGATGTGGTCTCCGCATGAAAATCAACCAAGATGCAGGAATCGGTCGGGACCTGCTCTAAAATTTCATCCATCTTTCGAAAAGGACAGTCAAGGGGAGCCATGAAAGTTCTGCCCATCAGATTGATGACGGTTAACTTCCCGGCTTGTGTCGGAATCACGGTAAAACCTTGCCCCGGCGTACCGACAGGAAAATTGGCCGGACGGACGATTCCCTGTTCTTCATCGATAAAATCGAACACTTCCGCTTGCCCCCAGGCATGATTGCCAAGTGTAATGCAATGAACACCCAATTCGAACATTTCCCTTGCGATCGCCTTTCCAATCCCCCGGCCGTTGCCAGCGGCATTTTCACCGTTGACCACAATGGCATCAGGTGAATACAGTTTATTCAGTTTGGGGAGATACACAGACATGGTCTTAAGTCCAAGAGAGCCGACGACATCACCGATCATCAATATTCTCATACAGTATATTATCCTCCAACCTACTTGCTGCTAAAAAAATAAAGTGGCCAAAGGCCACTTTATTTTGCATATTCCACACATCGTGTTTCCCGGATGACCGTCACTTTGATATGGCCGGGATAATCCAGTTGGTTTTCGATTTGTTTTGTGATTTCTCTGGCCAAACGGCTCGATTCGGCATCATCCACTTCATCCGGCTTGACGATAATCCGGCATTCACGCCCTGCCTGAATGGCATATGATTTTTCAACGCCATCGAAGGATTCGCAGATTTCTTCCAGTTTCTCAAGACGTTTGATATATGCTTCCAGCGTTTCGCGCCGTGCTCCGGGACGTGCTGCCGAGAGCGCGTCTGCGGCCCGGACCAGTACCGCAATGACACTTGTAGCTTCCACGTCACCGTGATGAGAAGCAATACTGTTGATCACGACTGGATGCTCATTATACTTTTTAGCCAACTCCACCCCGATATCGACATGTGAGCCTTCGATTTCGTGGTCGATGGCTTTCCCGATATCGTGAAGAAGGCCTGCCCTCTTGGCCAGATGAATATCTTCACCCAGTTCAGCGGCCATTAAGCCAGCGAGATGGGCGACCTCCATCGAATGCTTCAACACGTTTTGCCCATAGCTGGTACGGAATTTCAAACGGCCTACAATCTTTATCAAGTCAGGATGCAAGCCGTGCACACCCGTCTCAAATGTGGCCTGTTCTCCATACTCACGGATGCGCTCGTCCACATCCCGCCGTGATTTTTCAACCATCTCTTCAATGCGCGCCGGATGAATCCGGCCATCTGCGACCAGTTTTTCCAACGCGACACGTGCCACTTCTCGACGAATGGGGTCAAAACCGGATAAAATGACCGCTTCGGGAGTATCATCAATGATGAGATCAATTCCGGTAAGCGTTTCAAGGGTGCGGATATTTCGTCCTTCACGTCCGATAATCCGCCCTTTCATCTCATCATTGGGAAGCGTGACAACAGAGACGGTCGTTTCCGCCACATGATCAGCCGCACAGCGCTGAATGGCCAGAGACAAGATATTGCGGGCACGCTTGTCTCCTTCTTCAATGGCCTGCTGTTCCATCTCTTTGATGATTTGTGCCGTCTCATGGCGCATCTCTTTTTCCACTTTGGCCAGAATCAATTGTCTCGCCTCATCGGTTGTGAGGCCGGAAATCCGTTCCATCTCTTTCATTTGTTCCTGGTATAGCTGGTCAATCTTCTCTTCTTGAAGCTCGATTTGCTTTTCCCGATGATTTAACGCTTCATCCCGCTTCTCAAGAGCATGCTGTTTCCGTTCAAGCGACTCTTCTTTCTGACTGAGCCGGCGTTCTATTCTCTGCAATTCATTTCGCTGTTCACGAATCTCTTTTTCCGCTTCGCTGCGGAGACGATGCGCTTCATCCCGCGCTTCGAAGACTTTTTCCTTCTTCAAAGCTTCCGCTTCTTTTTCCGCTTTCTCGATGATGGCGGCCGCTTCTTTTTCAGCGCTGCCAATGCGGGCTTCCGCTGTCATTTTGCGGATCCGGTAACCCGCTGCGATGCCGATTCCCAGAGAGGCAAACAGCAGAATGATGTGAGTCAGTCCAAAAGACATCGTCCATTGCTCACCCCCTCTGCTTTTTTATTTAAAAAACAAGACCGATGAACTCGGTCTTCTCTCGTTCGTCCCTCAAATTATTGCTATACCAGGTGAAGGCTGGAAAAGCCCAGCGGAAATACATTTCCTCATTGTTTCAGAAAACCAAAAACATGGAACCAGAGGTATCTCTGTCGTTGAAAATGCAAAGATACAGTACAATTGTATTATTTAATGAAACCCATTGTCAAGATTCGTTCTCCCGTTCAGGGAAACCGGATTTTTTAATCAGTGCTGCTTGGAACATTTGGAGCATAAAAAAGCACATGCCACCCCGTTTATCCATTCCTGCGGTGGCTCAATTGCACTTCGGACTTGCCCCCGGATAACCGGACATGATAGGCAAGATCGGCTGACTCAGTCAAATGAGTGTTATGGGTGACCAAAATAATTTGACGTCCAAACGTTTCCCCCACTGATTTTAAAAACTCAATCATGGGAACGATATAATCCTCGCTGACATGCTTGCCCGGTTCATCCAGAATGATCGGTCCCTTCAGCCGGGGCTTGATCGTTTCGATTAAAGCGATGCGCAAAGCAAGGGAAACGATATCGACAATTCCTCCGCCACGGGAATCCTGCGGTTTGTTCTTGACCGTCTGCCCCTCCCATTCGGTGACCACATAAAACTCGGCCGTAGGATTGCCGCCATGGTCGGATAGTTCGATCTCGAAGCGGAATGCGGAACCGAAAACATATTGCAACGCATTGGTAACAAGCGTCTCCAGTTGCTGCTTGGCCTGAGTCCGGGCATGGTCAGAGGAAAGCTGAAACAACAGGCGAACTTTATCCAACAGATCCCGTTCCGCATTGCAGGCCTGCCATCTTTCCTCCACTTCCCTTAACTGTTGCAAATGAAGTTCCCTGGCCGCTTTTCTGCTGACCAATTCATTCCTGGCTGCTTTTAAAGCATCTTCCAGCTCGGCAAAAGAATCAGTCCGATCCATTCGGTCTTCTCAGCTCCTGGGGCAGCAGGCTCCACGCCTTGTCCAGCTCTTCATTGATCTCTTTTTCCAACCGGGCAATCTCTTCTTGCAGTTGATCCGGCTCGACGCCAAGCTCCTTTGTCTCCCTCAGGATCTCTTCTTCTTGTCTCTCCAAGCTTTCCAATTTGGCTTCCGCTTTAAACAGATCGTTTCTTGCCTTCTCCAGTTGCACCTTCAACAGCTTAATCTTCTCTTCCAGCTGCTGCATGCGACTCCCCTCCCCGATATTCTTCCATGATATGTTGAATCACGGATGAATTGATTCGCGACCCGCAGGTCGGACATTTCTCCAGTCTGATGAGCAACTCCGCCCATGTGTCTGTTAAACTGGCCATCTCTTTTTCCTTTTCTTTGCAGAATTGTTTTCCCTTGTCTATTCGCCAGCTCACATCCGTCCGCTTTTCATAAACGGCTTTCAGCTTGCGGAGTCGTTCCGCTTTTTGCTCCAATCCGGGAAGGATGGTAGCCAACAACTCGGGAACTTCCCTATTGACAAGAATGACGTGCTTGATTTTCTGTTTTTCCCGCTGAATCGTTGTCCATTTTCCGTTTAATTGGATGAGCTGTTGTCGGCGCACCATCTGACTCTGCAGCTTTTCAATCGTTTCGGCCGTTTCCGGAATGCGGGCAAGTTTGTCAAGTGTCTCTTTTTCCCGCTTTCTTTGCCTGTCAAGTTCATCCCGCCTGGATTTGATCCTGCGCAATTGAACAAGCCTTTCTTGTTTGAATTCCAGGGAAACGAGGTGTTCGTTCACTTGCGGCAGCGCTTGCGATTTTTCTATGATTTCCAGACAAATTTCCTTCCCGGCCCGGACTCTTTCTCTTTGCTCCCGGAGCCTCGCAAGCTGACGGTAGAGAAGATGTTTACGTTCCAGTTCTGACAACAACCGGTCCGCATCCGGGATGTTTTGCAGCTCTTGGACGACCCGGAGACAGACTTCCTGCTCCCTGCGAACAGCCTCAAGTTTATCAAAAAGCTGCTTCAGTCGCTCCACTTTTTCCTTCTTTGCCCTGCTCTCTCGGTAACACGCTTCCGCCTGCTGCAATGCTTGTTCCAGTATGGACAGATTCTCATAAGGCTTTAATTTTTCCTTTAATTGTTCCGCCTGCCGTTCCAGATATTTGATCTCATTGTTGACCGTTTGCCGGTCGCTGCCCGTTTTTTTCAATGCGTTGTCAATGAGATGAGCGCCGCTGATCCGGCCGATGATTTTCGCCTTGTTTTGGGCCGATTCAAACAACAAAAAAGGGCTCTCCAGCTGGGTTCCAAAGTGTACATAGATCTCCTTTTGATCCAGCTTGACCGGCTGAATCCGGTGAGCTTCCGCAATCTCCGGTGGAACCCCGGTCCCCCACCCTTCAAAAATTTTCTCCTCGCCGTCAGGTGTTCTTAAAATATACCGGTTGACCGAAGCTCCCCTGACCCGGATCACTTCCGTCCCGTCGGTGAGCGTCAGACTGACGCGGCACTTGCCGGCTCCGGTTCGGATGAAATCCGTTCCCCTGGGCTGATTGAACAACACCCAGCGCAAAGCCCGCAAAATCGCACTTTTTCCACTGTCGGACGGGCCGACAAAGACATTTAAACCCTGCGAAAAATCAATCTCCGTGTGCACATGGGACTGAAAGTTTTCGATCACCAGTTTTTTGAAGCAGTTCACTACACGGCCTCCCCTTCTGCTTCCTGTTCGATGGCAATCCGCCTTTGCGCTTCAAACTTCACTTCGTCCTCGATTCCCTCCAACCGGGAAATTTCATCTATAATGTCGAGCACATCAATTCCCTGAAAATCCCCTGCCTCCCGAACCTGCTGCACAAACGAGGCCAGTTTTTCCTGGCGGTAAGCCGCTTTCTCAATATACGAACGATCCAGCACCGTTTCCCCTTTAGCCGCACACTTCAATGGGACGAGCCGGATATGTATCGCCTCTCCTAAATCGATGAGAGCCACCTGAGGCATCCGGTTGATCTCCGAGGGATGATTATTGATGCGGGCAAGTGCACCGGGATTGACAATATACCGGCCATTCTTGTGCTGAACAGGAAATCCGGCATGGTAATGGCCTGTGAGCAGGATATCCACGCTCTCACTCCACACCTGATCCACCATCGTATAAGCCACGCCGTCGGGCAGTGCTTTGTCCACCAACATGCCATGAACCATATGAATGCAGTATTTTGCACCGATTTCATTTTTCACCGCATAGTCGAGGGCAGGATCCCGCTTATCCAGATCATAGTGGAACGGCTGTCCGCTCAGTTGCACGACAAGGCCGTCTTTCTCCAATCGGACCTTTTCCCCTTCGCGAAGCAGCTCCAACGTCCCGAAGGCATCCAGCAGGCCCAGCATCGTCCGGTCAATGGTCGAAGGGTTGTGGCCATACATATCATGGTTTCCTGCGATCGCATAAATAGGGGCGCGAAAATGCCGGAACAGATGGGCAAACTCCCGCACGACAGCTGGGGAAAGGTTGGGGCGGTCAAAAATATCCCCTCCGTGCAGAACAACATCGACTTGTTCACGGTCGGCAATTTCGATGACTTCTTTTAACTTTTGCCGAATCGTTTCTTGAAAATCATCCGTACGACTGCGCGGCGACGTTCCCCGGATATGGGTATCGGTCAGATACAGCAAACGCATTAAAGATTCTCCTTTTCCTGCTTATGGCGCGATCGAAAATCATTCAAGACCCAACAGGCGATCTCGGTTGAATACCCTTGGCGGAGCAAGTATTGCCCAAGCTTCCGTTCCACCTTCGGCCACGGTTCATGACAAATACGAAGATAGCGCCGTTCGGCAATTTCCATTGCCAGCTGGCGCTCCTCTTCTTCATCCGTATGAGCCAATGCCTCGTCAATCCACTTTGAAGCAATTCCCTTTCTCGCCAGTTCCCGTCTCATTCTCAGCGGACCGTGGCCTTTGCTGTTCCGCTTTTCCCGAACCCAGACATAAGCATACTCGCGATCATCCAAAAATCCTTGCTGCTCTAGCTCATGGATCACTCTTTCCGCATTCTCTTCACTATATCCCTTTCCGGCGAGATATTGCTTCACTTCCAGGCAGGTACGGGGTCTGTAACTCAGATAGCGAAGAGCGGCCAGGCGCACTTTGTTGTACTCTTCCGCCGTGAGCAGTTCCCGGATTTGCTCCTGATCGACAGCCATTCCCTTATACAGCCGGTATTTGACGAGCACATCTTCATGGACGGAAAAAAGGTATTCTTCATTCACATAAATACGGTATCTTTTCGCGGCGCCTGAAGGTTTTTCGATCCGGGTGATGAAGTTTGTCTTCATCTTTGCTCACCCACTTCTTATCAGACGTCGGGATTAGAGATCCAGCGAAGGTTCCTCCAGCAGAGCTTCTTTTTCCTTGGCCTTTTTAGATTTCTTTTCAGCCTTTTCAGGAGCCGCTTTTTTTGGTTCCGAAGTTTCAGCTTCGAGAAGCGGAAGGCTGAAATGGGTACGAATCCGGTTCTCGATTTTCAGGCACACTTCCGGATGTTCCTTCAGGAACTGTTTGGCATTCTCCCGTCCCTGGCCCAAGCGTTCTCCTTCAAATGAGTACCATGCGCCGCTTTTGTTTACAATGTCCAGCTCGCTCGCGATGTCGAGGGCGCTTCCTTCTCTCGAGATCCCTTCCCCGAACATGATGTCAACATCTGCCGCTTTGAAAGGAGGGGCCACTTTATTTTTGACGACTTTGATTTTGGTTCGGTTTCCAATCATGTCGTTTCCTTGCTTAATCGTTTCCGCACGGCGCACCTCAAGGCGAATGCTGGAATAGAATTTCAAGGCGCGTCCCCCCGGGGTTGTTTCCGGGTTTCCAAACATCACGCCTACTTTTTCGCGAATTTGGTTAATGAAAATCGCAATGGTTCTCGATTTATTGATCGCACCGGACAGCTTCCGCAAAGCCTGGGACATGAGGCGTGCTTGCAGGCCCACATGCGAATCGCCCATTTCTCCCTCGATTTCTGCTTTTGGCACCAAGGCTGCAACCGAGTCGATCACGATGATGTCAACCGCTCCGCTGCGAACCAGCGCCTCCGCGATCTCCAGCGCTTGCTCCCCCGTGTCCGGCTGGGACAAAAGCAATTCTGAGATGTCCACTCCCAAATTGCGTGCATAGACGGGGTCAAGCGCGTGCTCGGCATCAATAAAAGCGGCTTGGCCGCCCCTCTTTTGCACTTCGGCAATCGCATGCAGGGCAACCGTCGTCTTACCTGAAGATTCCGGGCCATATACTTCGATGATTCGTCCACGCGGGTATCCGCCTACCCCGAGCGCGATATCTAAAGCCAGCGCACCGCTGGATACCGTTTCTACTTGCGGGCTTGTTTCTTCCCCCAATTTCATGATCGAGCCTTTGCCAAATTGCTTTTCTATTTGTCTAAGTGCCATTTCCAACGCCTGACGACGATCTGACATGCACGTTCCTCCTTTTTTCTCCCATCAATCAGCTATCAACATCATACATTTTTTTCTCCTGTCTGCCAAGATCATTTACGAACATTTATTCGATAAATTTTTCAAGTTACTGGATTCCGTCCCGCCGGAGCGGAGCGAGAGCCGCTGCCAGGTCCGGATTTCTTAGGGAGGATGGATGTTTGTGAATCCGGATTGGTGGTAGATGTAAAGGAAAGGGGGAGTAAAACGATGGACAAAGAGAAAATGAAAGCGGAAATCATGAAACAATTGGAAGAGGTGAATGACCCCGAGCTCAATATCGACATCGTCAACCTGGGCCTTGTCTACGGAGTGGATCTCGATGACGAGGGGAATGTTCAGATCACCATGACTTTGACGGCGATGGGTTGCCCGCTCGCAGGCATGATCAACGGTTTGGTGACGGATGCAGTGAAAAAAGTGGACGGCGTCAAAGACGTACAAGTGAATATCGTGTGGAATCCCCCGTGGGATAAAAGCCGTATGTCCCGTTATGCCAAGATTGCCCTCGGGATCAGCGACTGACACTCCTACGGCTAAACCACTTCAGCAAAAAACCGAGCCTTCGGAAAGTTTCCGGGGCTCGGTTTTTTTTGCCGGATCAAACTTTGTTGCGCGGGCGGGCGGGCTCCATATTGACCCGGGCTCCGTTTATTTTGGACTGGCGCAGGGCCTCATACACGAAAGGCGCTACATCCTCGGGTACCTCCACAAAGGAGAAGCGGTCATAGATATTGATTCTGCCTACTTGGCGTAAAGAGATCCCGGAATTCTCAGAAATAGCCTTGGCAAGCTCCTGCGGGCGAAGATTGGCATTGCGGCCCACATTGATAAAGAAGCGAACCATTCCCGGAGAAGCACCTGTTTCACCAAAGTTGTACGTGGCATCGATGTTTTTGGCAAACCGTTCGGAAAAAGCCAGGTAGAGTGCGGCTGCAGCCACTTTTTCCGGCGAGAACTTCTCATTCAGCTGCTCGATCATATCCTCGAACAATGAAAAATCTGCGTCTGATCGAATCGTTTCTTCAATTTGCGCCATCCATGTCTGCTGCTGCTTCGCGGCTACTTCCTCCAAAGTGGGAAGTTCGCGGGCTTTCAAGCGCGCACCCGTCTCTTCTTCAATGGTGCGCAATTGTTTCATTTCCCTTGGTGTGACGAGAGTGAGCGCAAATCCCTTCCGTCCGGCACGGCCGGTACGTCCGATCCGATGAACATAACTTTCCACATCTTGCGGAATATCGTAGTTGATGACATGGGATACGCTTCCCACGTCAATTCCGCGGGCGGCCACGTCTGTAGCCACCAACAACTCTATTTCTCCGTTGCGGAAAGCATTCATCACGCGGTCCCGCTGCTGTTGTGCCAGGTCCCCGTGCAATCCTCCGGCTAAATATCCTCTCGCCTGCAAGGCTTCCGTCAATTCATCGACCCCTTTTTTGGTGCGGCAGAAAACGATGGATAAGTCCACTTCCTCACTGTCGAGAATACGACAAAGCGCCTCTACTTTAAAATTTTCCAACACGCGATAATAATACTGTTTGATGATCGGAACGGTGACTTCACCCCGATTGACGGTAATATATTTCGGCTTCCGCATATACTTTTGCGCCAACTGACGGATCGCCGGCGGCATGGTAGCCGAAAACAAGAGCAATTGCCGCTGACCGGGCAGGAACCGGAACACTTCTTCAATGTCGTCGATAAATCCCATGTCAAGCATTTCATCTGCTTCGTCCAGGACCACCATCTCTACCGAGTCCACTTTTAACGTTCCCCGGCGCAGATGATCCAGGAGTCGCCCCGGGGTTCCGATGACCACATGAATTCCTTGTTGCAAGGCTTTAATCTGTCTGCCGATCGATTGCCCCCCGTATATGGGCAACGTTTTGACCCTTTTGGGCCGGCCGATGCGACGCAGTTCTTCAGACACTTGAATAGCCAGCTCCCGGGTCGGGGCGAGAATGATCGCTTGCACTTCATTCAGCGTCGGATCTACTCTTTCTAAAACCGGAATTCCAAAAGCAGCCGTCTTACCCGTGCCGGTCTGTGCCTGACCGATCACGTCCTCTCCGCGCAATACGGCAGGAATACACTCAGCTTGAATCGGAGATGGTTCTTCAAACCCCAGGTCCTGAATCCCTCTTAAGATTTCGGGGCTCAATTGAAACTGATCAAAACGAGTCATGTTGTGGTTTCACCTTTCTTTAATCGTTGCTGAAGGATGAATAATGCGTGCTTTGCCGCCAGAAGCTGAATCCGCCCACGCGAGCCCTTAAGAGCCAATTGGTAGACACGAGTGGGTCTTCCCGCTTCAGCCAATCCGATATAAACTCGGCCCACCGGTTTTCCATCCGCCGAATCCGGCCCTGCCACACCCGTAATGCTGATTGCAAAGTCGGATTGAAACTTGTGCATCGCCTCTGAAGCCATGGATTCAGCAGCAGCCGGACTGATGGCGCCATGTTCATCAAGAATGTCGGCGGGTACATCCAGCATGCGATTTTTGACCTCATCGGTATATGAGACAATCCCGCCTTTGAGCACAAGACTGCATCCAGGTACGGTAGACAGCAAATGGCTGAGCAGTCCGCCTGTACAACTCTCTGCAAAGCTGACAGTCCGCTGTCGGCCGCGCAAGAGAGAGACAACAACTTCTTCCAGGGACTCTTCATTTTCACTAAAACAGTATTCCCCCACGCGCTCCAAAATTTTGGCTTTAACGGGTGCGATCAAATCATGTGCCGCTTGTTCATGTTTTGCCTTGGCTGTTAACCGTAGAGTAACCCCGGCTTCCTTCGCATAAGGGGCAATCGTCGGGTTGGATTGATTCTCTATGAAGTCCTTTAAGCGCTCTTCCAGCAGAGATTCACCAATCCCGAAGAAGGAGAGAGTGCGGGAAACAATGACCTCATTTCCCGGCAATAGATCGATGAGAAACGGACGTATGCTATTTTCAAACATCGGAATCAATTCCTTGGGGGGGCCAGGCATCAACACATATGTAACGCCATTTTTGCTGACAGCCAAACCAGGAGCCGTTCCATTCAAATTGACAAAGACATCCCCATCCGGAAAAACATAGGTTTGTTTATAATTATTTTGCGGCATCTGCTGACTGCGTCCGTCAAAATATTTTTCCAGACGGGCGACAACATCCGGATCCTGAACCAGCTGAATCCCCAAAACATCAGCCAATGTCTCTTTCGTCAAATCATCCATCGTAGGACCCAGGCCACCGCATACCAAGACGAGGTCAGAACGGGAACCGGCTAAGCGAAAAACCTCCGACAATCTCCGGACATTATCGCCGACAGAAGTATGATAATATACATCGATACCTAGAGCAGAACACTCACGGGACAAGTAGGAAGAATGAGTATCCACCGTCTGCCCGAGCAAGAGTTCCGTTCCGACTGTAATGATCTCCGCGCGCATCAAACCTTTCCTTTCTCCTCACCTTAAGTACAATCCTACGGTTTGGTCAATGAAACGATTTTTCTGTTTTTATAAAAATAGTCCAATCCGGATATGACCGTAATCAACACCGCCAGCCAGGTAGCTATATATGCGAAGGGAAAAGGGATCGTTGAAAAAGGAACGTTGTTTAACATCAGGGAAACAATCGCGATGATTTGGATGATGGTCTTCAATTTCCCGAGCGGGCTGGCTGCAATCACATATCCTTCCGCCGCCGCGATCAATCGAAGTCCTGTTACGGCAAATTCCCGACTGATGATCACGATGGCGATCCAGGCATCGAGCCGTTGCAGTTCGACCAGCGAAACCAGTGCAGCTGTAATCAACAATTTATCTGCTAAGGGGTCCAAAAATTTCCCCAGGTTTGTCACGATTTTATTCTTACGCGCAATATAACCATCCAGGCCATCGGTCACCGCCGCCAAGATGAAGACAACAGTGGCGATTAATTCGTTCACATTCAACTTGACTTTTCCCACTTCAATATAGCCGATATCAAATTGTACCAATAAAAAAATCATCACAACTGGTACAAGGAAAATGCGGGCCAGCGTAATTTTGTTGGCCAAGTTCACCTCAACCAACCTCCCTGGCAAAGTAAAAATGGAGTCTATGGTGGTCTATTCCCCATATTTCATGTTCTCCCCACAAATGCGTTCGTCTTTTGCTTACACGGACTCCGCGAATCCGTGCAAACATTGGAATGTCCCATTTTAGCCGCAAGTTTTCTTTTTCAGCATGCCTGATTTTTTCATTTGCCACATTGCTCTCTCCAGATCCGAAACGTCGATCATCCAATCCTTTCGTAAGTATAAACCAAGCGGAACGGGCATGTCAAAAAGAGCAGGGTTGAATTGCCCTGCTCTTTTCTCAGTCTGTTAACTTTAATTGATATATATGAACCTCTTTTTGTTCCGCGGTATCGATCTTTACTCCATTGACGAACAGATTGACATAATTGGGGTGATCGACACGAAGGGAAATCCATTTTTCATGAGTAAAGGTTTCTGTTTTCCCTGGGGTCAATTTTTTCTCGGCCAGTATTTTTCCGGTCGGTCCGTCAGCACGGACGCGGATTTCGGTCGGTTTCACGGCTGTCAGTTTTAGCTCCACGCGGTCGGCGTTCTTTATCCCGTACACATCTCCGTACTTATAAGTTTCGGAGGGTTGAAGCAAACTGACCGTCGGCCTGGATTGTATTTGGGGAGCGGGAGATGGCGAACTCGCAGGCGGCTTGGATTCCACCGTCTGGGCGGCCGGTTCTTCCTGATCCAGAAACAGCCAGGTGATGAAAGTAACAAGGAGCAGACAGACGATTCCTCCTCCCCAGACCAGCCACTTTTTTGGGGGCAGCGGGATGCGAAATTGCCGTTGCGACCGATTTTGCGCATGCCTCTCCCTTCGGCTTAAAGCAATGGGTGAAACATTTTCCTGTGGTGTTTTTTCTACGGGGTTACGAAAATTTCTATACTCATGCAAAACAGGGTTGGGATCTACCCCCAGATAATTGGCATAAGTTCGTATAAATTCCTGAGCAAACATAAGATCCGGCAAAGCAGAAAAATCACCTTTTTCAATTGCTTCCAAATACTGGGGTTGGATATTCATTTCCCCGGCAATTTCTTCAATACTCAAATTTCTGCTTTGCCGCGCTTTTTTCAACTGATCCGCAGCAGAATTGGACATGTAAATCTGGTACCTCCTGTTGCATGATAAGGCAAAACATTCAACTCTTACAGTATAGCCTAGAAACAAAAGTACAGTCAAAAAGCAAGCAAGCCCGATTGAGGGCTTGCTCAGTCCGTCTTTTTAATATGGATCCAATTAGCTGTATTGACCGCTTGGCCGTTGACCGAAACGATGACGTTTTGTGGTTTGCCTAATAAAATATATACTTCTGGCGAGTTGTCAAATTGATAAGTGTAAGTCCAGGTGTAACCTTTTGTAACCGTCCGGTCTTCAATGTAATCTTTTTGATCCTGTAAATTCATGTTGTCTCTGATCTGCACCCAGGATCCTCCGCCGGTTCCTTTGATGGCAATTTTAATTTGGTCCGCTCCGCTCAGATGATAATGATTGATTTTTTGAGCTTGTTCCACCAGCTTTAAGGTACCTGTGGGTTGTCCACCTGCGGGCTGCTCCGGTTGACCTTGACTGGTTTTTGGAGATTCGTCCGCCGGTGTCGAAGCCTTTGGCGGATTGCCCGCGTTTTTTTCATCATCGCCGAGGAAGTTCATGGCCCCCCACACGAGTGGAACCAGAACGGCAACCCCTGCGACGGTCATCCATACATAGCGCAGTTTTGCAGATTTGGTTTTTCCCGATTTGTTTGCTGCTTTCCGCCCCTTGACGGCTTTCCGGCTCAATGTTTGGACACGGGAAACCCCTTCCGGAACAAAGCCTTTATCCTCATCCGCACTCTCGAAAGATGCACGGCTGGGTACCACAGGGGGAATCGATCCGGAAAGGTCCTTTCTCACCCTGGACATCCTTGATAATGAGTCCTGATTGACAGAAGGGATCGGGGGACTCACTTTTTGTGACTCTCTCGACCGGCGGGAAAGCCCCCCGGTTCCCGGCTCGCGCACGGTCTCATGCTGCGGGTGAACCGTGGGTTCAGGATGAGGACGAACCGGCCCTGAAGGAGGCGCATCCTCAGCCAGAGACGGACGAGGAGGATTGGTCCGCATGAGATTGCCTGCCCGTTGATACCCTAAATTCCGGCGCGCCAATTCTTTATCTTTTCTGGATAAATCATCGGCTGGTTCGTTGGAAGACTTGGCGATCGTCAAAGCTGTATTTAAGCTTGTCCTGTTTCTCGGGGCATTGGGGAAGGTTTGAGTTTGGGATACAGTTTTCTGCGGTCCCGTTACCACCGGATTCCTTCCCGTCTTTTGCAAGGGCAATCTTTTTGTCTGCTCTAAATCTTTTTCATCGATTGCTTTATGTACTCCGGTTAACCCACGCTCAGCCTGCTCTGCTTTCCGGTATTGCCTCAATATGTGATGTGGTTCCACTTTTACGCAATTGGCATAAGAGCGCAAATAGGTTCTGACATAAAACGGACTTGGCAGTTTATGGAATTCACCGTTTTCGATTGCGACCAAAAACGATTTTTGAATTTTCGTTTTTTCCTGTAATTGATCTAGGGAAAGTCCAATCGACTCACGGGCTTGTCGAAGATAGGATCCAATTTCGACAAACACCCCGGTCACCTCCTGCAAGGCTGTTCAAATCCCGCTGAAAAAGCCGGTAAAGCGGGAACGATCTCCAACCTGATCATTTCTGTATTTCTTTTCTGTATTTCTTTCCTCGCCCAAATCGGGATTATTTTCGTGATCACCCTTGTCTGAGGTTATCATAAAGTGGCATGCACGGTCCATCAAATGATCAAATTGTCCGATTCCAAAAAAATTCCAATTAGAATGTCAGGATAGCAAGCATCCCTACCCTGATGACATGCTGAAGGCAAGCCTTGATTTCCGGCTTCCCGCATGTTGTGTACTGCTCATCCCCACGTCGGATCACAATGTAACTACATCAAATTTGATACAAGCATACCATGTGTAGCTCCAATATGTCAAAAAAAGCTCTCTTCTGGTGAGAGCTTATCGGACAAAGGAGATATTAATCACTTTTTCGTTGGTATAAATGTCGGTAACAATCGGTTTGCCGTTGACGGTGACCTCTACCTGATTTGGTTGCGACAATGTAAGCCAAATCCCTGTGGTAAAGGATTTGGTAAACTCCTTTGAAGGGGTCACCTCATCCTTTACCAAAGGATCTGCCACCTCTTGATCGCGAATTTCAAAACCGCTCGATCCGCCATTGCGCGAAACGATTTTCAGTTCCAGCTTTTCCGCATTGTATAATTCATAGCGGTCGGCATCTTTTTGCGAAGAGAACAACATGGTGAGAATCGGCTTTCCGGCCGGTTTGGAAGTGCCCTCTTTAGTTTCCTGCTGGGCAACGGAAGGATTTTGGCCCGGTTGACCGGAAGCGGTTGTCATCCTGTAATACATGAAATAACCGGTAGCGATAATTAACAGTACGGCACCTGCAACCAGCATCCAGGTATACAATCTGCCAAAGGTAAATCCGGATTTTTTCTGATCATTTTCTTCCGTCGATTCAGATTGGTGAGGCCCTGACCGGGTTAAGTGGCGCCGGCTTGGCAAAGATGAATAACGTCCCTCTTTGCCCGAGAGCTCCCCCGCATCAAAACCGATTCCCAATTCCTCCGGATCCGGAACATCCGGAGGCATAATCGGTTTGCGAAAAGTCTCTTCTCCCTGTACATTTGCCGAACGGTATGAAACACGTCGCGATTCAGGAAGAGACCCTTCCGGGTAGCCCGCCTGATCCCTCGATGTACGAATAGACCGCTTGGTCAGCGAGGTTGAATAGGCTCCCGAATCAACTTGCGGTTGATGAAGGTCAGCCTCTTCTCTTCCCTGTGCAGAGCGGTAACGGGTACGCGACCACCCTCGATGCGTCTCAGTATGCTGCCCGTACGAGTCATCCGGTCCGGGAGACATCCGCTCTGTCGGCGACGGCAACGAGAGCTCACGGCGCCCCCCTCGGTCAACCGATCGAAAAGAGCTTGTCTGCTCAAGAGATGATGAAGGACGAGCAGGCGGACGGTAATATTTTAAAATGTTTTGCGGGTTTTCTCCTACCGCGTTCGCATACGACCGCAGGTAGGAACGGACGTAAACGGGACTTGGCAACAGTTCGAATTGACCATTCTCCAAAGCCATCAAATATTTCCGATGAATACGGGTACGCGCTTCAAGTTCTTCCAGCGAAATTCCCTTCGATTCACGGGCATGTTTTAAGCGCTTGCCAATATCGACTGACAAAAAAACCCCTCCTACAACTCACCATACAGCTGTCATTTCTTAAGTTGAACACGGTAGCTTTTTTCGGTATCCTGCGCCTCCGTGCTAATTTGCTGACCATTGACCGATATATCCACATTGGAAGGCACAGACAGACGGAACCAAATGTGATCCTTGCCAGCCGTATCCAATTTCAATACTTGTCCGGTCCGCAAAGTCAGCTCTTTAAAGGGGTCATTCGGAGTGGGAGCATAAAAAAGCCTGGACTCCCCTTCCTTTACTTTCAACACTACTTCCAGTTTATCAACATTGCTGATCGTGTACAATTGACCATCATATTCTCTTTCGGGGGTTTCCCCTTGTTCCAAAATCGGAGTTTTTTGACCGTCGGCATTTACGGATGTATCGATCTCGGAAATTTGCTGCGGTTCGCTTTCCGAAGTCTGGTTGGTTTCGTTTCCAAAAGCGAAATAATAAACTCCGCCGGCAAGGATCAACGCGCCGACAGCGGCAGCAATGGCAGGGAATTTTTTGCCCTTTCTGCCCAGCCTCTTTGCTTCTTCATTGGCCAGACCCTGTTTGGCTTCCAACGCGACGCGGCGCGGGGATAATGTCTGAGCGCTAAGGTCCGGCTTCGGCAAGTTGGGAAACGGATTGGATACCGGTACGTGTTTTTGCGTATGCGCAGCAACCGGAGTTTGCCGTCCGGTCGATTCCAGCTCAGATGCAGACACTCGCCGCCCGCGGACAGCATTTCGGCTCTGCGCGGGCAAATAATGTTGACCGGTTTGTTCTGTCCGTTCAGGAAGCATCAACCGCTGTCCGGCAGTATCATACCGGCGACCGGCTGTGAAAGCAGACCTGTGCTCGCTCATCGGGGCTGCGGTCCGGGTGAGTTTTTCGTAAAGGTCCAGCAAGGGTTGAACTTCCAATCCCAGACATTTCGCATACGTTCTCAGAAAAGCCCGGGCATAGAAAGGGCTCGGAAGCCTGTCGAATTGATCATTTTCCAATGCGTACAAATATTCAGTATGAATATTTGTGATTCGATTCATTTCCTCAAGACTGTACCCCAATTGTTCTCTGGCTTGTCTTAAATAAATGCCCACACCCGCCATGCAACTACCTCCTCAAAAACATAAGTAACCATTAAAAGCTTTCAAATCCGGGTTCCAACACGTCATATGTAATGACTTCATCCGGATGATTTCTGAGTTCGATGATGTAATGGAAGTCATCCAGGGTAAACTCCGTTTCGCGCACAAATACATCAGGATGTTCAATCACTTTGGTAGCATCCATCCGCATGATCTCCCTCACCAACAGATCGTGCCGCTCCGTTGATCGCATGGTGGACACGATCCCGTCGATGATATAAACGTTCTGGCTGGACATTTCGTCATGAGCCAACTGGCTTCGCACCGTTTGCCTGAGCAGGGTGGATGAGACGAACGTCCATCGCTTGTTTGCGCAGACACTGGATGCGACAATCGATTCCGTCTTGCCAACCCGCGGCATGCCCCTTACACCGATCAGCTGATGTCCGTCTTTTTTGAACAATTCCGCCATAAAATCGACCAACAAACCAAGTTCGTCACGGGTGAAGCGGTACGTACGTTTATCTTCTAGACAACGGTCCAAATACCTTCCATGTCGGACTGCCATGCGATCCACAAGTTTGGGAGCGCGCAAAGCCGTGATCGTAATATTATCGACCCGCGACAAAATATGTTTGAGGGCCTCAATCTTTTCTTCATCTTCCGTCCGCAGAAGCATGCCCCGTCTGTTATTTTCCACACCATTTATTGTTAAAATATTAATGGAAAGCATCCCCAATAATGAAGCAATATCTCCTAATAATCCAGGGCGGTTTTTATGAATCTGATATTCTAAATACCATTCCTGGCTATCCATGGAAACACACCCTTTTCAATCCATCCGGCTGCATGAGTCGACACTCATCTTTAATATGTTTTTAAGTATAGCATATGATGAAAGACTTGGGAAACCACTTTTAACAAAGAAATCCTTATGTAAAAGAAATTCATGCCTCAACGAAATAAAACGCCCGACTTTTTTGGGGCGTTTTATTTCTAGCAGATGTTTAGGCTCATTTTTTTCCGTCACTGACCATTTTTACCATTAAACTAGCAAGCATCCGTTGTTCTTCTTCACTTGCTGCATCCCATAAATCTTTTAACAGGCGCTCTTGGGCATTTTGCGGATCAATATCATTGGCTAAGTAGTCTCCAAGCTGATAGGCCAAATCGGTGATGTTTTCGTTATTCATCCCCATGCCTTGCGCTTGGCTGACACGAGCGGATAAAAATTCTTTCCACTCCTGGAAATTATCGAGTACGGACATCGATTTCCCTCCTTTAACTGTCAATCAAAACATCTAAGAGTAATATGAGTCGAATCCCCCCAGATTATGCGTCCGTTTTTCCAGCCGCATTCATGTATACCAACCGCCATTTACGCGCAACACCTGACCGGTAACATAGGAAGACTCCGGCAAACAAAGATAACGGACGATGGAAGCGACATCTTTCGGATCACCCAGGCGTCCCGCGGGTATTTCCTCTGCCAGTGCCTGTTGTTCACTTGTATTCAATTGATCTTTTAACATCGGAGTCAGAATGGCTCCCGGGGCAACGGCGTTCACCGTGATCCCGGATGGGGCCAATTCTTTCGCCAATGCTTTGACCATGCTGATTTGTGCCCCTTTGGCCGCAGAATAGATCACCTCACCCGCTCCTCCGGTTTCCCCCCAAATCGAGGAGAGCAAAATAATTCGTCCGTCTTTTTTCCGGATCATGGAAGGCAAAACGGACTGTATGAGGTAATATGCCCCGCGGACATGAACATTCATCACCTCGTCAAACACCTCGTCGGTCACATCTTGGAACAGAGAAAAATGCGAGTTCCCGGATGCATGAATCAGGAGCGTGGGAAGTCCCAGGCGGTATCGGATTTGTTCGAAAGCCGCCGATACGGACTCTCTGGATGTAACATCCACATATACCGCTTCAGCCTTTACATGAAAAGCACGGCATTTTTCCGCCACTTGGAGAGCGGCTTCCTTCTTCTTCAAATAACCGACGGCTACATCAGCACCCGCCTCGGCCAGGCTTAAGGCAATAGCGGAACCGATCCCCCCGCTCGCTCCTGTGATCCATGCGACCTGTCCTGATAAAGAATACATCGGCATCCCCTCCATAAAAAAGCGTGTCCTGTATTGCCAGGACACACTTTCCATGTTCACTGTTTATTTACTCTTAAATCGGGCGGACAAGAGAAGCGGCAAACCGATCCCAGTTAAAATGCTCTTTCATCCGCCTGTTGACATCTTCCGGCTTGAGTTCTTCCAACAAGGGAATGATTCGGAACAGATCTGTTTCGTTGAATCGGTAACCGGTAAATTGATTGGCGATCCACTCCGGTGAGTTCAGGTATCGGAGATTGGAGCCGATTTTTTTCTTGCGGATTCTTTCGAACTCTGCTGTGGAAATGCCCCGCTCCATCAGCGGAGGAATTTCCGTTTGAAAGCGTTCCAGCAAGCGGTCCGGGTCCGGAGTATCCCCGCCGATCATGGAAAAACCGTACCCTTTTTCCAGCGTGTAATCGAAACCAAAATGATCATCGATCAAACCGTCATCGTAAAGGGACTGATACAGTTCAGAACTCGGGCCGATCAGTGCTTCGAGGACAATTTCCGTGGCCAGCTCCTGCTTTAATAGCGACTCACCCGTATGGCCAACAGCCGACTTCCCTTCTTTAAAACCGAATAAACATTTGGAAATACCCACGCTCAGCCTAGTTTCTTTTCGCTTCTCAGCCACTTCATCCGGCTCCTCTTCAAAGAAGCGTTGAATTTCAGGCTGCTCGCGGAAATTTTTAGCCGCTTGGTTTTCCTTGACCAGATTCATCATCGCTTCAGGATCGACGGGTCCAACGATAAAGAACAGCATGTTGCTGGGATGGTAGAACGTTTCATAGCAGGTGTACAAAGTTTCTTTTGTGATCTTGGCAATGGATTCGACCGTCCCCGCGATATCGATTTTCACGGGATGCTTCTGATACATCGCTTCAATCAGGCCGAAATAAGACCGCCAGTCGGGATTATCATCATACATGCGAATTTCCTGCCCGATGATTCCTTTTTCTTTTTCCACGTTCTGGTCAGTAAAATAGGGGCTTTGCACAAAATTGAGCAGGGTGGTTACATTTTTCTCCACATTTTCGGTACAGGAAAACAGATAAGCCGTACGCGTAAAAGTGGTAAAAGCATTCGCCGATGCCCCTTGGCGGGCAAACTCCTGAAAAACGTCTTCCCCTGTTTCTTGTTCAAACATCTTGTGTTCCAAAAAATGGGCAATCCCATCCGGAACGGTTATTTTTTCTTTTCCGGGAACCTGGAAACAGTTGTCGATGGAACCGTATTTGGTAGTGAACGTCGCATAAGTTTTGCTGAAGTCCGGTTTGGGAAGGATATACACTTCCAAGCCGTTGGGTAATTGCTCAAAGTACAGGCTTTCTTGAAGCTGCTGATGCTCAATTTTTTGCATCGGTGCTCCCCCCTTGATCCCGTAAAAAATAGATGGTGTCCAATTGGACCTTTTCCGCTACCCGCCGGATCTCTTCTTTGCCGGTTTGGTTGATCTCTTCAAGCAGTTGATCGAGAGTGCGCTCTCTTCCGCTTAACACGGAGTGGTAGTGGAAGTTGATCAGATCGAACGAACGGTCTTGCTGTTCTCGCAATTGGTTGGAGAGGGTGGCTTTGGTTTGTTCCAATTCTTTATCACTAATCTCTCCTTGTTTCATCGCTTCCAATTGCTGTTTAATAATTTCCACGGCCCGATCATAATTCCCGATCTCAATTCCGGATTGTATCGTCAAAATCCCCTTGTGGCTTTCAATCCGGGAGGAAGCGTAATAAGCGAGGCTCGCCTTTTCACGGACATTGATGAACAACTTTGAATGAGGGAACCCTCCTAAAACCCCGTTATACATCAAGAGAGCCGGATAATCGGGGTCCTGTATGGTAATCTGGGTGCGACAGCCCATATTTAATTTCCCTTGTTTTACATCTAAACGGTCTACGACCTCTTTCACTTCTTTTCCCGCCCGGGTGACTGGTGATCCCGGGATGCTCTTCCGCTTTCCTTCCGTATGGATCTGCAGGTTTTTCGTTAACAACTTGACTACTTCATCCGGAGAGACATTGCCCACACAATAAAAGTCGATAGGGCAGGAATCCATCACTTCACGATAATATGTATACAAATTTTGGGCATTGATGGCTGGCAAATCGTCTACCCTGCCGTGATTAAACAAGGCAAATGGTTCATTTTCACACATGGCTTCAATCATTCGCTGGGCGGCGTAACGGATTTTGTCATCCTGTAAACTTTCAATTTTTTGTTTAAGATTTTTCTTTTCTGCCTGCACAAACGAATCCTTAAATCCGCCGTTCTCACTGAGCGGTCGGGTTAATATTTCGCTAAAAAATGCCAATCCTTCACTTAACAAGGATTTTCTTTCTTTTAAATATTGTTCATTGGCAATTTCCATCCCCAATTGGATGATATGGCGCTCCCCTCTTTTGAACACATCGCCAAACAGAGTGGCTCCATACATTTCGTCCAATCTTCGTTTCAGATCCAACGTTGAGGGATAAGTTACCGTCCCCCTTTGCAAAACGCTCGGCAACAGTGCGGTTTTCGTTACCGTGCCCGGCGCCAGTTCCTGTTGAATCAAAACAGCCAGCGTGGTTGTTTTAAATTTTGTGGTGGGACAAATGTGAACACGTATATTCCCAATCGATCGGGTTTCAAATCGAGCATGCGTCACGTTTGACACTCTCCTTTAATATGTGCCAATATATTTACCATTATAGACCAATTCAAAGCCGTTGGAAACGCGGGTTCCTATATACTTATTATGACCAAACAGCCGAAAAAACCTCTGCAAACCAGGTGCAGAGGTTTTTCAAAATAAGCATATTCACCTCATGAACTCTGTTAGTTCTTGAGCGGTGGCTGGAACACGGATCTCTCCGTTGGCAATTTTGTTTTTATATTCCTCCACTCTTTTCAACACTTCCGGTGTGACATGCTGGCGGGTGTTTTCAGAGATCCCCACACCGTTTTCTTTTAAGCCATACTTGATTTCTTTTCCCGGTTCATGTTTGCGTTCTTTGATCGCTTTTGTCACATTGAAAACGGCTACATCCACCCGCTTGATCATAGAAGTGAGCGTATGATCGGGTGCGAGCCGGGATTGATCCATGTCGACGCCGATTGCCCAATATTTCCCTTTTTGCCTCGTTTTCACTTCATCAAATAGCCCTTTACCCACTCCGCCGGAAGCGTGGTAGATGATATCTGCTCCCCCGTTATACATATTTTGCGCCAGCGAACGCCCTTTGGTAGCATCAGTAAAACTTTCCGCATAGGCTACCTGAACCGTTGCTTTTGGATTCACTGCGTAAACGCCCGCGCGATAACCGGTTTCGAACTTCTTGATCAACGGAGAACTGATCCCTCCGATAAATCCGACTTTATTCGTTTTTGTCGTCAAACCGGCAATCACCCCCGCCAGAAAGGAGCCCTCTTCTTCTTTAAAGGTAACGGCTGTAACGTTATTGGGAATCTCGCCCCCCAGGTTGCTGTCTACAATTCCAAACTGAGAATCGGGAAATTGACGGGCCACCTCGGGAATCGCTTTATCAAACTTAAACCCGACACCCCAGATGATATCGCGCTTTTCACGGGCAAACCTCGTCAGGTTTGGGATATAATCTTCATCACGCTTAGACTCCAATGCCTTAATGTCCGCATCCAATTCCCTTTTCGCCCGTTTCATTCCTTCCCAGGCGGTTTGGTTAAAGGACTCGTCATTCAATCCGCCTGTATCCGTCACCATCCCGACAGTAAATTGATTCCCTTTATTTCCTTCCGTCGGTTTGTCTCCCTGTTGTTTGGGCGGTGTACAACCGAAGGCTGAGAGCAGCATAAGGGACAGGACCAGGGCGGCCCATCGTTTTCTTTTCATCCAAAAATACCCCCTCTGATAAAACGGAAATAGGATTGTGATCATAGTATGGCCGAAAAGCATAAAAAAACCTTGACTGAAATCAGCCAAGGTTTTCTAGAAACGGGTTAACGGCTCCCTTTTTCATACGGTTTACCGATTGCCGCCGGAGCTTCTGCACGGCCGACAAATCCGGCCAGCGCCAAGATGGTTAATACATAAGGCAACATATTCAGCACTTCGCTGGGCAGATATTGGGTCAATCCATAAAGCTGTCCGGTTAGGGAAAGAGCCACGGCGAAACCGAAAAAGACAGCGGCACCGAGCACACCATACGGTCTCCATTTACCGAAAATCAGGGCAGCTAAGGCGATAAATCCTTGTCCCGCCACCGTCGACTGGTTGAATTCACTTCCGATGGAAATGGAGAGAGCAGCTCCTCCGATGGCTGCCAGAGCTCCGCTGATGATTACCGCCATGTATCGCATGAGAATTACGCTGACACCGGCGGTTTCCGCAGCCTGCGGGTGCTCTCCGACCGCGCGGAGCCTCATTCCGAACGGTGTGCGATAAAGGATAAAAGAACTGACAAGTACGAGGATCACAGCAATATAGGTGGTTGGAAAAGCATGAAACAGGGACGGGCCGATCACCGGTATTTGACTTAATCCCGGGATGGCCACCTCTTCCAGTTTATCAGGGACGACCGGTGTTTGTGCCGCACCGTCGTAAAACCGCTTCACCAGGTAAACGGACAAACCCAGTGCCAGAAAGTTAAGAGCCACACCACTTACGACTTGATCCGCTTTAAAAGTGATGGAAGCAATGGCATGAGGAAGAGCTAAAATCATTCCGGAAACCACAGCCGCTAAGAGACCCATCCACGCATTCCCGGTGACAATGGTAACCACCGCAGCCGTGAATGCCCCAATCGTCATCAATCCCTCCAACGCGATATTGACGACTCCGGATCTCTCCGAAAACAGCCCGCCCAATCCTGCCAAGATCAGCGGAGTTGAGTACAACACCGTTGTATTTAAGATATTAGTCAAGGTTTCGAGCAAGATGTCTTCCCCTCCTTCTCCTGAAGAAAAGATCGACCAGCGGACCTGAAATGTTGGCCGCTACAAACAAGATGATCGCTGCGAAGACAACCCGGATGACTTCAAACGGCACTCCTGCTTCGAATTGCATATTGCCGCCGCCATAGGTGAGTACGCCAAACAGAACGGATGACAGAATCACACCCAGCGGCGTATTGGCTCCCAAAAGCGCCACGGCGATTCCGTCAAAACCGACGCCCGTAAAGGCAGCCTGAATGGAGTGATACCCCGCGGTACCGAGCAATTCCGAAGCACCGGCAAAACCGGCAAACAAACCGCTGATCATCATGGACAATATGATGTTTCGCTTCACGCTCATCCCTGCATACTCCGAGGCGAGCGGGTTATGGCCGACCGCCCTCAGCTCGTACCCCAGTTTGGTTTTCCAAAGCAGATAAAACATAAACAAGGCCATGGCCAACGCCAAAAAGATACCCAAATGAATGCGGGAACCGCCAAAAAGCTGAGACAAAAAGTCGACGCGAAGCGAAGCGGAATCGGGAATTTTCGGAGTCGAGTCCGAACCTTCCGTCAGCCATTTGCGGATCATCACGTTGGACAAGTTAAGGGCGATAAAGTTCATCATAATCGAAATGATAACCTCATGAACCCCGCGGGTCGCCTTGAGCAGACCGGGAACCGCTGCCCATAGTGCACCGGCAAGCCCGCCGGCGATTACAGCCACCACCGCATGCAGTACAGGAGGGAGTCCCAACTTCAATCCTACGATGACAGCGGCCAATTGCCCTACAATAAACTGACCCTCGACCCCGATATTAAACAAACCGGTCCGGAAAGCAAGAGCAACAGCCAATCCCGTCAGAATCAGCGGCGTAATCGTCCGGATACTTTCCCCTAAATCATACGGCTGCAAGAGGGCACTCGCAAATAATGCCCGATAAGCCAAAACAGGATCATACCCGGCAGCCATCATCATGATGGCTCCAACCAGCATTCCCAAAACGATGGAGATCAGGGAAGTGGCGAACGTCGATGTTTTGTTTACCCGTGATAAGATTTGCTGCATTTATCCACTCACCTCCTCTTGAATCACACGTCCCGCCATCAGGAGTCCCAGTTCCTCTTCGGTCGTTTTCTGCGGATCAACCCAGCCCACGATACGGCCGCCATTGATCACAGCCACACGATCACTTAATTTCATGATTTCATCCAACTCCAGAGAGACCAGCAGCACGGCTTTTCCTTTATCCCTCTGTTCCACCAGACGACGATGAATGAACTCGATCGCTCCCACGTCCAATCCGCGGGTTGGTTGGGCTGCGATCAGCAAGTCGGGATCACGATCCACTTCCCGGGCGATAATCGCTTTTTGCTGATTTCCTCCTGACAGCGCACGAATCGGGGTGTGCTCATCCGGAGTGCGGACATCAAATTCTTCAATCAACCGTTTCGCATATTGATCCACTTCGGCAAACTGGATCGCCCAGCCTTTGGAAAACGGAGGTTGATAATACGATTGCAACACCATGTTCTCACTGACGGTAAAATCCAAAACCAAGCCTCGTTTATGCCGGTCTTCCGGAATATGCCCCACTCCGGCCTCCGTCACTTTCCGCGGTTTAAAATGAGTAATATCCCGGTTTTTCAGCTGAATCATCCCGGATTTTACCGGACGCAGACCTGTGATCGCTTCGATCAGTTCGGTCTGCCCGTTTCCGTCGACTCCTGCCAGTCCCACAATTTCCCCGGCACGAACTTCCAGATCCAATCCTTTCAGCGCCTCGATCCCCCTGTTTCCTTCGACCACCAAATTTTTCACCGTTAACACCGGCTCCCCGGGGGTGGCTTCTTTTTTGTTCACCGTGAAGGATACCTCACGACCTACCATCAAGGCGGCCAATTGTTTTTCATTCGTTTCCGAAACGTTCAGGGTTTGAATCACTTTCCCCCGCCGGATTACGGTGACCCGGTCACAAGCGGCCATGATTTCCTTCAACTTGTGCGTGATAAAAATGATCGTTTTCCCTTCTTTGACCAAATTACGCATAATCTCAATCAGTTCATCGATCTCTTGGGGTGTCAATACCGCCGTCGGCTCGTCAAAAATCAATGTGTCCGCACCACGGTAGAGTGTTTTTAAAATTTCTACGCGCTGCTGCATGCCAACGGAAATCTCTGAAATCTTTGCGGTCGGGTCAACGCGGAGCCCGTAACGATCGGACAGTTCCTGGATCTGGCGTTCCGCTTTTTTATAATCGATCATTCCGCGTTTGCTGCGCTCGTCCCCCAAGATGATATTTTCTGTGACAGTGAAGGGTTGAACCAGCATGAAATGCTGGTGAACCATTCCGATCCCCAATTTGTTGGCCATCGTCGGACCCGTAATGGTCACCGGTTTCTCTTTGATGAAAATCTCCCCTTCATCCGGCTGGTACAACCCAAACAAGATATTCATCAACGTGGATTTCCCGGCTCCGTTTTCTCCGAGCAGAGCGTGTATTTCCCCCTGTTTGACCGTCAAATGAATGTTGTCATTGGCGACAATTCCAGGGAAACGTTTGGTAATCCCTCTCATTTCAACTACATTCACAGATCTCCCCCCTTAATGGATAGTCCATGTCACTTCCGACCTACGGTTATCCGATGATGGTGATTAATTTCAAGCGATTTCCTTAATTCAGTGGTAAAATGCCAACTCAAAATTATGTTTGCCAAAAACGGGATAAACATGATTCAGATTAAACCGTGCACCCATCATCCGGCGGAAAACGGATTGCCAAAAAAAAGGCTAGCGGCAATGCTAGCCTCTTTCTCTTACTTGGTCAAAAATTGGTTAAGCTCTTCTTCGGTTTTGGGTACTTTAATCTCGCCGTTGATGATTTTTTGCTTAAACTCATCCACTTTTTTGAGAACATCGGCAGGCACGTGTTTGCTCGTGGTTTCAGCAAGTCCAACTCCGTTCTCTTTTAAGCCCAGTTCCACTTGCTTTCCGGGTTGCAACTTACCTTCTTTCAGTTCTTTCGTTATTTCGAACACAGCCACGTCTACCCGTTTGATCATGGAGCTGAGCGTGTGATCCGGAGCCAGAGCGGATTGGTCCATATCTACGCCAATCGCCCAAAATTTGCCTTTCTCACGGGTTTTTACTTCATCAAACAAGCCTTTGCCGACGCCTCCGGCCGCGTGGAAGATAACGTCAACTCCGTTATTGTACATGCTTTGTGCCAGCGACCGGCCTTTGGTGGCATCGGTAAAGCTTTCCGCATAAGCCACTTGAACGGTTGCTTTCGGGTTTGCCGCATGTACACCCGCCCGATATCCGGCTTCAAACTTCTTGATCAAAGGCGAGCTGATTCCGCCGATAAAGCCCACTTTGTTGGTTTTTGTCGTCAGCCCGGCGAGCACTCCCATCAGGAAGGAGCCTTCTTCTTCCTTAAAGGTGACTGCCGTCACGTTATCCGGAATCTTTCCGCCCAGATTGCTGTCAACAATCCCGAATTTGGCGTTTGGAAATTGGCTGGCTACTTCTGGAATCGCTTTCTCAAATTTGAATCCGACCGCCCAGGTAATATCGCGGCCATCACGGGCAAACTTGGTCAGATTGGGCACATAGTCCTCATCGCGCTTCGATTCCAGCGCTTTGATTTCTGCACCCAACTCATTTTTCGTCCGTTTAATGCCTTCCCAAGCCGTCTGGTTGAAAGACTCGTCGTTTAAGCCGCCGGTATCGGTAACCATACCCACCGTAAATCCGGAGTCTGCTTTCCCGCCGTTTTGCTGTCCGCCGCATCCGACGGCCAAAACCAATACAGCGGACAATAGCAAAGCGACCCATGATGTTTTGTTCATGGACATGTCCTCCCCCTTGATGTCTGTATTTTTTCTGCGAATGTCAGGGGATTGGTCGGTCAAAAACAGATGAATTAGACCATTTAAGAACCGAAAACAGAGTCTCGTCCCGGTTCTTAAACCTTCCCCTCCAATGTTATACCACTTGTTTGTCCTACTTGGCTACTCTTTTCTTTTCAAATTCTTCAAGAGTGACCAGAACTTCTCTCGGTTTGCTTCCCTCATACGGACCGACAATTCCGTTCGCTTCCATCATGTCGATCAAACGGGCCGCCCGGGTATATCCCACCCGCAACCGGCGCTGAATGAGAGACACAGACGCCGTTTTTGCTTCCAAAACGATTTGCACGGCTTGGGGATAAAGCTCATCCTGGATCTCATCAACCGTTGCATTCTCGCTCGCAGCCGGAATCATCTCTTCATTGTACTTAGCTTCCTGTTGTGTTTTTACAAATTTGACAACAGATTCCACCTCTTCATCCGACAAAAAAGCTCCTTGTACCCGAATCGGTTTGGAAGCACCGATCGGAAGATACAGCATATCTCCCCGGCCCAACAATTTATCCGCTCCTCCCATATCCAAGATCGTACGGGAATCGGCTTGGGAAGAAACGGCAAAGGCAATCCGGGACGGAATATTGGCTTTAATCACCCCGGTGATCACATCGACTGAAGGGCGCTGAGTAGCAATAATCAAATGAATACCCGCGGCCCGGGCCATCTGGGCCAGCCGGCAGATGGCATCCTCCACATCTGCAGGAGCTACCATCATCAAGTCAGCCAACTCATCCACAATGACAACTATGTACGGAAGGGGCATTAGGCTGCCGTCTTCGTTTTGCTCGGCGGCCATTTGGTTATAGCGCTCGATATCGCGGGCGCCGTTTTTTGCGAATAACTCATAGCGCTTTTCCATCTCTGACACGACTTTTTTCAGAGCGACCGCTGCCTTGCGCGGATCTGTCACCACCGGAGCCAGCAAATGCGGGATACCGTTATAGACATTCAGTTCTACCATTTTGGGGTCAATCATCATCAACTTGACTTCATCCGGCCGCGCTTTGTACAAAAGGCTGGTGATAATTCCGTTAATACAGACACTTTTTCCGGACCCTGTGGCGCCGGCGACCAATAAATGGGGCATTTTCGCCAGATTGGCCACAATCGGTTCACCGGAAATGTCTTTTCCAAGGGCAATGCTCAGTTTGGAAGTCGCCTCCTGGTATGAAGGGCTTTCCAGAACATCCCTGAGTCCGACCAATGCTACTTCGGCATTGGGCACTTCAATCCCAACCGCGGACTTTCCGGGAATCGGGGCTTCGATTCGAATATCTTTGGCCGCCAAGGCCAGGGCGATATCATCCGCCAAATTGACGATCCGGCTGACCTTTACCCCGATCTCCGGTTGAATTTCGTATCTGGTCACTGTCGGGCCGCGGTGAATCGCCGTCACTTTCGCCTGTACCCCGAAGCTGGATAAGGTTCTGATCAGAGTGGCAGCATTATGTTCAATGTCCTCTTTCTCCCCGGTGCTTCTCTTCTTAGGCCTGTAGAGAAGCTTTAACGGCGGCAGTCGGTAATTGGACATTTGGGTTTCCGACCGAAAACGGACCTCCACTGATTCCGCCTCTTGCTCAGGCGGGGAGTTCGGCTTCTTCTTCTCTCCCGATTGCTCCAGAGGCAAGGTAAGCTGCTCATTATTCTTTTCATTCTTCGCTTGTGCGGCTTGTATGTACGCCTGATCTTCGTAATCATAAATGACTGGCTTGTCCGGCTCATGAATGGGATCCAAACTGACTTGGGGGAATGGCGCCTTCTTTGACTTGGCAGGCTGCTTTTGCTTTTTTTGTTTCTGCTCATATTGCTGACGCACAAACCGGGCCAGGGAGTCCTTCACCCGTTTCTTCTGATTCTTCCATCCCGTGCGGATGGATTTAAAGAAATTCGCAAAGGAAAATCCCGTAACCAAGAGAAAACCGGACAACACGAATGCTCCCAAAGCAATAATTGTCCCCGTATCATCAAATAAAAAATACAAGAGAGAATAAACGATGGCTCCCACCATTCCGCTGCCTACATCCATGGGCAGGCGGGACTGCCTTTCCTCAAGCAGCAGATTCCAAGTCGTATCGAGGATGCTTCCCGTCATCCCTTGATCTTTCAACGCCTGGAACGTGAGGAAATGGTTAAAGGCCAAGAGCGATAAAAGCATGATCACAAATCCCGTCACCCGTGGTGACCAATGCCCGGGCCATTTCCGGTTGACGATGACGTAGATGGCCAGCCCGACTCCCATCAAGGGAATAATAAAATCCCACGTTCCGACGATGAAGCGTGAGAGATACGTTAAATTCCGGCCGATGGCCCCGTAGCTGGCCATGGTGATCAAGGAGAGAGCTAAAATGATAATCCCGTAGATTTCAAATAATATCTCTTGTTTGAGTTGTTGTTGGCGAGTTGGATCTTTTTTCTTTTTCTTAGGCATGACAACCACCTTTTCTACCATCCAGTCCATTCCCATTATAGCATGGAAATGCTCGCCAGCAGACAACTCATCTAAATTTTTGGAAATAGTTGCACTTTGTTTCCCGGTTGAAAGCGCGGATCCAGATAATGATCGGGATTCGGGGAGAGAATCCTCACGATGGTGGCTTCCGATGCATTTTCCAGCTGAATCACCATCTGTACACCATCGATGACCACTTCTTTTTGCTCCGGCCTTTTTTGATGATTGGAATCAAAAAAAATAAGCTCCTCCGGCAAAATGGTGTAGTGGATCATTGCAACAGTTCTCCTTTTTTCGCTTTGATCTTATTATTGAGCTCCCCAAGGGCATCCGAAATGCCGCCCACCCGGTCGATCAAACCGTATTCCACCGCATCCCGGCCGATCACGTTCGTACCGATATCCCTCGCCAGTTCCCCGGTCCGGAACATCAGCTCACGAAATTTTTCTTCTGTAATGTTGGAATGCCGGGCGACAAACCGAATCACCCGGTCCTGCATTTTTTCCAGGTATTCAAATGTTTGCGGGACACCGATCACAAGTCCCGTTAAACGGACGGGATGAATGGTCATGGTCGCCGTCTCAGCGATGAAAGAAGTATCAGCCGCTACAGCGATCGGGACACCGATGCTGTGTCCTCCGCCCAGGACGATCGATACAGTGGGTTTGCTCATCGTGGCAATCATTTCGGCGATGGCCAGTCCGGCTTCCACATCCCCTCCCACCGTGTTCAGAATGATGACAACGCCTTCAACTTTTGGATTTTGCTCAGCCGCCACAATTTGCGGGATGACATGTTCATATTTGGTTGTCTTGTTTTGCGGCGGCATAACCAAATGGCCTTCGATTTGTCCGATCACGTTCAGACAAAAAATATTGGACTCCAATTGCGGTACATTCGCCGCCCCCAATTGCTGAATGGCCTGAACTGCGGTTGCTTTCTTAGCCAATTCCTCTTCTGCCGGTTTTGGCTGCTCTGCAGCATACTCTTCGTTCATCATCCATTTCCCTTCCTTTCAACCAATCTTCCGTTAGTATGCACGGAAGTAAGCCAAGTTATGGGGAAGGGTGACTCAAAGTTCGATCAGAATGAACGATCTTATTCTACGAACGAGGCGTGATCAACAACCCGCATCTGTGAAGCTCCATGTGGGGGTCCATTTGAACGGGTTTATTCTAAAATTTTATTAAATCTTATTGTTGATCGTAAAATGAACGGACCTTATTTAAAAAAAGAGCGGAAAAAGCGGATTTGCGGTTGGGAGCCCTGGCTTTTTACTTGTGCCAGCGCGGCCCGGTAAAATTGATACCCTTTCATATGCGGGCCGTGAGGATTCAGATAACGTTTGCGAAATTCGGTCGAATTGACGTCCTCAACCAGTTCCAAACCCCGTGATTCCAAGTACTCTGGCAGCTCTTCCGGAATCATTCCATACGTCCAAGGTTCTCCGATTCGTTGCAATAATCGGTAAATTCTCCGTAAACTCGGGTCTTCGGCCAGTGCATCAATCGTGTCTTTATGAACATAAGTAAACAGAACAAAACTCCCCGGAGCCGTACGGCCAATGAACCGGAGCGTGGTATCGACAGCTTGTTCACTGAGATAATTGGTGACCCCTTCCCAAATGAAAAATGCAGGACGTTTCATGTTAAATCCCGCATCTGATAATGCCTGTTCCAGTTTCTGGGTATTCAAGTCTGTTTCAACAAAAGTCACATCCTCAGGCACTGGACCGAGGATTCTTTTCAATTTCTTTTTCTTCTCAAACAAAGTTCCGGGCTGGTCCACTTCAAAAACACGAATCCGGCCGACAGTCGGAATGCGGTAGGCCCGGCTGTCAAACCCGGAACCCAAAATCACCACCTGCTTGATTCCTTTTTCTAACGCATTAATGAGATGATCATCAATCAGTCGCGTTCGGGCGACTCCGGATGCCCTGGCACCGGGTCCCCATCGGTCAACCAGGTACGGAACCGATTTTCCAATCAAAGGAATCCTGGACAGGTAAGCAGCCGCTTGTAAAGATGAACTGAGAAACCTGACTGCATATGGATCTTCAAATAAACGGCGTTCTTTCGGGTACGAATACTCCAGCGCGCGAAAAAAAGCGACAAATTCCGCTGTTTTGCTCGCATGATCATGATTCAAAGTCATGGTTTTATCTCACTCCCGACGGGTTTATATCTCTGTTGTTTGATAAGTTTTTGATTCATTCTTATGTATTTTTTCGTTCAGTTATGTTTGTGTTTCCCGCCGAACTCACCGTCCAGTGAAAACAAAACAGCCATCACACCTCGATCCAGGTGTAATGGCTGTTTTTTCATTATCGAGTTTCTATACTTCCATGATGATCGGCAAGATCATCGGGCGGCGGCGTGTGCGTTCAAAGAGGAATTTGCTCAAAGAATCGCGAATGCTTGTTTTCAGCGACGCCCATTCACTCACCTGATCTTTCATGCATTTTTCCATGGTTTGGCTGACGACTTGGTTGGCTTCTTCTAATAATTTCTCGGATTCACGAACATAGACGAAGCCGCGCGAAATGATGTCGGGGCCGGATAATATGGTCCCGTTTGCTTTACTTAGGGTGACGACAACAACAAGAATACCATCTTGTGAAAGGAGTTTGCGGTCTCTTAGAACAATATTTCCAACATCTCCAACGCCTAAACCATCGATGAGAATTTTTCCGGTGGGGACTTTCGGGCCGTATCTTGCCTTTCCTCCCGAAATCTCAACAGTATCCCCATTGTCGCAGATAAAGATATTTTCAGGTCGAACTCCTACAGATTCGGCAAGTTGGGCGTGAGCACGCAACATGCGGTACTCACCGTGAATCGGAATAAAGTATTTGGGTTTCATCAGACTGAGCATCAATTTAAGGTCTTCTTGTGAACCATGTCCGGAAACATGAACATGAGCAGTGGTACTGTAGACCACATCGGCACCAATACGGAATAACTGGTCGACCGTGCGGCCGATCAATTTTTCATTTCCGGGGATCGGGGTTGCGGCAATGATCACGGTATCACCCGGCAAAATCTCCACTTTGCGGTGGGATGCGTTTGCCATCCGGGTGAGTGCAGACATGGATTCCCCCTGGCTTCCCGTGGAAATCACCGCCACTTTGTGAGCAGGCAGACGGTTGATTTCATCAGGGTCAATCAACAAGTCGGATGGGATATGCAAATACCCCAAATCGGAGGCGATATTGACCACATTTACCATACTGCGTCCGACCACCGCAAGTTTTCGGCCGTACAAGTGGCAGGCGTCCACCACCTGTTGAATGCGATGGATATTGGAAGCAAATGTGGCAACAATCACCCTCTGCTTGGCTCTGCGGAACACATCTTTGATGCCTTCGCCAACCGTCCGTTCCGACCCGGTAAATCCAGGACGTTCCGCATTCGTGCTGTCCGATAGCAGGCACAATACCCCTTTTTTACCAATTTCAGCCATCTTGTGAAGATCTGCCGTCAGTCCATTGACAGGAGTCATGTCAAACTTGAAGTCTCCGGTATGTACCACGGCACCTTCAGGTGTTTCAAGACAAACTCCGACAGAATCCGGAATGCTGTGGTTGGTATGAAAAAAGGAGGCCTTCATCGATCCTAACGTGATTACGGACTCATTGTTGACAATAATCCGCTTGGTGTCATTTAAAATGTGAGCTTCACGCAACTTGTGCTCAATCAGGCCCATGGTCAGCTTGGTTGCATAGATGGGCACATTTAACTGGCGCAAAATGTACGGAAGCCCGCCGATATGATCCTCGTGTCCATGTGTCAGAATGATTCCACGCACTTTATCCTGATTCTCAATCAAGTAGGTGATATCGGGAATGACGATATCGATCCCCAACATTTCCTCTTCCGGAAACATCAAACCCGCATCGATGACAACGATGTCATTCCCGTATTGAACCACATACATGTTTTTTCCGATTTCATCCAACCCACCGAGAGCAAAAATAAGTAGTTTGCCTCGCTGGTTTTTCGTCAATCAAGTAAACCTCCTATATTTAGTTGTTGGTCACCCTAAACCGCACAAATCTCACTTGTTCCCATTATATACGATTGAAAAATGAATATGCAACCAAATATTTAAACTTGACAATTTCGACAGCTCTCTTTTCCATCGGCTTATCAATAGTTCAACGATTGAAAGCCGCCCTCCCGGGAGGAAGAGCGGCTTTGTTCACAATCATCCTAACAGGCGTACCCAGTCATCGGCTTCAGCTTTTTGTTTTTCGTCCAATTCAACGAGCGGAAGGCGAACATAAGGATCGCACCAGCCTTTTTGAGACATGGCATATTTGAGGGGAACCGGGCTGGTCGTCATAAACAAGCCATTAAATACCGGCAGCAACTTTTTATGCAACGCCAAAGCCTTGGAGTTGTCACCGGCGAAGAAAGCATCGATCATCTCTTTCATCTCGCGGCCTGCCACATGGCTGGCGACGCTGACGACTCCTGCCCCGCCCACAGCGAGAACCGGTAATGTCAATTTATCATCTCCGCTGTATACGGCAATATCATCGCCAACACGGGCAATCACTTCGGAAATTTGGCCCAGATCCCCGCTCGCTTCTTTGATCGCGACAATGCTGTCAATCTCGGTGAGACGGACCATCGTTTCGACGTCCATGTTTATACCGGTCCGACCCGGAATGTTATAGAGCATGACCGGCAGTTGAGTCGACTCTGCTATCGCTGTAAAATGTCGGATCAAACCCTGTTGGGAAGGTTTATTATAGTAAGGCGCGACCAGCATAATGCCGTCGACACCGATTTCCTCCGCTTGTTTGGTGAGCTGAATGCTTTGCGCCGTATTATTGCTTCCGGTACCGGCGATGACTTTGGCACGTCCGGCAACTTTGTCGACAGTAAAACGGAACAATTGAAGCTTTTCGTCATGGGATAAGTTCGGCGATTCGGCCGTTGTTCCGGACACGACGATTCCATCGCTTCCGGTTGCAATCAAACGTTCAATGCATTCTTCCAAACGGGGCCAGTCAATTTCATTATTGCGAGTAAACGGGGTAAACATCGCTGTGATTAGACGCCCAAATACCACAAATTTTCTCCTCCATTCACATCAAGAATATTTTAAACGGTGCAGTTCGAATTTCCTGTGCAGAGCCCGAACCGCCCTGACCATGTCCGTGCCGCGCACAAGGACCCAGATGGTGGTATGAGAGTCTGCAGATTGCAGGATTTGAATATCTTCTTCCGTCAGAGCTTCCACGATTTTAGCCATCACGCCCGGCACGCCGGCAATTCCGGCACCGACCGTGGAGACTTTGGCACAATTGCGGTTGAGCTCCGGCTCCAAGTCCAGCTCGAGCAGGATTTTCTCAGCCCGCTCAGCTAATTCATCGTAAACGGTATAAGCAATTCCGCTGGGGTTCACACTGATAAAGTCAACGCTGATCCCATTTTCCGCCATCGCTTTAAACACTTTGAGTTGAATGTCAAATTGCCCCTGTTTAGCCGGTACTTTGATTTGAGTGACATTAGGCATCTGTGTAATGCCCGTAATCAGCGAATCTCTCAGTTCACCGGCCAGGTGCTCTGCTTCGGCCAAGTTGGTGACCAGGGTTCCCGGATGATCGGACATGGTGGAGCGGACACGGATGGGAACATTGGTCTGCATGGCGATTTCAACGGCACGCGGATGAATCACTTTCGCCCCCTGGAATGCCAGGTTGCACATCTCCGTATAAGTGACTCGATCCAGGGGAATGGCATCTTCGACGATCCGGGGATCAGCCGTCATAATTCCTTCTACATCTGTAAAAATATCCACGTATTCGGCACGAAGAGCCACCCCGAGTGCAGTCGCCGAAGTATCGCTTCCGCCGCGTCCCAGGGTCGTAATCTCTCCATCGGTCGTTTGCCCTTGAAAACCGGTAACGATCACCACTTTCCCTTTTTCCAGCTGCCTTAAAACCCGTTTGGGGTTGATCGTTACAATCTGAGCGTTTGTATGCTTCCCATTGGTTATGATTCCCGCTTGTCCCCCGGTCAGTACACAGTTATCTATTTCATGCCGGGAGAGCAGGCTGGATAAAGTGGTGGCGGAGATGATTTCCCCGCAGCTCATCAGCAAATCCTTTTCCCGCGGTGACAGATGATCCCCATATTGTCTGGCGAGTTCCAACAGCGTATCTGTCGCATAAGGATCCCCTTTTCTCCCCATCGCAGAGACAACGACCACCAGACGATAACCTTCCGCCAAAGCCAATTTGATGTGGTGGAGCACCCGTTCCCGGAGTTGCGGCGATGCCACGGAAGTACCCCCGAATTTCTGCACTAATATTCTCATCATGATCCCTTCTTACTGTCTCTCTATTTCTCTTCTGATACAAGGGCTTCAGCAATTTGAATTGCGTTGGTCGCCGCTCCCTTCAATAGGTTATCCGACACCACCCACAGATTGACAGCACGCGGATGGGTCAAATCCCGACGAATGCGCCCAACGAATACTTCCGTGCGATCTTCGGCATCGATCGGCATCGGATACACTTGCTCTTCGATCGCGTCCTGCACGATCACACCGGGAGCTCTTTTTAACAGTTCCCGCACTTCGCTCAATTCATAATCAGATTTGAGCTCCACGTACACGGATTCACTATGTCCGCGCATGACCGGCACGCGCACACAGGTAGCCGTTACCCCGATGCTTTCATCATTGAAGATTTTTTTGGTTTCCCGGACCATTTTCATCTCTTCCAAGGTGAATCCGTTCTCTTGTGCGACGTCGATTTGGGGTATTACATTAAAAGCCATTTGATAATGTTTGCTCAGCTTTCCAACCGGCAAAATGTTGGCGTTAACCTCTTCGTCATTCAGGACGGCCCGGCTTTGCTCACGCAATTCTTCCGTCGCCTGCCATCCAGCTCCCGACACGGATTGGTAGGTGGAAACAATGATCCGTTCAATTCCGTAATGATCGTAGAGGGGCTTCAGAGCCACCACCATTTGAATCGTGGAGCAGTTGGGGTTGGCAATAATCCCTTTATGCTCGTAGATGGCTTCGCGGTTTACTTCCGGCACCACCAGCGGAACATCGGGATTCATGCGGAATGCATTGGTGTTATCGATGACGACGGCTCCACGGGAGACCGCTTCCGGAGCCAGTTTTTCACTGATACTTCCACCTGCGCTGAACAGAGCGATATCAACACCGGCAAAAGCTTCAGGAACCGCTTCCTGCACGACGATTTCTTCCCCGCGGAAAGAGATGCCCTTCCCCGCGGAACGCGCCGAAGCCAGCGGACGAAGCTCCTTCACCGGAAAATTTCTGAGCTCTAAGTATTTGATCATCTGTTGTCCTACTGCACCTGTTGCTCCGACGACTGCAACCGTGTATCCCCGATTAGACATGCGAACATTCCCCTTCCCCAAGTAAATAAAATAGCAAGGCAGTCCCCCAAAACGAATCGTTATGTAGGGGACTTTGCCATCCTCTCATCTCAGAAAAGCTCTTTTCTATTATGAGGTTAAGTAACGGTATTTTTCAACTATTAATGGCTGTAACTGTTTTCCCTCGATGGCTGCCAGACAAGTTTCGGGAATCAACTCCATTCTTGCTACCATCGATTTCGGTTTTTTCTCAGGGGCATCCTGACCGAAAGGCACAAAATAGATATCTTTGGCTGCCAGCAGTCGGGCGAGGTTTGCCGCATTTAAACCCAGGGCATCATTGGTGGAGATGGCCAGAACGACCGGACGGTGATTTCGCATCTGAGCCTTGGCGGCCATGAGGACAGGTCCGTCGGTAAGCGCGTTTGCCAAGCGGGCCAGTGTGTTGCCCGTACAGGGAGCAATGACGAGGCAATCCAGCATTTTTGAAGGTCCAAACGGCTCCGTTTCCGGAATGGTCATCAGAGGTGTCCTGCCTGTGATGGTCTCAATTTTTCTCTTCCAATCTTCTGCAGTGCCAAAACGGCTGTCAACCGTTGCAACCGTATGAGAGATAATCGGGATCACTTTTGCCCCCAACTGAACCAGCCGTTCCATCTGCGGCAACACTTCATCGTGTGTACAGTGGGAGCCTGTCATGGCAAAGCCAACTGTCAATCCTTCAAAATTCATTGTAAACTTCCCTCCTTATCCACAGCTGCAATCATCAGTTGAGTCATGGTACTCGCCAGAATCCTCCCCGCTGTTTTTGGGGCCACGATCCCGGGCAGGCTGGGAGCCAGGATGGCTTTGATGCCTCTTTTCTCCGCATAAGCATAATCCACTCCCCCGGGCTTGGAAGCCAGATCGATGATGACGGCATCATAGGGCATTTGTGCAAGAACCGGAGCCGTCACTACCAATGCGGGGATGGTATTGAAAATGACATCCGCATCGCGCACTCTTTCTGATAACTCAGAAAGATCGAAGGGTTCCAATCCCATTTCAAATGCCCTGGCCATATATTCCGATCCTCTTACGCCCACTCTTACTTTGGCACCGATCGCATGGAGAGTGCGGGCCAGAGACATGCCAACCCTGCCCAATCCCAAAACGATACAAACTGACCCATGGATGGTGATATCCGTGTGTTGAATCGCCATCATCAGAGCACCTTCGACAGTCGGAATCGAATTGTAAATAGCTACATCATCCCGATCCAATAATTCAATCAGCGTCACATCATAAATTTGGCATAAGTTTCGCAGATAAGACCTGGCCATTCCAGCAAAAACAATGCAATGCTTGGGGAGTGCCTGAATGTGTTCCTCTGTGAGCACCAGTTTTTTGGATGTAAACACGCTGCTGACTTGCCCCTGTTCATCCGTCCCGACGATCGGCAAGACGAGGATATCTGCTTGCTGCAGGACTTCCCGGCTCAATTCTCTCTGTGTTGCACCGCTGAAAGGGCTTTGCAGATTGTCATACCCAATCAGGCTGACTTTGGCATTCATCTGTATGCAGCTTTTGATCACTTCCAGTTGTCGGGCATCTCCACCGAGGAAGACCACATGCTTTCCTGTCAGCATTCGCTCACGACCCCTTTCCCCGGAAGACTTACCGGAATCCATGCATATTGCGAGTTCGCTTCAATGATCACTTGGTTGCATCATATGAAGAGGCGACACTTTCGGTGACACCTTCCCACCGATCCGAGATGGACGAAAAAGAGCATAAAAATAAGCCAGCTCATTTCATCCAAGCCGGCAGTATGATAGAGAAAACGATTGAATAATATTTGTTTGTTACGGTCTGCGTCATATTTGCGCCGCGCTGCTTCAGCCTGTCAACTTAGTCTCTATGAAAACCAGTATCCACAATCACCATTTCCGGTCCGACTTTTTTGATCGTCTTCCAGGATAATGTCAGTTCATGCGTGTGCCTTTTAAACCAGGAAGTGTGGACAGGAATAATCACAGACTCAATTTTTCCGGTTTGCGGATGGAACGACAAGTCGGCATGCGAAAAATTACCCAGTTTCTCACCATTCACCAAGTCGATACACTCTTTGTTCACGAACTCGCTCCAACGCATTCTCCCTCACCTCATCTTCAATGGCTCTTTAGAATGGTATCGCTCGGTGTGGCAAGATATGACAAAAAATCACCTTCTTGATGAAGGTGATCATTTACTATTGGCTGAATCTTCTCTTTTCTCTTTGAACCTCCACGATCAGGGCGTCCAGCCGCCTGGAGAGCGGCAGTACCCGGGAATCAGAGAGGCGGGAAGGCTCTCCCCCCACCGATTTGTGAAGCTCGGTTCTGAGCCGTTCCAACTCTTCTTCCAACCACTTGATCCGAAGCGTTTCCACCATGGAAACCCACCTCTTCCTATTTACCCGTGTGTCCAAAACCGCCTGTTCCCCGTGAAGTTTCATCCAGCTGTTCAACAACTTGCAACCGGACATCGGGTATCTGCATAAAAACGAGCTGTGCAACACGATCTCCGCGTTTGACTATATAGGGCTGTTCGCCTAAGTTGAGCAAAATGATGCCAATTTCACCCCGATAATCGGCATCAATCGTTCCCGGACTGTTTAATACCGTCAGCCCGTGCTTCAAAGCCAAACCGCTTCTCGGACGAACTTGCGCTTCCAGCCCATGCGGCATCGAAAGGGCCACACCAGTAGGGATAAGCTTCCATTTCCCCGGCTCAATCCGTACAGGTTCCGATACAGCTGCATAAAGGTCAAATCCGCTGGCGCCGGAAGACATTTTAACAGGAAGAGGTATATCTTCGTTCCCTGGCAATTGAATAATTTGGACATCAAGCAAGATTGTTCCTCCTAAAACTTTGTGGCACTTTTCCTTCAGGCGAGATCAGAGCGAGTGACATCGGCGAAGAAAAAATCTCCCGCGCCAATTGGTTTACGTCATCAAGGGTGATTTTTTCGACACTTTCCACAATCTGATCCAGCGTTATATGCCTGCCCAGGAGTAATTCGTTTCTTCCCAATCGGCTCATCCGGTTGTTTGTACTTTCCAGCCCGAGCATGAGGCTTCCTTTGAGCTGTTCTTTTGCTTTATTCAATTCCGAAGCAGTCAACCCGTTTTCTTTCACTTCGGACAAAATGTTTTGAACGCACTCCAATACCTCATTTTCTTGTCCGTGCGCCGTTCCCGCGTAAATGGCAAACAGGCCGGTCTCCCGGTGAGCCGAATGATAAGAGAACACGGAATAAGCGAGTCCCCGTTCTTCCCTGATCTCCTGGAAGAGCCGGGAGCTCATATTGCCACCCAGCACATTATTTAACAAAACCAAAGTATAAATGCGTGAATCGCTGACTGAAAGGCCGGGAAGCCCAAGACAAAGGTGCGTCTGCTCCGTCTTTTTTTTCTTAATCTTAATATTCGGTGTGAACGACGGACGCTTATTTTTAACCGAAACAGAATCCCCTTCGTGCCGGGCAAACGCAGCCTCTACCTGTTGCAGGTAATCATCCGGCAAATTCCCTGCAACGGCGATGACAACATTGTGGGGGTTGTAATATCGATCTTTGTATCGAAGCAAGTCCTCTCTCCTGAAACCCTGGACATTTTCCACGCTGCCGAGTACCGGATGCCCAAGGGCATGATTCCCGAACGAAGCTTCGGACAAGAGGTCATGCACCAGATCATCGGGAGTGTCCTCTACCATCCGGATTTCTTCGACAATCACTTTTTTCTCCTTTTCGATTTCCGTTTCGGCAAACGTGGATTCAAAAAACATATCCGCCAAAATTTCAAGCGAGATGGGAAAGTGCTGGTCAAGTACTTTTGCGTAATAACAAGTCATTTCCTTTGCGGTGAACGCATTGACATGGCCGCCGATTTCGTCAAATGCTTCAGCTAGCTGACGTGCGGTGCGCTTTTTGGTTCCCTTGAACATCATATGTTCAATAAAGTGGGAAATTCCGTTTTCACCGGGGGTCTCATTTTCTGAACCAGTACCGATCCAAATGCCTACCGCCACTGAACGCACGTAGGGAATTTGTTCGGCAACAATACGAATTCCATTGGGTAACGTATGTTTTAAAATCACCTAGATCCTCCTTATCCACGATCCACCGACCTGTAAAAGAAACACCCCTACTATATCAAATCTGCCTGTCCTCCTCAATCATGTCAACCCGTTTGGAGGATAAGACATCACTCACCGTTCCCAGCTTTATTCCCTCTCTCTTCACCGCACGTATGATTTGCGGAAGTGCTTTCACCGTCCGATCCGTCGGATGGGTCAGGATTAAAGTTCCCGGGGAAACGTGCTTTTCAATCTTGCGGATCATCATCTCCGGTGAAGAGGTTTTTTTCCAATCGACGGTATCCAGTGTCCATAAAACCGTTTTCATCTTCTGCTGGTGGGCAACTTCCAGAACCAGCCGGTTGAAATCTCCTGCGGGAGGTGCAAACCATTTGCTCCGAACCTGGAGCGTTTCCTGAATCAGTTTTTCTGTGCGGCTAATCTCCTTGATCATTCTCTCCCGGGAGACCTGACTCATCAGCGGATGGGAATAAGCATGGTTGCCGATTTCATGCCCTGCTTGTACGATTTTTTTCGCTTCTTCCGGATGTTTGGACAACCACGAGCCATCCAGAAAAAATGTCGCTTTCACCTTTTCCTGAGCCAGGATCTTGAGCATGGCCGGCAAATGTTCGGTTCCCCAGGCTACATTCACCATGATCGCAGCGGACTTCTTCCGTTCATTCCCCCTGTAAATCGGCTCAATCCCCAAATCCTCCAGTGTTTTTTGCGGCGGAATCTCCCTGTACACCCAAGCGATTTGATTTTTGTTTTTTTGCTTCAGGGTTTTTGCAACGGTTGCCTCCACATCCACTTCACGGCCATTTAATCCGGGAATTGCTTTCCATACCCGGTCCACACGCGCATCAACCGGCTTTATGTAATGTTTCGGCGCCTCTTTTATCACCTGTTCACGAATCCGGCGGGCTTCGTCCGTTTGCATAAATACAGCCACGTCTTGCTCATTTTTGACAGAGGTAATATAGGAAATTACCGGCGGAGATTGTACAATCAAAACAACAAAAACGGCCGACAGAATAAGGGCTGCCACTCGCATAGGAATCATGGGGCTTATACACCTCCTTTTTTCCTAAATTATGCGGGGGGACAACTCCCTATTCACAGCCGTTGGAAGACGTAAAAAAAGAGACAGATCGCTCTGACTCTTTTGTTGCAGGATGTTTATCCGGAGATTTCCTTTTGCTTTGCCGCCTCTTCTTTCAACACCGCTTTTCGCGACAGGTTGACACGGCCTTGATCATCGATTTCCGTCACCTTAACCAGGATGGTATCCCCGATGTTTACGACATCCGTCACTTTGGCCACCCGGTTGACATCCAACTGCGAAATGTGCACCAGTCCCTCTTTGCCGGGGAAGAGCTCCACGAAGGCTCCGTACTTCTCCACGCGTTTCACCGTACCCAAATAGGTTTCGCCGACAACCACTTCACGCACCAGGTCTTCGATAATTTTCTTCGCCTTCTCATTTTGCGTGACATCGGGTGAAGCGATGTAAATCCGGCCGTCTTGCTCAATGTCGATTTTGACACCGGTCTCCTCGATAATTTTGTTGATCACACGGCCGCTCGGACCGATCACATCCCGGATTTTATCAGGATGGATGCGGATGGTAAGGATTTTCGGCGCATAGGGAGAGAGCTCTTTGCGCGGTTCAGATATGGTTGCTTCCATGTTATCGAGAATGACCATTCGCGCTTTTCTGGCCTGATCCAGAGCCCTTTCCAAAATATCGCGATCAATCCCCGCAATCTTGATGTCCATCTGAAGGGCCGTGACCCCTTTACGCGTTCCGGCAACTTTAAAGTCCATATCGCCCAGATGATCTTCCATGCCTTGAATGTCCGTGAGAATGGTTACCCGGTCGCCCTCTTTGACCAGTCCCATCGCGATTCCGGCCACAGGTGCCTTGATCGGAACACCGGCATGCATCAAAGCAAGAGTAGAAGCACAAATGCTGGCTTGAGAAGTGGAACCGTTTGACTCCAGGACTTCGGAGACGACACGAATCGTATATGGAAACTCATCTTCTGACGGAATTACCGGTTCCAATGCACGTTCCCCAAGAGCTCCATGCCCGATTTCACGGCGGCCGGGCGCCCGAATCGGACGTGCTTCACCCACGCTGAAAGGCGGGAAGTTATAATGGTGCATAAATCGTTTCGATTCTTCCAAATCCAAACCGTCGAGAATTTGCACATCTCCCAAAGCTCCCAGTGTACACACACTCAATACTTGTGTCTGTCCCCGTTTGAAGAGGCCCGACCCGTGTGTGCGCGGCAAGATTCCGATTTCACTGGTGAGCGGACGGATTTCGTCGACAGCCCGTCCGTCAGGACGTATTCCTTCTTCGAGAATTAAACGGCGAACTTCTTCTTTCACAATCTTATCCAGCACGACATGGATGTCTTTCTCTTTTTCCGCAAAAGCCTCTTCTCCAAGCTCCTGCATCATTTGTTCGGCGACCTCAGCTTTTACTTGATCGATTGCATCTTGGCGGGCTTGCTTTTCTCCCACCTGCACCGCTTTCAACAAGTTCCCGGTCGCCAATTCGCGGACCCGCCGGTCCATTTCTTCATCCACCTGATACAACTCGGTTTCCATCTTCGGCAGGCCGACCTGAGCCACGATCTCTTCCTGGAATGCGACCAACTCTTTAATCTTTTCATGCCCAAACAGAATCGCTTCCAGGATCACGTCTTCGGGAACTTCATCCGATCCTGCTTCCACCATGTTAATACCGTCTTTCGTACCGGCCACGACCAGATGAAGATCCGACTTTTCCATTTGCTCAACCGTCGGGTTGATCACAAATTGTCCGTCGACACGGCCGACGATGACCCCGGCAATCGGTCCGGCAAAAGGAATGTCCGAAATGCAAAGAGCCGCGGATGCACCGATCATCGCAGCAATTTCAGTAGAGCAATCCTGATCTACTGACATCACCGTGGTGACTACTTGTACTTCATGGCGAAATCCCTCATCAAACAGCGGACGGATGGGACGGTCGATCAAACGGCTGGCTAAGACCGCTTTTTCGCTGGGCCGGCCTTCTCGTTTAATAAATCCGCCGGGAATTTTTCCGACTGCATACAACCGTTCTTCATAATTGACCGTCAGCGGGAAAAAATCCGCCTCTTTAGGTTCTTTGGAAGCTACCACTGTTGCTAGTACGGCGGTATCCCCGTAACGAACCATCACAGAACCATTGGCTTGTCCGGCAAATTTTCCAATCTCCAGGATGAGGCTGCGGCCCGCGAGCTCCGTCTGAAATGTTGCTGGTTCCATGGTACAACGACTTCCTCCTCTCAAAACGCAAACAACATACCATACTTCTTCATATGTACAGTATGTTCCTTCTCGCCCTCTTTTAAAAGGCATACGATACGCCAAAAAAGCGGGGCCAGTTACCCCGCTTTCTGTTACCTGCGCAATCCAAGTTTTCGGATGAGCTCACGATAACGAGTGATGTCCTTATTTTTGAGGTAGTTCAACAAATTACGGCGTTGGCCTACCATTTTCAGAAGACCGCGACGAGAGTGATGGTCTTTTTTGTGATCCCGCAGATGGTTGTTCAGCTCGTTAATCCGATGCGTTAAAATGGCGATTTGAACTTCCGGAGATCCGGTATCACCTTCGTGCGTTTTAAACTCATCGATAATTTCGCGTTTACGCTCATTCGTCAAAGCCATGATCCAAACACCTCCTTACTCTTCCAAACCCCTGTGACCCAGATCATCGCCGAGGCCATCGATCATCCGAGTCAAGGTTGACAGCCAAAAATGCAACAACTGTCACGGGGATAAGTATAACACAGGTAGATGACAGAGTACAATAAATCCGCAAAAATTATTTATTCGACAAACGATGTGGCCAACCATTCTTCTGCCGTCTGCTTATCTGCACGGATTTGACGGATAAGAGCTTCTACAGAAGGAAACTTCCTTTCTTCACGAATAAAATGCAGGAATTCAACTCTCATGGTTTGCCCATACAGATCCGCGTTTTCTCCCAACAGATGGACTTCCAACCGTTCACGGGGAGTTGGGTCGGAAAAAGTGGGGCGCACGCCAATATTCATAATTCCGGGAGCCAACTTACCGGCAACGCGGGCCCGTACAACGTATACGCCGCGCCGCGGAACCAGGAAGGGCTGTGTCAAGGCAAGGTTCGCTGTTGGAAAACCCATCAGCCGCCCCCGTTGGTCACCTGGCACAACGGTTCCTTCAATCAGATAATTTCTGCCGAGAATTCGGGCCGCTCTCTCCATTTCCCCTTCGGCAAGCGCCTGGCGCAAATGCGTACTGCTCACGGTTATTCCTTCCGTTTGGATGGGTTGGACAATGCGGGCCTGAAAATGACCTTCGCCCAATCCTTCCAGATCATCCGCTTTTCCGGCAGCGTGCCGGCCAAAAGTAAAATTGAACCCGGTAACCACCCCTCTGACACCGAGAGGAACCAAGACTTGGTGAACAAATTCCTCTTTTGTCAGTGAAGCAAAGGAGAGGTCGAATTTCATCACATAGGCTCGGGCCACCCCTAATTTGGAAAACTGTTCCAATTTTTCCGGCAAGGGAGTTAAGTAGCGGGTAATATTTGCCTGACCCAACACCTCGCGGGGATGGGGGTGAAAAGTCATCACAGCCGGAAGGGCATTCAGTTCTTCTGCCAGTAATTTCGCTTCTCCGATCACCGCCTGGTGTCCGCGGTGCACTCCGTCAAAATAACCGATGGCAAGAACGATGTTCGTTTCAGGTTCCTGCCGTTCAAAGGGGTAGGATAAAAATATCGTCTGCATCAATTTTCCACATCCCGAAACACTTTTTCCGGTAAGGCCCGTCCGTCCGACTCACAACGGTACAAAGCACAGAACCGGCCAGTTTCAGAATAAACCCGGGCCAAAAAACTTTCTTTCACGGGAGGCGGGCTTTCCAAACGGAGTCCCCATCCGTTCAGCACTCTCTCTTCATCCTCAGAACTCACAACAAGACTGGGAAAATGACCTAAAACTTCGTCGATGGGAGTTACCGCCTCTGCCCATAATCGACGTTCGGCAACCTGCTTCAACTCCTCCAGTGTATAGCAATCATCCAACCGGAACGGGCCGCTCTCTGTACGGACAAGCGATGTCATATGCGCGGGATATCCCAGAGCCTGTCCCAAATCAACACAAAGCGTCCGCACATACGTACCTTTGGAGCAAATCACATCAAAGTCAATCCGGGGATGCTCTCCCGGAATGTAATCGGTGCAAACCAACCGGTAAATCGTCACCTTGCGACTGGGACGCTCGATCTCTTGTCCCGCGCGTGCCCATTCATATAAACGGCGGCCTTGCACCTTCACAGCTGAATACATGGGCGGGGTTTGTTCGATTTCACCCTGAAAGTTTGCAAAGACCCGTTCAATGCTCGAACGGCTTACTTCCGATACCGTAACCTCTTCCAAAACCTTTCCGGCCTGATCTTGCGTATCTGTGGAGATTCCCAGCAGAAATGAACCTTTATACCGTTTGGGCAGTTCTTGAATATATTCTACCACGCGAGTGGCCTGTCCCAAACAAACAGGTAGCACGCCTTCCACTTCCGGATCAAGCGTGCCTGTATGTCCCGCTTTTTTCTGTTGAGCCAAGCGCCGAACCAGAGCCACAATATCGTGAGATGTGTATCCTTTCGGCTTATAAACAGGGATGACTCCGTGTATGGTCACTTTCCCTCACGCTCCAGTTCTGCCTGTATGCGGGAAATCACTTGTGACCGGGCCTCTTCCAGATTGCCGTGTAAGGTGCATCCTGCCGCCCGTGCATGTCCACCGCCGCCGAAATATTGAGCGACCGCTCCCACATTCACCCTTGCCCGGGACCGGAGGCTCACTTTGACGGCCTGTTCTTCTGTTTCCCTGAATAGAATCCCGACATCAACTCCGATGATGTTCCGGGCATAGTTGACAATCCCGTCCAAATCCTCACTGGATGCGGAACATCGTCTCAAATGATCAAGGCTGAGACTCATCCAGGCAATGATTCCGTCATCGGAACGTTCCAGCGTCTGTAGAGCTGTTTGCAGCAATTGAAGTTGTTCCATGCTTGTTGTTTCAAGTACCAGATCCGCAATGACGTGCGCCTCAATTCCCACTTCCATCAATTGTGCGGCTTGGCGGAGCACGCGGGGGCTCGTGTTGGAATAGCGGAACCCGCCTGTGTCGGTGAGCAAACCGGTATAAATCAATGTTGCCAGAGGAGGGTTCCAAGGGATCTGTAAGTGCTGAATCCACTCAAACAATATCTCCGCCGTAGCCGCAGCGTCCGGATCAACCACATTTACTGTTCCATACAGGTCATTGGTCACATGGTGATCCAGATTTAAAATCCTGACATCTTCAGCAAACAGATCCCGGCACTTCCCCATGCGCTCCCGATCTGCACAGTCCAGTGCAACGACATAGCGGAATTTTTGCTTTACTTGTCCCGGCTGGAGAATTTGTTCCGCTTCGGGAAGAAACGCAAATTTCTTCGGGATGGGAGATTCATTGGCCATGGTTACCTCTTTTCCCAGGGAGCGGAGAAGTAACGCCGTCGCGATCGTCGAGCTGACCGCATCCCCGTCGGGATGAAGATGGGAAACAACCAGCAGATGATCCGCATTTTTGACGAACTGGGTCGCTTGCTCCAATCGATCCTTCATCGGTTCTTCTCCTGCTGGTTGATATCGTGAAGCAATCGCGTAATATGTTCGCTATGCTCTAACGATTCATCCATGGCAAAGACGATTTCGGGAACATGACGCAGTTTGATACGCCGGCCTATTTCGGAACGTATATAGCCTTTTGCCTTTTCCAGCCCGGCCAGGGTTTCTCGCTTTTCTTCCTGTGTCCCCATCACGCTGACATATACTTTGGCAATTTGCAAATCACCGCTCATCTCAACAGCGGTTACCGTTACAAAACCGATGCGGGGGTCCTTGATCTCTTGCTGGATTATTTGACTCAATTCTTTCTTTACCTGTTCGCCGACACGGCTCACTCGAATGCGGGCCATTGTCGACACCTCCTCCGCTAAAACTTACACAAAGGTGACATCAGTATCCAAAATCATGAGACCATCCGTTTCTTCCAACAGACGAAGAGCCCCTCTGAGTTCCTTTTCCACGATACTTTTGTCACTTCCGACACCCGCCATCGCGAGTGTCGTCCATTGCCTGTCATCCTGATGGCCCACTTCGGCAACGGAAAGGTTAAATTTATTTTTGATCCTCGTGAGGCCGCTTTGGATGACCCGTCTTTTGTCTTTTAAAGAAGAAGAACCGATCACTCTGCCCGTCACTTCCTGGACGCCCACATACATCAGGCTCTCTCCACTTCTTCGATGACATAGACTTCAATGATGTCTCCTTCTTTGATGTCATTATAATTTTCCAATGTTAAGCCGCATTCATACCCTTGGGCTACTTCTCTGACATCATCCTTAAACCGCTTGAGCGTATCCAATTTGCCTTCGTGGATGACTATTCCGTCACGGATGAGCCGAATATGCCCGTCGCGGACCACTTTCCCCTCAGTCACATAGCAGCCGGCGATGGTGCCCACTTTGGAAACCTTAAAGATCTGCCGCACTTCTGCCGTTCCCATCACTTTTTCTGCGTATTCGGGATCGAGAAGCCCTTTCATGGCAGCTTCGATTTCCTCAATCGCGTTGTAGATCACCCGGTGCAGACGGATATCCACTTTTTCCTGCTCGGCCATCGCACGCGCATTCGGTTCCGGACGCACGTTAAACCCGACGATGATCGCGTTGGAAGCAGAGGCGAGAATGATATCGGATTCGGTAATCGCCCCGACACCGGAATGGATGATTTTCACCCGCGCCCCCTCAACATCGATTTTTTCCAAAGAGCCCTTCATCGCTTCGGCGGAACCATGAACGTCAGCCTTGATGATGACGTTTAACTCTTTCATTTCGCCTTCCTGGATTTGTTTGAACAAATCGTCCAGGGTGACGCGGTTGGTTGCACCCCGCTCTTGTTCTTTGGCTTTCGCCAGCCTTTTTTCAGCAATGGCACGCCCTTTTTTCTCGTCTTCAAAGACCATGAAGGGGTCACCGGCATTCGGAACGTCGGGAAGTCCGAGAATTTCCACCGGCATCGAAGGCGGGGCTGCTTTGACACGGCGTCCGCGGTCGTTGATCATGGCCCGGATTTTTCCGAAATAATTGCCGACAACCACGCCGTCGCCTACTTTGAGTGTACCATTCTGCACCAGAACGGTAGCCACCGCTCCGCGTCCTTTATCCAACTCGGCTTCAAGGACGACTCCACGGGCGCGTTTGTTGGGATTGGCTTTCAACTCCTGCACTTCAGCCACTAACAGAATCATTTCCAGCAGGTCGTCAATGCCTTCGCCTTTCAGCGCCGATACAGGAACAAAGATGGTGTCTCCGCCCCACTCTTCCGGCACAAGGCCGTGTTCCATCAGCTGTTGTTTGACGCGGTCCGGATTTGCTTCCGGCTTATCCATTTTATTGACAGCCACGATAATCGGCACATCAGCAGCTTTCGCGTGGTTGATCGCTTCGATGGTTTGCGGCATGACACCGTCATCGGCGGCCACCACGAGAATCGTGATATCGGTTACTCTGGCTCCACGGGCACGCATGGTCGTGAAAGCGGCGTGTCCCGGGGTATCCAGAAACGTAATTTTCTTTCCGTCCACTTCAACCTGATAAGCCCCGATATGCTGGGTAATTCCCCCTGCTTCGCCGGCTGTGACATTGGTGTGGCGTATTTTATCCAGCAAGGTAGTTTTTCCGTGGTCGACATGGCCCATGATGGTAACCACAGGAGGACGCTCTCTTAAATCTTCGGGAGCATCGATTTCTTCTTGTTCTTCGAAGTTGGATTCGTCAATTTCTTCTTTATAATGGACGGTTACACCAAACTCTTCTGCTACGAGGGTCATTGTGTCTACATCGATTTCCTGGTTGATGGTCACCATCATGCCTTGCAGGATCAATTTCCGGATCACTTCGGAGGCTTCTTTTCTGAGAAGTTTTGCAAACTCGCCGACCGTAAGCGGACCGGAAACGGTAATTTCCTTGGGCAGTACAGGAGCCTGCTTTTCTTTGGGAGCCTGTCTTTTGTCCTGCTTTTTCTTATTCCGGCCTTTTCCGCCACGGGAACCTGCGTCTTTGGGTGAATCCTCTTTAAATTTACTAAATTTCCCTTTTTTGGCCGCTGGCTTTTTGCTTGGCAAGGTTTCGAAATCATCAGCACCCGTTACCAGGATCGGCGCACCTTCCTGCGCGACTTCCGGCTCCGGCGTACGCTGACGTGCCGGTTTTGCTTTGGCATGGCTTTGGTTTTGGTTTGGCTTGTTGGGTCGTGAACCTTTATTGTGATTCGGTTTCGGTCTTCCATTTTTGTTATGGCCGGATGCTTGGCGGTTGTTGGGCTTGTTTTTGCTTTTCTTCTCTCCCTGGGGCTTCTGTTCAGTCTTGGTGTCCACGGCGGTTGCCCCTTGCTTTACATCTTTAAAAAATTGCTCCACTTTTTGTATCATTCCTTCATCCATAACGCTCATATGATTGTTTACTTTCAGGTCCATTCGTTCGAGAATCGTGAGTACTTCCTTGCTGCTCATGTTCATTTTTTTGGCGTATTCATATACACGCATTTTTGTCAAACCGTTCACCCCCGTCACTTACTGAGCCAGTTTTTGAATTGAGCGGGCAAATCCTGGTTCGGTCACCGCGAGAACGACCCGCTCCGCTTTTCCGATGGCATTTCCCAATTCATGCCTGGTTCCGTATCTGAGAATCGGGACATTGTAAGAGGAACACTTGTCGGTCAGCTTTTTTTCCGTATTTTTCGCTGCATCCGTCGCCAAGAGAACGAGGCAAGCTCTTCCCGATCTCACTTCGCGCAACACCAGCTCTTCACCGGAAACGATTTTTCCGGCCCGCATCGCGAGTCCAATCAGTTGCATCGCTTTATTCATCGGGTGCTACCTGCTTTACATATTCTCTCAGCTGATCATAGATTTCCGGTGAAACCTGGGTTTTCAAAGCACGTTCCAACGCTTTTTTCTTTTGCGCTAAATCGATATATTCCAATTTGGCACACAGATAAGCGCCGCGTCCTGATTTCTTGCCGGTAGGATCGATGATGATTTCATTTTCAGGAGTGCGAACCACACGGATGAGACTTTTTTTCGGAAACATTTCCTGAGAAGCTACACACTTTCGCATGGGAACTTTTCGTTGCTTCATGACCCTGGTAACCTCCTGCTATAGACAATATGGGATAAGAGCAGAAGTTGTGTTTAATCCTGTTCTTCGGGAGAAGGTAGCTCAGCATCTTCAGGACCCGGATTTGCTTCCGATTCACTCTTGATATCGATCTTCCAATTCGTGAGCTTTGCTGCCAGCCTTGCATTTTGTCCCTCTTTGCCGATGGCGAGTGAGAGTTGATAATCCGGCACAACAACACGGGCCATTTTCTCTTCTTCATAAATCGTAACCGAAATCACTTTGGATGGGCTGAGCGCGTTGGCAATCCATTCTTCCGTATTGTCGGACCAGCGCACGATATCGATTTTTTCGCCGCGAAGCTCGTTGACGATGGTTTGTACGCGCATGCCGCGATGTCCGACACACGCCCCGACCGGGTCCACATTGGGATCGCGTGAATAGACGGCCACCTTGGAACGTTGCCCGGCTTCCCGTGCCACCGACTTGATTTCTACGATCCCATCGTATATTTCCGGCACTTCAAGCTCAAACAGGCGCTTTAACAACCCCGGATGAGTGCGGGAAACGAAAATCTGCGGTCCTTTTGTGGATTTTTCCACTTTGGTGATATAAGTTTTGACACGATCCCCGTGCTTGAACCGCTCTCCCGGCATGGTTTCGGAGTGGGGAAGCAACGCTTCCACGCGTCCCAGATCCACATAGTAATAGCGGTTGTCGGCACGCTGCACAACCCCCGTTACAATATCATCTTCGCGGTCGATAAAATCCTGGTAAATGACGGCGCGCTCCGCTTCACGAATCCGCTGGGTCACCACTTGTTTGGCCGTTTGTGCCGCAATGCGCCCAAAATCAGCCGGGGTAACCTCAATTTCAACGATATCGCCCAGCTGATAAGCGGGGTTAATCTCTCTAGCCGCTTCGAGGGAGATTTCGAGCCGCGGATCCAACACGTCTTCCACCACCGTTTTGCGGGCAAACACACGCACTTGCCCGTTGTTGCGGTTAATGTCTACGCGCACATTTTGCGCAGAGTGGAAATTGCGTTTATAGCCCGAGATCAGAGCTGCTTCAATTGCGTCGATCAAGATATCCTTACTGATTCCTTTTTCTTTCTCCAGTTGACCGAGGGCCTCGATGAACTCAGCATTCATCGGTCATTTTCCTCCCTTCGATTAAAAAACGATCGCTAAGCGGGCTTTTGCGACTTTATCCAGTGGAATCTGAACAGTTTTTCCCTGTTCTTCCACCGTGATTTGATTGTCCTCAAAACGGGTCAGCACACCTTCAAAAGCCTTTTGCCCCTCAATCGGTTCATACGTTGTGATGTAAACATTTTTTCCAACTGCTTTTCGATAGTCCGCCTCTTTTTTCAACGGACGTTCGGCTCCGGGAGAAGAGACTTCCAAAAAATAAGCTCCCGGAATGGGGTCGGCTTCATCCAGTGCCTCACTCAGGCGTTCGCTGACTCGACTGCAGTCATCGAGATCGATCGGTTTGCCCTCACGATCGATAAATACACGCAAAAACCAATTTTGCCCTTCTTTTTTATACTCAACATCAACTAATTCAAGCCCTTCGGCTTCCAGAATGGGCAAAGCAATCTTTTCCACGGTTTCGGTAATCTGGCGGCTCAAGGCCATACCTCCTCATCTGACTGGGGTTAAGTCTTGTGCAAATGCAAAGAGTGGGCGGAAACCCACTCTTTCATGTCAGACGTATCTACACTAAGTATAGCCAAATTGATTATATCACAATCATAAAAAAATGCGCAATTGCATCATGCCAACCGACTTACTTTTCCGCCTGCAAATGACGCTTTTTTGCTTCGAGCGGTTTTCCGGCCGCCTCCCCCTCACCATTCCGTCTGCCACCTGTTCCTCTGCCATGATTTTTTCCACGTTAAATCAATCCCCCCTCCCCTATGAGCGAATTGCCATGCTTGATGATGAAAAAAGGGCGGATAACCTTCATAAATCCGTGCTTCTCCCTGATTGAAGTCACGCTAAGCCCTTCCCTTAACGTATATAATTGATCGGCAGATGTTTTCCCCCTGGAATGTTCCTCAATCCTTTCTGCCACAAATCTCAAATCAGGACGGGTGAAACAGTTAACCAGGAACTTATGTGCTTCATTTGACCACTCCCCATGCCTAAAGGCAGGGGATTCTTGGGTAATCTCCCGCAACCGGGAGAAATAGACCAAGCTCAAACCGTGGTCCCCACGGCGATGAATCTTAAACCTTCTTGCAGAATGTTTTTGGCGGCATTGATGTCCCGATCGTGATGAACACCACATTCCGGGCATGTCCAAT